>NZ_CP034835.1:0-1498750 GCF_004014715.1 Pseudoalteromonas sp. R3
CCGTCGATCCTTTGGATTAGCTGTGTATAACCTTGTTGGTAAATCCTGCGATATCCTGAGTTTTTATGTACGGGAATATTAACTATTTCGGAGTGCGACGTGTATCTGTCGGTTTGGCAAAGTTGTTTATATGTTTTGCAAGATGAGCTGCCTTCTCAGCAGTTCAATATGTGGGTGCGGCCACTACAAGCAGAAAGTACCGAAGATACCTTGACCATCTATGCGCCAAATCGATTTGTTTTGGACTGGGTGAGAGAAAAGTATTTAAATCGCATCAGTGAACTACTGACAGAGATCTGTGGTGACGAAGCACCTGAGCTGCGATTTGATGTAGGTAGTAAACCTATTGGCGCGGTCAATAGTGCGCCTGCTTCAGGTGAAAGTAGTCTGAGTACACAAGCCGGAGCGGTGAATAAGCCGGCGGCATCACCAGTGGGTGCCTCTAGCCCGGCTAAAGTGGAGCCCGCCCCAAAATCTGGGGTTAAGTCCAACATCAAAGAAAACTATACGTTTGATAATTTTGTTGAGGGTAAATCGAACCAGCTGGCAAAAGCTGCTGCAACTCAGGTTGCTGATAACCCGGGCTCTGCGTTTAATCCGGTCTTTATTTATGGCGGTACAGGCCTGGGCAAGACTCACCTGTTACACGCGGTAGGCAATGGCATCATAGATAAGAAGCCAGACGCAAAAATTGTCTACATGCATTCTGAGCGTTTTGTTCAGGACATGGTTAAAGCGTTACAGAACAATGCCATTGAAGAATTTAAGCGTTACTATCGCAGTGTTGATGCGCTAATGATCGATGACATTCAGTTTTTTGCTAATAAAGAGCGTTCGCAGGAAGAATTCTTTCACACTTTTAATGCCTTATTAGAAGGCAATCAGCAGATCATTCTTACGTCGGACAGATATCCAAAAGAAATCGAAGGGGTTGAAGATAGACTTAAGTCTCGTTTTGGTTGGGGCCTGACGATTGCCATTGAGCCACCCGAATTGGAAACAAGAGTTGCCATTCTTATGAAAAAGGCACAGCAGAGTAATATCAATCTGCCCCATGAAGTCGCCTTTTTTATTGCCAAAAAATTACGCTCCAACGTGCGTGAGTTGGAAGGGGCACTGAACCGGGTGATTGCTAATGCGAACTTTACCGGCAGACCCATTTCCATCGAATTTGTAAAAGAAGCGCTGCGCGATTTGCTTGCACTTCAGGATAAGCTGGTCACGATTGATAATATTCAACGTACAGTGGCCGAGTACTACCGGATCCGAGTGTCTGACTTATTGTCTAAGCGTCGGAGTCGATCAGTTGCTCGACCAAGACAAGTGGCGATGGCGCTGTCTAAAGAACTAACCAATCACAGTTTGCCTGAAATTGGTGATGCTTTTGGCGGGCGCGATCACACAACCGTGCTACACGCGTGTCGCAAAGTGAAAGCACTGCGTGATGAAAGTCACGAAGTGAAAGAAGATTATCAAAACCTGATCAGAACATTGTCGTCTTAAGGGCCTAGTATGCAAATTACGATTTCAAGAGAACAGTTTTTAAAACCCTTGATGCAGGTCTCGGGAGCCATTGAGCGAAAACACACACTGCCTATTTTATCCAACGTTTTGGTTGAGGTAAAAGAAGGTGTGTTGTCTATGACGGGCACTGACTTAGAGATTGAACTGGTTGCGAACGTCACGCTGGAAGAGCAAGTTGCCAATGCAAGTATTACTTTGCCTGCAAAAAAATTGCTCGATATCTGTAAGAGTTTACCGGATGGATCTTTACTGCAATTAAGCAGTCAGGAACATCAATTGCTTTTGACCAGTGGCCAAAGCCGTTTCTCTTTAACAACTTTGGCTGCGGAAGATTTTCCAAATCTTGAGCAGTGGGATGGTGAGGTTGAATTTCAGATCACGCGGTTGGAACTACGCCAACTGTTAGAAGCGACGCACTTCTCAATGGCCAACCAGGACGTACGTTACTATCTGAACGGGATGTCCTTTGAGGTCGACAACAGTGAAATTAAAACGGTTGCGACCGATGGTCACCGTCTGGCGATTGCACAACATCAGTTGTCGGAATCACTTAATACACAGCGTCAGTTGATCATCCCGCGTAAGGGGGTTCAAGAGATCATGCGTTTGTTGCCAGCTGACGATGAACCTTTGACCATTCAATTTGGTAGCAATCATATTCGTATTTTGGATCCCGAGTTTACTTTGACCAGTAAGCTGGTGGATGGTCGCTTCCCTGACTATCGCCGAGTATTGCCCCGCGGAGGTGATAAGCTTGTGAATGCGAACCGTGAATGGCTGCGTAGTGCGTTTCAGCGAGTCTCCATCCTGTCGAACGAAAAGTTTCGAGGTGTACGTCTCAATCTGTCGAATGGTATGTTAAAGATCAGTGCTAATAACCCTGAGCAGGAGCAGGCGGAAGAAACCGTAGAAGTTGAGTATCAGGGGGATGACCTGGAAATTGGCTTTAACGTGTCATACTTGCTGGATGTATTAAACACGCTTAAAACGGAAGATGTACAATTTACATTAGCTGATACTAACAGTAGTGCCTTGATTGAAGGGGCGAGCGACGATTCAGCTATGTACGTCGTTATGCCAATGCGCCTTTAGAATCAGGTGTGCACTCTTAAATGAGTTTAATCCAAATTTGCCTCAATGATTTTCGTAATATTGAGGCCCTTTCTTTTTCGCCAAGCGATCAGATCAATATCATTTTGGGTGAGAACGGCAGCGGTAAGACCAGCCTGCTTGAAGCCATTTATTTTCTTTCCAATGGGCGCTCATTCAGAACTAACAAACACAAGCTTATGATCCGTCATGAGCAGGCTAAGTGTGTCGTTCATGGAAAAAAACAACTTCATAGTTTGTCCATTCCCATTGGAATTAGTAAAGATCTTCAAGGCGAAACCCAGTTACGGATCCAAGGACAGTCGAGTCGAAAAATCGCTGAATTGGCGCAGATTTTACCAACACAGGTGATAACACCAGAAAGCTATGAATTGTTTTTTGGAGGTCCAAAAGAGCGGAGAAAGTTTCTAGATCTTGGAGTGTTCCACGTGGAACATCAATTTTATAGCGTCTGGAAAAACTTCAATCAGGTGCTCAAGCAGCGCAATGCTTTACTTAAATCGAAGCCTGCTCAGTACCAGCTTCAGATACGTACCTGGGACAGAGAGTTTATACGTCTGGCAGAGCAAATAAATATGTTCAGAAAGGCGTATATAAGTAGGTTTGAGCGCCATTTTTTTGATAAGATAGGGGATATAAGCCCCATCTTTAAAGGCCTTGAAATGCGCTATGACGCTGGCTGGAAAGGGGACTTGGCTGATGTGCTAAACGCCCAACTGGAGCGAGATAGCAAGCTTGGCTATACAACTAAAGGGCCGCATAAAGCTGATTTTAATTTCTATGCAAACGGTCACGGGGTTGAAAATATACTGTCTCGGGGTCAATTAAAGTTGACTCTTTATGCGTTAAAGATTGCACAGAATAATTTGATTGAGGCCGAGACCGAGAAGCAATCCATATTGCTGATCGACGATTTACCTTCGGAGCTAAGCCAGGATACGATGCTCAGTATCGCTCAGTTACTTGCAGAATGTCAGTCACAGCTGTTTATTACTGCAATAAGCTCCGAAAGTATCCAGGCCATTGTGGAACCCATGAAACGAAATGTTGAGATGTTCCACGTGGAACATGGCCGCTTAATAACAAAATAATTGGAATACACCATGTCTGATAATTACGATTCATCGAGTATTAAAGTACTGAAGGGATTGGATGCGGTAAGGAAGCGTCCAGGAATGTATATCGGGGACACTGATGATGGTACTGGACTACATCACATGGTCTTCGAAGTCGTTGACAACTCAATCGACGAAGCGTTAGCAGGACACTGTGACGATATCTTCGTTACCATCCATACTGATGGTTCTGTGTCAGTACGCGATAATGGCCGTGGTATCCCAACGGAACTGCACCCAGAAGAAGGGGTATCTGCGGCAGAAGTCATCATGACCGTGCTACACGCAGGCGGTAAGTTCGATGACAACTCTTATAAAGTATCAGGTGGCCTACACGGTGTAGGTGTTTCTGTTGTAAATGCACTTTCAGAAAAACTACAACTAACAATTCGCCGTGATGGCAAAGTGCATCAGCAGAAATACACTATGGGTGTGCCTGATGCGCCACTGGGAGTGATTGGCGAAGCTGAGAGCACCGGAACTGAGCTGAGATTCTGGCCAAGTGCCGAGACTTTCTCTGATACCAACTTCCACTACGATATTTTAGCAAAGCGACTACGTGAGCTGTCTTTCCTGAACTCTGGTGTGAGCATTATTCTCAGCGATGAGCGAGAAGACAATAAGCAAGACCACTTTAAGTACGAAGGTGGTATTCAGGCATTCGTTGAATACTTGAACCGCAAAAAAACACCTGTTCATCAAAACGTATTCAATTTCACTTCAGAACGTGAAGACGGTATAAGTGTTGAAGTCTCCATGCAGTGGAATGATGGCTTCCAGGAAAATATTTACTGTTTTACTAACAACATTCCTCAACGTGATGGCGGTACTCACTTAGCGGGTTTCCGTAGTGCCCTGACTCGTACGCTAAACAACTACATGGAAAAAGAAGGTTTTAACAAGAAAGCTAAAACAGCAAGCAACGCGACAGGTGATGATGCACGTGAAGGCTTAACTGCTGTAGTGAGTGTTAAAGTGCCAGATCCAAAGTTTTCATCTCAGACTAAAGACAAGCTTGTTTCAAGTGAAGTGAAGGGTGCTGTTGAGCAAGCTATGGCTGAAAAGCTAACAGAGTATCTACTAGAAAACCCGAGTGATGCTAAAACAGTTGTAAGCAAAATCATTGATGCGGCACGTGCCCGTGAAGCGGCGCGTAAAGCCCGTGAAATGACGCGTCGTAAGGGTGCTATGGATTTAGCAGGTTTGCCTGGCAAACTTGCTGACTGTCAGGAACGCGACCCAGCTGAATCTGAACTCTACATCGTGGAGGGTGACTCAGCGGGTGGATCGGCCAAGCAGGGCCGTAACCGTAAGAATCAGGCTATTTTGCCACTGAAAGGTAAAATTCTGAATGTTGAAAAGGCGCGTTTCGATAAGATGCTGTCTTCTCAGGAAGTTGCTACACTGATCACTGCATTGGGTTGTGGTATTGGCCGTGACGAATACGATCCGGAAAAACTGCGATATCACCGTATTATTATTATGACCGATGCGGACGTCGACGGCTCGCACATTCGTACGCTGCTGTTGACCTTCTTCTATCGTCAAATGCCGGAAATCATCGAGCGTGGTTATGTTTATATTGCTCAGCCGCCGCTGTATAAAGTGAAAAAAGGCAAACAAGAGCGCTATATTAAAGACGACAGTGCACTGACAGATTACCTGACGACCTTAGCCCTGGATGGCGCAAGCATCTACTCAAGTGAAGGTGCAGAGGCCATCTCAGGTAACCGTCTGGAAAATATGGTGCATGATTATCAGAAAACTCTGAATGTCATCGACCGCCTGACGCGTAAATATCCGCGTGCCATGATGTCTCGTCTGTTATACCAGAATGAGCTGAGCGAAGCCGATCTGAGTGATGAAGCAAAAGTAACAAGCTGGATTCAGGCGTTTGTTGCTGATCTGGATAAACATGATGAAGATGCCACTATCTACAGCGCTGAAGTGAGCTACGATGATGAGCGTCATATGTACTACCCAGTGGTCAATATCCGTCAGCACGGCGTAGATAAAGCATATACACTGAATTATGACTTCATTACCTCGAAAGATTATGCACGTATCGTGAATACAGGTAAGGCCGTAGCTAATCTGATCAGCGAAGGTGGCTATGTTCAGCGGGGCGAAAAGACCCAACCTGTCGAAACATTCGCAGAATCACTGGACTGGCTGATTGCTGAATCTAAGCGTGGCTTGTATACACAACGCTATAAAGGATTGGGTGAGATGAACCCTGATCAGTTGTGGGAAACTACTATGGATCCTACAGCTCGTCGTATGTTACGAGTGACCATTGAAGACGCCATTGCGGCCGACCAGTTGTTCGCAACTCTGATGGGTGATCAGGTTGAACCTCGCCGCGATTTCATCGAGCAAAATGCGCTACGTGTTGTAAACCTGGATGTATAAACAAGTGTGTGTGAGTGCTCATCATTGATGATATAGATTCTCACAATTCATGACACTCGATAAAAAGCCACCTCTCAGGGGTGGCTTTTTTGCGCTCTGTGATGAGCATTGTGAGCAAAGGATAAAAGCGTAACTTCTCAAACCTTACATAAATCAGAGTGCGGGTGAGCGGTATTTTTACACGCTTTTTTAGTGATAACGCTTAAAACAGCGCGGCGCTCGCGGTATACTGAGCATAATTTTCAGACATAATTAGCCCGATGCTTTGCGGTTTTTATTGAGCAAATCGGGTTCCATGTACCATACAAAAATAAGCCAACTATGCAAAAATACGATATCAAAACCTTCCAAGGGTTGATCCTGGCTTTACAGGACTATTGGGCACAGCAAGGCTGTGTGATCGCGCAGCCACTGGATATGGAAGTGGGTGCGGGGACATTTCATCCGCTGACTTTTCTCAAGTCTATTGGCCCGGAGCCAATGTCGAGCGCATATGTACAACCTTGTCGTCGCCCGACCGATGGTCGTTACGGTGAAAACCCAAACCGCCTGCAGCACTACTATCAATTCCAGGTGGTATTGAAGCCATCACCTGAAAACATTCAGGAGCTGTATCTGGGATCTCTGGAAGCGCTTGGCATCGATACTCTGACTCATGAAGTACGTTTCGTTGAAGACAACTGGGAGTCACCAACTCTGGGTGCCTGGGGTCTGGGTTGGGAAGTCTGGCTCAATGGTATGGAAGTGACTCAGTTCACTTATTTCCAGCAAGTAGGAGGCCTGGAGTGTTCGCCGGTTACGGGTGAAATCACTTATGGTTTAGAGCGACTTGCAATGTATATACAAGGTGTAGACAGTATCTATGACTTAGTCTGGACTGATGGTCCTATGGGCCGCGTGACTTATGGCGATGTGTTCCACCAGAATGAAGTCGAGCAATCAACCTACAACTTTGAACATGCGGATGTTGATGCGCTGTTCAAGCAGTTTGATCAGTGTGAACTGGAAAGTCAGAAACTGATCGAAGCGGGGCTGCCATTGCCGGCCTATGAGCAGGTGATGAAGGCATCACACGCATTTAACTTGTTAGATGCCCGTCATGCGATTTCTGTGACAGAACGTCAGCGCTATATTTTGCGCGTGCGTGCGCTGTCTAAGGCTTGTGCACAGGCTTATTATGAGGCCCGTGAGGCACTCGGATTCCCGCTTTGTAAGGATTAATCATGACCACAGAAAATCTATTAGTTGAAATTGGAACTGAAGAGTTACCGCCGAAAGCCTTACGCAAGCTGGCAGAGTCATTTGCCGAGAATATGCAGGCAGAACTGACCGGTCTTGAGCTGGCATTTGAAAATATTAGCTGGTACGCGTCACCGCGTCGCTTAGGTTTAAAAGTGTCTAACTTACAAACCCAGCAGCAGGATAAAGTCGTTGAAAAAAGAGGCCCGGCAACAAAAGCGGCGTTCGATGCCGACGGTAATCCGACTAAAGCTGCAATGGGCTGGGCACGTGGTTGTGGTATTGAAGTATCAGAAGCCGAGACATTGGAAACCGACAAAGGTGCCTGGTTGTTACATCGCGCAACCGTAGCGGGTCAGCAGGCCAGTGCTTTGTTGTCTGATGCCATTGCCAAGTCATTAGCAAAACTACCTATCCCAAAACCTATGCGCTGGGGCGCTAACAAAACGCAATTTATTCGCCCGGTACACACAGTGGCTGCGTTACTCGGCAGTGAAGTTGTAACAGGCGAAGTATTAGGTAAAGCCATTTCAAACCAGCTGCAGGGTCACCGTTTTCACCACCCTGAACGAGTGAGCATTAATCACGCCGATGAAGCATTTGAGACCCTGAGAGGGGCGTATGTCATTGCCGACTACGAAGCGCGTAAAGCACTTATCCGTGAGCAGATCAATGCAGAAGCAGACAAGCTGGGTGCGGTTGTGGCAATGGATGAAGACCTGCTTGAAGAAGTGACGGCGTTGGTTGAGTGGCCGGTAACTTTGGTGGCGTCTTTCGAGGAAGAGTTCCTGTCGGTTCCTGCGGAAGCGCTTATCTACACCATGAAAGACGATCAGAAATACTTCCCGCTACTGGATAAAGCAGGCAAGCTGATCAACAAGTTCCTGTTTGTCTCGAACATCGAAAGTAAAGATCCGAGCGTTGTTATTTCAGGTAACGAGAAAGTAGTTCGTCCGCGTTTGGCGGATGCGCAGTTCTTCTTTGAGACAGATAAGAAGAAAACTCTGGAGAGTCGTCTGGAGTCACTAGGCACTGTGTTATTCCAAAAGCAACTGGGCACATTAAAAGACAAGTCCGAGCGTATTGCTGCTTTGGCTGGCTTTATTGCTGAGCAATTGGGTGCAGATAAAGCACTGGCTGAACGCGCTGGTTTGTTGAGTAAAACGGATCTGATGACTGAAATGGTCATGGAGTTCACCGATGTGCAGGGTGTGATGGGCATGCACTATGCACGCATCGACGGTGAAGCCGAAGAGGTCGCTGTTGCACAGAATGAGCAATATATGCCGCGCTTTGCGGGCGATGCCCTGCCGTCAAACCCAATCAGTTGTGCCGTGGCACTGGCAGACAAGTTCGATACTCTGGTTGGGATCTTTGGCATTGGCCAAATCCCCAAAGGTGATAAAGACCCGTTTGCCCTGCGCCGTGCTGCCATTGGTGCATTGCGTATTATGGTTGAAAAAGAGCTCGAGCTGGACATTCATGCACTGGTCGAAAAGTCTCGTACATTGTTCGGCGACAAGCTGAGCAACGACAATGTAGCTGAAGATGTATTTGAGTTCATGCTGGGCCGTTTCCGTGCCTGGTATCAGGATGAGGGAATTGCTGTTGATGTGATCCAGGCCGTACTAGCACGTCGTCCTTCTCAGCCGGTTGATTTTGACCGTCGCGTGAAAGCCGTGAGTCACTTCAGAACGCTGGAGCAGGCAGATGCACTGGCTGCTGCGAATAAGCGTGTTAATAATATTCTGGCGAAAAACAATGTGACCAGCGATGCTGAGATCAATACGGCGTTGTTGTCAGAAGCCGCCGAGCAGCAGCTGGCGAAAGAAGTGGCGGCACTGACTGATGAACTGGCACCGGTTTATGCGCAAGGCGATTATCAGCAAGCACTGACGCGTCTGGCAAGCCTGCGCGAAGCAGTAGACAACTTCTTTGATAACGTCATGGTAATGGCAGACGACGAAGCGGTTAAGCTAAACCGCCTCGCACTGCTTAGCCAGCTGAGCCGTTTGTTCCTCAACACGGCCGATATCTCTGTCTTACAAAACTAAGACAGCCAATCTTAAAACAAGCCAGCATTCGTGCTGGCTTTTATTTTTGTGATCGGGATTAAAAATGAAACAGCACATCATCGCTTTGGTAATGGCATTGGGTTTAAGCGCCTGTTCGACGGCCCCACATCAGCCAGTGGATAATTCCTCTGGGCAGGTGACAACAAGTACCGGTGCATCTCTTGTGATGGACAGGCCGATGTATTTGCGTGGCGATTTTACTTTGTGGGATGCAGACGAAGTCTATCGGCTAACACAGGCTAAGACGGGATTGTACAGTGTACGAGTACGCTTTATGAGTCCGGGAAAAGTGTACGAATTTAAAATTGCCGATGCGAAATGGACACCAGGTTATAACTGCGGTTTTCGCTATGATGGCAAAGTGAGCCTGGGTAAACCGGTTATCGCGGATTGTGACACTGTGTACAATTACTTTGGATTTATGCCTGACAGAAAGGGCTGGTATCGAATTTCGCTGGATTTAAGAGGAGCAACTCCACAGATCATTGTGCAGCGTGATTAATACCGGTTCGCATTAATATCGGGAAAGGGATATTTGTTGCGTAATTTATTTTGCTCGAATATTGAGCTTTTTGAATTGTTCTGTTATTGTTAATTCAGAGTTAAACAATATAAAAACAAGGAAATACAATGAAAATCAAACTAAATAAAAAAGCAGTCAAACAACTTTCTGGCAAGCAAGTTCTGGCAGAGCAGGCGACACCGGCAATCAATGGTGGTAATCCGCAACAAGAATTAGCGACCTGGCATCGTGGTTGGTATTCTTGCGTTGAATGTCCAATTCTCGTGTAGTCTGAGAATAAAAATAGCTGGTGGGGTTGTTGCACCAGCTTTGCGGTTATTTCCCTTTCTTCACCAGATAGCGATAAGGGACGCTATCCACTTTTTTCGCCACCAGCGTGTGATCCATAAACTCACAGAAACTGGGAATGTCCCGGGTAGTAGACGGGTCGTCTGCCAGGATCAACAGAGTTTCACCCTCTTGCATTTTCCTCACTTTGCCACGGATCATCATCACGGGCTCAGGGCATCGTAAGCCAATCGCATCGAGAGTGTGGTCAGTGTTGTCAAAGTTCATGGCGGTACCCTTTAAAAATAAAGCGCCTATTCTAGCGCGCCTGAAGTGACAAATAAATATCCAAGTTCAGATACCCGATCACGAAAAAAGGCAAGCTACACGAAGCAGCTTGCCTTGGTCACCAAGTTAAATCTTAGGGAATGTCGTTTTAGCTTAGTCTTCAACACGCTCGAAAACGGTTGCAATACCCTGACCCAGACCGATACACATGGTCGCCAGGCCATACTTCGCGCCTTTGTCTTCCATTATATGGATCAAAGAGGTGCTGATCCGTGAGCCTGAACAGCCCAGCGGGTGACCCAGCGCAATCGCGCCACCATTGAGGTTCACCTTCTCATCTGCCACATCCAGCAAACCGAGGTCTTTCAGTACCGGTAAAGACTGTGCAGCAAAGGCTTCATTCAGTTCTGCTACATCGATATCTTCAATGCTCAGGCCTGCTTGCTTCAGCGCTTTCTGGCTGGCAGGAACCGGACCGTAACCCATGATGGATGGATCGCAACCTGCAACCGCCATCGACTTAACGCGTGCGCGAATTGGCAGGCCCAGCTCTTTGGCTTTCGTTTCACTCATGACTAGCATGGCTGAAGCACCATCCGACAGAGCTGATGATGTACCAGCTGTGACTGTGCCCGAAGCCGGGTTAAATACAGGGCGAAGCTGGCTCAGGCCTTCCATGGTGGTTTCCGGGCGGATCACTTCGTCGTGTTCAACCAGTACTGGCGCACCATCGGCATCGTGACCTTCCATTGGTAAAATTTCACGCGCAAAACGGCCTTCAACCGTGGCTGCATGGGCGCGCTGATGTGAGCGCACTGCAAAGGCATCCTGTTGCTCACGGTTAATACCGTGCAGGGTGGCCAGGTATTCCGCAGTCAGACCCATAACACCGGCGGCTTGTGCAACTGAAGTCGACAGACCCGGGTGGAAGTCATTACCGTGCGTCATAGGAACGTGGCCCATGTGCTCAACACCCCCGATCAGGTAGGTATCGCCGGCGCCAGTCATAATCGCACGTGCTGCATCATGCAGTGCCTGCATGGATGAGCCACATAAGCGGTTGACCGTGACCGCTGGTACTGTGTGTGGAATGCCAGCTAGCAGGGCGGCATTACGACCGACGTTAAAGCCTTGCTCCAGAGTTTGTTGTACACACCCCCAGTAAATGTCATCGATGGAATCCGGTGCCACTGCCGGATTGCGATCCAGCAGGCCTTTCATCAGGTGGGCACTGAGGTCTTCAGCACGTTTGTGTTTGAACACACCGCCTTTGGAGCGGCCCATCGGCGTACGAATACAATCTACGATTACTGCCTGTTCCATGTTATTGACCCTCCACTTTGTAGAATACTTTACCGGCAGCTGCCCACTCACGGGTTTGCTCCGACACCTGATAGATTTCGCCTAAGTGTGCGTACTTATCGGCGATTTTTACGAACTCTGCCAGACCCAGTTGGTCCAGATAACGGAATGCACCACCGCGGAACGGCGGGAAGCCAATACCGTAGATCAGTGCCATATCGGCTTCTTGTGGTGAGGCAACAATGCCTTCTTGCAGACACAGCAGGACTTCGTTGATCATCGGTACCATACAGCGCTCGATGATGGTTTGTTTGTCAAATTGTGCCGGCGCATCACAGATCTCGCTCAGCAGGGCAACGGCGTCAGCGTCTTTACTCTTCTTCAGGCGACCTTTGCGATCAGGCGCATACTGGTAGAAACCTTTCTGGTTTTTCTGTCCATAGCGATTCGCGTTGGCCAGATGGGCAACCGGATCTTTTTCCTGACGTGCCATGCGGGTTGGGAAACCATCCGCCATCACGCCAGTACAGTGATTGGCTGTGTCGATACCCACAACGTCCAGCAGGTAAGCCGGACCCATAGGCCAACCAAAGACATTTTCCATCACTTTATCGACTTGTGTGAAGTCAGCACCTTCCACGACGAGCTGGCTGAAACCGGCAAAGTAAGGGAAGAGTACGCGATTCACGAAGAAGCCCGGACAGTCGTTCACAACAATCGGCGACTTGCCTAGTTTCAGTGCATAGTCGACAACCGCGGCAACGGTTTCATCCGACGTTTTCGCGCCACGAATGATTTCAACCAGTGGCATTTTTGGTACCGGATTAAAGAAGTGCATACCACAGAAGTGCTCAGGACGCTCCAGTCCTTCAGCCAGTTCGTCAATGCGAATGGTTGAGGTATTTGAAGTCAGGATAGTGCCTTGTGGCAATTGTTTTTCAAGACCGGCCAGAACGGTTTTCTTGATCTGCGGATTTTCGACAACTGCTTCAACGATGATGTCGCTGCCTTCCAGGTCTCGGTCATTAAGCGTCGGCTTGATCTGCGCCAGTGTGCCGACCATTTTGTCCAGCTTCATGTGGCCACGCTCGACTTTTTTGCCCAGCAGTTTGGCCGCTTCGCCCATGCCTAAGTCCAGTGCGCCCTGGCTGATGTCTTTCATGACAATCGGCGTGCCTTTGTACGCTGACTGGTAAGCGATACCGCCACCCATGATGCCAGCGCCCAGTACCGCAGCTTGTTTGATATCAGTCTGGCTTTGCTTAGCTTGTTTCTTAGCAACACCTTTGATGTACTGATCGGCCAGGAAAATCCCGGTTTGCGCCGCCGCTTCAGCGGTTTTGGCCAGCTTGGCGAAGCTCGCGTTCTCAACGGCCATGGCTTCGTCGCGACTCATATTGGCAGCAGTCTTGATGGTTTTAACCGCCATCACAGGTGCCGGGTAGTGACCTTTGGTTTTGGCCATTACCATGCCTTCAGCCATTGCAAAGCTCATGCCTTGCTCAACGCGGTTCATTTTCAGCGGGTCAAGCTTAACCTGACGTTTGGCGCGCCAGTCCAGTTTGCCAGCTGCCGCTTGTTCCATGGTACGCAGTGCCGCGTCCATCAGCTTATCCTGAGCAACCACAGCATCTACTGCGCCTACTTTCAGGGCATCGGCTGCGCGGTTCTCTTTACCTGTGGTGATCCAGGTCATCGCGTTGTCTGCACCAATCAGACGCGGCAGACGCACAGTACCACCAAAGCCCGGCATAATGCCCAGCTTTACTTCCGGCAGGCCAATCTTGGCGCTGTCAGAGGCAATACGATAATCGGTAGCAAGTACCCACTCACAGCCGCCACCCAGTGCCAGGCCATTGACTGCTGACAGAGTTGGGAATGGTAAATCTTCTAACGCGTCAAATACGTCAGTGGCCGCTTTGATCCACTCAACCAGCTCAGCTTCCGGGCGGTCAAAGGTAGGCAGGAATTCGAAGATGTCTGCGCCAACAATAAAGTGGTCTTTGTCGGAGCTAAAGATCAGGCCGTCGATGTCATCGCGTTGCGCCAACTCTTTGAGCGCCGCATGACAATCTTGCAGGGTTTGCTGAGACAATTTGTTGACCGAACCTGGCATACAAAATTTAAACTCAGCGATTTTGCCTTTGCAGAAATCCACTACAAAGGACTCGCGTTTCATTAACATACATGTTCTCCCGTGTTTTTACACTGGTACGATGAGTTGTCATTTCATCCAGTGTGGCGTCTTTAAAAGAAAATTGCAATGAAAAATTTACCGCAGGTTTACTGCAAAGGGTTAGGCACAATGCTAAGGTGGTTTGGCTGAATATTTTCCGGGTGACGAGTTCGTCCGGACGTTAAGCTTCGGGCAAGTTGCCGCACAATAGTCTGGTGTGAAACACAGGGCTGTTCAGTGCGCACACAGTGCGCCCGGGCAGGGAACTCAGAGAAAGGAAGGTGTTTTGGAGTGGGCCTTATTTTCATGCATTTTAAACGCCCCAGAACATTGACTGCCAATCAAGAGAATGAAAGTTAAAGCACTATGAAATTATGGTTTAGTCGTATTGCTGCCACCTGTCTTGCGGTGTGCAGTGGTGCCTGGAGTCACCTGGGTCAGGCTGCCGACTCGCATCAGGCGTTTAAAGACGCAGAGCGGGTGGCCTGGAGTGGTAATTATCAGGCCTTTAAGCGCTCGCTTGGCGAGCTCGATCATCCGCTCAAGCCTTATGTCGAGGCGACTTTCTATAAGCGTCACCCCAAACTTAAATATCAGGACGAGATAGGGCGCTTTTTATCTGTGTACGATCACACGCCGCTGGACTGGATGGTGCGTAAGAGCTGGCTGGATTACCTTAAGCGGCGCAACAAAAAAGCCTTATTTATTGAGCACTATCAGGACACCAGTAATGCAGAGCTGAAATGTACCTATTTACAGTTTCAACTTGATCTGGGGGCGCCGGAAAAAGCCATTCTGGATCAGGTGGAGCCTTTATGGGTGGTTGGTAAATCACAGCCGAAAGCCTGCGACAAGTTGTTTAGTCAATGGCAAAAAGCCGGGTATCGGACACAAGAGCTGGTATGGCAAAGGATCACCCACGCAGCGCAGGGTGGCCAGTCCTCTTTGCTGAAGTATCTGAAAACCCTGCTGCCGCGCAATGAAGCCTACCTGGCGGATCTGTATCTTAAGGTGCGTCGCGATCCCAGCGCCTCAGCAGGCTTATACCGCTATAAGAAGCGTACCCCCAGAGAGGCTGAAATTGCCGTGTATGGTGTGCGCCGCTTGATCTGGCGCGATCCTAAGCTGGCACTGCGGGCCTGGGACAAATTGCAGGAGATGTTTACCTTTACTCAGGCGCAGCAGGACAGTGTAGCCTATCGCTTTGCCTTAGCACTGGCGTCTAAAGGGCACGATCAGGCGAAGTTCTGGTTGAATAAAGTTCCTAAGGAGATGCAGGATAAGAAGCTACGCCAGTGGCTGATGAGTAACATGCTCAAAGAACAGGACTGGGAAGGGATCGCGGTGTTGTTCACGGGTATGGATAACTTAAGTAACGGGCAAATATACTGGCTGGGCTACAGTTATGCCAAACGTAATCAGATGGAGAAGGCTCAGGCCTTGTGGCAGGAGATTGCCCCAAAACGTGATTACTATGGTTTTCTTGCCGCTGCAAGACTGGGCTTACCTGCGCAACTCAATGCCGAGCCACTCAATGTGCCACCCAGCATCGTTGCAAAAGTGTCGCAGGCGCCCGGATTTAAGCGGGCGAAAGCCCTTTATGAATTGGAGCGCTTTACCGCTGCGCGGCGTGAGTGGAACTATCTGACTAACACCTCAAGTACGGCGGAAAAGCTGGCAGCCTCGGTATTGGCTGCAGAGCTTGACTGGTACGACAGTACCATTTATACCCTGGCGCAGATAAAAGCCTGGAACTATGTCGACCTGCGATTCCCAATGGCGTTTGATGATTTGTTTGAACGCTACAGTGAGCGTAATGACGTGGATCTGGCTTGGAGTTTTGCGATCGCCCGCAGAGAAAGTTCATTCGCCCCGGATGCCCGCTCGCATGCCGATGCATATGGATTGATGCAACTCCTGCCCAGTACAGCTAAATATGTTGCTAAATCAAGGGTATCGACGCGTCAGCTGATGAGGCCTGCCACCAATATTCGCCTTGGTACGGATTACCTCGATTACCTTAAGGGTAAGAATAAGGGCAATGAGATCCTTGCTACGGCTTCTTACAATGCCGGTTTTCACCGGGTGAAGCGTTGGATCCCGCAACAGGCCATGCCAGCGGAATTATGGATCGAGTTGATCCCTTATCGGGAAACCCGTGATTACGTAAAAAACGTGATGGCGTATCGGCAGGTCTATCACACCAAGTTAGGGCGTGAGGGCAACATTCTGGCCGGGATCCTGGATATGCAGATCGGCGGTAAGTAGAAGGGCGGGTTTGTTGGTCTGTCTTGCGATAGCGGGGCTGACCGCGGGCTACTTTACTTCTTTAAACCGGTGGCGCTATGTTAGACTCAGTCACAAGCGAATTAAATAAAAATGGGTACACCAATGGAACAATTAGCAAACTTGTATGCCGAGCATATTGCAACGCTGCAACAGCGTACGAAGACCATTATTGAACGTGAGAACCTCGATGGACTCGTGATCCACTCAGGGCAAGCCAAGCGCCAGTTTCTGGATGATATGTATTATCCGTTCAAGGTGAACCCACAATTTAAAGCGTGGTTACCGGTCATCGATAATCCACACTGCTGGCTGGTGGTTAATGGCACAGATAAGCCTAAGCTGATCTTCTACCGTCCGGTGGATTTCTGGCACAAAGTACCGGATGAGCCAAGCGACTTCTGGGCTGACTATTTTGATATTCAGCTGCTGCTTCAGCCCGACCAGGTTGAACAATTCTTACCTTACGATAAAGCCAGCCTGGCGTATATTGGTGAGTATCTTGAGGTGGCACAGGCACTGGGCTTTACTCAGATGAACCCTGAGCCGGTGATGAACTATCTGCACTTTCACCGTGCCTACAAGACCAGTTATGAACTGACCTGTTTACGTGAAGCCAACCGCCTGGCTGTGCTGGGTCACAAGGCCGCGCGTGACGCTTTTTATGCCAAAGAGTCTGAGTATGGCATTCAGCAGGCGTACCTGCAGGCCACAGAACATATGGAAAACGACACGCCGTACGGCAACATTGTGGCACTGAACGAGAACTGTGCCATTTTGCATTACACCCATTTTGAGCGCCGCGCCCCGCAGCAGCATGTGTCGTTTTTGATCGATGCCGGTGCCAACTTTAATGGCTATGCATCGGATATTACTCGTACCTATGACTTTGCCCGTAAGGGCGAGTTTGCCGATCTGATCAAGGTCATGAACACCCACCAGATTGAACTGGGCCAGGCATTACAGCCAGGTAAACTGTATGGCGAGCTACACCTGGATTGCCACAAGCGCGTTGCGCAGGTGCTGATCGATTTCGATATTGTGCGTGGTTTGAGTGTAGAAGGGATCCTGGATCAGGGCATAACCTCGACCTTCTTCCCGCATGGCCTGGGCCACCACCTTGGCTTACAGGTTCACGATATGGGTGGCTTTATGGCAGATGAGTTGGGCACGCATCAGGCACCGCCGGAAGGGCATCCGTTCCTGCGCTGTACGCGTAAGATTGAAGCCAACCAGGTGTTCACGATTGAACCTGGTCTGTATTTTATTGATTCACTGCTGGGCGACCTGGCACAAACCGACAACAAACAGTATGTAAACTGGGACAAGGTTGACGCGTTTAAGCCGTATGGTGGCATTCGCATCGAGGACAATATTATTGTTCATGATGATCGTCTCGAAAATATGACTCGGGATCTGGCGCTGGACTAGGCTTTACTCTGCACCAAACTAAACTGTGTTAAACTGGGAGCCAAGTGCTCCCTGTCTTTTTGTTGAATACTCATGTCTGAATACGCCATTCCCAGTAGTCCCATTTCCCATCACGAAGAAATCAAGAAAAGCACCTTTATTGTGCATATTGCCCATACGCCTACAATTGCTGATGCCAAGGCATTTATTCGTGCTATTAACGAGCAGTATCCGGATGCGCGACATAATTGCTGGGCTCATATCGCGGGTGCACCGGGCGGCAGTCATGTATTGGGCTTTTCAGACGATGGGGAGCCCAATGGTACCGCAGGTAAGCCGATGCTGAATGTGCTACTTGGCTCCGGTCTGGGAGAGATCACCGCAGTAACAACTCGCTATTTTGGCGGGATTAAGCTGGGGACAGGCGGCTTGGTGAGAGCCTATGGCGGGACACTCAATAATGCTCTGGATACATTGCCAACACAAATCAAGATCCCGGCAAGTAAGCTGGTGGGTGAATCTGATTATGCATTGCAAGGAAGTATAGAGCAGCACCTCAGTAGCCAGTACACTGTGCTGAATATAGATAAACAGTACGGCGCGACGATCCGCTGGGAAATTGAACTAGACAGCCGGGAAGCTAAAACGGCCATGGCGTCGGTGTACGATCTCACTCACGGTGCCGTCTCGCTGACGATCAAACAGCCCTGAGCGGTGTTTCGCGGTTTACTAACCGAGTGATGTATTAGACAATCAGGTGTAATTACAATAACTCGCGAATCGCGCCATGCAATTTCGTACCATTATAAAGATACTCGGACAGCTCGTTGCGCTCTTTAGTCTGACTATGGTGCCTCCGGCTCTGGTGTCTTTGATCTACAAGGACGGCGGCGGTGTGCCGTTTGTTCTGGCATTTATCTTTAGTGTCCTGATTGGCCTGATGGCCTACTACCCGAACCGCAAAGAGCAGGGCGACCTGAAGGCCAGAGAGGGCTTTTTGATCGTGGTTTTGTTCTGGCTGGTACTGGGTGCCTTCGCGGCCGTGCCGCTGATCTTCTTAAGTGAGCCTAACCTGTCTTTTGCCGATGCCGTCTTCGAGGCGTTCTCCGGTCTGACAACCACAGGCGCGACGGTACTGACAGGTATCGAGTATTTACCTAAGTCGGTGCTTTTCTATCGTCAGCAACTACAGTGGCTCGGCGGTATGGGGATCATTGTACTGGCCGTTGCCGTACTGCCTATGCTCGGCGTAGGTGGCATGCAGCTGTACCGGGCTGAAACGCCAGGGCCGGTAAAGGACTCCAAGATGACGCCGCGCATTGCCGATACCGCCAAGCATTTATGGTATATCTATGTGACTTTGACACTGGCCTGTACGTTGGCGTATGCCTGGGCGGGTATGAGCTGGTTTGATGCTATTTGCCATGCCTTTGCGACCATCGCCATCGGTGGGTTCTCAACCTATGACGCCTCGATAGGTTACTTCGACAGTCCGATGATCAACGCCATTTGCGTGTTCTTCCTGCTTATTGCTGCGGCGAACTTCTCCTTGCATTATGCGGCCGTGGCGGGCCGAAATATCAAAGTTTATTTTAGGGACCCCGAGCTCAAAGTCTTTTTGTTTATTCAGCTGGCGCTGGTGGTGCTGTGTTTTGCTGTACTGTCGTCCAAGCAGGTATACAGCAATGGAGACGAGACTCTGGATCATGCTCTGTTTCAGGCGGTTTCTATCAGTACCACTGCGGGCTTTGCTACTGACAGCTTTGCTGCCTGGCCTTTGTTCCTGCCAATTTTGTTGATTTTTTCCAGTTTTATTGGTGGTTGTGCAGGCTCTACGGGCGGAGGTATGAAAGTAGTGCGGGTATTTTTACTCTATCTGCAGGGGATCCGAGAGCTTAACCGCCTGGTTCATCCGCGTGCTATCTATTCTATTAAGCTGGGCCGTAAAGCGTTACCTGATAAAGTCGTAGAAGCGGTATGGGGATTCTTTTCAGCTTATGCGCTGGTATTTGTGATCATCATGATTGCGCTATTGGGCACTGGTCTGGATAACATTACTGCTTTCTCTGCCACTGCGGCCTGTCTGAATAACCTGGGCCCGGGCTTGGGTGATGTAGCCGCACATTACGGCGATATTCCCGATTCTGCAAAATGGATCCTGACCATCGCCATGGTCTTTGGACGCCTGGAAATCTTCACCTTGCTGGTCCTGTTTACCCCCACGTTCTGGCGTGGGTGAGGTCAGACCGATATGCCAGTGGCATATCGCAGCTGGCCGAACGCGAGACCTTGGACGGTCGAGCCGAAATACACCGCCACGGATGGCTTTCTGCACCAATCTAAATTAGCTGGCCGAACGCGAGGCCGGGGGCGCCGAGCCGTGGATGGCCGAGCCGGAATACACCGCCATGGATGGCTTTCTGCACTAATCTCAGTTGGATGGTCGAGCCACAATACACCGCCGTGGAAGACTTGGAGTTTCTACTACCACTTGCACATATCCCAAGTTGACTTCTTTCTGAAGGCCCTGATAAAGGTATATTTGTGAATTAAACGCACTTTTTATATTTTTCAATCTAACTTTTAAAAAGTAAGAATCAACTAAAATCAGTGGTTTACGTCTTGGTGTGTAAATTTTTTCCTTTCTTTGGTTAATTGCGGTTAAAAAAATATATAAAAAAGTGCAAAAAATGCATTTTTTCATTAGCGCTGATGTCATATTTGTATCGTCAGGGTTAAATCCCCTACTTTTATAGTCTACCCACACAGGATGGTGGGTGTTGCCAGATAACAAAACTATGAGGAATGGCCGAGATGTTTGCCATGTCACATCAAAATAAATATAAAGCAATACAAGCAGGGATAGTCAGCCAGGTAAACCTGTGCGACGGCGCCAGTGACTTAACTGACTGTGTGGCTCAGCTAAATCAGTATATGAGTGGAGCTGGATGTCTACAGTATGATAACGGCATTCCGTCTGCTCACGGCAACGTGCCACTGTTGCGTTATGATGGTGTCGAAGTCAGCGAGTGTGTGATTGGTATCATCTCCGAGAATGCCTTGTGGCAAACGCGCACTTTGCCACCTTTGGTTATGAAGAACCAAACTGGTCGTCTGACATGCAATGGGCATGAACAAACGCTTGGGATTACCTTTATCACGAAGCGCAATGCCGAACCTATGTTGTTTTTCACAGAGCACTATGAGCAGCATCTGGCGTTAAGTACGTTGGAAGCGCAAAGCCGTATGATGACGCTTAGAGATGCTGCTGTATTATTAAAGGGATACCTGCAATAAGATTAAATCAGCTCCTTTATTGGGTACTTACCGTTATCTAAAAGGGATTTTGCTGCTACACTATGGGCAGAGTCGTTAGTAGGGTTACAAGATGTTAAGGCGTAAAACGCAACGGAGCAGGAAGCACTTATCGCAGATCCCGGCAGGCAGTTTGATTGATATTGAAATTGTGATGCCAGCTAGTCGCAAACGCGTCCGTACAGAGTTTATCGGGGTGCTTGAAGACCAGTATATTATTTTAAATTATCCCAACCCTAAGCGACTCGGCGCGGCGGCAGATTATGTGAAGACGGGGACGGAAATCATCGTCCGGGCCCTGCCAGAAGACAGCGATGGTCAGATCATTGCTTTCAAAGAGAACATTAAAGCCATTAGTAATCACCCCGCGCGGCTTATTTTTCTTTTCTACCCTCATGAAGTACAAACTTATCAACTGCGTGCCCAAACCCGCGTACCAGCACTTATACCTGCCATATTACAGTTATCAGACTACAATGAAGTGGGTGTGATCAAAGACATTTCTCTGTCGGGTATGATGTTCGATATTCAAAAAGAGCATTTACCCGATGACCTGGAATCAGAAAACTGTGAAGTGCTGATTGAAGGTAAAGATGACAATGCATCGGCGATTAAAGGCAAAGTGTGTCGTATTATCGAAAGTGCAGAGGGTAACGTGTCTTTAGGGATCCAGGTAGTGGGCCCGGACACGACTATTAAAGCGGTGCTAAAAGACTATCTGATCGATCTGTCTATTTTATCTGATGAAGGGGAGAGCTAGCTGATCGGTGCAAAGCCTGACCAGCTAGATAGTTAAGCGGTCACACAAACAGTGCACTGACCTGGAAGAGCTTTTCAACCACACCTATTTGCTTTTTGTCGATCAGGAACATGATGACATGGTCACCCGACAAGATAATGGTGTCATCGTGGGCGATCAGTACTTCGTCGTCACGAACTATGGCGCCAATGGTGGTGCCTGCTGGCAACTTGATGTCTCGAATCGCACGGCCGACCACTTTAGAGGTGTTTTCGTCACCATGGGCAACAGCTTCAATGGCTTCAGCAGCGCCCTTACGAAGTGAGTAAACGTTTACTATATCACCACGTCTGACATGCGTAAGCAAGGCTGAGATAGTCGCCTGCTGAGGTGAGATAGCAATGTCGATTTCTCCCCCCTGCACCAGGTCAACATAAGCGCCTCGCTGGATGAGGACCATGGTTTTCTGCGCACCCATACGTTTGGCGAGCATGGCAGCCATGATGTTGGCTTCATCGTCATTGGTTACCGCAATAAAGACATCGACCTGCTCGATATGCTCTTCGGATAATAACTCCTGATCAGAGGCATCACCACAGAATACCACCGTGTTGTCGAGCATTTCAGACAGAGAAGAGGCCCTGTCAAGATTGCGCTCAATCAGCTTCACGCTGTGGTTTTTCTCCAATGATCTCGCCAATCCTGCGCCGATATTACCTCCACCGGCAATCATAATTTTTCGATATGAACGTTCGAGTTTCTGCAGCTCATTCATAACTGCACGAATGTGTTTGGTTGCCGCGATAAAGAATACCTCATCATCGGCCTCTATCACTGTGGTACCCAAAGGTTTGATGGCTTTACCCTGGCGATAAATTGCTGCCACCCGGGTATCAACATTGGGAATATGCTCTTTCAGCGCAGACAGAGCATAGCCAACCAGCAGACCACCATAATAGGCTTTAACGGCGACCAGCGATAACATGCCATCAGCAAACTGTAGCACCTGCAATGCACCTGGGTAATCGATCAGGCGACGAATGTAACGAGTGACCAATTGTTCCGGTGCGATATAGTGATCGACTGGCAGGTCATCATTATGGAACAGCTTCTCCCTATACTTCAGGTATTGCTCAGAACGGATCCGAGCAATCTTAGTTGGCGTATTAAAAATACTATAGGCCACCTGACAGGCAATCATATTGACTTCGTCCGAGCTGGTCACCGCAATAACCATATCGGCATCTTCGGCACCGGCCTGCCTGAGTACATCCGGATGTGCACTGTGTCCGGTCACGCCTTGCAGGTCGTACTTATCCTGCAATTCCCGCAGTCGTTCGCCGTCAATGTCTACCACGGTGATTTCGTTCTGTTCGCCGACCAAGTTTTCGGCCAGTGTGCCGCCGACTTGCCCGGCGCCTAAGATGATGATTTTCATAAGCTAGTCTAGCGCTATTATTGTTTTTTCAGCCGTGCGTAATAAAAGCCATCGGTATGGCCTGGTAGCAGTTGCAAGCCAGGTTTTTCCGGCGTGTCTTGATCATGCAAAGGTTTAAGCTGAGCATCCTGAGTACGTGTTAAAAATGCGGTAACTTGCTCTGTATTTTCCTGAGGCAGCACGGAGCAGGTTGCATACACTAACGTACCACCTGGTTTCAGCAGTGGCCAGATGCTATCTAAAATACTGGCCTGTAGCGCCGCCAGCTCTTCTATATCGGTGGCACGACGCAACCATTTGATGTCCGGGTGGCGGCGGATCACACCAGTTGCCGAGCAGGGCACATCCAGCAAAATACGGTCAAACTGCTTGCCCTGCCACCAGTTATCCGGATTTGCAGCATCGGCTTCAAGGCATTGGGCGCTGAGATGCAGACGTTTAAGGTTTTCGTCGACGCGTTTGAGACGTTCACCGTCGGCATCCAAAGCAATCACATTGGCATCGGCCAGTTCCAGAATATGGCAGGTTTTACCACCGGGGGCGGCACAGGCATCCAGAATATGCTCGCCATCCTGTGGGTCCAGTAAGCGAGCTGCCATTTGTGCTGCGGCATCCTGCACTGAGCTGGCACCCTGAGCAAAGTCTGGTAACTGCTGCACATCTACAGGCTTGGTCAGCAAAATGCCATCCACAAAGTCCGCATCCAAAGTATGTGCAATGCCTTCGGCATCGAGGCGCGCGGCATAGTCTGTGGTGCTCGACTGGCGTTGGTTAACGCGTAACCACATAGGTGCTTGCTGCTGGTTGGCTGTTAAAATCTCTTCCCAATGTTCAGGGTAAGCTGCCTGTAGCTTTTTGATAAACCAGCCCGGATGGTTGTATTTGCATACAGGGATGGCATTGGCACTGGCTTCTAACGTTTCCTGGGCACGCTGGAAGTTACGCAATACCGCGTTTATCAGTCCTTTCAGACCTGGTGCTTGCAGCTTATTGGCCGCATTGACGGTTTCGGCGACGGCTGCGTGAGAGGGAACCCGCATATGTTGTAGCTGGTAAATACCGACATACAATAAAAACTGAAACACCCGATTCTTGCCCTTAAGTGGTTGCTCAAGTAGTTGCTGGCAATAATGCTCCAGGCTGGGCAAATATCGCAAAACACCATAGCAAATCTGTTGTAGCAGGGCGCGGTCTTTTACCGGCAACTGACGGCTGGCATAGGGCAGTTGGGTTGTCAGAGACTGACCTTTATCAACAACCTGAAACAGCGTTTGCGCGGCGAGCGCGCGTACGTTGGCCATCAGGCACCCACCTGACTACCAGGGGTTACCCAGTCGCTGCGACCATTCAGGAAATCCTGCGCTGACATGGGCTTTTTACCTTGAGGCTGAAGCTGCGTGATAGTCAGTGCTTGCTCACCACAAGCAATGGTGATACCGGTTTTATCGGCACTGAGTACCTGACCGGGCGTGCCTTGCTGCGATACAACCGTTGCCTGCCAAACCTTAACCGTTTGTCCCTGCATCTGAGTGTAGCAGACAGGCCAGGGATTGAAGGCGCGGATGTTACGCTCAATTTGTGTTGCGTCCATTGCCCAGTCTATATTGGCTTCTTCTTTAGACAGCTTTTTAGCGTAATTGGCCAGCGCATCATCCTGCGGCTCGGCACTCAGCTTGTCTTCGGCTAGCTTGTCCAGTGTCTCTACTAATGCACCTGGTCCCAGTTCGGCCAGCTTGTTATACAGGCTGGCACTGGTTTCATTCTCGTCAATCGGGCAGGTAGCAATGTGCAGCATGTCGCCGGTATCCAGACCTTCATCCATTTGCATAATGGTGACGCCTGTCTCTTTGTCGCCAGCCCAGATAGCACGTTGGATTGGTGCAGCACCACGCCAGCGTGGCAGAATTGAACCATGTACATTCAGGCAGCCAAGTCGTGGTGTATCCAAAATGGCTTTGGGTAACAGCAGGCCATAAGCCACTACCACCATGACATCGGCATTCAGCGCAGCAAGCTCAGCCTGTGCGTCGTCAGACTTGAGTGATTGTGGTTGATAGACGGGCAGATTGTGTTCCAGCGCCAGAGTTTTTACTTCGCTGGCTTTGAGTTTTTTGCCGCGACCGGCTGGGCGGTCAGGCTGGCTGTACACAGCGACAACGTCATGGTGTGATGCGATTAGCGCTGCCAAATGCTTGGCAGCAAAATCCGGGGTGCCCGCAAAGACAATACGCAGAGATTTGCTCACTTGAGGTTCCAGTTAGGTAGTAATTGTAGTCGGAAACGGCACGCTTACGCGCGCGCCGCCAGTTTGGCTTCTTTTTCGATTTTTTTACGGATCCGCTGACGTTTCAGCGGCGACAAGTAATCGATGAATAACTTGCCTTGCAGGTGATCCAGTTCGTGCTGAACACAAACAGCTAACAAGCCATCTGCGTCAAACTCATAGCTTTCGCCATGTTCATTAAGGGCTTTAACCGTCACGGTTTCAGCGCGGTCTACTTTGGCATAGGAATAAGGCACAGATAAGCAGCCTTCTTCGCTGATAGTAGAGCCATCTTTGGCAATGATCTCTGGGTTGATCAGCACGCGAGGTTCATCGCGTTCTTCTGACACGTCGATCACTACAATACGTTGATGGATGTCTACCTGCGTAGCAGCAAGGCCAATACCATTTTCTTCATACATAGTTTCCAGCATGTCCGCGACAATCTGGCGGATCTCGTCATTTACTTCAGCAACCGGTTTCGCAACCGTACGCAAACGCTCATCAGGAAAACTTAGTACTGCTAACTTAGCCATAGATACCTTTTACACTTGAATTAAATGGGGTAATGTATGCTCTTATTTTAGCCATTCACGTTCCCCTTTAACAGGTTTTGGTGGATAATATCGAAAAATAACTCAAGGAAGCCTGCATGAAATCTCATATTGCCGCCCTTTTGCTGGCAACGAGTGCTGTTTTTCCTGCCCTAGCACAAACGCTGGCGGTTAAAACCAGTGCGCCTGAGCGTTATGTTGTTAAAAAAGGGGATACCCTGTGGGATATTTCTAGCCTGTATCTGAACAGTCCCTGGAAGTGGCCTGCATTATGGCAGTGGAATCCCCAGATCAACAACCCGCATTTGATTTATCCTGGTGACGTTTTATCGCTACATTACGACAGCGAGGGTAACCCGCGTCTGAGTGTGGCAAAAGGGGTGCGTCGGCTATCCCCTCAGGCCAGAGTGATAAGCGATAAAAATCAGGCTATTCCCACTCTTCCTTTGGCGGTTATGGAGCCCTTTATGCGCTTTGAGCAGGCGTTGGGGGAATCAGACTTTGACCAATTGCCTATGGTTTTGGGGTCTAATTTCAACTACAAAATGAACATTGAAGGTCATCTTTTGTATGTTAAAGGGGATCTGCCTCGTGGCGGTAATTATGGTATTTACCGTAAGGGAGATGCCTATCGGGATCCTGATAATGGCGCGATATTGGCGTACGAGTCGATTTTGGTCGGGACCGGCCGGGTGGTCAGAACTGGCAATATTGAAGCCGGTGAGCCAAGTACCGTTAAGATTGAGTCGGTCCGTCGCGAAGTGAAGCCCAGTGATGTACTGATGCCTATCTCCAGTGGACAAACTTATTCAGCAAATTTCAAAATGACACAACCTGTGCAGGCTATTTCGGGCAATATCATAGCTAGCAGTAACAAACTACGTGAGTTCAGTACCATGGCTGTTGTGGTTATCGACTTAGGTCGTAAAGACGACTTGCAAGAGGGGAACGTACTTGCAATCCATCGTCAGTCACCTACAGTGATTGAAAAGGAGACTGGCCCCAGTTATATCGAAGATGCCAGCAGCCTGGATAAAGTTATCACCGAAGTCAGTGAATGGTTTGGCGAAGATAATGATGAAGATAGCGTCGTTTGGCACATGCCTAAGGAAAAGGTTGGCGAGCTAATGCTGTTCAAAGTGTATGACAACATCAGTTATGCCATGGTCACAAAAACACGTCAGCCCGTGCGAGTGGGAGACTCTGTTAGCAGTCGCTAAGGTCCCTCTCTTGTCCGGGGAAAGCTTAATAAATTAAGCTTCAGTACTACGACAAGCTCAGGGAGGGAGCATGACACCATTGGATTTACGACACAGCCTGGCACTGAGGATATGTCCTGGGCTGGGTAGCAACACGCTGGAGCGGGCTGTCCAACATATCATGCCCGCCGAGCTCTTTACTGTGTCACCACGCAGATTACGCGAAGTCGGGTTGCCTCAGGATGCAATCCAATACCTGCAAGCGCCAGACTGGCATTTTATCGATACTCTGATTCAGCAATGTATAGAACAGCATATCCAGTTGGTCGGCTACTTTGATGCCGCCTACCCCCCATTATTAAAACAGATCAGTAGTGCACCGTTGATGCTCTTTTGCAAAGGGCGGTTGTCTTTATTATCTCAGCCGCAGATTGCCATTGTGGGCAGTCGTAATGCTACTGCTACCGGGCTGGATATAGCCAGAGAGTTTGGTCGCGCGCTCAGTGATGTGGGTATGGCTGTGACTTCCGGGCTCGCCAGGGGCGTCGATGGCGCGGCGCACCAGGGCGCACTGAGTCAGGGAGGGGCGACTTTGGCTGTGCTTGGTACCGGAGTCGACGTGGTGTATCCGCGCCGACACAACCGGCTATATCAACAGGTAGCGGAGCAGGGGCTATTAGTCAGCGAATTTCTCCCCGGCAGCCAGCCCAAGGCAGAGCACTTTCCTCGTCGTAACCGAATTATTTCCGGGCTGTCATTAGGGGTACTGGTTGTAGAAGCCGAAATAAAGAGTGGTTCTTTAATCACAGCGCGATATGCGCTGGAGCAAAACAAAGAAGTATTTGCGGTGCCCGGATCGATCCGCAACCCCTTATCTCAGGGGTGTCATCATTTATTGAAAGACGGCGCAAAATTAACGGAGCGAGTCGAGGATATTCTCGAAGAGGTAAGATTTTTCTCCGAAAACGGTCTATATATAGTAGAAAGTGACAAAAAACAGGAGCACTGCCCCGTATTGCAAAATCTCGGCTTTGAGGTAACCAGTGTAGATACCTTATCGCAGAGGACCCAGTGGCCAGTAGAGAAGGTGCTTGCCAGACTGCTGGACCTTGAGCTTGAAGACAAAGTAGAACGCGTATTAGACGGCTACATCAAATTAGCGAGGGGTTAATTATGTTTGATATCCTTATGTATTTATTCGAAAACTATATTCACAGCGAAGCGGATATCTTCGTCGAGCAAAATGAACTGACAGATGAACTGGTCGGGGCCGGTTTTAATCAAGACGAGATTTATAAAGCACTGGACTGGCTGGAGCAACTAGCCGATTTACAGCAGTCAGATGAAATTCCCTATTTAAATGCGCGTCCGGACAGTGCGATCCGGATCTACACTGAGCAAGAATGTGCCATGCTGGACATTGAGTGCCGGGGCTTTTTAATGTTTGTTGAGCAAATTGGGGTGATAGACAGCACCACCCGTGAAATGGTCATAGACCGCCTATGTGCACTCGATAAACCGGCCATCTGTCTGGACGATTTAAAATGGGTGATCCTGATGGTACTGTTTAATGTGCCTGGTAAAGAACATGCCTATGCCCAGATGGAAGACCTGATCTTCGAAGAACCCACAGGTCCGTTGCATTAATCCCCTTACATTTATTGAGGATCACAGCTTCGTTAGGTCAGGCGTATAGCCTGACTGGCGCTTCTTTGTTCCTTATATCACTTTCCCTTGATACTATTATGGGCGCAAAACCATTGGGGTGAAGTGGACGGGGACTTGTTATGAGTAAAATAGATCATTCATTGTTTAATGCAGACCAGCATGCCCTGGAGCGGGAGTACGAAGTATGCCCCAAGTGTGGCTCTGAACTGGTGATCAAACACAGTAAGTCGGGCCCTTTCCTTGGTTGTGCCAGTTACCCCGCGTGCGATTATATTCGCGCCATCGCCCATCATGATAACCATGATATCAAGGTGCTCGAAGACAGTGCCTGCCCTTTGTGTAGCGAGCCGCTGGTAGTGCGTAATGGTCGCTACGGGATGTTTATCGGGTGCACAGGTTATCCTCAGTGCCACTATATTGCCCACGATGAAGAGCCAGAAGAAGCACCGGGCCCGTCCTGCCCCAAATGCCATAAAGGCACCTTACATAAACGCAAGAACAAGTACGGCAAGTTTTTTTATGCCTGTGATACATACCCGCAGTGCAAGTACAGTGTGAATCATCCGCCGATTGCACACCCTTGTGAGGCGTGCGGCTGGCCCGTCATGGTGCAAAAACACCGGGCTGGAAAAGCTGTGCTACAATGCCCGCAGAAAGTTTGTCAGCATACAATTGAGGAGCCTCAGTGAGCGAACAAGACACGCAACGCCAGTTACCCCAAAATGCCGTCGAAGCATTACAACAAGGGGGGCTTATCTGTTACCCGACCGAAGCCATTTTTGGTCTGGGCTGTGATCCCGATAACGAACAAGCCGTCCATGCGCTGCTGGCACTGAAAGACCGCCCAGTAGAAAAAGGACTGATCCTGATCGCCGACAATTTTGCCCAGTGTTTGCCGTACGTCGATGACAGTAAAATCCCGCAGGATAAACGTGCAGAGATATTTTCTTCCTGGCCCGGCCCGGTGACCTGGTTGTTACCAGTAAAAGCGAACGCACCTGTGTGGGTGACGGGCGGCAACCCGAGCATTGCAATTCGCGTGACCGATCACCCTGTAGTGAAAGAGTTGTGTCAGGCATTTGGCAAACCGATTGTTTCTACGAGTGCCAACTTCAGTGGTGAAGAGCCGGCTAAGACCTTGGCTGAAGCTCAGGCTGCATTTGGTGATCGGGTGACATTTTATCAGGCGGGTGAGTTGGGTAAACAAACTAGCCCAAGTCAGATCCGTGATGCCTTAAGTGGCAAAATCATAAGGAGTTAATGACTTTGAGTCAGGTGAACCTAGAATCTGTTAAAGCCTTCTTGCTTGCCCTGCAGGACGAAATTTGTCAGGGACTGGAACAAGCGGACGGCAGTGGCAAGTTTATTGAAGACGCATGGCAGCGTGAAGAAGGCGGTGGTGGTCGTACACGTGTAATGCGCGACGGCGCGGTGATAGAGCAGGGGGGAGTGAACTTCTCCCACGTCTATGGCGCGTCAATGCCAGCTTCGGCCACAGCCCATCGACCTGAACTGGCAGGGCGTAGCTTTCACGCCTGTGGTGTATCTTTGGTGATCCACCCCAAAAATCCGCATATTCCCACAAGTCACGCGAACGTGCGTTTTTTCATCGCAGAGAAAGAAGGCGAAGCACCTATCTGGTGGTTCGGTGGCGGATTCGATTTGACTCCATTCTATCCGGTGCTTGAGGATGTCAAGCACTGGCACACTGTTGCCAAAGAGGTATGTGACCCATTTGGAGAGCAGGTCTATGATGACTATAAAAAATGGTGTGACGATTACTTCTATCTCAAGCACCGCAAAGAAACCCGGGGTGTGGGAGGTTTGTTCTTTGACGATCTGAACCAGTGGGGTTTTGACACCAGCTTTGCCTTTATGCAAGCGGTAGGCAAAGGCTTCCTGGATGCCTATGTGCCAATCATGGAAAAGCGTAAAGACACGCCGTTCAGTGAAGCGCAGCGTCAGTTCCAGTTATATCGTCGTGGCCGATATGTGGAGTTTAACCTGGTCTGGGACCGTGGCACTTTATTTGGCCTGCAAACGGGTGGACGGACAGAGTCTATTCTGATGTCGATGCCACCGCTGGCACGCTGGGAATATGATTTTACGCCAGCCGATGACGCGCCTGAGGCTTTGTTGTACAAGCACTTTTTGCGCCCAAGAGACTGGCTGGCGATGTCTACGCTAGATGACTAGCTCGATCACGTAATAAAAAAGGCGCCGGTGGCGCCTTTTTTGTATCAGGGTAGTGTTACTCCAATCGAAAACTACGTACCTGCTCATCTAAAGAGCGGGCAAGCTCCAGCAGGTTTTCACTGATCTGTTTGCTGCCATGGGCGTCAATTAAGGACTGTTCCGCATTGTCACGGATGGCCACCACACTTTGATTGATCTCCTCTGCGGCCAGATTCTGCTGCTCCGTTGCATCGGCAATTTGCACATTCAATGCGTTGATCTCATGCATCTGATTTGAAATGTCCTTGAGTGCTTGTGCCACCTGCTTCACCTGCATGGCGCGATCATCCGCTTCCTCACAAGACGCGCTCATGGCACTCACGGTTTGTGCTGCTTCGTTTTGCAGTTTGTCTATAGTGCGTTTGATTTCGTCGGTTGAATCATGCGTTCGGGTGGCCAGGGTACGCACTTCGTCAGCAACCACAGCAAACCCGCGGCCTGCCTCTCCGGCTCGTGCCGCTTCGATGGCGGCATTCAGTGCCAGTAAGTTTGTTTGTTCGGCAATGCTGCTGATCACTTCTAAGACTTTTCCTACTTCCAGTGTCTGGGTCTGTAGCTGACTGACCTGATCGGCTGCCTGACGTACATCGCGTGCCAGCTGATTGATGCTCTGCTCTGTGCGCTCAGCGACAGCCATACTCTGTTCAGCCAGATGGTTACTGCTGTCAGACTTTTCAGAGGCAAAATGAGTGGTGTTCTTTACCTCACTGGATGAGCTTTCTAATTCGTTGATAGCGGCAGCGACTGAATCCGTGCCTTGCTTTTGCTCCTGAATAGCCTGCTCAGTGGTGTCGGCGGCGTTGTAGATTTGCTCGGCAGATTGGATCAAGACATGCGACGAGGCTGACACCTGGGCGATGTTTTCCTTGAATGAGGCCATCATTTTATTAAAGTTAATGGCCAGCCGGCCCAGTTCATCATCTATGGTATCGTCGATACGCAATGACAGGTCCTTGTTCTGGGTTGCCAGGCGCATTGTGCGACCCAGCGTTTTCAGGCGCACAATAAAGAGCTTGCGAAAGATAACACCCAAAATGACAAACGTCGTGGCAAAAATACCCGTCAGTAAGCCTGTGCTCAGCCAGGTGTTGCTGTGTACGGTGTCGTCAATGTCCTCAAGTGAGTAACTGATCCGTACCGCGCCAAGCACATCGCCTTCTTGCGCCTGATGACACCCTAAGCAGTTAGTCCCTTTGTAGTTTTCTCTTGCAACCATGGGCTTGAGGTAAGTCATGATGCGTTTGCCGTCACGATGTTCAATTACAAGGGTTTCTTCACCTTGCAATGCAGCTCGCTCTACGTCACTAGTGGGTTGCTGATTGGGATTACCCATGCCATACAACTTGTTGATTTTATCGCCCCGAATGATATGTGCATCTTCAATATTGTCATGATTGCGCATCTTATCGCTGAGGATCTCACGGTTTGCCATGGTGCCGGTAAGCATCATGGTGTTGATAGAATCGAAGTAATTGTCTGCCAATAAGCGAATATTGGTCTCGACGGTCTCTTCGGCCAGTTGTTTTTGTTGGCTTGAGTTACTTAAAATACTGGCGATCAGCACCAGTACGCCTGTAATGGCAAGCAACGCATAAATTTTATGTTGAATGGATTTCACACGCATCGCACCTAAAAAAAGCAGAGCCGCTATTATGCGTGTTTAGTAACCAGGGCAGTTTGACTTAGCGCAAAAAATTATTGCGCTAATTTAATATAAAATTAATACTTTAGTCGTGATTTATCATGTGTGTGGCTAATTGAGCCAGCGATTTACGCAACCCTTCTCGTAACAAAGGGTTGTCTACTTCCTGATCAAGGGCTTTGTCCATACAGTACATCCACTGATCACGTAGGTCTTTATTTATCGTAAATGGCATATGGCGCATTCTGAGTCTGGGATGACCATATTGCTCTGCAAATAAGTCCGGGCCACCGAGCCAGCCAGATAGAAACTCGAAAAATACCTGCCGGATGCGATCCAATGGTAACGGGTGCATATCGTATAAAGGCTTAGCGTAAGGGTCGCTTTCCATAATGTCATAGAAACGGTTGGCGAGCGCTCGAGTGCCAGCTTCGCCACCGATGATCTCGTAAGGCGTTTTCTCGGGCGTCGGAGCCTGGTGTGTTTCATCTGAGGATGGATTGTCACTTGCATCTTGATTAAAGATGCGTTTAATTAACTGCTTCATATAACATCACTATATCGTTAGGCCGTTCAATGGATAAATACGCGGTTTTTGGAAACCCGATTAAGCATTCTAAATCTCCTGCCATTCATACGCAATTTGCGGGTCAGTTTAATTCGGTCATTGAGTACCGGGCCGTTCTGGCTGAATTATCTGAATTCGAATCGACGGTAATGGAATTCTTTGCCCAAGGTGGCCTGGGTGCCAATGTCACCTTACCCTTTAAAGAGCGTGCGTATCAAATGGCTGGCCATTTGACGGATCGCGCCAGGTTAGCCGGTGCGGTCAATACGTTGATGCTTCAGCCAGATGGTTCAGTACTGGGTGACAATACAGATGGAGCTGGCTTAGTTGCAGATTTACTGCGTCATACAGAAACCTTATCAGGCGCCAGAATACTGCTGATTGGCGCGGGCGGTGCTGCGCGTGGTTGTGTATATCCACTTTTGCAGGCTGGGGCGGCCACTGTGGTGGTTGCCAATCGTACCGCAGAAAAGGCACTGCAACTTGCTCATTTGTTTGCTGAATATGGCGAAGTTCAGGGCGTTGCACTAAATGACATTCCAGATAGGGCTTATGATTTGGTGATTAACTCAACATCATCGAGTGTCACAGGGCAGGTGCCAGACATTGATCCTCTGCACGTCAGCAACTGCGAACTGGCGTATGACATGTTTTATAGCGATCAGCAAACAGCCTTTTTGGCTTGGGTCGCTGAGTATAATGCGAAAGCGCACTGTGTGGATGGTATGGGCATGCTGGTAGGACAAGCCGCTGAAGCGTTTGCATTGTGGCGAGGTCAAATGCCTGAGGTTGTCCCGGTACTCAATGCAATGAAAGAGGGTAGGCTATGAATCAGCAGATCCTGATTAATGATGATATTCACTACAATGACACGCGCAAGTGCCTGATATTCACAGCGATGGTATCGGGGGTGCTGGTTTCTTGCGTGATTGCGACTACGCTTCCAAAAGAGCAGGCGCTCACACATTTTAAAGCACACCAGTTTGATTATGAAATGCAGGCCGAACAGCAAATAGAAGAAGAGGCGTACTCGGCCCAGGGGGAAATTGAATTAGTCCAGCTCTGAAAGGTAATCATCCTTTAGCTCGACATAGTTCTGCGCCGATGTTTTTAAAAAGGCGATTTCCTGCTCGTTAAGTGGCCGAGCCTGCTTAACTGGGCTGCCAACATACAGGTAGCCCGACTCCAGGCGTTTATTGGGTGGGACCAATGCACCACCACCTATGATCACGTCGTCCTCTACTACGACATTATCCATGACAATTGCACCCATACCTACCAAAATGCGATTGCCCAGCTGGCAGCCATGTAACATCACTTTGTGGCCAACGGTCACATCATCTCCAATGATCAAGGGGTAACCATCCGGGTTTGAAGCGCTGGAACGAGTAAGATGTAACACGCTGCCATCCTGAACGTTAGTGCGTTTGCCAATCTTTATATAGTTAACGTCTCCTCGCGCTGCGACCAAAGGCCAGACACTACTGTCTTCTCCTACTTCTATATCGCCAACCAGAACGGCGCTTTCATCCACATACACGCCGGCGGCTAATTTTGGGGTTTTGCCTTTATAACTTCTGCCTTTGTACTCATTTGTCATTTTAGTATCCCTTTATTACCTGCTGTGACTGCTATTCTCGGTACTGAGTTCAGTGTAGAGCTTTACTCTATAGATCTCCAGCCCCGTAAAAAGCGCAACATTGCATGTTTCACATGCATTTTTGCGCCTTTTGGTATGATTTTCATTCGAACACACCGTTTTTCTCACTTTTCTTCAAAAAAGGGGTTGCGCTGGGTTTCGATTTCCCTATAATGCGCATCCACCGACACGGGGCACAACGCTGAAAAGCAACGAGCCAAGTGAAGGGAAAGCCAAACGGAAAGCTTAATTAAGAAAAATTAAATTTTCTAGTTGACTTTAAAAGTGAAGCGGTTAATATGGCGCTCCACTTCGCAGCAAGGCTGCGGTAACTAATTAAGGTTAGTTATACTGTTCTTTAAAAATATGAAGCAATCATCTGTGTGGGCACTCGTACAGATTGAGTTCTAACAGCGAATTTCAGTTTACTGAATGACGCACAAAAATTTAGAGTCTCAACTGAACTGAGTGACTAACATAGTCAATTCGTTTTGATTTTACTTTTTTGAAAAGTAGAAGCAGACAAAATCAGAATTCATTGAGCACGTTTGAAGTTTACTTCAAACAAAAAACTTTTAATTGAAGAGTTTGATCATGGCTCAGATTGAACGCTGGCGGCAGGCCTAACACATGCAAGTCGAGCGGTAACATTTCTAGCTTGCTAGAAGATGACGAGCGGCGGACGGGTGAGTAATGCTTGGGAACATGCCTTTAGGTGGGGGACAACCATTGGAAACGATGGCTAATACCGCATAATGTCTACGGACCAAAGGGGGCTTCGGCTCTCGCCTTTAGATTGGCCCAAGTGGGATTAGCTAGTTGGTGAGGTAACGGCTCACCAAGGCGACGATCCCTAGCTGGTTTGAGAGGATGATCAGCCACACTGGAACTGAGACACGGTCCAGACTCCTACGGGAGGCAGCAGTGGGGAATATTGCACAATGGGCGCAAGCCTGATGCAGCCATGCCGCGTGTGTGAAGAAGGCCTTCGGGTTGTAAAGCACTTTCAGTCAGGAGGAAAGGTTAGTAGTTAATACCTGCTAGCTGTGACGTTACTGACAGAAGAAGCACCGGCTAACTCCGTGCCAGCAGCCGCGGTAATACGGAGGGTGCGAGCGTTAATCGGAATTACTGGGCGTAAAGCGTACGCAGGCGGTTGATTAAGCGAGATGTGAAAGCCCCGGGCTTAACCTGGGAACTGCATTTCGAACTGGTCAACTAGAGTGTGATAGAGGGTGGTAGAATTTCAGGTGTAGCGGTGAAATGCGTAGAGATCTGAAGGAATACCGATGGCGAAGGCAGCCACCTGGGTCAACACTGACGCTCATGTACGAAAGCGTGGGGAGCAAACAGGATTAGATACCCTGGTAGTCCACGCCGTAAACGATGTCTACTAGGAGCTGGGGTCTTCGGACAACTTTTCCAAAGCTAACGCATTAAGTAGACCGCCTGGGGAGTACGGCCGCAAGGTTAAAACTCAAATGAATTGACGGGGGCCCGCACAAGCGGTGGAGCATGTGGTTTAATTCGATGCAACGCGAAGAACCTTACCTACACTTGACATACAGAGAACTTACCAGAGATGGTTTGGTGCCTTCGGGAACTCTGATACAGGTGCTGCATGGCTGTCGTCAGCTCGTGTTGTGAGATGTTGGGTTAAGTCCCGCAACGAGCGCAACCCTTATCCTTAGTTGCCAGCGATTCGGTCGGGAACTCTAAGGAGACTGCCGGTGATAAACCGGAGGAAGGTGGGGACGACGTCAAGTCATCATGGCCCTTACGTGTAGGGCTACACACGTGCTACAATGGCATATACAGAGTGCTGCGAACTAGCGATAGTAAGCGAATCACTTAAAGTATGTCGTAGTCCGGATTGGAGTCTGCAACTCGACTCCATGAAGTCGGAATCGCTAGTAATCGCGGATCAGAATGCCGCGGTGAATACGTTCCCGGGCCTTGTACACACCGCCCGTCACACCATGGGAGTGGGTTGCTCCAGAAGTGGATAGCTTAACCTTCGGGAGGGCGTTCACCACGGAGTGATTCATGACTGGGGTGAAGTCGTAACAAGGTAGCCCTAGGGGAACCTGGGGCTGGATCACCTCCTTATCGACTTAGAACTGATTTGTTCGAAGTGTCCACACAGATGATTGTTGCTTGGTGAGTTTACTTGCTGAGTGATATTGCTCTTTAAAAATTTGGAAAGCTGATATTAAATTCTCGGAATGACAATGAAAATTGTTGTTCTATAGAGTTTTCGAAAGAAAAATGCCGATAAATTCGCAAGAATTTATTAGCGTCTACTTTAGTATTACTTAACTTCTGGCGAAGTTAAAACTGTCTTTAGCAGTACAATTCAAAACTATTTTGGGTTGTATGGTTAAGTGACTAAGCGTACACGGTGGATGCCTTGGCAGTTGGAGGCGATGAAGGACGTACTAACTTGCGATAAGCCTAGTCAAGCCAGTAAGAGGCGCTTGAGACTAGGATTTCCGAATGGGGAAACCCGGCCCTTTGGGTCATCATGCAGTGAATACATAGCTGTATGAGGCGAACGCGGAGAACTGAAACATCTAAGTACCCGTAGGAAAAGAAATCAACCGAGATTCCGAAAGTAGCGGCGAGCGAAATCGGATTAGCCCTTAAGCTTTAATGTAGTTAGTGGAACATTCTGGAAAGTATGACGATACAGGGTGACAGTCCCGTACACGACAACTTATTTAAAGTGAAATCGAGTAGGTCGGAGCACGTGAAACTTTGACTGAATATGGGGGGACCATCCTCCAAGGCTAAATACTCCCAACTGACCGATAGTGAACCAGTACCGTGAGGGAAAGGCGAAAAGAACCCCTGTGAGGGGAGTGAAATAGAACCTGAAACCGTGTACGTACAAGCAGTAGGAGCATACTTGTTATGTGACTGCGTACCTTTTGTATAATGGGTCAGCGACTTATATTCTGTAGCAAGGTTAACCATTTAGGGGAGCCGTAGCGAAAGCGAGTCTTAACTGGGCGCTTAAGTTGCAGGGTATAGACCCGAAACCCGGTGATCTAGCCATGGGCAGGTTGAAGGTCAGGTAACACTGACTGGAGGACCGAACCCACTAACGTTGAAAAGTTAGGGGATGACCTGTGGCTAGGAGTGAAAGGCTAATCAAACCGGGAGATAGCTGGTTCTCCCCGAAATCTATTTAGGTAGAGCCTCGGACGAATACTTACGGGGGTAGAGCACTGTTAAGGCTAGGGGGTCATCCCGACTTACCAACCCTTTGCAAACTCCGAATACCGTAAAGTACTATCCGGGAGACACACGGTGGGTGCTAACGTCCATCGTGGAGAGGGAAACAACCCAGACCGTCAGCTAAGGTCCCAAAGTGTATGTTAAGTGGGAAACGATGTGGGAAGGCTAAAACAGCTAGGAGGTTGGCTTAGAAGCAGCCATCCTTTAAAGAAAGCGTAATAGCTCACTAGTCGAGTCGGCCTGCGCGGAAGATGTAACGGGGCTAAACATACCACCGAAGCTACGGCTGCGAACTTAGTTCGCGGGGTAGGGGAGCGTTCTGTAAGTGGCTGAAGGTGTGCCGGGAGGCATGCTGGACATATCAGAAGTGCGAATGCTGACATGAGTAACGATAATGCGGGTGAAAAACCCGCACGCCGGAAGACCAAGGGTTCCTATCCCATGTTAATCAGGGTAGGGTGAGTCGACCCCTAAGGCGAGGCTGAAGAGCGTAGTCGATGGGAAACGGGTTAATATTCCCGTACTTGGTATAAATGCGATGGGGGGACGGAGCAGGCTAGGCAAGCATGGCGTTGGTTGTCCATGTGAAAGGCTGTAGGCTGGTGACTTAGGAAAATCCGGGTCGCTAAGGCTGAGAGTCGAGACGAGCCACTACGGTGGTGAAGTTGTTGATGCCCTACTTCCAGGAAAAGCCTCTAAGCTTCAGTTTATATCGAATCGTACCCTAAACCGACACAGGTGGTCAGGTAGAGAATACTAAGGCGCTTGAGAGAACTCGGGTGAAGGAACTAGGCAAAATTGTACCGTAACTTCGGGAGAAGGTACGCTCTTGTTTGTGAAGGACTTGCTCCGTAAGCAGACGAGAGCCGCAGTGACCAGGTGGCTGGGACTGTTTATTAAAAACACAGCACTGTGCAAAATCGTAAGATGACGTATACGGTGTGACACCTGCCCGGTGCCGGAAGGTTAATTGATGGGGTTAGTCTTCGGACGAAGCTCTTGATCGAAGCCCCGGTAAACGGCGGCCGTAACTATAACGGTCCTAAGGTAGCGAAATTCCTTGTCGGGTAAGTTCCGACCTGCACGAATGGTGTAACCATGGCCACGCTGTCTCCACCCGAGACTCAGTGAAATTGAAATCGCAGTGAAGATGCTGTGTACCCGCGGCTAGACGGAAAGACCCCGTGAACCTTTACTACAGCTTGGCACTGAACATTGACCCTACATGTGTAGGATAGGTGGGAGGCTTTGAAGCACAGACGCTAGTTTGTGTGGAGCCGACCTTGAAATACCACCCTTGTAGTGTTGATGTTCTAACTTAGGCCCCTAATCGGGGTTGAGGACAGTGCCTGGTGGGTAGTTTGACTGGGGCGGTCTCCTCCCAAAGAGTAACGGAGGAGCACGAAGGTTGGCTAAGTACGGTCGGACATCGTACGGTTAGTGTAATGGTAGAAGCCAGCTTAACTGCGAGACAGACACGTCGAGCAGGTACGAAAGTAGGTCATAGTGATCCGGTGGTTCTGAATGGAAGGGCCATCGCTCAACGGATAAAAGGTACTCCGGGGATAACAGGCTGATACCGCCCAAGAGTTCATATCGACGGCGGTGTTTGGCACCTCGATGTCGGCTCATCACATCCTGGGGCTGAAGTCGGTCCCAAGGGTATGGCTGTTCGCCATTTAAAGTGGTACGCGAGCTGGGTTTAGAACGTCGTGAGACAGTTCGGTCCCTATCTGCCGTGGGCGTTTGAGAATTGAGAGGGGCTGCTCCTAGTACGAGAGGACCGGAGTGGACGAACCGCTGGTGTTCGGGTTGTCATGCCAATGGCATTGCCCGGTAGCTACGTTCGGAATCGATAACCGCTGAAAGCATCTAAGCGGGAAGCGAGCCTCGAGATGAGTTCTCACTTTAACTTAGAGTTAACTAAAGGGCCGTTGAAGACTACAACGTTGATAGGCGAGATGTGGAAGTGGTGTGAGCCATTGAGCTAACTCGTACTAATTACCCGTGAGGCTTAACCATACAACGCCAAAGTGGTTTTGTTTGTTAGAAGTTAAGAAATAAAGTAGACGAAGAATTTAATACGCTTTTCCAGATTTTAGTGAGATGTTGAGAGACGTCTTGCATACAGAATTTCCTGGTGAAAATAGCATTTTGGAACCACCTGACCCCATGCCGAACTCAGTAGTGAAACGAAATAGCGCCGATGATAGTGTGGGGTTTCCCATGTGAAAGTAGGACATCGCCAGGGCCTTATAAGAGAAACCCGTTGCAGCAATGCGGCGGGTTTTTTGCTATGTGTGATTAAGAAAGTGCTGATGAGCTGTAGCTGTAGATAGAATAGCATCGCCTATTCATCCATGAAGCTGGGTCCCATCGCGCATCTCGATAATTGCTCCTGCATTATTCTACTTCCCCACATCCATGTGGGTCCTTGCGCTCATCTCAGTGAGCTGCGAAGCGGTGCTTCGGTCTCATTTCGTCCATGTGAAAGTAGGGTGAAGGCGGATTATGGAAAGTGAACAATTTCACTTTCCACCGACTGAACGCTAAGGCCTCTGGCCGCCAACCGGACCATTGCCAAGCTCCTAATTATACCATTTTGAATAATTAACTGGTCAGATTTATCCAGTCCCTGAAGCACAATGATACCATTTTGAATAATTAACTGGTCACATTTATCCAGTCCCTAAAGCACAATGATTTCACCCTGTCAGCACATGAGATAAACGCATTCCATGCTTCGCTGACCTGATCCAGAATGTCATCGTAGTTTGCAAAGGTTCTGTTTGATAACTTATGTTGTCTGAGCCAACTCCACACTTGTTCTATGGGGTTTAACTCTGGCGAATAATACCAATTTGCTTAATTAAGTGTGCTATTTTGAGGCGAGAAAATATGGTCGATAACAAGGCAAAAATTTTGTTATTTAGTTGTTCTAAATGAGAAATTTTTAACGCCGTTAGCGTCATATTTGCTCCGTCAAATTGAACAGGTATTAAGTGAAATTGGTATAAGGTGGCAGCCTAATGATCACTACATTCTCCAGGCCTTTTACCAAACCATCTTTGAAGTGCCAGGCTGCGCGATCCATGACGACCACAGCCATTCTTCCTGGTTGAGTCCTTTGTGATATTTGCTCCAGGTGAGAATACATGACTTCTTTATTCACTATAGGTGAGATGAGTGCTTCTGTTTCACCAGTTGTTGGACACACTGCACCAAATAGATAGGCATATTCGAATTGTTGCTGCTTTACAACTCTTGGACGTGAGCCTTTTTCAGCCCAAACCTTTGTTGTTGAAGTTTGCTGACCAAATCGTGCTTCGTCCTGAAACCACACATCAATGCGTTCAGGAAGCAGGTGTCCCGAGGTGTGAAGGATCGTTTCCAGCTCGAAGTTTTTTAAAAGCTTCTTGGTGAGCCTGGTTTCCTTTAGGGTGTATTGACCGGCTGCTGATCCATGAGAAGTTTTGTCTTTTCAACAATCTGTGAACAGCTGATAACTCGTACTCAATGTGAAAAGACTCAGATATATACTGCTGAATATCTTCTAATGTTAGCCGACCACCTTCCGTGCGGTCTATAGAGTCGAGTACATATGCTTTAAGCTGCTTCAGTTGTGCACCATCCAGTTTGCAAGGACGGCCCGAGCGAGGCAGGTCTTCCAGGCCCTCCAATCCATAATCGAGATAGTCTTTGACCCATTTGTTTACGCTAGTACGACTGACCTTTAAATATTCAGCAATCTGATAGCGAGATTTACCTTCAAAGAAATGAGCCAGTGCGAGTATACGCACTTTCTTTCTTGGGTCTTTAGTCTGTTTGGAGAGCTTAATAAATTCAGAGGGCTGCAAAATCACTATCACAACGATGAAAATTGGATTTTGATATTAGATCATAAATTTAATCAAATTGGCATAAACTTGGAGTTGCTGCTGGAACGCTACTTCGTAGGCATGATAAATACACCGAAACAAACCTATTCAACACCGAAAAACTGGTTTAAACAGCATCGCACGGCGTGATGCAGAAGAGGGAGTTGTTGTTGAAGGTGGGGTAGAGCTTTGTCAACCTGGATTTGCTGCTGGGTATGGATTACAAACCCAGTATATGCTGCGCTTTTTTGAATAAGCCGTTTATATTCCATTTTTACAGTTTGCACTATTGTTGTCCACGAGCCAGGGCTTGCGGATGATTAACTGGCTAACACTTCATACTGAGCATGCTCCATACTCCCATATTGGGTGTTGAACGACTTATGACGAAGTGCCATGTAATTTCAATAATACATCCTGCATTTAATACGGCAACTGCAGGCTGGCTATATAGTTTGTACCCATAGTCCCTGAACCTGGCGAGCACCACAAGACTCTTAATTAAACAGATTTACCGATGTCCATTCATGTAGTCTTTTATTCCTAAAGCTTTTCGTAGATTTAAGACAAGTAGTATCAGAGAATGGCTCGGGCACGTACCACATCGACCACATGAATAAGAAGAACCACTGCTAATAACACGGATGTTGAAGGTATTCTTTGCTCAGCGTGTTATTAGTACAGGAAGCAAAATGACTAAAGCCCACCGATGCAATTTTTATCAACCTTTATGGCTTTATTTACGTACAGTTTTATATCCCTGAGCAGAATAAGAAACTGAAGACTCATTCTGATCGTCTTTCACTATTTTGCCTGTACTGTTGTTTATTTACAAACTTATCCACATTTGATTGTGCGTATCTTGTTTGTCTTTTGTGTGTATTTGCAGTGGTGGGTGGTGGTGACAATTTATCGAGAGAAAAATGAAAAAAGGGGTTGCATCGTTATTCGATTTCCCTATAATGCGCATCCACCGACACGGGGCACAACGCTGAAAAGCAACGAGCCAACGAGTTGGGAGTCAAATAAAACTTAGGTTTTAATTTTTCGAAAGAAAAATCAAAATTAAGTGTTGACATAAAATGGGAAGTGATTAGAATGCACAACCCTCAGCGCTAACAGCGCAGCGACATTAAGTCGCACAGTTCTTTAAAAATATGAAGCAATCATCTGTGTGGGCACTCGTACAGGTTGAGTTCTAACAGCAGATTCTAGTTCGCTAGATGACGCACAAAAATTTAGAGTCTCAATTTCTTATGAGTGACTAACATAGTCAATTTATACAGAATTCATTGAGCACGAAACTTCGGTTTCAAAAAACTTTTAATTGAAGAGTTTGATCATGGCTCAGATTGAACGCTGGCGGCAGGCCTAACACATGCAAGTCGAGCGGTAACATTTCTAGCTTGCTAGAAGATGACGAGCGGCGGACGGGTGAGTAATGCTTGGGAACATGCCTTTAGGTGGGGGACAACCATTGGAAACGATGGCTAATACCGCATAATGTCTACGGACCAAAGGGGGCTTCGGCTCTCGCCTTTAGATTGGCCCAAGTGGGATTAGCTAGTTGGTGAGGTAACGGCTCACCAAGGCGACGATCCCTAGCTGGTTTGAGAGGATGATCAGCCACACTGGAACTGAGACACGGTCCAGACTCCTACGGGAGGCAGCAGTGGGGAATATTGCACAATGGGCGCAAGCCTGATGCAGCCATGCCGCGTGTGTGAAGAAGGCCTTCGGGTTGTAAAGCACTTTCAGTCAGGAGGAAAGGTTAGTAGTTAATACCTGCTAGCTGTGACGTTACTGACAGAAGAAGCACCGGCTAACTCCGTGCCAGCAGCCGCGGTAATACGGAGGGTGCGAGCGTTAATCGGAATTACTGGGCGTAAAGCGTACGCAGGCGGTTGATTAAGCGAGATGTGAAAGCCCCGGGCTTAACCTGGGAACTGCATTTCGAACTGGTCAACTAGAGTGTGATAGAGGGTGGTAGAATTTCAGGTGTAGCGGTGAAATGCGTAGAGATCTGAAGGAATACCGATGGCGAAGGCAGCCACCTGGGTCAACACTGACGCTCATGTACGAAAGCGTGGGGAGCAAACAGGATTAGATACCCTGGTAGTCCACGCCGTAAACGATGTCTACTAGGAGCTGGGGTCTTCGGACAACTTTTCCAAAGCTAACGCATTAAGTAGACCGCCTGGGGAGTACGGCCGCAAGGTTAAAACTCAAATGAATTGACGGGGGCCCGCACAAGCGGTGGAGCATGTGGTTTAATTCGATGCAACGCGAAGAACCTTACCTACACTTGACATACAGAGAACTTACCAGAGATGGTTTGGTGCCTTCGGGAACTCTGATACAGGTGCTGCATGGCTGTCGTCAGCTCGTGTTGTGAGATGTTGGGTTAAGTCCCGCAACGAGCGCAACCCTTATCCTTAGTTGCCAGCGATTCGGTCGGGAACTCTAAGGAGACTGCCGGTGATAAACCGGAGGAAGGTGGGGACGACGTCAAGTCATCATGGCCCTTACGTGTAGGGCTACACACGTGCTACAATGGCATATACAGAGTGCTGCGAACTAGCGATAGTAAGCGAATCACTTAAAGTATGTCGTAGTCCGGATTGGAGTCTGCAACTCGACTCCATGAAGTCGGAATCGCTAGTAATCGCGGATCAGAATGCCGCGGTGAATACGTTCCCGGGCCTTGTACACACCGCCCGTCACACCATGGGAGTGGGTTGCTCCAGAAGTGGATAGCTTAACCTTCGGGAGGGCGTTCACCACGGAGTGATTCATGACTGGGGTGAAGTCGTAACAAGGTAGCCCTAGGGGAACCTGGGGCTGGATCACCTCCTTATCGACTTAGAACTGATTTGTTCGAAGTGTCCACACAGATGATTGTTGATTAGAATTAGAGAACACAAACATTGTTTGGGTCTGTAGCTCAGCTGGTTAGAGCGCACGCCTGATAAGCGTGAGGTCGGTAGTTCAAGTCTACTCAGACCCACCACTTCTTCCCGATGCTGCGTTATTAAGTTCGTCGTTTAGAAAACACTAAACGTCCTCACTTTATGCCTGGCCTCGAAAAGAAGCTTGGTTCAGAACAATGTTATCCTAGTAATGTGGGGCTATAGCTCAGCTGGGAGAGCGCCTGCCTTGCACGCAGGAGGTCAGCAGTTCGATCCTGCTTAGCTCCACCACTTTACTACCTACTCCTCATAGATAAACACTCTTAAGACAGTGACTTTAAATAAGAAACTGAGAGTTTTTAACTCTGAGAAGTAATTCTCTTGCTCTTTAAAAATTTGGAAAGCTGATATTAAATTCTCGGAATAACAATGAAAATTGTTGTTCTATAGAGTTTTCGAAAGAAAAATGCCGATAAATTCGTAAGAATTTATTAGCGTCTACTTTAGTATTACTTAACTTCTGGCGAAGTTAAAACTGTCTTTAGCAGTACAATTCAAAACTATTTTGGGTTGTATGGTTAAGTGACTAAGCGTACACGGTGGATGCCTTGGCAGTTGGAGGCGATGAAGGACGTACTAACTTGCGATAAGCCTAGTCAAGCCAGTAAGAGGCGCTTGAGACTAGGATTTCCGAATGGGGAAACCCGGCCCTTTGGGTCATCGTTAACTGAATACATAGGTTAACGAAGCGAACGCGGAGAACTGAAACATCTAAGTACCCGTAGGAAAAGAAATCAACCGAGATTCCGAAAGTAGCGGCGAGCGAAATCGGATTAGCCCTTAAGCTTTAATGTAGTTAGTGGAACATTCTGGAAAGTATGACGATACAGGGTGACAGTCCCGTACACGACAACTTATTTAAAGTGAAATCGAGTAGGTCGGAGCACGTGAAACTTTGACTGAATATGGGGGACCATCCTCCAAGGCTAAATACTCCCAACTGACCGATAGTGAACCAGTACCGTGAGGGAAAGGCGAAAAGAACCCCTGTGAGGGGAGTGAAATAGAACCTGAAACCGTGTACGTACAAGCAGTAGGAGCATACTTGTTATGTGACTGCGTACCTTTTGTATAATGGGTCAGCGACTTATATTCTGTAGCAAGGTTAACCATTTAGGGGAGCCGTAGCGAAAGCGAGTCTTAACTGGGCGCTTAAGTTGCAGGGTATAGACCCGAAACCCGGTGATCTAGCCATGGGCAGGTTGAAGGTCAGGTAACACTGACTGGAGGACCGAACCCACTAACGTTGAAAAGTTAGGGGATGACCTGTGGCTAGGAGTGAAAGGCTAATCAAACCGGGAGATAGCTGGTTCTCCCCGAAATCTATTTAGGTAGAGCCTCGGACGAATACTTACGGGGGTAGAGCACTGTTAAGGCTAGGGGGTCATCCCGACTTACCAACCCTTTGCAAACTCCGAATACCGTAAAGTACTATCCGGGAGACACACGGTGGGTGCTAACGTCCATCGTGGAGAGGGAAACAACCCAGACCGTCAGCTAAGGTCCCAAAGTGTATGTTAAGTGGGAAACGATGTGGGAAGGCTAAAACAGCTAGGAGGTTGGCTTAGAAGCAGCCATCCTTTAAAGAAAGCGTAATAGCTCACTAGTCGAGTCGGCCTGCGCGGAAGATGTAACGGGGCTAAACATACCACCGAAGCTACGGCTGCGAACTTAGTTCGCGGGGTAGGGGAGCGTTCTGTAAGCGGCTGAAGGTGAACTGTAAGGTTTGCTGGACGTATCAGAAGTGCGAATGCTGACATGAGTAACGATAATGCGGGTGAAAAACCCGCACGCCGGAAGACCAAGGGTTCCTATCCCATGTTAATCAGGGTAGGGTGAGTCGACCCCTAAGGCGAGGCTGAAGAGCGTAGTCGATGGGAAACGGGTTAATATTCCCGTACTTGGTATAAATGCGATGGGGGGACGGAGCAGGCTAGGCAAGCATGGCGTTGGTTGTCCATGTGAAAGGCTGTAGGCTGGTGACTTAGGAAAATCCGGGTCGCTAAGGCTGAGAGTCGAGACGAGCCACTACGGTGGTGAAGTTGTTGATGCCCTACTTCCAGGAAAAGCCTCTAAGCTTCAGTTTATATCGAATCGTACCCTAAACCGACACAGGTGGTCAGGTAGAGAATACTAAGGCGCTTGAGAGAACTCGGGTGAAGGAACTAGGCAAAATTGTACCGTAACTTCGGGAGAAGGTACGCTCTTGTTTGTGAAGGATTTGCTCCGTAAGCAGACGAGAGCCGCAGTGACCAGGTGGCTGGGACTGTTTATTAAAAACACAGCACTGTGCAAAATCGTAAGATGACGTATACGGTGTGACACCTGCCCGGTGCCGGAAGGTTAATTGATGGGGTTAGTCTTCGGACGAAGCTCTTGATCGAAGCCCCGGTAAACGGCGGCCGTAACTATAACGGTCCTAAGGTAGCGAAATTCCTTGTCGGGTAAGTTCCGACCTGCACGAATGGTGTAACCATGGCCACGCTGTCTCCACCCGAGACTCAGTGAAATTGAAATCGCAGTGAAGATGCTGTGTACCCGCGGCTAGACGGAAAGACCCCGTGAACCTTTACTACAGCTTGGCACTGAACATTGACCCTACATGTGTAGGATAGGTGGGAGGCTTTGAAGCAGGAACGCTAGTTTCTGTGGAGCCGACCTTGAAATACCACCCTTGTAGTGTTGATGTTCTAACTTAGGCCCCTAATCGGGGTTGAGGACAGTGCCTGGTGGGTAGTTTGACTGGGGCGGTCTCCTCCCAAAGAGTAACGGAGGAGCACGAAGGTTGGCTAAGTACGGTCGGACATCGTACGGTTAGTGTAATGGTAGAAGCCAGCTTAACTGCGAGACAGACACGTCGAGCAGGTACGAAAGTAGGTCATAGTGATCCGGTGGTTCTGAATGGAAGGGCCATCGCTCAACGGATAAAAGGTACTCCGGGGATAACAGGCTGATACCGCCCAAGAGTTCATATCGACGGCGGTGTTTGGCACCTCGATGTCGGCTCATCACATCCTGGGGCTGAAGTCGGTCCCAAGGGTATGGCTGTTCGCCATTTAAAGTGGTACGCGAGCTGGGTTTAGAACGTCGTGAGACAGTTCGGTCCCTATCTGCCGTGGGCGTTTGAGAATTGAGAGGGGCTGCTCCTAGTACGAGAGGACCGGAGTGGACGAACCGCTGGTGTTCGGGTTGTCATGCCAATGGCATTGCCCGGTAGCTACGTTCGGAATCGATAACCGCTGAAAGCATCTAAGCGGGAAGCGAGCCTCGAGATGAGTTCTCACTTTAACTTAGAGTTAACTGAAGGGCCGTTGAAGACTACAACGTTGATAGGCGAGATGTGGAAGTGGTGTGAGCCATTGAGCTAACTCGTACTAATTACCCGTGAGGCTTAACCATACAACGCCAAAGTGGTTTTGTTTGTTAGAAGTTAAGAAATAAAGTAGACGACAGAATTTAATACGCTTTTCCAGATTTTAGTGAGATGTTGAGAGACGTCTTGCACAACAGTTTATGCTTGGTAACCATAGCGTTTTGGAACCACCTGACTCCATGCCGAACTCAGTAGTGAAACGAAATAGCGCCGATGATAGTGTGGGGTTTCCCATGTGAAAGTAGGACATTGCCAAGCTCCCAATAAAAGAAAGCCCGATTCGAAAGAGTCGGGCTTTTTTGCGTTTGGGTTTAAAAATATTTTAGATGAGAACGCTGACATTTCTCCATTCAAACAGATCTACACTAGCGCACTTGATGCGGGAGACCACACCGCTCATACAACAAGTACACTGAAACAAACCTACTCAGCACTGAAAATCTGGTTTAAATGGATCCTGCATCGCGTGCGGGGTGATGACGGAGTTGCTGTTGGAGGTGTGGTAAAGCAGGGTAAACCTGTAGTCACTGCTGAATGGCCACACCGTTGGCATGACAAATATACCAGAGCAAACCTACTCAACACCGAAAACTGGTTTAAACAGCGGCCGCATTGCGTGGGGGATGGCGACTGAGTTGTTGGCAAATGTCGTAGAGCAGGGTGAGCCTGAATTCGTGGTTGGAGTGAATTAAAAGTGGTGTATGTTGTACAGCTTTATACGCCGAGCTTTTTGAAGGTTAGCGACTTCGCGACTGAGCGCAAAGAGGGGTGAGTCAGTGAAGCGATTGCAGGAATATGGCAGGGACACGACCGTTTGTCTCGGACACAGGCTATCTTGCATTGCTCTGTGTGCAATGAGCCGTTATGATAAATGTTCATTGCCGTAGTGTTGAGCTGATTGTGTCTCTGTATTTACTCGTTCTGCTTGTTATCTTTGCCCTGTTTGGGTGTGCCTCTACTTATCTGGTGAAGTTTATTTATTGCTATTGGGTAAAGAAGCAGATTGAGATCCGGTATGTATGGTGGGCATGCCTGTGTGCGTTGCTAATAATACCTATCTCATTGTTGAGCCAATGGTTGCTTTAGGGCTGACATAGGAGACGTGATGGACTGCCAGATGAATCAGGTCTTCTGACAGTCAAGAAACGAATTGCCGGATTATTTCAATGTGATTGCCTGACATTGACTATTGATACATAACGCCTGAATAGGCAACACCTGCTTGCAAACATCACTGGGTGGAGTTTGTTGGTTAAGTGCTTGCTCTTGCCGTGTTATTGCTAAAGCCCTCTGCTCTACCTGGCTTTCTTCTACATTGCGTACCGAATAAACAACATACTGGCTTGGACCACCACAGGTTTGCCGCTCTCCTACTCCGATTACTTTGCATTGAAAGCTTGCATCGCATCCTTTATCAGCCACTAATTCCGACAGCGCCTGATTATCATCATTATCGGTTGCTCGCGTGGACTGTGTACTACTGCAGCCAGTCAGTAAACCTGTGAGCAGAAAAAGTGCCAAACACTGATACTTCATTGAAAATCCCTAGTAGGTTGCCTGGTTTGAATGCTCGAGTTTAACACATTTATTGTTAACGCACTGAGTTGCAGGCACAGTCAAATGTTGGCAAATACTGACCATTTGATTTTTGGCATTATAGGCGGCTTCGGTATGTGTCAACTTGTCGGCCAGCTCTTTCACTTTCTCTGGGTCAGCCGTCTTTGTAGAGAATATGACATAATCTGAGGGGCCGCCACATGCCCGACTGCCAACCGGAAGCACCTGACACTGAGTAGTGGTGTCACACTCTTTGTCTTTGGTAATAAATTTAAGATAGGCACGTTGGTTTTTCAGCCTGGCTTCGCTGATCGCGTCGTCATCTATCTGGGCGATGGGTTCTGCCTTGTGCACTTTGTCTGCCGGGGTAGGTTTACTGTGCCCAACATCATGCCTGACAGCAGATTTAGTTTGTAGTTTGACTGGTGCAACCGTTCGCTCGTCTGCGGTACTCTGCTGAGCGTTCCTGGCTTCCTCGTTATTCACGGGGTCGTTACCTGAAGCACTGCAGCCGGCAATGAAAAACAAACTACAAAGAGAGAGTTGAAACGCGTTCATATCAGATCCTGTCTATTTTTCTTTCAGTGTGCCGCGCTTTTTCTCTTGTGACAAGATTCACGCGCCAAGTTTATTGGCGCGTGATACGGTTACAACCCGCCAAGGGTGAGTTTTTGAGGATCCAGTAATTCACGTAGCTTAGTTTCACTTAAATCAGTGTGCTCGGCAGCGACCTCAATGATAGGGCGGCCTTGTTGATAAGCCTGTTTAGCGATGAAGGCGGCTTTCTCATATCCGATCACCGGATTTAAAGCTGTGACTAAGATTGGATTACGAGTGAGTGCTTCTTGTAGTCTGGGTTCATTGACCTTAAAGGTCGCAATGGCTTTGTCAGCAAGCAGGCGTGACATATTAGCCAGCAGCTCGATGCTCTGTAAAATGTTATAGGCAATAACGGGCAGCATCACATTCAGCTCAAAATTTCCTGACTGACCTGCTACGGTGATAGTAGCGTCATTGCCGATCACCTGTGCACTGACCATGGCTGCGGCTTCCGGGATCACGGGGTTGACTTTACCTGGCATAATGGAAGATCCAGGCTGCAAAGCCTGCAATTCTATTTCACTCAGGCCTGCCAGAGGACCAGAATTCATCCAGCGCAAATCGTTGGCAATCTTCATATTGGCCACTGCGAGCGTTTTTAACTGGCCCGATAGCGCGACGATGGCGTCTTGCGATCCTATGTTATAAAAGAAGTTTTTGCTGGGTGTGAAGCGGATCCCTACATTACTGCTCAGATAGCTGTTAAAGGTCGCGGCAAAACGCTCATCGGCATTCACCCCGGTGCCAACGGCAGTGCCGCCTTGTCCTAATTCATAGACCTTCTCGAGTGCCTGTACTATGCCTTCGCAGGCAGAATCAACCTGGTGCTGCCAACCACTGAGTGTCTGTGCAAAAGTTACAGGCATGGCATCCATCAAATGGGTGCGGCCTGTTTTTACTAGATGGCCGACTTCTTTACTCTTATGCTCAATCACCTGAGACAGATGTTTAAGCGCGGGCAGTAGCTCGTACACCGCCAAAATGGCACTGCTCACATGAATTGCCGTTGGGATCACATCGTTAGAGCTTTGTCCCATGTTTACATGGTCATTGGGGTGGACTGTCTCGCCACTAAGCTGACTGGCCAAAGATGCGATCACTTCGTTGGCATTCATATTCGAGCTCGTACCTGATCCGGTCTGAAAGACGTCGACAGGAAACTGTGATAAGTGTTTGCCATCAATGATCTGCTGGCAGGCAGCAACAATTGCCTGAGCCTTATCTGAGTCCAGATGCCCCAGCTCCTGATTAGATTCTGCGGCTGCTTGTTTGATGTAAGCCAGCGCACGAATAAATCCGCCTGGCAGTGTTAACCCACTGACTGGGAAATTGTTAATAGCACGCTGAGTCTGTGCCTGATAAAGCGCATCTTGCGGCACGTCTAACACGCCCATGCTATCTGAAACTTGTCGAAATTCGCTCATAACTACTCCTAGCTGTACGGATTAAATTCATGGCTGATGATCCTGGCCTCCCGCTCGAGCAGGTAAAATTTATGTAGGCCTCTGCGCTTTGCTTTGTAGTAGCGCTTCAGAGCGAGCAGTGGCTTATAGATTTGTTCCAGGCACTGCTGTCGTACACAGGTGTGTACCAGAGGATCAGCGATGTGGTTTAGCAATTCAAAGAATACTCGCCTGAGATACAGCTCCTGAAGCAATGCACAGGATTGTCGCTCGTACCATTTTGCTATATCGCACCCGGCACTGATAAATTCAGCGACCTGCTGAGGTGCATCTAGATAAGGACGGGCGCAGTGTGCGTTCAGGTGCGGCTTAAAATTGATAAGCGCAAGCGGTGTCAGCATAGTGGAGTATCCTTTAGTGTAACGATAATAATTATCATTACACTAAAGGGGCGAGTTAGCAAGCCCTGATTATGTGCAGGGCTTATGCGGGTTAATTATACCCAAGCAAAAACTGCTGTGCCGTTTTCTCGCGTTCTTGCTCCGGGCTGGTCAGCAGGTCCGCTACTTCCTGACAGTAGTCTTTGCTTTCCAGCAAATTAGGTTCTGCGTCCGTGTCTATCAGACCACGGCTTGTTAAAGGTAAATGAGAGAGATCTGAGGTTGTCATAATGTGCTCCAAGCATTGTGTCGAAATTTCAGTATAGACAATGCATGCTTTATACCAAGGATAAAATTGTATGTTTTTTATGTGTTTAAGGTTATACAATTTAAAACCGCTTGCATTTTAGCGACAGGATTGCATCAATAGAGCGCAAAATTGGATCACAGAGGTGCAAGATGGATAAACCTTACTCTCAGGCATGTGAGAATAATAAGCTGCCAATACTCGAAAAAATACGCCCTTATTTAACAGAGGTCATGTTTGTACTGGAAGTCGGGTCCGGTACTGGGCAACATGCCGCTTGTTTTGCGACTGCGTTGCCTCATTTAACCTGGCAGTGTAGTGACCTGGCCGTCAATCATGCAGGGATCCTGATGTGGAGTGAAGACAGTGACGCGCGTAATCTGCCAGCACCACTTACACTCGACCTGGCATCCACACCCTGGCCAGTGGCTGAAGTCCCCGCGATTTATACCGCGAACACCTTACATATTGTGTCTGAAACTTTGGTCCAAGCCTTTTTTGATGAAGTGAGGCAGCACCTGGCCACTGGTGGGCTGCTGATGATCTATGGGCCTTTTAATTATAATGGTCAGTTTACCTCACCCAGCAACAAGGACTTTGATTCCTTTTTGCGCAGTCGCGATCCGCACAGCGGGATCCGCAATATAGAATGGATTTGCTCTCTTGCCACACAAGCTGAGCTGGTGTTACTGGAAGACTATACAATGCCTGCGAATAACCGCTTACTGATTTTTAAACGGCAGTAAACTCTCACATTGGCTGTGATATTCCGACATATGTAAACGCTCCCTGGCCAGGTAGTCATCGATTGCCAGCGCAAAATCTGGCTGACGGATATGGTGATAAGAGTGAGTAATAACCGGTTCAAAACCCCGTGCCAGCTTGTGTTCTCCCTGTGCACCGGCGTCGAAGCGGAGCAATTTGTTGCGGATGGCATACTCAATTCCCTGGTAATAACACAGTTCAAAGTGCAGGTGGTTATGACTTTGTAGTGCACCCCAGTAACGACCATACAGGGTATGCTCATCGTGTAAGTACAGGCTCGCGGCCACAATTTTTTCCTGCAATAATGCACATACAATAGCAACCTGATCTGTCATGGTCTCGCAGATACGCTGAAAAAAAGCGTCGTTCAGGTAGCCATGATGTCCCGAACGCTTGAGATAGGTAGTGGCATAGCATAGGTAAAATGCCTGCCTTATTTCATCCGTTACCTCGTCTCCCTGATACCAGCGGATCGTAAGCGCCTGATCCTGGATTGCTTTGCGTTCCTTATTGATAGACTTACGTTTGCGAGACGTCATTGCGCCAAGAAAGTCGTCGAAATCCGAATAGTCATGATTTTTCCAGTGAAACTGTACACCGTGGCGCTCCATCAGGTTCTGGCGTTGCCAGCCTGCCCGCTGTATCGGGAAATTAATATGCCAGCCCGACCAGCTCTGTTGCCTTGCCTCCTGGTGCAGAGCAGCCGTTACATAGTCATAAAGCGCATCGGATATCGGGTTGTTGGATAAAACGCGACTCCCCACCACAGGCGTAAACGGAATGGCACAGATCCACTTGGGATAATAGGGCAGCTGGTGGCGCTCATACGCTTCGGCCCAGGCCCAGTCAAATACATATTCGCCATACGAGTGAAGCTTGATATAGCCAGGCAGTAGCGCGACCAATTGGTTATCCTGATACACAAGCAGGTGATAGGGCAGCCAGCCTGTCTGCTCACCAACACAGCCGCTGTGTTCCAGAGCTTCCAACCAGGCAATACTGCTAAACGGAGACTGGCCTGAAAGTGTTGTAAGCTCTGCGGTAGTCAGTGCCGAAAGTTGCGTGATAAAACGATGTTGATACATAGTCTACGGCATTGCCTCGCCCAAAAACTGTATCAGTTGCAAAACCATAGGATCATAATCCGGATTAAAGGATACCCGGACCAGCGGCGTATATTGTGTCAGGTTTGCTGCACTGCGCTCACCAAAATACGGTTTCTCGGTCGTCTTACAGTGAGTAAAGGCCGCGATGTCCTCCAGATAGCTATCGCAATTGCGAAAGCTCCCCGCTTTGCCGTAATAAGGATGATCCGATGGATTTAACATGCCAATATGCGACATATCAATGACGTCGTCGAGTGCACTGACTGCAGTTACGCTAATTGAATCAGGTAATGTTGCAATGGGCTTTGGGGCATAGACGCGCAGTGCCAGCGGGGCGGTGCGATCCTGTGCCCAGCGGGTCAGCAACTCATAGGTCACCTGAGTGTCAATGGTAGTATCAACATCGCTGGCAATGGCGAGGGTTGGCAGTGAGGCAGGTAATTTAGCAGCTCGCATATCGGCCATAGCTTCTTCTACCAGTGTGACCGCGTGTAAAGGAAACGACTCATATTTTGCCAGATCCAGATCGGCTTCTTTATCAACCCAGTCAACCCAGGGCAGCCAGTCCAGCCATTTTGCCAGCCAGGCCACTTCGCTGTGGCTTTGCGTGGCCGGCGCAACGAGCACCAATGCCGCCAGATTATCGGGCCGACGCTCGGCTATTTCTGTGGTAGCCAGGGCCGCGCCGGTTGAATAACCAAGCACTGCAAACTGGCTATAATCACTGGCTGTTCGAGATATGGCATAGCGCACATGCTGCTGCCAGTCCCGGTAATCGACTTCTTTCAGGTCGCTGGCTGCTGTGCCATGGCCTGGTAGCAACATGGTCCTGACGTCATAGCCCCGGGCATACAAATCCGCAGCCAGAGTGTGAAAAATAAAGGGCGAGTCGGTTAATCCATGGATCAGTAGTACAGCCTTTTGGTTGTTCGGATGTGTTAACTGAAAAGGGGCAACGTAATCTGCTATCTGAGTTGCGGGCTCGCTGAGCTGCGCCGACACTTTGGTTGCCAGTTCACAGCGGAGTGTGGCTTTAGGGTTGCGTGCCAGGATCAGCGCCCGGGTTGCTCTGAGGTAGGCTGTGTATGGCTGCGCTTCGGGAATATCCAATACAGCTGGACCTGCGTCATTGGCATAGCGATAGGTGCCCTGCTGTGCGTTGATCTGATAGCGTGGTAGATCGCTGACCTGCTCCAGACAGGTCTGTGCCTGTGTTGGTGTGGGAGCAAGCTGCACCAGGCTGGTCAGTATGAAAAATAAATACCCTTTTTTATCATGACAGTCGATATTGTATTAAGCATTGCACCAGCTTATCGCGCTCCAGTGGTTTTGCAAGGTGACTATTAAATCCGACAGCGACCGCATAAGCCTTATCTTCAGGCATCACGTCGGCAGTCAATGCGATAATGGGCAATTGCTGCTGACTGAATTGTTTACGTAATAGCGCGGTTGCCTGATAACCGTCTAACAACGGCATCTGACAGTCCATAAGCACCAGATCAAAGTTCTGCTCACCACATACGTCGACGGCTTGCTGGCCATCATTCACGAGCACAAATTCAACCTCAATAGATTGTAGCATGGCCTTAATCACAAGCTGATTAACCGGGTTGTCTTCTGCAACCAGCACATGCATACCTTTGAGTAAGGTATGGTCAAGCTCGGCTTGGTCTGCCAGCAGGGCATCGCCAAATGGACAGCGTAAAGAAAAAGTGAAAGTACTGCCCTGGCCCGGTTCGCTTTGTACCGTGAGCTCTCCTTCCATCAGTGCCACCAGTTCTTTGCTGATAGCCAGACCCAGACCCGTGCCACCAAAGCGTCGGGAAGTCGAAGCGTCGGCCTGTGTGAAAGGTGCAAAAATCAGCTGCTGCTTTTGAGGATCGATACCGATACCGGTGTCGATGATAGAAAAAGTAAGTAGGTAGTCACTGTCACCATGAAGCACTTCACAATGCAAAGTCACCTTACCACTATCGGTAAACTTGATGGCATTGCTGCACAGGTTAAGCAGGATCTGCTCCATCCTGAGTTCATCCGCCTTGAGCCAGCAGGCACCACTTATGTTGGTATTCAGCTGCCATTGCAACCCTTTATCTGCGGCACTGGTGGTGAACAGGCTATCAATCCGGCCCAGCAACTCTTGTAAATCAAAATCATGACGCTCGATGACCAGGTGGTTGGACTCAATCTTGGCGATATCAAGAATGTCATTGACCAGATTCAGCAGTGTTTTTGCAGCCATATCGATACGACCGGCATAAGACTGAAGGGTTTCAAATGAGTGGGTTGTCTTCATCAGGGAGGCAAATCCCACCACGGCATTTAACGGTGTACGGAGCTCGTGGCTCATATTGGCCAGAAATCGGCTTTTAGCATGGTTCGCTCGTTGGGCATCCTCAACCGCCTTGCGCAGCGACTGGGTGCGTTGTTCCACTAAGTGATTAAGCTCGTAATGCTGATAGTTGTTGAGCAGCACAATAAAAGTGATCAATGCGGTAATGCTCAACTGTAACATCAACAATAATACCGTTTGTTGATGGTTGAGACTGGCGACAAAATCCGCCCTGAGTTCAAGTTGAATACGCCAGATCTGGCCACCAAATTGAATGCGGGTCTCAAACAGGTTGTCTGCAGACATTTGGGTCGCCGAGAATGAGCGATTGCGGTAGAAGGGATCCGGGCTGTTGCCATCGAATATGGCAACATTGTAGCTATCAGCCTGAGACTTTTTCAACACAGAACCCAGTAAAGTGTCGGTTTGTACAACTGCAGTCGCATATCCGAGAATACCAGAGTGAGTATCGACTTCTCCACGTTGATACACCGGAGAGAACAACAAATAGGCGTGCAATGGGGTATCACTTTGCACCAGTTGTATGATATCTGTTGCCTGAGGTTGTACAGCAATGGCAAGGTTTTCTAACGCCAGCTTACGGTTTTCGCGTGAATACACGTTAAAACCCAGCGCACTGAAATTCTCGGCCTGTGGTGAAATATAGGTGACAACAACCAGTGGATCATCGGGCCCAAGCGGCAATCCTTTGAGTTTTACACGGCCTTCATATATCGCATCAAAGTGGCGCTGAAGCGCGTTCCCTTGTGTTTGTTCGAGCCTGATATTCCACGAAATAGCACGCAAGAACGGGTAGCGGGTACGCTGTTGCTGCGCTATCTGATGAAACTCCTTAGCGTTCACCTCATTAAGCGATTGCAGCTTTGCAGATACCCCTTGCACTGCCAGCATGCTGAGGTTGACCTGTTGCAACAGCAGGTTCTCTATCAGTCTTAATTCTCTTTGTGCTTCTCGCTTTGCAGCCTGAATGTTGCCCTGATTATATAAATAGGTTGTCAGTACCACAGATAAAAACAGTACAAAGCTGGTGGCAAAAACGTTGCGACTGCGGTGATAGCTGCGTTGCTCAAACGCCCATGCATCGAGCATAAGCAGCAGCAGGGGAGTAAAAATCAGTATGCCGAGGCTGTCGCCCAGCCACCAGGCCACCACGTTTTGCCAGTGATGGCTGAATTGATATTGGGGGTTAAACAAGCTAAGCGAGAATACACCGATATTCGCGGAGATCAGGTTTGCGACTATGCCAACCAAAAAGATGTAATAGGCAATGTGTTTGCGAGAGCGCATTCGCAATGGGTCGCCGAGCCAGTGGCGCAGGAGTAATCCGCCAGCTAACCCCTGCAGACAGGCACCCAATGCGATAATGGAGACCTGCAGACATTGCGATAAGGTTGCCTGACTAAAGGTATAACCATGGGCCGTGGTCCAGTTAAACAGCGCTGAGGCTAAGAATAAGCCAGGCAGAAAACGCCATCCCCAAATCAGCACACCCACCAGACCGACGCCCGCCGGCAGCCAGATGGGCAGCACCTGATCCTGAAACGCAAATGCGGTCAGGGCTTTGCCCAGCGCAAAATAGCTCAGTGTCATTAGCACATAAGCAACCCACTGATGATGCACTGTGCGAAATTGGAACTGCATATGGATCGAATCCTTTGCGTTAAACTGGCAGGGGTCGTTTGCTAAACGTTTGCTTTAAAACGATGGTTGACTCAATCCCTGCAATACAGCCGATGGCGCCAAGACGATGTTTGACAAAATGCTCGTAACTGGGCAAATCCTCGGCAATGATTTCGAGCAAGTAATCATGCGCACCAGAGACCACTGAGCAGCTGAGGACCTGTTGCAGTTGCTCTGCATGAGACTCAAACTGGGTGGCGGCCTGCGCAGAGTTCTCACTCAGGCGAATAAACGCATACACCAGTACAGTATAGCCTAGTGACTGCGGTGCCAAATTGGCGTGGTAACCTAAAATTACCCCATCCTGTTGTAACTTTTTGACGCGCCTGAGGCAAGGGGTGTCAGACAAACTGGCTTGTTCAGCTAGTTGAGCATTACTGAGTCGGGCGTTGTCCTGCAATGCCCGCAGAAGAATACGATCTTTGTTATCCAAGTGCGCCATAGTAGTGAATTCTGCTAATGATTCGGTTTATTTTTTTAATTGTTACTAATCTAGTCTAGCGTTCACATAAATTTTAGCAACTTTTAGCGCATAAGGTTTGGTAGCCTGAGACTCATAATTTGGGGAGCTACCGATGACCACACTCACACACGCATTTGATCACTGGATCCGCAGTGATTTTGTTACGCTCAACGACAAGCTGGAAGCTGCGTACTGGCAGCAACAGGACAAGGCCAATGTTGAGGGCGTAGAAGACGAGACAAAACACCAACTATTAAATGAAGGTCAGCAACATATTCAGGCGTTACTGGCTGAAGGCAATACCGACGAGGGCTTCGACAATGCGTTCGACCTGCTGGGCAACGTGGGCCTGTATATGGCAGCCTGTCGCCGGCACGAACTCACAGAGCCCAGCCGGGAGCAGTACTCACCCCTAAAGGAGGCGTCGGCACTGGCGATGCACATTGGCGCATCCATCGGTGTCACACCGCGCTTTGCAACGGCGCATCTGACCACACACAATCGCGCAGTGAACGGCGTGTATAAACGCTTTACCAGTCACCCGGCCGAGCAGCTGTTTATTGATTACAACACCCGGGCTATTTTGGCTTATAAGCGTGCCGCAGAATGCTTATTAAAAATCCAGCCGCTGGGTATTTCACACCCCATGACACCGTTGCTGCTGACACAGGTCAAAGAGGCTTTGTTAGATGTGATCCGCTCTAACCAGTGCTTGTTTGAACAGCTGGATACCGATGCGTTCTTTTATGTTGTCCGTCCCTATTACAAACCTTACCGGGTGGGCAAAGAAGTCTACCGCGGAGCGAATGCCGGGGATTTCGCCGGGATCAACGTGATAGATATGATGCTGGGCTTGTGCCAGGCCAACGACGTGAACTACGCTCAGATGCTGGTGGACAAGTTCCTGTATATGATGCCCGAGGATCAGGCGACACTGCGCGAATGCATGCGTTTACCCAATTTGATGGATGCCTTTGTCGCGGCGGCCGAACAGCACCACAGCAGCAGCTGGTATCAGGAAGCCGTCAGTGCATTTGTCCAGGTGTGTAAGTTGCACGGTGATACCGCTATTCAGCATCATAATCAGCTGGTAGAAAAGTACATTGCCCAGCCATCGGGCGATATGAATACCCAGCACCTCGACAAAGTCACGGCCAGCGGACCGCCGTTGCCTGTGCTTTTGAATCAGCTGGCATTGTTACGAGACAAGCGGGCAGCGGCAAAACGTGAAGACGTATTTACCCGCTTTGATGACTTAAACACACTGCGTCGCAGTATCGCGAAGGGCACACAATGAAACAGGCAGACTTTTCCTTACCTCAGGGTCACTATTTGCTCAGCCACTCGGTAGGCCGACCGCTGGCAACAGCCGGGCAGGACTTTATGCAGCGCTACTTTGACCCCTGGGCGGGCGACAACCATGAGCCCTGGTATCAGTGGCTTGATGGCATGCAGCAGTTTACCTCGGCGCTGGCCAGGCTGTTCAACAGTCAGGCAGACTATTTTTGCCCGCAAAGCAACCTCTCTAGTGGGTTAACTAAATTTGTGATGAGCCTGCCAGAAACGGGCCGTCAGACGGTACGTGTGCTGATGAGTGAGAGTGACTTCCCCAGCATGGGGTTTGTACTTCAGCAGGCCGTTGCGGATGTCGAGATCCACTTTATTCCCGCGCATCTGGATATGTCCGATCTGAGTGTCTGGCAGCAGCATCTGCACGGCGAGATTGACTGGGTGTTCGTCAGTCAGGTGTACTCTAACACCGGCCAACAGGCACCCGTTGCAGCCATCACGGCACTTGCCAAAGCGCAAGGTTGCCGGGTGATTGTCGATATTGCGCAGGCTGCGGGTGTGATCCCCATAGATCTGTCAGACTGTGCGGCGGATTGTGTGTTAGGTTCTTGCGTGAAATGGCTGTGTGGCGGACCCGGTGCCGGGTTTATCTGGGTCAATCCCGATATTCTGCCACACTGTCAGCCCAAAGACGTTGGCTGGTTTTCTCACCACAACCCGATGGAGTTTGATATTCATCACTTTGCGCCCCACGATAGTGCGCTGCGTTTCTGGGGCGGCACACCGTCTGTGGCCGCCTATATATTTGCAGCCCACAGCATTCATTACTTTGCCGATCTGGGTGTGGCACGGGTCAGAGCGCATAACCTGACCTTGCTGGCACGCTTACAGGCGCAGCTGGCTCCCTGGTATATCGCACCGACCGATGCAAATTGCTGCTCCGGCACAGCGATCCTTAACGTCGGTGAGGCGCAGGACTCGGTATTATCGGCCTTAAAAGAGGCAAATATAGCGGTCGATGCGCGTAAGCCGGGGATCCGGGTTTCACCGCATATCTACAATACCGGGCAGGACATCGACGCTTTTATTGAGGTCTTTACCCGCGCCGTATCAGCCTGAGCGGCGTTTACCCAGCCCAAGTGCCCGCCTGGTTTTGGTTTTTACCGAACGCCAGTGGGTGACGGGCTGCTTGGGAGCCAGCTCTAGCAGCTGCGCAAAATCAATGTCGGCAAACGCAAGTTCACTGTGATGTGCCAGCATCACAGTGGCGGGGGCCAGTTGCTGTAGTTTAAGCAAAGTCGAGCGATACAACCTTGGGTAAAACACCGGATAAGGCGGGATGAGTTTGCCGCGTACCTGCACCATCACATCGGCGATATACACTGTACTGCGATGTGCATGATAGAGGCTGATGTCTCTGTCTGTATGGCCGGGGGTGTGTAATACCTGCCAATCTTCAAAGCCCGGCAACTCGGTGCCATCGGGCAGATACACATCGGGTTTCAGAGTGCGCGCATACCAGAGGTTTTTCCGTGCTTTACGTTTGCGCCCGGCTACCCATAACGCCAGTGCAATGTCTGATAAATGCATGAGCATACCATCCAGGCCCCGATACCACTGACCCGGGCAATTGGCCGTGGCTATCTGTGCGCCCGTTAATTTACGCAAATAATGCGCCCCACCGGCATGATCCGGGTGCATATGGGTGACGACAATCAACCTCAGCTGATGGAGCGGGCGATGCAGTTCATCGGTAATAAACTGACAGATCATTGCAACATCTGCGCGACTGCAGCCATCCAAAAGCAACAGTTTATCCGGGTAAGCCACCAGATAGATATTTTGAATATAGCCTTCGAGTATATGAATTTTCATAAGGACGGTTCATTTGCACTGACACATCTCTTATTGGTAACACATCTGACCAGATAGGCAAAACGAAATCATATGTTAATGAAGCCGGAATGCGATGCTGTTTTTATGCTTGTTTTCTAACGTTATTGTAAAGATAGCCCCTTCTTTCCATGAATATAATCATAAAGCCACTTGTTTTGTTTGTTTTTTGTTCGTGCGTTTCCGTTTAAGGTTTTCTTGCGTGCCTTTAATTGATACATTCGCGCCCAAATAATTTAACACATATTAGGATGTTGTTTTGAATTGGTTTTATTTGTGCGTGGTGTTGTTAATGCTGGTAGGGTATCTACCTCATGGCAATGCGCAGCAAACGTCTGGGTCTAATTTTAATGAGTACGGACCTCAATTACCCCGACATGCAAAGGGCATACATCTCAAAGGCAACCAGGATCAGCTAAGCTGGCCGGGGGTTTCAGGCGCGACGTATTACTATGTCGAAGCCTATAAGGGCCATGAGGTGTATCAGGCGCGTCACGATAGTGCGATACGTGACGGTATCATGGGCAACGACACGCAAGCGTTCAGTCAGGTGGCTGCTGCCAGCGCAGGCTTCAGTGGTTCCGGTGCGGCAATTATACGGCGCTACAAAAGTTACAGCACAAGTTTCACCCTGGATGCCCCGTTTGCAGATGCCCGTTACCTGATAATACCCTGCAATCAGCTGGACTGCGGCGCAGGCTTTGTTGCCGAGTTATACGACGCGCAGCAGTACCATCTGGGTATAGAAACCTTTCAGACCGACAAACTCACCGTGCTGCCCTGGGAGCAGGCTCAGCTCAGCTGGGACGTCGCCGGCGCTTACCGTGTGACTTTACTCAAAAATGGCCGCTCATATCGAACAGGCCTGCCGAACAAGGGCAGCGAAGCGGTTAAGCTTGAACAAAGCGCGCTGTTTACGCTGCGGGCCGAGGGCCATAATCGCCGTGTGGTTGAAAAGCAGGTTCAGCTTGTATTCCAGCAGGTTGACGATCCCGACACACTCCACCATGGCGCCTATTCAGTGCGTTTGCAATCTCTGGGACTGGATCCGGTGCCGCGTACTGTGGTTGCTGTGGATGACAAATATTTATTCCTGGTAGATAAGCAAAATGCGCTGCACAAGATTGATCACCGGCCGGCGCAGGCCAAAGTTGTCTGGACCCAGCAACTAAGCGGAAAAGTGCTTAACCGGCCGCTGGTGTTTAGCAGCGGCCTGTATTTTGGTGTCAGTAAGCTAGACGGCAGTGGCGAAGTGTGCCGTGTTTCTGTTTATTACTCTACCTCTGCCCGGTGCAAAACAACCAGTGATGGCGTAGTAGCCGGGGCCGCTGTTGTGCGCAGAACCAGCACTGTGTCACAGCCCATAGACGGGCCCTTTGGTGTTGGCACAATGACGGCTTTACCACCGGTCCCGCTCAACGACTATGGAATTGTCTTTATCGACAACAAAGGGCTGATTATGGAATACGACAGAGCCCTGAGTAAGCTGTATCAAAGTGCTTACCTGCCAGATCAAATGCGTGAAAGCGCTTCGATTGTGACCCCGTCGGCAGATGCGCAGGCGCGTACTCTGTACCTGCCATTTGTTAAATCCAGCACCGGCCAGCGCAGTGTCGCTGCCATTTCTATCGATGATCCGGGCGCCATTGACGACACGACGCCGGGCGGACCCATCGACCCGGGTGGTCCGATATTACCTGTCGATCCCCGTGATCCGATCGGACCCGGTAATCCCATTGACCTGTTTTCTGTGCCCATGCGCCTGCCGACCGAGCAGCAGCTGGCGCGAGATATACAAAACGCCGCCTATAACGAAAACATGATCACCGTAGAGTGGGTACACGACACAGGAGCAGGCAATGAATAAGATTATAGGGATAATAGGCTTTGCGCTTGGGTTGCTTGCAAGCAACTCGGCGATTGCTGGCACAAAACTAACGGAACGCGAAATTGCGGACAGGCAAAAATATTGTACAAACAGATCTTACACTGAACTCCTGCCGGATGATGGTGGCGTACTGAAAGTGCCTGTGCAGATCGTGGATAACCGGGGAGATGACCCGGGCCTGGGCGCAAACTTCTTTGAGTTATCTCTGATAGATGTAACCACTGGCAAGTCCACCATGTTACTCCACCGTAGCAACAGAGCACATTCTCATAATTATACGGTACAGCTCTCGGCGGCCCACTCGTACACGCTAAATGCAGAGTATTTTTTCTGGACAAGTAATGAAACTGGTGATCCAGGTACGGGCTCCGGCGGCGTAGGTTCTGGCGGGGGGATTCGGGGTGCGATCCAAGTGCACTAAGGTGTGATGACAACGAATCCATAGGTCTTTCTTCTGAACCCGGGGAAGATAGTGTTTTTGCAACAACTGTCTATTGTAGCAATCAAATATCAGTGGTGACAAAAACGGTACCCACCGTCTCTTTAGGACGTAGCAGTGTATCAGGCGACAAGGAGACTGAGATCACTTTGTCGGCCACCGCGGTAGATGCCGGTAAGGATCTGAAGGCCCTCAAGATCTGTAAAGCGAATAGCAGGGGGGATTGCACTGGCGCACCTATCTACTCGTGCAGCAGCGAGAGTAATGGACGATGCCAGGGTGAAAAACTCACGGCCACCGTGACTTATGATATGCCGTATAATCAGTCTCAGCGGTTTGTTGCATTTGCCACGGACAAATTTGGGCTAACGGGTCGCGCTGAATTTACCCAACAACAAATCACAGAACCGAATACCAAATCAACCGTAGAGCTGAGTTTATACGACGCCGACGGGCTGCCACTTGCTGATGGTCACACACTGTTTGGTGAGCAAGATGTGATGGTGGTTGCCAGGATTAAGGATGCTGATACCACGCAACCCAACTGGCCCAACTCGGCGAGTTATACAGCAACTGGTCTCACCTGGCCGTTGCTGGGGGGAGGATCACGTTGAACGGTCAGGCGCAGGATGCGCCATGCTTTAGTGACAATGGTCAACAAAAAAGGCGTAAAGAAACGCAGTGCTATCGCTCTCATAAGCTGACTAAAACCACCTCGTTTGTGTCGCTCGCTGGTGGCGGAGCCTCCAATACGGTTACACTCAATATGGCCACCCGGCCAAACCTGACAGATATTGAGCTAAGCGACGATGTGGTACTACCTAATGCGTCGATGGCGGTGCGCCTGAAAGCCTGGGATGATGGCCAGCCGGTTGACAAAAGCAGGCTCTCTTTGTGCCTGGTACCGGGAAGTGGCGCAGAGGTAACCAGCTGTGAGGGAGCAACCCCAATTAGCGCAGACCGCCTTACAGGTAGCGAGGGGATCTATACCTCCACCTTTAACGCAACCGCGGCACCGGGCCAGTATGCCCTGGTGATGATTGTGGCCGATGACACAAACATCCAGGCAGCACAAGCGCTGTCTGCCGTGCCTTTTACCGTGCAAAAAAGTGCGGGAATTACCCTAAACTACAGCAGCAGTAACACACAGCGCACGCGTGGCGTTGAGTACAGCGAACAAATCGAAATCGGCGCGCTCAGCTCTGAGCACAGCCATGTATGCCGTATCGCGCTGGTTGAGCCAAATACGGCTAGTAACGGAGTCCTGCTCGCCAGCAAGAAGATAGATCAACCCCTCCCCTTGCTGGAAGACTCCCCGGCTACTGTGTCTGCCACCATGAAATGGACCCCCGGATTGGCGCTACCTAAGTCTCTGACGGTAAAAGTTCGGGCTTATCTGCGCACGGGTAGTCAATGTGATGAGCAGGCAGATCGCTTTGTCGACAGCACAGCAACCTATTCGTATACACTTAACTCTTTGGTGCCTGTTAATCCGCGGCTTGAGCTGGTGCATGACGGGGCAAAGAAACCCGGGGTTATCGACATTACGTTGACGCGTAACGGCGGGCAAAGTGGCGACCATGCTACGGGCTACAACATTTACGAATATGTGAAGAACACCTCAGCCGCGCCGCCTGCCCAGCTCAATAAATGGCAGCACATAGCGACACTGTCGGCAGACAACCTGGAGCTGCAAACGAGCATCGAAAAATCTGCCCTTGATCATAATAAGTATGCTTTTTACTGCGCGGTGGCCACCAATACCGATCACAGCGGCGAACTAAAATACAGTAACGCGGACTGTGATCAGACGCAGATCCGCAATGAGGGCACAGCCCCGCCACAGGCTTACTTTGGTAATGCTGGTCACTTCTTTGGACCTTACACCTTAGAGATTGAGTCTGAACGGGCCTATACCGCACAGAGCAGCTTGCAGTGGTACTTTAAGCTCGAACGTAAAATTGGTGATGGTTACTGGTCTACACTGGTCAGTAAAATCCCGGTCAGCCGGTTTAATGAGCATGGCCCGGAAGCCACTTATCGGGTGACATCTCCCACCGCCGATCAAGTTGTGCAGTATCGGGTCACAGCCTATAACCGCAATGGTGCTCAGAGTGTCCCAAGCACTCAGACGGTACAGCACACCAATGCAAAAATCGTTGGGGTAACCAAAGGCACGAATACACGAGAGTATATCGTTTCAGGCGCGGCGTTTGCCTCAACGGGCAATATTGTCTCGGTGCAGCAAAATACCACCGGGATCAGCCATCAGCTGAGTGCCGCCGACATCACCTATGTCAGCAGTCATGAGCTTAAGATTAAGGTGCCCGCATCGATAGACACGGCTTATTCCAACGGTGGTTTTGTCGTGGGCGTAAAAAATGCACTGCGTGGTGCCAGTTACGCTACCTATAATGCCGACAGCACCTCCGGGCAGGTGGATGATCCGCTCAACTATACGCCTACGGTGGGCTTTAATGGCCAGCAGTACCTGGGCAAGGGGAGCGCAATTTATGCAGAAAAGGATCAGCGTACTCAGTGGTATCGTCGCACAGGCGGTACGCTCAGCTCTCGTCCGATTGTCACCGTCTCTGGCAGTGGCAGTGATGTGGTCTTTGCAGGCTCGCAGGATCACCATATCTATGCCTGGAGCCAGATAGGTACCCGGTTGTGGAAAACCCCCACCCGCGGGCCGGTTGAGGCCGAAGGCCTGGTAGTGGGTGATGACCAGCTCAGTGCACAGTTATTTTATGGCTCGGCCGATGGGGCGCTGTATGTGCTGAATGCCAAAACCGGTGCCATAGAGTATCTGTATAAGTTAGGGGCCACAGTAAGCCAAAAACCCTTTGTGGTCGGCAATCAGATCTGGGCGGTCACACAGGATGGTCAGGTCCATAAGCTGGACCGAGACGCAGCCAGCCTGCAACCTCTGCAATGGGGTGATATGAACAGCTCAGCGCTGCTCAGTGCTCTGAATCGCGATTTTCCTTCTGGCTGGACGCCGGACACTGATTTCAGATCGGCCTATCATTTGCTGCGTCTGGGCTATCTGGTGCTGGGACGGGATTTGACCCGCTATGAATTATCTTTCCTCGCCTATGCGGTTGATCATCATAATGTGACCTTGTTTGAAGTGGCGCAAGCCATGCTAACCTCTGAAGAAGGCAGACGTCGATTTGCCTTGTCTCTGAGTGACGAGCAGTTTTACGATCGCCTGGTTGAGCTGATGCATCATGTGTCGGCCAATGGTCTGGCAGGCTATGACAGAGCACACTGGATCAACAGCCTGAAAAACGGCCTGCCCAGAGCGCAGTTCCTGCTAGACGTGCAGTGGTCATCCGGGTTTGCAAACACGTACAATCGGGCTGTGGCCAGCACCTTGTACTATTATTACGGCGCGTGTCACCTTCAGGCGGTATGTAACGAGCTGGTAGACTCGGACGGCGACAACATCAGTGATGTGGCAGAAACCGCGCTGGGCACCAATAAACTTGATCCCAGAGACGGACTATTAGATGCACCGGATCTCACCCTGACGCTGACGGGCGAAGGCCGCATTAAGGCGGGATTTAGCTACTCCCGTGATCTGGCAAGATTCAAGCTGGTGGATGTAGCAAGCAATACCTCACCCACGACCTATCCGGCCGCCAATCGCAAGGCCGAAGGGGTACTGATCTATCCCAATGGCAGTCACAGTTTCTATGCTCAGGCCTGTATTGATGTGGCGCTGAATCCCACGACCCCAGGGGTAACGACCGAATATTGCTCCACTGGCTCGGCGCAGCAAAGTGTGACTGTGCTGGATAGTCTGACCGAAGGGCAGATAACACCCCATGCAGCGCCAGTGAAGCCTGAAACTGTTAAACCTGTGAGCCAGAGTGCCCTGCAGACCCATCATAAATACAGTTTTACAACAGGAAGTTTTAGGGTCAATGAACAGGGTGCGGCCACTTATAGTATTCCTATTGCTGTGCCACAGGGGATCGCAGGTGTCACCCCTGAGGTCAGTCTTAGCTATAACAGTCAGCAGCCCGAGTCTATGATTGCGCAGGGCTGGCAGTTGTCGGCAGGCTCCGCCATTACCCGCTGTCGTCAGACGTTGGCGCAGGACGGCGCATTCAAGCCTGTCTCTGTTGGCCTCGACAATGAAGATAGGTACTGCCTGGATGGCCAGCGCCTGATACTAATCAAAGGTACCTCGCACGGTGAGGCCGGGGCCGAATATCGTACCGAGATCGACTCTCAGCAACGCATTGTGGTGGAATCCGGTGAAGAAGCGTATAAAGTGCAGTTTGTGGTATACGGCAAAGACGGCAGTAAGCGTATTTATGGCGGTACGGAAAACAGCCAGTCCGGAGGCCCGCGATACCCTACCAGCTGGCTACTGCGTCAGAGCATGGACAGTGTGGCAGCAAACAGCATTGCCTCTGAGCCCGCTGTAAATGTCATTAAGTATCGCTATCGTCACGGCGGCGAGAACGGCGATAAAGATAACGCCCTGGGCCGACTTGAAACCGTTTTATCGTCAATTACTTATAGCCGTTACACCGTGACCTTTGAGTACCAGGCAGGGCCAGTCCGCAACCTGGCGTACAGTCTTGAGGTGGTATCATTGCCAATGCAGGCACAGGCTCAGTTGACCGGGATCCGGGTCAGCAAAGGCGCAACGCCACTGCATTATTACGATCTGGAGTTTGAAAACGGCGCCAATGGTGTGCGTCAGCTTAAAAGTGTGCGCCATTGTGACAAGCCTGTGTCGTCCTACGGCGCCCAGTGCAAACAGCCCATCATCTTTGACTACGAAGATTCCAAAACTTATCCATCGATGAGTGCATCGCATACGCTGATAGGCGCTGGCAGCAATGAAAAGATTGTGGCAACCAGTGTGCTGGATACAGATGGCAATAGCGAACCGGAACTGGTCACGCTGATCCAGCAGGAAAATCTTTACCAGCATGAGTTGTGCCTGATTGACCGCAATCGTACCCCGTCTTGCCAGCTGATAGACACCAACACTCGCCTTGAGAGTGTCAAGATGATGCCCTTTGATATGGAGGGAGATGGCACACAGGGGTTATTGATCCAGACAACGGAATCTCGCGGCAACGCCCGAAGCAAGTGGGGATACTTTACCCATGATGGCAGTCGCTGGAATGAGCAAGCGCTGCCGGGTGGCATGACCTTCAACCAGCTTCGTATTGGCGATGTCAATGGTGATGGGATGGTTGACTTGGTGTCTACCGATAACACGGCTCATCAGGAACTTCGTCTGACACTAAATCAGCATATCAGCCTCGATTACCAACAGGATATCCTGCGTAAGCTGGATAACGATGCCCCATTTTACTTAATCGATATGGACTTTGATGGCAAAGCTGATTTGGTGACTTCAAAATGTGCAACGGGCGGGTGTACTGAACCGGGCAAGTATGACTATATATTTATCTTTTATAATCGCTATGATCCGGCCAACCGTGAGCACAAATTTGAAGTGGGCACCTACTCTTCACAAGCGGTGGTCCACAGCAGCCTGATGCCCATGGATGTCAATGGTGATGGCACCCTGGATGTGATGTATCAAAATAAGGATGAAGACTGGGAAGTTGCCCTGGTACGTCCGTCACTGGGAGAAGGGTTTAGATTTGACTGGGATGGGATCACCACGCTGACCGCCCCGGCCAATGTAACCATAGACAGTAAGGTAGCAAAGTGGCCGCCACAGCTGGCCGACCTGAATGGCGATGGCCGCCCGGAACTGTATGTGACGGGTAAAAAGACCAACAGTATGGAATATGGCCTGTACCGCTATGAGTTTGACCCTGCAACACGGTCCTTTATAACCCCGAGCTGGGCCGCTTATCGGCTGAACATGGCGCCCACCTACAATAATACGGTCTTTTTCGCCGATATGGATGGCGACGCCATACCTGAGCTTGTGGCTCAGAATAGCTTTGGCATCACGCAGTATGGCAGAACCTTTCAGCAGCCTGCTGCCGGGCGCCTGCGTACCATCACGCAGGGCCTGGGCAATCAAACCACCATTCGCTACGCTGCAATGTCGGACGCCAGCGTATACACTCAGGGGGATAGCGCAGTCACGGCACAATTGCAGCAAGACAGCGGCCTGAAGGTCACTGATTTGGCTGGCGGGTCAATGCTGGTCCGTGAGGTTGAAACCAGTGCGCTGGATACGCAAACCGGCGATACGTCACTGGTCGTCACCTATGAATATGAAGGTGCGCGGGTACAGTTTGGCGGCCGCGGCTGGCTGGGTTTTGCTGCTCTGACGACGGTGACCGAAAAAGACGGTCATCAGATAGCCACCCGGACTGAATACGAGCAGGCTTTCCCGCGCACGGGCATGCCAAAACGTACCACCAAAACCCTCTATGTGAATGGTCAGCCCCGTGTACTGAGCGATGCGGTTGATAGCTATAAGGTGTCTCCTGAGCAGGTCGAGCCCAAGCGAGTTTATCAGCTCTACAACCAGGACAGCCGCACCTGTAGCGCCCGTGTTGACAGCGATTACTTTATTGCCGGGTATGACTGTAGCCAGACACTAACCACGCAGGACAGCGATGGCAATGTGACCAACCTGCAAGTCAGCCAGTATAGTATCAACGGCGCGGCGGAAGACTTTTTACAGGCCGCAGCGCCCAGTGGTGCCATCTCAACGGTGACCACAGTGAACGACTTTGGCTCGGAGGCTGAGCAGCAATTGGGCCGCCTGAAAAGCGCAACCGTTACGCATGAGCGTGATGGGAATACGGTGACACGCAACAGCGCGTTCACCTACATACAAAGTGGTGAGCTGGCCGGTTTGCTCGAGAGCGAAACGGTGGAGCCAGAGGGCAGCTGCGACACCTATCTGAAAACCACCTATCGACATGATGTCTTTGGCAACGTGCTTAGCAAGCAGGTAGAAAGTAAACCTGGCTGTAACAAGGCTGGGGAGAAAATCAGCCGAACCAGCACCACCACCTATGATGGCGAAGGACGCTATGTAACGGAGCAACACAATGGACTGTTTACTACGCTGCTGGTGGAGTCGCGCAACAAATATGGTCAGGTAACTCAGGCTAAAAATGCCGATGGCGTGGTGCAGTCTACTGAGTATGATGCATTCGGCGGTGAAATTGGCAGCTACTCGCCAAGCGGGGCACAGCAGCGTACCCTGATGGCAGAGTGCCCGGCAGGGGCACCTGCATACTGCGCCTTTGCCAGCGAAAGCTATGTGAATACCGAGCTAGTGGCACGCAGCTTCTTTGACCGTCTGGGTCGTACTCTGGGCAAAGAGCGTCTGACATCCAAGGGAATGTGGCTGCGTGATGTCAGCCATTATGACAAGCATGGTCGCGCCACTGTGGTTACCCCCGCAGGTCAGGCACCCACGTCGACTCAGTACGATGTTCTGGACAGGGTCACTCAGGTTACCGATGAGCAGTCTGGCCTGATCACCACGCTGAGCGTGACGGGTCGCATAACAAAGACCACCGTCAGTGGCAATATTCCGGGTGGCAGCCAGGAGACTGTGGTAACGCACAATCAGCACGGTGAAAAGCACACCGTAACCGACCCTGCCGGTCAGGTGCTGACTTATACCTATACCACGCAGGGCCTGCTGGATACCGTGTCGTCGTCGGCAGATGGCGGCACCCCTCTGATAGACAACGACTACAACGACCTGACGGGTCGTAAAACCAGCACCAAAGACCGTGACCGGGGCCACTGGCAATACACTTACAATGCATTGGGTGAGCTGCTTGTGCAAACCGATGCCAATGGCGATAAGCTGAGCTTTGAGTACGACGCGCTTGGTCGTAAAACCACACTCAAAATTAATAATGTGGTGGACAGCGAGTGGCATTACGACACCGACAAACCCTGGCGTCTGGACCAGGAGGTGCGTGGCAGCTGGTCGCGGTCATACCTGTATGACGGTCTGGGGCGTCAGGTGGCATCGGTCACCGATCTGGAGAGTGACCTGAGTTGTAAAGGTCAAGTCAGCTACGAGCCAGCTACTAAAGATGTGCGGATAACAGACGCGCTGGCCTCAGTGCATAACGCTAAATGTGTGGTGCAGCTGACCACCTTTGACGAATATGGTCGGGTGTTCCAGCAGTTTGATGACTATCGTCGTACCCGGGATCGCGGCCGCTTTGTGGAGGCCCGTGGCCAGCGCTTATATTACAGCGCCGGACAGGTTGATAAAAAGCAGGAAGCACGAGAGGGCGACCGTGGCCAGCTGTACTATGTTGCCGACTCGCACGATGCAGCCGGGCGGGTGACCCGCTACCAGAAAGGCCACTTTAGTATGGCGGTGGGCTATGACAGCCGCGGCCAGCTGAGCACGCTGGGGGTTGCTCAGGAGAGTGCCTATCGTTATATCCAGCAGCACAGCTACACCTTTGATGCGATGGGGAACCTGACCAGCCGGGCGCTGAACGCCGAAGACACGGCGACCACCTTTGGCTACGACAAACTGAATCGCGTTACCACAGTCAATGGTGTTGAGCGCTACGTCTATGACCCCAATGGCAATCTCAGGCACAAAGATGGCTGGACGCAAAAGTATGGCAAGGCAGGTGAACCCTTACATGCCATCTATGAGCGGGTTAAAGGCGCGCAGACCGAGACCTTTGATTATGATGCCAATAGCAATCAGCTGTCTGCCACTGTGCACCTGAATGGTCGTGTACACACACGCACATTGGATTACAGCGCCCGTAATAAAGTGACTTCCATCACCCAGAGTGGCGAGACAGTCACCTTTGCGTATGACGCCAATAACCGCCGTTATAAGCGTACCGAGGGCAATAAAACCATCTACTACGTAGGTGCACTGGAGATAGTAGACGAGGGCACAGACGGCGGTGAATTTGCGAACCAGAAGTACATACGCCGCAGCATCAACGGCGATGCGGTGCAAACCTACCACCCCAATGGTCAGGCAAGCATGCAATGGCTGTTCACCGACCATCAGGGTTCCGTGGTGGCAATCACCGACAACGCCGGTAAGTTCCTTAAGCGCTTTAAATACGATGTGTTTGGTAAACAAAGCGAGATAGTCAGGCCACCCAACAGTGACGCCAGCTACGCCAACTGGTCCACGGCAAGCATGGGGATATTCACCCGGGTGCCTGCAAACAGCCGCAGCTACACCGGCCATGAGCCCATCACGCTGGGTGGAGACAACCGCATCATTCATATGAATGGTCGAGTGTACGATGCAGATACCGGACGATTTATGCAGGCGGATCCGTTTGTTCAGGCGCCGAATAATTTGCAGAACTATAACGCCTATACATACGTGCTGAATAATCCGCTGAGTTATACAGATCCGAGTGGGTATATTTTCGATAAATTAACCAAAGTAATAGGGTTTACTACCAACGGACTGATCGGGGCAATCGTTGCACACCATACACAACGTTTTATTGCGAACAGTAGCACTTTGTCGACGCTATATGTAGCAAGTGCCTCTATCGCATCAAGTGCTATATGCGGACCATGCAGTATAGTAGCGACAGCTTATGTATCAGCGCAAAATACCTATTATCGAACGGGGGATTTTGGAGCGGCAATCAAAGCTGGTGCAGTTTCAGGTGTTTCTGCTGCTGCGTTTTATGCTGTGGGGAGTGCGTTTGAAGGGGTTAACACTTCCTTTGGTAGTGCTGGCTATTTTGGCAAGGTTGCGGCACATGGTCTGGTAGGTGGTACCATGTCTGTGATACAAGGAGGTAAGTTTGGTCATGGCTTTGCCGCGGCAGGATTTACACAGGCGCTCGCCCCTGCGATCGGCCGCATTCAACCGGGTGTTAAACATAGTCCATTAAGAATAGCAGCAGCGGCCATAGTTGGTGGTACTGCTTCGAAAATCAGTGGTGGGAAGTTTGCTAATGGTGCTGTGACAGCGGCATTTTCGAGGGGGTTTAATGATGAGTTGCATCCACAAAAGGCGCAGTTTTCTTACGACGAAAGTGATCCTTATTATCACAAATATGAAATGGATAATGAGATTTGTTCATTATCAACAGAGGGCTGTTCTGCTGGAGCTGTTTGGGGGGAATTAAAGAAAAACCCTGCTCCGGGTTGGGATAACTCGAAACAAGTAGCAACTGGTGATGAGACAGAGATTGAGTTTGCTTTCTTGAGTGGGGGGACCGTTTCCCATATTGTTGATGATAAAAATATGACTCTTTACAACATGACACATTCTGATCATATTTTTTCTGATGGGTATGTTAGCCGTTCAGTGTATGTTAGAGGTGGTTCTGTGTACGTTAAATCTATCGGGGAGGGTATTACCAGCCCGGGGACATTTAGACTAGGTGGTGTGATACCTATTTCTAGAGCGATAAGAGGTACTTTAAACATGAAACTTTATAAGGCTGGATTCGACGGTCTAGATAATAACATTAGGAGCGCATTTTAATGATTATACCTAGAATTGTAATTGCTGTGAAAACTTGTACATTTTTATTGTTTAAAATTTTTATGGTTTTTTCTGTTGTGTTTAATTTAGGGTGTTCTTACGAAAATGTTCATGTTTATAGCTCAATAAACATTGAGTTTGAGCAAGAGTCTTCTACAGAGCTTTTTAAGGCTGTACAGGCGTTTTCGGATAAACACCAGTTAGTAATTCAAGATGAGTCGAAGAAGTTTCCTAGTGGTTTAAACTCGATACTTTACGAGCTTAGAAATAAAGATGGCCTTAGGTTGTTTAAAGTTTCTGATTTAATGGATAAAAAGCGTTTTATTATCTCAGTATACGAAGTAAATGAACAAGAGGTTGGAGTTTTGTTTGAATCAATGTTTGTTTTTTTGAAAGAGAACTTTCCTAACGCCACTGTAGAAGTTAAGAAATAACTGAATAAAGGAAGTTGCATGGACACCAGGGTCAGTTTCAAGGACACCCACCCAAAATCGTAGGCATCCAGTCTGGATTTTTGGGGTGGGTGATGTGGTGGACACTTCTAAATTGTGAGTTACATGGACACCCACCCAAAATCGTAGGCATCCAGTCTGGATTTTTGGGGTGGGTGATGAGGTGGACGCTTCTAAATCGACGTTAATGCGCCACCCTGATAGACAACGACTACAACGACCTGACGGGTCGTAAAACAAGCACATAAAGGAGTTTACATCTCAATTTTTGATATTTTTGAGACATGCCTTTTGTCTTTGTAATATACTTATCTCAAAATCCAGGTTTTTTGAGATAAGTATATGATTAAGCATCCACCGCAATTGACTCACACTGATCCACTGACCTGGATCACTGAGCATGCCCCTAAAGAGCTCTCCCGTTATTTTGATCACGCCTCCGTGGTTGATGACAAGGGGCGCTATCTGCACTACGACGAATTACGGTTTCGTCTGCCAAAAGGGCTGGAACTGGACATTGCCTGGAGCCTTATCAAGAAAGCCAGAAGTAAACAGCTGAGCCCCGTACTGCCATTGGATGAACCCGAGCGTCAGGCCCGCTTCTATCTGACACCGACCATGCAGAAGGCAATCTCAGAAGCTGACAGGCATGCAACCAGCGCCTCACTCGAGTACATGTGCAGTAAAGTAGGCGAAGAAAAACACTTTGAATATCTGCTTAATGACCTGATCGAGGACGAAGCCATTAGTAGCAGCCAACTGGAAGGGGCTGCTACCACAACAAAAGTGGCAAAAGATCTGCTCAAGCGAGCAAGAAAGCCAAGGACGCCAGACGAGAAAATGATCATTGGCAATTTTAAAATGATGCAATTCGCCTGGCAAAACCGCCACAAACGGTTGTCTATTGACCTTATTCAGTCCATGCACCAAATCGGTGTGGAGTCGATAGATGATGAAAAATACCACCCCGGCGCGTTCAGGCAGACAGATGATGTTGAAGTGGCTGATGCTGAGGGCAACACGGTACACACCCCACCGCCAGCCAACCGAATTCACGAGCGGCTGGAGCAGTTTATTGCTTGGGTAAATCAGGACCATCAGGATGTCGAAAGCAGTCACTATTTGCATCCACTTATTAAAGCAATCGTTATGCACTTTGTGATTGGCTTTGAGCACCCATTCAGGGATGGAAATGGCCGTGTAGCGCGCTCGTTATTTTACTGGTACATGTTCAAAAATGACTATGCGGCTTTCAGGTATATAGCCATCAGCGTGCTACTTAAAGCAGCCCCTATCCAATATGGAAAAAGCTACTTATACACTGAAACGGATGACCTGGATCTAACCTACTTCATTGACTACCAGTGCAAAATTGTAGGTCGTGCGATTGGCGAGTTTAAGCACGCCTATGAGAATAACCTGAGAGAATCTGAAGCGTTCACCCGCTGGCTATGGGACTCGGGCCTGTTCAGTAAGCTCAGTGACAAACAAAAAACGCTGTTTATGGTAGCAAAAAGCGGTAAGACCAAGCAGTTTACAGCGGTTAATGTGAAAGAAAACTTGGGCTGCTCATACAATACCGCACGAGATGCCTTAAACGGCCTGGTTGAGCTTAACTTGTTTGAAAAAGAAAAAGCAGGCAAGGAATGGGTATTCACGATGCGCAGCAAAACAGCAATTATTGAGAGTTGGGGGTAAAGCAGGGAACAAGAATGGCCAAATAAAGCAAAAGTTACATGGGCAGCCACCTAAAATTGGCGTACAGGGTTTACGCCGTCTACCTTTAGGTATTACTCATGGATTGAGGATGCTAGATTATGCCAATGGCAAGGAAGAGACAGGTCAGTTTATCGGATACCAAATATTATCACTGTATTTCTCGGTGTGTTCGTCGGGCATTTTTATGCGGCGAAGATCGCTTCACAGGCCGCTCATATGAGCACCGGCGAGACTGGGTCGAGGAAAAACTACTGATGCTGGCAAAAGTGTTTTGTATTGAGGTGTGTGGCTATGCGGTGATGAGCAATCACACACACCTTGTGTTGTATGTGGATGATAAGAAAGCACAAAGGTTATCAGATAAAGCGATAGTGATTCGCTGGCATAAGTTGTTTAAAGGTAACTGGCTGACGCAAAAATTCGTTAATGGTGATGAGCTGAGCGAGTCAGAGCGCAGTATGCTGGATGCGGATATTAGTGAGTTCAGAATACGCCTTGCGAGTATCAGCTGGTTTATGCGGGTATTGAATGAAGACATAGCCCGCAGAGCCAATAAAGAAGATGGTTGTACAGGTCGGTTCTGGGAAGGGCGATTTAAGTCACAAGCCTTGCTGGATGAAGCGGCACTGGCAGCATGTATGGCCTATGTTGACCTGAACCCAGTCAGAGCCCAAATGGCAGAGACTCCGGAAACTTCGGATTATACCAGTATCAAAAAACGCATTGAGTGCGCTCGGCAGGGCAAGCAACCTAAAAGCCTGCGACGCTTTGCAGGCAACCCCAGAGCAAACATGCCAGGTGGCCTCCCGTTTGAACTGACCTACTATATTCAGCTGGTTGAATTAACAGGCCGGTGTATGCGGGCAGACAAACGAGGATATATCAGTGATAGCCAGCCGCTGCTGACCAGATTGCAAATAGAGCCAGACAACTGGCTTAAACTTACCACCCGATTTACCAAAGTGTTCCATGGTGCAGTAGGGCGAACACAGGCAATGACAGATTACTGTGAGCATTTGGAGAAAAAGCGACGAACTAACCTGATGCAGTGTGAGCGCCTACTGGGCTAGCACCTAATCTTTTTCAGTATTATTTCGATTTATCTAAATGCAGGTTTAGGTGTGCTTTCGTATTGCCTGAGACCGATTATTTTTCGAAATTTCGAGTTTAAACTTACGAACTTCACAGCTCAGAGTTTATAAAAATCGCGATGTTCAATAGTCTTGCATTTCCAAGTTGAACCTGCCCACAATTGGGCTATGAATTTATGGTTGGGTGTCTTTGAAAAAAGAGATGTCATCACCCACCAAGCGGGGGTTAAAAGGAGGCTTGCATGAATTCAATCGACTTTGAAAACTTGGTAAATAACGAGTTTAAATTTCTCGAAAATAAATATGGGTTTAGTTGTGTTTCCTCTTCTCTAGAGGCGGTACGTTATGAAAGCAGTGATATCTTTGTTGCAATCAGATATGACGCCAGCCGTTCTTATGAACTGGGCGTCGAAATTGGTCAATTAAAAGCACCATTCAACGGACAAGAAAGGCCTTTCAGTCTTAATGAAGTGTTAAGGCTTCATAAATTGAAAGAGGCTGGGATTCATTCTGCCGTTCAAGCTAGCTCGCATGAAGCTGTTGCAAACTGTTTAACAAAGATGGCTTCTCAGTTGTCACAATATGGCTCTGACCTTTTAAGTAATGATGTGTTTGCATATAAAAGACTTTCTGTTCAGCGTGAAAAGGAATGCAACGATTATGAGTTGCAAACCAAGTTGTTGCATATTCGTAGCGATGCTCAAACCGCATGGAAAAATAAAGATTACAAGCAAGTTATTGCTTTGTTTGAGCCTGCAAAGGATGAACTGAGTGATGCTGAGTTAAAGAAGCTAAATTATGCACAAAAGAAAATAGGAACTCAGTAACGGGGAAGTTGGATGAGTTACATGTACACCCACTCAAAATAATATTCAAACAGAAGGTGCCACTGCACAAGAACTCCATCACCTACATTTTTACCTTTAGGTAAAATAGGGAAAACAAATGTTGAGCTCTTTAGAGTTCAGTTCCAAGATCACGACTAACGTTATGAAAAAGACAGAACTTAGAAAAATTGTTGAAAGTTATGGGTTTAAAAAAGGCCCGTCGGTTGATAGTTCTCTTATATATTTTTATGGTATCGATGAACGATACTCTATTGGGGTAATTATATCTAACCATAAAGTAGGGAGAGTACCACAAGTTCAGTACGGTATTTATGATCGCTGCCTTGCAAAGGTATGGGGAGAAGTGAGTGATTTTGACATGGCGGAAGACTATTGTTTAACGATACAACACCCATTGAATTATCGGGTTTTGCGAGATGGCAGAGTGCTGCCTATTGAGCAAATCTTTGATGAAAAATTCTTTAGGGCTTTCATAGAAAGCTTTATAGAAAAAAAGCTGAGTTAGTTGAACAGTATGTTGCTTCGCTAAATAGCTTTAATTATCCGGAACCTCTAAATCCTGAAGAGAACTTTTTTGAAGCACTTACCAAGAACCAAGGCGTGTACTTTGGGTTTATGTTTAAGTTATCTAATGGTGAAGGGGTTACGCTGGATGATATTGAAGAACAAAGAGATGAACTAAGAAAAACGTATGGACTAAAAGGGTTTATAAAGAGAGATCTAGCGCTTTTAGAAAGCTATATACGGAGTAACAAGGACGGCCGTCTTGGTTGATTGCATTTTTTGTAAACTCCCATTAACCACGTTAGGTATTAGGGACAAGTAGGGACAAGGACATCCACCCTAAACTGGCGTACAGGCTGTATGGCAGGTTCAACTTGGAAGTGCACCAACTTTTTCATTATAGATTTCAAATGGAGTTTTGTAATCAAGGCACCTCCTGGGCCTTGAGTTTAAATTATGCTCTATTTCTTGAATCTGTTTGTTGGTTACAGTTGAGAAATCAGTACCTTTGGGCAGATACCTTCGAATTAGGCTATTTATCTGCTCAACAGCTCCTTTTTCCCAACTATGGTAGGGCTGGCAAAAGTAAGAATCACACTGCAATGTCCCGTTTACCTTTATGTGCTGAGCATTTTCAGACCCATTATCATAAGTAATCGATTGAACAAATCCTGCGGGGTGTGAACTTAGGCGTTTTATTATTGCATTGCTTGTTACTAATGCACTCTTGGAGCTTAGCTTGGTTATATGCACTAGCCGTGTTGCTCTTTCTATGATGACATTCAGTGCCGATTTCTTGTGCTTAGATACTACGGAATCGCTCTCCCAGTGGCCTAATTGGGAGCGCTCATTTATAAATGTGGGCCGTTCCAGGATGCTTGTTTTCATTGAGCATTTTTTGCTATATCGACGTGATGGATACTTTTTTCTGCGCTTTTTGTGTTTTCTAGCCAAGCACGCTATGAGTTCAGGAGGCGAACTGTAAACGAACTGATAGATTGATTCATGGCACACATAGGGAGCTTCATTAGTAAGCTTGAGACGTCCTGATATAATCTGAGGGGACCAGCCTTTCCTGAGCTTATCTAACACATACAGCCGTGTCTCAGAAGTCTTCAGCTTTTCACGTTGAGCACGCTTACTCATCCTGGCCTTGTACATATCATGAGCTGGATTTGGATAGTATGTTGGCACGTAATAGTCATAGATATTCCTTTTGAGCTCTCTACTAATAGTGGAATGAGAGCGATTTAGTAAACGTGCAATTTCACGTATCGTTTTATCCTGATAGTGAGACCAATTAAAAATAAGCTTCCGCTCTTGATGACTCAAATGACAGTATTTTTGACCCATTTTGCACCTCCAAAATAGCTAACTTGAACTATAGTGGTGCACTTCAATTTAGAACATAGCGATGCGGAGAAATATAAAAAGTTTGTTTATCAAGCTGTGGAAGCAGGTTTCTCTTCGGCCAAAAGAATTGTTTATAGTGACCGGAAAGGTATGTTTGATAATTACACGAAGGAAGAGAAAGAAAAGCTATTGTATGATTCTGCATACCAATGTGATATTGAAGCTATTCACAAAGTGCTAAGAAAGGAAGTAAAAGTGAACTCGCCAGCAGCATATAAATGGAAGTATGTGTTATTGCTACAGGATATAGGTATAGATGAGAAAGTGGCGATAGTTGAAGACTTAAAATCGGTAACTGGTGTTCAAAATAAAATGATCGAGCTCCTTAACTTTCTATCGAAATTTAGTTGTAGTGAGGGGATAACCTATAGATAAAATATAGCTGAGAAGTCACATGGACACCACCCAAAATTGTAGACAATCAGCCTGGATTGTTGGGTGGGTGATGAGATGGAGGCTTCTGAATCGGCGTTAATGCGCTACCCTGATACAAGCACACAAGATAGTGACCGGGGCGTAGGTTTAGGGGAGAAAAATGGTGGCTATCTGACGCCTGGCTGGGGACCGCAAGGAGCACAAATAGTAAATCCCGGAGTGCTTTTCGACGCGTATGCGAATGCTGGCTTTGGGATAACCTCATGAATGCATGTTCATTGGGGGGAACAGCTTAACTTTTCAGCAATTGATTTTAGTTCGGTTTGGGAGAGGAGTTATCCGGCATACATGATCAACAGCAATCTTGAAGTAAGAAAGCTGACTCATAGCTATGTACATAGAGCTTATAGCGCGATGCTGCACAGGTGTATTAGAGGGCTAGTGAGTTACCATAGCCATAAGGGCCTTATGATTAGAGGGGTATTTCTATTCTTTTGTTTTATGGTTTTATCCTGCAAAAGCTTGGGAAGTGAAACAGAAAAATTCACGGATAAAAAATATGAAAGTATGAGGGAACACTTCGCAAATATAGGGAAGTGCACATCAATTTGGAAAAGCGAAATTAAGAAATGGCAGCACATCAATGGTGAAAATTTTGAATCCATTATATCCGTAAGGGAGGCGATTGCTAATGATAACACTTCACTATTTTCGCTATTGGTTCGTGAAGTATGGAGCTACCAGAGGAAAGCCAAGAATGCTGAGAATATAGACAATATTGGGAGGTGGCCTGTGTCAAGTGATGAGTTTAGGCGGGCAACACCGCTACTTTTCATTACTAAATTTGACTCGATACCCGAAGACTGTATGGCAACTGTTTGGCTTGAGCCACAAATTTTGGGTTTGTTTAGTATAGGGGGTCAAAAAAGTGCTCTCAATATGATTGAACCCTACTCCGAGAAATGGGCTACCTATTGGATTTTTGTAAATTTAGAGCAGTAATTTGCATAGATACCTACCTTAAACTAAGAAGTTAAAAACAACTAAGTGTGACGCGTTGTAATTCAATAAAATCAGACGCTATTTTAACTGCTATTACTACCACGCATCCCACTACCCACTAAGCCCCAAATAACTAAAAAGGGCACTGCCGTGTGCCCATGCTGGTTGAAACCGCTTATCTGTTGAAAATTCCCCTCATCGGGCCTAACAAATTATTAGGGTCAAACCAGTTTTTCAGTAGCTTCAGTAAAAACCACTTTTTGTGATAGTGTTTTTTCCAGTCTCTTGAGCTCATGGGAATGGCGCCAACCGGGTATTGGAAGCCACCCAGCTCGCGTGCTCCTTCGTAAATGCTTCTGTTGGCCAGAGTGAGCTGCTCAACACGCTCGGGTGTCGGCGGAATAGCGGTACGCATCAAAGAAAAGTAAACGAACTTTTCTTCTTCTGGTACGCTGAAAAACAGGCTACTGAAGGCACTTCTTTGTTGCATCGACATGAGTACCGGCCCGGCTACATCATTGGCAGGTGTGTTTGCTAACGTGTCCTGAATAAACGCGTGTGCTTTGGAGGCGGGTATTAACAAAGGACACCAGGGGTGAGGTAAAGTCCAGAGCCCGGCTGCTTTTAACTGCTCTACAACCGGGGCCAAACGGTTTAAAAACGTAAAGTAGGGGAGATCCTGAATAACTTCTGCTCCGGGCACAAAATTTAAGCCATCAAGTAATTCGGTATCCACAGGTGGTGTGTCGGGCTCAAAGTACTTAGCCAGCTGCATTACATAACGCCAGCCTCCGGCAGGATCCGGCTCTGCACCACCCTGAATGCCCTCAAAAACCCCTTCATCTAACAGGCGCTGGTTGTCGTTTAAGTAGTGCTCAAGATTATCGTACACCAGTTGATATGCCCTGACCGTACTGGGTGTTGGCTCAAGATCAAAGCTTGCTTCTACGATAATCCCGAGCTGACCTAAACCAGCTTTCATTGAGTGGAATAGCAGGCTGTTTTGATACGGTGAGCAGTCCAGCAAACGCCCGTTACCTGTGACTACTTTAAGATGGCAGATATTGTCTGCCATACAGCCGTGTTTATAAGACTGTGCGCCCAACCCGCCAACAGCAATGGTGCCGCCAACACTCAAGTCAATAAAGTCGGTGATGATAGGAAGTCCCAGGTTTTGAGGCACTGTGGTTGCCAGTAGCTCGCTCCAGCGAGCACCTGCCTGAGCAGTAATTTGCTGGTTATGAACGTCATAGACTTCAGCCAGTGAAACCATGTCTATCACCACGCCGCCCTGGGTTTGTGTTTCGCCGTTGGTCGAATACCCTTGCCCTTTTACCGCAATTTTTACGTTATGCTGATTGGCAAATGTCACCATATTGACGATATCTTGGTAGGTGGCGGGCTTTAAAATCGCGCGTGAGACATATTGATGAATATGACCAAAATCATCAGCGGCCTCAGTCAGGCTGGTTTCATCGGTGATGAGTTCGCCGTCGAACACAGGAAAGTTTTCGGCAAACGCCTCGGGTGATGAGTTGAGTAAATCGCGCTCGCTCGCCCAGCTTTGGCTTTGCAGGTTAAACCCAACAACCAGGCTACCCATGCCCATTTTTTTTATAAAATCTCTTCGAGATGACTTTTGATTCATGCATCCTCCTAATATTACTGAAGTAAAAAGCAGTAAGAATAAAATGTGGTTGGATCAGAAAATGCGCTTTAAAGGCAAATTCGTATTCCGTTTTTATTATCTTGATGTTCACGTTACCGCTAATGTAAACGTCTCTGTCCCTGAAAAAGCGTGTCAGTCAGCACGCTAAGCTTCATACCATGATCAGCTAAAGCGACCTCGTTTTGAGCTGGGTATGTTGGCGTCTTTATCGGTGTTGTATCTAAACTCAGGTAAAACCCTATTAAAATTTTATTAACCTTATACTTTATGGCTAATTGCTATAAATAAAGGGGCTGGCAGAGATAGTATCATAATCAATGATACACAAATGCTACACTTTTTTAACCTTAAAGTGAAAGGATTTATCGAAGAGGCGATAAGATATCTTGGTTCATTCTTTTGTCTTATAATTCAGGCGGGTAGACTGACACAACTGTTTGCTAATTTAAGTAAAAAGTCGCATTGATGTCTTTATTAGTTTACCGGGAATACCCCGAAGATTTTACGGTTATTTGGGGTTTATGTTTAAGCTGTCCAATGGTGAGCGTGTTCCATCGCAAAACAACGAGATGAGCTGAATAAAATAAGGGTTTGCAAAGAGAGATTTGGCGTGCCTGGCGCGTTACATAATGCAAAAGGAGTAAGCAAAATAATCCTGGTTTCAATCCCTTTAAAAGCCCAGGCCATTTGCCTGAGCTAGTACACCTGAGCTTTGTGTATTAAAGTACCTTGTCCCGATAGCCTGGAGTGCTTGTTTGGCCTGTCGGTTTGCAGCGAATAATCTAAAAGCGTGCTACACAACCGCATCGATAACGTCGGCAGGTTTACCATCTCTGATTATTTTGCCGTCTTTAATCTCTATAATGCGGTCCATCATGGTGAGCACATCATAAGAATGCGCAACAGAAATGACGGTTTTGCCTTTCATCAGCGTTTTAAGTGAGCGGATAAACTCGGCTTTTAAAGCCGGGTCCAGGGCACTGGTTGCCTCATCCAGCAACAGTATTTTCTTATCTCTTAATATCGCTCTGGCCAGCGCCAGCCGTTGTCGCTGGCCGCCAGAAAGTTGTCCGCCGTTTTCACCAATAAACGCGCTTAACCCCCTACGGCCGCGAGCGTCTGTGTATGCTTCTACAAATTCCAGGGCATTGGCCTGTTCAAGCGCGTGCCTGACCGACGCCCGGCTTACGTTATTTAAACCAAATGCGACGTTTTCATAAATGCTCTGATTAAACAGGCCAATATCCTGATTTAAAAAGCTGATCTCGCCACAGACCTGATCTGTGGGGTAGTCTTCTATATTCTTGCCATCAATGTAAATTGCCCCTGCTTCAATTTCGTCAATGCCGGCAAGCATATTCAGCAGCGACGATTTTCCTGCTCCTGACGGGCCTATGATCCCCACCTTTTCGCCGGCTTTGATTTTTAACGACAGATCGGTGAACAGGGGCGCTTTATTTTCATACGCAAATTCGACGTTTTTAAAAGTGATTTTTCCTCTGCACACATTGAACTTACCTGCGTCTTCAATGGGTTCAATATCTTCCAGAAACTCGTTAATCACTTCTCTGCCCACGGTAACCTGGCCCCAGGAAACAAAAAAGGCGTCAAACTCTTCCTGACACCATTCCGAGAGCGAAATAACCCGATAGACCAGGGCCAGCACCATAGAAAACTCGCCAACGGAGATGCTGCCATTGAGCCAGAGCTGTATACACAGTGCCCCTGTGCCCACAATCAAAGTACCATTTAGCAGGCCAACCACAGAGGCAAAATGAGAGAAAACTCGAAATTCCTTTGCCACCACTCTGCGGTGTCGGGTCGCCCATTTTTCAGCAAACTGTTGCTCGTATTCGCTGCCGGAGAGCATCTTTATCGTTCTGATCCGGGCAAAGCGTTCAGTCAATTTTCCGGTGATCTGTGCACAGCTTTCGGCTTCCAGCCGGTTAGTGGTTTTGGCGTTGGGGATCCACTGCCCAAACAGCAAGGCCAGAAACAGGCCTGTCCAGATAAGGAAAGGCAGCGTCAGCCAGCCATCTATATTGCCGACGTAAAACAGCAGCGCGCCCAAAAATGCCAGTAAAAATCCGGCAAAGCCACAGAGCTGCAACACCACATCAATGATGGCTTCGGAGGTATCCACAATCACAATGGCTGTGGATCCCGGGTCGTCTTCTTCGTGATAACTGGCAGGCGATGCTATTAAAGTGCGGTACAGTTTTACAATGGTGTTTTTTTGCAGGTTAGGCCCAAGCAGCTGATGAAACACCAGGTTCTTAACCAGGGTGAGTGCGGGGATCACAACGGCAATGGCCACGGCGAACAATGCCAGCTGGTATCCTTTATTGTTCAGGTGTGTTTTGTCACCGGAGGTATCCAGCCAGTCGACCAGCTCACCCAGAAAGTCAAAGGTCACAATTTGCAATAAGCCGCCCAGCAAAGAAATGATGAATGCAACGGCTATCCAGCCAGAAAACTCTTTGGCGCACTGGCGGATAAACGGAAGATTGTGTTCGGCCTCATGCAACTGGCTGTCGAATGTGTCTTTGTGGCCTATTTTTTCAAATAGCGTAAATAATGGCTTCATCGCTTTGTGTGGCACCTGCACGTATCTGGTTGCGCTCCGGCTGTTTGGCCAGAGCCAGGAATAAACAAGCCACTGAGACAACGGCGCTGGTCGTTTCAGTGGCTCTGACTTGTATACTGATTTTCTTTTATATCAGCAGGTTAAGCGCTAGTCGTCTTCATTTTGGTTAGAGGTTTCTGGCGTATAGTCATCCCAGTCGCCAGCGGCAGGCATCGACAGTTCATCCACGTTTTCACAGTTTACGGCCTGGTTGACGTAATCCCGCATATCTTTAGATAAGAAGAAGGCGCCAAAGTGTGCTTCCGGCGAGTAGTATTTTGTTTGAATGTCGGCCTGATTAAAGCGTGTTTCGAGTTCAGCGAGCGACAGTGTGTTGATGGTGCCGCTGCGCGTTGCCCAGATAAACGCATGGGAGCCGCCAAAATAGTCGTAACATCCGCCCATATAAATGCCTGCCGGATTGTTAAACGCCTGAGTTAAACGAGATACCATCGACTGCATCATATAGGGCTCAAAATAAGGCGTACCACCTTGTGCCACTAAAATGCCGTCAGCTTTTAGTGCGGTTAAGCAGTTGCCAAAAAAGGATTGGGTGAACAGGGTTTCCGACGCACCGCCATCCGGATCGGCCGCATCCAGGATTATCAGGTCAAAGCAATCACTGTACTGAGAGATAATGTCAGCGCCATCACCTATGCGCAGTACAAACCTGGGATCATCAAATGCGCCATTGTTAATTTCTGGCAAGTACTTGCGGCTCAGTTGAATAATTTGCTCATCAATATCCACCATGACCACGTTTTTTACGCTCTGGTGTTTTAATACTTCGCGGGCGCTGCCGCCATCGCCACCGCCAACGATCAACACGTTCTTGACCTGACCATGAAAGAGGATAGGCACATGTGCCATCATCTCATGATAAATGTGCTCCCCTTTGGTGGTGACCTGGATCCCATCGTCAATGCGCATTACTTTACCCAGGTGGCGGGTTTCAAAAATGCTGACATCCTGGAACTCGGTTTCTACATCTACCAAATCTTTTTCTGAACGAAGTGCAATGTGAACGCCACTTGTCATTTGCTCATAATGCCAATTAATCTTAGTCATGCTTTTACTCAGTGTTCGGTTGTCACGGTGATCAGATAGCCGGTTTTGTGCATGCTACTTACTGGCGCAGGTAAAACCTGACGACCTAAAACACAGACAAAGTGACACGCTCTGACTCTCCCTTTTTGAATACGGATATTCCAGCACTGAAATGTGCAACGAGTGTGGAGCCGGGCATTGATGCTAAGACTGGCGGCTCGGTACGCGGCAGGTGGTGATTATTGCTCTTATGAAAAACACAACAGGCTCAGATGCTTGTGACTTCACAAACGCAGCGAATTGCACCAATATAGAAACTTAAAAAGTGATATACGGGTGTGTGATGAGGGTGGGAACACAACGGCCGTTTAGCATTTTGGGGAGGCTGTAAATCGAATCTCTAAAGTAAGTCCGAGTTCATGCAAATGGTGGTACTCAAACAGTCCATTTAAATTTTTATTAAGCCAGAGGAAAGCTTTCAATTGGTAAGTGTATAGGAAAAAAGGATTGCATTTCATGAGGTGTATAGTCGTAGTCATTTTTTTAATTTTGACGGTGTCATGCCAGCGGTATACAGATACTTTTCGCTATATTTCTTTAGAGGGGAACGAAAAAGTTGTTGAGGTGGCTAGCGGAGTGGTCAAAAACCCAAAGGTTAAGCTTGAGAAAGAGATCGTTATGTCTTATAAGCTTGAAAGGGATAATTACAGTATTGTCTTTACGATTGACAGTAGTGGATTAATGCCAAACATCATTGTGTATTCTGAAGGGAGACTAGAGCAAATAGCGCCTAAAATTGTTCCAAAAAGATTTAGAAAAAATAACAAAAATAGTATTCCTCAATGCAATCTTAGTTACATTGTTCGCGGTGAGACTGCTTTTCAAATTGTAGTGCCAACATGCTTTGACTTTAGTGGTGGTAATTTTATTTCTTTTGACGTCTTAATTGACTCAGAAGTGGTTGGCAAAGAAGACCTTAAGTTTACTTTGAGAGCAGCAGGAGAATATGAAACTGTTGATGGGATTTAGTTGGCTAGGGTAGTTAAGTTGGTGCCCATTCAGAACGAGAGTGAGTCTGGCGCCAGGCTTTTATACTAAGTGCTCGATGACTGATGCAAAGGAGTTCTGTAATTGAACGTGTTTATTAAAATATTGGCGGGGAAGTATGAGACGTAGGTTATTGTTACTTCTTCTTTTTGTCTTTAGCGCTGTGGTCAGGTCCGCAGAGTTCGAAAATACAGGGCCTCACGGCTTTCATGAGGATATTGTAAGTATCACCATGAATGCTCAGGATGGCGCGGCTTATACGGTAAGAAAAAATACCCATCACACTTTGGCGTCAATTCAGGTTGAAACTCAGGACCAGTTTTTATCAATAAAAAATGCCTGTTTTAAAAAGATCTTCTTTCCGGCGCTTCAGTCGATGAAAGTATCGCGGGAATATAATGAGCAGAGTCAAAAACATGATTTGGTGCTTGTTTCTGTCAACTTTGGTTATTTTGGTGATACAGCGGATGCCCTTTCAGATGACACTAAACTTGAAGACTGGCAACTTAGACTGACGATACATAAAACGCACACGAATATTGCGCTTATCCAAGACAAAACTAAGGTGTTTGATTATTGCCGTTGAAGCGTAAGCCAGGGCTTCGGTATAAAAATAGCTTGAAGGACAGCCACTTAAACTAGCGCATTCAATTGACTTCTAATGATGTCTATTCAGGCAATGCAATATTAAAAGCCCCGGTATTGTGCGGGGCTTTTCTGTATCTGGTTGTATTTACTGACCAGTGGGCCTAAGTGTGCTGTACTATTTTTGCTGAACGAAAGGGTAAAGTAACCCGATCAGCAAAAGTTGCCCCATCCGCTCGCATTACAGGTTTGTTGCGGTGGTCCCGGTGGGCCAATGTGGCTAAGGCATGTCCAGGTATTCGCACCGCCCGCAATGGCCGGTGTATTGCTATTTTCTACTAAGTGCCGTTCTGACAGCGATTTGAGCTTTTTACTGCTTAATTTTAGTTTCATTGTTTTTGTCCTTAAATTAATCCTGTGTACTGTTCGTACCCAATAACCATAAACGGTTTATGATCGCATTGTCAAATATTGCATACAATATACATGTAATTCTCTCCGTTTTATGGTGGGTGTCCAGGAAAGCTCGCAGGAAAGCTCGTTGACTTCAGAGCGGTGTACACAAGAGTGAGGGGTTCGCTTTCAGGCATAAAAAAACCGCCAGTAAAGGCGGTTCTCTTAAAAGCAATGGTGTGTGCACAAGAGTGAGGGATTCGCTTTTGGGCATAAAAAAACCGTCCACATTGGGACGGTTCTCTTAAAAGCAATGGCGGAGAAGGAGGGATGACAAAATACGTCCTGTATTTGCCCTGCGGGCCGCACTGAAGTGCGTTCAATTTTGTTCCAGACAAAATTGTCGAACCCTGGTCGAGGGTTCTCACCCACCTTCTCATTCGTGAAGAGGTAAAATTTGGGCATAAAAAAACCGCCAATAAGGCGGTTTTTTTATTATTAATGGCGGAGAAGGAGGGATTCGAACCCTCGATAGGGCTACAAACCCTATACTCCCTTAGCAGGGGAGCGCCTTCAGCCACTCGGCCACCTCTCCGGCGCAAAAACTTAAAAATGGCGGAGAGATAGGGATTTGAACCCTAGATACGCTATTAACGTATGCCGGTTTTCAAGACCGGTGCTTTCAACCACTCAGCCATCTCTCCATGGGCAAAGATAATACTTAGCGAATTTGATGCTGTAAATAGTTTTTAATTTGTTTGCTTAATTTTTGTACGCAAATGTGGCTTTTTTTAATACCTTGAATGAAATCTGGGCGATAAAGCGTATTTTATGGTATTGAGTGAAGGGGGATGTGCAGAAAAAAGGGCATGTACGGTTGGGGGGAACATGCCCGAGGCAGACTTACTTATACATAACCACCTGACTTAACATCAGTTGTTTACCCACAGTGTTTAACCAGGCCTTTAGGTTAACGCGGCGCTTGATACCAGGCGCTGTGGCTGTGTTTAGGGTGGTTTGCGTGTTGCTGCACGCTGCAGCTGAATTAAGCATGTCTGACTCCTCAAAATCTTAAAAGTAACAATGTTGTCTGTATCGACATGGTTATTTTGCGCGCATTGTGACTAAAAATAAAACGATAAAAATTGCTGCTGAGGGATTAGAAAAACTAATGGAAAATGCAGGGTTTTTGCTTTGAGTAAATCATCATTGTGATTGTTTATTCAATCTCTTGAATGGGTGGATTTAAATTAAGTTGTTTTTTATCATGTGTTTGCTTTTATTCTTTTCTTTTTGCGCCTTTATTTTTGGGTAATTATTCAGATAAGTTGATTTTGTTTTTGAGAGGGTGTTTTGTTGGTTGTTTATAAGCCTGGAAGTGGGCGGAAGTTGCAACGGCAGTTAAAGTGGTTGCGGGCCCAGGTAAAGCAACGTCAGCTGGTCGTTCGCTGGTATGATACGAGTGGCTTCTACGGGCAGGATTGCGAAGCGATCAGGGCGCAGGCACAGGACCAGCAACAGGTTGTAGTGGTTGGCGGAGATGGCACCATCAATTTGGTTGTCAATGCCATAGTTGGTTTACCTGTTACACTGGCGTGCCTGCCAGCAGGCACGGGAAATGATTTTTGCCGTCAGTTTGGTTACGCAGAGCGACACTGGAGAGCAGCTGTTTTTTCTGCTCGCAGTATATCGATAGATCTGGGCGCCATCGGTGAGCGCTATTTCGTCAATATTGCCGGGGTTGGCTTTAATGCTGAGGTGGTACAGGGCATGCGGGGTAACAAACGTGCCGGGGCGCTGAGTTATGTATGGGGTGGGATCAGGCAGCTGTTCTGCGCGCCGACTATCAGCGTTGCCACGTCGCAAGGTCCAGTGCTGACGCGGGGGATGATGTTGCTGTTGGCCAATGGTCGTTACTTTGCAGCTGGTTTACAGCCTGCACCGTGTGCCAAGCTGCACGACGGTCAACTGGAATGTATGTGGTTTAGCGCCAGTGTCTGGTGGCAGCGTCTAGTGGTATTTGCAGCGATGCTGGTTGGATGTCACCAGCGCTTGCCCTGGGTATATCGTGAAAAACGCGCTGAATTAACCATTACAACACCAAACCTGATAGTGGAGGCAGATGGTGACCTGGTGGCGCAAACACCTGTCACAATCTGTAGCCTCCAAGGTGCCATGCAGCTCAGGATTCCGCCTGAGTCGTCCTTGCTGGACTAATCCAGGCACGAATACGCTGATAGGGTGTGAGTACAATGGCGTTGCCGAGTAGTACCAGAGAAAATCCGATAAAGGTGTTAAGCTGCCAGACAAACCCTTCAAACCAGGTACTGAGTGTGACGGCCACCAGAGGAAACAGGACTATTAGGTAACTGGCTTTTTCCGGCCCAATGTTTTTGAGTAGGTGAAAATAACAGGCAAACGCAATAACGGTGCCAAATACCGACAGATATAGCAAAGAGCCCCAGTAACTGGCGTTGGCCTCAATACTAAATTGTAGCGGGCTGAGTGCTACATAGCCGCCTAAAAACAGTGCACTGTACAACATACCCCAGGCATTGCCCTGCAGTACGCCAATCTGGCGGTTGGAGTTACGCACACTGACCATATTGCCCAGTGACGCGGTAAACATGCCAGCCAGTGCCAATAGCAGACCAATGAATGCCTCGCTGTTCAGATCGGCGCTTACTAAGTCCTGCCAGAATAAGCTGACGATACCACCGAGCCCCAGTGTGGCACCGATATAAATACGCCCGGCGATGGGCTTGGCAAAAAACAACCGGGTATTGACGATATTGGCAACCAGCAGCAACGAAAAGGCAATAGACGCCATGGCAGAAGTCAGACTGCCCTGCGCCCAGTATAGCAGCAGATAATTTAGCCCAAAATTACCCAGTGCCAGCAGCATAAAAAAGCCATGATCAGTGAGCGAGTAGCGCATCGGAGGACGCTTGATCAACACATAGCACCACATACAGGCCGCAGAAATTGCAAAGCGGTAAAACAAAGAGACCACTTCGTCGACCGTGCCCAGCTGAAACTCAATCGCCAGCCAGGTTGAGCCCCAGATAAGGACAGTGATCGTATACAAAAAGACGTTGTTCATTCTTTCTTCTCACAACAAGGACTAGTCAGCGTGGCCAGTTTAACGATATATTCTGTATATGCCAGATACAAAAAATGTGTTTTTAAACCTATACAGATTGAGCGTGTCATGACCCAGCCAAGCCTTAAACCCGATTATTTATATCAGCAAGTGATCACTGTGATACGTGAGATGGTGGAGCAGGGGTTGCTGAGCCCGGGTGATAAACTGCCATCACTCAGAGCGATGGCGGGCCGATTGCGCGTCAGTATTCCTACTGTACAGCAAGCCTACCAGCAGCTGGAGATGTCGGGTCAGGTTGTGGCCCGGGAAAAGTCTGGGTACTTTTTGCAAAGCGGCCATCCCACCGCCACGCCCAAGCGCAGCAAGTTACCGGCAAAACCGGTGATGGTGAATAAACAGCAACTGATTGAGCAGGTATATGAGGGGATCCATCTTCCCGATGTGGCCCCGCTGGGGCTTGCCAACCCTGTAGCTGCCGCCAGTCCGCAACAGGCCCTGGCCAGAAGTATGCGCCAGGCCATGCGTCAGGCTCAGGAGAGAATGCTAGATTATGGCGCCATTGATGGTCTGATGATGCTAAAAACACAGATAGTGCAGCAGTATCTGGCACTGGGACTGACCGTGAACAGCAATGACCTGATCATCACCAACGGGGCGCAGGAAGCGATAGCCATTGCTCTGCAGTGTGTGACCCAGCCTGGTGATATCGTTGCGATAGAATCGCCCTGTTATTTTGGCATTGTTGAGCTGGTCGAAAACCTGGGTCTGAAAGCGATTGAAATCCCGGTCTGCCCGGACGATGGGTTGTGGCTTGACGACCTTAGTGCCGCATTGGCACGCCATTCCATTAAAGCTTGTGTATTCTCTACCAGTATCAACAACCCGCTGGGTAGCCAGATGCCTGAATCCCGGATGCAGCAGTTATTGCAATTATTGCGTGCTCACGATGTGACACTGATTGAAGATGACGTGTATGGAGACTTGTATTTTGGCGAGCAGCGGATAAGACCCGCACAGTGCTTTGCCCAGCCCGGTGAAGTATTGACCTGTTCGTCGTTTTCTAAGACCGTTGCGCCCGGCTATCGGGTGGGCTGGATGTTGGCCGGGCCATATAGTGCCCGGGCAAAGCGCTTTAAGCGTGCGCTGAGTTGTTCAGCTCCTATGATGAATCAATGGGCGCTGGCGGATTTTATGGCCAGTGGCGAGTTTCAGCGGCATCTGCGCCAGTTACGTAAGCGACTTTATGACAACAAGCAGAAAATGCGCCTGGCAGTGCAAAAGTACTTTCCGGATCACGTCCGGGTCAGCGATCCCAAAGGAGGCTGTGTATTGTGGCTGGACCTGGGGGAGGGCTATGATGGCGGCTTGTTCTTTCAACTTGCGCTTCAGGCTGGGATAAGCGTCGCACCGGGAGCCATATTCAGCGCCTATGAGCGTTACCGTAGCTGCGTGAGGATTAGTTATGGCTTGCCCTGGTGTGAACATATGGAAGGTTATGTGCGCACGCTGGGCACTCTGGTGGCACAAGCGAAAAAGCAGCCACACATGCGATAAGTGTTGAGCTTATGCAAGTGTGGCTGACTGTGCAGGGATAAACCGAGGTTTAGCGGTACGCGAACAACTGATACCCTTTCATTTGGGGGATCATGGCGCTGAGCTGAGATTCTTGCTCTGCAATGGTCTTGAAGTTGCCACACAAGGCGTCGGCTTGCTGCTCCAGCGCTTTTGCCTGGTGCTCTATCTTTTGTTCAATTTCGGCACCCAGGTTTTCCATGCGCTGCTCAAAGCGGTCCATATCGCCGCCTGAGCTCACCATTTCAGAGCCGATTGCGACCAGCAGGCTGCCAATGGACTCCATCATGGCGCCTTCTATTGCCTGTTCTATTTTTTCTTCAAACTGGTGTTCAAATTGCTCACCGAATTCATTGAAAGCCTGCTCACCCATCACAAAGGTGCCTTGCTGATAAAACGCGCCTTCAATCTCTGTATGCAGTTCATCCATCAGGCCCGACAAGGAATCGAAGTTGTGCAGATTAAATGCGGTTGCCACTTCCTCAATGGCGACACCAGCTAGTTCTACGCCCTGCAATGCAATACTGGCCACTTTGGGCAGCTCGGCTCTGAGCGTATCGGCATATGTCTGCATGGCCATGCGCTCATCCTGGTCCAGTGAAACAGGTTGATCTGCAATAAACAGGAAGCCCTGTGCATCTATCATCACAGGCTGACCATTACCGTTTTTGATATAGACTTGATCAGGGGTGATCTGTACGTCGTTTTTAAAATCAACAGCGCACTCATCCGTGCTGACAGAAAAATGGTTATCTGTGTGGGCTGCTACCTGGGTAGATAACGCCAACGTTGAAGCAAGCAGTATAGTTTTCATAATAGTGGTCCTTGGGGTGTTGATGACGAAAGTTAACCAACAAGAACAGTGCCAATTTATTAAGGTTTTGATTAGTATAGAAATGCTGTGTTTTTCTATACGATGCTTTGGCTGTTTTGTTCATCAATCTGACCAAAAAGTGGTGCTTTTGACTAGTGTGTTTTTTGCGCAAACACATAATAAAAAATTTTTATCGTATAGATAAAAATGTCTTGCTTTTCAGCGCCTGAATTTAGCGCTAAATACTATTCTTAAGCAGGCCATCATTGCATGAACTGCCGGACTAATTAGCGAATTTAAGTTTTGGAGCTTATCGTGGGTAAAACATTTTCCTATGATCCGTTAGATGAAGATTATGAAGACGACTTTGGCTCGTTAGACAAAGAGTTGCAGGCCCAGCAAAAGAAGCGGGTGAAGCGTCGTCTGGATGATTACTTGGAACAAAAACGCCTGAAGCGTAATCTGGGAGAGGATGATCTAGATTTCTTAGATGATTGAGCTTGTATGCAGGTAACCCCGGTTCGCGGTACGTTTACCTTGTTTAAGCGTTAAATGATAAGGCAGCATTCGCTGCCTTACTTGTGTTGATTGTTAATCTTTGAACGAGTTGTGACAGTCTTTGCAGCCCTTCGCCCAGTTTTTAAATGCTGCACCAATGACTTTCTTATCGCCCGACTCCGCCGCTACAGCTAGCTTTTGAGCATAATCTGCGAATGCCTGTGCTTTACTGTCAAAGGTTGCTCTGTCAGACCAGATAGCTGGCAGGGCATCTGTTGCGCCTTTATCTGAACCCGCCGGGAATGCTTCCCATGGCATGGCAGACAACTGGGCTGCATTGTTCGCACGTTGTTTAAAGCGTTCTGCATCAAACGGCACTTTGCCTTTAAGCATGTCGCCCATATCCCCAATCTGGTAACGGATCAGCTGAAACGCTGCTTTACGGTATTCAATTGCATCTTCCGGCTTTTCGAATATTGAATTTGCCTGAACATTCAAAGACAGCCCAGTTAACAGGCTTGTTAATAAAAGTGTGATTCTCATTTCGACCCCTCATAAAAAAAAACTGACTCTGTTCTAAGGCTTTATAAAAGATATTGCAAGTCTCTTAGACGAGATTGGAATTCTGAACTAGATTAGATAGTCGGTTTGTGTGTATTTTGTTCATTACGTTTTACAAACTCATCAATGTGACAACATGATGATGGGTTGGTTTACGTTTGTTTACAGTTTCAAATTTCTTTATAAACATGGAGTTATGATGTGTCATGTGATTTGCTTGCAAAATTTGTAACTTCTTTGTTTGTTTAATATTGTAATTAACCGTGAAGTCACATTATATTGATGAGCGAATCTACTCTCTAAAATTAAAAGAAACATCATTTCAACAACAAGTCCTAGGGGAAACTATGGCCAAGTATTCATTTAAAGCCACCGCGGTAGCAACAGCTGTCTCTGGTGCATTGATGGCAGCATCTGCCACGGCTGCAACGCAGCTTCCAGCAGCTCCTGCTTCTTTGAAAGTACAAGCTGAAGCAATCGGCAACCCGCAACAGGAAAGAGCAGAAGCGTTCCTAGTTGTTCTGAAGCAATCTACAGCGGTTGACCTGATGTCTGAGGGCACGTACAGCGCTGAAGCTGCGAAACAAACTTTCTCATCAGTGCAGCAAGCTCAGTTCCAGATGAAAGAGCAAATGCGTGCACTAGACCCGCGAGTGAAAATCCTAGGCTCAACGAAAGTATTGGCCTCAACACTGATCGTACAAGCGTCTGATGATGCATTAAAGGCGCTTAGCAAAAACGCAATGGTTGACCGTATTCTTCCGCTGCGTGAAGACCGTTTGTTTGTTGAAGCAAGCTCTGACTATATCGGTGCTACTAAAGTACGTAACGATTTAGACGTAACAGGTAAAGGTGTTCGTGTTGCTGTACTGGATACTGGTATCGACTACACACACAAAGTATTCAATGAAGCGGCTGGTACGCTGGATGACTATAAAGCGGCTGCTGAAGATCCAACAACAGTAAGCTGGCCACAAGGTATGGTTGTAGGTGGTTACGACCACATGCGTGATGACCCTGATCCGATTGAAGACGATCCTACGTACCGCCCGGAAGCTGATGAGCTGTCTGACCACGGTACACACGTATCTCACGACTTAACTGGTATTGCTCCAGACGTTGAACTTTACGTTTACTCTGTATGTGGCGGCGGTTGTCCTTTCGATGCGCAGGTAAAAGCACTTGAGTCAGCAATGGATCCAAATGGTGACGGCGACATCAGTGACCGCGTAGATCTGATGAACATGTCGCTGGGTGGTGAGTTCGGTGATACTGATGTTTCTTCTGGTACAGGCTACCTGATCCACCGTGCTGTTAAGCTAGGCACAAACATGATTATCTCTGCCGGTAACGATGATGATGTTCCGTTCCGTGTAGGTGGCCCAAGTACAACGCCTAACGCACTGTCTGTAGCTTCTTTGACGCACCCAACTTTTGAGCGTCTGTTCGGTGACGCAAGTGTTGCTGGTGAAGCAACGATTGTTCAGCCTGCAAGCTTTGGCCCTCAGGTTGCATTCGAATTTAATCAAGACACTGCAGAGCTGGTTTACCCTGAAGCAAATCAAAACGGTTGTGACCTTGCCGACGAAGCGAACCCGTTCGCAGACATGGACTTTACTGGTAAAGCGGTACTTATCGACCGTGGTGCTTGTGCCTTCACTCAAAAAGTATTGAATGCTCAAGAGCGTGGCGCAGTATTTGTATTTATTGCGAACAACAACGATGACGGCACGCCGGCACCTATGGGTGGTAGCGACGATAACGTGACTATCCCGTCAGCAGGTCTGAACTTCGCAGCAGGTGCAAAACTTAAAGAACAAATGAAAGATGGCGGTAAAGCCACTTACAGTGTTTCTGGTGTTGTTAAAGCGTCTCCTGGTGGCGTATCTGACTTCTCATCACGTGGTCCTTCAATGGACGGCCTGCTGAAGCCTGAAATTGCGGCTCCGGGTTCAAACATCCTGGCTGCGGCTCCGGGTACGGGTGATCAACTACACCGTAAGTCTGGTACTTCAATGTCTGGTCCTATCACAGCTGGTGCACTGGCGCTAGTGAGAGAAGCGCGTCCTGAGCTTAGTGCTCTGGAAGTTAAAGCGATTCTGATGAATACCGCTGACCTGAACATCACAGTTGAATCAACAAACGTAAACCCTGATTCACCGTTGGCGCCTATCAGCCGCATCGGTGCTGGTCTGGTTGACGTTGAAAAAGCCATTGCGTCTCCGGTTGCAGCTTGGGTAGACCTGCCTGAGTTTGACACCAAGCAAGCAGCCCTGTCTTTCGGTGCTAAGCGCCTTTCTGAGACACAAACTTATACTAAGTCTGTAGTACTACGTAACTACTCGAACGAAGATCGTACGTATAACCTACGTATGGACCACCGTTATCAGAACGATGTGGATTCAGGTGCTGTAACGTTCGAACATCCTGCAAAGGTTGTTGTACCTGCGGGTCAGACAATTCTGATTGACGTTGAAATGACCATTGATCCAAACAAGCTACCTGAGTTTGGCATCATGAACCCGTTCGACAACGATGAACTGGCGAAAAATGTTGAAGCGCTAGACCTGGCTGAGTACGACGGTGCGTTAATCTTTGATGATGAAGCAACAGAAGGCGACCACGACCTACACGTTGTATACCACGTACTACCAAAAGCTGCAGAAGAAGCTGAATTCAGCATCGAAGCGGGTGAGCAAATGTCATCGCTGATGGTTGAGAATACCGGTGCTGTGGCTATCTCTGGTACAGCTGAGCAAGTTGTATTGACCAGCGAAGATGATGACCGTCGCTTTGACATCAAAGCAGTGACTACGGCTGCGTTCCTGAACGACAACTGTGACTCTGGTATTTCGACTACTTTCTCACTGCAGTTACAAGAAGGCATTAACCACCTGCGTCAGGCTGGCTACCGTCTTGAGTTCGACTTCAACAACGATGGTGTTGCTGACAAGTTCATGACAAAACTGAACGATACCGGTAATAACCCTGCTGTACGTGGTCGTAGCCGTACACTGATTGGTTCAATCGTCAATGGCGATGACCAGTGGGAGTGGGGTACACCTATGCTGCACGAGTCTGGTGAAGACACAGTGACCTTCACTGCGTGTTCTAACCTGTTAGGTCTGAGTGCAGATATGGTTGGCATGCCAATTGGTGTTGAGGCATTCGTTGGTGAAGCTCACTGGCAGTCTGGTATCTACGGTACGCCAATGGATTCAGCACGCGGCGGCTTCATCTTCGGTATGAACCCAACTGTGACACTGAAAGACGGTGAAGGCGAAGCGCTGAAAGAACTGGCTCCAGGTGCAAAAGCAACTGTTGAGTTCGATATGCCATTTGCATTCACATCAACTGCGAGCACAAACGTAATGGCAGTTGTTCCGGGTGACCTGGACGTACCTGCACTACCTGAGCTGGTTGTTGAAGGTGACCTGAGCGTGAGCGAAAACGCTGACCCAATGCCTGTTGCCACTGTGAGCTTCGGTGATGAGTCTCCTGCGTTCCCAATTCTGGGCTACCGTCTGGATGGCATGTATGCGGACAGCTTCGCTATCGACAACAAAGGTGTTATCTCTCTGGTAAGCTCTGAGTACCTGGACGTTGAGATGGGTGTTGAGAGCGTAGAGCTGAAAGTAATGGCGATGGACACTATGGGTTCTTCGACTATGACTGACATTGAAATCGAAGTGACCAATGAGCATGACGAAATGCCAGTGGTTGCGCACGGTCAAACGTTCAGCATGATGGACGGTGCTCCAGCGGGTACTGTGGTTGGCATGCTTGACTACTCTGTCTTTGAAAGCGCAGCTGACGGCATTGTTGGCGGTGAAGTAGAAGGCACTGACCTGTTCGAAATCAACGAGAAAGGTGAGTTGGTAACAACAGCCGAAATCAACCAGCTGGCAGTACCAAGCTACACGTTCAAAGTGATGGTTGAAGACAGCGTAGGTCTGAAGTCTGAGATGGTTGAAGTCACTGTTGATGTAGTACTTAATCCTTCACTACACGCACCAGTGGTTGACCACGGTCAAATCTTCTCTGTAACAGAGAACGCTCAGCTGGGTACTGTTATCGGCAGACTGGCTTACTCTGACCCAGATGCAGACGTATCACCTGTGACTGAGTTCATCGTAACTGGTACCAACCTGTTCACTGTTGACGCTGATGGCGCCATCCGTGTGAGCGGTGAAATTGACTTCGAATTCGAAAAAGAAGTTAGCTTCCAGGTTCAGGCGAAAGACTCTGCACAATTTGTATCAGAGGTTGTAACTGTACGTGTTAACGTGACTAACGTAACCGGTGGTGATGACAATGATGACGACGATTCAGGTTCACTGGCTTGGTTGACGTTACTTGCAGCACCGTTTGCAGCACTACGTCGCCGTAAGCGTAAGTAAGCAACTAACTAAGTATTAGTTGAAAAACCGCTCCGGGTTCGCCCGGGGCGGTTTTTTTTATATGTGTCCCTTAATAAAACAGGACGCTGATTATGAACTGGATGAAGGCGCTACTCTGAGTGTGGCATGCGATACGGATTGCTATCACAAGGAGGTCGCCTGACAATTTAGGGAGCGGGTGTCGGCTCAATGAAAGAGGTGATGGCTGGGGCGGTCGCTCAGACTGGCGCTTCAGTCTGAGCAATTCAATGACAGCTTTTGAGCCAATACACGCAGAATGTTTGACTGTGCGGTTACACCAATGCGTCTAACATGATTATGTATTATACCAATTGCACTTAATACATGTTCGATTTGACGGAGCAAATATGGCGCTAACGGCGTTAAAAATTTCTTATTTAGAACAACTTAATAGCAAAGTTTTTGCCTTGTTATCGACCCTGTTTTCTCGCCTCAAAATAGAACACTTAATTAAGCAAATTGGTATTAATACGGATTGGCATTAGTCGCCAATATCTTTAAAGATCATGCCCCGGCGCATACTGCGAGTGGCGAGAAAGACTTCGGCCAGCAATGCGACAAATGCGCAGATCAATAACAACATGGCACCAATAAAACAGCTTGAGAGGGTAACACCCAATGACAGCGTGTACAGGTGAGAGACAAATAACACCATAACGACGGCGCAGACCAGTAAAGCAGACAGAACACTCATACTAAACGCGACGTGAATACAGCGAGAGCGTTTGAGCAGGGTGCGCATTTCGCGGGTAAGGTGGCTTTTGAGCTCTTCATCCTGGCTATTGTTTAGCTTACGATCGAGCAACCTGGCGCGGTCGGTGATGCGTGCCAGGCGATTCGATAATACACCTAATGTCGCCGCGATACCGGTGATCAAAAACACCGGTGCTACGGCAGTTTGGATCACCTTGGCCATGGTCAGTATACTGACAACATCTGTACTCATTACCAGCGAACCTGCTCGATAATGCCGGGCTGCTCACCAATGAGTGTTTTGACCACCTTGTTGTGCTCATCCAGTAGAATAAGACGCGGGATCCCTTTATTTGCGTAGTGCTGATAAATTTGTCTATCCGGGTCTGCAACCAGTGTAAAGTCCACTGAGAATGACTCACGAAATGCTTTGAGTGTTTTGTCGTCTTCTTCCCGGCCAATGGCTACGACCTGAAGTGTGGGATCTGCCAGTAGGTTAGAGGCTTTCAATTCAGTTAAGGTTCGCCGGGAATCAGAGCACCAGGTGGCGAACAGGATGACCAGCTTTTTGCCCTGTGCTAACTGCACAGGTTGCCCATCAATATCGGTCAGCTGAGTATGTTTGAACAGCTCCCCGGACTGGATATAGGTTTCATAGCCATTGCTGTGAGGAGCGGGACTGGGTGTAGCATTACAGGCACTAAGTTGAGCGCCGAGTGCGACAACTAAAGAGGCCATTGCGAGACGTTTTATCATTATTATGGTCCTTGCGTTACAATACGTTCATTAATGCGTATTTTTCAGGTGAGCGCAAGTTTCAGCGGTGTATCCGCTTGCCCTCTTCAGAAACAGACCAACTCAGAATTACACCAATTTGCTTAATTAAGTGTTCTATTTTGAGGCGAGAAAACAGGGTCGATAACAAGGCAAAAATTTTGCTATTTAGTTGCTCTAAATAAGAAATTTTTAACGCCGTTAGCGCCATATTTGCTCCTTCAAATTGAACAGGTATTAAGTGAAATTGGTTTCACACAGGCCATTGGTAGACACCCATTATTATGTTGTATGCTTCGTTGTTTTTATCTGCCTTTATTTCCGCTACTTTGCTACCGGCTTCTTCGGAGCTGTTGTTGTCAGGACTGGTTGTGCAGCGACAAGGAGATTTATGGGGTTTATGGCTAAGTGCAACAGCGGGTAATGTGCTGGGCAGTGTGGTCAATTACTATTTGGGAACGGCTGTTAGCAGGTTTGAAGGGCGGCGCTGGTTTCCGGTTTCCAGACAGGCAATGGATAAAGCGCAAAGACAGTTTCAAAAATATGGCACCTTGAGCTTGTTGTTTGCCTGGTTACCCATAGTTGGCGACCCATTGACCCTGATTGCTGGGGTATTTCGGGTTCGCTTTGGGCTTTTTTTGTTACTGGTGTTTTTAGGTAAAGGCTTACGCTATGCCGTGGTGATAGGACTGGCAGCGGGGTTAGTGTAAACCGCTGCCAGAGAGATCATGCTGGTTTACGCCACTCCAGCGTTAAGGAGACTGAATCGGCAAAACGCAGTGCATGTGGCTTATCGACTCTTACTTTGGCATAACTAACATCCGGATGCTGGTGGCATTCAGTTAAAATGTCTGCAACCAGCTTTTCCAGCAAAAGAAAGTGGCCGTCTTCCACTTTGGCGATCACGGCTTTGGTGATGGTTTTGTAGTTCAGCGCATGGCCCACTTCATCATGAAATAAGCATTCCGCATCAGCGGGGTAATGGATCTCGATATTGATCACAACGTCCTGCTTTTTCTCTCTCTCCTCGGGATTGAAACCGATGAAAGTGCGTAACCTTAGATTGGTAATATTGATGATCGCCGTGTGCATAAGCGGTCCTTAGCGTTTTAGTAGTTGTAAGAATTCATTGCGGGTTTTGGCGTCTTCACGAAAGTTACCCAGCATGACTGAAGTACGCATCTGTGAATTTTGTTTTTCAACCCCACGCATCATCATGCACATGTGTTTGGCTTCGATCACCACGCCCACACCGCGGGCTCCGGTAACCTCTTCAACTGCCTGTGCAATCTGATGGGTTAATTGTTCCTGGATTTGAAAGCGGCGCGCGTACATATCCACAATACGTGCAAACTTAGATAAGCCTAACACCTTGCCATTGGGGATGTAAGCGATGTGCGCGCGACCAACAAATGGCAGCAGGTGATGTTCACACATTGAATAAAGCTCAATGTCCTGGATGAGGACCATGTCATCAGCATCCGAACTAAACACGGCATTGTTGGTCACATCACTTAGCTCCTGGCGATAGCCCTGAGTCAGGTATTCCATGGCCTTGGCTGCACGTTTCGGGGTATCAAGCAGCCCTTCACGATCTTTGTCCTCGCCAACGGCGGTGATAATTTGCTGGAAACTGCTTTTTAATTCTTCATGCATAATAAAACTCACTGTAGTTGATTCGCTCAGGCCTGCTATTTCAGGTGGCGGCCTCCGTCAACGGCCAAGGTGCGACCGGTGATGTAATTACTTTTACGCAGCAACTCGACGGCGTCGATCACTTCTCGACAGCCCGGCTCAATGCCCATGATGGATTTTTTCAGTGTCTTGGCCTTATATTCTTCGCTGTCATCCTCGTTGAAAATGATCAGCGACGGTGCCACTGAATTGACCTTAATCTTAGGTGCATACTTGGCGGCAAAAGAGCGACTGAGATTATCCAGTGCCGCTTTACTGGCGGCATAAGCAATGTGTTTCGGACTGCCTTTCTCGACTACATAATCTGTGATGTGAATGATATCGGCCGTGCCTTGATGATTTTCCAGCAAAGGTGCCAGCCCCAAATTAAGCAGATAAGGGACCTTGGCATGTATGTGCATCATGGTATCGAATAGTGCATCGTGATCTGGATTACTTGCTTCACAATCCCAACTCGATGCATTGTGTATCACTGCGCTTAACGCGTTGGTATGTTGCTGGACTTGTGCAATCAGAGTTGTAATGGCATCCGGCTGATTAAAGTCGGCCTGTATGCAAGTCACACCTTGTTCAATCAACGTATCGATGATCGGATGTTTTGTGCGATATGTCATGATCACGGGGATGTCTTCAGCAATAAAGTGCTGAACCATCGCCAGTCCTACGCGTTGTGCGGCTCCGGTAATCAAAATCGGCGATGTCATTGGCATGTATCCTTCTTTGCAGATTTAACGAGTAAAGTGCGTTTTAGGGCGCGCAAGTAGAGAGCGCCCGAGTTAAGACCCGCGTTGTGCGTCTGGCCTTGTACGTGAGATAACGCAGACCAGATCACAGGGTGTTACGTCTGTCACTTATTCACTGTCGTAAATGGTGGGGATAGGTTGACGCTTGTGTTGTGTTTTCTGATAAATGCCGATGAGTAGTTGCTCAACATCCAGACTGACAGGTTTGCCCTCCAGGAAGTCATCAATGTCATCATAGCTCAGGCCTAGTGCTTCCTCATCAGCAAGCCCCGGGCGATCGCATTCCAGATCGGCAGTTGGGGTTTTATGCACCAGAGACTGTGGGGCACCCAGATAGTCGGCTAACGCCCTTACCTGTCGTTTGGAAAGGCCAAACAGAGGCGCCAGGTCGCAGGCGCCATCGCCAAATTTGGTATAAAAGCCGGTGATATTTTCTGCGCTATGGTCGGTCCCGACCACCAGGCCTCGTGTCAGGCCGGCGATTTCATACTGTGCAACCATACGCTGTCTGGCTTTGACATTGCCTTTGACAAAATCAACCAGGGTTGCATTGGGCACTGTGGTGTCACTGTCTTGCATAGCCTGAAGTGCCTGTTCGTGCATAGCATCAGCAGCCGCTTTGATATTAACAGTTAAGCGTTTGCTGGGTTGAATAAATTCCAGCGCCTGCTGCGCCTCTTCTTCGTCAGCTTGAGTGCCGTATGGCAGGCGCATGGCAATAAACTGATAACCCTGACAACCTTGCTCGGCATTCAGCTCGTCAATTGCCAGCTGACACAAACGGCCACAGGTTGAGGAGTCAACACCCCCACTGATCCCCAAAACCAGACTATGGCAATGGGCTGAAATCAGCGTCTGTTTAATAAACTGAACACGTCGGGCGACTTCCGCCGCGACATCAATGGTAGGCTGAACTTTCATTTCAGCGATGATCGCTTCACGCATGGGGTTTCCTCTTACCACCCGTATTCTACGGCTGGTCCAATTATGTCTGATTGTTCTAAGTTTACTTTAATTTGTTACAGATTAGATCTGTTTCTTGCACTGAGCTGTTTTTCACAGACCCAGATGTTGCTTGATGGTTTGCAGCTCCTGCTTGAGCTGATCGATTTCCAGCAGCAGTTCATCCAGATTCACGCTTGGTTCTGAAGCACTCACCTCCGTTTGTTCGTAATCCTCTGGGTTGCCAAACAGGTGCTGGTAGCGTGATTCTCGTTTGCCGGGCTCTCGGGCCAGGCGCATGGCGAGTTCTTGTTGTTGCAGCTCATTCAGTGCAGTTTCTACTTCGCCAACCGTCGCAAACTCTGCTAGTCGGCCACTGCGAGTGCGTAATTCTCCGGGGTCTGGGGGCCGCGTAATAACAACAAGCAGACAATGGCGCGTTGTTGTTCGGTCAGTTTCAGGCTGCCAAATTCGCTGTTGCAAAAGCGGTGTTGATATTTGTTTACCCTGCCGGATAGCCCTTCGTCACAAACGACGATGCGCTTTTGTTCAAGCTGAGCCAGGGTGTCCAGTACGTCAGACTCGGTCAGAGACATCACCGGCTCCCGGTTCGATTTCTGATTACACGCATTGGTCAGTGCATTGAGTGAGAGTGGGTACTGATCTGGCGTTGTCGTTTGCTTTTCCAGCAGACAGCCAATGATCCGCTGTTCGATCTTGGATAAATTCATATCTTTTCCCTAGTAGATGTGCTGCTGGTAGTGTGCAGCAGATCAGGTTTTTTCATGACTTTACTCTATGCGATTTGAACGGCCTTGCATAGTGGCCTCAGGTGAATGACGTGTACTTTTGTCAGCCTTATCAGCAGGTTTTGGCTTCATCGACCCAGCGCTGCAACATTTTACTCAGTGCATTGAAATTGATGGGCTTGCTAAGGTAGGCGTCCATACCGGCTGCCAGACACTTTTCTTCGTCACCTTCCATGGCATTCGCTGTCAGCGCAATGATAGGTGTTTGCTGATGTTGCTCGCCGGCAATGCCTGCACGGATCTCTTTGGTGGCAGTGTAGCCATCCATCTCGGGCATTTGGCAATCCATGAGAATGATAGCATAGGGCTCTTCTCGTACTTTGAGGTGGCCAATCGCCGCCAGGCCATTGTGTGCGCAGGTGACATGGGCACCCAGTTTCTCAAGCAATGTGGTTGCAACGGTTTGGTTAATCTTGTTGTCTTCTACAAGCAGGATATCGACATCCAGGCAGACGTCTTCGGCGACTTTTGCGGCAATCGGTTCTTTGCGTTTCACTAATGATAAAGCATTGGCCGGGGTCAGGGGCGCAAGCAGTAGGTTATTGGATGAAAACTGAGGGAAGGCTTCGGTTTCCTGCATCGTGTGGCACAACAGAGCATAGTTGAGCTGCTTTACTTTTATCAGCTTTATCAGGCTCTGTATGTCTGAGTCCGGCGAGCGGCTAAGCACTTGTGTGGCAATGATCAGAGCGGGCTTATGTGATTCTTTGGTGTTGTAAAACTCCAGCATTTGCGCCACGTTCTCAAAGTGCTCGGTTGGGATATGCCAGGCATCGAGCATATGCCGTGCAGCCAGATCAGAGGGCGAGTGCGCATCAATAACAAACAGGCTGTCATTTTTGGCGTCCAGCGCCCGGATTGGTTGTGGATCGCTGAGCTCAATATAAAACGTAAAGGTGCTGCCAATACTGGGTTTACTGTATGCATTGAGAGCGCCCCCCATGAGTTCGCACAACTGTCTGGCTATGGTGAGCCCAAGCCCAGTGCCACCAAACTTGCGCGTAGTGGAAGGATCGGCCTGTGTAAAAGAATCAAAAATTTTACTCAGCTGTTGCTTGCTGATCCCTATGCCCGTGTCTTCTACACTGCACCACAAGCGAGACTGGTCGCTGGTGCGCTCGGTATAGCATGTCAGAGTCACCTTACCGCCTTCGGTAAACTTGACGGCATTGCTGAGCAGGTTGTTGAGCACTTGCTTGAGCCTGTGCGGATCTGTCTTAGCATACTGATATTGCATATTACGACTATCGATAAAGAGCTCTGTTTGCTGGTCATTGGCTCGTGGCGCAAAGGCTGCAAAACAGTCACTGATAATTTGGATCAGGTCGCATTCAATTTGCTCAATATTCAGTTTTCCAGCTTCAATTTTAGAGAAATCCAGAATGTCGTTGATAATAGTGAGCAGTGATTCTGCCGAGCTTTGAGCAAGCGACAGGTTGCGCTGTTGGGTGTCGGTGAGTTGCGAATTGCCAAGTATCTCCAGCATGCCAATAATGCCGTTCATCGGGGTGCGGATCTCGTGGCTCATACTGGCCAGAAAATCAGCCTTAATTTTGGCAGACTGTTCGGCCAGCTCTTTTTCTATAACGGCTTTGCGTTTAGCCTGCTGCTGCTGTTGCCCGCTGAACAAACTGGCCAACATAGCGGCAATGGCATGTACAAAGCGTCTGTCACTGTCTGTCCAGTCCGGGTAAGGATCACCGTATTCTGTGCAGAGTATCCCGCACACAGCGCCGCGATGCAGAATGGGCGTGATGAGCATCGCTTCAACTTCAAACGGGTCAAGGTATTGGTCGGCCAGAGGCCGGGTGATCGGGTGTTTGGTTGCTGTACTTGCTTCTATAACTTGTTTGCTGAGTACCGCAGAAAACAGCCCTGGCAAGGTCGCCTTACGCCATGGAGGGAAATGCTGAAGGCTGTCTCTTCGGGTATTGCTGAAACAGGTTGGGTAAAGCAGAGAGTGATCGTCACTGAGCAGCCAAATACTGGCGCGCGACGCGCGAGCGGCCTGGCAAACGGCGTCGGTACACAATTCCTGGGCGCGATCGGTGTGATTATTAAGTATGGCTTCATGGGTACTGAGTTGTGCTAGTAGCTCATTATTTCTGGCCACTTTTTCATGCTCTATTGCCATTAGCTTGCGATCATTGATGTTTTGCACTGAACCAAATACCTGAGAGGTCCAGCCATTGTGCTGTTTTGCCTGAGCTTTGATAAATACCCAGCATTCCTGACCTTTGTGTGGTTGGACAATGAATTCATCTTCAAAGGGTTTGCCATATTTGATCGCCTGAGTCATATGATCCTGAAACTTCTTGCGATGGGGCCCCTCTTTGAAAAACTCGGTACTACTCATCCAGGTAGGTTGATAGTGTGATGGTACGGCAAAGATTTGGCGTGTTACATCCGACAACGTGATGTGATGAGACGCCAGGTCAACCGACCAGGCTCCCACTTTGGCCAGCGAGCCCATATTGGTCAACGCATTGGTTTTATTTTTTAGTTCCGAAAGCAAGCGTGTGTAAAATGAAAACGCGCAAAAGAAGAATACAACTATAGTCAATAATGCCAGTCGAAAAGGCCATAAGGCCGCAGATGAGGCCTTCCACCATAGCGCGGAGCTGCGTACATCACCCAGCTACCTGATGGCACATGAATGGTGAATGCCAATGGGTTGTGCTCCTGAATGGTGGGTGAGCCATAGAAATACTCACCGCTGTCACCCAGACCATTTCGGCCCTGAATCGCTATCAGATAGTCGCCTTCTAGTTTGTTCAGTGATACTTGCTCATACAGTTTGGGCATATCTATAACGACCGAAAGAAGTCCCCAGAAACTGTCTTTGTCAACATACACGGGGACCCGTGCGATCAACGCCGTACCGCCCTGAATGAGCTCTAACGGACCTGCCAGAACGATATTGCGAGTGTCTCTGGCTTTAATTGCGTCTTTTTTTTGTTGTGGGTGGGTGAGGTAATTGAGCCCAATGGCTTTGTCATTTCCTTCGAGTGGATACACCATTTGCAGCACCATATCCGGTGCTGCCCCCACATTACGTAATACTTGACTGGTCTCGAACAAGGGAGCCGCAAAGCGTTCAAACTGCGCCTGATCCAAGTTTGGTTGAGGCGCTAAGGCAATAGCGAGTCCTCGAACCAGCTGGATATTGGCAGCCAATGTGCCTTCTATCTGAGTACGATAAACATTCAGCTCTTCATATGTGCGGTTTTTCTCAACCTCTATCAGACGGCGTTCGTTGATGCCATCGATGTACCAGCCAGCTGCCAGGATCACCAATAAAAGTGCCCCCACTATAAAGCGGGTTAAAAAAGCTTTCCTTGACGACAGCACGTGTATGGTCTGCATGTAAACGTGAAAAAGTATCCTTGAATCATTTAACTATAGTTGTCTGTATGAAAACTCGCCAAGACCCGAGGTAATTTATGCCTAAAAATCCTGTCGATGCTGATAGCACTCGTGCTGTGACTTAGCGCACGAACTGAAGTGATTGTTGTGGTGGTGCTTTTTTATCGCCGGCAAGGATATGTCTCAATGGGGAGTCACAGACTTGTCATGCAATACGATAATGCAATCCGGAATATTTAGCGCTAAGCTGGCTAGGTCATTAATCACTCATAATAAGGAGAGAGTATGCTGACTTGGTTAAGACGTACTGTGGCGACCCTGGTTTTGCTGGTACTGGCTGCCAGTGCGGTCGTGTACGGGATCTTATCATTGAGCTTGCCTGCGCTCGACGGGCAGGGCCAATCAACGGCGATAAGCGCACCGCTGGCGCTGGAGCGTGATGCGTTGGGTCAAAGTGTGATCACCGCGCAGAATCGTGATGATGCCGCGTATGCGCTGGGTTTTGCACATGGTCAGGATCGCTTCTTTCAGATGGATTTGTTGCGTCGAAATGCCGCAGGAGAGCTGAGTGAATTATTTGGAGAAGCGGCCATTGAGCTTGATAAGCGTTTACGATTTCACCAGTTTCGTGCGCTCAGCCAGACTATCTTGCAGCAACTGCCTCAGTCAGATCAAACCTTGCTTGCACGTTATTCTCAGGGGGTGAATGAAGGGCAAGCACAAAGCGGTGTGAAGGGGTTTGAATATCTTTTGTTAGGCGCAGATGTCAGACCCTGGCAACCAGAAGACAGCCTGTTGGTTATTTTTAGTATGTACCTGGATTTACAAGAAAGTACCTTAAAGCGAGATGAGTCACTTATTTTGGTTGAGTCTTTACTTGGTAAAGAAATGGTGGATTTTATTATTCAGCCTAGCAATTACCAGGCTGCGCTTGATGGGAGTGAAGTCCATATAAATGATGTTTTAATACCTCAAATAGGCGACATAGCTCAACTTGACGTATTACGTAATATTGAGGAGCTGCCGCTTTATGGCAGCAATAACTGGGCTGTGACCGGGAAGCATACTGATACAGGGGCAGCAATGCTTTCGGATGATATGCATCTGGGTCTGAACGCTCCGGCTATTTGGTATAGGGCACAACTTAATTACAATACAGCTACCGGTAATCCCGTGCAGGTATCTGGTGTTACTTTGCCAGGGGCACCCGCAATTGTCGTAGGCAGTAATAATCATATTGCCTGGGGATTTACGAATGGTTACCTGGATACCGCTGACTGGATCAAGCTTGACCCTCACAGTGACAGAACCTGGCAGGTTACTGAAGTGTTGCGATTACCGGGTGGTAAGAGTCGAGAATTTGCCCTGACATTGAGTAACTACGGACCAGTTAAGCAGATCCACGGCGAAGCGTATGCATTAAGCTGGGTGGCACATCGGGATTACGCGGTTAATCTTGGTTTGACTGGGCTGGAACAAGCCATGTCCGTTGATGACGCATTGCTGCGGGCTGAGCATATCGCTATTCCGGTTCAGAATATGGTGGTTGTCGATGCGCTCGGAAATGCGGCATGGCGCCCGACAGGTGCAGTGCCGGCCCGACAGTCCCCCAGTGATTTGGCCGTTACCAGTCAGGATTACAGCGCGGATTGGCAGCATAATGAAGCGCACCGTCCGGTCGTGAAAAATCCCGCGGATGGTAAGATCTGGACTGCTAACTCCCGGGTTGTATCGGCACAACAGCACCAACGATTTGGTGATGGGGGCTACGCACTGGGGGCTCGGGCTCAGCAGATCCGCGACCGGCTGATGGCACAATCACAGTTTAACGAAGCCGACTTTATGCGCCTGCAACTCGATAACGAGGCACGCTTTCTGATGCCCTGGCACCAGCTGTTGAGCGAGTTATTGCACAGCCGCAAAGCGCACTATTCACGTGACCTTGCATATTTGGCTGACTGGCAGGCATGTGCCTGTCCGGAATCAGTCGGTTATACACTGGTCAGACGGTTCCGTGATCAGACTATCGACGTGTTGTTTTCCCCGGTGGAAAATACTCTGCAACAGGCTGACGGGAGCTTGTCGCCTCTTAAACGATACCTTGAGCCAGCCGTGTGGCAGTTGATATCTCAGCAACCTTCACAGTGGCTGCAAAAATACAGTGACTGGGACGCACTGTTATTTGCAGCATATGAGGCGGCCAAAGTGCAATTGCGCGAGTCTGAGGGGAGCGAAATGGCAGCATGGCAATGGGGGCGGGTGAATCAACTTGAAGTCAAACACCCATTTAGCCGGCAGATCCCACTGCTTAGTGGTTTGCTCGATATGCCAGTGGTGGCAGGGTTTGGTGACAGCTATATGCCAGCAGTACAAAAACCCGCATTTGGCGCTTCCCAACGCTTTATTGCCCAGCCAGGGCATCTTGATAAAGCGATCATGAGTGTTGCTGGTGGCCAAAGTGGCCATCCTTTATCGCCGTTTTATCGGGCTGGTTTTAGTGGTTATGCACAAGGTGAAGCGGTTCCCTTGTTACCGGGTAAAATTAGCCACCGCATTACCTTTACCCCCGCGAACTAACTGGACTGGGCCGTTGTCACGCGATTGCGGCCCAGCGCCTTGCTGGTATACAGCGCGTCATCGGCTAATTGTAATGCCACTGAAAAGGGCAGGGCGGTGTGCCACAGGGCCACTCCGAAGCTCATGGTTGCAGTGAGCTCATTGCCGTTGAACTTTTGTCTCTCAAGTGTTTGGCGCAGTGTTTCCAGACGATGCACTGCTTGCTCCAGGTTGCAGTCGACCAGCACTAACAGAAACTCTTCCCCACCCCACCTCACGGCAATATCTTGATCAGTTACATGTTTATGCAGAATATCTGAAACGGTTTGCAGGACTTCGTCGCCCATATCATGACCAAGCTGGTCATTGATTTGTTTGAAATGATCCAGGTCGGCCATTACGACACATAGAGGCTGATCATTGTGCGCACAACTGGCATGAGCTCTTAAGATCAACTCTTTTGCATAACGGCGATTAAACAAGTTAGTGAGTGGATCTCTTGCGGCCAGAGTTGCCAGCTGCCGACGCTGAATAAAGGTGCTTTCGCGTATCTGTCCAATGACGTAAATCATGGGCAGGCCGCAGATGAATACATTGATAAAGTGGATGGGACGGGCGTAGTCGCGAAATACAAAGGTGGTATTGACCGTGTCGTAAAGCTCAAACAAGACTGCAAATAACACAATCAAGCTTAAAGACAGGGTAATCGCGAGTCGCAGTTTCAGTTGCATATCCAGTAATAACATGCAGGCTATGGTCCACAGGTAATACTGAAAACCATAGTCCATTCCAAGCGTAGCGCAGACCAGAACTGAATGCGCGGTCACCTCAATACAAAACACCCTGAGGGCCAGATGACTGTGCCCCTGGTTGAGCAGATAAATACCCGCAGCCCAGGCCGCAACGCTGGCGATATTGGCGATAGCCAGAATATAAACATGGCTATACCAGAAGGCAAAAATAAACAGCAAATGTAAGCATAGACAGTAGTAAGCGACCTGCTTAAACAGTTTCACTTTGACCAGTTCAACCTCGTCAGGCTGACTATAAAAATGTTGTGCAATCGGCACGTAAGGCACTCAGTCATAATTGTTGCGATATCTTCAGTATAGGAAGTGCTAGCTATTTTTCCCCGAAAATTTACTTTAGACCATGGACCTAGCCCATCATTACTAAAATGGCAGCGAGTGCGATAAGCAGTAGTCCCAGAGTATCACGCCTGGCAACGGGGGCTTTTAACCACCAAAAAGCAATGGCCAGAGTAAAGAAGACCTCAATCTGGCCAAGCGTTTTGACATAGGCCACATGTTGCAGGCTCATGGCACTAAACCAGCCAATAGATCCGATACAGCTGGTAAGACTGATGGCACTGGTCAGTCTGCGTTGCTGCCACAACGTATGCCAGGCGTCTTGTTCCGCATAACTCAGGTAGCCAGCCAATAGTAAGGTCTGGCAAGAAAGCACCAATAACAGCACCCAGGCAGCGCTATGGGGAAAGGGTAACCCGGTGGCGAGACTGGCTTCTCTGACCCACAATGAGGTCAGCGCAAACGCGCCACCGCAGGCGAGTCCTAGCAGTGCGGTGGAGGGGGCAAAGTGGCGCAACGTCACGCCGCTGAGCAACAGGACAGCCACACCACCGAGCAGAACGCCAAGCCAGCCCAGTGGACTGAGATGTGAACCAAAAAAAGCCATTCCCAATACTGCTGCAAGCAAGGCTTCGCTTTTAGCCAGGCCCACACCGACGGCATAGTTGTTGCGTTTGAATAGCATCACCATCAGTCCGGTGGCAATGATCTGCATGACACTGGCACCCAGTACATAGCTGATTAATGATGGCGTTATGGTCAGCATCGGAACTACCTGCCATTGGTACAGACCAAGCAGGTAAAGAGCTGCCATCGGTGTGGCAAGCAAAAAGCGGGCAAGTGTCACACTGGCCACACTGGCATGTTCACTGAGGCGACTTTGCAGTGCATTACGCCAGGCCTGACTAAATGCGGCCAGACAGGTAAACGCTATCCACTCCATAGGGTATGAACTCTGATGATATCGGAACACAGAAACTAACTGGGCAAAGTGCGAATTACCAGTGCCTTGAAAAATATTCAGGATAACAGGGAGAAGTAGTGGTGCGACAATATGCCGCAGTGCGTTGCTATCAGCAGCTCGCTATACTGTTACCCGATGCTACTTTTACCGCCCAGTATGTTGGTTGGGCGGTACTATTTTTTCTTTTCTTCTAACACCAGCTGCGTGAACGGGATAGGCTGATATTGCCCCGGTGCCAGGACTTCAGCATTCAGTACCAGGTTAGCAATGCGTGTCCGATATAAATCGATCACCCGATAGCCGCAATACCTTGCCATTTTGCGGATCTGGCGATTCATCCCCTGCTTCAAGACAATAGTAAAGGTGTCCTCTGTGAGCGGTTCTACCAAGCATGCTTGCGTCATCACGCCATCGACGGGGACACCTGCGCTCATACGGGTGCAAAACTGCGCATCAAATGGCCTGTCGACGACGACACGATATTCTTTTTCCTGGTGGTGATCGGGGTGAATGAGACGGTTGCATAGCTCACCGTCATTGGTGAGCAGCAACAGTCCGCGACTGTCTTTATCCAGGCGACCAATGGGATAGACTCGCGAACCTGGCGGGAGGTGATGGATCAGACTACTCGGATCGTCCGCGCGCAATTTGCAATCAATGCCCACAGGTTTGTGGTACAGATACAATTGTTTAGGGGCCGGGCCGGTGACCGGTGTACCACTGACGGTAATATGGTCGGCATCGGTAACATGATCAATGTGATTTGCCGGGTGACCGTTTACTCTGACTTCTGCTGCGTCGATCAGCCGAGAGGCCTGACGGCGTGAACAGACGCCACAGTGGCTCAGGTATTTGGCTAGGCGCATTGGCTGCATAATTGAGATAGCTTGGGAGCAAAAACTCAGTATATCAAGGTTGACTACGAGGACGCAAAATCAGCACTGCATTACGTTGGTCAATGTCAAAGTCAAAGTGGCGTAGGAAGTTCATACCCAGTAGCCCCGGGCCAGCACGCATCTCATTCATGACTGCAAACTGCATGGGGCCTCTGAGCTGGTCACCTACCTGCATGTGCTCACTTTGATAGAACTCGACATTAGCCAAACCATTAGCCGTTGACACTGTTCTGGTATCGAGATATTCAACAGCCTGATCCAGCGCGGCAAATTGCTGCTGGGTCAGTGAGGTCACGCTGGCTCCGGTGTCGATCATCAGCTCGATGGTACTGCCTGCCAGCTGAGCTTCAAGCACAAAGTGACTGCCCAGACGGCGCAGCGGCACATGTGTGGCCCCCTGTTGCAGTGCCTGAGCCTGATTGTAAAGGGCTTCCACATCCTGGTGGTGGCGCAATGTATCGTTTGCCTGTGCAATCAAAAACAGCGCTTCTGTAGGTTGCAGCAACGCCAGATGCGCTTCTATCTGGTGCGTCAGTAATGCCAGCATTTGCGGTTTTTCATCGTACCAGGGGGCTGCAAGCATCAGTAGTTCATGCCATTTCTGTTGCTGTTTCAGTTCGACCAGGCGTGGTACCAGCAAGTCATCAATCAGAGTTTGCCAGCGAGAGTACGCGGGGTTGCTTTGGTAGGCGACCATCAATCGTGTGAGCGCTTCATCGGGCTGTTGCAGTGACTGGTAAAGGCGAATTTCAAGGCGCTGTACCACAAGCGCCTGTGGATCAATCCTGAGGTAACCCTGCACCAAAGCTAACTGGGCAAACAGCTGAGACTCGCTGCTCTGATCAAGGTGTGCATTGATCCATTGCCACCACTGTTTGGCATGGCGGGTTGTTGCCCCAGGGTGAGTCTGGTGTGTCTGTAACAGATAAGCCAGCGCCTGTTCATAGTGTCCCTGCTGAAATGCCTGCTGGGCTTGGGTAAGTGAGACGGGTATTCGGTCTGAGCTGGTGCGTGAAATGGGAGCCGGCACAGCAGATGATGGGACTTTGGCATCGGCAAGAGCCGCTGTTGATGATTGATAAAGTTGCCAGCCCAGATAAGCATTCAGTGCCAAAGAAAGGCTCAGAAGCGCAGAGTGCACCCGCATAATGTATTACCCCTGCAAATGTTGGTAAAGCGTGTCAGCTATCGCACCAGCAAAGTCTCGGCGGTGTGCTATACCCAGTGCGTGTAAACGGGTGTCTTTTAGAGCGCAGTTGTGGGGGCGAGCCGCACTTTGTGAGGGCTCTGGTAAAGCGACAATGTTTGCCCTTTCTAACCCCAGCACGGATGCCATGGTCAGCGCCATCTGATACTTGGTCAGTGCCTGAGTATCTGACACATGATAAATTCCCCCCAAATGCGCTTTTGGTAATGCAATCAGATCTGCCAATGTCAGCGCTATGTCTTCAACATGAGTAGGGTAGCGGATCGCCCAGTCGTCATGGGCACTGCACGGATCAGATTTAAGTTGCTCGGCTATCACTGTTACCGCGGATTCTGCCAGATATTCGACATCCCCATACAGGACAGGCACGCGGATAACGCAATGTGTGTCATCGCTCGAAAGTACGGCCTGTTCAGCTTGTTGTTTGCTCTGCCCATAAAAATTAAGCGGATTGGTCGTGGCTTGTTCGATGTAAGGAGGCTCTGCACCATCAAAAACATAATCGGTGCTGATGAAAAACAATCTGATACCACGCTGAGTGCACTGTTTTGCCAGGTGTTCACTGGCAGCGACATTCAGAGCGAGTGTTTGTTCGTGGTCGTTTTCACAGACATCGGGCTTGCGCTCTGCGGCGGCATGGATGAGTACGTCCGGCACGTATTTATCCAAAAAAGCGCAGACGGCCTCTTTGTCAGATAAGTCCAGAGACACCTGTGGCGGGGTTGCCCGGCGAAATCCACAGCCAATAATGTGGTAATGTGCTTCTAATGTTTTGACAAGCGCGCGCCCCAGTAATCCTGTGGCACCGGTAATGGCGATGGTTTGCATACTGCCTCCATTGTGTATCTGGCTTTTCTATGTAGGAAAGTTTATTTGAAGACTGCTGACATCAGGCTTAACTTTCCATTGCATACTATGTTGCTTCTGTTGCCACTGTCACATTGGTGAGACTGGTGGCAGCAGCTTTGCCAGCTTACCCAAATTCCAGACGGTGTCCAGATGGAAACCTTGATTTTTCCAGCCTGGGGCGCCCAACCAGGGCACCTGCTGATGGGGTAAGGGCCGGTTTAATCGGCCCTGGAACATTAAGCGGTTTGTTGCTGACCCTGGCCTTCCCAGATTTTGGCACGTAAGCCAAACAGGCCAACCAGGATCCCCACGCCGATACAAAACAGGCTAATTTGAAGATATAAGTTTGGCATTTGCTCGACGTTTTCCGGATCGAAATTTCCTGCCAGCAACCCTGAGATGATGTTGCCTATCGAGTAGGTTAAAACGAACACGCCCATCATCTGACCGGCAAACCGCTTAGGAGACAGTTTGCTCACCGCACTCAGGGCCACCGGGCTCAGGCATAGTTCACCGACGGTATGCAGGAAGTAGGTGGTTACCAGCCACATAGGAGCAACTTTGAGACCCTGAGCTGCATATTGGGCGGCGAAGAACATAACAATGAAACCACTGGCCATGATCACCAGCCCAATCGCGCATTTTACTGTGTATGAGGGGGAGATCATGCGTTTTGCCAGGTTGATCCAAAGTGCTGCGAAGAATGGGGACAGTACAATAATAAAAAAGGAGTTCGTGGACTGAAACCAGGCTGTCGGAATCGTAAAGCCGCCAAGCAGTCGGTCGGTATAATCTCTGGCAAACAGATTCAATGAAGAACCGGCCTGCTCAAACCCAGACCAGAAGCAGGCTGAGGCCACACAGACCAGAAACAGTGCCCACATCTTGCGCTTTTCATCATGTTCCAGATTGCCCGCAAAATAAATAAATCCGTAATAGGCTAAAAAGATAAGGGTAAAAGCGATTGCGACGTACTGGGCGACGACAACCGGATTGATGACCAGCACACCTGTATAGGTCAATGCAACGATACCGGCTACGGCGGCAATAACGGCAATAATGACCGACCAGGCTTTGCGGGCATTCTCAGGTGACAGAGGGCTGCTGGGCTGATCGCCAACATGGGCAATATAACCGAGTGTTTTACGATACTGGATCAGGCCAACACCCATACCGACTGCGGCAGCACCAAATGCCCAGTGCCAGCCCAGGTTTTCCATAAAGTACCCGCAGATGGTGTAGCCGAGTACGGAGCCCACATTGATCCCCATGTAGTACAAGGCATAGCCGCCGTCACGGCGCTCATCTTCATCGCGGTAAAGCTGACCAACCATGGCACTGATATTCGGCTTCAGCAGGCCGGTACCCGCTGCAACCAGGATCAGACCGATAAAAAAGGTCTCCTGAGCTGGAATGGCCAGTACAATATGACCGCACATAATGATAATACCGCCATACCAGACTGTGCGCTGACCGCCCAGCAGGCGGTCAGCTATCCAGCCTCCGGGCAACCCCAGAAAGTACACCGCACCTGTGTATAATCCGTAGATAGCGGCAGCCGCTGCAACGGTGAACTCAAGGCCCTCTTCTTGTAAAGAAGCGGTCATAAAAAGCACCAAGAGTGCGCGCATGCCGTAGTAGCTCATTCGCTCCCACATTTCAGTGAAATAAAGCGTAGATAAACCTTTGGGATGGCCAAAAAACCCCGTATCAAGATGAGTATCCTGCGATGACATAATAGACTTCCGATTGTTGTTTTATTATACGAAAGTCTTATTAGTACGTGATTTGTTAAAAGTTTGCAACAGAAGTGGGGCCACCTGTGGTCGGGAGCACAACCGGCGTATAGTGTTAAGTGAGCAATAACGACAGGGCATGAATATCGCAGATTTCAATATCTGCCAGCCCCTGATAACGATACCGGATCCCCTGATTATTGAGCCACACACTGCGGCAACCCGCCAGGTTTGCGCCTTGCACGTCGGTGTCCAGGCTGTCACCAATATGCAGTAACTGATGAGGTGCCACATTACAGTGCTGGCAGGCTGCATCAAACAGATCTGCATGGGGTTTGGCGCGGCCATCTCTGCCGGCCATCAGTACCTGCTCAAACTGACCTGCAAGGTTAAATCGCTCGACTTCGACATTACCATTGGTGATGGCGATCAGCCGGAACCGTGTTCTCAGGCTTGCCAGCAGATTAAGCACAGAGTCATCAACGACAATCTGACTGCGTGCTGTTGCAAACGCCTGGTAGGCGGCTTCGGCATGTGCCTCTGTGTCAGCTGGGCTGAAGCCGACTTGCTGCAAACCATAGCGCAATGCCACCTGACGCCAGCGGGTAACGTCATTGGTCAATTCAGGGTGCTGAAGTGCAACCTGTTTACGGCATTTGAGCCAAAATTCTGACCCCTGAGCACGCCAGGGCGATAATGCATCGACGTAGTCGTTCATGGCCTGAACCGCAGCGGCGATGACTGGATGGTTGTTATACAAAGTATCATCCAGGTCGAAGCTCAGAACCTGGATCTCATCAATGGCACGGTTAAAACGCATAACATGTCTCTTTGCTGAAAGTCTACCAGAGTTTACCTAATTAATAGCCAAAGACCTACTCAGTCTTTACGTTGTTTGCGGGCTCTGGGGTGGGCGTTGTCATACACTTTGGCAAGGTGACCAAAGTCCACATGGGTATAAACCTGAGTGGCGGATAAACTGGTATGACCTAACATTTCCTGAATGGCCCGCAGGTCACCACTGGATTCAAGTAAATGGGTGGCAAAGGAATGGCGCAGTTTGTGAGGATGAATGGTGCCTGAGATCCCCTGACGGATCCCCCACTCCTGCATTCTGGCACGCACATGGCGTGCTGAAATACGGGTTTTGCGCTTACTGACAAACAACGCGGGCTCATCGGCTGTGGCAAACTGAGGGCGATGCTTGAGCCAGAGTGTGATGGCCTCCAGCGCTTTGGTGCCAACCGGCACAACGCGTTCTTTATTGCCCTTACCCAGCACCCGGATCTCGCCATCACGGATGTCGTGAAGGTTGGCATTAACCAGCTCACTGACACGCAGCCCGCTGGAGTACATCAGCTCCATAATGGCTTTGTCTCGCAGTGCCAGAATATCATCGTCCCGGATATCCAGAAGCTGCGCCATTTGGTCGACATCCAGACTCTTTGGCAGGGGCTTTTGAAATTTAGGACCGCGCAATCCCTGAGCCGGATTCGGCGTTTCGGCGTGGGCCTGGTGCTTGTGCTGCAAAAACTTATACAAGCTGCGTACGCAGCTGAGTTTCAGGTTGATACTGCGCGGGTTATATTGCCGGGTGCGCAGTTGTATCGAATAGCGCCTGACCAGCTCACTGCTGACAGCCAACCAGTGGTCACAATGAGGTGCAAAAAAAGCGGCAGCCTGCAACAGTTGTCGACGATACTGGCCCAGCGTATGTGCCGAATATTGACGTTCAAATTGCAGGTAAGCGGCAAACTCAGCAATCGGTTCCAGCCAGCCCGGACCGAGGTTATTTGGGTTCACATCGAGATGCGGTTTGCTCATGCCAGGTGATGTAATCGAAGTGTCAGTGAAGTGACCAGCTCACTGACGAACAGGTCACCGTTACCAGGCGCGAAGTGATCGGCACAATAGCTGGCGAATAACAGCATGGCTTTGGGGGTCTCACTGTCACCTAAGGTATATAAAGCAAAGGACTGACACTGAGCGTCTTCGAGCAGCCCGGCACGCTCTGCTTGACTCAGGCGACCCTGATAACAGCTCGAACCTCTAAGCCGGCTGGATTGCAATGCGCTGACTGCACTCACCTGCTCATTGTCTTCTTGCAGATTGATCAGCTGACAATGACTGACTTTGGGCAGTTGGGTCAATTCGTGGCTCAATAAATCGCCCAGTGAAGATACGTCCTGACACTGCCAAAGACGTCGCTGGCACTCACTGAACAGACGATAAATCTGTTCATTCTCATTAGCATGCGCAACCATCTGTGCGATCTGTTTTTCAAGTTGCTGATTGCGCTCGCGTAAGGTACGTTGCTGCAATAAAGCCAGATTAGGCGCGCCCTGCGAATCGTTGTATAAGTTAAGCTCCAGTAACAGATAAGGATGTTGCAGCAAAAACTCAGGGTTGTGGTGAAGAAAATCCTGCACCTGTTGATGTGTTACTGAGCCCGCGTTACTACTCATAAGGCGATTTGTCCGTCGAATACGTGTTCCGCAGGACCGGTCATTTTTACGCTCTGACCCGGGCCATTCCAGCGCACCTGAATGCTACCGCCTGGTAAATCGACCCGCACGGTGCTGGCCAGTTTATCCTGAGCAATGCCAACGACTGCCGCGGCACATGCGCCGCTGCCGCATGCCAATGTTTCAGCCGCGCCTCGCTCCCAGACTCGCAATTTAATGTGCTCACGGTTGATGATTTGCATAAAACCAATATTAGCACGTTTTGGAAAACGCTCATGTTGCTCTAGCAGGGGCCCCAGCGTGTCGACCTCTGCCTGGTCGATATCCTCAACTTCAATCACACAATGTGGATTACCCATAGATACAACGCCGCAAAAAACTGTGTGCTCCTGCGCGCGCAGAATATAGGTTTGCTCCTGTTGTTTTGCTTTAAATGGGATTTGCGTGGGTGCAAATTCCGGTTTACCCATATTGACCGTGACCTGGCCGTCTTTTTCGGTGAACAGGGTAATATTGCCCCCTTTGGTGGACACACTGACTTTATGCTTATTGGTCAGGCCTTTCATACGGACAAAGCGTGCAAAACAGCGTGCGCCATTGCCGCATTGTTCTACTTCGGTACCGTCGGCATTGAAGATCCGATAATGAAAATCCAGGTCGGGTGAATAGGGCGGCTCAACCAGTAACAGCTGGTCGAAACCGATGCCAAAATTACGGTGTGCCAGTTTACGGATCTGGTCTCGTGACAAAAAGACATTCTGGGTCACATTGTCAACGACCACAAAATCATTGCCTAAACCATGCATCTTAGAAAAATTTACAAACATAAAGCCTTATCTATTCTGGTGTCGGCAGCCAGTCGGCGCCGCACCTATTTTATGATTGTGATAACCTAACTTTGCCATGCCGCGCGTCTTTACGGAAGCACTTGCTCGCCTTGCCACAAGGATTCCAGCGTCTCTCTTGCGCGGATCAGGTGACAGGTGTCTCCATCGACCATGATTTCAGCAATGCGCGGGCGTGAGTTGTAATTCGAGCTCATGGTAAAGCCATAGGCGCCAGCCCCTCGTTGGGCCAACAAGTCGCCAGGCTGAATCGCCAGCGGCCGATCTTTACCTATAAAATCCCCTGTCTCGCACACGGGCCCTACAACATCATAGGTATGCAGTGGCGTATCATCCTGGCGGGGTGTTACCGCAATGATCTGTTGCCACGCCTGATACAGAGAAGGGCGCAACATGTCATTCATGCCGGCGTCAACAATGGCAAAGTGCTTATCTTTGGTCGGTTTAAGATATTCAACTTTGGTGACCAGTATCCCGGCATTCGCGGCAATCGCACGGCCTGGCTCAAAGATAAGTTCCAGGTGCTGATACTCGGCGAGTCGCGCTTTGACCTCAGCTGCATAGGCACTGGGGTGTGGCGGCTTTTCGCTGTCATAGGGCACGCCCAGACCGCCGCCAATATCCAGATGCCTGAGCGTAATGCCTGCCGATGCGAGTGTCTCTACCAGTGCAAGCACTTTATCCAGAGCAGCAATAAACGGCGTGACTTCGGTAAGCTGGGAGCCGATGTGAAAATCAATGCCCACAACATCAATGCCGGGCAAAGCACAGGCAAGCTGATAGACATTGAAGGCTTCTTTAATATCAATCCCGAACTTGTTTTCCTTTAGCCCGGTCGAAATATAAGGATGTGTTTTGGCATCTATATCTGGATTGACCCGAATTGAAATCGGCGCGAGTAAATCGAGCTCACTTGCCACTTGGCTGATACGACGTAATTCCGCCTCGGATTCGACGTTAAAGCATTTAATGCCGGTTTCGAGCGCAAAAGCGATTTCCTGTGCTGTTTTTGCTACGCCAGAAAATACGATTTTGGCCGGATCGCCGCCAGCTTTGAGCACCCGTGCTAGCTCTCCCTGCGAGACTATATCAAACCCGGCACCCAGCCTAGCCAGTACATTCAGTACTGCGATGTTGCTGTTTGCTTTGACTGCATAGCAGACCAAATGCGGGTGACCCTCTGCCGCGTCAGTGAACGCATGGTAGTGGCGCTCCAGCGTCTTTCGAGAATACACATAACAGGGCGTGCCGTAGTTGTCGGCGATGTCACTGATGGCGACCTGCTCTGCATGTAGCTGATTATCCTGGTAGTGAAAGAAATCCATTTACGACTCCTGTTTCGTATCATCGTCCTCAGACGGTGCGGTATCCTGAGCAGGCTGAGGCGTTTGCTCGGGCGCATTGGTCGGTTGGGTGCGTTGTTCAGGTAAATATAGGGGCCCACTCTGGCCGCATGCACTTAGCAGCAAGAGGCTGGTCAAGATCAGGGTAAATAGGCTAAATTGAGTGTATGTCGCTTTCATTAGATTAATGATGTCAGTGCCTTTATAATCGCAGAGTAACAGAATTGGTAAAAAAAGCAGCTTAGAAAGTAAATTTAATTGCGCTAAAGTAGCGGACTTTCGGGGTTTGCACAGTAAGGATCAAGCTATGACAGATCATGAGTATCACGAGTTAGCAGATGCGTTAATGTTGACCATTGAGGAGCAAATTGACGACTGTGAGGTTGACCTGGATTATGAATCGGCATCCGGGATCCTGGAAATCATTTTTCCGGACCGCAGTAAGATAGTGATTAACAAACAAGCCCCTCTGCACCAGGTGTGGGTCGCAACTAAGTTTAACGGGCATCATTTTGAGCTGCGCGATACACAGTGGATAGATAACCGCAGTGGTGCCGAGTTCTGGCAGTTTATGAGCGATGCAGCAACCCGTCAGGCGGGCCAGACCATAGAGTGGCAGCACGACTGATGCTGCCATTTGTAGAATACCCGGCCCAGGGAACCCACAGGGCAAGCGTGATTTGGTTGCATGGTCTCGGTGACTCCGGAGACGGTTTTTTACCGATCGCACCTGAGTTGCGGTTACCCGCCGAACTGGGCGTGCGGTTTATTTTCCCCCATGCGCCAGAGCAGCCGGTGACCGTGAACAATGGCATGGTGATGCGCTCCTGGTATGACATCAAATCTTTTGATCTGGATAAAAGAGCCGACGAAGCGGGTGTGAGAGACTCTGCGAAGCTGGTTCAGGCAGTGATTGAGGCTGAGCTGGAGGCTGGCATACCACCAGAGCGTATTATTCTGGCTGGATTCTCACAAGGTGGCGTGATGGCATTGCACCTGGCGCCGCGTTTAAAAGTGCGGTTAGGTGGCGTAATGGCCCTGTCGTGCTATATGTGTGCGCCAGATAAACTGGCACAGGAAGCGGTGCAGAGCGACCTGAATGTGTTTATGGCCCATGGCAGCTTAGATCCTGTGGTTCCTATGGTGGCTGGACGGCAGGCCTTTGACACCTTACAAGCTCAAGGCTACGAAGTTAGCTGGCAGGATTACCCGATGCAGCATCAGGTTTGCCAGGAAGAGCTGGAGGCAATCCGCACCTGGTTACTGGCCAGGCTAACGTGACAACAGAGTGAGCACCCATGACACAACGTATTGTGATTAAAACCGCAGTAACCAAAGCAAACGAGGTCCCGGCAAGGCCCGTCACCTACCAATATCATTGGCGCCGTATTGGTGCGGTTGGTAGCGTGGCTGCAATTGGCTTAGCTGCCACGTTTTATGGGATAGTGAACTCGGTGAGTGCAGACGAACAACCCGTTGAGGTGGTAGATGCGTATCAGCTCCCGGAGTCTGCAAACGGTGTGTCTGACGTCATTGCAGAAGAGTTGCTGGTTACTGATACGACGCTTGTCGTGTCTGCTGAAGACGCTCAGTCTGCCCTGGAAGAGTCGTTCCCCGAGCTGGTGGCCCAGCCGACTGACGAACTTGCCGCTGTGGTTGAATCTGAACCTAAAGCGGAAATGTTGGTGGCTGTTGAGTCAGATTATGTTGCTCTGAATGATGATGCTGTGGCCAATGCCGATGTACAAGTGGACGATCCTGACATTGGTCGTGACAGTGAGACGACCAAACGGTTTGCTGAAGATGCCCGGGTTGCCAGTGTGGCTATGGCTGCTCAGGTAGACACCACTCACGTGAGCCGTGCGGTGCTGACCACAGAGGTTGTGGATCGGGAGCCGGTCAACGTACTCAAAGACAGTGTTGAGCAAAGTGCCTTTTCGGAGAAGTTATATTTCTTTACCGAAGTGCGTGGGTTGCAGGGACAAACCATACGACACCTGTGGTTTCATCAGGATCAGTTGATGGCAGAAATTGAGCTGCCCATCAGTGCCTACCGACACAGGACTTACTCCAGTAAAAATATTATGCCAAGCCAAAGTGGTCAGTGGCGGATTGAAGCGATCACCGCTGATGACCGGTTGTTGGCACAGAAAACCTTTAGAATTATTGCAACCGCTCAATAGCGAGCAGACTGAGTAAAGCATGACGACAAAAAAGAATGTGTTGCGTATCGCAACAAGAAAAAGTGCACTGGCCCTGTGGCAGGCCGAGTTTGTGAAAGCCGAACTGGAAAAGTTTCACGCCGATCTGGAAGTTGAACTGGTTCCTATGTCGACCAAAGGCGATAAAATTTTAGATACGCCACTGGCTAAAATTGGTGGTAAGGGCTTGTTCGTAAAAGAGCTCGAGCAGGCCATGCTGGAAGGACGTGCGGATATCGCGGTACATTCAATGAAAGATGTTCCTGTGGAGTTTCCTGACGGACTTGAGCTGCATACCATTTGTGAGCGCGAAGATCCCCGCGATGCGTTTGTCTCGAATACCTATCAATCGCTGGCAGAGTTACCGGCAGGTTCTGTCGTGGGTACGTCCAGTTTACGCCGTCAGTGTCAGATCCGTGCAGTACGTCCAGACCTGGTGATCAAAGACTTACGCGGTAATGTGAATACGCGCCTGGCCAAACTGGATGCCGGTGAGTTCGATGCCATTATTCTGGCCGCGGCGGGATTGATCAGACTGGAAATGGCAGAGCGGATCGCCAGTTTTGTCACGGTTGAAGATTCGCTACCCGCGAATGGTCAGGGTGCCGTGGGCATCGAATGTCGAAGTGACGATGCGCAGGTTCAGGCCTGGTTGGCTCCGCTTGAGCACAGTGAAACGCGCATGCGTGTATTGGCTGAGCGGGCTATGAACCGTCGCCTGGAAGGGGGATGTCAGGTCCCTATTGGTGCGTATGCCGAAATTGACGGTGAACAATTGACCTTGCGTGGTCTGGTGGGTGCGGTAGATGGCAGCCAGATCCTGCGAGGGGAGCAAAGCGGTCCGGTCGCTGATGCTGAGCAGCTGGGGATCCGCCTTGCTGAGTCTTTGCTGGCACAAGGTGCGGACCAAATTCTGGCTGAGGTTTACCGGGACAACTAATGTGAAACTAGCCATCACACGTCCGGCAGGCAAAGGAACACTGCTTGCCGATCAGCTCGAAGCACAGGGGATCAGTTGTGACTGCACCCCCGTGCTGGAGCTGGTAAAACTGCCGGTCAGTGAGACTGAACTGGCCCCCGTCACAGATGCTGATCTACTGATTTTCATTTCTCAGGATGCGGTGCACTATCTGGCACAGCATCAGCCTAACTTCTCTGCCGACTGCCAGTTTTTCGCCGTAGGCGATAAGACCGCCGCAGCCATAGAAGCGTGCTTTGACCGTAAGGCTTGTGTGCCGCAGCAACATGACTCGGAGGGATTGCTCGCCTTAGCGGCATTACAACAGGTTGAGGGTAAACGGGTTGTAGTAGTCAAGGGGCGAGGCGGCCGCACACTGATCAGCAAGATGCTGAAACAGCGTGGTGCGCTGGTATCGCATTGCGTGGTCTATGAACGGATCCCGGCCGCAACTGGGTCCGATATCTGGTTGGACCACTGGCAAAGGCTGGGCATTGACGGTATAGTAATCACCAGCAATGCAGCCATTGACGCCATCTTCAATACCCAGCAGAGTGAATTACTGAACTGGCTGAGCAGTCGCCGGTTTTATCTGGTTAGTCAACGCAGTGCAGAATACCTTCGCGAACAATACGCGATTGAGGACAAACAAATCGCCATCAGTGCAGGAGCAGATAACAATGCGTTACTGGCCTGCATTATGGACAATCAGCCCCGCCAAGGTGGAACTATGACAGAACAACAACAAAGTCACTCAGGCCCTCAGTCTTCGGGCAAAACATCTAAACCCGTTAATGCATCCGAAAAAATCAGTAAAACGGCTGTTTTGGCTCTATTGGTCGCACTGGCTTCCGGTACCGGCGCGGGGGGAGTGTATTATCTGGGACAGCAGCAGCTGCACCAATACCAGCAAACGCTGGCGCAACTGGGTAGTGAAAATCAGCAGTTACTTACTGAATTGGCGGCCAGCAAACAGGCACTTAGTGCACTGCGTGGCGAGGTCACTGAACGTGAGCAGCAGGTTGCACAGCAACTTAGCGTGCAAACTCGAGAGCTTGAACAACGCTTACAGAACACACTGCAGGCAGCTAAACAGCAACTGGGTGGTGCCCAAAAAGCAGAGATAACCGCTTTGATACGCACTGCGGAGTTTCAGGCCAATATCCAAAAACACTACCTGGCCGCAGCCGCGACCTTGACTCGTCTGAACGATTTAATGCGCGAGCAGAGCAACACATCAGCAGTGCAAACGGCCATTGCTGCCGATCTGGCGCTGTTGCATGCCCAGCCAAAACCTCAGCTGGAAGCGCTGTATCTGGATCTGCACGGTTATGTTGCCCAGGCTGATGACTTACCATTACAGGTTATGACTAAACCTGCGGAGCAGCAATCTGAGCAAAGCGAGCTGACGGAGCAGGTGAGTGACTGGAAGGCCAATGTCTGGCGCTCCTGGTTAAAAATCCAGGATCAGTTCATTAAGGTACGTAGCCATGATAAGCCGGTTATTGATCCACTGTTGGATGCAGAGGAACAACAGCTTATTCGTGCTCAGCTGAGTAGTTATCTGCGTCAGGCGCAGACGGCATTGATGCAGCAACAGCAGAGTATTTACTTCACTGCACTGGAAGGGGCGGGCGCGACCTTAGCGCGTTACTACCGGACTGAAGACAGTGCGGTGGTGGCAATGCAGGCGGGCCTGAAAGCACTGCAACGCAAAGAGTTTGCAGCGCCAACAGCCCTTGAGTTACAAGCCCCTCAGGCAGTGAAGGAGTGGTTACAATGACACGCACACTGATCTCTGTTTTAGTGCTTCTGGGTGTGCTGGCAGCCGGACATTTGTTGATCGACGAAAAAGGCTATCTGCTGATTGCGGTGAACAACCACACCATAGAGACCTCCTTGTTTGCACTCGCTGTCATGATGATTTTTGCTGTGCTGCTCGGTGCTTTGGTGCTGAACTTGCTCGGTGCACTCTGGCGGACCTTCGCCCGTAGTCGTGGTTGGCTGAAAGGACGCAAAAATAAACGTCAACAACACGCACTGGAAGCCGCTGTCTGGGCATGTATTAATGGTGATGACGGGCAACTGCAGCAAGCCCTGGCGATCGGTGACCTGCCCGCTCACTGGCAGGATCAGCAGCGCGCGATGGCGGCTCGGGTTGCGTTGCAACAGCAGCAGCCGACGCAGGCATTGGCAGAACTACAGGCGATGTCTCCCCAATCGCAAGGGCAAGTTGCCAAGCTTTGGCTGGCAGCCAATCAGGGTGAGCAGGCTCTGACACTGTTGGAGGCACAGATGACCGATAAAAAAGTGTCCGACAGTGTGGTGGCAAGCTATCTTGAGGCTTTGATCCAGGCTGGGCAGAGTGAACAAGCACTGGCATTGATCCAGCAAAAGTACAAACTGCTGGACTGGTCAGAGGCGCGCTGGAAGGCGTGTCTGCATGCCTTGTTTGCGATCGATGACAGTACGGCTCAGACCACGTTTAATGGACTGCCTAAGTCGTTGCGGCCTCTGGCAGCGCCAGCGCTGACCCAACAAGCGTTGCGCCATGGGCAGTTTGATGCTGTGCGTGGTGACTTATTGAAATACCTTAAAAAAGGCCAGTATCAGCATCTGGCTGAGGCGTTACAGTACGCCACTAGCTCCGACCCTGAATTGCGTAAACTGATCCAGGCTGCTTTGAAGAAACAGCCGGAACAGCCCGAACTGCTGTTCAGCTTGGCGTGTCTGGCCAATGCACAGGGAGAGCATGAATTGGCAGCCAAGATTTTCGATACGCTGGCTAAATCACCCTGGCAAGGGCTGTGGCAGCAACAAGCCGAGCAGGCCTATGCTAAAACGGGGCAATTTGATAAGGCCTACTTACTGGCCACTCAGTAAATCACAAATACAGAGAAACACCGGTCGTCAGACCGGTTTTTTTACTCTGTTACTCGCCAGCTAAACAAAGCCGTCATTTCTGAACTGAACAACCTTGGCGACAACTCGCTATCTACCTGCTCTTATTAAAAACCCTGAAAACCGTAAGCTCAATAAAGTAATCCGTTGGGTTGAGTATGTTTGAATGTGGATTGGTATAAATAATCGGCTTTGCGGATATTTGTCCTTGAATCTACACTTAAGCTGCGTATGATCTGAAAAATTTTATCTGCAATCCGAGTGCCTTATGATCAATACCAAACTACCTTTACTTGATTTACACCGCCACTTAGACGGTAATGTGCGTCCTGAAACCATTTTGGACCTTGGTCAGAAGTTCAATATGCCGCTGCCCGCAAACGACGTGGAAGGCTTGAGGCCACATGTCCAGGTACTCGATAATGCGCCAAACCTGATGGCTTTTCTGGCAAAACTGGACTGGGGCGTCAAAGTGCTGGGTGATTATGATGCCTGTCGCCGTATTGCAGTTGAAAATGTCGAAGATGCCATTGCTCAGAAGATGGATTACACCGAGCTGCGTTTTAGCCCTTACTATATGGCCAAAACCCATGACTTACATCCACAAGGTGTGGTGGAAGCGGTCGTTGACGGGATTCATTCGGCTACTCAGGGGCGTGATATTAAGGTCAACCTGATTGGTATTATGTCGCGTACCTTTGGTGTTGAAAAATGCCAATATGAACTCGATGCTCTGTTGGCGTTTAAAAATGACTTAGTCGCTGTGGATCTTGCCGGTGATGAAATCGGTTTTCCGGGTACGCTGTTTAACGACCATTTTAAACAAGTCCGTGATGCGTATCTGGGCGTGACCATTCATGCAGGCGAGGCGGAAGGTGCAAGCAGTATGTGGCAGGCGATCAACGAGCTGGGTGCGACGCGCATTGGCCATGGCGTGAAAGCCATTGAAGATCCTAAGCTCATGGATTATCTGCGGGACAACCGAATAGGTATTGAATCTTGCCTGACCAGCAACTTGCAAACCAGTACTGTTGCAAGTATTGAAACTCATCCACTCAAGCAATTCTTAGATCATGGTATTCTGGCGACAATTAATACAGATGACCCGGCGGTGCAAGGGGTGGAGCTGGACAACGAATTTGAACAGGCCGCGCCACTGGCTGGCCTCAGTGAAGCTGATATCAGACAGGCACAGGCCAATGCGGTTGAGATTGCCTTTTTAAGTGACGCAGATAAGCAGGCCCTGTTACAAAAATATGCCTAACTGGCGCACATCCTCTCAATTACCAGCTGCTCAGTGTGCTGAGCAGCTCAAGTAGTTTTCTTTTAGGGCATTGAGCACCTGACTGCGGGTCACCACAGCTATCACCTTGTCGTTATCGATAACCGGATAGATTTTGGGCTTGTTCTGCTGCATCTGCGTGGCTAAATCTACCACTGTGGTGGTTTTGCTGACCGCTAAAGTCTCTTTACGCATCAATTGGCCAACTGCGGTGGCGCCATCACAGAAGTAACTACTTTGCAGTAGTGGGGCCAGCAATTGTTGTTCAGAAATAAAGCCGACTAATTTGCCTGTATGATCCTGTACCGGCGCGCCGAATAGGGCGAATTTTTCGAGCTGCACAATAGCGTCGGTGATTTCAGTATCGGGTGTGATCAGTGGAAACTGGGTAGACATGATGTCTGAGATAAATTGTTTAGCCATGTGAGTTCTCCTGTTAAGTGACAGTCCCAGTATGGATAAACAAAACTTATTTTAAAAATGGATTATTTGTATCGCAATGATTGGTTTTTTTGATGGATGCGCGATCGGGTGACCGCGCATTCAGTGCATTACTTAATAAATGCAAATGCATCGGCGAACATAAATTCGCGCTGCGCGCCATGGTTGATGAAGTCATCACGTACGATGCCAATCATGTCAAAGCGGCCGGCCATATAAACACTGTATGGCTCCAAAGAGACAATGTCCTTCATCACCGCCTGGTGTACATAGCCGGTGTGACCTGCCCAGGTCTCTGATGCATGTTCAACCACAGGAATAAACTGGAAGTTTGCTCGACTGCTTGCCCAGGCTTCCATCTCAGCCTTGGCATACAGTGCTGATTCTTCTTTTACACCCCAGTAGAACAAGACTGGCTGGTCATAGTTAATTTCCGCCAGGTGGTCGGCCATAGATTTAACATAGGAAAAACCGGTACCGCCTGCCAGTAATACCAGCGGACGCGCCTGTTCAGGGCGAATTTGCGAAACGCCTAGTCCGACTTCTAAATCGACCTGTGCCTGGTTGTTGTGTGCTGCTTTTAAATGATCCAGCGCCTGCATGGCATAAGAGTCTGCGCCAGATGCGCCTATATGCAGCTCCAGTGCATTCTTCTTCGACGGGCTACTGGCGATTGAGAACGCACGTTTGTCTTTTTCACCAAGTACTAATTGCAGGTAGTGGCCAGCGGCAAATTCGGCATCCTGCTCGGGTGTTAAGACAACTTTAGATACGTATTCAGTCAGTGGCGAAATCTCGGCCACTGTGGCTTTGAGTACTTGCATTTTTTACCTTAGAAAATAAGCACGGTGGTGAAAGTGTGTGCACTTTAGCACACTCGCGATTGCCCTGTAACCGCTTTCACACCGAGACAGACAGTTTCCCGCGTCGCTATCATCAGCAAGCCAGAAAAAAGTCTGTCTTATTCATTACGATTTAATGATTTTGAGGCTATCCCAAATCTCATCAACACGCTGTTTCGTTGCGTCATCCATGACGATGGGCTCACCCCATTCCCGATCGGTTTCACCCGGCCATTTGTTCGTTGCATCCATGCCCATTTTGGAACCCAGTCCAGACACAGGTGATGCAAAATCGAGATAGTCGATAGGCGTGTTTTCTATCATAGTGGTATCCCGGGCCGGATCCATACGGGTCGTAATAGCCCAGATCACGTCATTCCAGTCTCTGGCATTGACGTCGTCGTCGCACACTATGACAAACTTGGTGTACATAAACTGGCGCAGGAACGACCACACACCCAGCATCACACGCTTGGCATGGCCTGGGTACTGCTTCTTCATGGTAACCACGGCCATCCGGTATGAGCATCCCTCTGGTGGCAGGTAAAAATCGACAATTTCCGGGAACTGCTTTTGTAAAATAGGCACAAAGACTTCATTGAGTGCAACGCCCAGAATGGCTGGTTCATCGGGTGGTCTGCCGGTATAGGTGCTGTGGTAAATCGGGTTTTCACGATGCGTGATGTGGGTGACCGTCATCACCGGGAAGTCATCGACCTCATTATAATAACCCGTATGATCGCCATAGGGGCCTTCCGGCGCGGTTTCACCTGGTTGAATATACCCCTCCAGAATGATTTCCGCTGTGGCGGGTACCTGCAGATCATTAGAAACTGATTTAACAACTTCGGTCTTGCTGCCACGTAGCAGGCCTGCAAAGGCATACTCGCTCAGTGTATCCGGTACTGGTGTGACAGCACCCAAGATCGTTGCTGGGTCTGCACCTAAGGCGACTGAGACCGGATAAGGTTCACCGGGATTTTGCTGACACCATTCCTGAAAATCCAGGGCTCCACCGCGGTGGGACAGCCAGCGCATGATGATCTTGTTTTTACCGAGCAGCTGCTGACGATAAATACCCAGATTCTGGCGTTTCTTGTGGGGCCCGCGGGTTACTGTTAAGCCCCAGGTGATCAAGGGGGCTGCATCACCCGGCCAGCAGTGCTGGATTGGTAACTTAGTCAGGTCGACCTCATCACCACTCAACACGACCTGTTGGCAGGGGGCTTTTTTGAGCTCTTTTGTGGGCATATTGAGCACTTGTTTAAACACTGGGATTTGACCGAGTGCTTCTTTGATCCCTTTAGGTGGTTCAGGCTCTTTCAGAAACGCCAATAGTTTTCCGACTTCGCGTAACGCTTCCACGTCATCCTGACCCATTCCCATGGCAACCCGTTTTGGTGTGCCAAAAAGATTAGCGAGTACAGGCATGTCAAAGCCTATGGGATTTTCAAACAAGATAGCGGGCCCGCCGGCGCGCAATGTGCGGTCTGCTATTTCGGTCATCTCCAGCTTGGTGGAAATGGGCTGGCTCACCCGCACCAGCTCACCCTGCTTTTCAAGCAGAGCTATAAATTCTCTTAAATCTTTATATTTCATCACTATCTAGGGCTGCACTGATTCAATGGCGCTAGTATAACAAGTCGCCAGATGTAGAACAGACATTTACGTTTGGTTAGCCTGTTTGGTTTACTGTCGCTGCACGCGGTAGATGAATAAAGTGCCACCTGAGTGTGTTTCACACTTTTATTAACTATTATTATGCTATCGGTGGAAATAATTGATTCGGCGCAATAGTCTGGATCCTCTATGTATCTTTGCTTTTTGCTTTCAGTTATAGTCGGTTGCATTGCGCAGTATTTGTTTGGAGGCGGCTTGAAAATAACAACCACAATAGCCAGCTCATGTATTGCCATTCTGGCCTTATTTTGTCCTGCAGTGAACGGCGCTGCGGCGCAACAAGTTTTGCCTATGAGTGCGTTTGAGCAACATAGTGCAGTGATGTTACTCATTGAACCTAAATCCGGAGACATCGTTCAGGCGAATGAAGCGGCAGCTTTGTTCTATGGTTACAGTCAGGCTCAACTGGAAGACATGCAGATCCAGCAAATCAACCAGTTTTCACCTCAGCAGGTGGAGCAGGAGCGGATGTCTGCGCTGAGCGAAGGACGCAATTATTTTATATTTCAGCACCAGCTTGCCAATCAGCAAGTCAGAACGGTGAGTGTGTATTCTGCACCATTTACGAGTGAAGAGGGCTTGCCGCTGTTGTTATCGGTGATCCAGGATATCAGTGCACAACGCACTCTAGAGCGAGATTTGTGGCATTATCAATCCAATCTGGAACAACAAGTTGCACTGCAAACCGCAGAACTCAAAGACGCCAATACGGTGCAGCTGATCTTGCTTGGGAGCGTAATTGCCATTTTGGGCGGCTCTATTTTGGTGTTAGTGATGTTTACGCTGCGATTGCGACGTGCTAAACGCCGCACAGAGTTACAGAAAAACCGCTTCAGTGCCATTTTTAACGCCATCGGCGATTATCTTATTTACACTAATTCAAGCAATGTTGTGGTCTCGGCAAATCAGGCTGCGATGCGCGACTTAGGCGACATACAGGGGCGCCCGATAGGGTTTATTCTGGAAGAATGTAGCTGCCTGGATAGGCTTAGGGCTGAGCCCATTGAGTGTGAAGTAAAACTGGCAGGTCAACGTCGGGATGTCGAGATCAGTAAGACAGCTGTACTGGACAGTGCCGGCGTGGAAACCGGGTCGATTTATTTAATTCAGGATATCAGTAAGCGCCTAGTCCAGGAGCAGGAACAACGACTTGCCAGTACCGTCTTTGCGACAACCAGCGAGGGTGTACTGGTCTCCAACCGTGATAACCAGATCCAGATGGTCAATCAGGCATTTACAGATATCACCGGCTTTACAGCCCAGGAAGTGCTGGGGAATACCCCATCGATATTTAATTCGGGCCGACATGATGCCGCCTATTTCGCTCAGTTATATGATGCGTTGACTGCCCGGGGTCACTGGGAAGGCGAAATCTGGAACAAGCGTAAAAACGGCGAAGTATATCCCAGCTGGTTACAGGTGTCGGCGGTGTTCGATGCAACCGGCGAAATCGATATGTACGTGGCCCTGTTTAACGATATTACCTCTCGCAAGCGCAATGAGCAGCTGATGTGGCAGCAGGCCAACTTTGATAACCTCACAGGCCTGGCCAATCGTCATCATTACCATACTAAGTTCGATTTGGCACTGGCGCAGGCTAAGCAAAAGCAAACCCGCCTGGCGGTGTGTTTTATCGATCTGGACCGCTTTAAGGCAGTCAATGACACGTTAGGGCATCACATTGGTGATCAGCTACTCATTGAAGCGGCTAACCGGATCCGCGAATGCACCCGAAATTCAGATACTGTGGCACGCTTAGGGGGTGATGAGTTTGCCCTCTTATTACCCGATATGGCAAAAATCAGCGATATGGAAAAGCTTGCAACCAAAGTGTTGCACGCACTGAGCGAGCCATTTTTTCTCGAAGGCCATGAAGCATTTGTGTCAGGCAGTATGGGCATTACCTTCTATCCCGATGATGGCGCAGATCGCAAAGTGCTGCTCAGAAATGCCGACAGTGCCATGTATAAGGCAAAAGAGCATGGCCGTAACTGCTTTCAGTTTTTCACTTCTGCGATGCACGAGCATGCCAAAGCACGCAGTGCGCTCGAAGGGGCACTGCATCGCGCTCTGACTAACCGTGAGCTGTATCTTGCATATCAGCCGATAGTCGGGCAAGAGCGACTCGGGTGTGAAGCGTTGCTACGATGGCACAACCCGCAGCTGGGACAGGTCTCACCGGCAGACTTTGTGCCCATCTGTGAAGAGTTAGGGCTGATCATCACCATTGGTGAATGGGTGCTTTATCAGGCTTGTGCACAGGCTAAGTCTTGGATCACGCAAACCGGTCAGCCTTTGTTTGTGTCGGTGAATGTCTCAAGTACACAGTTTAAGCGTCAAGACATTGCCAGCCTGGTTGGCAAGGTACTTAAAGAAACCGGTTTAGCAGCCGATGCATTAACGCTGGAGATCACCGAAACCGTATTGGCCGATAACTCTGGCCATATTCAGCGTCAGCTTGAGAGCTTGCGTACTATGGGCGTAGGTTTGGCCATTGATGATTTCGGCACCGGGTACTCTTCACTGAGTTATCTGAAGCGCTTCCCTTTGTCTAAGTTGAAGATAGACCGCGCCTTTATTCGTGATCTGCCTGATGACGAAGAAGACAGGGCATTGGTGAGCGCCATTATCTCTATGGCCGGCCAGTTGCATTTGAAAGTTATTGCCGAAGGGGTTGAAACACCGGAGCAACTGAGTTTCTTGCAGGAGTTGGGCTGTGATTATACACAGGGCTTCTTGCACGCTAAGCCATCAGACACGGCGCAGTTTGAGGCTTTTATTCACGACTACGCTCGGCAACAGCACAATCGCTCAGAGCAGGCGAGTATCGCCCGCTAGCCACACGATAGCGTGTTTGAACATAACTCACTGAGCAGTGCTTTTGCTTTTTGATTGCCCTGCGCAGCTGCCTGATTGAGCAGTTGGATTGCCAGCTCTGAATCTGCATCTCCTCCTTCCGAGGCAAGGAGCATGGTGGCCAGATTATATTGTCCCCAATGGTCGCCCAGCTCTGCTGCCTTGGTAAAGGCTTCACGCGCTTCAGACAGTTCACCTAATTGATAATGCGCAATGCCGCGTTGGTTATCAGGTGAAAGCCGATGTTTAGCTATGGGTGTATGCAGGCGGGGAATAACGCGAGGCTTGACTATGCCGCCCATAACATAAATATCATTGGGTCTGTGTATGGCGTAGATTGCGCCTTGCTCAAAGTAGTTGGCCAATGCACCTCTGGGCCACTCAATTGGCTCTGGGTCAAAATAGTTGTCCAGCATCAGGTTATCCAGCTGGATCGCCCGTTTTACATCCCGTTTTCGCCCATAGGTGTAACGCCCTTGTTTAACCATGACAGTGTCTTCGGTGGTTGCTATGACCTGAGTGATCCGATACTGGGCCTGATAGACTCGTTGAGTCTCAAAACGACCCAGATCAATCAAAATCAGGTCATCCGTTTTCGGTTCTACCAGAAGGTGCTGGTAGTGTGCTGTCTGCTGCACATGTTGGAACCAAAAATACGCAATAACACCCAGTATAGACGTAAGTAGTAACGTATTTTTAAAGCGGATCAGAAAGCGGCTGATCAGATCATGAGAGGTAAACAGGCCTGCGGTGAGTTTCTCCATTGTTCGCTCCTTGTTTGAATATGGCGTCGAGCCCTGGTGCTTGACGCCTGAAGTTTGTATGCACTCACTTAACGATAAAAGCGAGCTTTATTTACCCTGCATACGCGTTTTTCCATTGGCTGCCATCAGCGCGAAGACGGCATAGGCCGCGGTATTTTGCTTCAACTTGGCGGGATCGACTTTATCCAGCGTGTCGTCTGCGGTGTGATGGTAGTCAAAATAATCGGTACCATCCTGGTGCAGATCGAAAATCGGTGCAGATGTCAGGCTATTTAACGGGATCAGATCCGGACCTCCTCGCGCACGATTGGCACCAATGTAGGTAATACCCAAAGGTTTTAACTGCTCAGCAATGGCGCGAACCAGCGGCAGAGAAGCGGCATTCACTTTGGACTCGAATGCATACACCACATCCGCACCAAAGTCAGATTCAGCGGCGGCAACAATTTGCGCCAGTTTGTCTTCATGACGTTTGAAGTACGCTTTGGCACCCCATAATCCCAATTCTTCGGCGGCAAACAGGACGACCCGGATGCTGCGTTTGGGTCGAGTCACTGCGGCGATGTGTTTGGCCGCGGCCATGGTCAGCGCCATGCCTGCACCATCGTCCAGAGCACCTGTTCCAAGGTCCCAGGAGTCATGGTGGCTGCCAAGTAAAACGTATTGGTCAGGAAACTCTGAACCGGTGATTTCACCAATCACATTAAAACTGGTACCTTCGCCGAGATCTTCGGTCTGAATATTGATTTCGACTCTGGGAGTGTGACCATGCTTGAACAGACGCGCAATTTGATCGGCGTCTGGGTTTGCAATGGCGGTTGCCGGGATTTTAGTGACCTGCTGGTCATAGTGGCTGCCACCGGTGTGCGCAAAACGATGATGAGCAGTACTGACAGAGCGCATCATATAAGCGATGGCCCCCTTCTTTGCCGCTTCAACGGCCCCTTTATTGCGAGCCTGGACTGCCGGACCGTAGCCGTTGCCATCGATATCTCGATTCATTTTATAGTTGATGAAAGCAATTTTGCCTTTCAGGCTACCCGCTGGTGCAGCTTTTAGTTCATCAAAGGTTTCAAACAACACGACTTCACCACTCAGGCCCTGTTGAGGGGTGCTGACGCTATTGCCCAGTGCAGTGATGTGCAGAGGCTGTTCACTCGGTGTAAGCAGTTTCGCCGACTCGTGATAGCGGCGCCATTCAGGAAAAGTCGCGGCTTCCAGCCAGACCTTGTCAAAACCCAGACGTTTAAACTGTTTCTCAGCCCAGGCCACCGTCAGCTTATCATTTTCTGTGCCTGGCAGGCGTGGACCTACTTCTGTCGTCAGCGACTCCAGTAATTGCCAGCTCAAATCACTCTTGCTCGCCAGTGTACGTACTTTGGCGACTTCTTCGAGTTGTGTTTGCGTGAATTCCTGTGCCTGAACAACCGCACTGGCGGTTAGTGCACACAGTGGTAACAGCCAGTGTCTGGCGGCGCTGGTTAGCCCGCTAAAAGGCATAAAGCGTATCATCTGAACCATAGTAACCCTTGGTAATTTAAATCGCTTAAGATTGTCGCAACAAATGGTGTTAAATTAAACTTTTTCGGGGTGAACGGGCGTTTTTACTGACTGAAGTGACGGCGCTATGCGGGATTTGCTAAACTTGGCAAATTGAGTTTCTCCGAGGTAATAGTGTGACCCAATCGTTTAATCAAGTGCCGTTGGCCCGGCATCTCCAAAGTGGCTTACAGCAAGCCGGTTTTACCACCATGACACCGATTCAGGCGCAGGCATTACCTGCCATTATTGCCCTGCAGGACGTAATCGCTCAGGCAAAGACCGGATCGGGTAAAACCCTGGCATTTAGTCTTGGTTTATTAAACAAGCTGGTGGCTGAAGATCAGGTGATCCAGAGCCTGGTAATGGCACCTACCAGAGAGTTGGCACACCAGGTGGCCACGGAGATCCGCAAGCTGGCGCGTGGCATGCAAAACATCAAGGTGCTGACAGTGTGTGGTGGTGAGCCTATAGGCCCGCAGGTCAGCTCACTGGAGCATGGGGCGCACGTTGTGGTTGGTACCCCCGGACGGATTGAAGAGCATCTGTATAAAGGCACACTCGATTTGACTCAAGTGCAGACCTGGGTTTTGGATGAAGCCGATCAAATGCTGGCTATGGGCTTTATTGAAGCGCTGGAAAACATCGCCATTTATCTGCCTCCAGAGCGTCAGACATTGATGTTCAGTGCCACCTATCAGAAAGATATTGAGGCGCTGACCCAACAGTTTATGCGTGAGCCTGTGATGGTTAAGGGGGAGGAAGAAACCCTCAATCGGCAAATTAAACAGCAATTTTTTGCGCTTAAAAATAACAAACTGAGATTCAACACACTGCGCCTGTTGTTGCAGCATTACAAGCCAGTTAGCTGCATTGCATTTTGTAACACCAAAGTCGAAACGAAGAAGTTATATAGTGAGCTCAAAAGTAGTGGCGTGAATGTGGTCACCTTGCATGGCGACCTGGATCAGGCTGAGCGGGTTCGCGCATTGATCCGCTTTGCCAATAAAAGTGCATCAGTGCTGGTTGCTACGGATGTTGCAGCACGGGGCCTGGACATTGATGATGTCGATATGGTGGTTAATTACCACATGGCACTGGATCCGCAAACTCATGTACACAGGGTCGGTCGCACCGGGCGGGGTGGTAAAAAAGGGCTTGCCTGCTCTTTGTACGGTGAAAATGAAGCATTTAAAGTCGCTAAACTGAGTGAGATCTATGAACAGGCGTTTGAGCCAGCAGCGCCGCCACCTTTGAGTCTGCTCGACAAGCCCGTCTTCAAGCCCCCGATGGTTACTTTACAAGTGGATGGGGGGAAAAAAGACAAGCTTCGCGCTGGCGACATTGTCGGTTGTCTGACCTCAGAGCAGGGGATCGGTGCCAGTCTGATTGGTAACATCGATTTACTGGATCATCAGGCGTTTGTTGCTGTGGCCAGAGAAGGAGTCAAACCCGCGCTCAGAAAGTTACAGGAGAGCAAGCTTAAGGGGCGTAAATTTAAAGCCAAGCGGATGAGTCTGTAGCTATATCCATCCGCATTCATATTAATCATCGGGGTTGATATTATTCATCTGCTTCTGCATAGCATTTTAGTAGCTCATACTCCTCTTGAAGTTGTTGGAACAAGGTTTGTTCCCCTTGTTGATCTGGGTGAGCTGCAAATGCCAGTGTGCGCCAGCGTTTGCTAAGCTGGCGCTTGGAATACGGGCATGGCAGTTGCCACTTCTTGATGAGCTCAACGGGCTGCTCGGCCCCCGTCTCAGGCATCTTCATGTAGCGTTGCCAGAATTGAGTCAGCAGCGCGGTGACCTCGTCTTTACTGGCGTCATAGTTGCGCCAATCTAAATAATAGTTCCTGAGAGGATCTTGGTTTTGCAATGTGGCGCGTGCTTGCTGCTCAAACAGGCGGATGTCCATGGCCTCAACCTGCAAATAATATCCTCGCTCAGCAAACTCTTGCTGTAGTTGATAGAGTGCATTCATCAGCAAAAAGTTACGCTTAAAAAGCGCTTTGTCAGGGTCATCGTCCAACCGTGGGAACCCCATTTCTTTGTCCAAGGCGCTAGCCAGTCGATGTAATTGCGTTGCGCGCTCACGGGTGATTATCCTAAAAGTGGCATCAAGGAGGGGGTTCAACATTGTTCCGCCTGTAAACATGGTGTATCTTCTTTGTTCAATTCTTATTTTTTGACACGTCTATTGCAAGTAATACGGGGCAGACAGGGATGATAAAGGGGTTTAACTGGGCTTGGGCTATAGCGGCTGTGTTATTGACCGGAGTATGGTCACTCAGAGTTAATGCCGACGCCTCTGTTTCTGCGCCTGCTATCACGCAGCAAATTAATGCGTTGTCAGACATGACAGACTGGCAAGAACAGATGCTGGGTGCGGAGCGTTTACTGCAGCTTTCAGAATTAACGCCAGAGCAAAGGGCAAGTACACTCAAAACTATCGGTAAGATCGCGCTAGAGAGCACGCGCTATGAGATGGCCATACGTTACTTTGAACAGCTTGAGGGCTTGAGCCGTGAAACCGGGCTGTCAGACAGTTTATACCATGCATTTAAAATGCAGGGGATTAGTGCTTTTTATCAGGGGGACTATTCGGCGTCGGTCATCGACTACCAACAGGCCTTAGTGGTTGCTGAGCAAAGGGGTAAACCCATTGAGCGGGCCGACATCCACAATAATCTGGGCATGTCTTTTATCCAGATCCATGACCTGGAAGCCTCGCTGGAACACTACCTGGCAGCTTATATGTTGTACGAACAACATGGCAATGAGCAAGACAGAGCTGATATGTTGTTGAATCTTGCCGGCGTGTACATTCGCCAATTTCGTTACAACAAAGCTGAGGAGTTACTCAAACGCGCCATAACGCTGTTCGAGCGGCTGGGTGATGAGTATGGCGTAGCACTGTCGCAAGGAAACCTTGGGGTCATTTATACAGAATCAAACCGGCCAGAGCTGGCGCGTACCGCTGTTAAAGCGGCGGTTGATTACTATCATAGTATCAACAATACACGGCATCTGGCGTTTGAGTACGTCAATATGGCTAAGTTAAGTTTATTGACCAGGGATTACACATCTGCTGAGCAGGAAGTCAATTTTGCTATGTATTATGCGGAGAAAGCCGATAATCAGGCTGGCGTAATGCATGCCTTGCACCCGACAGCCAGGCTGCAATTGATGCGTGGAGAAATAGATGCCGCAGAGGCCAGTATCGATCAGGGTCTAACCTTAACACGTAAACTAGGTGACCGGCTCAGAGAGCGAGAGTTTTTGCATTTACTGGCCCTGGTTCAGGCTGCTAAAGGTAATATGCAGGCGGCGGCAGAAGCTCTCGACTATTATCGGGATCTGCAGTTTTCCCTACTGAACGAAGGTTTGATCACTCGCCTGAATAAATATCAAAGTAAATTTGAAGAAAGTCAGCTAAGTCAGGAGCTGGCAAAAATGAAGCAGGCGCAGGAGTTGCAAAAACTCCAGGATGAGCAGCAAAATCAACTGTTATGGATGAGTGGCTTAATCTTGTGCCTGGCGCTGATTTCTGTCTTTGCATTTTATCATCGTGCGACGGAGCGGCGCGCAAAAATTGAACTCAGTAAAAAAGTAGCCCAGAGAACGGCGCAGTTGCAGCAGACTGCCGATGAGTTACGTAATGCAAATCAGATAAAGAGCCAGTTTCTGGCTAATATCAGCCATGAAATTCGTACCCCCTTGACCGCTATATTAGGCCATGCGGAAAGTCTGCAGCAGGACTATGCTCATGATCCTCATTTACTCTCATCGTTAGGGGTGGTGACAAGGCAAGGGAATCACTTGAAAGACCTGATTAGTGATGTACTTGACCTGAGCAAGATTGAAGCGCAGAGGCTGGAGCTGGAGTACACCGAATTTACCATTGAGAGTTTACTTGCCGATGTCAGTGATATGTTTCAACGTCCTTGTATGGAGAAATCGCTTGCGTTACTGGTCGAGAATGACTTACCCACTCCCTATTTAGTGCGGCTCGATTATGTGCGCCTGAAGCAAATTCTGATCAACCTGCTCAGTAACGCAGTGAAGTTTACGCATGAAGGACAGGTCGAGCTGATCATCAGACAGCATGAGGACGGTGTGTTATTTATTGTTCGAGACAGCGGTATTGGCATGTCGGAGCCTCAAGTTGCCCGGATTTTCGAGTGTTTCCAGCAGGGAGACAATAGTATAACGCGTCGGTTTGGCGGTTCCGGATTAGGGCTTAGCCTGTCGCAGCATTTGGCTAAAATGATGGGGGGAGAGATCTCTGTTTATAGTGAGGTTGACAGGGGAAGTCAGTTTAAATTGAGTGTGCCCTGTGCCCGGTTGAGCCACGCCAGCCAGCCTGATAACGTTGAAAAAGTATCGCACCTGCAGCCTCTGGCGTCAGATGTGAATTTATCAGGCACTGTGTTGCTGGCTGAGGATCATGATGATAATCGTGCCCTGATCTCCCGCTTGCTAGAAAAGATGGGGCTTGAGGTTGATACTGTAGGTAATGGGCGAGAAGCGGTAGAGCGCTGTCTCAGCACCTATCCGGACGTCGTATTGATGGATATTCAGATGCCTGAAATGGATGGTCTGGAGGCACTGAAACTGATACGTCAGGCCGGTTTTGAAGGAGAAGTGTATGCACTGACGGCCAATGTGATGGAGCATGAGATTAAAGGTTATCTGGCACAGGGCTTCAGTGGTCACCTCAGCAAGCCAATTAACAGCGATTTATTGTATCAGACACTTGCCCAGTCTTTGCAGCGTATCAATGCATCACAGCCACTGGATCTGTCGATCGATATGAGTGATCTCAAACAGAGCTTTGCACAAACGTTGGAACAAGAGCGCTATAAGCTGATTGATCTGTGGCAGGAGCAGGACTGGCAAGCCCTGCAGCATCATTGCCACAAATTGAATGGTGCAGCGAGCATGTTTGAGTTTGTACATATCGCCGATGTCGCCTCGCAATTTGAAGCTGCGCTGAAGCACCAACAAACTGCACTGTATCAGGACTTGTTTCTGATCTTGTGTGATGAACTCAAGGTGTGCAGTTATTCAGAACAACTCGATGTCACCTAATTCACTGTGCTGGTCAGGCTGTTTAGTGTGGTCAGGCTTCGACACCACGGTCTTCTCTGCGTCATAGTTATAGCGACTGGTATCGGTGCGGTGGGACATGTCCAACTCGGGTCGCTGGGCTGTAAAAATTGACAGCTTTTCATGAATGCTTGCGGCCAGGTTAATCAGATCGCTGCTTGATACGGCCTGGATCTTAGAGGCGGATAGCGCATCTGAATTGAGTTCAACCATAGACTCGATGCTTGACTGTGCTTCGTCTGAGACTGCCTTTTGCCGGCTTACCTGATCGTGAATACTGTGCGACATCGCATTAATTTCAATCATGGCGCCTTCTATCTGGTCGACCTCTTTGGTGGAGGCTTCTGATAAACTGACCGTTTTATCGGTTTCTTCCAGTGCGGTGAGCATCAGCGCATGGGCACTGTCTGTGCCTGCCTGAATTTTATTGACCATGGTCCGCACTTCCTGCGTTGACTGACTGGTGCGTGCGGCCAGGCTGCGTACTTCGTCCGCGACCACTGCAAAGCCTCGGCCTTGCTCACCTGCTCGGGCCGCCTCAATAGCGGCATTCAGGGCCAGTAAGTTAGTTTGATCAGCGATGGCATTGATCACATCAATAACGGAACTAATGGCGTCGCTGTCAGCTTTCAGTGCCGCTATTTGTTCACTGGTGGCCTGAATATTTGTTGCCAGCGTCATCAGGCTTTGTTGGCTCCGGTCAGTATCAATACGGGTTTTCTTGACCGCCTGCGTGGCGTTTTCGACAGAGCTGTAAATTTTCTCCAGGCTGTCATCCAGTTCTCTAGATACCGTCAGCATATGGTTGATGGCCGTGGCGAGATCCGCGCCGTGCGCATGCTGGATGGTGGCTTTTTGTGTCATTGAGGCATAGGTATCGCGCAGGCTATCGGCCATCGGGGTCAGACGGGAAGAAGACGCATAGACTTCGCCAATAATGTGTTCCATCATGGCCATACTGGCATTAATGGCCAGGCAAGCCTTGGGCAGAGTTTTGTCTTGTTCGTCAAAGCGAAAGGTGAGGTCTATGGTGTCCTGGTGATGTAGTGCGCTGACAAAGCTTTGTAAATAGGCCCCCTTTTCTTGTTTTTTATCTAACCATACGGTGATCAGCACAGACGCAATCAGCATCATAATGATTAAAGTGGCAGTCACAGTAAGAGGGAGGGAAAAGATGGCAGTACAGACCAGCACGGCGGCTATGTTCACTGTCGTCACGGCCATGGCACTGGCTACTAAACGCATGGGTATGGGTTCCTTTATCAGACTTGCAGGATAAGGATCGTGTCCTTATTTGCGTTCAAATGTCTTTTGCATATCCTTTAATATATAGAACACCCCCCAGAGAGTTCCAAGCAAAGAGCGCATAAAAAAAGCCTGCATAAGCAGGCTTCTTTTCTAGCGTGAATAATTACTTACGCTTCATTGAGTCAAAGAACTCGTTGTTTGTTTTGCACATAGACAACTTATCGATGAGGAATTCCATTGCATCGATTTCACTCATTTCATGGACGATTTTACGTAAAATCCACATCTTTTGTAGTTCGTCCGGCTTAGTGAGCAGCTCTTCACGACGTGTACCTGAGCGGTTGAAGTCGATGGCCGGGAAGACACGCTTTTCAGCAATCTTACGGTTTAAGTGCAGTTCCATGTTACCGGTACCCTTAAACTCTTCGTAAATGACCTCGTCCATCTTAGAACCCGTGTCAATCAGGGCTGTTGCGATGATGGTCAGACTGCCACCTTCTTCAACATTACGTGCAGCACCGAAGAAACGTTTTGGCTTATGCAGTGCATTGGCATCAACACCACCCGTCAGTACTTTACCTGATGATGGGATCACAGTGTTGTAGGCACGTGCAAGACGCGTGATAGAGTCTAACAGGATGATAACGTCTTTTTTGTGCTCGACCAGTCGTTTCGCCTTCTCAATAACCATTTCAGCTACCTGAACATGGCGGCTTGCTGGCTCATCGAAGGTTGAGGCGACAACTTCACCTTGTACCAGGCGTTGCATCTCAGTTACTTCTTCCGGACGCTCGTCGATCAGCAGTACCATCAGGGTTGCGTCTGGGTTGTTGTAAGAAATAGATTGAGCAATATTTTGTAGCAACATGGTCTTACCGGCTTTAGGTGGTGCAACAATCAGTGCACGTTGACCTTTACCGATTGGAGAAGCCAGGTCCAGAACACGCGCAGTGATGTCTTCTGTACTGCCGTTACCACGTTCCATCACCATACGTTCGTTGGCGTGAATTGGTGTCAGGTTCTCGAACAGGATCTTAGTTCTGGAGTTTTCTGGCTTATCGAAGTTAACTTCGTTTACTTTCAGCAGCGCAAAGTAACGCTCACCATCTTTTGGTGGGCGGATCAGACCGCTGATGCTGTCGCCTGTGCGCAGGCTAAAACGTCTGATCTGGCTGGGCGAAACATAAATGTCATCCGGGCCTGCCAGGTAGGAGGCTTCCGATGAGCGTAAAAAGCCGAAGCCATCCTGAAGAATTTCCAGCACGCCGCCGCCATAAATGTTTTCGCCGCTTTTAGCGTGCGCTTTTAAGATGGCGAAGATGATGTCTTGTTTTCTTAGACGGGCAACGTTCTCGAGCCCCATAGACTCGGCAAGTTTTACAAGCTCATTGATTGACTTGTCTTTCAGTTCGCGTAAATGCATATTGGTGGGTTCTTTATTTAAAAGTTGTTCTCTCGTGGTACGAGGGATTGAATTGAAATTGCTTAAGGTTAGTGGCTCTATAAGTTAGCAGCTAGGGGAGCAGTCGTCCAGTCTTTATACAAATTTAATCAGGTAGGGCCGATACAGCGCTACCTGACACATTCAGACTGTGACTTATTGGCTACCAGCGTGAGCTGACGCCAAAGATAAGTTATCAGTTAGATGTTGTTCTCAAGGAACTCGATCAGTTGTGTTTTTGACAACGCACCAACTTTAGTGGCTGCAACCGCACCGTCTTTGAACAGTAGCAGAGTTGGGATACCACGGATACCGAACTTAGGTGGTGTTAGTGAGTTTTGGTCGATGTTAAGCTTAGCTACAGTTGCGCGACCTTCGAACTCGTCTGCAATTTCGTCTAGGATAGGTGCAATCATTTTACATGGACCACACCATTCAGCCCAGAAATCTACCAGTACAGGGGTATCCGACTTAAGCACGTCTGCTTCGAAGCTGTCATCAGTTAATTGAATAATTTTGTCGCTCATTGCGCTCTCCGTTAGAATTAGGTCAATTATTTAATGCGTATTTAAACACTCTTGTTTCTTATTGCAAGTTTAAACGTTATGCTTAATTGCTATGACTAAGACACATTTGACCAATAAAAAATTTATCGACTTTGCTTTAGCACCGGAAGTGGTCGCCGGTTTGACAGCGAGTGGCTTCGAATACTGTACGCCAATCCAAGCAAAGTGCATGCCCTACATCAGTGAGGGTCGAGACATTGCCGGTCAGGCGCAAACAGGTACAGGTAAAACGCTCGCGTTTTTAACTGCGACTTGTCACAGACTGTTGCAAAGCCAATCTGACGCTCAGGTTGCCGGTCAGCCACGTGCGTTGATCATGGCACCGACACGAGAGCTTGCGATCCAAATCCACAAAGACGCACAAATATTGGCGCCGGCGTGTGGGTTAAAGCTTGGCTTAGTATATGGTGGCGAAGAATACGAAAAACAACGGTCGCAGTTAGAAAAAGGGGTGGATATCCTAATCGGCACGACCGGTCGCCTGATCGATTTCTATAAACAAGGTGCCTATAACCTTAATAACATTGAAGTTGTTGTACTGGATGAAGCGGATCGCATGTTTGATTTGGGCTTCATCAAAGATATTCGGTACTTGTTTAATCGTATGCCTGATACGCAGCAAAGGCTTAACCTGCTATTTTCTGCAACCTTGTCTTATCGTGTCCAGGAGCTGGCATTTGAGCACATGCATAACCCGATTCATGTTCAGATAGAGCCAGATGTCAAAACAGGAAAAAGGATCCAAGAGGAGCTATTTCATCCTTCCCAAGAGGACAAAATTCCTTTACTGCTCACTCTGATTGAGGAAGAGTGGCCAGACAAGGCCATTGTATTTGCCAATACCAAGCACAGTTGTGAAAACGTCTATGAATGGCTAAAAAATGACGGGCATCGAGTTGGACTATTAACCGGTGACGTTAATCAGAAAAAGCGTTTGTCGATTCTGTCTAAGTTCACTAAAGGCGAACTGGATCTGCTGGTTGCAACGGATGTTGCTGCACGTGGTTTGCACATCCCTGAAGTGAGTCATGTACTCAATTTTGATCTGCCAGACGATTGCGAGGATTACGTGCATCGTATCGGTCGTACTGGTCGAGCTGGTGCATCAGGGCATGCAATTAGCTTTGCCTGTGAGCAGTATGCATATAACTTACATGAGATTGAAGAATACATTGACCATGCAATTCCGGTTTCTCACTATGATAAGTCGGCACTACTAGATGACATCAAAGCGCCAGCCAGACAGCAAAGGCGCAGAAATCCATCCGGTCAGCGCGGCAATCGCAATGGTAGTAACCGTCGACAAGGTAGTTACCAAAAACCGCGTCCGCGTAATTAATTGGACGTTTTGGTAGAAGTAGATAGAGGTTAGTAAGCGTGGTTCAGAGATCCCCACATGAAAATGTGTATGCGGTGATTGATTTAGGATCAAACAGCTTCCATATGTTAATTGCAAAGCATATGGCAGGTGGCGTACATACAATCGGGCGCGTCAAACGTAAAGTTCGGCTGGCTGCAGGTCTGGATGAGCAAAATTTGCTGAGTGAAGAAGCAATGCAGAGGGGTCTGGAGTGCTTATCTTTATTCGCTGAAAGGCTCCAGGATATTCCGGCTGACAACATACGTATTGTGGCTACTGCGACCTTGCGCCTGGCAACGAATGCCAATGTATTTAAGCAAAAAGCTGAACAAATTCTTGGTCATTCTATTTCTATCATTAGTGGGGAAGAAGAAGCCCGCTCTATTTATAAAGGTGTAGCACATACTTCTGCCTGTCAGGGGCGACAGCTTGTCGTCGACATAGGTGGGGCGAGCACTGAAATAGTCATTGGACAAGGCTTTGATGCTCAGCTTTATCATAGTCTAAATATGGGCTGCGTTACCTACTTGGAACGCTATTTCTCAGATGGTGCGCTTAGTGAAAGCAATTTTGCCGCTGCAACGGCAGCTGCCCACAAAGTTGTTGCTCCTTATGCCGCTCAATACAAAACTTCTGGCTGGGAGCTTGCTATAGGCGCATCCGGCACGGTTCAGGCTATCCAGGAGATTTTTGCGGCGCTCGGCTTAGACGAAATGCTGACTCTGGATAAGCTCCAGGCAATTCGTGAACAGGCAATCCAGTTCGAAAGTATAGAGCAACTTGAGTTACCTGGGTTAAGTGAAGAACGCCGTTTGGTATTTGTCTCTGGGCTTGCCATATTAATTGCTTTGTTTGAGGCTTTGCAGATTGAACGAATGGGCCTGGCGGGCGGTGCCTTACGTGAAGGTATCCTGTACAGCATGATAGACCAGCTGAATCAGGCTGACATTCGTAAACGGACACTTGATGGTTTTATGTCCCGATATCACGTCGATACAGGACAAGCGACGCGAGTGTTTGATATATGCAAAATTTTACTTCAACAATTAGAAGCGCCCATGCAGTTTGACTTTCAAAGTGCATGTGGCTTGCTAAGCGCTGCAGCGTCAATGCATGAGATTGGTTTAGTCATTGACTACAAGTCTTATCATCAGCACAGCGCCTATATATTGAAGCACACTGGCATGCCAGGGTATTCCCGTTCTCAAAAGCAGATGGTGGTCACTTTGGTGGGTAACCATAGGCTCGATGTCGAAGAACAATCTTTCATTCAGTTTGGTAATCATCAAGGCTTCATTGAATTGCTGGTCAGGATACTTCGGGTTGCGGTGATTTTATCTATGCGCCGTCAAGATGATGTTTTGCCTGATCTGTACATTACCGCAACTGAGCCAGAGACACTAACTCTAACATTGCCAGATGATTGGTTGCATGAGCACCCTTTAATGCGCAGCGAATTGGAGTTAGAAGCTGGGTATCAGGAAAAAGCAGGGTGGATACTGAAAATTGAGCGCGATTAGCGCTCTTTTTGTTTAATAAATGTCTAAAAATAGGTGTTTTGGTTGTATTTTGTCCGAACGCACTGTTTTTCTCACTTTTCTTCAGAAAAGGGGTTGCGCTGAGTTTTGATTTCCCTATAATGCGCATCCACCGACACGGGGCACAACGCTGAAAAGCAACGAGTCAACGAGTTGGGAGTCAAATAAAACTTAGGTTTGAATGTTTTGAAAGAAAAATCAAAATTAAGTGTTGACATAAAATGGGAAGTGATTAGAATGCACAACCCTCAGCGCTAACAGCGCAGCGACATTAAGTCGCACAGTTCTTTAAAAATATGAAGCAATCATCTGTGTGGGCACTCGTACAGGTTGAGTTCTAACAGCAGATTCTAGTTCGCTAGATGACGCACAAAAATTTAGAGTCTCAATTTCTTATGAGTGACTAACATAGTCAATTTATACAGAATTCATTGAGCACGAAACTTCGGTTTCAAAAAACTTTTAATTGAAGAGTTTGATCATGGCTCAGATTGAACGCTGGCGGCAGGCCTAACACATGCAAGTCGAGCGGTAACATTTCTAGCTTGCTAGAAGATGACGAGCGGCGGACGGGTGAGTAATGCTTGGGAACATGCCTTTAGGTGGGGGACAACCATTGGAAACGATGGCTAATACCGCATAATGTCTACGGACCAAAGGGGGCTTCGGCTCTCGCCTTTAGATTGGCCCAAGTGGGATTAGCTAGTTGGTGAGGTAACGGCTCACCAAGGCGACGATCCCTAGCTGGTTTGAGAGGATGATCAGCCACACTGGAACTGAGACACGGTCCAGACTCCTACGGGAGGCAGCAGTGGGGAATATTGCACAATGGGCGCAAGCCTGATGCAGCCATGCCGCGTGTGTGAAGAAGGCCTTCGGGTTGTAAAGCACTTTCAGTCAGGAGGAAAGGTTAGTAGTTAATACCTGCTAGCTGTGACGTTACTGACAGAAGAAGCACCGGCTAACTCCGTGCCAGCAGCCGCGGTAATACGGAGGGTGCGAGCGTTAATCGGAATTACTGGGCGTAAAGCGTACGCAGGCGGTTTGTTAAGCGAGATGTGAAAGCCCCGGGCTTAACCTGGGAACTGCATTTCGAACTGGCAAACTAGAGTGTGATAGAGGGTGGTAGAATTTCAGGTGTAGCGGTGAAATGCGTAGAGATCTGAAGGAATACCGATGGCGAAGGCAGCCACCTGGGTCAACACTGACGCTCATGTACGAAAGCGTGGGGAGCAAACAGGATTAGATACCCTGGTAGTCCACGCCGTAAACGATGTCTACTAGGAGCTGGGGTCTTCGGACAACTTTTCCAAAGCTAACGCATTAAGTAGACCGCCTGGGGAGTACGGCCGCAAGGTTAAAACTCAAATGAATTGACGGGGGCCCGCACAAGCGGTGGAGCATGTGGTTTAATTCGATGCAACGCGAAGAACCTTACCTACACTTGACATACAGAGAACTTACCAGAGATGGTTTGGTGCCTTCGGGAACTCTGATACAGGTGCTGCATGGCTGTCGTCAGCTCGTGTTGTGAGATGTTGGGTTAAGTCCCGCAACGAGCGCAACCCTTATCCTTAGTTGCCAGCGATTCGGTCGGGAACTCTAAGGAGACTGCCGGTGATAAACCGGAGGAAGGTGGGGACGACGTCAAGTCATCATGGCCCTTACGTGTAGGGCTACACACGTGCTACAATGGCATATACAGAGTGCTGCGAACTAGCGATAGTAAGCGAATCACTTAAAGTATGTCGTAGTCCGGATTGGAGTCTGCAACTCGACTCCATGAAGTCGGAATCGCTAGTAATCGCGGATCAGAATGCCGCGGTGAATACGTTCCCGGGCCTTGTACACACCGCCCGTCACACCATGGGAGTGGGTTGCTCCAGAAGTGGATAGCTTAACCTTCGGGAGGGCGTTCACCACGGAGTGATTCATGACTGGGGTGAAGTCGTAACAAGGTAGCCCTAGGGGAACCTGGGGCTGGATCACCTCCTTATCGACTTAGAACTGATTTGTTCGAAGTGTCCACACAGATGATTGTTGATTAGAATTAGAGAACACAAACATTGTTTGGGTCTGTAGCTCAGCTGGTTAGAGCGCACGCCTGATAAGCGTGAGGTCGGTAGTTCAAGTCTACTCAGACCCACCACTTCTTCCCGATGCTGCGTTATTAAGCTCGTCGTTTAGAAAACACTAAACGTCCTCACTTAATGCCTGGCCTCGAAAAGAAGCTTGGTTCAGAACAATGTTATCCTAGTAATGTGGGGCTATAGCTCAGCTGGGAGAGCGCCTGCCTTGCACGCAGGAGGTCAGCAGTTCGATCCTGCTTAGCTCCACCACTTTACTACCTACTCCTCATAGATAAACACTCTTAAGGCAGTGACTTTAAATAAGAAGCTGAGAGTTTTTAACTCTGAGAAGTAATTCTCTTGCTCTTTAAAAATTTGGAAAGCTGATATTAAATTCTCGGAATGACAATGAAAATTGTTGTTCTATAGAGTTTTCGAAAGAAAAATGCCGATAAATTCGCAAGAATTTATTAGCGTCTACTTTAGTATTACTTAACTTCTGGCGAAGTTAAAACTGTCTTTAGCAGTACAATTCAAAACTATTTTGGGTTGTATGGTTAAGTGACTAAGCGTACACGGTGGATGCCTTGGCAGTTGGAGGCGATGAAGGACGTACTAACTTGCGATAAGCCTAGTCAAGCCAGTAAGAGGCGCTTGAGACTAGGATTTCCGAATGGGGAAACCCGGCCCTTTGGGTCATCGTTAACTGAATACATAGGTTAACGAAGCGAACGCGGAGAACTGAAACATCTAAGTACCCGTAGGAAAAGAAATCAACCGAGATTCCGAAAGTAGCGGCGAGCGAAATCGGATTAGCCCTTAAGCTTTAATGTAGTTAGTGGAACATTCTGGAAAGTATGACGATACAGGGTGACAGTCCCGTACACGACAACTTATTTAAAGTGAAATCGAGTAGGTCGGAGCACGTGAAACTTTGACTGAATATGGGGGGACCATCCTCCAAGGCTAAATACTCCCAACTGACCGATAGTGAACCAGTACCGTGAGGGAAAGGCGAAAAGAACCCCTGTGAGGGGAGTGAAATAGAACCTGAAACCGTGTACGTACAAGCAGTAGGAGCCCTTCGAGGGTGACTGCGTACCTTTTGTATAATGGGTCAGCGACTTATATTCTGTAGCAAGGTTAACCATTTAGGGGAGCCGTAGCGAAAGCGAGTCTTAACTGGGCGCTTAAGTTGCAGGGTATAGACCCGAAACCCGGTGATCTAGCCATGGGCAGGTTGAAGGTCAGGTAACACTGACTGGAGGACCGAACCCACTAACGTTGAAAAGTTAGGGGATGACCTGTGGCTAGGAGTGAAAGGCTAATCAAACCGGGAGATAGCTGGTTCTCCCCGAAATCTATTTAGGTAGAGCCTCGGACGAATACTTACGGGGGTAGAGCACTGTTAAGGCTAGGGGGTCATCCCGACTTACCAACCCTTTGCAAACTCCGAATACCGTAAAGTACTATCCGGGAGACACACGGTGGGTGCTAACGTCCATCGTGGAGAGGGAAACAACCCAGACCGTCAGCTAAGGTCCCAAAGTGTATGTTAAGTGGGAAACGATGTGGGAAGGCTAAAACAGCTAGGAGGTTGGCTTAGAAGCAGCCATCCTTTAAAGAAAGCGTAATAGCTCACTAGTCGAGTCGGCCTGCGCGGAAGATGTAACGGGGCTAAACATACCACCGAAGCTACGGCTGCGAACTTATGTTCGCGGGGTAGGGGAGCGTTCTGTAAGCGGCTGAAGGTGAACTGTAAGGTTTGCTGGACGTATCAGAAGTGCGAATGCTGACATGAGTAACGATAATGCGGGTGAAAAACCCGCACGCCGGAAGACCAAGGGTTCCTATCCCATGTTAATCAGGGTAGGGTGAGTCGACCCCTAAGGCGAGGCTGAAGAGCGTAGTCGATGGGAAACGGGTTAATATTCCCGTACTTGGTATAAATGCGATGGGGGGACGGAGCAGGCTAGGCAAGCATGGCGTTGGTTGTCCATGTGAAAGGCTGTAGGCTGGTGACTTAGGAAAATCCGGGTCGCTAAGGCTGAGAGTCGAGACGAGCTACTACGGTAGTGAAGTTGTTGATGCCCTACTTCCAGGAAAAGCCTCTAAGCTTCAGTTTATATCGAATCGTACCCTAAACCGACACAGGTGGTCAGGTAGAGAATACTAAGGCGCTTGAGAGAACTCGGGTGAAGGAACTAGGCAAAATTGTACCGTAACTTCGGGAGAAGGTACGCTCTTGTTTGTGAAGGACTTGCTCCGTAAGCAGACGAGAGCCGCAGTGACCAGGTGGCTGGGACTGTTTATTAAAAACACAGCACTGTGCAAAATCGTAAGATGACGTATACGGTGTGACACCTGCCCGGTGCCGGAAGGTTAATTGATGGGGTTAGTCTTCGGACGAAGCTCTTGATCGAAGCCCCGGTAAACGGCGGCCGTAACTATAACGGTCCTAAGGTAGCGAAATTCCTTGTCGGGTAAGTTCCGACCTGCACGAATGGTGTAACCATGGCCACGCTGTCTCCACCCGAGACTCAGTGAAATTGAAATCGCAGTGAAGATGCTGTGTACCCGCGGCTAGACGGAAAGACCCCGTGAACCTTTACTACAGCTTGGCACTGAACATTGACCCTACATGTGTAGGATAGGTGGGAGGCTTTGAAGCGCGCACGCTAGTGCACGTGGAGCCGACCTTGAAATACCACCCTTGTAGTGTTGATGTTCTAACTTAGGCCCCTAATCGGGGTTGAGGACAGTGCCTGGTGGGTAGTTTGACTGGGGCGGTCTCCTCCCAAAGAGTAACGGAGGAGCACGAAGGTTGGCTAAGTACGGTCGGACATCGTACGGTTAGTGTAATGGTAGAAGCCAGCTTAACTGCGAGACAGACACGTCGAGCAGGTACGAAAGTAGGTCATAGTGATCCGGTGGTTCTGAATGGAAGGGCCATCGCTCAACGGATAAAAGGTACTCCGGGGATAACAGGCTGATACCGCCCAAGAGTTCATATCGACGGCGGTGTTTGGCACCTCGATGTCGGCTCATCACATCCTGGGGCTGAAGTCGGTCCCAAGGGTATGGCTGTTCGCCATTTAAAGTGGTACGCGAGCTGGGTTTAGAACGTCGTGAGACAGTTCGGTCCCTATCTGCCGTGGGCGTTTGAGAATTGAGAGGGGCTGCTCCTAGTACGAGAGGACCGGAGTGGACGAACCGCTGGTGTTCGGGTTGTCATGCCAATGGCATTGCCCGGTAGCTACGTTCGGAATCGATAACCGCTGAAAGCATCTAAGCGGGAAGCGAGCCTCGAGATGAGTTCTCACTTTAACTTAGAGTTAACTAAAGGGCCGTTGAAGACTACAACGTTGATAGGCGAGATGTGGAAGTGGTGTGAGCCATTGAGCTAACTCGTACTAATTACCCGTGAGGCTTAACCATACAACGCCAAAGTGGTTTTGTTTGTTAGAAGTTAAGAAATAAAGTAGACGACAGAATTTAATACGCTTTTCCAGATTTTAAGTAAGGTGACACCCGCAGCAGTATTGCGGAAATCAGTTCACCTTGCGCAAATGAAATGCTCGCACACAACGCGATGTCATTAACCATTTGCACGAAAGAATTTGCTTGGTAACCATAGCGTTTTGGAACCACCTGACTCCATGCCGAACTCAGTAGTGAAACGAAATAGCGCCGATGATAGTGTGGGGTTTCCCATGTGAAAGTAGGACATTGCCAAGCTCCTAATAAAAGAAAGCCCGATTCGAAAGAGTCGGGCTTTTTTGCGTTTGGAGTAATTTAAAGAAGCTGTAGATAGAATGGTGTTGTCTATTCATCCATGAAGCTGGTATCTAGCAGTCTTTGGACACACTTCCCTGTGGAGGGCTCCCGGCTCGGCGTCCATGCCTCGCGTTCATTGCGCTGCGAAGCGGTGCTTCGGTCGCAATTCACCCATGTGAAAGTAGGACATTGCCAAGCTCCTAATAAAAAAAAGCCCGATTCGAAAGAGTCGGGCTTTTTTGCGTATGGAGTGATTTAAAGAAGCTGTAAATGCTGTAGCTGCTGGCAATCCACACCGCTCGTATGACAAATGCGCCGGAACAGACACACTCAGCACCGAGAGAAAGGTTTAAACAGTGGCCGCATCAAGTGCGGAATGACAACGGAGGTGTGGTAGAGCTGGATAATACCATTTTGACTAATTAACTGGTCAGATTTATCCAGTCCCTGAAGCACAATGATACCAATTTGTTTAATTAAGTGTTCTATTTTGAGGCGAGAAAATAGGGTCGATAACAAGGCAAAGATTTTGCTATTTAGTTGTTCTAAATGAGAAATTTTTAACGCCGTTAGCGTCATATTTGCTCCTTCAAATAGAACAGGTATTAAGTGAAATTGGTATAAAGCCGGGGGAGCCTGGATCGCAGCAGGAAAACCAACCAATACGCCTGATCAAACATACTCCTGCACTTTTGTTGCATAGAGCTACTACTGATGAAATATCACTATTTTTCCATTCCAAACAAGCCCCCAATACCATCATTTCGCACTTGATACCGGAATCTACTAACAGACCACGCCGTGAGCATGGACCGTACTCAGAGGAGACAATCATTATCAAACTCCAATCAAGATAAAACCTGACTCGATAAAGTGAGCTTTTTACTCGATGTCAAAAAACAACTTTTAATAGTCGTTAATCGCTGAGCAATTTGTCTTATATTTTTCCTGATAAGTGGTGTCAGACATCAGCTGTTTCACTGACTGGTTGTATTTTTTTGCGTATTTCTCACTATGTTGATTTATCAGCAGAAAACCTTGGTTGAAGAAAGCGGGTTTTGGTTGCCTTACCAGGCGCTTTAGGTCAGATTCAGGTAAAGCTTTGGAATATTCTCTTTCTGTTTGCTCATCTAAAATAATAATGTCTGTGCGTTGGCGCAGCAGGAATTGTAAGTTTTTGGTGGTATAAGTTGCTTCCATCACTTCAATTTCGTGTTCTTTGATTGCCTGGCGAAGCTTATCGGGATAAGTCAGGCCTTTATTGAGAAGTAATCGATATGGCTTGAGGTCAGCATAAGAGTTGAATTCGAATGCCAGAGTATCAAGATGATAAAAGTGAGAAACCTCTGAGGTAATAGGATAACTGGTGTAAATGTACTCCGATGCCCGCTTTTCATTATAATACCAGTAAGCACTACCGATAAATTCAGCTTTTTTTCCTTCCTCATAGGCCCGCTGCCATGGCATAAACACAAACCTGACTCGGATCCCGTGCAAAGCAAATGCATCTCGGATAAGCTGAGCGGTACAGCCCTGATCCTCACGGTGCCTGTCTACGTATGGTGGCCATTGACCTGTTGTAATATGTACCGTCTCGGCTGCGGTAGTGAGACTAAAAAATAAAGCAATAATAAAGTATTTCACTGACAAAGCTCTGAAAACTGGGCTAAACAAAACTATAGCGCTTATTGTTGAATAAAACGAATAGGCCAATAAAAGCGATTAACCAAATGATTAGAATAAAAGGCTAAGTTGTGGAAAGTTTTTTAGATATTTATGAACGAGCATGCGCGAGAAAAGGCTCGAAAGGTGTTCTGGAGTCATTGCTCAAGGATCCGTTGTCACAAGCACAGCTGACACAGCTATCCGATGATGTTTGGTTAGAAGAGTTTACGAGAAAAATATTTCAAAGTGGGTTTTACTGGTCTGTTATCAATGCCAAGTGGCCAGGTTTTCGCGAAGTATTCTGGGAGTTTTCGATAGAAAAGCTTCTATATATGTCGCCTGAGATGTACGAGCAGCGCGCGCAAGACGAACGTATAGTACGTAATTACAAAAAAGTGCAGAGCGTTGCTCATAACTGTCAGATGATCCATGAGCTGGCACTGGAGCATGGCAAGTTTAGTAAGTTCGTAGCGGACTGGCCGGAAGACAACATTATAGAATTGTGGCTCTTATTGAAAAAGCTGGGGAGCCGACTGGGTGGAAATACGGGCCCTTATGCATTGAGGGCCGTTGGTAAAGATACATTTATTCTGAGCCGTGATGTTGAGGCTTATCTCAGAGCGCATGATGTGATTTCTGGTGGATTGCATAGCCTAAAGTCATTGCGCGCTGCGCAAGGCTTCTTCAATGAGCTACATAGACAAAGTGGTTATTCGTTGCAAAAATTAAGTCAGCTTGTTGCATATAGCGTGGGAGACAATGTGGTAGGAGTTTCATCATGAGTGGCTTTTTTTCCCGTTATACCGAATTGGGTGACATTTATCTGGTGCCGCAACAGCCTAAACAGTTTGAGCAGGCGCAGCTAATACTAACCAATGCAGAGTTACTGACTGAATTGGGTATGGATATAGATAAGCAGCAGTTGCGAGGTTATCTGGCTGGGGTATCCAAGATTGAGAATATTGAGCCGGTTGCAATGGCATACTGTGGTCACCAATTTGGTCACTTTAATCCGCAATTAGGTGATGGCCGTGCGCATTTGATAGCCTCTTTTGTTACAGCGCAGGGGGACGCCTATGATATGCACCTAAAGGGCTCTGGCGCGACGGTTTTCTCACGAGGGGGTGATGGGTTGTGCGCACTTGGCCCTGCAATTAGAGAATACATCATGAGTCATGCAATGCATGCGCTGGGGGTACCAACGACTCGATGTTTAGCGGTATTGTCAACCAATCAGCTGGTGATGCGACAAGAGCAGGAGCCAGGTGCCGTTGTCTGTCGTATTGCCAGAAGTCATATTCGGGTTGGGACATTTCAGCTAATGGCAATGAAGAAGGACGTTGATGCAATGAAGACATTGGTAGAGCTTTGCATTGCAGATCAGTTTAATGATATCTCCTCAAGTGGTGAGCAGAGAATCTTCGACTTTTTTGAACAAGTGTGTTTGCGCCAGTGTGCTTTGGTCCTAGAGTGGATGCAGGTCGGCTTTATCCATGGAGTAATGAACACCGATAATACCTTGATTAACGGCGAGACCATTGATTATGGTCCCTGTGCAATGATGGAGTCTTTCTCATTTGACGCGGTGTTTAGTTCCATTGATCGTCAGGGTCGCTATGCATTTGGCCAGCAACCGAATATCGCCAGTTGGAACTGTGGTCGCCTTGCTGAGTCGCTGATGCTGTTAATGAGTGACAAAGATGCCGCGCTGGAACGTTTTTCAGCTATCTTAAGCCAGTTTGCTGAAGAGTTTAATAAGGGCTATCAACAGATGTGGTCTAACAAGCTTGGACTACTAAGCTGGCAGGAGTCTGATCAGACATTGCTGAGTGAACTTTTGTCGCTTATGCAGCAAAATAAGCTCGATTACACCAATACCTTTGCAGCCCTCACCAACTCGTTGCAGCCCACTCCACTTCCAGGTTATGCGATACCAGAGGCCTTAGCTGACTGGGTGGGAAAATGGCGTAAACGAGTTGGTGAGAGTAATTTGCCAGCAGCACACTCCATCATGCAGTCGGCTAACCCTGCGATAATTCCACGTAATGGCATGGTTGAGCACTTTATTAGCGAGTTTAACCTGGCAAAGCATAGTGATGAGTTTACGCAATGGCTGAATGCACTTAAAACGCCTTATGTGTATCAGGCATACCCAGCGCAGTGGTTGGCAACCATGACTAACGAACAAGCTTATCAAACATTTTGTGGTACTTAAGTTATGAGTGAACAGACCGACCAGGTATTGACCTGGCAGGAAATAAAGAGACAGATCCTCACACATAGAACGCCACTGATTTATGCCCACCTCATTGCATTGTGTGCTGCGCTAGTGAGTGTTCCTATTCCTTTGATGATGCCTTTACTGGTTGATGAAGTACTACTGGCACACCCCGGGGCGGCTGTAGATACCCTGAATGCCTTCTTACCGACACAGTGGCAAGGTGCAACGGGCTACATCGTGTCGATCCTGATTGCAGTGGTGTGTATGAGGCTCTCAGCGCTACTATTGGGTGTTGCTCAGTCTCGGCAGTTTACTATTATCGGTAAGGATATTTCTTATCGGATCCGTGAAAGGCTGCTGGTGCATTTGGCAAAAGTTCAGCTGAAGGAATATGAAACACAGGGAGCTGCGGCGATAAGCTCCCGTTGTATCACAGATATCGAAACGCTCGATGGGTTCATCAGCCAAACTTTATCCCGTTTTTTAATCGGAATTTTGACGATTATAGGAACGGCTGTGGTGTTACTCTGGATTGATTGGGTGCTGGGATTGATCATTCTGACTCTGAACCCGGCAGTAATTTACTTTTCCCGCCAATTTGGCAAACGTGTTAAGGATCTTAAAAAGCGTCAAAACAATGCATTTGAAGCGTTTCAGAGCGCACTGGTTGATACCTTAGATGCCATCGCCCAGTTAAAAGCCATGCGACGAGAGCAAAGTTATTTTGATACCGTTGTGGATGCCGCAAAGTCACTGCGTCATCACTCTGTTCAATCTCAATGGAAGACCGATGCAGTCAATCGCCTGAGCTTTACGGTATTCCTATTAGGCTTTGAGGTGTTTCGCGCCATTGCTATGCTGATGGTGGTTTTTTCCGATCTGACCGTTGGTCAGATATTTGCGGTGTTTGGTTACTTGTGGTTTATGATGGGGCCGGTACAGGAAATACTCAGTATTCAGTATGCTTACTATGGTGCAACGGCTGCGCTACAACGTCTCAATCAGGTTCTGGCATTCGACACTGAGCCTTATCAGGTGGTAGACAGCAAGGTGTTTCAACAGCCCAATATTCGCATAGATTTCAGGCATGTGAGTTTTGCCTATCAGGATGGTTTGCCGGTGCTCAACGATGTGTCTCTGACTTTGCCCAGTGGTAAAAAAACGGCTTTGGTGGCGGTGTCTGGTGGGGGAAAATCAACGGTTGTTCAGTTACTGCTGGGACTATACCAAAAGCAGGCCGGGGATATTTTGATTAATGATATACCAGTTGAAAAAGTGGGCTTTCATGCTATTCGGGAGCATGTTGTTACTGTGCTGCAGCAGCCAATTCTGTTCAATGCCAGTATTCGGGAAAACTTGGCAATGGGTAAATCATGTGACGATGAGCAATTATGGCATGCCTTAAAGGTGGCTGAATTGGCCCACACTGTCATGGAAATGCCACAGCAGCTAGACACTGTGGTAGGCAGAAATGGCGTGCGCTTGTCGGGAGGTCAAAAGCAGCGGCTGGCCATTGCGCGTATGGTGGCTGCCGACCCTAAAGTGGTGATACTCGATGAAGCGACTTCGGCATTGGATGTTGAGACAGAGGCGAAAATCCACCGCAACTTAAATACTTTCTTATCAGGCAGAACCACGCTCATTATCGCACACCGTTTAAGTGCGATTCGCCAGGCAGATCAAATCTATGTGTTAGATGATGGGGTGGTGAGTCAGGCTGGTGATCATCTTAGCCTGGTTGCTGAGGAAGGTCTTTACCGTGTTTTATTTGGTCATCAGAGCTGAATGTAAAATTAACAAAAAATTCCTACCTGGTGTTAAGTAAATATTAAGACATCATCTACTATTATTACTGCAAATGTCAGATTGCACTATTATTTTACAGAGGGAAGGATGATGAAACTAAGAATGCTAAGCGTTGTTGTATCAGCTTTAATTGCAACGGGAGCGCAGGCCGACGAACATAAAGAAGGCGTTTATTTGGGCGTCTTTGGCGATTACTACAATGCAGAGTGGGAAAATAGCCGAGATGCCGCAGGTGTGACGGTGGATGACTCAACTGGCTGGGGTGCTGAGCTGGGTTACCGTTTCAGTAAGTACTGGAGTGGCCGAATTGAATATGCAGACATGGATTTTGATCTGTCGGGTGTCCGTAGCGATTCTGTTGATGGCGACAGAATAGGCCTTGATGCTTTGTATCACTTCAACGGTGGTCCGTTCTATGCGCTGGCGGGTCTCAAATCAATAGATGTATTTGATAGCAATACCTTTGTGAATGTGGGTGCAGGATATCGCCACCACTTCAGCGATAACTTTGCAGCTAACTTTGAGACTGCGATTTATCAGGGCATCGACCGTGGGTACACGGATATTGGTGCCAAGCTGGGGATTAATTATTTCTTTGGTAGCTCTGGTCACAGTAAGCCTGTTGAACCAGCTCCAGCTCCGCAGCCTGAGCCTGTGGTTGTGGTTGCGGCGCCTGTCGATAGCGATAAAGACGGTATTTATGACATGGATGATCAGTGTGCTAACACACCAATGAGTGATGCCGTCGATGCTGCGGGTTGCACACTGTATGAAGACAAAGAAGTAACGGTCAGCCTTCTGGTGCGCTTCCCAAACAATAACTCTAGTGTGTCTCAGCAGTATCTGGACGACATTCAGGCCGTGGTACGATTCCTGAATGAGCATCCAGAAACAACGGTGGTGCTTGAAGGTCATACCTCAGCGGTAGGTAAAGCCGAGTACAACAAATGGTTGTCTAAGAAGCGCGCGGATGCCGTAGCAAAACAGCTAGTAGACAAAGGCATTGATGAAATGCGTATTACAACGGTTGGCTTTGGTGAAGAGCGCCTGAAAAACATGGGTGATTCTGCACAAGCTCACGCGGAAAACCGCCGTGTGGAAGCAAAAGTGAAATCAATCGAACGCGTAAAAGTTCAACGCTAATCACATTCGCATAAAGATAGCCCGGCAAGAACCGGGCTTTTTTGTGCCTTTTTTATATCCGTATTACTGATTACTTGCTGTTACTTCTATTCATGAATGAACTTCTTTTTACTCTATTCATTCATGGAATTTATAGTGAGTATAAGGCGACTAAGTGGTCGTTTGATTTTCATCTATACTCTAAGACCTTATAATCAATCATCATATTTTATGGTTAAGTAAATTTATTGGTGCTATTTGGTACCTGCATTTAACTATCCGTTCACGTCACCAAGAGGGCAAAACAGTGCTTCAAGAATATCGTAAACATGTTGAGGAGCGCGCGGCACAAGGGATCGTCCCTAAGCCGCTCGATGCGCAGCAAACGGCAGAACTGATCGAATTATTGAAAACACCACCGGCAGGTGAAGAAGAATTTATCGTTGATTTATTTATCAATCGTGTACCACCTGGAGTGGACGACGCTGCATACGTAAAAGCGGGATTTTTGGCCGCTATCACAAAAGGTGAGGCGGAGTCCGCATTGATCTCAAAAGCGTATGCAGCCGAATTGTTGGGCACCATGCTGGGCGGTTACAACATTGCGCCTATGATAGATCTTCTGGATGACGATGAGCTGGCTTCTATTGCCGTTAAAGGGCTATCTCATACCCTGCTGATGTTTGATGCATTTTATGATGTTGAAGAAAAAGCTAAAGCAGGTAATGTCTTTGCCAAGCAAGTGATTGAATCCTGGGCTAACGCTGAGTGGTTTTTGGAAAAACCGGCTGTTGCAGAAAAAATTTCCGTGACAGTATTTAAAGTCACCGGCGAGACAAATACCGATGATTTATCACCGGCGCCTGATGCCTGGTCAAGGCCGGATATTCCATTACATGCTTTAGCGATGCTGAAAAATGAACGTGATGGTATTAATCCGGACAAGCCGGGTGAAGTTGGCCCGGTGGACCAGTTGGAAGCCTTGAAACAACAAGGCTTACCATTGGCGTATGTCGGTGATGTTGTAGGCACCGGTTCCTCACGTAAATCGGCGACAAACTCAGTGTTATGGTTTATGGGTGACGACATTCCGTTTGTACCGAATAAGAGAGTAGGTGGTGTTTGCCTTGGTGGTAAGATTGCACCGATATTCTTTAACACTATGGAAGACTCAGGCGCTTTACCTATTGAATTGCCCGTTGATGATTTAAATATGGGTGATCAGATTGATATCTACCCATATGAGGGAGTTGTGAAGCGCCATGGCAGTGATGAAGTGATCACCACATTTAGTCTGAAATCAGAAGTGATTTTGGATGAGGTGCGTGCAGGAGGCCGGATCCCGTTGATCATTGGTCGTGGTTTGACGGATAAGGCTCGTCAGTCTTTAGGCATGGCACAGGAAGAGATATTCTGTAAACCGAAGTTGATCCAGGATTCTGGCAAGGGTTTCACGTTAGCTCAGAAAATGGTAGGTCGTGCCTGCAATATGCCAGGTGTGCGTCCTGGTCAATATTGTGAGCCTACAATGACTACGGTCGGTTCACAGGATACCACAGGTCCTATGACTCGGGACGAACTGAAAGATTTGGCCTGTTTGGGTTTCTCTGCCGATCTGACGATGCAGTCGTTCTGCCATACTTCAGCTTATCCAAAACCTATCGATGTGAATACGCATCATACTTTGCCTGATTTTATTATGAACCGCGGCGGTGTGTCGTTGCGCCCGGGTGACGGGGTTATCCACTCCTGGCTCAATCGCATGTTATTACCAGATACAGTAGGCACAGGTGGCGACTCTCATACACGTTTCCCGTTGGGTATTTCGTTTCCGGCCGGGTCTGGTGCAGTGGCATTTGCTGCTGCAACCGGTGTGATGCCACTGGATATGCCAGAGTCAGTATTGGTTCGTTTTAAAGGTCAGATGCAGCCAGGTATTACATTACGTGATTTGGTTCATGCGATTCCCTACTATGCCATTCAGCAAGGTCTGTTGACGGTCGAAAAGAAAGGAAAAATCAATGAATTCTCAGGTCGTATTCTGGAAATAGAAGGGGTTGAACACCTGACTGTTGAGCAGGCATTTGAATTATCTGACGCATCGGCTGAGCGTTCTGCGGCAGGCTGTACGGTGAAGTTGTCACAGGAGTCCATCGAAGAATATCTGAACTCCAACATCGTCATGTTGAAGTGGATGATTTCCGAGGGGTATGGCGATGTTCGTACGATAGAGCGCCGCATTACTAAAATGGAAGAGTGGCTGGCCAACCCTGAACTGATGACGGCGGACGCTGATGCTGAATATGCGCATACGATAGAGATTGATCTGGCAGAAATCAAAGAACCTATATTGTGTGCACCGAATGATCCGGACGATGCACGTTTGCTATCAGAGGTGACTGGCGAGAAAATCGACGAAGTCTTTATTGGCTCTTGTATGACCAACATTGGCCACTTCAGGGCTGCGGGTAAGTTACTGGATAACTTCGGCGGTCGTCTACCCACTCAACTGTGGGTGGCGCCTCCGACAAAAATGGACAGGGATCAGCTAACGGACGAAGGCTATTATGGGATTTATGGTCGTGTTGGTGCGCGTATCGAAACGCCAGGATGCTCTTTGTGTATGGGTAACCAGGCTCGGGTGGCGGACAAAGCCACTGTGGTGTCTACGTCGACCCGTAATTTCCCCAACCGCTTAGGGACTGGTGCCAATGTTTATCTGGCGTCTGCAGAGCTGGCTGCTGTGGCGGCGATTATGGGTAAATTACCGACCCCTGCGGAATATCAGGAATATGCCGAACGGATCAATGCCACTGCGGCTGATACGTATCGTTATCTGAACTTCCACAAAATGCCTCATTACACCAAAAAAGCGGACAGTGTGATTATTCAGCAGGCCGTGTAAGGATTGTTGATTAGAAAAAGCCAGCCTAGTGCTGGCTTTTTTAGGTTTATGGGTCACTTTGATGCCGCTTATGTATATCAAAAAACCTCTTATTAACCTATGGGTTAAGTGGCTTTTGTTTTCGATTTCAACTGTTTATAGGTTTTTTCTTGATTGGCCTGGGCGCCTTGACTATCCAGTGTGCTGGATTAAAATTGTACAATGATGTAAGAAATTGTGACCAGGGAACGTTACATGCTCCTTGTGTTGCGTTCACGTCCACTCTGCGCAAGGTCTAACTCTATGAATAAATCGTTCATTATGGTGTGCTGTTTCGCAACAGGCACAGCAGCCGCTGCACCTAACCCCTCTTTTAGTGAAATCCGGCTTGGCTTTGAATCCATTGATTATAGTGAAGCGCTCAATGATTTGAGCGGACTGGGTCGTCTTACCCAGGATGCGACTGTTAGGAACCCGACTATCCGACAACTTTCATATTCTGGCATCAACGATGACTGGGGAGTCTATATCGGGACGGCTGCAACGATATATCCAGGCCTGGATACAGAGACCTGGTATGTGCATGATTTTACGGACCCTAACGACAGCTCAGTGATACACCAATTTGGCGCCGTACAGCTCAACGATTTTAAAGTTAAGTCCAACGAAATTGCGATGAGTGCCGCCTATAATATGACGCGGGCATTGCAGGTGACTATGGGGGGACGGGTATTCACCACCAGTTTCACTCGCTCGGATTTTCAATTTGCACAGCCCGGTGCAGGTCAGTTTGATGAGGTTTTACAGTCAGCACCACGTGGTGAAAATGATCCGGTAGCCCGTTTTAATTTGCCCGGGCAAAACAACATTGGTACAGGGGATTTAGAAGGCCTGCCAGGTAACTTGCAATCTGTGGTGTCAACGACCGAAGATCAAATGAGTATTATTGCGGCCGTTGGAGTCAGATATGATAGTAAGTTGCAGGATATCGGCAATAAATTCAGCTGGTATGCCGATGCTGAAGTTACGCTCCCAGTGTATACTCGGGTGCAAAATACCCGCACCATAGAAAAAACACTCAGTGAAACGTTTAACGGCTGGGGCATTCAGGGCCGCGCGGGTGTTCGTTATCAGGTTTTTAAAACGATTGCTGTGATGGCGGGGGTTGATGTGTCCTATAAGGAGCGTGATGCTATCTCAGAGTCAGATGGCAGCCGCCGCACCGTGCCAGATATCGAATATACTAATGTGTCTTTTTCAGCTGGATTACAGTGGAGCTATTAATGTACAAACAAAGCAGTATCGCCTTATTACTGGCAGTAACCTTGTTAGGCGGGTGTAAAACGCTTGATTCAGTGAGTAATATCGTCAGCGGTGACAGTGCCACACCAGAGCAAACAAGCTGTGGCAGTCTCTGCAGCAAGACTTCGCAGAGCTGCGTGCGAACCCAGGTGAATCTCTCGAAAGTGCCTCGCTGTTTTCGTCTGATACAAAAGCCGATGAGGTGATGGCAAGCAGTCAGGAGATTGTGAGTTTGCTCGCAGCCGCGCAAAGCGCAAAACAAGCCATAGTAAGCGTACTGGAGCCGATCCGTTCTCATTTTGCTGTACTCGATAAGTTAGAAACCCAAGGCCATTTTGCGCGCCGCTATGAGCGTGCGCAAAGTCGCCACCTTGAATTCAAGGGAATGCTGGTGGCGGGTAAGCGTGCACAGGTTGAAGAGGCGTTACCTGAATTTCAGTCTCAGCTTCATGCATTAGAGCAAGATGCTGCCGAGCACTACTTTTTGGGTAAAGTACTTGAAGATGTGAAACGATTAGCAAGCTCAGACAAGGCCGAGGTTTTACCTACAGTTTATCAGGATGTCAAAACCAAGACAGAGTCGGCGCGGGGGTTTATTCGTCAAAATGTGCGAGCTTACGACGACATAAAACACACTGTTAACCTCGCTGAGTTACAGATAAAAAGGATGGAACAGCTTTTCTCGGAGCACTTGAGCAGAAAAGCCGCTGTAGAAGATAAGCGTGTTGAAGCACATTTACTGACACTTGAAACTCAGCTTTTTCAAATGACCCAAAAAGCAGGCCTGGGGGATTTGCGTCATCTGAGTTTTAGCGAGCAGTTGGAGGCGATTAACAACAAGCTATAGCAACAGGGTACACAGCGCCTGTAATACATGGGCAGTCATACAAACGCTTGTCACAAAAGATTATACACAAACAGACCATGAAAGGCTGTGAGTGCTGGGGGCTTATTTATAGCAATAGAGCTCTGAATATTAGTACTTACAGAAGAGTTAATGACAAGTGAAGCTCTTTCCTTAAACTCAACTGATGCACCCATAAAAAGACAAGGCTTTTGCGCAAAGCCTTGTCTTTTTGTATCTGCTTCTTGCCTTCACTCTCTTCGCTACATTGTTAATAGTCAGCAATGACAATAATTGCTATTTATTTACCTGTTGACAATATGGAAACAATGTTAAAATGAACGTTGAAATTACGCTACAAAGCGATGAGACAACACAATAATACGAGGATGGATAACCTTAATGCAGGAAGTACAATAATGATTAAAATTAAGAGACTAATGGATTTAGGTCAGAGTAAATGGTCGCTTAGTGCAGCCTTAGCGCTCACATTGAGCGGATGTGGAGGGGGGAGTGACAGTGCCGGAACATCTGATTCTGTTCAGCGTACTGTCACACCTGAAAAGAACCAGGTGCCGGTGGTGAGCATCGCTACCTTGCCCGAACAGCGGGAGCGCATCGCATTTTCGCTGACAGCCAGTGCAAGTGATGCCGACGGGAGAGTGGCCAGCTATGCCTGGTCTCACAGCTCATCACTTTCTTTGCTGGAAGTCGACACGGATACGGCAACACCCACCTACACTGTGCCCGACATTCACGAAGATGCGAATATTACCTTTACGGTTACGGTGACCGACGACCAGGGCGCAACTCAACAATCTAGTCACAGTGTGTTGATCAGGCGTAATACAGCGTCAGTAACCTTGAATGGGCGCGTGACGGATGAGCCGATTGCCAATGCTGATGTGATATTGACTGCGGGTGAGTCTAAGTTGCAGGTCAAGGCGAACACAGATGGTCATTATTCTGCGACATTGGTTGTGGATGAGAACGAGGTACATTACCCGGTCATGATTTCAGCAACTGGTGTTGATGCACAGAGCGAGGTTAAGTTTGTTTCTGTGCTGAACTCCATGACACATCTTGTTCAACAAGCGGGTGAAGATGCTCAGCTTGATAAGACCGAGAACTTTGGCGTTAATGTCACGAACGTGTCGACTGCAGAATATGCTCTGATGACGCGCGCAGGTACTGCGCTTAACAGTGACGTCGAGTTAAACCAGGCGCTACTCAATGTCGATGCTGACGAAAAAATGTTGCTGGCTTCATTGATTAAAATTGTTGTTGATAATAGTGATTACAGCCTCCCGGAAGGCGTTACTTCGACATTGGACTTGATTGACGATGAGCATACAGCTCAACAATTTGAGAATGACATCAATGTCGCAGATCCAACGCTGATAGAGACGATTAAAACTGCGATAAAGCAAGATGGCGACTTGATTGACGACACAACCGCTCCGCTGGGAGGCGAATTTATCCTGCAGGCTGTGAAACACTTTAATGCAGCTGCATATCATGTCAGCCTGAACGATGCGGGACAAGGCACGCTCTCAGCAATCAATACTGTGAAGATCGAAAGCTGGCAACAAGACAACAATACAGTTCGGATCTCTCTGGCTGAGCCGCTACATATCTCAACGTGGGAGAACAATCCTGACCGTTCCGTCTACATTGATTCACTGGAAATGACAATTCTGGCGGAGAATTCAGTGTTCAGAACAGTCGACATTATTGAGCAGGGCACGACTGTATTCAGCGGCAATGACCCATATACGGAACCTTATGTAAAATCCTACACCAGCAATTTGCTGAATAAAGAGATGACCCTGGCCCTGCCTGGCGAAGAGGAGATGCTGGGTTTGTGGCATATTGAGGTGCGCGAAAGCGACGGTCAGGCTGGTCGAGGCTCCCCTGATCAGTATCTGCTGGAGCGAAACGGAGAAATCTCCACACCTTTACAAGACTCACAACGTGAGGTGCTGGCCTGGCGTATACATGACAATATGCTTGAGGTGGACTACCGAATAGGAGAACAAACCATAACAGAGGTGTTCTGGATAACCAAGAAACTCGGTGCTGCTTATCAATATGTCAGTCTGGCTAAAGGAGAGGCAGGCATGGCTGATACACGTTATGGGATCCTGGTTAAACAGCAGTCTGATGCAGCATTTACCGACAACAATGTGATTGGCCGTTGGCAAGGGTTTATTGGTATGAGTCAGGCGCCCTTCGACATGGATTTGTTTAGCAGTGGTGAATTATATATTGATACTTTTGACAGGCAATATGCCTGGCGTGTCGACAATGGCGAGTTAATCCGAGAGCGTTTTAGGTATGACAACACACTAACTCCGGAATGTAAGCCGGGTATGCCTGACTGTATTTTGGAAGCTAAAGTGACACATCAGTTAGTGGCACAATCAGGTGATCATTATTATGTAAACCGCCAGTTTGAGCAATTTGATCGTGAAGGTAATACCACTTCTTTCTATCACAGTCTGCTGGTCTATCATTATACCCCTGAAATAGTTCAAACTGAGTTTTTGCCAAGCAATTTGGACGATATTCACCATATGTGGGCAAATGACGAGAGCTCTGGTTGGAGCAATGTCACTTTTGGACCTATGCGTTGGTACTCAGAGAGTTCTGATAGTGTTACAAACCGGCTGATTATTGATAACACTGTATATCAGTATGAACTAGAAAATGGCAAACTGGCGATCATGCTTGACGGGCAAGCACATTATGTGGAACTCCTGAACTATGATGTAGATGGTATGCAGATCTGTTTTTATGCTGCCAGCCGAGGGTGTCAGGAGTCAGATAAGCAACAGTGGTACTACAATTTTGACGGTTACGCGGTAACGACTCAGGTAATAGGTCAGGGCAAATTTTACCCGAGCTATCAGGAGTCTCCAGAAGGAGACTCTGCATTTTTCTATGTTGAGCCGGAGGCTGGTTACATGCTGCAGAGTATCATTGGCTGTGATGGTGAGCAAAATGGTCTAGATTATCTCATTACAGCACGTGATACGGATTGTGAAATTACAGCAACTTTTGTTGAAAAGCCCAACCTGGCTGAGCTGGCCGGTATTACGGATCTCCGTCTTGCTGAGTGTGTCAACCAGGCATCAGTTCTCTCGCCTCAGGCAATTACCTCGCTGGCTTGCACCCCAGAAGATGCCATTCAGTCACTCAATGGATTAAATAGTTTAACCGGTTTGCAAGACCTTACGCTTGGTCCTGTGGCTGTAACTGACTTTGATCTGTCTGCTTTGAGTCAGCTGACATCTTTGGCCATTGAGGGAAGCGAGCGAGGGATCACCAGCTTAACGATTTCTCATCCTGAAAAGTTGCTTGAGCTGACATTAAGTGAGGCTGAACTAAGTGATGGCGTGCTGACGTCGTTGGAACTGGCACGCTTTACTTCACTGCAGCGGCTCGATTTAACCGGTAATGCACTCAGCACCTTTAATGGTGAGAGTTGGCCTGACTTGGTTGCTCTGACATTAGCGGATAATCAGCTAGAAGTACTAAATCTTAGTCAAAACTTTAAGTTAAATGAGCTGAAAATCAGTAATAACTTGCTGTCGACGTTGGATATTTCTAATAATCCAGAGCTGCAAATTCTTGATATTAGCGCTATACCACTTGAACAGCTGGACTTGAGTCATCATGTCCAGCTGACAAGTCTGAAACTCAGCAGAAACCCGATTAAGCAAATTGACTTGAGTCACAACTCTTTATTGGAGAGTCTGTCTTTTTCTTACACATCGATTGCTGAGCTAGATTTGCGGCATAACCCGCTGCTGAATAATGTCTATGTGCGGGCTAATGCGTTGCGTTCAATAACTGGGATTGAGGCGATAGAAAATAAAGATGTGCGGCTTGAGCTTAGTCAAAACCCTCTGAGCAACGATACGCTTTCTTACCTTCTACAGTTGCGAAACGATGGGTACAATGACCTGACTTTCGGTCAGTCTTCTTTGGCCGAGATAGTCATTACGGGCCGGGGCAGTGTCAGTGAATCTGCTATTGAACTTGAAAATAACCAGTATCTTGATCTGTTCTTGCAGCCAGATACTGGTTATCAAGTGGGAAGTGCCACAGGTTGTCCGGGGGTTTTATTAAACAGGCTTTACACGCTAGGTCCACTGCAAGGCTTCTGTGTACTGCAGGTGGAGTTTGTACCGCTACCGTGACCCAGTACTAATATAGTGTTATGCGATGCAACCAGAGTTGCGATTGCGCTGACGAAAAAACAGGACTTTGCGTGCAAAGTCCTGTTTTTTTATGTGGCAAGCTGTCAACTTGTAACTTGTGTATTTTTGATTTAAAAAATTGCAAAAAGCAGGCTAATTATTCTTTTAAACCGACTAAATAGACAGATTCAAAATCACAATTTCCTCAAAAATGGATTAAGATCACCGCCAAATTGTCATCCCTAGGCGAGAGCAAAATGACCGCAGTAAACAACCAGAATTTGCTACAACTTCGTTTTATTCAACAAGCGCAGATCGATGCCGTTAAACCTTCGTTTAACCGTCTGCCAGATAACCCGTATGCAGACGGCGCATTCAGAAAACGCCGTTACTCTGTATTGAAATTCGCCGGTGGCGAGGTGGCATTGCAGCCGACCAAAGCCTTTGTCCAGGACGACTCAATCAATACCTTTCAGGGTAATGTTGAGCGTGTGTATGAAAACCTGGAAGATGAGCTGATCCACAGTGACGGTTTTAAACATCTGTTGAATGAGTTTAAAGCAATGACAGGCATCAGTGATGAGCGTGATATTGAAGTACACCAGTTCCGCATGTTGGCCATTGAGAGTGATACACCGCCAGCACCAGAGGGTGTGCATCAGGATGGTTTCGATCATGTGTGTGTATGTGGTGTTTCTCATGAGAACATCGCAGGTGGTGAGTTACTGGTGTATGAACACAAAGAGGCTGAACCATGCTTTAAAATGGAGATCAAAGATGGCTTGTTCGCTTTGGTCAATGACCGTGAGGTGTGGCACAACGCGACGCCAATGAACAAGTTAGATGCCACGCAGACCGGCTACCTGGACTGCTTTGTGTTCACCGCGTAAGAGGCCATTATGAATCTGAATCAAGTGCGTCGTCAGTTTCCTGCGCTAATGCAGCAAGTGGCTGGTCATTCACCTATTTTCCTCGATGGTCCGGGTGGCTCACAGGTTCCTCAGTCAGTCTTGAGTGCCATGTCTGCTTATCTGGGTTACTTTAACTCAAACCTCGGCGGGGCGTTTTTCTCCAGCGATAAGACTGTTGAGCTGATGAATAATGCCCGCCAGGCTGTGGCAGATCTGCTTAACGCACCGGCTAAAGAGCAGATTGTGTTTGGTGCTAATATGACCAGCCTGACCTTTAGCTTCAGCCGTGCCATTTCGCGCGACTGGCAGTCGGGTGATGAAGTGATTGTCACCAATGCCGATCATTTCTCGAACGTGTCGTCATGGCGTCAGGCTGCCGAAGACAAAGGTGCCAGTGTGCATGCGGTTAAAGTGAATGAGGCCGATTGTACACTGGATATGGATCACTTCCGCAGTTTGCTTAGCAACAAGACTAAGCTGGTGGCGGTGACCTATGCATCTAACACAACGGGCTCTATTAACGACATTAAACAGATAGTTGAGCTGGCGCACCAATTTGGTGCCTTAGTGTATGTGGATGCGGTACATTATGCGCCGCATGAACTTATCGATGTGCAGGCGCTGGATTGTGATTTCCTGGCCTGTTCGGTGTATAAGTTTTTCGGCCCTCATGTGGGCGTGGTATACGGTAAAATGGCGCACCTTGCCGGCTTTACACCTTATAAAGTTGAACCGGCAAAAGACGTTGTGCCAGGTCGCTGGGAAACTGGAACACAGAGCTTTGAAGGCCTGGCTGGCGTTGTCGCCGCCATCGACTACATTGCATCATTGAGCGGACTACCTGAAGATACCCCACGACGTGAGCGGTTAGGCGTGGCTTTTGCAAATACTAAAGCCCATGAAATGGCGTTGAGTGCGCACTTTTTGTCACGCTTGCAGGCATTCCCGCAGATCCGCTTGTTTGGTATTTCAGACACCACTCGTCTGGCAGAGCGCACACCGACCTTTGCATTGACCTTTGAGGGCATTGCACCGCGCACTGTATCCGAGTATCTGGGCAAGCAGCATATTTGTGTGTGGGACGGTAACTTCTACGCGCAGGGCTTATGTGAGCAACTGGGTGTGATGGAGAGTGGCGGTGTGGTGCGTATTGGGTGTATGCACTACAACACCATCGAAGAGCTGGACATTTTGTTCGGACACTTCGAAACGTTACTGGCACAGTAACACTGAAAAGGCGCCCTCCGGCGCCTTTTTTGATCCGCTATAAATGGTCTTCAATATAATGGTTGAGTTGACTGATCCGCGCGCTCATTCCATCTATGATCTTATCTTTGATTTTTTCTCTGATCACATTGGGCAGTCGGGTCAGTGCATCGGGTGTGATTGCCAGTAAAATGGTATCTTTGGTTGCCTGTGCACTGGTGCTGCGCTCCCTATGGGTAATGAACGCCCCTTCTCCGAGGAATTCACCCGGACCGACTTTGCCAATCGCGTGATGCTGATCCTGAGTGTAGATTGACAGCTCGCCGCTGAGCACAATGTAGAGTCGATTATCTTTGTCAAAGCGCCGAAATGCATGCCTGTCTTTACTGACCAGATACAGGTGACTAAAGGACTCCAGCAGTACCTGACGTTCAGACAGGGTAAACTCTTTAAAGAAGGCCAGTCTGTTGAGAATTTCCAACTGTTTGATCAGTGGAATATGCTCCAATAGTTTCATAATATACAGCAAGTTCGGATCTATATGACTGCATAGTGCTTGCTTTTTACTGTGGGGTCAAGGTAGCAGCCGATGCAGAAACTGCCGGGCTTTCGCTCGGCAGTCGGGCACGTATTTAGCAGCCCGGATCATACGGAGAGGTTGGGCAAGTCAGCCCCTTGTAGGTCATACATCCGGGTTGTAAGGTGAGCTGGCATACATACCACCAGCGGCCTGTGGGGTCAGCTCCTGAGCCAGTGGAGTTTTGTTGTCCAAGCGTTTGAGCGATTTTTTCTGTAATCTGATTTTCATAGTCGTTCCTTAAATGTTGTATTTCGTTCTTTTTATGTGCCGAGGCACGTATTAAAAGTACGGTTTCCAGCTTTCAGGAACAAGTGATGTTTTTTCATACAGCTGCCAGCACACTCAGGTAAAGTTGCGCTCTTTCAGCTTTCTCGTCAGGGTATTGCGTCCCCAGCCGATTTTCAGGGCGGCTTCTTGTTTGTGGCCATGACACACGGCCAGTGCTGTTTTTATCAATCTGGTTTCGAGTTGTGCCTGAACCTGAGGCCAAATGTCTTCCTTTCCCTGGTGCAGCTCTTGCTCCAGCCAATGCTGAAAGGCATCCAGCCAGTCACCTTCAACGGCATCTGTCGAGCTAAGTTGTACAGGTTGGTTCAGCTCTTCAGGCAGGTCAGCGACATTGATAACATCGCCTGGTGCCATCACAGTTAGCCAGCGGCAGCTGTTTTCAAGCTGGCGAACATTACCGGGCCAGTGAAACGCCTGCATGACGCTAAGCGCCTCTTGGGTCAATACCTTACTCGGTACCTTCAACTCTTTTGCACTGCGAGCTAAAAAGTTCTCGCTCAATTTGGCAATGTCTTCACGGCGCTCTCGCAGCGGAGGGAGCTTCAGCCTGACAACATTCAGGCGATGGAACAAGTCCTCACGAAACTCCCCTTGTTCAACCAGACGCTCCAGATCCTGGTGTGTTGCTGCAATGATCCGCACATCCACTTTCACACTATGGTGACCACCGACCCGATAAAACTCGCCATCAGCCAGCACTCTGAGCAGGCGGGTTTGCACATCCAGTGGCATGTCGCCGATTTCATCCAGAAACAGCGTACCGCCATTGGCTTGCTCAAACCGTCCACGGCGAATGCTGTCAGCACCGGTAAAGGCGCCTTTTTCGTGGCCAAACAGTTCAGATTCGACCAAATCTTTAGGAATGGCGGCCATGTTGAGAGCGATAAATGGTTGTTCTTTGCGCGGGCTATGATTGTGTAAAGCACCTGCTACAAGCTCCTTACCTGTGCCGGATTCGCCGTTAATCAGCACGCTCATGCTGGAGACGGACAATTTACCTATGGCGCGGAAAACTTCCTGCATGGCCGGTGCTTCACCAATAATGTCGGGTTGTTTGGCATTACTGCTGGGTCGTCTGGCTTTATTATTTTGTGAACTTGCCTGATAAGCGCGCTCAACCAGAGAGACCGCTTCATCAAGATCGAATGGCTTGGCCAGATACTCAAAAGCCCCTTTTTGGAAGGCGTTGACAGCGGAATCCAGATCGGAATGGGCGGTCATTATGATGACCGGCAGGTTCGGGTGTTGTTCGGCTATTTCTTCGAGCAGTGCCATACCGTCTATGCCTGGCATCCTGACGTCTGAGATCAGCACGGCGGGTTGATCATAGGTCAGGGCGGTGAGCACATCCTGGCCATTGGAGAAACTTTCGGTTTGAAAGTCCGCACGGGCCAGCGCTTTTTCCAGGACAAAGCGTATAGAGGCGTCATCATCGACAAGCCAAACATTTTTCATTGTGTGATCCCACTTCTCATAATTAGTTACCAGCGCATCTTTGTTTGCGATGCGTTTATGCGTCAAACGGCAGGTAGATAGCGAACTCCGTATGTCCGGGCCAGCTGTCACAATCGATAAAGCCATGGTGCTGCTCAACCAAAGTTTGTGCAATGGACAAGCCTAGTCCCGAGCCACCTTCTTTATTGGTCACCATTGGATAGAACAGGGTTGCCTGCATTTCTTGCGCAATACCTGGGCCATTGTCTGTCACTCGGATCTGTAGCGCTTTTTTCATTAACTGCTTACCACGCCTGATGCGATGGCGGATCCGAGTGGAGACTTTAATCTCGCCTTGCTTACCCAGTGCTTGTTGTGCATTGCGAACAATGTTTAAAACCACCTGTTGAATTTTCGCCTCATCCATAACTACATCCGGGATACTGGGGTCATAATCTTTGACCAGTCGGATCCCAGGTGCGCCGTCGAGTTCGCTGAGACGGAGCACCGACTCCAACATACGGTGGACATTACAGGGCTCCTTTCTGGGTAATTCATTGGGCCCCAGCAAACGGTCGACCAGTTCGGTCAGACGGTCGGCTTGTTCGATGATTAGCTCGGCGCACTCGTCCCGCTCTTCCTGCTGAACTTCATACTGCAATAATTGCGCCGCTCCTCTGATCCCACCTAATGGATTTTTTATCTCATGCGCCAGCCCTCGGATCAGGTTTCTGGCAGCCTGATATTGGTGTGCCTGATTAAAGGCCTGATCAAAGCGCAGCTCTTCGTCAATTCTGCGGCATTCCAGTTGAATAAACGCACGACCCTGGAGAATAAAGCGGCGTGCGAACAGGTTCAGTGTGCTGGCGCGATTGTCGATGAAGACCACGTCAACCTTATGTTGTTGACAGTCGACTCCATCGTCCAGGACATATCGTTGCAGCCGCTTCATGTCGATCATGTGGTGATGAAAAATGGTTTCGAAAGGCTGATTAAGTAGCCGCTTATTGCCCAGCCCCAGCAGTTCACTGGCGCTGTTGTTGGCAAAATAAATGGTCAAATCTTCAGTTAATAAGATCACCGCGGTAGATAAATTTTGCCATAACTCGTGTATCAGTTCAGAGGAGGGTTGTGCCATATTGGATCGCCTTGCACCAAATTGGTGCGCCGCAGATTAGCACACCTGTTATTATAATCAACGGTTGAGCAGACTGGCGCGATGCAGGAAAAAGGTGGTTACTGCACTTTGGGCAACCAGCATGCCTTTGTCATCAAAAACCTTCATCTGCAATTTGTGTTCCCCCCTGGGCACGTCTCGTAACGCAAAAGAAGCAGTGGTCTGTTTAGGACCGGTCGCCTTGCCATTCAAAAAGAGCTGCACCTGAAAGCCATTGGCAAAACGGGGCGTCACTAAGCCATTCACATAAACGCTGCCACTATTTTCTCGCAGTGTTTGCTGGTCGCTCGGTGCGGTAATCTTCGCCTGATAGGTTACAGCTGGCGTCGTTTGGGTAGGGATCAGAATACTGGTATCTGTGGCCGGCATAGTGAGCATATTGGTGCTGAGTTTGACTTTTTCAGAGCCCTTTTTCGGCACATCGGAGTAAACCCAATTACCGTTCTTATCTTTCCAGCGGTAGACTTTTTGATCTGATACAGCGCTGCCGCTGTACACCAAACACAGAATCACCCAATAAAGCCGCAACACAATTTCACCTTGCTCAAAAGACGCACATGACCAGCTATAACTTTAGTGCTTTTAGCGCAAGTTTACCATTGCACCGATACGAAAAAAGCCCGCAATGCGGGCTTGAGAACACATATGATTTAAGAGCGCAGAGTCAGCCAGTACTTTCACCGAACAGCAGCCCGGTCGGTGAGCGAATACGGCTTAACTAAGTATTCTGGGCTGCGCAGTGTACAAGCCTTATCAGCCTGTACACACCAGAACACCGAAAATCAGCTTATACGCTGTAGTACATTTCGAACTCAACCGGGTGAGTTGTCATGTTCAGCTTCTCAACTTCCTGAGACTTCAACGCTATGTATGCATCGATCAGGTCATCAGTGAATACACCGCCCTGAGTCAGGAATTCGCGATCTGCGTCCAGAGAATCCAGTGCTTCTTGCAGTGAAGAGGCAACCGTCGGGATCTCTGCCGCTTCTTCCGCTGGCAGGTCATATAGGTCTTTATCCATCGCATCGCCAGGGTGGATCTTGTTTTTGATACCATCAAGGCCTGCCATTAGCATGGCAGAGAACGCCAGGTACGGGTTCGCAGTAGGATCCGGGAAGCGTACTTCAATACGACGTGCTTTTTCAGACGGTACAACCGGGATACGGATAGACGCTGAACGGTTACGTGCTGAGTAAGCCAGCATAACAGGCGCTTCAAAGCCAGGTACCAGGCGCTTGTACGAGTTGGTAGAAGCGTTAGCAAATGCATTGATGGCTTTAGCGTGCTTGATGATACCACCGATATAGTAAAGGGCTTCTTCAGACAGACCACCGTACTTGTCGCCTGCGAAGATGTTTTTGCCATCTTTACCCAGTGACTGGTGACAGTGCATACCAGAGCCGTTGTCGCCAACCACAGGCTTAGGCATAAAGGTCGCTGTTTTGCCATACAGGTGCGCCATGTTATGGATAACGTATTTCATTTCCTGAATTTCGTCAGCCTTGATCACCATAGTATTGAAGCGTGTTGCGATCTCGTTCTGACCGGCTGTTGCTACTTCGTGGTGGTGTGCTTCAACAACCTGACCCATTTCTTCTAGTACCAGACAAGTCGCACTACGCCAGTCACCTGATGAATCAACCGGTGCAACCGGGAAGTAACCGCCTTTTACGCCCGGACGGTGGCCCATGTTGCCTTCTTCGTAGCTTTTATCTGAGTTCCAGCTCGCTTCCTGGGCATCAATTTTGTACATAGAGCCAGACATGTCTGTTTTGAACTTCACGTCGTCAAACAGGAAAAACTCAGGCTCAGGACCGAATAACACTGTGTCAGCAATACCAGTAGAGCGCATGTAGTCTTCTGCACGCTTAGCAACAGAGCGTGGGTCACGCTCGTAACCTTGCATGGTTGAGGGCTCAAGTACGTCACAACGTACGATCAGCGTGGTTTCTTCTGAGAAAGGGTCTAGTTTAGCGGTAGAGGCGTCTGGCATCAGTACCATGTCTGATTCGTTAATGCCTTTCCAGCCTGCGATAGACGAGCCGTCGAACATCTTGCCGTCTTCAAAGAAGTCTTCATCGGCTTGGTGGTGAGGAATAGAAACGTGTTGTTCTTTACCTTTGGTATCCGTGAAACGTAAATCAACGAATTTAACGTCATGCTCTTTAATTAAATCTAAAACCGATTGTGACATGTGTCCTCCGACTCGTAGGGTTATTTTTTGTTGCAGTGCTCTGCATTTGCGCACTACTAAGCGTTATTCGTGCCAGTTTTGTAATTCATTGTTAATCAATGGATTATTTTTATCCATAACGTATTTAATCTTATTTTGCACCATCGTGGTGCGTGTCAATATTGGGTTTCGCACCACACTGGTGCGCTGCGCAATGGTTTCACTTTAGCACATGGCTGTGACTGTGGAGCGACAAAACAGCAGACTTTGCGCATTTCACGGTCTGGGTTGTAAAAAAAAGCTGGATAAACTTTCATCTGTCACATTATTAGGGGATAATACGCGACCTTTAATTGTGGATCGGCATCTTAGGTGCGCATTTTTGCGCGATTCGACTAGGATCACTGAGGGCCAACTTCTCTGAGTAAAAATATGAGCATTGAAAAGTTAAGAAATATCGCGATCATCGCGCACGTTGACCATGGTAAAACTACCCTAGTCGATAAGCTGCTGGAACAATCTGGCACATTAGAGACACGCGGTGGCAACGAAGAGCGTGTCATGGACTCGAATGATATTGAAAAAGAGCGTGGCATCACCATCCTGGCGAAAAACACCGCCATCGAATGGAACGATTACCACATCAATATCGTTGACACCCCGGGACACGCCGACTTTGGTGGTGAGGTAGAGCGTGTACTTTCAATGGTTGACTCAGTATTGCTACTGGTTGATGCCCAGGAAGGTCCAATGCCGCAAACGCGTTTCGTAACGCAAAAAGCATTCGCGCTGGGTCTGAAGCCTATCGTTGTTATCAACAAGATCGATAAGCCAGGTGCACGTCCTGATTGGGTAATGGATCAGGTATTTGACTTATTCGATAACTTAGGCGCGACTGACGAGCAGCTTGACTTCCAGGTTATCTACGCATCCGCTATCAACGGTTGGGCGACCTTGGACCTGGACGAGCCGTCAGACAACATGCAGCCAATGTTTGAAGCCATTGTTGAGCAGGTAGAAAAGCCAGACGCAGATCCAGAAGGCGCGTTCCAGATGCAGATCTCTCAGCTGGACTACAACTCTTACATCGGTGTAATCGGTGTAGGCCGTATCAAGCGCGGTACAGTGAAAGTAAACCAGCAGGTGACTATCGTTGGTGCTGACGGCTCAACACGTAACGGTAAAGTGGGTCAGGTTCTGACTTATTTAGGCCTTGACCGTCATGAAGCACAAGAAGCACAGGCTGGCGATATCATCGCTATTACAGGTCTGGGCGAGCTGAAAATCTCTGACACTGTGTGTGATGTCAATGCGGTTGAAGCACTACCTGCGCTATCTGTTGATGAGCCGACGGTAACTATGACTTTCTCTGTAAACACGTCTCCGTTCTCAGGTCAGGAAGGTAAATTCGTTACTTCACGTAACATCCTTGAGCGTCTTCAGGCAGAACTGGTACACAACGTTGCACTGCGCGTTGAAGAAACCGACAACCCGGACAGCTTCCGTGTATCTGGTCGTGGTGAACTGCACTTAGGTATCCTGATTGAAAACATGCGTCGTGAAGGTTATGAGCTGGCGGTATCTCGTCCAGAGGTAATCCTGCGCGAAGTAGATGGTCAGCTGGAAGAACCGTATGAAACGGTTACTGTTGACGTACAGGAAGAGCACCAGGGCGCTATCATGGAGCAACTGGGCCTGCGTAAAGCAGAAATGACTGACATGGCACCAGATGGTAAAGGCCGTATCCGTATGGACTTCATCATGCCATCTCGTGGCCTGATTGGTTTCCAGACTGATTTCATGACACTGACTTCTGGTTCTGGTCTGATGTACCACACGTTCGATCACTACGGCCCGCACAAAGGCGGTAACATTGGTCAACGTAAGAACGGTGTACTGATCGCAAACGCAGCGGGTAAAGCGCTAACCAATGCCCTGTTCAATCTGCAGGACCGTGGTAAGCTGTTCATCGGTCACGGTGTTGAAGTATACGAAGGGATGATCATCGGTATTCACGCACGTGATAACGACCTGACGGTTAACGCCCTGAAAGGTAAGCAGCTGACCAACGTACGTGCATCGGGTACTGACGAAGCACAGAACCTGGTTCCGCCTATCATAATGACACTTGAGCAAGCGCTTGAGTTTATCGATGATGACGAACTGGTAGAAGTAACACCAGAAAGCATCCGTATTCGTAAAAAGCTACTGACTGAAAGCGAGCGTAAGCGCGCAAGCCGTCAGGCCAAGTAAGTAATTACTTGCCGAATACAAAAAAACGCCGCAATTGCGGCGTTTTTTATTGCGATAACGAATGAGCTAGCACAGCCCAGGCGTGTCATTTCACGGTTGCCAGCAATGGGTATTCAGAACAAGCCATAGGCTTCGGTTTCTTCCGGTTCATATTGCCGTAAGTGGTCCGGGCGAAAGATAGCACTGGGGTCGAGTACCAGGCTATGTTGTTCTCCCTGTTTAATCAGCCCTTTCATCATTTTGCGGGTTTGCGGATCGATTTCAAAACCCATACTGGTCATTTCATGCAGAGACTTGATGTCCGACTCATCGCAGTGAATATTGTCCTCGACCTGATCGACCAACAGGCCAATGTGTGGCTGCTGACCATCCTGGGTGGTGAAGACGATAATGGGCTTGTGGTCCAGAATGATTTGATCCCGGGCCGACTCAAACAGGCGGATCAGCTTCATAAAGGTGGTCGACTTTTCTTTCTCCAGTAATTGCAGGGCCTCATCTTTATTTCCCTTGGCATTGATGGTGAGCAGCTTGTCTGCCAGCGCATGGAGTTTGTTATGAGGCTCCTCAAAGCGCGCCAATAGTGTGCGCAGGTCGTCATTGTCGGTTTTAAAGCTATAGTACCATTTGCCAAAAGCGCATTGCTTGGGATCTTTGGCTTGGGTAAAAGGCTGATCGTTATAGATGCTGCGTTCCAGCTCAGCGAGCCAGGCTTTATGATCTTGCTCGCGCTCCTGCAACATTGTGACCAGAGACTTATTAATGTCGTAAGACGACTGGTTATTTAATATCAAGCCCAGATCAAAGATGGGCGTCGGTGTGCCCATGTAATCCTTCACGCCCATAAAGCTGGGGTTATCATTGGGCAAAGAGGTGAGGTTGCCTTCGTAACGCTCCGTAAGCAGGATATCCAATATTTTTAGTGAAATGGTTTTTTTCCCTACCCGAAAATTAATTAAATCCATGTCTGCCTCTGTACGTTTACCTGATGCTCTAAGCATAGACATTATTGAAGGTAAGATCGATACACGCGGGGTTTATTCTCTGTCTCTGAGAGGCCAAAAATATGTCTGATCCCTTTATTCTCCGTCAGAACCTGTTGCAAGGCACCTGGCAGACAAGTTCGGGTTATCGGGCGCGGGCAATGTTCAAGTGCCGCTGTAAAAATGGCGGCATTGAGAAAGCCCTCAAATACCTGCGGACTGGTCTGTAGCCCTTGCCTGTGCGCCAGTAATCGAAACAAATCGCATAATTCAGCCTGACAAGTCTGAAGGGCAGGTACGACTTCACTGATCATCAGGGTAGGTTTGCTGGTGAGCTGGGCAAACAGGGCTCTGGACGAGGTAAAGGAGACGCCGCTAAAAGTCCCCTTAAAGCCCCGATGCATCGCCTTGTCTATGAATATCGACAGTGGTTGGTAAGTGCCAATCATGGCGACAGCCGTCGCCTCGCTGCGCATGATGACTTGAAGTGCTTTTTTAATGTCGGCACTGTTGCGCCGAAACCGAGCGATCACAGTCGGTTGCATACCCCGCTCAGCCAGAGTCTGGCGAAAGCTTTTTTCCAGTGTCAGGCCAAACTCGTCGGCCTGGATCAACAGTGCAATGTGCTTGTGGCCCTGTTCGTCAACCAGATAAGTGACTTGTTCACTGGCTTCATCCATATAACTGGCACGCCAATTAAAGATCGGGTAAGGAGTGTCGTGGCGCAAAAAGTCCGCACCGGTAAAAGGCATCAGAAAAGGTAACTTATGGTGTGTCAGAATAGCCTGGATGGCATGAGCTGTGGGTGTTCCCATATTGCCAAACAGTGCCATAACCTGATGCTGTTCAATTAAATAGCGGGTGTTGACCACAGTGCGGCTGGGTTCATAGCCATCGTCCAGTACTATTAATGAAATAGTGGGGTGGGTTTTATTCACTTGGGCGTTAGCATAATCAAAATAGAGATCTGCGCCTTGCCTGAGTTGTTGGCCAATATCTTTGGCGGGCCCGCTCAATGCGACCGACATGCCAAGCCTGAGCGCCTCATCGGCGATAAGTTCAGGGCTGCCCAGCAGGGCGATGCAACAGCTCAGGGTTGAGATTAATTTCAGCATGCACTTCCGTCACAAGTGACCGCATGGCGGTCTGTCGTTGTTTTTTTGTAGCCAAATTCAAAGTATCTTCTAATACTTTTGGCGGGTGACGCTGTAATAATAGCCGAATCACTAAGGCTTGGGAACTGGCTGATAATCGGTCCAGCAGATCAGGGCGGCACTTGAGCAGTTCAGTGACCAGTGTTGCGATCTGTTGTTCTCCTGCAGCACCGCTCGCAAAGTAGCTTAGCTGTGCTAACAATAAGGTATCTGGTGTATGGTGCGGGAGTGTTTTATGTAGCTCAGTAACCAAATCGCAGGGAAAATCACGATATAACTCGCTGAGCTGATTGAGTAGCAGGTGTTTGAACCATAGCTGAAGTGGTTCGAGTTGGATATGTTTATTAAGAGGTTTAATCACCAGCAGTGCAAATTCACCGCTGGCTTTATCTTGCTTAAATCCCAATTTAACGGGCCGGTACTGATGATGTTGCCAAAACCTGAGCAGCTGTGCATTACAGCCAAAGCTGCTGCCGAAGTAATCAACCTCGCTGCTGAGTTGCTGCTCAGCAAAGCGTAGTAGCTGACTGCCAATAAGCTGCCCCTGTTGCTGCGGTGACACGGCAATGCGCACCACCCGGGCACCACGACGTTGTGCCAGCTTCGGGTTGCCAGTGAGCTGAGCGAGCTGTTGTGCCATTAAATGTCCAGCCGGGCGGCGTGCAGTCGCAGCTATGTCCTGACTGAGTGCGGCGTCAAAGCCGCCTTCCAGCTTGAGCAGACACACTGCCACCACACAGTCTTGCTGACGGGCAAGGTATAAACGATTTTGCGGGCTATCGAGCAGCTGGCGCAGATCGTTCACCGAGGTTTGGTAGTGCGCCAGCACCAGCAAAGCAAAAACCTGAGACAGGGTGTCTTCATCCGCTGCCAGCTGTGCACCTGAGCATGACTCGAATGTGCAGGGTGCCGACGGTATCGAGGGCTGCTGATAATCACAATCCAGGGCGAATAGCTGACGCAAACGAGCTTCAAGCGGATCCCCTGCGCTGTAGCGGATTGGTTGACTGAGTGACAAGTTCAGACGCTGCGGGTGAGCGTGTTCAAGTTGCCTGGCAAAGCGCAGCGTATAACCCCGGCCATTGCCTTCATAGCCAATCAGGGTGCTGGAAAACACCACTTTAGGGTAAGCATCTAACAATGACATCAGTATGGGCACGGGAATAGCCGCGGCCTCATCAACCAGCAACACATCACAGCTCGGGCGTTGTGCAAGAAGCTGATCGGGTGGCATAAAGCGCAGGTTTGCAAGCTGATTGAGCTTATCGATGACCGGCTCATCCAGTGCCGCGCCGAGATGGACAAAGCTGTTATGAACAGCACGACGCTGCTGCGCGCACAGAATAAAGGTCAATTCGGGCAGGCTGGCCGCCAGTTTGCCCAGTAACGAGGATTTGCCCCGACCACGATCAGCGCTGAGTAACACGGGCCCGGGCGTAGGCTGCGTTAAGTGGGCTGTCAGCTGAGCCAGCGCGTTGTGCTGCTCGCTAGTGTCTATTCTGGCTTGCGGCGCATCATAGTAATCTGGCAATAAGTCGCCCTGTGACTGACTGATCTGCCATACTGAGGTGCAGGTTAGCAGGCGCTGCCAGCGCTGCAGATAGGGGCTGAACTGTGCAGTTTCGTTGTAAGACAGCCAGCGTGCCAGCGCCGGATCGCACCAGTTATGCCACTGAGATAATTCCGGTGCGAGCAGAATTAACAGGCCGCCGGCTTGCACTGTGCCTGCGGCAGCTGCAAGCTTATTCGGTAACACTCCGCTGTAGAGATCGTAAACGACGCAGGAATATTCCTGGCCCAGCACCTGATGCAGATGTTCAGGCCAGCAGGCGCCAGGCAGGTCTGTGTGCTGACTCAATACCAATGCTGAGTCAGCCAGAGTAGGGAAGAGGTGCCGTACCTCGTCATAAGTCCAGTCCTGCTCTCCACTGATCAGCAATAGCTGACGATGCCTGGCCTGCGCGAGCAGGGTGAGCAGACGCGCAAGTTTAAAGTGATTGCAGTCTGGCATAGGCCGTGACCAGCCATTTGCTGCCGACATCGTCAAAATTTACCTGTATACGTGACTGTGCGCCGCTGCCTTCGTAATTAAGTACTGTGCCGGCTCCAAATTTGGCATGTAATACGCGCTGGCCCAGGCTGAAGCCGCTGTCTTCAAACACAGCATGACTCACTGAACTGCTGAAGCGGCCGCTGGGGGCCGGGCGTGACACTTGGGTCTTGATGCGAATTTCTTCCAGGCAGTCTTCGGGGATCTCGCGTAAAAAGCGCGACGGGCTGTGGTATTTTTCCTGACCATAGAGGCGACGGCTTTCCGCATGACTGATATAGAGCTTTTCCATTGCCCGGGTCATGCCCACGTAACAGAGGCGGCGCTCTTCTTCGAGACGACCGGATTCTTCATGGCTTTGTTGTGACGGGAACATGCCTTCTTCCACGCCCACCATAAAGACCAGTGGGAACTCCAGACCCTTGGCCGAGTGCAGCGTCATCATCTGTACCGCATCTTCGTGTTCGTCGGCCTGACCTTCACCAGACTCCAGTGAGGTATAGGCTAAGAAACCTTGTAGCGGTGAGCTAAACTCTTCTTCTACCGGCAGTTCAAACTGACCGCAGGCGTTGATCAATTCCTCAAGGTTTTCTACCCGGGCACGGCCTTTTTCACCTTTTTCTGCCTGATACATGGCCAGCAGACCGGATTGTTCTATGGTGGTTTTGGCTTGCTCAGCCAGCTCCAGTTCCATCAGCTTGTCGTCGAGCTGTTCAACCAGTTCAATAAAACGGCGAATGGCGGTGGCAGCGCGGCCAGCCAGGTGCCCTTGCTCCAGCACCGCTTTGGCGGCATACCACAGCGGCAGCGACTCTGCCCGGGCGCAATCACGAATATGGCTCAGGGTTTTGTCGCCAATGCCACGTGCCGGGGTGTTGATCACCCGTTCAAACGCGGCATCGTCATTGCGGTTGCTGATCAGGCGCAGATAAGACAGGGCATCTTTGATCTCCTGGCGTTCGAAGAAGCGCATACCGCCGTAAATACGATACTTCAGGCCTTCCTGTAACAAAGCTTCTTCCAACACCCGCGACTGGGCATTGCTGCGATAAAGTACGGCACAGTCGCTCAGTGCGTTGCCACCCTGCAGCCAGGACTTTACTTTACCAACCATAAACCGCGCTTCATCCAGTTCGTTAAACGCGGCATACACGGAAATCGGCTCACCCTGATTGCCGTCGGTCCACAGGCTCTTACCCATGCGCTCGGCGTTGTTCTGGATCAGCGCGTTGGACGCTTTCAGTATGGTGCCGGTGGAGCGATAGTTCTGCTCCAGGCGAATGGTTTCTGCGTCAAAGTCGCTCAAAAAGCGTTTGATGTTTTCAATGCGTGCGCCCCGCCAGCCATAAATACTCTGGTCGTCATCGCCGACTATCATGATATTGCTGTCGCTACCTGCCAGCAGTTTTAGCCATAAATACTGAATGCTGTTGGTATCCTGGAATTCGTCAACCAGCATATGACGGAAGCGTTGCTGGTAGTGACGCAGCAAAGTGGGGTGTTGCTGCAGTACTTCATAGCAGCGTAGCAAGATCTCTGCAAAGTCGACTAATCCGGCGCGGTCACAGGCATCCTGATAGGCGGTATACACCTGCAACATCAGTTGTTCGTTGACGTCATGGGCGGTAATGTCTTTAGGGCGCTGACCTTCGTCTTTACGCGCACTGATGTACCAACTGAGCTGCTTGGGTGGCCACTTTTTATCATCGATGTTCATCGATTTCAGCAGGCGTTTGATCATTCTCAGCTGGTCATCGGAGTCTAAAATCTGAAAAGACTCGGGTAGTTTTGCTTCTCTATGATGGGCGCGCAAAATACGGTGAGCCAGACCATGGAAAGTGCCGATCCACATGCCGCCTACCGGACTTTGCAAGGTCTCTTCGACCCGGGTACGCATCTCTTTAGCGGCTTTGTTGGTGAAGGTGACGGCAAAGATGCTGTAAGGGGAGGCATGCTCAACCTGCATCAGCCAGGCAATGCGGTGCACCAGTACCCGGGTTTTGCCCGAGCCCGCGCCTGCCAATACCAGCATATTTTGCAGCGGTGCTGCAACCGCTTCACGTTGTTTGTCGTTTAAGCCGTCAAGTAATTCTGATACGTCCATCTTTGCGCCCATCGTTTATATTCAGCGCAAAGTATACCTAGGGCAGGGCACAAAGCCCAGTTTGGTGCGGGTGTTTTGCATACCTTAAAAACTAACCAAATGATAAATATGAGGTTTTAAATTCTCTTTACCTGTTTTTATATACAGTTACTGATTCAGTACGTCTTTTAGTCGACGCTGCATTTCCTCAACCAGGCGGTCCGGCTGGAACTTTGACAGGAAAACATCACACCCTACTTTTTCAACCATGGCTTTGTTGAAGCTGCCACTGAGCGAGGTATTGAGCACGATGTAGAGATTCTTCAGACGACTGTCGTTGCGGATCTCATAGGTTAATCGATAGCCATCCATGACCGGCATCTCCGCATCGGTGATCACCGCCATGAGCTCCTGCTCGACATTGATGCCTTCGTCGGCCCAGTGTTGCAATAGCTTCAGGGCTTCATGGCCATCGGTGGCGGGCAGTACTTCGATACCCAGCTGAGCCAGAGTATCTGACACCTGGCGACGAGCGGTGGGAGAGTCATCAACATGCAATATTTTGCGTCCCTGAAACTCATTGATGATGTTTTTATCCAGAATGTTTTCGGGGATCACCACGTCGTACGCGATGATTTCGGCCAGTACTTTTTCGACGTCAATGATTTCAACCAGCAGTTCCTGATCGCCGCGTTTGAGCTTGGTCAGTGCGGTCAAATAGTGGTTGCGGCCAACTGAGCGTGGCGGCGGCATAATATCAGACCAGGTGGTGTTGACGATTTGGTCGACTTTACCTACCAGAAAAGCCTGAATGGTGCGATTATATTCCGTGATCACCAGGTTACTGTCGCTGTCGTATTCACAGTGCGGCATGCAAATCGCCTGGCGTAAGTCGATCACAGGGATAGACTCTCCCCGTATAGTGGTTACACCGGCTACCTTAGGATGTGCATTTGGCATCTTATTCAGGTGGGGCAGCTTAACGACTTCTTTGACCTTAAACACATTGAGCGCAAACAAGTGGCGGCTGTGCAGATGGAACAATAGTAATTCGAGGCGGTTTTCTCCCACCAATTGTGTGCGTTGATCAACGGATGCTAATACTCCGGCCATAAAGCGATCCTAAGATATGTACCTTCTCTCAGTATATACTTATTAGTAAATAAATTAACACTCTCTGTGCACACTATTTAAGCCTCGGCAGGTTGAGTTGAATTAAGTCAGGTGGCAGGAGGTGGCCAAGGACCTGTCTCAGTTGCATAATCCTGATTATTCAGTATGGTAAATCAGAGACTTGGAACATAGGAAGGACAATGCCTTTGTTATTTAAGCGCTTGCTGTTGGTATTGCAGGCGCATATTGATCAGGCCAGCTGGCCCTTGATTGGTCTGGCGACACTGTTGCATATGGGGGCAACCTGGGCGCTATTATGGTTCGCTCAGGAGCATGCCTTACTGCCCGTCAGCACTTATATCTATTATTACGTGGTGACCACATCGACCGTCGGTTATGGCGACTTTAGTGCCACAACCGATATGGGACGCCTGGTTGTGGCCATATTTCAAATCCCGCTGGGTCTGGCGCTGTTTGGTATTTTGCTGGGGAAGGTTGGGCAACTAATTACAATTTGGGTAAAACGAGCAATGAAGGGCGATAAAGACTATTCACATCTGAGCGATCACATCATTATCTTCGGCTGGCATGCAACACGCACCGAGCGCATGATCGAATATATCCTGGCCGACAACAAACGCATAGCCAGGCGCATCGTGCTGGCGGTGAGTGATGAGATGGAGCACCCGCTGTTGCGCTTCACCGAGGTTGACTTTGTTCGCCTGGTAAGTTTTACCGATGATCAGCAACTGGCGCGCACCGGACTGGCCCATGCAGACAAAATCATTGTGGATGGTCAGGATGACGATCAGACCTTTACTACGGCATTAAAACTGAGCCCGCTGGTAAAAACGTCTGCACACATCAGTGCCCATTTTAACGATGAAACTAAAGCGCAATTATTGCGCCAGCACTGTCGTAACGTCGAGTGCTCGACCGCCATGTCTGCCGAGATCCTGGTGCGTTCGATGCAAGACCCTGGGTCCAGTCGCATTCAGGAAGAGCTGCTATCGACACTTCATGGCGATACTCAGTTTAGCTTGCAGTTGCCGAAGTCTTTAGGCGCGCTGACCTTTGGTCAGCTATTTTTGTATTTTAAAGAGCATCACAATGCGACTTTGCTGGGGGTGGCGCACGATCTCAGCGGTCGTGATATGGATTTAAACCCGCCTCTGGATTACGCGCTAAAAGGGGGAGATGTACTACATTACATAGCTCCGCAGCGGGTGCTCCATAGTGAGGTGAACTGGGAGCGAGTATGACCGACGAACTGATGTTACTGATGGGCGCGCTCTGCCTGTATTTACTGCCCATAGGGCTGGTTGCTGGCAGTAAGCGCACCCGTGGCCATGAAAAAAATGGCTGGCTGATAGGTACTTTGCTGTTTTCCTGGCTGGCGTTGATCTTGTACTTCTCTATGATCCCCAAGGGGGGAAAACAGAAAAAACATCGCTGAAGTCTATTGCGCTCTGGCCGGGCGGTGTTACACAGCGCCGCCAAGCCGGCAGATATGTGTCCACTCCGCTTCGGTGACTGGCATAATAGAAAGTCGGCCGGCTTTTTTCAGTGCCAGCTCGGTGATCGCTGTGTCGGCTTTGATTGCTTTCAGCGTAACCGGGTGTGTCAGATGTTGCGCGTAGCGCAGTGTTACACCGACCCAGCGTGGGTTGTCCTGGTTGGACTTAGCGTCATAATAATCGCTGCTCAGGTCAAACTGATGGGGATCGACCTCAGCGCCCTTGGTCACTGTGGCGATACCCACAACGGCCGGTACTTTGCAGCTTGAATGATAGATAAAGACCTGGTCGCCAACCTGCACATCGTCGCGCAGAAAGTTACGTGCCTGATAATTGCGGATCCCTTCCCAGAACGTACTCTGCTCAGGTGCCTGATGTAGATCGTCAATGGAGAATGCGTCAGGTTCGGTTTTAAATAACCAGTATGCCATGTCAATTACCTTGTCAGAAAAAGCGGACAACCAGTTTACCTCACTCTTGCCTGGCCCGCTATGTGCTCAGTCTGTCGTTTAGTGTTAACCACCTGATTTAACTTGCGATGCCTCTCTTTACTTGCACAATAGTGTATAATTATGAGATCCGCTACGCAGTGAAAGAGGTGCGCAATGAGTCAGGCATTAAAAGGGTTGCTGGAGCTACTTCAGCTGGAAGAAATTGAACAGGGGATCTATCGCGGTCAGAGCCAGGATCTGGGCTTTCCGCAAGTGTTTGGCGGCCAGGTAATGGGTCAGGCGTTATCGGCAGCTAAATATACGTTGCCAGAGGGGCGTTATGTCCACTCGTTGCACTCGTACTTTTTACGCCCGGGAGATGCCAGCAAACCCATAGTGTATGATGTGGAGAATATTCGTGATGGGCGCAGCTTCAGCACGCGCAGGGTCAGCGCCATTCAGTACGGCAAGCCTATCTTCTATATGACAGCCTCCTTCCAGGGAGATGAACCCGGCCTATCACATCAGTCTGAAATGCCTGAGGTACCCGGCCCCGAAGCGCTGCGGTCATCGCTGGAATTTTATCAGGACAAAGCTGATCTGATCCCTGAGCCTCTGGTTGCCAAGTTTACGCAACAGATGCCCATTGAAATGCGCCCTGTGGAATTTCATAATCCGTTTCAGCCAGAGGTGATGGAGCCCGTGCGCCATGTCTGGTTTAAAGCCAGTGGCGAGATGCCCGATGATCGCCGCATCCATAACTACTTGTTGGCCTATGCCTCGGATTTTGAGTTTTTGCCGACGGCGTTGCAGCCCCATGGCGTATCCTTTATGCAGAAGAATATGCAAGTAGCGACCATAGATCATGCCATGTGGTTCCATCGTCCTTTCCGCATGGACGAATGGCTGCTCTACAGTGTTGACAGCCCCAGTGCCAGTAATGGCCGCGGCTTGGTCAGGGGCCAGTTCTTCAATCGTCAGGGGGAGTTGGTGGCGTCGACTATTCAGGAAGGGGTGATGCGCCAGCGCGAAGCGCGCTGACGCCGACTTGTTGGTAGTTCGTCTTTTATAGTGTGTCGCGGATGGACTGCCAGATCCTGGCTGGCAGCAGATCATTGAGGTGATCAGACAGCGTTGTGAGTGCGGGCAACGCTGCGATTTTTTGCTGATCGGAAATGTCGATAAAGCCCTGTGCCTGCAACACGCTGATCAGGTTACTTTGCACTTTCTTGTCAAAAAACTCCGGGCTCTTAATGCCATGTAAGGTACCCAGTCGTTTGGCCAGCACCTCACTTTCACTCTCCAGCGTTGCACGCGCAATCCCCTGATCTCGCAGCAACAAGCTAACACTGATGGCATAGCGCTCGAGTGTCAGATGGATCACTTTGCCGAGCATTTCCAGCTGTGCCAGTGCCTTGTTGTCTTTCACTGCGGTGGCCAGATGGCCATCAAAGTCTATGAGACCCTGCTGAGCGAAGCAGTTCAACACGTCTGTGATATAGTCTTCACGCAGGTCATGCATAAACCACTCTTTGGTAAAGAGCGGGTACAGTGTGCTGAGACGCTCCTGGCACTCAGTAACCGTGACGCTGTAACGGTTAAACAACATCTGGGCAATCACGCTGGGTACGGCAAACAGGTGCAATATGTTGTTGCGGTAATAATTGAACAGGGTACGCTCTTTTTCCTTAATGGTGATGATCTCACCCAGCTCATCTTCCAGTATATCGAATTTATCCAGTTTCAGCGCATGCTTTAGCAGCGCCTCTGCGTCTTCTTCCGGTGCGGTCACATTGGCGCTGTAAGGTGCCTGACTTTGCAGGGTGAGGTAGAAGCGTAACTGGGCTAACAGCTTCTGTTTGCTCAGTGCAAACTGCTCATTACACAACAGTATCATGGCCAGCAGGTTGATGGAGTTCAGCGCTGCACTGGCATTAATGTTGGTCATGATTTGGTCTGCAACTAATGCCACCTGGCCGTTTAGCCATTGCGGCTTAACGCCTTCATCCTGGCCTATGGCATCTCGCCAGTCAGCCTGATGTTCATTTAGATATTGATTCAGGTGTATAGGCTCACCAAAGTTCAGATAGCCACGGCCATAGTTTTTGAGGTTTTTAATGGCTTTAAATACACCAGCGACAGATTCATTCTTTTTACTGTTACCCGCCAGTTCCTTCAGATAGGTATTGATCTCCATGACATGTTCATAGCCAATATAAACGGGCACAATGGAGATGGGGCGGTCGATACCACGCAGCATTGACTGCATAGTCATGGCCAGCATACCGGTTTTGGGTGGTAATAAGCGACCAGTACGACTGCGGCCACCTTCGGTATAAAACTTCACTGAATACCCTTTGATGAACAACTGGGTCAGATACTCTTTAAAGATGGCGGAGTAGAGTTTATTCCCGGCGAAGGAGCGGCGAATAAAAAATGCACCACAACGGCGGAAAATACCGCCTGCAGGGAAAAAGTTGAGGTTTACGCCCGCTGCAATGTGTGGCGGCACCAGACCCTGATGGTAGATCACATAGGTCAGCAGCAGATAGTCCATGTGGCTGCGATGACAAGGCACATAGATGATCTCATGACCTTTGTCGGCCAGCTCATGTACGCGTTCTGCATTTTTTACTTCAATGCCGTTGTAGAGTTTATTCCACAGCCAGGTCAGTACGCGATCTCCGACACGGACCATGGCTTCTGAATAATTAGCCGCGACTTCTTCCAGCAATTCCAGTGCTTTTAGCCGCGCTTCGTCATGGCTTAGCCCTTTTGATTTGGCTTCGTCTGCAATGGCCCTTTTTATGCTCGGCGCAGCCAACAGAGAGTTGAACAAGGCTTCGCGAGAGGGCAGTTTGGGTCCTGTTGCGGCCAGCTTCTGGCGGTGAAAGTGCACCCGGGCCACACGCAGTAATTTATGGGGCAACTCGTCGACATCTGCTTTGTCTGTCATAAGTTGATCCAGCGCGATGGGCGCGGAAAAGCGCACCAAGTTGTCGCGGCCGGAAAAAAGCACCACCATGGCCTTACGTAACCAGCTGGGTGTCAGTGAATGGCTAAACAGAGTACCTAAGCCGGGCTTTTCTTTACCGGGATTACGACCCCACAGCACAGTCACTGGGATTACTTGTGCTTTGATATCGGGGTGCGCACGCAGGGCCGAGAAAATGGCTTTGCCTTGGTCAATCGCCGGGCTTGGGCCTGGCGTTTTGCTCAGTAACGGAGTCGGATTCTTGATGCCGATGAAACGCGGCAGCGTTTTACTTCCCAGCACCTGGTCCTGCATAGGGCTTGGCAGTCCAAGCTTTTTACACATCGCATTCAGTGCAGCCAGATCGGCCCGAGAGTTTAGTCGGGCAACGTAAAAAGTGGGCAAGTTTGGATCCAGGTCGAACTGCGACACCGGGTCTGTCGGCAACAGTTTGCTCCTGACCAGCAAGCAGTTGGTCCATTGGGCCACTCGGTTGAGCCCCAGAGAAAGTAAGCGCATAGCGGTACCAGATTTGTATTTTTGCTGTATAGAATAACAGGCTTTAACTGGACTGACCATTTATGTCAGTACAATGACAAGGCTGATGTGTGTATTCTCTTGTGTAAAGTATAGACGCCTTGAGCCACTTACAGTGAAGACGCGCTGCAGGACAAATAATTTCGTAATAATTGTTGCATTTATCACCAATGTCATTATAATGCTCAAACTTTCTGTGATTCGTCACAAGAAAGTCATACAAAGGCCTGGATTTCAGGCACGTAAACAGGAACTCCGATTTGGAGTTCAATGGTAGAAATAGAAGAACAACCGACCTCTTATAAATTGAGATGGCCTCGGGGGTTTTTTTATGCTCTTTTTAAATGCTCTTTTAATTGAGGTTTAAGAATGTCAAATCAACGCATTCGTATTCGCCTAAAAGCTTTTGACCACCGTTTGATTGACCAATCAACGGCGGAAATCGTGGAAACTGCGAAACGCACTGGCGCTCAGGTACGTGGTCCAATCCCACTTCCTACTCGCTTCGAACGTTTCACTGTATTGATCTCTCCGCACGTAAACAAAGACGCGCGTGATCAGTATGAAATCCGCACCCACAAACGTCTGATCGACATCGTAGAACCAACTGACAAGACTGTAGACGCTCTAATGCGCCTAGACCTTGCTGCTGGTGTTGATGTTCAAATCAGCCTGGGTTAATCGAAAGATTAGAGAGGTTTTAGGAAAATGGCATTAGGTCTAGTCGGTCGTAAAGTGGGTATGACACGCATCTTCACTGAAGATGGTGTATCTATCCCTGTGACAGTTATCGAAGCGACTCCTAACCGTGTTACTCAGATCAAATCTGACGCAACAGACGGTTATAACGCGCTTCAAGTTACTGCAGGCGAGAAAAAAGCAAGCCGTGTAAACAAACCAGAAGCGGGTCACTTCGCTAAAGCTGGTGTTGAAGCGGGTCGCGGCCTGTGGGAATTCCGTCTTAACGGCGGTGAAGGTGAGTTTGAAGTAGGTGCTGAGCTTACTGTTGAGCTATTCAACGAAGTAAACAAAGTAGACGTTACTGGTACTTCAAAAGGTAAAGGTTTCCAAGGTGGTGTTAAGCGCTGGAATTTCAGCACGCAAGACGCTACTCACGGTAACTCTCTATCTCACCGTGCTCCTGGTTCAATCGGTCAAAACCAATCACCTGGTAAGGTGTTTAAAGGTAAGAAAATGGCTGGTCAAATGGGTAATGTGCAAACAACTACTCAGAACCTAGAGCTAGTACGTGTTGACGCTGAGCGTAATCTGCTTTTAGTTAAAGGTGCAGTACCTGGCGCTATCGGCGGCGACGTTATCGTTAAACCAGCTGTTAAAGCTTAAGTCCTGGAGATTTAGTGATGGAATTAGCAATTAAAGGCGCTGGTGCGCTTGAAGTTTCCGAAGCTACTTTTGGACGTGAGTTTAACGAAGCATTAGTACACCAAGTAGTTGTTGCTTTCGCAGCAGGTGCTCGTCAGGGTACTAAAGCTCAGAAGACACGTTCTGAAGTTGCTGGTGGTGGTAAAAAACCATTCCGCCAAAAAGGTACTGGCCGTGCACGTGCTGGTACAATCCGCAGCCCAATCTGGCGCAGCGGTGGTGTGAGCTTTGCAGCTAAGCCGCAAGATCACAGCCAAAAAGTTAACCGTAAGATGTATCGCGGTGCGATCAAGAGCATTCTTTCTGAGCTTGTTCGTCAAGATCGTCTAGTAGTTGTTGAAGAATTTGGTCTAGAAGCACCAAAGACTAAAGAACTAGTAGCTAAGCTTAAAGAGCTTGAGCTTAAAGACGTACTAATCGTGACTGAAGAAGTAGATGAGAATCTATTCCTTTCTGCACGTAACCTGTACAAGGTTGACACGCGTGATGTAGCTGGCATCGACCCAGTAAGCCTAATCGCTTTCGATAAGGTACTGATTACTGCTGCTGCTGTTAAGCAACTTGAGGAGGCGCTAGCATGATCCGTGAAGAACGTCTTTTAAAAGTAATCCTTGCTCCACACATCTCTGAGAAAAGCACCATCTCTGCTGAAGAGAACAACACGATTGTTTTCAAAGTAGTTAAAGATGCAAACAAAGCAGAAATCAAAGCTGCTGTTGAGAAGCTTTTCGAAGTAGAAGTAACTGGTGTTCGCACGCTAAATGTTAAGGGTAAAACTAAGCGTACAGGCATGCGTTTCGGCCGTCGTTCAGACTGGAAGAAAGCCTACGTTACTCTTAAAGAAGGCAGCGAGCTAGACTTTGTCGGCGGCGCCGAGTAATAAGGGGAGTTAGAATTATGGCACTTCAAAAGTGTAAACCAACTTCTGCGGGTCGTCGTCACGTCGTTAAAGTGGTTAACCCTGATCTGCACAAGGGTAAGCCTTACGCTCCGCTATTAGAGAAAAACTCTAAATCAGGTGGTCGTAACAACAACGGTCGTATCACGGTTCGTCACATCGGTGGTGGTCACAAGCAACACTACCGTTTAATCGACTTTAAACGCACCAAAGATGGCATCCCAGCTAAAGTTGAGCGTCTAGAGTACGATCCTAACCGTAGCGCAAACATCGCTCTTGTATTATATGCAGACGGTGAGCGTCGTTACATCATTGCACCTAAAGGTGTTCAAGCAGGTGATGCAATCCAGTCTGGTGTTGATGCACCAATCAAAGCTGGTAACGCAATGCCTATGCGTAACATCCCAGTAGGTACAACGGTACACAATGTTGAGCTTAAGCCTGGTAAAGGTGCTCAGATTGCCCGTTCTGCTGGTGCATATGTACAGATCCTAGCGCGTGAAGGCCAGTACGTGACTCTACGTCTACGTTCAGGCGAAATGCGTAAAGTTGAAGCGGATTGTCGCGCAACTATCGGTGAAGTAGGTAACGCTGAACACATGCTTCGTTCACTAGGTAAAGCTGGTGCAACTCGCTGGCGTGGTGTTCGTCCTACAGTTCGTGGTGTTGCCATGAACCCGGTAGACCACCCACACGGTGGTGGTGAAGGTCGTACATCTGGTGGTCGTCACCCTGTGTCTCCATGGGGTAAGCCGACTAAAGGTGCTAAGACACGTAAGAACAAGCGTACTGATAAATTTATCGTACGTCGTCGTACTAAGTAATAGTTGAGGAATTGCCATGCCACGTTCTCTCAAGAAGGGTCCATTCATTGACCTACACTTGCTGAAGAAGGTAGAGAAGGCGTTGGAAAGCGGTGACAAGAAGCCTATCAAGACTTGGAGCCGTCGTTCAATGATCATCCCTAACATGATCGGATTGACCATCGCTGTCCATAATGGTCGTCAGCACGTACCTGTATTCGTTACAGACGAAATGATCGGTCACAAACTAGGTGAATTTGCACCTACACGTACTTACCGCGGTCACGCTGCGGATAAGAAAGCTAAAAAGCGTTAATCGGAGGGTATGATGGAAGCATTAGCTAAACACAAATTCGCCTCTGGTTCGGCGCAAAAAGCACGTCTAGTTGCAGATCAGATCCGCGGACTTCCGGTTGATCGCGCGCTAGAAATCCTAGCGTACAGCCCAAAGAAAGCGGCTGTATTAGTTAAGAAAGTACTTGAGTCTGCTATCGCTAACGCGGAGCACAACGAAGGTGCTGACATTGATGAGCTTAAAGTGGCTAAAGTATTTGTAGACGAAGGTCCTACAATGAAACGTATTATGCCACGTGCTAAAGGACGCGCTGACCGCATCCTTAAGCGTTCAAGCCACATCACTGTTGTGGTTTCAGATAGCTAGGAGATATAAGTAATGGGACAAAAAGTTCATCCTACTGGTATTCGCCTAGGTATCTCTAAACCTTGGGTTTCTACCTGGTACGCGAATTCAAAAGATTTCTCTGAGCAGCTTTTTGGTGATCACAAAGTGCGTCAATACCTTACTAAGGAATTGAAAAACGCTTCTGTGTCTAAAATCGTTATTGAGCGTCCAGCTAAATCTATCCGTGTAACAATTCACACAGCTCGTCCTGGTGTTGTTATCGGTAAAAAAGGTGAAGATGTTGAAAAGCTTCGCCACGCTGTAACTAAGCTTGCTGGTGTACCTGCGCAAATCAACATCGCAGAAGTACGTAAGCCAGAGCTTGATGCACAACTAGTTGCTGACGGTATCTCTTCACAGCTAGAGCGTCGTGTAATGTTCCGTCGTGCTATGAAGCGCGCGGTACAGAACGCAATGCGTCTGGGTGCAAAGGGTATCAAAGTTGAAGTTAGCGGCCGTCTTGGCGGTGCTGAAATCGCACGTTCTGAGTGGTACCGTGAAGGTCGTGTACCTCTACACACTCTACGTGCTGACATCGACTACGCAACTTCTGAAGCTTTGACCACTTACGGTATCATCGGTGTTAAAGTTTGGATCTTCAAAGGCGAAGTTATCGGTGGTCTTCCACTGAAACAAGAAGCTGAGAAGCCAGCCAAGCGCGCTCCGAAGAAAGCTAAAAAAAGTGCTAAGTAAGAGGTAGCGACTAATGTTACAGCCAAAACGTACAAAATTCCGTAAAGTGCACAAAGGCCGCAACCGTGGTCTTGCAACTAGCGGTAATAAAGTTAGCTTCGGTTCTTTCGGCTTGAAAGCGACTGGCCGTGGCCGTATGACTGCTCGTCAAATCGAAGCAGCTCGTCGTGCTATGACACGTCACATCAAGCGTCAAGGTAAAATCTGGATCCGTGTGTTCCCAGATAAGCCAATTACAGAAAAGCCGCTTGAAGTTCGTATGGGTAAAGGTAAAGGTTCTGTTGAATACTGGGTTGCTGAAATTCAGCCTGGTAAAGTACTTTACGAGATGGAAGGTGTTTCAGAAGAGCTTGCTCGCGAAGCATTCAACCTAGCTGCTCGTAAATTACCTTTCAAAACCACTTTTGTAACTCGGACGGTAATGTAAATGAAAGCTAGCGAACTTAAAGACAAAAGCGTAGAAGAGCTAAATGCTGAACTTCTAGAGCTTCTGCGTGAGCAGTTCAACCTGCGCATGCAAGCGAGCACTGGTCAGCTGGCTCAGACTCACGAGCTGAAAAAAGTACGTCGCAATATTGCGCGTGTTAAAACGGTTATCAACCAGAAGGCAGGTGCATAATGAGCGATAAGATCCGTACTCTTCAAGGTCGTGTAGTTAGCGACAAAATGGACAAGTCAATCGTTGTTGCTATCGAGCGTCAGGTTAAGCACCCGATCTACGGTAAATTCATCAAGCGTACAACTAAGTTGCACGCACACGATGAGAGCAACACTGCGCAAGCAGGTGATACTGTGACTATCCGTGAATGTGCACCGATCTCTAAGAAAAAATCTTGGACTTTGGTAGACGTTCTGGTTCGTCCTAAGAAAGCTTAATTTTTATTAATTAAGTTTGTCTTAAAAGCCCCGGCCTTTTGGTCGGGGCTTTTGCGTTTGGGGCGGTCAGGTTATTTTTGGGGTCGTCTGAATAGGGCGACACTCCGTGAATGTGCGTCACCACCAAAACCCCTAAGAAAAAATCTTGGACTTTGGTAGACGTTCTGGTTCGTCCTAAGAAAGCTTAATTTTTATTAATTAAGTTTGTCTTAAAAGCCCCGGCCTTTTGGTCGGGGCTTTTGCGTTTGGGGCGGTCAGGTTATTTTTGGGGTCGTCTGAATAGGGCGACACTCCGTGAATGTGCGTCACCACCAAAACCCCTAAGAAAAATCTTGGACTTTGGTAGACGTTCTGGTTCGTCCTAAGAAAGCTTAATTTTTATTAATTAAGTTTGTCTTAAAAGCCCCGGCCTTTTGGTCGGGGCTTTTGCGTTTGGGGCGGTCAGGTTATTTTTGGGGTCGTCTGAATAGGGCGACACTCCGTGAATGTGCGTCACCACCAAAACCCCCTAAGAAAAAATCTTGGACTTTGGTAGACGTTTTGGTTCGTCCTAAGAAAGCTTAATTTTAGTTTTTAACTAAATTAAACTTTTGAAAAGCCCCGGCCTTTTGGCTGGGGCTTTTGCGTTTGGGGCACTCAGACTGTTCAGAAGGGTTTGCTGAATAGCGCGACGTTTCATGAATGTGCAGCATCCAAAACCTTCTAAGAAAACATCCTGGACTTTGGTAGACGTTCTGGTTCGTCCTAAGAAAGCTTAATTTTAGTCTGCAAATGTTCCTATTTCAGCCGTTTTCGATTACTCTTCTGCGTTTTCGATTCTGGTCCATTTGGTTGTATTCTGTGGGAGCTTGTTGTGATGGGTGGTTGCCCTCAGGTAAGCGTCGTCTGCAGTAGTTGTGGGACCAGTCTCTTTCCAAAATTTAAACCAGCTTGTCATGCATGGCGCATGTTGCAGCAGTGGGCTAGGTAGTTAAATGAAGAATAGATTAATTCAATGGTTGTGGCCGCTGGCTTTGTTGGGTGGGTGTGAAATGGTTAGGGTTGCCCAAGACACGACCATAGAGTTGCCTGTTGCATTGCAGCAGGCGGAGCACATGCGCTTTGCAAATCCCAGCGCAATTTTTAGTGATGAAAATCAGTTTACTGGTGAGTTTGAGTTCACAAACAGCGAGATCGGTTCCTGGGCGCAGGAGCGTGAAAAAATAAATGAGGAGTTTGAGCGCTCTGGCCTGATGGACTTTTTGCTGTTTGGTGATGCGATATCCTATATCAAAAGAGAATTTCTGGTGACTGCATCTCGAACCTTTTCTTTCGAGTTGATGGCTCAGGGGGCGCTGAAGGGGCGGTCCAGCTGCGGTATCTTTGCATTGTCTAATAAAACGGAAACAACTCGTCATGAAGTGCATTACGACATCCGTTCTTCTTTCAATGGTTATGACAGGCGTGATAAAACAGAATTGCTGTGTACTATCCAACAGGGAGGTACATCCTGGCAGCTGCGCCTGAAGGCGGCTGAAGAGAAAGCTGTGCAGGTTGAATTAACATCGCAGGATATGAGTTACACGGTTCAGCTTATTAACCGGGCATACGCTATATTTCCGGGTGAAGCGGGCCCTGAGCACAGAGAGTTGCCTAGCTGGGCATCCATAAACGCGGGGTTGCTTTTCAGTGATGCAGATAAGCAGGCGCTTGCTGCATATTCATTTGTCGGCGACCAAAAGATCTGGCTCAGTCAAGCGCTGTCAGACTCGCAGCGGGAACTGCTGCTGAGTGTAGCGTATAGTTTGGCAATGTTTCACTGGTATGACGGTGATTGGCAACCAATGCCCCAGAGACTGATGATGCGTTAGTGTGATTGATGCAGTGCTTGGGTGACAATGCAATACATTAGCGCAATATACTCTGCAAACTTTGCCTATCAGAGCAATACTTTACTATATTGTTTTGATGGAAGATCTTTTGATTTTGGCAAGGTAAGTTATGAAGCTCAAGCAGCTCTTGGTACTTTCTCTGATCACCGCAACGATATTGCCCTTACTCATCGTTACTCTTGTATTCGCAACCACGATCAGTGCCTTTTTAACTGAGAAGGTTGAGCAATCCGAAATCCCCACCGTACTCAAACAAATAAAGTATGCGGTTGAGCTTGATATCTATTCGTCCATCGCCCCATCAAGAGCGCTGGCAAAGAGTGAATTTATCAAAGCCTGGGTGGCCAATGGGGAAGCGCAAGAAGACCTTACCATGATCGTCCGGGAGCTGGGCACAGTGAAGCATGTGAACAATAGTAATACTGCTTTTATTGTTTCAGCAGTCAGCAGAAATTACTACACTCCTGCGGGTATTGTAAGGAGAGTGGAACCGGATAAGGAGCCATGGCTGGATATTTTTATCAATTCTGGTGCCGAATATGAAATTTCCATTGATGTAGACAAGTCGTCCACCGAAGCGACCGCTTTTATCAATTATGCCATTGAAGACAAAGGCCGCAGAGTGGGTTTAGCTGGGGTGGGGCAGTCACTGGGTGCGATGACCGAGTTAATAAGCTCATACAAAATTGGTGAATCTGGGATCGTCTTTTTAGTGGATGCCGATAATACAATCCAAATCCACCCTGACAGATCTGCTGTGGGCAGCAAGGTGGATATTACCGCTTTAGCTGGCAATGTGGTGTCGGAGGAAGTCAATGATAAGACCGTGGTGCGATCGGCAATAAAGCTGGACTCATTAGACTGGTATGTGGTTGTGGAAATTCCAGAAGAGGAAATGTTTTCAGCAATCAACACTGCAATTATGACGAACATTGTGATTGGCTTTGTGATTGCTGTGATAGGCCTGTTTGGTGCAAATCTGCTTGCGAATCGGATATTCAAGCCAATAGAAGTGATCTCAGATGCGGTAACAGAACTATCTGGCAAGGGTGGGGATCTCACTGCTCGGCTGAGGGTTGAGCAAAACAATGAAGTTGGCTTCCTGGGAAAACAGATTGATATCTTTTTGGATCAATTGCACGAGATGTTTAAAAGTGTTTCTGAGACGGCCAAACACGTAGAAGGAACGGCTGCTGAGGTATATCAGAATGTAAAGCATGTCCATGGTCTGTCTGAGCAACAGTCATCCAGTACAGACTCTGTTGCAGCAGCAGTTGAGCAGATGAATATGACGGTCTCAGATATATCAAATAACGCGCAGGACGCCTCTCAAGTAGCGTCGGATACAGAGGGCAATGCTCAGGTAAGTCTCAAGATTGTATCGGATACCATAGGTCATATGGCTGAACTGGAGTCGATAATGAGTAACTCCGTACTCTCTGTTAATCAACTCTCTAAAGAAATTGAATCAATCTCAGGTGTCCTGGAGGTAATTCGAGGGGTCTCTGAGCAAACTAATCTGCTGGCCCTCAATGCGGCTATAGAGGCGGCGCGGGCGGGCGAACAGGGACGAGGTTTTGCGGTGGTAGCGGATGAAGTACGTAATCTGGCGAAGCGCACCGCAGAGTCGACGGAAGAAATCAATGGCATGATCAATTCCCTGAATGCCACTGCAACCGAGACGGTGAACACCATCACACATGGCAGCGACGGGACCCATAAAACATCTCAGCTCTTATCTGAGTGTGGTAAGTCGTTACGAGAGATCTCTGAGCACATAGTCAGGCTGTCAGAAATGAATATTCAAATTGCCACTGCAACCAAGGAGCAATCAGCTGCAACCAGAGATATCAGCCAGAATGTCACGGTAATATCAGACACGGCCAGGCAGACAAAAGCGGCGATGGAGCAGACCTATCAGTTTTGTAATGACCTAGACGGTGAAGCTAAATCTCTCTCGGGCACCATAGGTAAGTTCAAGCTATAACGACAATAAGGCTGGCAGTATTAAACTGCTCAGCCGTTGTTAGAATCAAATCACCCGTGAAAAGCGGGTGTTTTTGATCTGCTGCTGCAGGTAGGCATCAAAACACATGCAGATAATGCGAATAAACAGGTTGCCTCTGGCCGTGACTTCTATGCGTTGCTCGCTGAGTTCAACCAACCCATCGTCCGCCAGTGGCTGAAGCGCAACCAGGGCATCTGCGAAATAGTCATCAAAGTCGATGTCATATTCCGAGGCAAAGGCGCCTTTGTCGAGCTCAAAGTGGCAGATCAGCTGTTTGATGGCCGCAGCGCGAATTTCGTCCTCCCGGGTTAGCTTTATGCCCTTATGAATGGCGCTATGGCGCTCAGTCACAGCCTGATAGTAAGGCTTCAGGTCTTTTTCATTTTGTAAAATGGCATTGCCAATTTGTGATATGGACGACACGCCCAGACCCAGAAGGTCGCAGTTACCATGGGTGGTGTAGCCCTGGAAATTGCGGTGCAGGTGATTGTGTCGCTGAGCCACAGCCAGTTCATCATCGGTTTTTGCAAAATGGTCCATGCCAATAAACTGATAGCCTGCGGCGGTCATCTGTTCCAGTGTTTGCTTAAAGATCGCCAGCTTTTCTTTTGGTCCCGGCATATCGGCGTCTTTGAGCTTACGTTGTGCCGCAAAGCGCTCTGGTAAATGGGCATAGTTGAATACCGACACCCGATCTGGGCCTAACTCAATCAGCTGCGCGATGGTGTCACGATAGGATGCAACGCTCTGATGGGGCAGGCCGTAAATCATGTCCATATTAATAGACTTAAATCCCAGCTCGCGAGCTTGTTTCAGTAATGCCAGTACTTCGTCAATTTGTTGCGGTCGATTGACTGCTGCCTGCACCCGATCGTTAAAATCCTGCACCCCAAATGAGACCCGGTTAAAACCGAGCGTTTTCAGCGCCGGCAGCATGTCGTCGGCCAGTGATCTGGGGTCAATTTCAATGCCGCGCTGGGCATCCGCTGTAAAAGTGAAATGTTGTTCTAACATAGTGATCAGGCGCGTCATTTGCGCCGTGGTCAGAAAGGTCGGTGTACCACCTCCCAGGTGCAATTGTTCAACCTGATACGCTTTAAACAAAGGGGCCTGAGCCGCGATTTCCTGTTCCAGGTGATCGAGATAGACATCGGCTTTAGACTGGTGGCGGGTGATGATCTTATTACACCCACAGTAATAGCAAAGCTGGTGACAAAACGGAATATGAATATATAGAGAGAGCGCACGGGTTTCTGAATGGGTGATGGCATCAACCAGATCGGCCTGTGAGTAACCCGACTCCAGCGACAGGGCCGTTGGATAAGACGTATATCTGGGGCCTGAGATATTGTACTTGTTGATAAGGGAATCATCCCACTGAGGTAATTTAATCACGATCGCACTCTCTTTGCTATTGAGGGGCTCAGTGTAAGCAAAGTTGCGCTTTGGGGCGTTGATCTAAAGCAAAAGGAGGTGCGGACGGTCGAAACACCCGCACACTGTGTATATTAGATCTTAAACTGAGCCACCAGGATATCGAGCTCTCTGGCGACCTGACTCAGTGCTTTGGCGTCCTGAGAAACCTGTAGCGCGCCTTGCGCCGTTTCTGCGGCACTTTCACTGATGTTGGTGACACTTTCTGAGATTTGCAGAGACACCGTATTTTGCTCCTCCGATGCACTGGCAATTTGCAGGTTCATGTCGCGAATGGTACTGATTGAGCTGCAAATGGCCTGTAAGGTCGCGCCGGCATGCTCGGTTTGCTCTGCTGAATGCTCCGCATGGTTGACGTTACGATGCATATGCTCCACCGAACGCTTGGCTTCGCTTTGCAAGCGCGAAATCATCGTCTGGATCTCTTCGGTACTTTGCTGGGTGCGACTGGCCAGACTGCGCACTTCATCGGCCACCACGGCAAACCCGCGGCCTTGCTCTCCGGCCCGTGCTGCTTCAATGGCGGCGTTGAGCGCCAGCAGATTGGTTTGATCGGCAATGCTGCGGATCACATCTAAAATGGAGCCCACCGACTCGGTCTCACTTTCCAGTTGGGTAATGGATTCACTGACCTGTTGAATACTGCCAACCAGTTCACTCATGGCTTCACGGGAAGCCTGTACCACCTGGATCCCGGTCTGCGATTGTTGATCGGCGTCTGTGGCTGCATCGGCGGCAAGCTGGGCGCTTTGAGTAATTTCCTGGACCGTGGCACTCATCTGCTGCATGGCGGTGGCACTTTGGGTTAACTGGTCTTGTTGCTGGTCGGTCTCACTTTTGGTTTGCTCTGTGACAGTGATCATGGTGCCAGAGGTATCATTGAGTGTGGCTGTCGCGGCTTTTATCTTACCCACGATATCTCTCAGGGTCGCGGTCATTTCAGACATGGCCCGATAGATGCCTGTGGTGTTGGTGGTCGCAAACTGGTAGCTGAGGTCGCCCTTAGCAATGGCTTTGGCCAGCGTTTCTATGTCTCTGGGCTCGCCGCCAATGGGCTCGCGTACTAACTGACTGACATACCAGCTTAAAAATATGCCGGCAAAAACAACGAAGACCGAGACAATTGATACCCACATCACTGCTTGTTCACTGGCTTGTTGGGCTCTGGGCCCCAATTCATCCTGGCGCGCTTTGATGTCCAGTTTGATGTCTTCGAGGGTATTGGCTACCTTGGGACCCAGCACGTTGAGGCGCTGTTCAATTAGTTGGTTGCGCTGTGAAATCGTTTGATTCACCGCTTTGACACCCGCCAGATAGTTCAGTTTGTGTTGTAAAAATTGGGCCAGTATCCCCTGTGCTGGCTGCCAGGCGAAAGCATCGGCTTGTTTATCGAGCAGGTTGGCCAGCTTGCTGAATTCAGTCACGGCACGCTGATAATCTTCACTGGCATTGGTAACTAAAAACTTAGTCACAAATAATCGCCCCAGCATTAATGTTTCTTCCAGCTTGGCGGCAGCATACAAGGCTGTGCTGTCATTACGCTGATAGGCATTGTCTACGATGTCGCTCAGCAAGGTCCGCATTTTGGCCCCATTGACGTCCAGCTGATCCGTCACAATATCATCGCGCCGGGCGTAAAGTTGCACGATTTGCTCAAAGGCAGCTCGGTATTGTTGCACTTCATCGGCACTGGTGCTGAGCTGAGCACGATACTGTGGGTCGTCTATACTGTTTTGCGCCTGGTCCATTAGGTCACTCAGTAAAGCAAACCTTTCGTTGAACTCTGCTATATTGGCTGCATTTTGCTCCTTGAGGTACTTTAGGGCATTGAGGCGTACCAGCAGCAGATTGGCCTGAACACGCCCTTCCAGATTGGCATTACGTGCCAGAGTACGATAATCAACAAAGTTGCTGTAGCCCGAGCTCAGGCCCAAATAGGCAATCAGTGATATCACTGCCATCAGAGTTATGAGCGCACCAAATGAATACGCAAGCATCTGCGTTAGTTTGAGGTTTTTAAACATAATTAAGCACGATATTGCAAAGAGTCACCCTATAAGTGATCGTCTGCAACTGTGCATTAGTCAAGTTTTGGCAATGGGCTGGTAGTGAGGAAGCGGGCACTAAAGTGCTAGCCCGGCATTCGGGCTAGCGACGCATTACTATAGTTTGAATTGGTTTACGGTATTGTTCAGGGCTTTGGCCAGACTGTTCAGATCCCGTGCCTCATCTGCCAGTAAATGGGCATGGTTGGCAGTACTGTTCACCAGATCGTTAATGGCATTAAGGCTGTTATTAATGTCCTCAGCCACAACGGTCTGTTCTTCTGTTGAGGTCGCAATCTGATGACTCTGATCTTGTACTGTGCTGACGGATTCAGTGATGTTACGCAGTGCGTCCAGTACTTCCTGAGTCTGCCCTACGGAGCCTTCGGCTCGCTCCTGGCCTTGCTGCATCATGACCGAAGCCTGCTGAGCAATCTGTTGCAGGCGTGAGATCATATTGCGAATATCATCGGTCGATTCTTGTGTACGACTTGCCAGGCTGCGAACTTCGTCAGCAACCACCGCGAAGCCGCGGCCCTGCTCACCGGCACGAGCGGCCTCAATGGCAGCGTTTAAGGCAAGCAGGTTGGTCTGCTCTGCAATGCCATTGATAACGTCAATCACGGCGCCAATGTTACTGGTTTCCTGCTCCAGTCCGGCTACAACTTTCGCTGCTTCTCCGATGTGGCTGGCAAGCTCAGTCATCACTTCCTGTGCCTGACCAGACCGTGAGGCTCCATCATTGGTCATACTTTGGACCAGATCCGCAGCACGATTGGTTTCATGGGCATTACGGGAAATTTCCGTCACTGTAGCGGCCATTTCCGTCACGGCAGCGCTGACACTGTCAACTTGCTCTTTCTCTTGCTGGATTTCGTTGTTAGTGTTGGTGGAGACGTCCTGCAATTGTGCGGCCGCACCGCTGAGTTGTTGTGCCTGTGCAGCTGTGTCCAGCATCATACTGCGCAGCTTGTCGATAAAGGTATTCATATGATGTGCCAGCTGACCGACTTCATCCTGGCTGTTGATGTCGATACGACGGGTCAGGTCACCTTCACCAGAGGCGATATCACGCATGGTATTGGTCAGCGTTGTGATCGGCGCTGCAATCATTTGCGTTGCCCATAATATCATCGCAACAATAATGGCGAGAATGATGATCACGGCTGTGACGGTACTCATTACTGCATCGTTAACTGGCTCTTCAATCAGACTAACAGGAATAAGAATACCCAAATGCCAGTCGAGGATTGGCTTGTCCAGTTTGACGTTGTTGAAGACCACATAGTAGTCCACGCCTTTTAGGGTAACCTTAGCTGCTCCGGCGCCTTCTGAACGCATCGCGCGATTAAGCTCTGCAAAACCTTGCGTATCGGCAAACTGTCTCTCCAGTGCTTCCAGACCTTCTTTGCCATTTGGGCCCTCATCGGTGATAGACAGCTGATGACCTGTCCGTTTGGACAGGTGGACGACTTTATAGTTGTGGTCTAGTAAGAAGCCGTAGCCCTGACCATCGAACTGGATCTGCTCGACCAGCTCACTGATCTTATTAATCTGCAGATCTACGCCACCTACGGCAACGAGCTCACGTTGTGCATTATAGACTGGCTGCTGAACCACCGCTGAGACCGCACCGGTATTAATATCAACTGATACCGCACCGACGTATAAACCGCCGTGGCTCAAGGCATCCTGCCACCAGGGACGTTTATAGGAATAATAAGGACGGCCGTCAGCATAATTTGACGTACGTTCGTTTTCTTTGAAATATTCGCCTGTTTTTGCTGATGCCATAAAGGCCGAGAGGATATTCTCATCACTGGCCGAGATACGAATAAAATCCTGATTTACTTCCTGATATCCCAGATCTGCGCTGAGTGGTTTTTCTCGCTCGGTATATTCATTGAACCAGTTCACATTATGCGGATTGGTCACGAAAGTCTCTACAATTGCACCATATCGGGTAAAGAAAGACTCCATTGACAGTTTTTCAGCATACAAATGGCTTTGGGCTTCACGCTCAATGCCTTCTCTGGAGAGGTGTGCAATGTGGTTAACAAAATACCCAGACGCAACAACCAGCAAAACGGAGATGGTACCACCAATTAACAGGAGGATTTTTTTTCGAAGAGATAAATTTACTAACATGCGTTTTTCTTTTTCTTGGGATCAGGCAAGCTTTAATCAAACCATATCTCACCACAGAAGGCTACAATTTACGGCGATTGATTGATAACACTTGGCGAATAATCTTTACATCAATAATCGGCAATGGGGACAGATACTTTAACTTTTAGCAATAAACCAGCCGTTTTTCTTACTTACTGTGTTGAGCCATGGTATTGCCACTGTGGTGTTGGCTGGTGCATCATGCAGGCAACGCTCAAAATCACAGGAAAAAGACATGTTCAATAGACTCGTTGTAGCTGGCGCTGGCTGGCTGGGTATGCCGACGGCACAGGCTGCTGCTTGCGCTGGCTGGCAAGTGCAGGCAACCCGCCGACAGCCACATGATGATGCGTTATCGAGACAGCTGGTACATAATGGTGACGCCCTGATCCATGATGTGTCATTGCAACAGGCGTTCTGGCTGTGCGCCATGCCGCCGGGGGCACGTCGCGAGGACAGTAATTATTTGCTTACACTCGAGGCGACACTGGCTTTGGCGAGTGAACTCGAGATGCAGGGGTTTTTGCTGTGCTCCAGTACCGGCGTTTATGCTGAGGCAGATGGCGTGTATACCGAGCATGGGGCACTGGCAGCGATGGACTCTCAGCGCCAGCGTATTTTACAACAGGCTGAACAGTTGGTGTTGGAGCGTGGTGGCAAAGTCCTGAGATTAGCGGGATTAGTCGGGCCTGGGCGAGAGCCAGGACAGTTTATTGCCGGGAAAGCGCTGCGCAGTGCCAGTCAGGAGCGCGTCAATATGGTCCATCGGGATGATGTAATTTCAGCCATTATGGCGGTATTTACAAACTGGCCCAAGGCTCAGTCAGTGTACAATGTATGCGCGCCCGAACACCCCGTTAAGCAAGCCTACTATCAGGCGCACTGCGAGCGCTCAGGCACCACCCCACCGAGTTTTGCCAGTGATGACAGTAAAGAGCGGATCATTGATGGCGCTATGCTCGGCGAGCTGGGATTCTCCTATCAGCATGCCATCTGACCCTGTTTACTTTTTAAATGTCAGATGACCACCCAGACGATACTTACTGCCCGGTGAGATGAGCCGGGCAAAGCTGACGATACCCCCTTGTGACCAGGTTCTGCGGATCAGCTGCAGGCAGGGCTCTTCATGAAACATATTTAACCATTGGCAAATGTCGGGCCCGGGCATGATCGCCTCAACGGTGTGGCGAGCCTCCGTAAGCGGTGCAATCTGTATCAGATATTCGTGAGGCGTGATCTGCGTAAAGTCTTGTTGCAGATAGTCCGGCGCCAGCTGAGGGTTGACGAAGCGCTCCTCAACCTGCAAAGGCTGTTCATTATCATGGTGTACCAGCACGCTACGGTAGACCTGACTGTCCATGTCGACACCCAGTGCAATGGCAATGGGGGCAATAGCTGCGATGGATTCTAATGACAGCACAACACCGCTATAGTTACCTCCACGCTCTTTTACCTCATCGGCGATGTTACGGATCTCCAGTAAGGAAGACTGGGACTTAAACCTGGCAACAAAGGTGCCCAAACCCTGGCTACGGGTGAGTATGCCCGCATCGGTTAGTTCACTGAGCGCGCGCCTGGCGGTCATACGGCTGACTCTGAATTGTGCCGACAGCGCATTTTCTGAAGGAACTTGCTGATCCTCTTGCCAGGTACCACTGCGGATCTGGGCAATAATATGTTGTTTTATTTGAGCGAATTTAGGTTGCGTTGTCACAGTCCCGTGCCATGGTTAGTAAAGGAAAGTCAACTCTGCGTTAGTGAGAGTAAACATGGTCAGCTAATAAACATGGCACACCTATATTGTATATACAAGTATTCTTGCTACACTCAAATCAGCAATTTAGTGATGAGGATTTGAGTGGTGATGGAAGTAGATTTAGTGGTTCTGGATGTCAATCTGGCAACGATGGACCCGGATATTGAGCGTCCTTACGGGGCGATTGAAAATGGCGCCATCATGGTTAAAGAGGGTGTGATTTGCTGGCTTGGCGAGCAGGCTCATTTACCAGAATTTGATGCGGTATCAACACCCACCATTTCGGCAAAAGGCGCCTGGATGACACCAGGTTTGATAGATTGCCATACCCATATTTTATTTGCCGGCTCACGGGCTCAAGAGTTTGAACAACGCCTCAATGGCGTGTCATATCAAGAAATCGCACAGCAGGGAGGGGGCATTGCGACCACCATGAAAGCCACCCGTGCGGCGGATCATGAGCATCTTTTTGTGGTTGGTAAAGAGCGGCTCAATGCACTGCTCAGAGAAGGGGTGACCACAGTTGAGAGTAAATCCGGCTATGGCCTGGATTGCGAAAGCGAAATCAAGCTGCTGGAAGTCAACCGCATGCTGGATGAACACCATCCTGTCAGCGTGCAAAGTACTTTTTTGGGGGCGCATGCGTTACCGCCGGAATATCGGGATGACGCCGATGGCTACATTGAACTGGTTTGTGAGCAAATGCTGCCACAGGTCGCTGAGCGCTCACTGGCTGATGCGGTCGATGCATTTTGTGAAAATGTCGGTTTCAGTAATGAACAAACACGTCGCGTGTTTGTCAAGGCTACCGAACTAGGCATTAAAGTGAAATGTCACGCTGAGCAATTGTCCAATCAGCATGGTACTGAGCTGGTAGCGGAATTTAACGGCCTGTCTGCGGATCATATTGAGTACCTTGATGAAGCGGGCGTTAAGGCGATGGCCAAAGCGGGGACTGTGGGCGTGGTATTACCGGGGGCTTTTTATTTCCTGCGTGAAACTCAGTTACCACCGATTGATCTGATGCGTCAGCATAATGTCCCGATTGCGCTTGCCAGTGATTTCAACCCGGGCACAGCGCCACTTTGCTCTTTGCGCCTGATGTTAAACATGGCGTGTACCTTGTTCCGTATGACGCCGGAAGAAGCCTTGCTCGGTGTGACTCGCCATGGTGCTAAGGCGCTGGGGCTGTCAGACCGTGGTAGTCTGAAAGTGGGTATGCGTGCTGATATGGTGTTGTGGCAAGTCGGCCACCCGGCTGAACTGAGTTACCAGTTTGGCGTAAATGACCTGTTAAATACCTGGATTTCGGGTAAACTTGTGCAATAGTATGAATTTCGCAATGGTCTGTCGATGACAAAAAGTGCGCTGCTAAAACATGGTAATATATGCATGGCTTTGCTTCTGGTCCTGTTCGCTCCGGTGGCCACAGCAGCCACATTTTGGCAAGTCTCAGGTCCACAGTCACCGATGCTGGTGGCTTTTTTAGCCGGGACATTACTCAGTGCCAGTGTTGCAGCCATTATCGTCAGTCAGCAGCCATTGCACCGATTACTGTATGCCACGACAACCGCGGTCGTATTGGCGTACCTCGCCAATACGACACACTACTTTTCTTACTTGCTGGCACCGCTGTTGGTGTTGCATGTCTGGCTGGCGTTACGCTCGGAGCAGTTCAGATATCAGGTGGTCACTTGCTTCAGTGCCTGTGGCACTGCTCTGGTGCTGGCTGGCGCGATGTACTGGCAGCTTACGCCAGGCTTGCTGGTTGTCGCCTTATTGCCGGTGTTTTTGGCAGAGTTGATGTTAGTAAGAGCACCTCAGGTGCAGGTACAGCAGGCTGGTACCGAGGAGAGTAAAACGGCTGACATTCTGGAGCTGCCCGACAGGGCTGGCTTTCGCAGTGCGTTTTATGACTTCCGGCAGCGAGATCCCAGTGCGGCTATGTTAGTCATGATCCGCCTTGAAGGATTTCAACAGGTGAATTTTCACCTTGGCCGGGAGTTTGGCGATCTGTTATTGGCTCAGTCGGCCAACCGTATAAAACAACATTTGCAGCATCCTGATGTGATGCCAGTGCCGTTGGGTAATGATGTCTCTCGGTTGGCACATTTAGGCGGCCTGCACTTTGTATTTGTCTGTAGTCTGGTTAATCAGCACCACCTGCATGAGCAGATGATCAACGAAATCATTGAAAGCACGCTGAAGCCGTTCAATGTGGGTAACTGCACGATAGAGGTTAAGGCACGTGCCAGCTATGTGAATTGTGACGAAGAACAGGGACAATTCGAAAACCTGTTAACCTGCGCATTTTTAGCACTGGATAGTCAGCCTGACAGCCCCATCGCACCTTATCAGCAACAAATGCAAATCAATCGACTGGAGCAGCAGGCTCGTCTGGCCGAGCTGGCTCATATTGACTTCAGAAAAGAACTGGAGCTGTATTTTCAACCTGTTGTGCGCAATGAAGACGGTGATATTGAATTTCTTGAGTTGCTGTTGCGTTGGCAGCATCCCAAACAGGGAATTCTGGCAGCGGGCAAGTTCATTGAGGACATTCGCATCGCTGGACTGGCATTACCCGTTGCACAGTATGTGATTGAGCGCGCAGCTGAGATTGCGTTAGCGCTGAGGGTTGAAGGTATTTCAATGCCACTGAGTTTGAATCTGTTTGGTCCGGAAATGTTGCATGAAGAATTCATAGAATTTATTGATCACGTTCTGCTGGAGCATCAGTTAAAACCAGGGGATCTCATCATTGAATGTCCTTCCAGTTTATTTACCAGCCTTGACCCTCAGGGTATCGCGATGGTGTCTCGGTTACGTTCAATAGGAATACGCCTGTGTATTGACAGTTTTGGTGAAACGCCGGTTACTTTGTCGAAGCTACCTCAGCTGACAGTTGATTATGTCAAACTGGGCCGCTCACTCACCCTTGACCATGGCAATCAGGGGTCGTTTAAAAGTGTCGTGCGTGGCATTGTTGAAATGCAACAGATCCAGGAATGTAAAGTGATCTGCGAAGGGGTTGAGTCACCAGAGCAACTCCAGTTTGTGAAAAGTCTGAATACCTTTGCTGCGCAGGGCTATTATTTTGCCAGACCTTTGAGTAGTGTTGGGATGATCAGCTGGCTGAAGCAATGGCGCTGGGAGCATCCGGAAGATGCCTCTGTTTCGCCTCAGCCAGATTCACATTAAACGTCTGACTTACGTGCCTGTAAGTAGCTACAAACCAGAGAGGCCAAAACCTGACCTGCATCACTGATCCCTTGCTGTAGTCCTTGAGGATGGTGTTCAGGTGCAGCTTCGCATAAGTGCAGGTAACGGACATTATCCTGACTGGCGGCCAGATGGACAAAATGCTCGGCGTCATTGACCGTAAACCCACAGTTTGTGTAGGCGCTAACTGGCATGCCAGAGATGGCATCGACATCGACCTCGACGCCCAGTGGTGCGCCCCCGGCAAAGCGACGCAGTCCGGTATTACAGGCTTCAGTCAGGGATAGTTTTCGGCGCACCAGGATATCCTGGTAACTGCTGTAACTGAATCCGGCCTTATCTAATGCACTGATAATAGTGTGGTTGTTTTTCTGTTCATGCATTCCGACAACATGATAATCCGCCAGATAACCTTGTTTATAAGCATAGCTAAAGCCGTTACCTGAGTGGCGTCCCTCAAGCGCACGAAAGTCAGCATGCGGGTCAAAGTTAATGGCATGACACGCTTGCTGTGTACTTTGCGCCAGTGCCTGCAATATACCAAAACAGTTGTTGTGGCCACCACCAATCACTATGGGCGTGAGTCCGGCATCAAAGATGGCTTTCATCACAACGCTGACACGCTCATCTAGTTGAGCATTCAAGGTACGTAATTGCGCTAGTTGCTGCGCATCTCGGTTGTCCAGATCAGCGCCTTGCTGTTGCAAGTCGTCACATCTGACTTCTCCTAGCAGTAAGACATCATCCGGAGTCAGAAAACGGTTGCAGGGTAAGTTCAGAAAACGCTGTAAAAATGCCTGCCACCCCAAGTGCGCACCACCCCGGCCACAGTTTGCCCGGGGACCTAAATCTTCGTTGATGGCAATCAGTACATACTTAATGCCGAATTGCGCCGCATCGCGCAGAGCCTGAGTCAAGTCCTCTTTGGGTTGCAGGAATGACAGGGTTTGCCAAAAGCGTTGTTCATTTTCTCGGGTATGACTATATGCGGTGATATCCGCTTCGCTGTAGATATGAAGCCAGTGGTTACTCATAATATTGGTCGATCAATGGAGTTAAACAGGGCAAAGGCAGGCTTTGCCCGAATAAATTAATAATTGAAAGGCGATGCTACTCGCTCTGCTGGTCGTCGACTTCCAGCAGTAGTTCTTCTGCAGAAATAATAATGCCCGTTGCATCGGCATACAGAAAGTCATCGTCGTAGAAAGATACGCCAGCGAAGTTGACCGGGATGCCTTGCTCACCACTGCCATGGCTGTCAGCGGCGACAGGAATGGAAGCAATAGCCTGGATCCCAATATCACACTCTTCCAGCTCTTCGACATGTCGCACTGCACCGTAGACGATAATACCCTGCCAGTTATTTTCGATAGCCAGTTCAGCAAGCTCGATATCGATGAGCGCACGACGCGTTGAACCTCCGCCATCGATCAGGAGTATCTGACCGGTGCCATCTTGCTGTAATGTCTGGTTAATCAGCTCATTATTCTCAAAGCACTTAAGCGTTTTGATACGACCGCTAAAGGCGCTTTGGCCACCAAAATTAATAAACATTGGCTCCAATACGTCAACGGCATCGGCAAAATGATCACATAAGTCGGAAGTGCTGTAATCCATACGGGCGTCCTCGAAAATAACTGAATTCAGAGCTCAGTATACTCCCATTACGTAGGTGCGCAATGCTTTGAATCAACATACATAATTGTGTCACAAAAATGTCGTGGCAGTGTTATTTAGCTCTTCTATGCTGAAATTGTGAACAAATGTAAGCATGAACTATGAAAACACAGATCATTAAACTCGATACGGCGCTGTACTTCGCCCTTTATAAACCCGAGTGTAAGCCCTGGTTCAAAATGGTGATGTTGGCACTGTCAAAAAGCGGAAATGGTGGGCTGTATGTCATCCTTGGCATCCTGAGTGCACTGTTTATGGGGGAAGTGGGCCAGCAGTTTGCGCTCTGTGCGGTGTTCGCATTTGCTATTGAGCGGCCACTTTACCTTTACCTGAAAAACCGTATCGCGCGGATCAGGCCCTGTGATTGCCTTGCGGTTAAGGCCATGCTTACACCAAGTGATAAATTTAGCATGCCCTCCGGACATAGTGCCGGTGCCTGGTTATATGCCACCTGTCTGATGGAGCCTTTTCCTGCACTGGCTTTGCCTTTGATGATTTGGGCGTCCGGGGTGTCTTTGTCGAGAATTGTGGTTGGTGTGCACTATCCAATTGATGTGATTCTGGGTGCGATTATAGGTAGTGGCTGTGCTTTACTGGCAATAGGAGTTGTAGGGAAATTATGAAGATTTTATATGGCGTACAAGGGACTGGCAACGGCCATATCACTCGTGCACGGGTGATGGCTGAGTGTTTTACCCGTTTGGGGATCGACGTTGATTATGTATTCACAGGTCGACCGGATGAACGCTATTTTGATATGTCGGTGTTCGGTGAGTACCAAACTCGGCGCGGGATTAGTTTTGCGACTAAGCATGGCCGATTAAATTATCAGGGCACGCTCCAGCAATTGCGTCTGGGCCGTTTCGTCAAAGATGTTCGGGCGTTTGATATGCGCGGCTACGATATGGTCTTTAATGATTTTGAGCCTGTCACTGCCTGGGCGGCAAGGCGCGCAAAAGTTCCCGTGGTTGCAATGAGTCATCAAAGTGCCTTCTTATCACCCAATGTACCGTTATTCGGTGGTAATTTCTTACTGCGTTCACTCATTCGCTGGTTTGCACCGGCTGATATTCATCTTGGTGTGCACTGGCAACCCTTTGCAGAAAACATAGTACCCCCCTTTATTCCGTATCAGCCAGGTGACTTTGGTAATCAGTTAATTGCCAATAAAGTGCTGGTGTATTTGCCGTTTGAGGATTTGTCCCACATTGTTGAGTTGCTTAAAGACTTTCCGGACAAGGAGTTTTATTGCTACCACCCGGATGCGCAAAACACGTCTGTTAACCATATCCATCTGCGCTCGCCCTCGCGCGACGGCTTTATCCGTGATCTGGCCAATGCGTCTGGCGTTGTGGCAAATGCCGGATTTGAGCTGTCCAGTGAAGCACTGAAATTTGGTAAAAAGTTACTGCTAAAGCCTTTACAGGGGCAATTTGAGCAGCAAAGCAATGCGATGACATTACAGTCTCTGGGGTTGGCTCAGGTGATGAATTATCTTAACTCCGAAGCCCTGGATGAGTGGCTCGAATCTCCCGCAGGGCAGCAGATCAATTTCCCAAGTGATGCAACACCGTTGGCTTTGTGGCTAACTAAGGGACAATGGGGCAATGTCAGTGAGCTACATGACACGCTCTGGCAGGCGGTGCTCAATAAAGCACCAAGAGCTGCTTAATTAATGCGCAAATAGTAATAAAGTCGTGCAAAAATGATAAATAGTGCGCGGCGATGCTGACGGAATAATCTATACTTATTGCAGGTCTTGTAATAATTGGGTAACCGTATGGCATTTCTGGAAAATCTGACCATTAAGCGGCGCTTGCAATTGAATGCGCTGGTTGTGGGTGTGGCTTTAGTCGTTATGCTGGCAGTGATCATGATCGAAGCCAGTACCATGCGTAAGCTGAATGAAACCATTCAGTATGCAGAAGAGCTCGATATTCATGAGCTGTCTATGCGCAAACATGAAAAGAACTTTTTGTTCTACAAAGATACTGAGGCACTGGATTTATATGCCAAGGACTACAGCGAGCTGCAACGTAAGGCTGCTTTACTGGACGAGATTTTTGCTGAGTTCGGTATCGACGATAGCAATTTACGTGAGTTCGAGCGTCTGGCACAAACCTATGTAGACGACTTTAACAGCGTTGTTGACTTGCAAAGAACCATTGGTCTACACCCCAAAGACGGCTTGTATGGGGCGCTGCGTAGTGCCGTACATGAAGTCGAAACTATGCTGAAGCAGCAAGAGCGTGACGATCTGCTGGTAAGCATGTTAATGCTCCGCCGGGCCGAAAAAGACTTTATGCTGCGACTGGATTTAAAATACCTCAAGAAGTTTGATGATCAGATCACTAAGTTTGAGGGGCAGGTTAAGTCGGCGGGTTTTGACGCTCAATATGAACGCCAGATGCTGAACTTATTGAAACAGTATCAAACGCGTTTCAGAAATCTGGTGGATACCCAAACTAAGCTCGGATTGGATCTCAACAGTGGTGCCCTTGGCAGCATGAAGCAGAGTGTGGAGCAAAGTGATGCGGTGGTAGCCAGAATTGTTGAACAGTCAAAACAAGCTGTGACTGAAAACACCGAAATGGCACAGATGGCCGCACTGATCATTTTTGTGGTGGCATCCGTGTTAGTGATGATTTTAGTGCTGTCGACCAGCCAGTCGATCATTCGCCCGGTTGAGCGAGTTTATCAGACCATAGAACGGATCCGCCGCGAGAATAATTTGCGCATTCATATTGAACAGACGGGTAACGATGAAATTACCCTGATGACCAAAGACTTCAATAGCCTGATTGGCGACTTTAAAGAGCTCATTGGTGATGTGAACAGCGCGCTGGCAATCATTAATGATGCGACTCACCATCTGTCGGATACCACGGCACAGACCAGTGCCGGTATGACTGAGCAGCTTCATGAAGCCGATATGGTGGCAACCGCGGCAACCGAGATGCAGGCCACGATTCAGGATATTTCACATAATACCGAAGCGGCTGCAGAAAAAGCTGAATCTACTAACAAGAATGCCCAGCTGGGTCGCACTGAAGTGACCTCGACCATTGAGCATATCATGCAGCTGTCTGAGTCTTTGGGCGGGGCATCGGATGTTGTGGGTCAACTAGAGCGAGATGGTGAAACCATTGGCTCTGTTCTCGATGTAATTCGAGGTATTGCTGAACAAACCAACCTGTTAGCGCTGAATGCGGCCATTGAAGCCGCCCGTGCGGGTGAGCAAGGTCGGGGCTTTGCGGTGGTTGCGGACGAAGTCCGTTCGCTGGCACAGCGTACTCAGGATTCGACGCAGGAAATCGAAAGCATCATTTCTACCTTACAACAGCGCACCCGTGAAGTGGTGAATATCATGGAGCAGTGCCGTGAGCAGGGTAACGAAAGTGTTGCTCAGGCGGAGCGCGCAGGTGATTTACTGGGTATGATCACTGAAGATGTACAGACCATTATGGAAATGAGCACCCACATTGCTACCGCTATTGATGAGCAAAAACAGGTTGCATCTGAAGTGAACAAAAACGTGGTTAAGATCCGCGACATTGCGCAGGTGGCCTCTGAGCATGCCAGCAGTAATGCACAGAGTAGTGAAGAACTCTCAGAGCAAGCCCGTAACTTGTATGAATCGGTAGAAAAATACCAGGTATAACCCGCAGGGTTTGAAAAAGAAAGGCGACCACGCAGGTCGCCTTTTTTGTCTAACACAAGTTGTCAGGGCATAAACTTGATCGGCACATCGTGGCGTGCAGACATACGCTGCTGATAATCTTGCCACAGTGTCTCATGCTGTTCGCACAGCTTTCTCAAGTATTGCCAGCTGAACAGCCCTGAGTTGTGTCCGTCATCAAATACCAGCCTGACCGCATAGTGGCCAACCGGCTCAATCTGCCCAATGGCCACATCCTGCTTATTGAGCACCAGCTGTTGCTGACCGGGGCCATGTCCCTGTACTTCGGCCGAAGGTGAATGGACACGCAAAAACTCGGCACTGAGCGAGTGAGTCAGACCATCATCAAAGTACACATCAAGCAGGTTTTGCTGGGTGTGGTAATGTAGTTTGGTTACTTGATACATAGGTATAAAAAAGCCCGATCATCGACCGGGCGGTTATCCGTTAAAGAATAAAGCGGCTCAGATCTTCGTCCTGGACCAACATATCCAAATGTTTGTCGACATAGGCCGCGTCTATTGTCAGTGACTCGCCGGCTTTGTCGGAAGCGTCGAATGAAATTTCTTCCATCAGCTTTTCCATCACTGTATGCAGACGACGAGCTCCGATGTTTTCAGTCTTTTCATTAACCTGCCAGGCTGCCTGGGCAATGCGTTCAATCGCATCACCGTTGAATTCGATACTGACACTTTCTGTATTCATCAGCGCCTGTTGCTGCTCTGTGAGCGATGCGTGTGGCTCTGTCAGAATACGTTTAAAGTCTTTTGCAGTGAGCGCTTCCAATTCAACACGAATAGGTAAACGACCTTGCAGCTCAGGAATAAGATCAGAGGGCTTGGCCATCTGGAATGCACCTGAAGCAATAAACAAAATATGGTCCGTTTTAACCATGCCATGTTTAGTGCTGACAGTTGAGCCTTCGATAAGCGGAAGCAGGTCGCGCTGTACGCCTTCGCGGCTGACATCCGGGCCTGAAGCTTCACCACGCTTACAGATCTTATCAATCTCATCGATGAACACGATACCATTTTGCTCAACGGCAAAAATGGCCTGCTCTTTAAGCTCTTCCGGGTTGACCAGTTTAGCGGCTTCTTCTTCAACTAAGAGCTTGAAGGCTTCTTTGATCTTCAGTTTGCGGCTTTTCTTTTTGTCGCCCGACAGATTCTGGAACATGCCCTGCAACTGATTGGTCATCTCTTCCATGCCCGGCGGTGCCATGATCTCTACCTGAGGCGCTGTTTCTGCGATGTCGATGTCGATCTCTTTGTCATCCAGCTGGCCTTCACGGAGTTTCTTGCGGAACACCTGACGCGTAGAGCTGTTATCACTTTGCTGAGTTTCACCCCAAGCGTCTTTAGCGGGTGGCAGCAGGGCATCCAGAATACGCTCCTCCGCAGCTTCTTCAGCGCGGTGCTTGTGTTTCTTGGTTTGCTGCTCGCGGGTCATTTTGAAAGAGACTTCAACCAAATCGCGAATGATGGTTTCGACCTCTTTGCCGACATATCCCACCTCGGTGAACTTGGTGGCTTCAACTTTGATAAAGGGGGCGTTCGCCAGTTTTGCCAAACGGCGGGCGATCTCGGTTTTACCTACACCTGTTGGACCAATCATCAGGATGTTTTTCGGGGTAACTTCGCTGCGCAGCTCTTCAGGAAGCTGCATTCGACGCCAGCGGTTTCTCAATGCGATGGCGACGGCTTTTTTGGCTTTATCCTGACCGATAATATGCTGGTCAAGCTCATGGACGATTTCTCTGGGGGTCATTGCTGTCATGGCAATTCCTATTACAATTCTTCGATGGTTTGGAAATTGTTGGTAAAGACGCAGATGTCGCCTGCGATTTTAAGGCTCTTTTCCACAATTTCACGGGCACTCAGGTCGGTGTTTTCAATCAGCGCTGTGGCTGCGGCCTGGGCAAAGTTACCGCCACTGCCTATGGCTATCAGGTCGTGCTCAGGTTGTACTACGTCGCCATTACCTGTGATGATCAATGACGCCGTTTCATCGGCAACAGCCAGCAGGGCTTCTAGTTTGCGTAGCGCTCTGTCGGTACGCCAGTCTTTTGCCATTTCCACGGCCGCGCGGGTCAGGTGACCCTGGTGCATTTCCAGTTTGGTTTCAAAGCGCTCAAACAAGGTGAACGCGTCGGCAGTGCCACCGGCAAAGCCTGCTAGTACTTTACCGTTGTACAGGCGACGCACTTTTCTGGCGTTGCCTTTCATGACCGTATTGCCAAGAGAGACCTGGCCATCTCCGCCAATTACGACTTTGTCGCCTCGGCGAACACTCACGATAGTTGTCATAGTATTCCTTAATCAGGAGGCTGCTGCCTCACCTGTAAATTCAATTAGGGTAGAGATAGGGACGATTTTACGAAGATCAAGTCCACTTCCAGATACCACAGCTGACGATGTTAATCCGTTCCAGCTTGTTTTTGTCGCTCTCAGCGCCTCGTTTGGTGTCATAAGGGCCCAGACGCACTCGATACCAGACGCCGTTGGAGCCTTCGGTGCGACGGATCTCTGCGATGAGGCCAGCAAATGCCATTTTGGCCTTCATTTGCTCAGCTTGTTTATAGGTTCTGAATGAGCCGCATTGCATCTGGTATGGGCCTTTACTCTCCAGCTTTTTCACCTCAACGATCACTTCATGATCTTTGATGTCCTTTATAAAATCAGGTGGGCGAGGGAGATCTTTTTCTACTTTGGGTTGCTCAGCTTGTTTTGCAGGCTTAGGGCTGCTTGGCTGTACCTGAGGTTCGCCGTGGTGTTTGATGTACCACAGGCCATAACCAAAGGCACCGACCAGCACCAGTGTCAGGGCCGCAAAAACCTTTGGAAAGGGTTTGCCGGCCTTTCCTTTGGCGGCTTTTTTACCGCCCGGCTTCTTATTTATATAGTCGTGTTGTGCCATATCGTTTTTTAATAGGTATCCATAGGGTCAACGTCAATACTCCAGCGCACTCGGTTGGCAAGTTTATGCTGGCCAATATAATCAGCCAGTTGCGTCAGGTATTGATGCAGTACTTTGCGCTGCGCTGCCTGAATATGCAATTGATATCGGTATTTTCCGGCCAGGCGTTCCATCGGCGCGGGGATCGGTCCGAGTAATTGTATACCAGGGTAGGGGGTGGCTGGAACCAGATCCGATAAAAACGCCATGACCAGCTGTGCATTGGTGGCTTCTGCACGGATCAGGGCCATGTGGCTATAAGGTGGCATCTGGGTTTCTTCGCGCTCCCGCAAAGCATAGCGAGCAAAGTCCTGATACCCGTTGTTGACCAAATCTTGTAATAAAGGGTGTTCCGGGAAGTGAGTTTGCAGCAGCACAGTGCCTGCCTCGCCGCTACGTCCGGCCCGCCCGGCTACCTGCGTTATCAGCTGAGCCATGTGTTCCGTGGCACGAAAGTCGCAAGAATACAGCCCGCTGTCTACGTCGAGGATCACCACCAGATTGACGTCGGCGAAGTGATGGCCTTTGGCGAGCATTTGAGTGCCGATCAGCAGCCGTGCCCCTCCTTGGTTAATTTCATCCAGTGCACTTTCGAGACTGCCCTTGCGACGAGTAGAGTCGCGGTCAATGCGGTGCACAGGAAAGTCGGCAAACTGTTCGGATAAGAACTCTTCCAGCTGCTCTGTACCATACCCTGTGGGCATGATCTGGGTGCTGCCGCAGTCGGGGCATTGCACAGGCACAAAGGCTTGCTCTGAGCAGTGATGACAGATCAGACGGCGTAGTGATTTATGGTAGGTGGCACTGGTACTACAGCGGTTGCAGTTGCTGAGCCAGCCACATTCATGACAGATCAGGGTAGGGGCAAAACCTCGTCTATTTAGGAACACCATAACCTGTTGCCCGCGAGCCAGGGTAGCTGAAATGGCATCCAGGCTGGCCTTAGCAAACCCGGCCTGTTCAGCCTGACCTTTCATATCCACTAATACAAAGCGGTTATCTTGTTGGGTTTGTGCCCGCTTAGTCAGAGGCAGTAACTGATAACGGCTCTGCAAGGCTTTATGTAAGGTTTCTAGTGCCGGTGTTGCGGTGCCTAAAATTAACGGAAACTGGCCCTGGGCGGCGCGATAAGCGGCCAGATCGCGGGCATGGTAACGTAATCCATCCTGCTGTTTGAAGGAGCCATCGTGTTCTTCATCGACCACTATCATGCCCAAAGCCTGAAAAGGTAAAAAGACCGCTGAGCGGGTGCCTATCACCAATGCTGATTCACCCTGTTCAGCACGGCGCCAGGTATGTAAGCGCTCATTGTCTGTCAGGTTGGAGTGCCACAAGTCAATGGGTAGCCCCTCAAAGCGACGCTTAAAGCGATTCACGGTTTGTGGTGTCAGGCCTATTTCTGGTACCAGTACCAATGCTTGTTTGCCGTTGGCTAAAATGGCCTCCAGGCTTTGTAAATATACTTCTGTTTTACCACTACCCGTGACACCTTCAAGTAAAAATGTACGAAATCCGATTTGGCTATTGATGGCACTGCAGGCAGTGGCCTGCTCGGGGTTAAGCCTGGGTTTAGAGCCCAGTTGCAATGGGGCCGATTGCCAGTCGGTGTCGGTGCGCAGTTCTTCCCGGATCAGGCCTTTTTCTAACAATGCTTTGATCTGTGCCTGTGAGAAGCCGAGTGTTTTCAGTTCACTGGCGGTCGCATCGCCGGCGCTGCGCAGTTGCTCAAGCAAAGCCAGTTGCTTTTTAGCTCTGAGCTGTGTGGTTTCACTTCCTGCCTCTGTGAGGGTTAGCACAGGCACTTGTGTTTTATCGACCTGCTCACCCTCGCGCAATGCACCAGGCAGGGCGGTAAACAGGGTTTCGCCTAACGGATGACAGTAATACTGTGCGCTGAAGCGTAAAAAGCCGAGATGCTCAGGTGACAAGATGGGCGTGGTATCTAGCACTGACCCAATGGCTTTTATTTTGTCATCAGGTACATCACTGTGCGCTTTCAGTGCCACCACGATAGCAATGCAATCTCGGTTGGCGAATTTGATCCGAACTCGGCCTCCAACGCAAGGCAGCTGCTGCGGATCAAGGCGGTAATCAAAGGTTCTATGTAAAGGTACTTTTAAAGCGACTTCGGCGAAGCGCATGGAGACTCCGGCATCTGAGTATCAAAGTTAAGGATAGCGGTCTGATTGTGGTTGAACATGCAATCAGAACGGCGGTTAGTATACCGTAACAGCGTAAAATTGCATGTGTATGCTTTCACAGAGTGCTTTTCGCTTGGTGATTCACGGCATCATGGTGAGATTGCACAAAAAATAACTGCTAATTTGCATTTATTGCTTGTGGATCGTCCTAATTGACCCTAAAATACGCGTCCACAATTTTTGTATAACTACGTATGGTGCCAGACTTCGGGTTTGGAGAGCGATACGGCCTTAACTAGAGGTGCCCTATGAAAGAAGGTATTCATCCTAAGTACGAAACAATCTCAGCAACTTGTTCGTGCGGTAACAAATTCGAGACTCGTTCAACACTGTGTAAAGACATTCACCTGGACGTATGTTCTGCTTGTCACCCGTTCTACACTGGTAAGCAGAAGATCCTAGACACAGGTGGTCGTGTTGATCGCTTCAACAAGCGCTTTGGCGCGCTTAGCAGCAAGAAGTAAGCACTACTTTTGCTGTAGAAAAAGCACCTTCGGGTGCTTTTTTCGTTTCTGCTCTGTGTTTTTCAATCTGGCGTTCGCCTTCTTCCTTCATATCCAAGTGGACGGATCAGTTCGGTTTGGTTAGTAAAGTTTCCAGTATAAAGATGCCTATCGCCAGAAAGCGGGCGTACTTGCTAATACCTTCAGAGACTGGCTTTATGACAATCCTGTCATGACCTGTTTCAGCGTGAATAGCCATATTCAACTGATTAATATGCATAGCTATCCGTGATAAAATTAGTTTTATAATTCTATAAATGCAGTGATAAGTGGCTAAATGCGATCTAAAACACATCAAATGTTGTGAACTTGTTTTCTTAGCTTGCTTTATTCATTTCATTTATATTCTGCATAAAAATGACGCTATTTTGAACTGGAAATGACACTTATCAGATCATTTATTGTGAGTTAACTTTGCCGAAAAGTAGCAAAAAAGTCGCTAAATTTTGCTAACTGTCAACTATCTTTGCTTTAACAGGATAGACCTGATATCGCTTGAATTAATTTTTAAAAAAGGTATGGTTTAAAGCAGTTAGCGAATTTTTTATCTCACTCTCACTTTCAACTTCTTCGTTAGGAAAAAATCGCGTCATGTCAGACTTTCGTGAACAAGCGTTACATTATCATGCCCACCCCGTTCCAGGAAAAATCAGCGTTGAGTTGACCAAGCCTGCGGAAACCGTCAAGGATCTGGCCCTGGCATACAGTCCAGGTGTTGCAGAACCAGTCCGTGAAATCGCCGCCGACCCCAGCAATGCTTATCGTTACACAGGTAAAGGTAACATGGTTGCCGTTATCAGTAATGGTACTGCTATCCTGGGTCTGGGTAATCTTGGCCCTCTGGCCTCTAAGCCTGTGATGGAAGGTAAAGCGTTACTGTTTAAACGCTTTGCAGGCCTGGATTCGATTGACATCGAAGTTAAGCACCGGACCACAGAAGACTTTATCAATACGGTGGCCAATATCGCCGACACCTTCGGTGGCATCAATCTGGAAGATATCAAAGCACCTGAGTGTTTTGAGATTGAGCGTGCGTTAATTGAGCGCTGTGATGTGCCGGTATTCCATGATGATCAACATGGCACTGCAATTGTGACTGCTGCGGGTATGTTGAACGCACTTGAGATCCAGGGCAAGAACATTCATGACGCCATTATCGTTTGTCTGGGAGCTGGCGCTGCTGCCATCGCCTGTATGGAGCTATTAATCAAGTGCGGCGCACAGCGTGAACACATTTATATGCTTGACCGTAAAGGGGTCATCCACACACGTCGTGATGATCTGAATGAGTACAAAAAGCTGTTCGCCAATAATACCGACAAGCGTACCTTGCAGGATGTGATTGAAGACGCTGACGTCTTCGTGGGCGTGTCTGGTCCGGACCTGCTGTCTCCGGAAGACCTGAAACTGATGGCGGACAAGCCAGTGGTATTCGCTTGTTCTAACCCAGATCCTGAGATCAGCCCGGAAGTGGCGCATGGCGCACGTGATGATTTGATCATGGCAACGGGCCGTTCAGACTATCCAAACCAGGTGAATAATGTACTGTGTTTCCCGTTTATCTTCCGTGGTGCACTGGATGTGCGTGCAACGGCCATTAACGATGAAATGAAGATTGCGGCAGTTGAAGCGATCCGCAGCATCGCCAAAGAACCTGTACCTGCTGAAGTACTTAAAGCAGCGGATGTGGACAGCCTGGAGTTTGGTGAACATTACATCATTCCTAAGCCGATGGACCCGCGTTTGTTGCCACGTATTGCCAGAGCGGTTGCTGAGGCGGCGGTTGAGTCCGGTGTGGCGCAAATAGAAATGCCGGAAAATTATATGGCATAAGCCTATCAGAGCAAAAAAAAGCCTCACACTGTGAGGCTTTTTTTGTTGTTATTTACTGGCGTCGACAAGATTACTCTTCGTTAATCTCTGGGATCTCCAACCCCATTTCAGTCATGATCTGACGCACTTCTGCCGGGATCTTCTCCGGATTATCTTTGCGCAGGTCCTCATCACCAGGTAGCGGCTGGCCGGTAAAGGCATGCAGAAATGCCTCACACAGTAACTCACTGTTAGTCGCGTGGCGCAGGTTGTTAACCTGGCGGCGGGTGCGCTCATCGGTCAGCACTTTGAGTACGTTGAGCGGGATAGAAACAGTAATCTTTTTTACCTGTTCTGATTTCTTACCGTGTTCTGCATAAGGGTGAATATATTCACCGTTCCATTTAGCCATAGTGGTGTACTTGCCTCAGTGTTGTAGATGCAATGCGAATAAGACTGTGTACTGTGTATGGATCCAACCGTGACACGCAGGCTCTCTGTTGGCAATGTTGCACGTCATTTGCCATAGTTTAAGCTCAAATACTCAGTCTTATTAGCATAGAGTTCGCGTTGAGTGGCGAAATTTTATCGGTTTAAAAAAGATAGTCAAATACTAGTTATTTAGCCATTTAGCGGTATAAATGTTTTGACTTCTAACTTTTGTTCATCTAACCTTTTAGACGTCTAAACATCTAACTTAGCCAGGTGACCTATGAGCCAAAGCAACAAGTCAACCATAGCGGTACGTACAGGCATTGATGCTGATAAGCATCATGGTGCGGTGGTGCCCCCGCTTTATTTGTCGACCACCTATTCATTTGCGGACTTCGATAAGAAACGTGACTATGATTATGGCCGTAGCGGCAACCCAAATCGCGACATTCTCGCGCAAACACTGGCAGAGCTAGAGGGTGGAGCAAAGGGCATCATTACGGCTACCGGCATGGCTGCGGTACATCTGGTGACTCAGCTACTTAATGCTGACGACACCTTAGTGATCCCACACGACTGTTACGGTGGCAGCTATCGCTTATTTACCTCGCTGGAAAAGCGCGGTTTGCTGAAGGTCAAAGTCCTGGATCTGACACGCAGCGAGAGCTTGCAGGAGATCCTGGCGATTAAACCTAAGCTGGTCTGGATAGAAACGCCGAGCAACCCGATTTTGAGATTAACCGATATTAAAGCGGTCACCGACGTTGCTGCACAGTGCGGTGCTCTGGTTGCGGCCGACAACACCTTTCTGTCGCCGGCGCTACAAAATCCCATCGCATTTGGCGTCGACATCGTGGTGCACTCCACGACAAAATATATCAATGGTCACTCGGATGTCGTCGGCGGTGCAGTGATTGCCAAAACCGAGGAGCTCGGTGATGAGCTAGCCTGGTGGGCGAACAATATCGGTATCACAGGCGCACCGTTCGACAGTTACCTGACATTACGTGGTTTGCGTACGCTCAATGTTCGCCTGAAACAGCATCAGGAAAACGCGCTGGCGATTGCGCGTTATCTAGAGCAATCTGAGTTTGTCAGTCAGGTGTATTACCCCGGACTGGAAAGCCATCCTCAGCATGCGCTGGCTAAACAACAGCAACAAGGCTTCGGAGGGATGGTGAGCTTTGACATTAAAGGGGAGTTGGCAGATGCAGCTAAGTTCCTGACGAGTGTAAAGCAATTCTCGCTGGCTGAGTCGCTGGGCGGGGTCGAGAGCTTGATCTGTCACCCGGCAACCATGACGCATGCAGGCATGGATCCGGCAGCACGTCTTGAAGCGGGTGTCGGCGATACGCTGATCCGTATTTCGGTGGGCATTGAAGAAATCGACGATTTATTAGCAGACCTAGAACAGGCTTTCGCAGCGGTGAAAACTACGCAAGGCGGTTCCAGTGATAATGCGAAAGCATTCAAGCTCTCGCCAGCACATACGGCATTGTGGTAGAAGAAATGACAAAAGCAGTACATAAATTCGGTGGTTCAAGTCTGAGTTCAGCGGCACGCTATCAAGCGGTTGCCAACATCATCATTGGTCACTGCCAAACTGGCGACTGTATCGTGGTATCGGCGGCTGGCAAAACGACCAATACTCTGGTTGCGCTGTGGCAGAGCTATCAGCAGCAGGATGAGCGTGCTTTCAGCGATATATTGCTGCAGGTTGAAAATCATCAGGTGCAGCTGATCAGTGAATTGTTCTCTGCTACCCGGCAGGACCAGCTGGCATCTGAGTTGCGCGATGAGCTAAGCAGCATTGGCCGCCTGGCACAGTCCCGCCAGTTGCAGGAGGCGCCTCTGCTTGCATTCGGCGAGATCTGGTCTGCACGTTTACTCGCAGCCCTGTTGAATACTCTTAATATTGCTGCACAAGATGTGGATGCACGGTCGCTGTTTACTCAGCACCAGGGTCAGCTGATGCATAGCCAGAATCGCCTGGCCTGCCATCAGACACTCAATCAGGACAAAATTTATGTTGTGACAGGGTTTATTGCAGCCGACAGCATGGGCAATACTGTCACGCTCGGGCGCAATGGCAGCGACTACAGTGCGACATTGTTAGCCAGCTATCTGGATGCGGCGTCTGTGTCTATCTGGACAGACACGCCAGGTGTATTCAGCACTGACCCGAGAAAAGTGGGTAATGCTATAAAATACAGTAAGGTATGTCGTGCGCAGGCGAATTTATTGGCCCGTCTTGGTAACCCGGTTTTACACGCAAAAACCTTGTCACCACTTAAAGAAACGACCATTAAGCTACAGGTACGCAGTAGCTTTGACCCAGATGTGCAGGGCACCGAAGTGGTTAAGCAAGGTTACAGCAAGGAAAAACGCTTTGTTACCACCTTTGGTGACCTGGATTTATTGCGCGTTGATACCTTGGCTTCCGGTGAAGTGGGGGCGCTGAGCCAGCTTATTCAGCATGGTATTCATCACTTTAATCAGAACGGCGAAGATTATCTGTTGGTGCCCAGCGAATTCACGCATCAGGTGGTATTGCGCCTGAGTGGCCGGGTAACCATAGTTGAGTCTCATTTACGCGGGTTTGCCGTAGTAGCGCCGTGTCCGGATATTGCGCCATTAGTGCGTCAGGCACAGGCTGTGCTGGATGAGCAGGCGGTTGTGGTGCGCTTTACTCATAGTGCCGCTGACTACGCCTTATTCCTTACAGATCAGGCTATTGACAGCGATGTATTAGCTATCTTGCACGACAAACTGGTTAACAAAGGCCGTGAACTGGCAGTGATCATTGCCGGACTGGGTAATGTGGGCGAAGTGTTCCTCAGTCAGTGTCAGCAACAAATTGCGCGTTTGCAGAGCCAATTTGACCTCAAAGTGGTCGCGCTACTGCGTTCGCAGAAAATGGTTTTTTGCCCGAGCGGTCTGACCTTGTCTCAGTGGCAGCAGCAGTGGCAAAGTGAAGCGCAGGATTATTCGCATGAAGAGTTGCTGGATCGCATCAGTGAGCTTGATTACGAACACAAAGTGGTGATTGATATCACTGCCAGCGAAGCATTTAGCCAGCTTTATCCTGATTTTGCAGCACACGACTGTCATTTGATCAGCGCCAATAAATATGCTGGTACAGCTCCACATGACTGGTATCAGGCATTACGCACTCAGCTACAAGAGCGCAATTTGTTGTGGCGCTATAACACCAGTGTAGGCGCTGGGTTGCCGGTGAATTTTGCACTGGCCGATCTGCAAAACAGCGGCGACAAAGTGATACGAATTGAAGGGGTATTTTCGGGCACCTTATCCTGGTTGTGCAGCAGCTATGACGGTTCGCGTCCTTTTTCTGAGCTGGTATTGGCTGCGCAAGAAATGGGTTACACCGAACCCGATCCCAGAGAAGACTTATCCGGTCGGGATATGCAGCGTAAACTGTTGATACTGGCTCGTGAACTGGGTCTGCAACTGGAGTTGGATGATATTGTATTAGAGGCCCTGATGCCTGAAGCGCTGGCACAAGGCAGCTGGGAAGCCTTTCTGGCACGCAAAGCGGAGTTAGATGCGTTCTATCAGCAGCGTAATGATGCGGCACTGGCCAGTGGCAAGGTGCTACGCTATACGGGGGCATTAGAAATCGATGTTTCTGGTGCGGTTCACGCCAAAGTGGGCATTGCAGAGGTGGCTCAGGGCAGCGCAATTGCGAACCTGACTCCGGGAGATAATATTTTCGTTATCACAACTCAGTGGTATGAACAAAATCCGTTAGTGATCCAAGGGCCTGGTGCAGGTAAAGAGGTCACCGCGGCGGGGATCCATTCAGACTTGTACTGGTTAACGCAGCAACTGAGATAATAGTGCTTTTTATGAAATAGAAAAGGCCGGTCACTGACCGGCCTTTTAACGTCTTGATTATCAGAACAGCTCTTCGGTATCCGGCAGTTGCTCCTCAAACGGAGTACTTGAGCCAGTATCCAGTACGTACTTGCTGGGTGCTGTACCCCGTTCAAAATATTCAAAGCGACTGGTGTGATCGTTGCGTTCACTCAGTAATCCGGTTTTCAGGTCGATACGCACCGACACCAGACCCGGAGGCGGATCAATTGGCGCCAGAGGCTCGTTTTCCAAGGCCGCGCGCATAAATTGCACCCAGCCTGGTAACGCAGAGGTGGCACCGGCTTCGGCACCGACTACCTGTTGCTTACCAAGATTGGCATTGTAGGCAGCGCGACCCAACGACTTACCCGGGTCGTCAAAGCCAACCCATACTGTGGTTAATACGTTGCGGTTAAAGCCCGTAAACCAGGTATCGACCGAATTGTTAGTGGTGCCGGTTTTCCCTGCCAGATCCTTACGTTTAAGTGCCTGGGCACGCCAGCCTGTGCCACTCCAGCCGGTTTTGTGTTTCCAGCTGCCACCTCCCCAGACTACGCTCTTCATTGCATCTGCGATTAAAAACGCATTCTGCTCGGAGATGATACGCGGTGCACAGGTATATTGATCTACTTCCCACTCATCCTCAGTACACACTTTAAGTGGCTGTGCAGCACCTAACACATTGCCATAGCTGTCGGTGAGCTTTTCGATAAAATAGGTTTCGACCAAATGGCCGCCATTCGCAAAGGCGCTCATGCCCCGTGCCATTTCAAGTGGCGTCAGAGAGGCGCTTCCCAGAGCCAATGACTCACTGCGTACTATGTCTTCATTATCAAAGCCAAACTTAAGAATATGGTCGGCCGCTTCGTTGAGCCCCATGCCTCTCAACAGGCGCACAGACACGACGTTTTTCGACTGAGCGAGTGCGCGGCGGATACGGATTGGACCGCTGTAAACGTCGGGGCTGTTCTTGGGACGCCAGGCCACGCCCATACTTTTATCCCAGTGATTAATAGGTGCGTCATTGATGATGGTCGATAGGGTGTAACCGGCTTCCAGTGCACCTGAATAAATGAAAGGCTTAATGTTAGAGCCAACCTGGCGTTTGGCCTGAACGGCGCGGTTATACTGACTTTGCTGAAAACTGTAGCCACCCACTAAGGCTTTGATACGGCCACTTTGTGGGTCGAGAGAAACCAGTGCACTAGCCGGTTGTGGCAGCTGGCTTAGCAGCCAGTCCTGAGCTGTTTCACGCACCCAGATTTGCATGCCAGGCGCCAGAATATCGCTTGCTAGCTTGGGTGGCAAACCCTGACGGCGTTCCGTGATATACGCGCGTGCCCATTTTAATCCAGACCAAGGCACAATGATCTCAGCGCCATTCTTTAACATGACAGTTGCACTTTGCTCGTCAACTGCCGTCACAACCCCGGCACGCAGAGGGTCTATTTCTGTGACTGTCTCGAGCTTTTCCAGGATCTGAGAGGGTGACCAGGGTAATTCTTCTGCCTGCCAGTATTGTGCCTCAGGTCCGCGGAAGCCGTGTCTCATATCATAGGCGTGCAGGTTGTCGATTAGTGCTTGTTGTGCAGCAGCCTGAATATCTGATTCGACCGTGGTGTAGACCTTAAAGCCTGAGTTATAGGCCTGATCTTCACCATAGGTCTTCACCATGTACGCGCGCACCATTTCTGATATGTAAGGCGCGTAGAGCTCTATTTCTGCACCATGGCGCTTGGCGGTAATGGGTGCCTGAGTGGCTTCGTTGTATTGAGCCTGAGAGATATACCCCTCGGTGAGCATTCTGCCCAGTACCACATTACGGCGTAATTTTGCCCGTTGCGGATTACGGATAGGGTTAAGTGCTGAAGGGGCTTTGGGTAAACCAGCCAGCATCGCCATTTGTGGCAATGTGAGTTCATGAAGTTCTTTGCCGTAGTAAACCTGCGCCGCGGCGCCAATGCCAAAAGCACGGTGGCCCAGTTCTATTTTGTTCAGGTAAAGCTCCAGAATTTCATCTTTATTCAGTAGCCGCTCGATATGCAGGGCAATGAAGATTTCTTTTACTTTGCGGATATAGGCTTTTTCCCGGGTCAGGAAGAAATTTCGTGCCAACTGCATGGTGATGGTACTGGCACCTTGTTTTTTCTCACCTGTGCTGACCAATACGATAAAGGAGCGGACTATACCTATCGGGTCGATTCCAAAGTGATCATAAAAGCGGTTATCTTCTGTTGCCAAAAAGGCTTTGAGCAAAGGTTCGGGAATATCGTCGATTTTAACCGGAATACGGCGTTTTTCGCCAAACTGGTTGATCAGCTTGCCGTCGCGGGTAAAGACCTGCATAGGGGTTTGCAGCTGTACATCTTTTAAAACCTTAACACTGGGAATGTCGGATTTAACATAGTAATAAAGGCCGAACAGGGTTAGCAGGCCCAGTGTCGTGCAAAGCAGTATAAGTTGTAGTAATCTTTTTAATAAATTCACGAATTTATCCCTAGCGAGACTCCCAATTACAATCGGACGCTGTTAGTATATCCTGATTAAAAAACGATTAATAATTTTTGCGTAAATTACTTTGTGCCTTATTAAGGTGCAAGGAGTGTGGCCGAAAGTTGGCAAGTAGTATAACGCTTTTCGCCAAACCGTACCTAAATGACTAAACTCTTAATTAAGACAGTACTGTATTCTGGATACTTGGGCTAATCGCATGTTGCGTCAATTCTTAAAAAAACAAGCACCTATGATGGTCGGGGTAGACATAGGGTCACACTGTGTAAAAGCCGTTTTGTTGGCTGAATCGAGTGCCGGATATCGGGTAGAAGCCGTAGCCATTGAACCTTTACCCAAAGGCGCGATGAAAGAGCGTGCGATTCAGGATATCGAAGCGGTGGGTAAGGTCATCAGTAAAATTCGTAAGCGTCTTCCTAAAACCACGCACTTCGCTGCCGTTGCCGTATCCGGACAAACGGTCATCACCAAAATGATTTTTATGGATGTGTCGTTAAGCGACGCTGAATTGGAATCGCAAATAGCCATTGAGGCCGACAGCTTGATCCCTTACCCACTTGATGAAGTGAGCCTGGACTTTGAAAAGTTAACGGTTAATGAAGCTGACCCGTCTAAAGTGAATGTGCTGCTGTCTGCGGCAAGAACCGAGAGTGTTCAGGCGCGAGTCAGCGCACTAGAAGAGGCCGGTTTAAAAGCCAAAGTGGTGGATGTAGAAAGCTACGCTCTGGCGCGTTCAGCAGACGTTTTATATGGCCAGTTACCCTCGGATGCTTATGATAAAGTCGTGGGTATCATAGACATAGGTGCTGTAGTGACTTTGGTCAGCGTTGTGCAGTCAGGCAAAACTTTATACACCCGGGATCAGGTATTCGGAGGGGAGCAATACACAAATAGTATTGTGGCTTACTATAACAAGAGTTTTGATCAGGCTGAGCTGGCTAAAACCACCGGAGATCTGCCGCCAAATTATACTTTCGAGGTGTTGGCGCCGTTCCAAACCTCGTTGCTTCAGCAAGTACGCCGTGCATTGCAAATGTTTATGACAACCAGCGGTCAGGAGCAGGTTGATTATATTGTACTGACAGGTGGTACTGCTCAGGTTGAAGGGCTTGATCGTTTACTCGTTGATGAATTGGGCGTTCACGCGATTGTTGCTGATCCGTTTGCGAATATGGAAATTGCACCGAAAGTAGACAGAGGTGTGCTGAGCAACCATAGAGCACAATTTGCCATTGCGACTGGTCTGGCATTGAGGAGCTTTTCATCATGCCACATATAAATTTACTGCCCTGGCGCGAACAGCAGCGGCAAGCTTCTCAACAAAAATTCCTGACTATTTTAGGTGTGATTGTTGCTGCCAGTCTGGCGCTGATGTATGGGATTGGCGCGTTTTACGATACGCTCAGAGAAGGGCAGGAAATCAAGAACCGCTACCTTTCCAGCGAGATAAGAAAGCTGGATAAGCGAATTGGCGAGATCAAGGGACTCAATCAGCAAAAAGAAAACCTGCAACGTCGTATCCGCTTAATTGAAGAGCTACAAAGTAACCGTAACCTGGGCACTCAGCTGATTGATGAAGTTGCGCGTGTGGTACCCGCGGGGGTTTATCTGACCAGTCTGGAGCGCCAGCAAAATATGATCAAAGTGATTGGGCGCAGCGAATCGAATAACCGCTTGTCGCAAATGCTGCGGGCGGTTGAGTCATCCTATTTGTTACGAGACCCCTTATTACAGGGCATTGTTGCTGGTGAACGTGAGGAACGTTTGCTGAGTAACTTTACAATGCATTTTTACGTTAAAACGTTCGCACAAATGGAAAAAGAGCGTGCCGAATTAGCCCAGACTAAGCAGACGGGGAACTAGGCCATGAAATTTGACCTGAAATCGCTGCAAGAGATCGACTGGAACGAGATTGAGCTGGACAATATCGGCGAGTGGCCGATGCCTGTGAAAGCTATTTGCTGTGTACTGGTTGTGGTTGTGATGTTGGTAGTCGGCTACAGCATGTTAGTGTCTGCATCAGTGGCAAACTTTGAGCACGCAGTGAAAGAAGAAGAAGACTTGCGGACCAGCTATCGGATTAAATATGGCCGGGCCAATAACCTGGAATTATACCGGCAGCAAATGAAGGATATGGAAGCGCAGTTTTCTCAGCTACTAAGGAAGTTGCCGACCTCAAATGAAACCCCGGGGCTGCTGGACGATCTGACCTATGTGGGGACATCGAGTGGACTGACCTTTTTAAAAATTGGTTGGTTGCCAGAAGTGAAAAAAGAGTTCTACACTGAGTTACCAATCAATCTTGAGGTGGTCGGTACATATCATGAGTTTGGTGAGTTTGTCAGCAAAGTGGCGCAGTTACCACGGATAGTGAGTTTGCACGATTTTCGTATTGAAGGTGCAGGCAATAATCAACTGGTATTCAGTGTGGTGGCAAAAACCTATCGCTACGAGCAGGAGGCTGATTAATGAAGCGCCTGTTCGCCATATTACCCCTGGTATTGCTCTTGGCATGTAATGATAACACCGCAGAGCAAAAAGAGTTTATCGATCGGGTGCAGGCAAATGCGACGCCAAGTATAGACCCTATGCCTGAAATGGCGCAGTTTGAGCACTTTCCATATAGTGCGGGTAAATTGCGCAGTCCTTTTGTAGCCCCGCAACCTGAAGTCATTGAAAGCCGGCTGGTGCAAGTGAAGAATTGTCTGCATCCAGACCCTAATCGGCCGCGGGATCCGTTAGAAAAATACGCTTTAGATAACCTGATTATGAAAGGAACCATTACTCGGGGAGAAACTATTTGGGCGCTGATCCGTGCTGGTGAGCAGGGTTTGTTCAGAATCAAGAAAAATGAATATATGGGCTTGTATCACGGTAAAGTTGTCAGTGTACAAGCCGACCATCTCGAACTGATGGAATTGATCCCGGATGGGACTGGGTGTTGGAAAGAGCGCTTGAGCAAAGTCGAAATGGTGGAAGCCGAGGACGTCGGTGCCGGTGAATAATAAAAAGGTGAAAATATGATTGCGCGCGACGGGATCAAATACGTTGTGAAAACTCTGATGGGCGGCATTTTAATGGGTACTGCGCTATTCGCTCATGCTATGCCAATGCTATACGATGTTCGCTACAATCCGGTGCCAACCGGCGAAACAGAATTACAGCTTGTCTTTGATGAAAAGCTGGCCATTGAGCCAAAAGTACAGGTTCTGAACGAACCCGCCCGTATTGAATTATTTTTTCCTGATGCTGAGTTCGAAGAAAGCCTGGAATTACTCAAGGTAAACAAAGCTGGCATAGAACAGATCCAAAGTAGAATGGAAAATGGCGGCTTTGTGCTCAGTGTGCAAATGAAAGCCCTTAAACTTTATCGTACTGAGGTAAAAAACAACCTGGTTTATGTCAAAGTATCCGACCAGCCCATTCCGGTTGCCAGCAATGAAGCACAGACAGACACGCTGCACAGTGCGATGAATCGGATCCAGAATATTGACTTCAGACGCACAGAGAAAGGGGCTGCACAGATCCTGGCCTTTTTGGATTCCAGCCAAGCGGCAATAGATGTACAAGAGCGAGGCGGGCAAATCTTTGCTGATTTTCATCATATCGATATCCCGGATGAGTTACTGTATGAACTTGATGTGGTGGATTTTGGCACTGTCGTCAGCACGGTAGAAACGTTCCGGGAAGAAGGCAAGAGCCGGCTGGTGATTAAGCCCAATGGCGCATTTAAATTCAATTATCAGCAACTGGACAACATTTTTACGCTGACAGTCGAAAAAGACGACCAGGAATTCTCTTACACAGACAAGAAGAACTATCAGGGCCAGCCGATCACGCTGAACTTTCAGGACATTCCTATTCGCTCAGTGCTACAGATCATTGCCGATACCAATAACTTTAACCTGGTCACGAGTGACTCAGTAACCGGGAACATTACGCTACGTCTGGACGGCGTTCCCTGGGATCAGGCATTAGATGTGGTGCTGCGGGTTAAAGGGCTGGACAAGCGGATGGAAGGCGCCATCTTAATGGTGGCACCGTCTGAGGAGTTGGCAGCCAGAGAAGCGAAAGAATTGCAGGCGAAACGCCAGGTCGAGGAACTTGAACCTTTATATAGCGAGTATATTCAACTCAATTATGCCAAAGCTGAGGAGTTTGCTGATCTGCTAAAAACAGATGAAAACTCGATCATCAGCTTGCGCGGCAGTGTATCGGTTGATAAGCGAACCAATACCTTATTGATCAAGGATACATCACGCAGCATTGAGAATGTCAGACGCATGGTTGAGACGCTGGATGTGCCAGTTAAGCAGGTACGTATCGAGTCTCGTATGGTGACGGTATCTGATAATGTTCAGGAAGATTTAGGGATCCGCTGGGGGTTTAGTGACCAGCAAGGCACCGATGCGATTTCGGGCACTCTGGAAGCCACCAATAAGCTCTCCGGTGGCACTATCCCTGACTTGACCGAGCGTTTGAACGTGAATCTGCCGGTGCAAAACCCTGCAGGCAGCTTAGGCATGCACATTGCCAAATTGTCAGACGGGACTTTGATAGACTTGGAACTGTCAGCGCTGGAGCAAGAGAACAAGGGTGAGATCATTGCCACACCGAGTATCACTACGGCCAATCAAAAGACGGCACGTATTGAGCAAGGTACCGAGATCCCCTATGTGGAATCAGCCTCAAGTGGTGCGTCAACCGTGCAGTTTAAAAAAGCGGTGCTGAGTTTAGAGGTGACACCTCAAATTACACCGGATAATAAAATTATTTTGGATCTTGTCATAACACAGGATACGCGCGGTGATACAGTACAGACAGCCAATGGCCCGGCGGTGGCTATCAACACGCAGCGGATCCAAACACAGGTATTGGTAGAAAACGGTCAGACAGTCGTACTGGGTGGTATTTACCAGCAGGAAATGACCAATGCGGTGAGTAAAGTGCCTGTACTGGGTGATGTGCCATATTTAGGTGTCCTATTTAGGAACACACGAGAAATCAATGAAAAGAGAGAGTTATTGATTTTTGTGACGCCTAAGATCATGCATGACTCGCTCTAGTCAGACTAAAATAATAATAATGGGCGTGAAAGTTGCCTTTTGACTTGAAATCACGCAGTGAATGCTGAGATAATCCCCTCCTTAATTTTGGGGCCAGGTCGTTAGGCGGGGTTTTATTTCAAATTTTAGAGTTCGTTTGTACTAAAAAGATATGGCTGAGAAACGTAATATATTTCTGGTAGGCCCAATGGGGGCTGGTAAGAGCACGATTGGTCGTCACATTGCGGACCAATTACATCTGGAGTTCTTCGATTCAGATCAAGAAATCGAGCGCCGTACAGGGGCCGATATCTCCTGGGTGTTCGATATTGAAGGGGAAGAAGGGTTTCGTCGTCGCGAAGAGACCGTGATTTCTGATCTTACCGAAAAGCAAGGCATCGTATTGGCTACTGGCGGCGGCTCAGTCATCAGTAAAGAGGTACGTAATAAGCTATCTGCGCGTGGTATTGTGGTCTATCTAGAGACTCCAATTGAAAAGCAAGTAGCACGTACACAGCGTGATAAGCGTCGTCCTTTGCTACAAACAGAAGAAGATTCACGCGACGTATTAGTACGTCTGGCAAACGAACGTGAACCACTTTATAAAGAAGTGGCGGATCACGTTGTACGCACAGACGAGCAAAGCGCCAAAGTGGTGGCGAATCAAATTATTGAGAAGTTAGATTTCTAAACATGTAGGCTAGATAGGAGGTGACAGCACATGCTTGAATTAAAAGTCGATTTAAACGAGCGTAGCTATCCTATCTATATTGGCCAAGATCTTCTCTCCGATAAGGGGCGGTTATTGCAGCATATTGGCAGTGCGCGCCCCGTCATCATTAGCAACGAGACGGTTGCACCTCTGTATCTCGACAACTTACTTGCACAGCTGGATGGCACAAATCCACTTTATTTTTGTATTCCTGATGGTGAGCAATACAAAACACTTGAGTGGTTTGAGCGCGTTAATGCATTCTTGCTTGAGCATAATTGTGGCCGGGATACTTGCCTGATCGCCTTAGGTGGTGGTGTCGTGGGAGATTTGACTGGGTTTGTTGCGGCGTGTTATCAACGCGGTGTGCCATTTATTCAGATCCCTACAACTTTGTTATCGCAGGTTGATTCGTCGGTTGGTGGTAAGACAGCAGTTAATCACCCTTTAGGTAAGAACATGATAGGCGCATTCTATCAGCCCAAAGCGGTGTTTATTGATACCAACACACTAAAGAGCCTGCCGCCTCGAGAGTTTGCTGCTGGTATGGCCGAAGTGATCAAGTATGGTCTGATCTACGACAAAGACTTTCTGACTCTACTTGAAGACAATGGCAGGGCATTACAAAGCCTGGACACCGAGCTGCTGATGCAAGTGATCCATCGCTGTTGTACCATTAAGGCTGAGATTGTGGCGCAAGACGAAAAAGAAGCTGGGCTACGTGCGCTGCTGAACTTGGGCCATACGTTTGGTCATGCCATTGAGGCGCAGATGGGCTATGGCGTTTGGTTACATGGTGAGGCAGTCGCTGCGGGCATGATGTTAGCAGCCCGTCTGGCGCAGCTAAGAGGTGCGTTGACAGACAATGAAGTAGCGCGTATTGCTACGTTGCTGGAAATGTATCAATTGCCGATTGCAGCGCCAGCGTCTATGACAACGGCACAGTTTATTTCCCACATGCGTAAAGATAAGAAAAACAAGCAAGGTAAGATCCGCTTTATCGTACCAACTGCGCTTGGCGAATGTCAGTTGGTGGATGACGTATCTGACGACACCTTAGGCCAGCTAATAGGGCACTGATGCAGTCGCAAATATTACCGAGTCGGGCCGCCCTGGTCGACCGGATTGCAATGCAGTTTGAGTATGGGCAGAATCTTATTTGCCTGGTTGGTAACTCCGGATTAGGCAAAAGCTACCTGGCTGAGTCTTTCATCACAGATAAGTATCCTGAATTTAATAAAGCCTTTGTAAAGCTCGGCGCACATACCAAAGATACCGAACTGGTGCAGCAGTTATTGGAGAACAGCTTTCGCGCCCCGCTGGTTGATCATAAGTTGTCATTGAGTGAGAATTTTTTTGTTCTGTACAATGAGCAACCCTGTGGTCCGTGTCTGTGGGTGATTGATGGTGCGCGCCATCTTAGTGATGAACTCATCCAGGAACTCCAGTTACTGGCAAAGAAGGCACCGGATACTCTATATATTTTGGTTACCGGGCAAACGCCAAAGATACTGCCTGAAGCGCTGGATATTCACCTGGAACCCTTATCATTAACAGAAAGTCGTCGTCTGATGGCGATGTTCTTTCAGGAGCTTCCGCCGCAAGAAGACCCCATCTTTTCCACTTTTTTAAATGAGTCAGGTGGTAACCCCAGTATTTTGTTGGAATGGCAGCAAACTCAGCATCAACTGACGCTCAAGTCTGAGCGAACGATAAGCCGTCGACAAATACATGGGTTTTTGGGCGCATTTATTGCGATTGGCATTTTGTCGCTGGTAGCTGTGGTGTATCAAAAAGACTGGGCGGATCTATTGCGTATGCAACAGGATGTTGAAAAAACGGCTGTCACTGAATTACCGCAGCCAACGGTGCTGACAACTCAAGAGGTGTTGTCCGAGGCAGAGCAGCCTAAACATCAGGCGCAAGTCGAAGAAAAAGAGGGAACTCAGAGTATGGGTCAGCATGATGTGAAATCCATACTGGATGCTTTAACTCTGAGTGATAAGAGTCAGGATGCAGATCAAAATGTGGTCCCTGCACAAGAAAAGGGAGGTGATGTATCACCCGTACCAGACTTGCAAAGTGCCTCTGATGTGCCGGCTGTTGCACAGGTACTGTCAGAGCAAGTCTCTCCTAATGACACTGTACAACCAGTTGTGGAAGACCAAGCACAGAAACCAGAACCCGCAGCTGAACCAGTACAGGTTGCAAATGATACGCAATCACAGACTATGTCTGACAATGATTGGTTTATGGCTCAGGACAGTAACGCCTGGACAATTCAGCTACTTGCTGTGACTGATCATACTGTAGCACGTCGGTATATCGAACAGCATAAATTGTCACAGATCCGTACAGCACAGGTGGTGCGTGGCAAAAAGGACTGGTGGTTTGTAACTTTAGCACCGTTTTCGACCTTAGATGAAGCGAAACAGGCGCGGGCTAATTTACCTGAAACGGTATTGGCAGGGCAGCCATTTTTTAAACGTATCGTGCAAATTAAGCAACAAATCCAACAGTCACAAACACAAAAATAGTGTAGAATCGCGCTACTTTGGGGTAACTAGTCAGATCATGCAAAAAAAGACCAGAGCTTTTCTAAAATGGGCAGGTGGAAAATATGCCTTGGTGGAAGATATTACCAAGCGCTTGCAAGCCGCAAATGAAGAGGCCGAAACTCTGGTGGAGCCCTTCGTTGGGGCTGGTTCTGTCTTTCTCAACAGTCACTTTAAGCACTACATACTCAATGATATCAATGCGGATCTGATCAACCTATACAAAGAGCTACAACGCACGCCGGATGAGTTCATCAGTGATGCCAAAAAACTGTTTGTGGATCTGAACAACCATTCTGATGCCTACTATGCATATCGTCAGCAATTTAATGAAAGTGTCGACGTATATGAGCGGGCTATTCTGTTTTTATATATGAACCGCCATGGATATAATGGCTTGTGCCGCTATAACCTGAAAGGCATTTTCAATGTGCCGTTTGGAAAATACAAACGTCCCTATTTCCCTGAAAACGAGCTGTATTTCTTTTCAGAAAAAGCACAGCAGGCCACATTTACCTGTCTAAGCTATGAGCAGGTATTTAAACGTATTCCAGACAAAGCCGTGGTGTATTGTGATCCACCCTATGTGCCTTTAAGTAAGACTGCTTCATTTACAGCTTATGCTAAAGGTGGGTTCAATCTGGATGATCAGGCACAACTTGCTAATCTGGCGGAAACGGCTGCATTTGAACAGCATACTCCCGTGCTCATCTCCAACCACGACACTGTGCTGACGCGCAAGATATATAGCCAAGCTAAATTGGATGTCATTCAGGTAAAACGAACCATCAGTCCGAAAGGCACAGGCCGGAATCGGGTTGATGAGTTGATGGCTTTGTATCACGACTAAGCTGTAGACATCTTGCTGTGAACAGCTGGCACTGAGGCTTACGGCTGCGAGAGCACCACTGAATTGACAAACCAAGCCAACACCAGCACCAGTAAAATAACAAAGCAAACGGCGAGAAAGGCAAAGGGCCAAAAGTGTTTTTGGCTGAAGTCGACGCGATATTTGGCTTGGCTTTGCACGCCAAACATCGCAGCAAGTACACTCTGGATGAGTATGAAGAATCGTTCTGTCACGGCGTCCTGGCTCCTGTCTGAACTAAGATACCGATCAGTATAGTGTACAAATACTAACTCGTCTTAACTAAGCGTATTCGTACCCGATTAAAATTGTGAAAACTGATTTGAAGTCTGCTCGTCTGAACCAAGTAACAGTTCAAGCAGGTCCAGATAATGGAATTGCCCGTTACTGCTGCCACCAGTCAGCCAGGCGTACCAGCTGGTGTGTGATTCCAGCTTACATGCATTGGTTTGTGCATGCTGACTCACCTGAGTTGTAGAGCATTGACACATGTCGTGTTTTGCGATTAAGGCATCATCGCCGCTGAACGAAAACACGCCAGCAGACAAGACTACAGCAGCCGTAAGCAAAAGCGTCCGTGTTTTTAGCTGACCTAACATAACCATATCCCCAGTGAATAGTTATCTTTAAATAGTACACTATGGGTGATTATTAAACAATCGCTTTGTCTTGCAAAAGTTGCAATTACTCGCAAATGAGAATGTCATGTGTACCCAACAATCAGGTGTTTTTAGCATTCAGATGGGTTACAGTAGCCCTGACATTTAGTTTCAGGGGGTAGTATGTCGCAGAACAATAATAAATCCGAGTTCTTAATTGCACCGTCCATTTTGTCTGCCGATTTCGCAAAGTTGGGTGAAGACGTCGCCAAAGTATTGGCTGCGGGTGCGGATGTCGTGCACTTTGATGTGATGGACAATCATTATGTCCCCAATTTGACGTTTGGCCCAATGATCTGTGAAGCCTTACGCAATTATGGGATCACCGCCCCAATAGATGTACATTTGATGATCAAACCCGTAGATAGCCTCATCCCCGAATTCGCGAAAGCGGGGGCTGACATTATTACTTTTCACCCAGAAGCCAGTGAGCATATTGACCGCAGTCTGGGTTTGATTAAAGAGCAGGGCTGTGAAGCGGGCTTGGTGCTTAACCCTGCAACACCACTGCATTATCTGGACTATGTCATGGACAAAGTGGATCAGATCCTCCTGATGTCTGTGAATCCGGGTTTTGGTGGCCAGAGTTTTATCCCACAGACATTAGATAAACTGCGTCAGGTACGTGAGCGTATTGATGCCAGCGGTCGGAAAATCCGCCTTGAAGTCGACGGTGGTATTAAAGTCGATAATATCGCTGAGGTTGCGGCAGCAGGTGCGGATATGTTTGTCGCAGGATCGGCTATTTTTAATCAACCAGACTATCGGAAGGTCATTGATGCGATGCGTACAGAGCTCGCTAAGGTGGGCTAATGCGATATCAGGGTATTTTATTTGATCTCGACGGAACACTGGTCGACAGTGCGCATGATTTGTATATGGCACTGAATCTGACGTTAACAGAAGTGGCATTCCCTGTGGTCAGTCGCACTCAGGTGCTTGAGTGGGTGGGTAACGGGATCGATGTATTGGTGCAACGTGGTCTCAGTGGTAGTAATGAGATCAACGCAGAGTTACCGCCGCGTCTGGTGACGGAAGCACAAGAACGCTTTGCCGGACATTATCGGGCGCTGGTTGGTCAGTACTCTTTGCTCTACGCCAATGTCGAAACTGTGCTGGCGGCATTCAGTCATGTTCCAAAGGCTGTTGTGACCAATAAAAGTCGCGAATTTACACTACAATTGCTTGATAACCTGAATTTGAGTACGCACTTTGAGGTGGTGGTGTGTGGCGACGATGGCCCTAAAAAGCCAGCGGCTGAGCCACTGCTGTCTGCCTGCGAGCAACTTAATATTGCACCGCAAGACGCCATCATGGTGGGTGACTCAAAAAGTGATATTCTGGCCGCTCAAGCTGCAAAAATGCCTGTGATTGCACTTAAATATGGGTACAATCAAGGGCTGGACCTGGCGACACTGAATCCACAGTACCTCTGTGAGGGCTTCTTGGATATAATCCCCATTTTAAATCAACCTTAAACTTAGATAGGAGTAAAGGAACACAATGACTAAACCAGTAGTGTTAAGTGGCATTCAGCCAACCGGTGGTATGACAATAGGCAATTATGTGGGTGCCATTAACCAGTGGCTTAAGCTACAGGAAGATCATGATTGTTTCTTTATGCTGGTTGATTTGCATGCTATTACCGTGCGTCAGGAGCCAAGTGCCCTGCGTGAGCGTGTGTTAGATGGTATCGCGCTGTATGCGGCCTGCGGCATTGACCCTGAAAAGTCGGCGCTGTTTGTTCAGTCTCAAGTACCGGAACATGCTCAGTTAGGCTGGGTGCTGAATTGTTATGCGCAAATGGGTGAACTGAACCGTATGACCCAGTTTAAAGACAAGTCGGCTAAGAACACTAACAATGTGAATGTTGGCTTGTTCTCTTACCCGGTATTGCAAGCTGCGGATATTCTGCTGTATCAGGCCGATCAAGTGCCAGTTGGTGAAGATCAGAAGCAGCACCTGGAACTAACTCGTGATATTGCAACACGTTTCAATAACTTGTATGGCGAAGTGTTCAAAGTACCTGAGCCTTATATCCCTGAGCTGGGTGCTCGAGTGATGAGCTTACAAGATCCATTAAAGAAAATGTCTAAGTCTGATGACAATCCAAATGCGTATATTATGCTTTTGGACGAACCAAAGAAGATCGAGAAAAAGCTTAAAAAGGCAGTCACGGATTCTGACGAGCAGGCGCGTATTTACTTTGACCGCGAAGAAAAACCGGGTGTTTCTAACTTGTTGACTCTGTTGTCCGTTGCGACCAAGCGTGATGTGGCTGAGCTGGTACCTGAGTATGAAGACAAAATGTATGGTCACCTGAAAAAAGACACCGCCGATGCGGTTGTGGCCATGCTGGAGCCGATGCAGGCGCGGTTTAGAGAGATCCGTGAAGATCAGGCGCTGCTTGATCAAATTATGCGTAACGGTGCTGAAAAGGCCGGGGCACGTGCAGAAAAAACACTGAAAGCAGCATACGACGCTGTTGGATTTATTCCGCGCCCGTAGCTAACAAGCTATAAAAACAAAAAGCCAGCATATGCTGGCTTTTTGCTGTCTTAGGGGTATACCAATTTGCTTAATTAAGTGTTCTATTTTGAGGCGAGAAAATAGGGTCGATAACCAGGCAAAAATTTTGCTATTTAGCTGTTCTAAATGAGAAATTTTTAACGCCGTTAGCGTCATATTTGCTCCTTCAAATAGAAGAGGTATTAAGTGAAATTGGTATTACATACTACGCCCACACCAGACTATTCTGCCTGCGATACCATGCTGCTGAGCATTGTCGGCCTGTATCTGCCAGGCAGGGTAATCGGGGTTATCACTCACTACGCTGATATGATCCCGATGTTGTATTAAGCGTTTAGCCATTAGGCCATCTTCGGTTTGCAGCACAAATACGCCGCGTTTATTCGCATCACGCTGGCTTAAATCAACCAGAACCATGTCGCCGTGTTGCAGAGTCGGTAGCATACTGTCACCGCGAATAGTCACAAATGCCAGCTGTTCACTATGCACGCCCAGCTGAGTGCTCAACCAGCGCTTATTCAGGGCAAACTGTTCGGTGATGTCTTCACTGCCATTGATGCTACCAAAACCGGCACTGGCTTCAACGTCCAACTTAGGGACCATGAGCATATCCTGTCCAGTAGCTAGCGTGCCATGTTCAACGGGCTGTTCACCTGTAAGTAGCCAGTTTAGATCGATACCAAATAGACTGTACAAATGCTCCAGATAAGCAACAGATGGTCGGCTCAGACCACGGCAAATACGATAAATATGCGACGGTGATTTACCGGTAAGTAGCGCAAACTGACGCTTGTTTCCGGCACTAAACTGGTCGATTAAGGTAATAAACCGACGCGAAAATGCTGTGCTCATGACACCCCATACAGGTTACAACGAAGAAAGGGGTCCAGAGTACTTGTCTCTTAGGAGGGTGTACAGTCTGGGGAGTCTGATTGCCTACTATCTGTCCAGGCATCATGGGCATAGATAATTATTTGTACGATTTTAAACCCGCCAGGTTTAGTTTAACCAGATCGGAACTTCAGGTAGGTGCTTGGTAGGAAGTGCGACAGTTCTATATCTGAATATTCTGCGCTACCGTTTTAGATACTGCCGGGGAGTTGTGCCAAAGTACTTTTTAAATGCGCTGTTAAACGCCGAGCTGGATTCGAAACCCAGTTGCTGGGCAATGACTTGCTGGGTTTCTCCGGCTGTGAGCATCTCCACCGCACGCAGTGCTCTGAGTTTTTGTTTCCATTGACTAAAGCTCATGGCAAAGCTTTTATGAAACAGCCGGTTCAGTGTTCTGGCCGAGGCGCCCACCTGCTCACCCCACTGCTCTAAAGTTCGTGTACAGCCTGGGTTAGAATACAGTTCACTGACAATCGGCAACAGTCGCTGGTCATCCGCCTTGGGAATGAAAAACGCACTGGTGGGCGCCAGCTCCAGTCGATCGATAAACACCTGGATAAAGCGCTCGGTTTTATCATCGAGCAGATAGTCTTCGGGCCAGGTGCAGATGGTCAGGATCATCTCTTTTAGCAGCGCATCAACTACCAGGGTTTTTGCCTGGTCGCCTAATATGGCGGCATACTTTTCATCAATATAAACGCTGCGAAAATGTCCGCCATAACGGCAGAACGTTTCATGTTCCACATTGGGAGGGATCCACAAGGCCTGCTGTGGTGGAATGACGAAAGTGCCCTGCGGTGTGAAAATGCTCATGACTGAATCACTGATATAAGTGATCTGCCCCCAGTGATGGCTGTGTGAGCGCACATGCTCATTGGCGGGCATAGTGGTAGGGCGTGGGAAAATCGGCCTGCCCAGTGTCTTGCGTTTAAAGCGGCTGGACACACTGCGCCAGGAAGCATCTGTCCGATTTGATAAACTTTGTGTCATGATTTCCCATATTAGCCAGCGGGCTTAGCTCCTATACTAACCGGGCCACTAACGGCAATCAATGTGCTTAAGGACTGTAAATGAAAAACCCGACCCGACTCTTTGTGCCGTCTCCAATGAGCTTTATGGTGCTGGCAACCATTGTGATGGCAATGACCTTTTCTGCCTGGAATGCCTTGCTTAATAACTTTGCAATTGAACAGGCTGCGTTTACTGGCGCGCATATTGGCATGTTGCAGTCATTGCGCGAGGTGCCTGGTTTTTTGGCGTTTACGGCGGTGTTTGTGTTGCTGGTGCTGAAGGAGCAAACCTTTGCGCTGGTGAGTTTGTGTTTATTATCAATCGGGGTAGCGCTGACGGGGATTTTCCCCAGTGTGTATGGCCTGTATGCCACAACAGTGCTGATGTCTATTGGCTTTCACTATTTTGAAACGCTTAATCAATTGCTGAGCTTGCAATGGTTTTCTAAGGAAGAAGCGCCGGAGCAGTTAGGTCGGCTGCTGTCTATTAAATCTATGGCCTCTTTGGTCACCTTTGGCCTGATCTGGGTGGCATTCACCTGGCTGGCCACTGATTATGTATGGGTTTATTTGCTCTTCGGCGGTGCCGGACTGGCGCTGACGCTGTTTATGGCAGCAACGCACCCACAATTTGTGCAGCAAGCAACGCAACACAAGAAATTAATTCTGCGCAAGCAATATTCTCTTTATTACATTCTGACTTTTTTCTCCGGTGCTCGTCGTCAGATCTTTATGGTGTTTGCCGGCTTTTTAATGGTTGAAAAGTTTGGTTTTGATGTGGCCGAAATCACTGCGCTGTATATGCTCAACCACGTTGTGAACATTTTTGTCGCGCCGAAAATCGGTCAGATGATCAACCGCATTGGAGAGCAAAAGGCGCTGACATTGGAATATTCAGGATTAATATTGGTATTTGTGGGTTATGCACTGGTGGAGTCAGCCCAGCTGGCGGCTGTGCTGTATGTTGTGGACCATATCTTTTTTGCCATGGCCATTGCACTGAAAACCTACTTCCAGAAAATTGCTCAGCCAGAGGATATTGCGGCCACTGCGGGCGTCAGCTTTACCATCAACCATATTGCCGCTGTGGTGATCCCGGCCAGCTTTGGTGTGGTGTGGTTGTATGATCAGTCTCTGGTGTTCTATTTTGGTGCGGCATTGGCGGGTTGCTCCTTGGTACTGAGTCAGTTTATTACGCCGCACTTGAAGCGCGTGGCTGCCTGAGGGAAAGCCGCCCATCGCGGGCGGCTCAATTGAACGAAAAAGTATCGATTTAAAGGGCTTTAAAGCGGATAGCCGTGCCGCCACTGGTGGCCAGCTTCAGCGTTAAGGTATCCTGTGCCGTGACAATCTGTTTTTGAATGCTCAGATCATAGGGGTTGTGTTTCCACTCAGCCTTGGGGCCATCCTGATAGATCTGGGCTTCGAAGCGCTGGCCCGGCTCAAGGAAATCGAGTTTTACGTCAATGCTTCTGGCCTGCTCATCGGTGATGGCGCCTAAATACCAGTCTTTACCTGAGTATTTGCCGCGCTTGCGCTCTTTACGGGCAAAGACCACATAATCTCCCACTTCTCCAGCCAGCGCGACACTGTGTTCCCAGTCTGCCGGCACGTCTTTGATAAACTGGAAGGCATCAGCTCTGGCCAGGTAGTTTTCCGGCAAGTCGGCAGCCATTTGTACCGGGCTGTAAAGGACCACATAAAGGGCCAGTTGTTTTGCCAGGGTGGTTTGTGGCCGGTTGGTTTTATCGCCCAAACCATTAAAGCTCATATCAAAAATGCCGGGTGTGAAGTCCATAGGGCCAGACAACATGCGCGTATAGGCCAGCATAGTGGTATGCTCGGGCGGGTTAGGCGGGGTGCCCCAGGCGTTAAACTCCTGACCACGCGCACCCTCACGGGTCAGCCAGTTTGGATAGGTACGACGCAACCCGGTGTCCTTAATTGGCTCATGGGTATTGATGCTGATCTTATGTTTGGCTGCCAGTTTCACATTGTCCAGATACTCATTGACCATAAACTGGCCGTCGTGCCATTCAAAACGGGCATGGCCACGTTCATCAATGCGTTTGATGTTGCCACCATCAGCCACGTAGCCAGTTTTTACTTGTCGGACACCTGCTTTTTCATACAGGGCAAAAGCGTCGGCCATTTGGTCACGATAGTTGCTGACGTTACCTGACGTTTCATGATGACCGATCAGGCGGGCACCCACCTGTTTGCCATGGGCTGCAATGGCATCAAGGTCAAAATCCGGGTAAGCTTCGGTAAAGCTGAATACATCACCATTAAAGAACCAGTCTCCGTCCCAGCCGGTATTCCAGCCTTCCACCAGTACACCATCAAAACCATGCTCTGCGGCAAAGCTCAGATATTCTTTGGTACGCTCTGTGGTCGCGCCATGTTTGTCACCACTGCCCCAGGTGTTTTTGCCGATGTGCATACCCCACCAGATCCCCAAATATTTACCTGGTTCTACCCAGGAAACATCGCCTAACTTATTAGGTTCGTTAAGGTTCAGGATCAGGCGAGAGTTTAGCAAGTCAGTAGCGTCTGCACCTATCTGAATCGTCCGCCAGGGGGTTTTAAACTGGCCGTTAGTTTTAACTGCAATACCATCTGACCAGGGCGTCAGGTCGCTGATAAAGGTGCCCGGACGGCGCTGGTTCAGGGTCATCGCAGCATAGTCAACCAAAGCGGCTTCGTGAATGCTGATGTGAACACCGTCTTTGTTCTTCAAAGTAAAGGGGGTGTGGACATGAGCCGCATCGTGTAGTGCCGTGGTGTTGTAGGTGTACTCATAGCGGTTCCAGCCACGAGCCGGGATCCACCAGGCATTGGCTTTATTACTGTCTGCAACAGCAAACTCCGTCAGTTCACGGGTGATATAGCGGGCTGAGTCTGCTGCGACTTCATATCTAAAGCCTACACCGTCGTCAAATACTCGTACTCTGAACGTATACTGTGTTTGCTTTGATTGATTGTCTGCCAAAGTTACAACCAGTTCGTTATGATGATCTCGGACTTCTCGTGCTTCACCCCAGGGTTGTTGCCAGTGTTCATCCGCGCTATTACGTTGAGTGCTGATGATAGTCAGGCCATCACGCAACGATGGTGCCCGGGCAAAGTCAAACCCCAGCTTGGAGGGGGCGATTACCGCCTTGTTGTTGAACGTGATCTGATAGCTAGGTTGGGTATTATCATCGCTGATCTGAAAGGTCAGTTTACCGTCGGGGGAGCTAACACTGTGTGTCGCAGCCTGCGTCGCACCGGTAAATAAACCGGCGACCAACGTGGCGGCAATGCCTGTTGCTGAGAAGACTAATCGCATAAACTATCTCGGTTGCAAATTTGAGTGAGCGTTTAGCATACTGTTATCTTCAATGGGGGATGAACTTTCTGCATACGTATTCAGTTTGAAAATGCGATGAATGGAAACTAACAGTCGTCCGGTCTACATCTGTGGCCTATACTAAATTCATGCAGCAAGGAACTTTCAGGCAATGATTCAATTAAAACATATTCTTAGTACTGCTTTGGCTGCTTTAGCTCTGGCCTCAATCTGTGTGTCTGCTGCGAGTGGGCAGGTCTCGGTGCATTTGGTAGATAAGCAGGGAAAGGCACTGCCCGGTGCGGCTGTATGGTTAACAGGTCAGGGGCTGAGCGCTGATCAGGCGGTGTTAAAGCAAAGCTATAAAATGGGTCAGAAGGACCGAGCTTTTACACCACATTTACTGATTGTGCCTAAGCAAGCCGAAGTGTCTTTCCCTAATTACGACTCCATTTTGCATCATGTTTACTCCTTCTCTCCTGCGAAAACTTTTGAATTTAAATTGTATCGTGATCAGCCGCAGGCCCTGACTTTTTCAGCTACCGGTGCCGTGGAGCTAGGCTGCAATATTCACGACTGGATGCTGGGTTATATTCTGGTGGTTGACTCTACGCACTTTGCTGTGACTGACGAGCAGGGGATCGCGCGTATCTCGCTCCCTGCTGCGCAACTTAACGATGTGGTATTAAAAGTCTGGCATGAGGGATTTATGGATTTGGATAGTCCAGAAAGCAACTCGCTATCGGCGGTAAAACCTGGCGATAAGATTAGTATTCAATTGAATCAGGCACTTGGCATGTTTCAGGACGATTTCAGCGATGAGTTTGATGATTATGAATAAACCATTTCAATGGCTGTTATTGGCCGGGTTTAATGCGGTGGCTATCAACGCTGCACAGGCGCAAGGCTTTCAGTACAAAGGGGCTATTCAGGCCAGTTGGCAAAGCAGTAGTGAGCATGCAGCCTGGTATAACCGGGGTGTGGCAGTTAATCGTTTTGGCACTGAGTCAGAGCGAGTCAACTTGAGCCGTGGCGTACTCGATCTGCGTACAGAGTTAGGGAGCAAATGGTCACTGTTAGCCAGTGCACAATATGTCCCCGACCCTGATAACAAAGCCGGATTTACTGAATTATTTGCCCAATACCATACCCTGAATAAAGGACCCTGGCAGTGGCAAGGTCGGGTAGGCGGGTTTTATCCCAGAATGTCACTGGAAAACCCGGATATAGGCTGGTCATCTCCCTATAACTACAGCTACAGTGCGATTAATGCCTGGCTGGGTGAGGAGATCAGAACCTTTGGTACAGAAGTGAGCTTTAAACGCAGTGACAGCCGATTACCGAGAAGACAGCGTAGCGGTCATAACTGGGAGTTAGTCGGCGCCTTGTATAAAGGCAATGATCCGGCCGGGACTTTGCTGGCCTGGCGTGGCTGGGCCGTGCACGACCGACAGAGTGTATTCAACGAAGCCATTGCGTTTGCTCCCATTAACGCCTTAAACGCACCGCCGCTTGCGAAACAGGCGTGGCGGACAGAGCCATTTACTGAGGTAGATGGTCGGTTTGGCTACTACCTTGGTGCACACTGGGATTATCAGAAGCGTCACACTGTGCGCCTGTATTGGTACGATAATAATGGCGACCCCAGTGTATTAAACTATCACACGGGGCAGTATGCCTGGGATACCAAGTTTTACAGTGCGGCTTATCGTTATAAGATCACTCGCGCTACGCATCTTATTATGCAGGCTATGGCCGGTAATACGGCAATGGGGATTAAACGTGGGATTGATAACGACTTCAGCAGTCAGTTTGTTCTGCTGACTCATAAATGGCAGGACTATCGCATCAGTGGCAGGCTGGAGCAGTTTGATGTCAAAGACAGAGACTTCTGGGAGTTTGACCCGAATACCAGCGAAGGCGGTGCGATTACTGTGACCGGGCGCTGGCAGGTATCTGAGCGTTGGCATGTTGGTATGGAATTCCAATACCTGGAATCTAAGGTGGCAAACCGAGCCGACTTTAATCTACCGACGCGACAAATTGAACAATTGTGGCGCGTTAGTGGTGAGCTGCGCTTTTAACAGCGCAGCCAGAAAATACATCCGGATTAGTCACACAGGCGGTTTAAACCATTGAGGGCTGCAACCCGGTAGGCTTCGGCCATGGTCGGGTAGTTGAAGGTGGTATTGACGAAATACTCGACATTATTCCCTTTACCTTTTTGCTCCATAATGGCCTGGCCAATGTGGACAATCTCTGAAGCACGTTCGCCAAAACAGTGGATCCCGAGTATTTCTTTGCTTTCCGCATGAAATAACAGCTTGAGAGAGCCGACTTCGGTGCCGGTGATCTGTGAGCGTGCCAGGTGTTTGAACTGGGCACGGCCGACTTCATAGGGGATTTTTGCGGCGGTGAGTTGTTGCTCGGTTTTACCCACTGAGCTCATTTCCGGGATGGTGTAAATACCGGTTGGAATGTCGGTAATTAAACGGTCATCACACTTACCATGTACAATGGCATGGGCGGCAATTCGGCCCTGATCAAAGGCGGCACTGGCAAGACTTGGGTATCCAATGACATCACCTACGGCATACACATTGTCTATTTCAGTCTGATAATGCTCATTGACTTTGAGCTGGCCACGACCGTCCGCTTTGAGGCCAATAGCATCCAAATTTAGCGCATCGGTATTACCCGTTCGACCATTGGCCCACAATATGCAATCTGCTTTGACCTTTTTACCAGATTGAAGATGCAAAACCACGCCTTTATCCTGGGTTTCAACCTTGGCAAATTCTTCATTGTGACGGATCACGATACCACTGTTCCAGAAGTGATAACTCAGTGCATCTGATATTTCATCATCCATGAACGACAGCAGTCGGTCACGGGTATTGATAAGGTCAACTTTGGCGCCTAAGCCTTTAAATATAGACGCATACTCACAGCCAATAACCCCGGCACCATAAACCAGCACACGCTGCGGGTTGTGGGTTAAATCTAATATTGTGTCACTGTCATAGACACGCGGATGATCGAAATCGACACCGGGTGGGCGATAAGGGCGAGATCCGGTTGCAATGACGATGGTTTGTGCGGTCAGCAATTCCTTAGAGCCATCCAGATGCTGTACCTGGATCGTATGCGCGTCAACAAAGGTGGCATCTCCCTGATAGAGATGGATCCGGTTACGGTCGTAAAAGCTGGAACGCAGGCTCGATTGTTTGCTGATCACATCACTGGCATGATGCAGGATATCCTGAAAAGTCAGTCGCTGCGGACGTTCACTGAAGCGAAACAAGGGGTTGGCTTTGTATTCGATTAAACGGCTGACGGAGTGGCGCAGCGCCTTGGATGGGATAGTGCCCCAGTGCACACAGCCACCTCCTACGTCTTTTTGTCGCTCAATGACAGCGACCTTGCGGTTGCTTTTGGACAGGTTCATGGCTGCACCTTCACCGCCAGGGCCCGTACCAATGATGATAGCATCATATTGGTAGGATATGTTTTGACGGGGTGCTTTTGTGGAGGTTTTCTTAGTCACGGCCTCACCTTTAATAATGACTTGTGAGGCCGTGTCTGGGTTAGCTGGTGGCGCCCTTTAACAACCTCGAGTTTAATGCCAGCCATGCTTGCTTTTGTGTCTGCCAAGCCTGTTCCAGTTCTTGATACTGTTTTAACAGGGCAGATTGCTCGCATTGTTCACGCATGGCATGCTTTTTCGTTTCCAGTACCTGTTTTTGCACAGCACAGAAGTGCTGAAGCTTTTTCAGCAGCAAATCATACTCTTGTTGTAACAATGTAAGCTTATCCTGCGCCAAAGGCAATTTCGCCAGGGTAACTTTAGTCTTATTCAACAAGGTTTCTGCTTTGGCTTTTTCGATCCGTTCAATGGGCGTGCGTTTGAGTTTACTGGCCAGGCCCAGATAAGAAAGACCGCGGATCATCCATTTAGTTGGATCATAATGATACCAGCGAATGCCATTACGATAGTCACTGGCAAAAATATGGTGGAAGTTATGGTAGCCCTCACCATAGGTGAGCAAGGCCAGAAAGCCATTGTCCCGGGCAGTGTTTTTCTCGGTGTAAGGGCGTTTGCCCCAGATATGGGCGAGTGAGTTGATGAAGAAGGTAAAGTGCTGGCTGAGCACCAGACGCAACACACCTGCCAACAGCAGCATGCCAAATACGTCTCCCAATATCAGGCCCAGCATCAGCGGGATACCAATATTAGTTAACAGGACTAATTTGAGGTAGTGTTTGTGTTGCCACATCACAATCTTATTGCGCTGCAGGTCGCGGGCGTTGCTGTAATCACCATAGCTTTCACCTTGATAGTCTCTGAGCATCCAGCCGATATGGCTGTACCAGAACCCGCGCGTCGCCGCATAGGGGTCTTTTACGGGATCGTCTACCTGGCCGTGGTGAACCCTATGGTCACTGCTCCAGTGTAGTGCACTGTTTTGCAGCGCAAAGGCGCCGCCAAGCGCAAAAAACACCTGAATAGCAGGATGGGCATCGTAGGCTTTATGTGCCCACAGACGATGGTAACCTGCGGTAATCGACATACCGGCATAAAACATACAGCCCACAAAAGCAATCCAGTGGGTGGTTGTATAGCCATACTCAAAGCCATACCAGGGCACTAAAGTAATTGCAGCAAGAAAGGACAGACTAAAGAACAAAACATTAGTCCACAATAAAGGGGGTTTTTTCATCTTTTAAAATCTCAGCGTACACTTGTACGCTAAAATAGTATTTCAAAGTTGCGCCGTCAAGTATTAGACTGCCCCTAATGTTGATCTGAGCTAATAAATTATAGGAACTGTGACCATGTCAGGTGTTCGTGCCCAGCAAAAACAAAAGACCCGCCAGGCGCTGATTGAGGCGGCGTTTAATCAGCTCAGTGCCGAGCACAGCTTTACCAACCTCAGTTTGCGGGAAGTCGCTCGGGAAGCCGGTATTGCACCTACCTCCTTCTATCGTCATTTTAAAGATATGAATGAGCTTGGATTGACAATGGTCGATGAAGCAGGCCTGACCTTGCGCCAACTGATGCGTCAGGCGCGGCGCCGAATTGCCAAAGGAGGTGGAAGTGTGATCCATACTTCGGTGCTGACCTTTATGGAATTTATCGAAACTTCCAGTAACCAGTTTCGTTTATTACTACGTGAACGCTCAGGGACTTCACCCGCATTCAGAGCTGCGGTGGCCAGAGAGATTAAACACTTTATTATGGAGCTGTCGCATTATCTGGAAACAGAAACCCTTGTGATGCGAATCATGCCTATATGCAAGCAGAAGCCATGGTAACTCTGGTTTTCAGCTCCGGGGCGGAAGCACTCGACCAGGATGCCCAACAACGTGCAGAGCTGACCGAGCGGTTGATCTGGCAACTCAGATATATAGTGAAAGGGGCCTCGGGTTATCAAAAAGAGAGTCAGTCACAGACTGCACCAAAAGTGGCTGGCCAGTAGCTGCCAACCTCAGTCTTTAGGCCTGATAAAAGGCGGCAAATTAAGTTTGACTATGAAATCACAAGGATAGCGCAGTATGCTACTTATGATAGACAATTATGATTCATTTACGTTCAATTTAGTGCAATATTTTCAACGCCTTGACCAGGAAGTTGTGGTACATCGCAACGACACTCTTTCGGTTGCAGATATTCGTGCACTTAATCCGGACCACATTGTGATTTCACCAGGGCCGTGCTCACCTAATGAAGCAGGTATTTCACTCTCTGTGGTTGATGCGTTTGGGGGTCAAATTCCAATTCTGGGATCTGTCTTGGTCATCAAACCATAGCACAGGCACTTGGGGCGAAAGTCGTGCGGGCGAAGCAAGTGATGCATGGCAAAACCTCAATGCTGGTGCATAACCAAGGGGGATCTTTTAATGGATTGCCTGAGCGATTTGAGGTGTGCCGATATCATTCGCTGGTGGTGCAGCAGAATAGTTTACCAGACTCGCTTGAAGTGACAGCCTGGACGCAAAATACGGCGGGCGAACTAGATGAAATCATGGGCTTATGCCATACTGAGCGAGCGTTGGAAGGTGTTCAGTTCCACCCTGAAGCCATTCTTACCGAGCATGGCCTGCAGCTACTTGATAACTTTATAAGTCGCTTCTAACCTTAAAAAAGTAATCCAGACAATACCAAAAAAGAACATAATTGATGACTGAAGACATTAGGCAATCTCGGATAGCACAAGCTCTGGCAGAGCGTGCCCATGATGTACTAATTAGCCATAACTTTGCTCAGCAGCAGATCGGCTACATTCATACTTTTGATATGAATTTCGGTGAGCGTATACCTCAACGCACTATGCTGGAGGTAGAACTTGCTGCGGCCACAAAACGTCAGGAGCGTAGTACCAGTCATCACAAGTACATTGCCAAGGCCAGTACGCACTTACATCAGGTTATCGAGTCCGCTATCAACACGCAGCTGGAAGACTTAGACACGATTTACCACGAAGTAGTTGGGATCCAGGAGGCGGTACCAACTGTGCTGGATATTCTGGCGGTGAAATCGGCATCAGTTGGTCGTTTGGAGCCTCTGGTTAACGACTTGTCCTGGCTAGGCCGTGACCTGGTGTCTTTGGTTAACCTGCCTCAGTATCGTAAAAAAAGTGCCAAAGGTACGACGGTCAAAGTTGACACACCCGCACTGGCATTGCGTTATCTGGGTCTGGAAAACCTGCAAATGGTGATCCCGACCTTCGCGATGCGTCACTGGATGCCGCATTCAACTGAGCCTTTCCCACTGTTGAAGCGTAAATTGCGTGATATGAGTATGGCAACTGCCATCGCCGCCAAAACACTGGCCCCGCTGTACGACGTAAAAGAGCAGCATGCATTTACGCTGGGGATGTTACTGGATGTCGGCAAAATTGCGCTAACACGTCTGTATCTGCGTACTTTTGAGCGGGTCTGGCAGGGTAAAGTGAAAATTGCCCGCGATAAAAAGCAAAAAGACCTGCATACGGCACTGGTTGGATTGGAGCCCGATCCTTTGTTTCTGCGTAACTTGTTGCTGGAGCATTCGGCAACGGTGTCACAGTATCTTATTGAGCGGATGGAGTTCCGATACTTGCCATTTAATGCGGCGATGGAAGAGTTTTCGCAAAGCTATCTGCCAAAGTCGCATAATCATGCTGCTGAGCAATTGCCACTGACCCAGGTGGTGCGCAAGGCTTATTGCTATGCCCAATATCAGGTACTTAAGGACACCCATTTACTTGAGCCTGATGAAGCTAAAGACTGGCTCGCCTTTAATCAGCTCACCACTGAAGAGCAGGATCTGCTGTCAAAAACAGCACTACAAAGCCTGCAATTGACAATTCTTTAAAAAAAGCCACACTTTTTTCCCGCTTATTCATTCATTCCGGGCAAGCGAGGGATCTCAGTAAACACCTTGAAGTTATAGGGGCGTTAATTATGGACGCCTTAATAGTTATTCACTGAGACTGCAATTATATACTAATCCCTTGAATATAAAGGGCTAGAGCGGTGTTTAATATGAGACAAATGCGCTTTTTTTTGAAATAATGAGCGTATGAATTTTGCACCAATTGGGAAAAATTCAGGTCTTTTACATCGCTGTCGCTGAGATTTCATGTATCACTGCCTGCCCCGGTTGAGTGCTGTACTCACCAAAATGAGGAATCAAAATGACTATCAATCGTGAACTTTTCGATCAGGTAATGGTGCCTAACTATTCACCTTCTGCAGTGATCCCAGTCAAGGGTGAAGGTGCGCGCGTATGGGACCAAAATGACAAAGAATACATCGATTTCGCGGGCGGTATCGCAGTAAATTGTCTGGGTCACTGTCACCCGGCATTGGTTGCAGCGCTGAAAGAACAGGGCGAGAAAATCTGGCATTTGTCGAATGTAATGACCAATGAGCCGGCGCTACGTCTGGCGAAAAAACTGACTGATGCGACCTTCGCAGACAAAGTCTATTTTGCTAACTCAGGTGCAGAAGCAAACGAAGCCGCGCTAAAACTGGCTCGTCGTTGGGCACTAGACAAATTCGGTGAGCAAAAATCACAAATTATCGCGTTTAATAAAGGCTTCCATGGTCGCACTTTCTTCACTGTGACGGTAGGTGGTCAGGCTGCGTATTCAGATGGCTTCGGTCCTAAGCCGGGCGATGTTGTACACAGCGACTACAATGATCTGGCAGCATTAGAGGCTCTGATTTCAGACAACACTTGTGCAGTTATGATGGAGCCACTACAAGGTGAAGGCGGGATCATTTCTCCGGAAGCGGACTTTGTGAAGGGTGTACGTGCACTATGTGACAAACACAATGCACTGCTGATCTTTGATGAAGTGCAAACAGGTGTTGGCCGTACTGGTGACCTATATGCTTATCAGGGACTGGGTGTTACGCCTGACATCCTGACTACAGCTAAAGCGCTGGGTGGGGGTTTCCCGATTGGTGCGATGATTACTACAACTGAAATTGCTCAGCACCTGAAAATTGGTACTCATGGTTCAACCTATGGCGGTAACCCACTGGCGTGTGCGGTTGCAGAAGCTGCGCTGGACACAGTGAATACCCCTGAAGTATTAAATGGTGTTAAAGCCAAAGAAGCCCTGTTCCGTGAATTGTTGAATGAGATCAACGAGAAACATCAGGTATTCAGTGAGATCCGTGGTAAAGGCTTACTGCTTGGTGGTGTACTGAACGACAAGTATCAGGGCAAAGCAAAAGAGTTCCTGGTAGAGGGCATTAACCAGGGCGTGATGTCTTTAGTTGCAGGTGCCAACGTTGTGCGCTTTACGCCTTCTTTGGTGATCCCTGATGCGGATATCCGCGAAGGGATGGCACGCTTCGAAGCGGCTGTAGCCAAAGTGGTTGCGAACAACGCCTAATACCAGTTGGTGACATGTGGGTCGCACTTGTGCGTGCGACTCATCTATCTACATTTTTTGAGGAGTAAGCGGGCTCATGATGATCCTTCGCCCAATCCAGAAAAGCGATTATTCAGCGCTTTTAAACATTGCCCAGGAGTCGGGGCATGGCTTTACTTCGTTGCCAGTCAATGAAGAATTGCTGCAAAACAAGATCGAACGTTCCGTTGCTTCATTTGGCAAAGAAACAGATGTTCCTTTTGATGAGGGCTATTTGTTTGTGCTCGAAGACAGTGAAACGGGTGAAGTCGTTGGCACCAGTGCTATCGAAGCCGCCGTGGGTCTTGATGATGCCTTTTATCACTATCATCTGAGTAAAGTGATCCACTCATCGCGGACTTTGAATGTTTACAAAGCAGTGGATATTCTTACCCTGTGTAATGACTACACCGGTGCCACTGAGTTGTGCACATTGTTCCTGCGTGATAAGTACCGTCGCGGGCTGAATGGTAAATTATTGTCTAAATCACGCTTCATGTTTATCAATCAGCATCGTGACCGGTTCGCTGATACCGTCATAGCCGAGATGCGTGGTGTATCAGATGAGAACGGCGACAGCCCATTCTGGCAGTGGCTGGAAGAGCACTTCTTCTCGATGGACTTCCCGACTGCGGACTACCTGACTGGCATTGGCCAGAAAGTGTTTATTGCCGAATTGATGCCTAAGTACCCAATCTATGTCAATCTGCTGAGCAAAGAAGCCCAGTCAGTTGTAGGTGAAGTACACGACAATACCCGTCCGGCGATTGAGCTACTCAAGAGTGAAGGTTTTACCTTTAATGGTTACGTGGATATTTTTGATGCGGGTCCAACTGTTGAGGCCAAAGTCGACAATATTCGCACTGTACGCGAAGTGCAAAAATACACAGTCCGTATTGATGATCAGGTGCAGATCGACGCAGAAGGTTCCCCGTGATGATAGCTAATGATAAACTAGCGGGATATCGTGCGACGGCACTGACGTTAACGCTTCCGGAAAAAGCAACTGAAGTTGCCATCCCTGGTGCGGTGGCGAAGGCCCTGCAGATCGCTGACGGTGATACCGTTAGTATTGCAACTCTTTAATTGGGAAAGAATTATGACAACACACGCAGCACAATTTATCAATGGTGAGTGGCGCTTAGGTGAAGGCGCAGCATTTGCGTCGGTAAACCCGGCAAATAACGAAGAGATCTGGCGTGCCAATGCGGCAACAGCAGAGCAAGTTGACGGTGCCGTTAAAGCGGCACGCGAAGCCTTTTATAGCTGGAGTGACTTGGCATTTGAAGAACGTTTGGCTGTGGTTAAGCGTTTTGCTGAGCTGCTAAAAGAAAACAGTGAAGCTCTGGCTGTGGCCATCGCTCAGGAAACGGGTAAGCCACTGTGGGAAACGCGTACTGAAGCAGGCGCTATGGTAGGTAAAATTGCCATTTCTGAGAAAGCCTATCACGAGCGTACAGGTGTAGTTGAAAACCCTATGCCAGTGGGTCGCGCTGTTATTCGTCACAAAGCGCACGGCGTAGTTGCGGTATTCGGTCCTTATAACTTCCCGGGTCACCTGCCAAACGGTCATATTGTGCCAGCACTGCTTGCGGGCAACACCGTGATCTTTAAGCCGTCTGAATTGACACCATACGTCGCTGAGCTAACGCTGAAGCTGTGGGAACAGGCTGGTCTGCCAAAAGGCGTAATTAACCTGGTACAGGGTGAAGTTGAAACAGGCAAAGCATTGGCGTCTCATAAGGGCATCGACGGCTTGTTCTTTACAGGCTCTTCTCGCACTGGTCACCTATTGCATGAGCAGTACGCAGGTCAGCCCGGTAAAATCCTGGCACTGGAAATGGGCGGTAACAACCCGCTGATCGTCAAAGACGTGGCGGATACCAAAGCGGCAGTCCACGACATCATCCAGTCAGCGTTTATCTCCAGCGGTCAGCGTTGTACCTGTGCGCGTAAACTGTTCCTGCCAGAAGGCGAACAGGGTGATGTGATCCTGGCGCAACTGCTTAAAGCCACTAAAGCAATTAAGATTGGTAACTATGATGCTGAAGATCAGCCGTTTATGGGCTCAATGATCTCTAACAATGCCGCTGCTGGTATGGTTGCTGCACAGCAACAGCTGGTTGAGCTCGGTGGTAAGATTTTGCTTGAGCTGACACACACTGAAGGTACTGGTTTTGTAACGCCAGGTATTATTGAGTGTACCAATGTCACAGATTTCCCTGACGATGAGCACTTTGGTCCGTTACTGAAAGTGTTCCGTTACAGCGACTTCGATGCTGCGATTGAAAAAGCCAACGACACCAGCTTTGGTTTGTCTGCCGGTTTATTGGGTGACAACCAGGCCGATTATGAGCACTTCCTGCGTCGCAGCCGTGCAGGTATCGTCAACTGGAACCGTCCAATTACTGGCGCATCCAGTGCCGCACCATTTGGTGGTATTGGTGCTTCTGGTAACCACAGGGCAAGTGCTTACTATGCAGCAGATTACTGTGCATACCCTGTGGCTTCGGTTGAGCTGGACAAAGTGACTTTACCAGGCACCTTGAGTCCGGGCCTGACTATCGAGTAAAATCTTACTCAGAGAGAATAAATGCTTATTTTCTCACTCTTTAGTATTGGAAAAAGCAGCCAAGCGTCAAACTTGGCTGCTTTTTTGTTGGTCTGCAAATATCAAAAGTAGCAATCAAAACTAGTTTCTGCTTAAATCAATAGGAGATGTCATTGATACATTCAGGTGGGCAATATATGGTTTTAGATAAACAAGGATACGATGAGTTAGTCATGTACCTAACGCAACACTTAGCCTTGTTTGAGAAGCCGGGTGTGGTGAAAGCCAATGCACCTAAGGTGTTGGAGTTAATAGAAGATGTGATTGCTGAGCACGTGATCCGCCTCTGTGAGCAACATACCGGATTGACGACCGAACAACGTAGCCTGATAGTCAGAGAAGTTGACGGCATTGTATATGATTTGCAGGAAGTTCTTTCCAGCGTCACTGAGCAGCGCGTCACCGAAGAACAAAGAGAGTTTATTGAGGAGTTCGCCGGGCTGGTTAAAAACCTGTTCGACAATGCAATAAACTGATGCAGTCGTGGCTGCTATGTATCAAATATAACACCGCCTAATGGCGGTGTTATTAGTTTTAGGAACTCGAGGAATAATAAACATGCAAGCAAGTGTGAAGTGGGTTGACGGAGATACCTTTATTGGTCGCTCTCATTCTGGTCATAACGTGGTATTCGACGCAGGCGCTGACAGCGCAGCGCCCAGTCCGATGGAAATGGTATTGATGTCGGCAGGCTGCTGTTCATCTGTGGATGTTGTCAGCATTCTAAAAAAAGCCAAACAGGACGTCAGTGATGTCACTGTAGAGCTGACAGCAGAGCGCGCTGAGAGTGCCCCTAGAGTATTTACCAAAATCAATCTACACTTTGTGGTGACTGGCAATAATGTGGCTGAAAAGCATCTGGCACGGGCCGTACAATTGTCTGCTGAGAAGTATTGTTCTGTGGCCTTAATGCTTGAAAAAGCAGTAGAAATTACCCACAGCCATGAAGTGGTTGAAAACAGCGCAAAATAGTGCTTTTTCGAGACGCTATTTTCGTATAAAATCCGCGAACTTTTATTTCTGCAGCGCAGATTTTCACGTTTTAAGGTGGGTCTATCGTGAACAAGCCCTTTGATAAAATTAAACTCCACGGCTTTAACAACTTAACTAAGAGTTTAAGCTTTAGTATCTATGATATTTGCTATGCCAAGACCGAGCAGCAGCGCAAAGAATATCTAGAATACATCGATGAACAGTACAGTGCTGACCGTCTGACCGACATTCTGCGCGATGTTGTCGATATCATTGGTGCCAATGTACTGAATATTGCCCGCCAGGACTACGATCCTCAGGGTGCCAGTGTCACCATCTTGGTATCAGAAGAGCCAGTTGAGCAGCAGACGTTTGACAGCAATGAAACACCAGGTCCATTACCGGATTCTGTGGTCGCGCACCTGGATAAAAGCCATATTTGTGTGCACACCTATCCTGAAGCGCATCCGCATGATGGTATTTGTACATTCCGTGCTGATATTGAAGTCTCGACCTGTGGCATTATTTCACCACTGAAGGCACTGAATTTCCTGATCCATAAGCTGGAGTCAGACGTGGTGACCATTGACTATCGTGTACGTGGTTTCACTCGCGACGTAAATGGTGTAAAGCACTACATCGACCATGCTATCCACTCTATCCAGAATTACATGACGGAAGATACCAAAGAGGCGTATCACATGGTGGATGTGAATGTGTATCAGGAAAATCTGTTCCACACTAAGATGATGCTTAAAGAAACTGATCTGAACACCTATTTGTTCGGTATCACAACAGATGATCTGGATGCAGATGAAGAAGAGCAGATCCGCGAGCGTCTGAATCGCGAGATCCAGGAAGTGTTCTACGGTCGCAACCTGCCGGAATAATTAGCGGGTATTAACCGTTAAAAAAGGCGCTCACTGAGCGCCTTTTTTGTTTCATACTCGTTCGAATTGATATGGGGCTTACAAATCGTAGGTGAAGGTCAGGCCAAAGACTCGCGGCTCACCATACTGAACGTAGTTCCGCGGCGTGTAGCCATCGCGTGGATCATTACCAAAGTAAAAGCCTCTGACCGGGACATCACGGTCGGCCAGATTACGACCCCAGGCAGTCAGCGACCATTGTTCACCATAATAACTTACGCTGGCATTGATCAGGTTCTGACTCGGTGCCTGCTCATTGTGGCTGTCCGAGAAGAAGTAATCATCTTTACCTTCGACACCCACACTCAGCACCAGGTTTTCCAGCACGCTATAGTCTGCCGAGAAGGCATACTGATACTTGGGCGCCTGCGCCTGCTCGCGACCATCGAAGTTGGCACCTGAGGTGGTTACAAAGTCTTCTATTTTTGTGTCCAGATAGCCGAGACTGTAGTTCAGCGTCAGCTGATCCGTGATCAGGCGCTGGCCTTCGATTTCCAGACCATAGTTTTCGCCTTTACCCGCATTGCTGATGAAGCCGGCAAATTGCACACCGTCAATGCGCCACTGTTTAAGCTGCATGTCTTCGCGTTCCATATAGAATGCGGTAACAGACAGGGTGTGTTTTTTATCTTCAGACTGGCCTTTTACGCCAAATTCCGCATTCCACAGATATTCTGGCTCAAACGAAAATGCTGAGGCTGGAATGCTGAACCCTTCATCTTTGGCTTTGGCCAGCGCTTCACCATTGGCGCCGCCGACCTTATAACCCCGGCTCAGGCTGGTATAGATCATGGTACGAGGCACAACCTGATACTCCAGCGCTAGCTTACCACCGACCATAGTGTCATCCTGATCTATGGCAAAACCATTGATATCCAGATATTCGCTGTCATAGCGTTCAACTCGCAATCCCGTGATCAGTCGGGTCTGATCATTCAGATGTGTGACTTTTTGACCGAATAGCGCCTGACTGGAGACATCATAGCTGGAGCGAAAATCATTGCTCAGCCAGGTGTACTGACGGGTCAGGTCGACATCACGACGCTGTGCGTAAGCACCGAGCACCCAGTCGCCCTGCTTGTCCATTAGTTTGACTTCCAGCGTGCCACGTTCGTGATCGCGCAGGTAGTTATCAAAGCCAACATAGTGATCCGGGTGTAACCCGGCGGCGCAAAGCTTCGGCTGGGTCGCGTCATGGCAGGTCCAGTCTTCATCGTAGCTATATTCTGTATCGGCTTGCAGCCCTGTGCCCTGGACTTCAATATCAAAAGCACTCAGGCCGGTATACAGGGCGCTAAGTGCAAAGGCATCACTTTCCTGGGTGTCTTTACCTGGCTGGTTAGCCACACTGTTACGTGTATTGTCCAGCGTAAAGCCATCATAGCCGTTATCAATATCAATATGGTGTATGGCCAGGTTCACAGTCAATGCGTCTGTCAGCTGGCTGCTTAGTTTAAAACGGGCCAGACTCTCTTCCTGGTCCTGAGTGGGTTTATTCAGGTAAAGGTTATCAACGTAACCATCCGAGCCGCGTTGATATATACTGATCCGGGCTGCGGTGTTATCGGTCAATCCCGTACCTGCGGCCAGACCCGCTTCATAGCTGTTGTAGTTTCCGGCGCCTATGCGCAGTTTCAGGTCCGTGTCCTGAGTTGGAGCATGAGACTGCAGATCAATTATTCCGCCCATTGCATCGGCACCAAAACGCGTTCCCTGAGGACCGCGATACAAGGTCACCTGATCAATATCAAACAGCAAAGCACTGCCACCCAGTCCCGAGTAGTTAATGCCATCGACCAGCATACCTACACTCGGGGTAATGGGGTCAACAAACTGAGAGCGCAGGCCTACGCCACGGATCTGCACGAAGCGACCTCGTGAGGCTCCTGCGGTAAAGTTCACATTGGCAGTGCTGTTCAGTAACTCGTCCAGGTAACTTGCGCCGCGATGAGTCATTTCAACTTCACCCATTACACTGGCACTGGCGCTCAATGTTTGTAGAGATTCTCTTTGAAAGTCACCGGTGACCTCAATGGTTTCAAGGGGCGCGGCGGTACGAGGTTCATCAGCTGCGGCTTGGTATGACAGGGCAGCCAACAGGCTGATGCTAAGCGAAGAAAGTTTAAGCTTCATGTCTTATCTTGTTCCATTTTTGATTGCGCACAGTGTAGCAAAAGCCCGACCAGTTAACAGTTAATATGTGTTATAAATTCGGCAACTTAGTCAAGAGGAAAGGCCATGACATTTAAGCTTGATTTCAAAGTCAGGGATTACGAATGTGATCTACAGGGCATAGTGAATAACAGTGTGTATTTTAATTATCTGGAGCATGCAAGACATGAGTTTTTGATTGCTAATGGTGTCGATTTTGCTGCACTTGCAGAGCAAAAAATCAACCTGGTGGTGATCCGCTCTGAAATGAATTACAAAGATTCATTGAAACCAGGCGACGCATTTTATGTCGAGGTTGAAACATTGCGGGTCAGTAAACTTAAGTTTGCGTTTATCCAGCGTATTATCCGTGCAGAGGACAACAAACTGATGCTGGATGCGGTTGTTACCGGCACTTCCGTGAACGAACGAGGTCGTCCGTTCCTACCAGAGGAAATTGATCAGCTTTTTGGCTGATTTTTTGACTAAAAAGGCAGAAAATTACAGATTTTTACTGCCTTTTCCACGCCGCCTGACGTTATAATATTAATCATATTTTAAGCGGTTGGTTTACCATGAAAACTTCCATTCTTTTATGCCTGATGTGCGTATTATTAATGGCATGTTCCAGTACAGGGAAGGTAACCAGGGAACAGCTTAAGCACTCTCATTGGCAGTTAATTCAGGTTGATGGTCGTCCTGTCACAGAGGCCACACCCATAGAGATAGAATTTCTGGACGCATTACAGGTGGTTGGCTTCGCTGGCTGCAATCGGTTTTTTGCCGAGGGCAACATGGAATCTGAGATGCTCACATTGAGTCAATTGGGGATGACCCGCAAGTCATGCTCAGACACCATTGATACGCAGGAAATGCAATTTTTAGAGATGCTACAACAAGGTGCCAGTGTGACCTTTGTGAATCACAAGCTACAACTGAAAGGTCGGCAAACCTGGCAATTTAAAGCACTGGACGCAGAGCCTTTGACTAACTAGGCGCGATTCAGTACACTTTTTCACAGTTCGTTACTTGTCGGAGTGCCCATCTGGGCTGAGATCGCAGTATTGCGGGATCCGTGGACCTGATCAGGTTAATGCCTGCGTAGGGAACAAGCTACCTAAGTTGGTATATCGTAAGATATCTAGGTTGCCAGCCATGTTGTGCCTGTGCCAACATGATCCACTGAATGAAACCAGCACACAGCATTAGACTGTGGGATTGGTTTGGACCCTTCTCGCTCCCTTTGTGGAGTTCTGACAAGACACCTTAACTTAATAATGAGGCATGTCATGTCAAACAACAGTAGCAAGTTATCACGTCGTGAGTCGCGCGAGGCCGCGTCGGATTTTATCTATAACCTTACCGGACAACCTTTCCCCAATTCCGAGAAGGTGTATGTCGAAGGTGAGCAGGCAGGCGTTCGCGTTGGTATGCGCGAAATCACTCTGAGCGACTCTTTTATCGGCGGGACGGAAGAAGATCCGATCTTCGAAAAGAATGAGCCGGTTCGTGTTTATGATACATCTGGCCCCTATACAGATCCTGATTTTAAGCTGGATGTGCGCAAAGGTTTACCTAAGTTCCGTGAGCAGTGGATTTTAGACCGTGACGACACTGAAGTACTTGAGTCGGTCACTTCGCAGTTTTCTCAGCAGCGTATGGCGGATGAAGGGTTAGATCATATTCGTTTTGAAAACCTGCCAAAAATACGTCGTGCTAAGCCCGGACAGAATGTGACACAAATGCACTATGCACGTCGCGGTATTGTGACGCCGGAAATGGAATACGTCGCCATTCGTGAAAACATGGGCCGCGCGAAAATTCGTGAAGAGTTACTGGCGCAGCAGCACAAGGGCCAGTCCTTTGGTGCTGAGATCCCGGACTTTATTACCCCTGAGTTTGTGCGTTCTGAAATTGCACGAGGCCGCGCTATCTTGCCAAACAACATTAACCACCCGGAAACCGAACCTATGATTGTCGGCCGCAACTTCCTGGTGAAGGTGAATGCCAACATAGGTAATTCCTCGGTGACTTCCTCGATTGAAGAAGAAGTGGAAAAGCTGGTGTGGTCAACCCGCTGGGGTGCGGATACGGTGATGGACTTGTCGACAGGCCGCTATATCCACGAGACCCGTGAGTGGGTAGTACGTAACTCACCGGTGCCCATCGGTACGGTACCGATTTATCAGGCGCTGGAAAAAGTGAACGGCGTGGCGGAAGATCTGACCTGGGAAATTTTCCGCGATACGCTGATTGAGCAGGCCGAGCAAGGCGTTGACTACTTCACCATTCACGCGGGTGTGCTGTTACGCTATGTGCCTATGACGGCGAAGCGGGTGACGGGGATTGTTTCGCGCGGTGGCTCGATTATGGCCAAATGGTGTCTGGCGCATCATAAAGAAAACTTCCTGTACACCCACTTTGAAGACATCTGCGAGATTATGAAGCAGTACGATGTGTGTTTCTCTCTGGGCGATGGCTTGCGTCCGGGTTCAATCGCCGATGCCAATGACGAAGCGCAATTGTCTGAGCTGCGCACCTTAGGTGAGCTGACCACAATCGCCTGGAAGCATGACGTACAAGTATTCATTGAAGGGCCGGGCCATGTGCCAATGCATCTGATCAAAGAAAACATGGATGAGCAATTAAAGCACTGCCATGAAGCGCCTTTTTATACCCTTGGCCCACTGACCACAGACATTGCGCCGGGCTACGATCACTTCACTTCCGGTATTGGTGCGGCGCAAATCGCCTGGTACGGTACCGCCATGTTGTGTTACGTGACGCCAAAAGAGCATTTGGGTCTGCCAAATAAAGACGACGTAAAAGAAGGTTTGATCACCTACAAGATTGCGGCGCACGCGGCGGATCTGGCCAAAGGTCATCCAGGTGCGCAGATCCGTGACAATGCCTTGTCTAAAGCACGTTTTGAGTTCCGCTGGCACGATCAGTTCAACCTGAGTCTGGACCCGGAGCGGGCATTGTCTTATCACGATGAAACACTGCCTCAGGAGTCGGGCAAAGTGGCGCACTTCTGCTCTATGTGTGGTCCTAAATTCTGCTCTATGAAGATCACCCAGGATGTGCGCGACTATGCCAAACAGCTCGAAGCCGAGGGCATAGATCCAAACAATGCCGGCGAAGCCATCGCCATCAAAATGATTGATGTGGAAGCCGAAATGAAAAATAAATCACGCGAGTTCAAAGAGACGGGGTCGGAGCTTTACCACAAAGCGCTGTGATTTAGGATAGCGGACCCACCTGGGTCCGCATGGAGGCAAGATGTCCCAGACAAACAAACCACGCGTTGCTATTGTTGGCTTTGGCCTGACAGGGCGGGTTGCAGCCCTGATGCTGGCAGAGCAGTATCAGCTGAGCGTATTTGAGCGCGACCTGGTCGCGACCCCAGCCAGTGTGGGCACTTTAGCGGCGGCGATGCTCGCCCCCATGGCCGAATCCGTGATCTGTGAACAAGACCTGGCAGAGCAGGGCTTACATGCCATGACCTTATGGCCCGAGTTATTGGCCAAACTTGACGAGCCGGTGTTCTTTCAGCAGCAGGGCACAGTGATTGTTGCGCATCAGCAAGACAGGGGCGATTTGCTGAGTTTCCAGCGTCGCCTTAAACCACTGGCTGGCCATCAGGCGCAAAGCCTGGATGGTCACGGCATTGGTGCGCTGGAACCTGAGCTGGCAGGCCGTTTTCATCAGGGGTTGTATTTACCCTGTGAGGGTCAGCTCGATAATCTGGCATTCTTTGCTGCCAGCCTTAACACCTTGCAGAAAAGGGGCGCGCGCTTTCATGAAGGGTCAAGTGCACACATCGCACAAGGACGGGTCAATGGTGAGGCGTTTGACTGGATCATTGACTGCCGTGGGCTGGATGCCAAAGACGACAGCCCGGGGCTGCGTGGCGTGCGTGGTGAGGTTGCCCGAATCTATGCGCCCGAAGTGAGTTTACAGCGCCCGGTGCGTCTGATGCATCCGCGTTATCCGCTCTATATCGCGCCCAAACCAAATCACGAGTTTGTTATCGGTGCGACCGAAATTGAATCTCAGGATCGAGGCGAGATCACGGTCCGCTCAACACTGGAGTTGCTTTCTGCCGCATATACGGTACACAGTGGCTTTGCTGAGGGACGGGTGATGTCGCTGCGCGCAGGTTTGCGCCCGGCGTATAAAGATAATCGCCCGCATATTAGCGTCACTGATAATGTGATCCGCATTAACGGTTTGTATCGACATGGCTTTTTGCTGGCACCAGCAGTAGTGCAACAAGCGTTACAACAAGGGGTATTATGAATATAAGTTACAATGGTCAGGCGCTCACGCTGTCACAGCCACAGTCTTTGCTGGAAGTGATTGAAGCACAAGGGGCAAAGGCGCCCTTTGCGGTGGCGCTGAACGGGCAATTTGTGCCGCGCAGCACGTTGGCCCAGCAGCGACTGCAAGAGGGTGACAGCATCGAGTTGCTATCGCCTATTCAGGGAGGCTAATGATGCACAGTGATAAACCGTTAACCATTTACGGTGAGCAGTTCGACAGTCGCTTGCTGATAGGTTCAGCACTTTACCCCTCGCCGGAAATTATGCAGCAAAGCCTGGTGGCTTCGCAGGCGCAAATTGTCACCGTCTCACTGCGACGCCAGAATTCAGTGTCAGCCGGAGACGACTTTTGGCAACTGATCAAGGACACCGGATTGCGGGTGTTACCTAACACCGCCGGGTGCCACAGTGTTAAAGAAGTGGTGACACTGGCGCAAATGTGTCGGGAAGTGTTTGCGACTGACTGGATCAAGCTGGAACTGATCGGCGATGAATACAATTTACAACCCGATCCGATCGCGCTGCTTGAAGCCACCGAAATCCTGATAAAGCAGGGATTTAAAGTGCTGCCGTATTGCACCGATGATTTAGTGGTGTGTCAGCGCCTGGCGGATCTGGGCTGCGAAGTACTGATGCCCTGGGGTGCCCCCATTGGCACCGGGAAAGGGTTACTTAATCCTTATAATCTGAAAACCATTCGTGAGCGTTTGCCTGATCACACCCTGATTGTTGACGCAGGACTCGGTTTACCCTCGCATGCTGTACAGGCCCTGGAACTTGGTTACGATGCCGTGTTGCTGAATTCTGCCATTGCCGGTGCTGGCTGTCCGGTAACCATGGCCAGTGCTTTTAATCATGCGGTAGTTGCCGGGCGTGCCGCCTATGTGGCGCAGGCCATGCCGGAGAAAGAAGTTGCAGCGCCTTCCACCCCGACGATGGGGATGCCCTTTTGGCATCAGAATTAAACACGCGCTATAGTGACGCTAAGCCTTTGTGGCGCAAAGTACTTAATCATGCGCCCATATTCAACAGAGTAAGTAGGAGTAATTGTGGCTGAACTGGTATGGACCATTGCCGGGTCGGATTCGGGCGGCGGCGCCGGGATTCAGGCGGATGTCAAAGCAATGCACAGTTTTGGTGTGCAAACCTGCACAGCCGTGACAGCGCTGACGGCGCAAAATAGCTTGGCGGTTGAAGAGATCAACGCGGTCTCGAGTGAAGTGCTGGAATCTCAGCTGCTGGCACTCGAAGCCGATTTAAAAGCGACTGTGATTAAGATTGGCATGCTGGCCAACAGCACACAGATCCAGCTGGTAGCAGAACATCTGGCGCAGTATAAGAGTCGCTGGGACAATCCCCCTGTGATTGTGTTCGACCCGGTTGCGATTGCATCCAGTGGCGATGCGCTAACCGAAGAAGATACCCTGGATGCGCTGAAAAAGTACCTGTTACCTCTGGTCGATGTGATCACACCCAATACGCAGGAGACGCAAGTATTGACTGGCGTTTACCTGATTGGTCCGGATGCCGTCAGAGATGCTGCCCGCAAGCTGCGTGAATTTGGCGTCAAATCGGTGATCATTAAAGGAGGTCACTGGGATTACCCCAGTGGTTATTGTATTGATTATTGCTGGAGTGAAGATGAAGAGTATTGGCTGGGTAATGAGGCGATACAAACGCCCCATAGTCACGGCACCGGCTGTAGCTTTGCCTCTTCTGTCGCGGCTTGTCTGGCCAAAGGTTATCCGATCAAAGATGCTTTCATTCTGGCCAAAGCTTATATCAACCAGGGGCTGAAATTAGCGCAGCGCTTTGGCGAGGGGCGAGGGCCACTGGCACATGCCGGGTTCCCAGAGAATATCTCGGACTTTCCTCAGGTGATAGAACCTGGAAGCTGGCTCGGTGATGAACTGGAATTTGCCGTCAGTGAAGAGTTTAACTTTGCAGCCGGTTTTGCCCCAGTCGGAGAAGAGCTGGGGCTTTATGCCGTCGTAGACTCGGTAGATTGGGTTGAAAAGTGTTTGGCTGAGGGCGTAAAAACAGTGCAACTCAGAATTAAACAGGCTGATCATGCGACCCTGGAAGAAGACATACAGTGTGCTATTACCCTGGGTGAGAAATATCAGGGCCGGGTCTTTATTAACGACCATTGGGAGCTGGCCATTCGCCATGGCGCCTATGGGGTACACCTTGGTCAGGAAGATCTGGATTCGGCGAATCTGGTTGCCATTCAGCAGGCGGGATTACGCCTGGGGTGTCCACGCATGGGTTTTATGAAATGCTGCGAGCCCATAACTACCGGCCCAGTTATCTGGCATTTGGGGCGATTTACCCGACCACCACCAAGGACATGACCGGACAGATCCAGGGGCTCGAAAAGCTCAGGCACTTTGTGCCTCTGATGCGTGAAACCTATCCGACTGTGGCTATTGGGGGCATTGACCTGACTCGCGCTCCTCAGGTTGCCGCCACCGGAGTGGGCAGTGTGGCGGTGGTGCGCGCCATCACCGAGGCGGCGGATTATAAACAGGCTATTATTGACCTGAAACGGGCCACAGGCGAGTCATGAGTACAGAGCTCAGTGACAAAGAGCGGTTGAGGTACAGCCGCCATCTACTGCTCAATGAGGTGTCGGAAGCCGGTCAGCTGCGCCTTAAACAAGCACGGGTGGCCGTGGTGGGCTGTGGGGGGCTGGGTAGCCCTGCGCTGTTTTACCTGGCGGCAAGCGGAGTCGGGCAGCTGACTTTTTGTGATGATGATGCGGTTGAACTGTCTAATTTGCAAAGGCAAATTTTGTATAAGGTCAGTCATATTGGCCAGCCAAAAGCGAAAGCCGCGAGTAAGGTTTTAGCGAGCCTGAACAACCAAATCTCACTTGTTCCTCGGCCTGTGAAGCTCGACAGCAGCAATATAGACAGCATATTGCAAGACAGTGACTGGATCCTGGATTGCAGTGATAACTTCGCCACGCGATATTTGCTCAATCAGTATTGCGTACAACACCGTAAGGTCCTGATCTCCGGGGCTGCGCTGGGCACTCAGGGCCAGTTTATGACCTTTGATTTCAGAGCGTCCTCGCCCTGTTATCACTGCATTTTTCCACAGTCTTCGGCGCAACCGGTATTGAATTGTCAGAACGCAGGTGTGGTGAGTCCGTTACTTGGCATAATCGGCTCTATGCAGGCGATGAAAGCAGTCAGTTTAATTATCTCTGATTCACCTGATAAACACAGTGAAATGATGGTGGTTGATGCTTTGAGCTTGCAGCAAAGGCAGTTTACGCTGGAAAGGGATGCGGCATGTGATGTGTGTGGCTAATGCCACAGACGATTAAAAAAGCCCGCAGAAGCGGGCTTTTTTGAGCGAATTATCCGGCTTAGTCGCGGATGGTCGCAAATGGGGTACCCATACGGGTAACGGTTTCTGGTAATTGGTTGGCCAGGAAGTCGGCCTTGTCTTCTCCCCAGGCCAGAATAACCGTCGAGCCTAGCTTAAAGCGGCCCATTTCGTCGCCTTTTTTCAGTTTGACGGCGTTGTCACCCTCTGCCGGGTAATCCCAGCTGAAGACGTCTTTACCGGCTGGTGGCGTGACAGTGCCGGCCCAGATAGTTTCGATACTGGCCACTATGGTGGCGCCCACCAGTACCATAGCCAGTGGTCCTATCTCAGTGTCAAAGATAGCGACAACCCGCTCGTTACGTGCAAACAGGTTGGGGACGTTTTGCGCCGTAAGCGGGTTTACCGAGAACAGATCGCCAGGTACGTAGATCATCTTTTTCAGCGTACCATCAAGGGGCATATGAATGCGGTGATAATCTTTGGGCGCCAGATAAATGGTGGCAAACTTGCCGCCAAGGTACGGCGCTACGTCCGACTCTTTGCCCCCCAGTAGGGTTTGCAGGCTGTAGTCATGGCCTTTGGCCTGAATGATCTGACCATCGACTACGTTACCTAACTGGCTGATGGCACCGTCGACCGGGTGAGCCACAATGCTGGCTTCTTCTGCAAGTGGGCGGATCCCCGGCTTCAGCGGACGGGTAAAGAATTCGTTAAAGGTTTTATAGTGAGCTGGATCTTCATGCAGGGCTTCACTCATGTCTATCTTGTACTGTTTGATAAACAATTTAATTAAGGTGGTCGTCAGTGCACCCGCCTCAGCTGCGGCCAGTTTTCCCACCAAACGTGATACGGCATGTTTGGGTAAAGCATATTGCAGGGCAATCTTAAGTTTATCCAAGTTCACTTTTATTATTCCTGAAAAAATTTTGAAGATAGTATCAAACTCTTGGCGCGCGCGCACCTGCGCGGCCATCCGCCATTGACTCCAGAATACGGTGATAGCTGTCAAAGCGCAGTTCGCTTATCTTGCCCTCATCTACGGCTTCCAGGATCAGACAGCCCGGATCGTTGAGGTGTTTGCAGTCACGAAAACGGCAGCCGCCGATAAATTCACGAAATTCTTTAAAACACCAGGTTACCCGCTCTACTTCGAGGTGCCACAGACCGAATTCACGGATCCCCGGACTGTCTATCAGGTTACCGCCACTGGGCAGGTGATGCAGTTTAGAAACCGTGGTGGTGTGCTGACCCAGGCCACTGTTCTCAGACACTTCCTGAGTCAGAATGGCGGCATCGGGCAGGACGGTATTCACTAGAGTGGATTTACCCACCCCGGATTGGCCGACAAAGATGTTGTTTTTGTCTGTCAGCAGGGATTTGAGCTCATCAATTCCTTCGCCAGTCTTGTTACTCACCAGCAGGACGCGATAGCCTAGTTCGCGATAGATATCCAGCACTTCATCGACATAGTCGAGGCCTTCGTCATCGAGCAGATCGATTTTATTAAGCAACAGAATTGGCTCAATACCCATGTCTTCACAGGCGACCAGATAGCGATCAATGATCTGCGGGGTGAATTCAGGCACTACAGCGGACACCATTAAAATTTGGTCAATATTGGCTGCCACCACTTTTACGCCGTCGTAAAAATCCGGGCGGGTGAGCTGAGAGCGGCGAGGCTCGACGGCTTCTATCACGCCGGCCAGGTCGCCTTCGCTGACTTTGGCACGGCGAAAAATCACTTCGTCGCCACATACTATGCTGGTGACAGTACGGCGAATATTACAGCGCAGCACGTCGCCATTTTCGCACTCGACATCGGCATGCTGGCCAAAGCGACTGATCACCACCGCGGGTTCTGTGGGGCCCAGGTTATCGGTTTGCCAAGTCACCTGAGTGTCGGATTGTTGTTTCGCTTTATGCAAGCGTTTTTGATGGTTGGCACTGATCCGTCTGGACTGGCCCTTACTGAGTTTTTTGCGTTTTGCCATATCTTATAAACTCGCGACACGATTTATTGCTATCGAGTGGTATACAGGCCAATCATGGACTATAACTCAATAAATTGCCCCGCTTTGTAAAAAAAAGCTTTTGGTCGAGTGATGAAGCTAATATGATATATCTAATTGCATTGGATCTAAAGGAAAGTACCGTTAGGTAGTGTATGTCTTTTCATGAATCAAACCTGATCTGGCTCGACTTAGAAATGACGGGTCTGGAACCTAAAACAGATAGGATCCTCGAAATTGCCACTGTGATCACCGACTGTGATCTGAATGTACTGGCCGAGGGACCTGTAATTGCTATCCATCAAAGTGATGACTTACTTGATAATATGGATGAGTGGTGTACAAACCAGCATGGCCGTTCCGGTCTGACTGCGCGTTGTAAGGCCAGCACTCACTCTGAATCTGATGCAATCAAACAAACATTAGACTTCCTGAAACAATGGGTACCGCCGGGTAAATCGCCTATGTGTGGTAATTCAATTGGCCAGGATCGTCGCTTCCTCAACAAATACATGCCTGAGCTGGAAGAATATTTCCACTACCGCAACCTGGACGTCAGCACAATTAAAGAGCTGGCACGTCGTTGGAAGCCTGAGCTGTTAAATGGGATCCACAAAAAGAGCTCTCATCTGGCTCTGGACGACATCAAAGACTCCATTATGGAGTTGAAGGTTTACCAGCAAAAATTCTTCAATCTTTAAAAAATTTAGAAAAAGTACTTGCAATGCTTTTTCTATCTTGTAGAATCCTGCCCCGCTTAAGACGGCAAAGCTTATTTGTCTTTGGGGCATAGTATTGTAAAGCGGCACTAACTCAGCTGCTAAAACGTTAGACGCGACCCGTCGCGCATCAGCGTTTAAAACATGAGTAATCAGGAATGCGGCACTAGCTCAGCTGGTAGAGCGCGACCTTGCCAAGGTCGAGGTCACGAGTTCGAACCTCGTGTGCCGCTCCAACACTTCTTCAGGTGTATAAACTAGATACTGTCTATGAAGCGGCACTAGCTCAGCTGCTAAAACGTCAGACGCGACCTGTCGCGCACCAGCGTTTAAAACAATCGAGCAATTATGGAATGCGGCACTAGCTCAGCTGGTAGAGCGCGACCTTGCCAAGGTCGAGGTCACGAGTTCGAACCTCGTGTGCCGCTCCAACACTTTTTCAGGTGTATAAACTAGATGTTTTCTATGAAGCGGCACTAGCTCAGCTGCTAAAACGTTAGACGCGACCCGTCGCGCACCAGCGTTTAAAACAATCGAGCAATTATGGAATGCGGCACTAGCTCAGCTGGTAGAGCGCGACCTTGCCAAGGTCGAGGTCACGAGTTCGAACCTCGTGTGCCGCTCCAACACTTCTTCAGGTGTATAAACTAGATATTTTCTATGATGCAGCACTAGCTCAGCTGCTAAAACGTTAGATGCGACCCGTCGCGCATCAGCGTTTAAAACGTGAGTAATCAGGAATGCGGCACTAGCTCAGCTGGTAGAGCGCGACCTTGCCAAGGTCGAGGTCACGAGTTCGAACCTCGTGTGCCGCTCCAACTCTCTCCTCTCTTTATATCTTTATTTTTTCACTCTGACTTACGCACTCAACTTTAAATCTTATTCCACCAATTTTCATCGATAAACTGATTGCTTATTTTTAGTTCGACACGTAAAATACGCGCTCTTTCGGCCTAACTAACTTTAGTTCCTTGCCTTACCCCGACTGGCCGAAACGGGACAAGGCTATATTAACCGTAAGGAATATCCATGCGTCATTACGAAATCGTATTCATGGTTCACCCAGACCAAAGTGAGCAAGTACCTGGTATGATCGAGCGTTATACTGGTGCCATCACAGAAGCTGGCGGTAAAATCCACCGTCTAGAAGACTGGGGTCGTCGTCAACTGGCTTACCCAATCGAAAAGCTTCACAAAGCACACTATGTTCTGTTGAACGTTGAAGCACCTACTGAAGTAATCAGCGAGCTTGAAACTTCTTTCCGCTACAACGATGCAGTGCTTCGTAACCTGGTTATGCGTACTAAGAACGCTGTAACTGAAGCGTCTCCTCTTGCTAAAGAAGAGAAAAAAGAAGCAGCAACTGCTTAATCGTTTTTGATTCGGAATTGACCTGGTAGTTTGGTGAGCACTCAGTCTGAACTGTATACAAACCAGCTGGTATTATCCGGCATGGTCTGTAAGCCACCTAAGTACAGTCAAAGCCCCGCGGGCATCGCGCATTGTATTTTTGTTTTAGAACATAAGTCGATGCAGGTAGAAGCTGACCTAAATCGTAACAGTTATGTACGTATTCAGGTGGTTGCCAGCGGACAGCAGTTCCGGACTCAACTAGAGCATTTATGCGTTGGGCAGACCTTACAGGTACGCGGTTTTTTAAACCGACATGAGAGCCGAAGTGGCTTGAGTCAACTTGTATTACATGCACAACATATTGAAAGAATTAATTGAGGAAATTTACTCATGGCACGTTATTTCAGACGTCGTAAGTTCTGCCGTTTCAAAGCGGAAGGCGTACAACAAATCGATTACAAAGATCTGGCTACTCTTAGAAACTACGTAACAGAAAGTGGCAAAATCGTACCTAGCCGTATCACAGGTACTAGCGCTAAATATCAGCGTCAGCTAGCAACTGCTATTAAGCGTGCTCGCTACCTAGCCCTTCTTCCGTACACTGACTTACACAAGTAAGCAGCTGATTAACAGTTTTTAAAAGGTGTAGAGACATGCAAGTTATTCTACTAGACAAGATCGCAAACCTAGGTGGCCTAGGTGACCAGGTTTCTGTTAAATCTGGTTTCGCACGTAACTTCCTTTTCCCTAAGGGTAAGGCAGTTCCTGCAACTAAAGCTAACATCGAAACTTTCGAAGCACGTCGTGCTGAGCTTGAAGCGAAAATCGCTGAAGAGCTAGTTGCTGCACAAGCGCGCGCTGAAAAACTAGAAGCACTTGCTGAAGTGACTCTGGTTTCTAAAGCGGGTGACGAAGGTAAGCTGTTCGGTTCTATCGGTACTCGCGATATTGCTGACGCTATCACTGCAGTAGGTCTGGAAGTTGCTAAGTCAGAAGTTCGTCTGCCTACCGGTACTATCCGAGAAACAGGTGAATTCGACGTATCAATCCAGCTTCACACTGACGTGACAACAGCTATCAAAGTAATCGTGATCGCTGAAGCTTAATAATATTAAGCACCAACCGCGTGTATCTGCACGCGGTTGTATTCCCAATCTCTGAAAGACAATAACAACTCCAATTTTCAGTGTGTGGATCTGATGATTATCGGGATCATCATGGAAGGTTTACAACACAAGTCGGAAATTTAATCCAAATCAAAACAACAGCGCTCGTAAACGGCTTATAGTCTTTATGGGAACAAATGACGCTGGTATTTAATGGTCTGACCACCTTGTAGCCTTGAGGCACATCGTCGGCTGTTATCTCGTGTAAGCGCGTTCCTGTTTTAGATAATTTCGTTCTGTGATATTTTAGTTAACTGTTTTTATTACAGGCACTTTTTTTTATTGGTTAAATGTCATACAGTCTTATTCAGGCGTTAATGACAGCGTTATCATTTAGGTGGGAAACCCAATATGCTTAAAACCTCCAGAATGCGTGGATTTACTTTAATTGAGCTGCTGATCGCTATTGCGATTGTCGCCATTCTGGCCAGTGTGGCATTGCCAAACTATGGTCAGTATGTACGTGAAAGCAGACGACTGGATGCACAGCACTTGCTGTTACAAACCAGTGCCACGTTGGAGCGTATCTATTCCCGTAATGGTGGTTACCCGAATGATCAGACTTTTCAAAGCCTGCCTGCTGCTGAACACTACACGTTCAGCTACGAAGCGCGTAATAAGCCACAAGGTGCCAACGGTGATTTTCGTAATATGGGCTATATTTTAAAGGCGACACCATTGGCTGCAGGTGGTCAGAATGGCGACATTTGCGGAGTACTCACGCTGGACCATTTAGGCAATCAGGGAGGCAACCTGAATGACTGTTGGTAAGCACACCCAGCACGGTGTAACACTGATTGAGTTGTTGATGGTTCTGGCCATCATTGCCATCCTGGCTGTTACGGCTGCGCCGTCTTTAATTGGCCAAATTAAACAGGACAGGGTGAATACCACAGCAAATCAGCTAAGCAGCTTTTATCGCTTTGCCCGCAGTGAAGCGGTAAAGCGCGAAGTGCCGGTAAAACTGGAACTTGAAAACAATGACTGGGTAATGAAGGTGGTCGAGCAGGGTCAGGAAATCACGTTAAAACGGTTTACGATTGACCACACAGCAGTAGCCGTGAACCTGGTTGACAGAACACTGCGCTCAAGCGGTGAGCTCAGTGCATTCAGTAACATATTGATATCGGATAACGATGCAACAACGGACGATGTTCGTTTATGCATCTTACACAGTGGGCAAAGCTGGTTGGGTAAGGCGACAGACAATTGCGCGTAGTTTCGGGGTTTTCATTGCTGGAAGTGATGGTGTCTATGGTAATCGCAGCCATTGCATTGCTTGGCCTTGCCGCAGCCCAGATCAAGGCCATGCAGTTTGCACAGAACAGTTTTAATTATACCGTGGCTTTGATCCACGGTCAGAATGCGATAGAGCGTATTTGGCCCGACATTTGCCATTATCAGAGTGTCAATACCAGCCTGAATCCGGTTGCCAACCCGACAGCAGCCTGGCTATACCCGAATGACCCTCGCTTCACGCTAACGCTGCCCGACACTTTCAGTCTCGATATGAGCCTGACGGTTAGCTGGCACGATGAACGTATGACCAATACAGGCGTGGACCAAATCTCTTTGCACGCCAGTTTTGTCAATGAATGTTTGTGAGTCGATTGATGAATTGCCGCGGATTTACTTTACTTGAGCTGCTGATCGCACTGGCGATAGGCTTGTTTATGCTCGGAGGTATTGCCGTGGCCTATTCGACCATTCGTAGCACTATTGCCGTGAATCAGGAGCTGGCACAGGCACAGGAAGTGATCCGTTATACCAGCCAGCTAATGACCCGTAGCATTAAGCAAACAGCGTCCACACCTCAGGTCATGCTTAACGGTGAGGCATTAGAAGTCAGTCAGGTTGCCAATACGCCGGCCTGCGATGGCAGCGTTCCTGTGGTGAATTACACCGAGACTTTTTCTCTGCTTGATGGCTACTTATTATGCGATATCAGCTCAGATAACTTGCCTGCCCAGCGCTTGTTACGAGGGGTCAATGGGTTAAGCTTTTCGGTCGATGGCCTGATCACATCCATAACAGTGACTCCTGTGGGTGTGCCCGTACAGTATGCGGCGGGGATCCAGATAGATATTGCAGCAAGTCAGCAGGTGCTGGCGACGGCGAATTGGTGACTATTATGGTAATTCAATCACTGCGACAACGTGGGTTTACCCTGATAAAAGTGATGCTACTCAGCTCGGTGGCCAGTGTCGTCGTATTTGCAGCATTTAAAGATACTTTGGTGCAGGAGCGTCTCAGTGGTAATTATCAAAAAGACCTGAATGCCCGTTTATTGGCTGAAAAGGGCGTGATCGAACGGGGACAGGCACTCAAAGCAGCACTTATCAATAACCCAAATTTGACACTTGAGCAGGCGGTACAGCAGGTTGGGTCAAAGCTGGGGACGGGCGAGCTGGATGGGACAAGCTATAATGCGCAGTTGTCAGTCAACGGTGATGAAGTAGCGATTGCCAGTCTGGGGCAACGTTATGATGATCAGGCCCAGGCGCGTATGGTCTCTTACTTTAAATACACCCCTCCCGAGCGCAGCTCTGTGTTCCAAAACGCCGTTACCGGGTGTAAAGGAGTTAATCTTGCAGGCAGTGGTTTGGTTGACAGTTATGATTCCACTCAGGGCAGTTACGAAGACACTAAGACCAATAATGGCGATGTGAACACTGTGATTGGCGATGCCGATGTGGTACTAAATGGTCACTCTCCTATCATGGGGGATGTGAAAGCGTCAGGTGTCTTGTATCTTAAAGGCTCTTCGCCCGTCGTCGGAACTGTGCAATCCAATACGGGGATCGATATTTCTGCTGGTAGTGGCGTACGGGTTGATGGTGATGTCCTTACTCAGGGTTTCGTAAAACACAATGGCGGGCAGATCACAGGTGTGCTGCGAGCGAACGGCGACGTGACGATGAAGTGGGGGGCTGAGATTCTTAATCAAAACCGCTCAGAGCTAGACATTATGTATGGTGGCACGGGAGCTTTTCAGAGCAGCCATATGCAAGATGGGCTGCACTATTCAGCAGATCGCTTCAACGTTAACCCTGAAGTAGAGGCGGTGCGGGTATACGACCCAAGTTCCCCGGACTATGATCCCAGTAACCCCGATAAAGAATGTGATCCACTGGCCTTGCCCTTGAATATGCCCTCTGTGATCGACAGCAATAACAATTATGCTGACTTTACAGTCGGTGCTCAGACGGATTATGTATTTACCCCGAGTGAAGGTCGTTATATACGCGGGGGGAGTGGCACCTGGTCATCCAGCCCTGCCGACATTTATTTGTTTCAACACCTAACGCAGAATCATGGCCAGGGGAATGCTGGTAGTGAGTATGTGTATGGCATGAAGAACATGAAGCTGACCAGTGATGGCACCATTACCATTGAGGGAGGAGATGTTATCTGGCTGGTTGATGGTGATTTCAAAATGACAGGACACACCAGTATTACCATCAAAGCAGGCAGCAGTCTGGCGATTTTTGTTACCGGCAAGGTTGATTTTGGTGCCAGTGGTATCGTGATCACAGAACGCGAGGGCATGACTGATAGCGGCTTTCCAAGTTTGAGTATCTTCTCTTCTTACTCTGGCCAAAATGGCATTACTCTCAGAGGTGCCAGTTCCGTGTATGCCGTGATTTATGCACCTGTTACCAGCATCGCAATGCGGGGAAGCGGTCAGTTTTACGGCACCATCCGAGGTGCAACCATAGATGCCACTGGCGGTAGTGGCGTGCATTTTGATGAAGCACTGAAAAACTTTAACCTTGGTAATGGTGGTGTAGTTACGCCGGCTAAGCTCGAATTTTTGGGCTGGCGCTTTGAGTCTGGCGAGGACTACCAGGCACCAGACGAGGATGATGAATAGCATAGTGCCATAGTCGCTTTGTTGGCATAGAAAAATTCTTCCCTTCTTTTTAAACCTTTTGCTCCTTTGGCTGCGTCTTATCTATCAAACATCGTACAATCGGGTCACTTTCATTATGATATCTGATGTGTCACGATGACGGCTCGGTAACGAGGGAATACTCTATGATAATCAATGCCAAAGAGGCATTTAACCAAGATAAAATTGAGGCGTTAGTGCTACGTGCCCAGCAAGGCGAGCAGGTGGCATTTGAACAGCTTTATCAACAGTGTTATCGCAGGGTGTATGGACTGTGTTTGCGTTTGCTGGCCGATCAGGCACACGCGGAGGATGCGACACAGGAAGTGTTTGTTCAGCTATGGCATAAAATCGCTCAGTTTCAGGGGCAGTCGAAATTCACAACCTGGCTTCACAGCGTCACGTCGAATGTTGCAATTAGTTATTTGCGTAAGCAAAAAAACTGGCTGCAAAAAGTCGTCAGCCTGGAAGACAGTGGTATGGAACAAACTGAAATCGCGCAATGTGACTCACTCAACGGACTCGATAAGCTGGTTCTGCGGTTACCGGAACGTGCCCGCTTGGTGTTTGTCTTACATGCGGTTGAAGGATATCGCCATGAAGAAGTCGCGGGCATGTTGAACATGGCGGTGGGCTCAAGTAAGTCTCAGTTTCACCGGGCCAGGAAATTGTTACAGGAGTGGTACGACAATGAGTAAACCAACATTTGAGCAGTTTCTGAAGCAACAACTGCCACGGCAACAAGATCAGGATCAACTTCCTGAGCCGAGAAAAGATTTATGGCCGGGCATTGAAAAGGCGATCAACTTGCCCGCAGCGGAGCCTCGCTCAACTAATCCCTGGGTTAAGCTGGCAGGCTTTGCGGCCTGCGTTTCTGCGGGCCTGCTGAGCTGGCAAGTCATCATGACGCAGCCCAGGCAAGACACGATGGCTAATATGAGTGCGTTCTTTGAGCAGAAAAAACAGACGTTACTGGTTCAGTATGAGACACAACCTGCACTGACACAGGATTGGCAGGTTCCATTACAGGAACTGGAAGAAGCAGAGCAGGCCATCAAGCTGGCTCTGACAAAAGATCCCGATAATGCAGCCCTGCTTAAAATGCTGGCCCAGGTATACCAGCAGCAGTTAGATTTAATCACTAAGGTACATCAGCCCCAGTGGCAACAGATTTAGGAGAGAAGCATGAAAGCAATCATTTTAGGACTGGCCACGCTGCCGCTGTTTGCCCTGGCGGGTGACAAGATTGACGAGCAGATTGAAGTGCCGCTAAATGGCAAAGTGGTCATCGAAAACCAGCGTGGTAAAGTCACTATTAAGTCATGGGACAAGCCAAGCTTTAAAGTGAGTGGCGAGCTAGATGAGCTGGCTGAGGGTTATACATTAGAAACTCAGGGTAATGTAACAGAGTTTATTGTCAAAATGCCACGTCGCAACAAAGGGTGGAATAACAAGCGAGACGGTTCTCGGTTGACTATTTATATGCCGAAACAGAGTGAACTGGATTTTGAAGGGGTGAATGTCGATGTGGATGTCAGTAACTTCAGTGCAGGTGTGGCAGTAACCACCGTCAATGGTGACATTGAGGTGAATCAGGCGAGCGGCAAAATTGAACTGGAAACCGTCAACGGCGACATCGAAGGTAAAGAGCTATCTGGTAACATCCGCTACGAAACGGTCAATGGCGATATTGAGGACATGGCATCCAGCGGAAAGCTACGTTTCAACGCGGTCAATGGTGGTATTGAGAGTATGACTCAGGCGAGTGATATTCGGGTTGAAAACGTCAATGGTGAAGTTGATTTCGATATTGCCAGTCTGAAAGACCTGAGAATGAGCACCGTCAATGGCGAGATTAATGTAAAAATGAGAGCTCTGGAAAAGCGAGCTAATATTCGTTTTGAATCAGTCAGTGGTGATGTCGACTTTTATTTTCCCGCTAATTTGTCGGCGCGTTTTGATATCGATGCGCATGCCGGTGGGCGCATCATCAATGAACTGTCAGCAGACAAAGAAAAGAAGGCTAAATATGGGCCGTCGCGTGAACTGGAGTTCGTGATTAACGACGGTGATGTGGATGTAGAAATCGATACTGTCAGTGGACGTATTACGTTGAAGAAATTGTAATACTCAGGAGGGACGCTCGGCGAGGGCGTCCTTTAGTCAGTATTAGCCTGTAATCTAGATTCATTTCCACCCCAATTGCGTATACAATAACAGGTCCGTCCCTTAGTGTTTGTAGTGATATGGCGAAACCTGATCAACAAGTCGATACCCTGAAAGTTCCTCCCCATTCCATCGAGGCAGAGCAGTCTGTTTTAGGTGGACTGATGCTTGATAATCAGGCGTTTGATAGGGTTGCAGAGCTGGTTGTCGCGCAGGACTTTTACACCCGCACCCACAAGCTGATATTCGAGGCAATGACCAAGCTGGTCGAGGCCAGTCAGCCTATAGATCTGATCACTATCTCGGAAAACCTAGAGAAGAACAACCAACTGGATACGGTCGGTGGTTTTGCTTATCTGGCTGAAATTGCTAAAAATACGCCCAGTGCAGCGAACATAGATGCCTACGCCAGTATTGTACGCGAACGAGCAGTGGTCCGTGAGATGATCTCGGTGGCGAATGAAATCGCCGAGGCGGGTTTTAACCCGGAAGGACGTGATAGCCACGAATTGTTGGACCTGGCGGAAAGTAAGGTATTCAAAATCGCTGAGCAGCGTACTAAGAGTACCGAAGGTCCGCAGAGCATCCACAGCATTCTCGAAAAAACCGTCGATAAAATTGAAGAGCTTTACCAGTCGCCGCAGGATGGTGTAACGGGGGTGAGCACGGGCTACTCTGATCTTGACCAGATGACCGCTGGCCTGCAACCCTCAGATCTGATCATAGTCGCGGCACGTCCATCGATGGGTAAAACCACTTTTGCGATGAACCTGGCAGAGCATGCTGCGATGACGCAGGATAAACCCGTGCTTATCTATTCACTGGAGATGCCCTCAGAACAGATCATGATGAGGATGTTGGCTTCACTGGGACGCATTAACCAGACCAAAGTAAGAACGGGTCAGCTGGATGATGATGATTGGGCACGGTTATCCTCAACCATGGGCTTGTTGATGGAAAAGGGGCAAATGTACATTGATGATGCATCAGGTCTGACGCCAACGGATGTGCGCTCGCGAGCAAGGCGTATCGCACGAGATCATGGAGGTATCAGTATGATCATGGTGGATTATCTACAGCTGATGCGAGTGCCTAGTTTATCAGACAACCGGACCTTAGAAATCGCAGAGATATCTCGTTCACTCAAAGCACTGGCAAAAGAACTTCAGTGTCCTGTAATTGCACTATCACAGCTTAACCGTACACTGGAACAACGTGCTGATAAACGCCCGGTTAACTCAGACTTACGTGAATCAGGGTCTATCGAGCAGGATGCCGACTTGATCATGTTTATCTATCGTGATGAGGTGTACAACGACGACAGCCCAGATAAGGGAGTCGCGGAAATTATCATTGGTAAACAGCGTAATGGTCCGATTGGTAAGGTTAGGTTAACCTTCCAGGGGCAATTCTCTCGGTTCGACAATTATGCCGGTCCTGCAGTGGATGACGAATATTAAAGTATTCGTTTTTGCTAACTGAGTCGGCAGCCTGAATTAGGAGTGAGTATGCGCCTGGCAACCGCCGAAATTAACCTCGCGGCATTAAGTTATAATTTACAACGGATCAAGGCTCTGGCACCTGGTGCCCGCGTGATGGCTGTGCTCAAGGCTAATGCCTATGGCCATGGTCTGGTCAAAATTGCCCAGCAACTCAATGACGCGGATGCCTTTGCGGTAGCGCGTATTGATGAAGCACTGGCGCTGCGCGCCGGTGGCTTGACCAAGCCGATAGTTTTGCTGGAAGGCTTTTTTCATTGTGCTGATTTGCCTATTCTGATTGCCAATAACTTTGAAACCATTATTCATGATGAAAACCAGCTACGAGCCATTGAAACCGGCCAGCTAGGTGCTCGTTTGTCTGTGTGGCTGAAGGTCGATACAGGGATGCACCGACTTGGCATCGAGCCTGAACAGTTCGAAACCTTTTATCAACGGCTAAAAGCTTGTGATAATGTCGACCCGAATATCAAACTGATGACGCACTTTTCCTGTGCTGATGATGTAAATAGTACGCAAACGCAATGTCAGATTAAAGCGTTTGAGCGTCTGATAGAAGGTAAACCTGAAGCCAAGTGTTTGGCCAACTCCGCCGGGGTAATCGGCTGGCCTCAGTCACACGGTGACTGGATCCGTCCTGGTCTAATGATGTATGGGGTTTCACCCATGCTAAATCAGGTTGGCACTGAGCATGGGCTCAAGCCTGTGATGCGGCTAACAACCCGGGTGATCGCCATCAAGACCATCGCTGCTGGCGAGAAAGTAGGATATGGCGGCCGCTGGCAGAGTAATCGACAAACTCAGTTGGCCGTAGTAGCGATGGGGTATGGTGATGGCTACCCACGTAATGCTCGTAATGGGACGCCGGTAGTGATCAGAGAGAGGCGTTATGGCATTGTTGGTGCTGTATCTATGGACATGATCACAGTGGACATAGGCACTAACCCAGATGGGGTTGCAGTCGGTGATCAGGTTGAAATGTGGGGGCCGGCTTTGCCTGTTGAAGAAGTAGCCGCGTGTGCGGGGACTATCCCCTATGAATTACTCTGCAATGTTACACCCAGGGTGAGTTATGACTACATCACCCCAGCAGACTAATCTTTCTGTCTATTCCAAAAGCTGGCCATGCAAGGTTGCGACAATTGAGCGGCTACTTGCATGGTCTCTGTGCTCTCCCAAGTAAATCCCTTGCCAGGTACCCAATTGCAAGCGCCCATGACTAACCGGGATCGTGACGTCACAGCCCAGCGTACTGGATTTGATATGGGCTGGCATGTCGTCATCACCTTCATAATCATGACGATAGTAACTTTGTCGTTCGGGCACAAAGTGGTTAAAGTGACTTTCCATGTCCATGCGAACGGTGGGGTCGGCATTTTCATTGATGGTGAGACTGGCTGAAGTGTGCTGAATAAACAAATGCAGTAATCCCACTTTGTAATAGCCAAGCTGTGGTAACTGAGTAAGTACTTCATCATCAATTAAATGAAAGCCGCGTTGACGCGGCCTGAGTGTGATATGTGTCTGATGCCAGCTCATAGCTTATCGAAGCTCACCTCTATGTTGGCATTCCCGTCAGCTGAGGTGAAGGGCATAATGATTTTCGGGCCATCGCATTTGTGAGTAATAGTGTGCCCGGGTCCGGAGACCACAATAGGCGTGGCCATATCAAATTCGTAGCCTTTTTCACCAAGCAGGTTCTTTGCGCCACCGGTAACCATATTGGTGATCTCACCGACCATATCGGTGACCTCTTCATTGATTTTGTCCGGGCGCTCACCCAGCATTCGTTCCATAATGGTCAATGCCAGGCCTTCATCAAAACTGATAGAAAAGGAGCCTTTGGTTTGTGGGCCTACCATGCCAATCAACCCTGACACATCGCCACATGCTACTTCATCTTTCTTAATCTTGGGCTTACCAGGCGTTAATTCTGTTTGTGCCATGGTCGCCAGTACATTCATTAATGACGATAAAAAAGGGTTGATGAATTCTACATTCATATGTTTCTTCCCTAGGTTCCTACGTTTTAACGGACGCTGATTTAAGTGTAGTGGGCTTTTTGCTATGCTGCACTACTCATTACACTTTCCACAACGGCCGTGTGCTTCAATCGTTTGTGCTTTTACAAGAAAGCCGTGCTCTGCAGCCAGGTTATTCAGCTCGTGTGAAATGGCATTGGAATGCAGCTCTTGTACGTGACCACAAGAGTCACAGATCAATAACTGCACAGGGTGAATACAGTCAAAGTGATGGCACAGCATAAATGCATTCGTGCTTTCAATTTTATGAATAAACCCTAATTCTGCGAGAAAATCCAAAGCACGGTATACCGTTGCTGGTTTTGCGCCAGACTCGGTGAGTTTGAGCTCTTCTAACAGATCATAGGCGCCTACACCGCCTTGTTTAGCAGCGAGTAAGCGGAAAACTTTTTCTCGGATAGGGGTAAAACGAGCCCCTCGATTATCACAAACTTGCTTAGCTTTACTTACCAGTTGTTCTATATTCATGTTCTAAATCCTTACACTGCCATGCAATACTAACATATTCTTTTTAATAGTCTTGTATCGACAGGGATTTATTCATTATATTCTCTGGGCGAGTAAAGTTGTGTTCAAGCCAGTCCTGGAATGCGGCTTCAGGCATCGGCTGTCCAATCAGGTAGCCCTGACCAATGTTACACTTAAACTCGACCAGTCGTGTGAGCTGTTCATGATCTTCAATCCCTTCGGCAATCACTTTCAGGCCCATGCCGTGTGCCATAGTGATAATATTTTTTACCAGATAGGCCGACTCATTCCCTGTGTGCATATCGGCAATGAAGCTTTGGTCAATTTTTAACACATCAAATGGATACTGACGCAGATAGTTCAACGATGAGTAGCCTGTGCCAAAGTCATCCATTGAGATCAAAACCCCCATTTGCTGAAGTTTATCTAGTGTGGCCTTAATCGTGCTGTCACCACTTAATAGCAGACCTTCGGTGATCTCCAATTCAAGTGTACCTGGTTGTAAGGCACAGTGTTCTATCAAATGCTCAACATGGCTGAGAAGTTCGGGATCATTAAACTGACGGGGTGACAGATTAACCGCGAGTCGCAATGACGCATTAAATTGCGTATGTATTTGCTGTAAGGCTTTGGCTGCAGAGTTTAGAACAAACTTACCAAGGTCGATAATAAACCCATTTTGCTCTGCCAGGGGAATAAACTCAGCCGGAGAAATCGGGCCGAGCTTATCACTGTGCCAGCGAAGCAGCGCTTCAGCCCCAACCACTTTACGCGCCTGAAGATCCAGTTGTGGCTGATAATAGACCTCGAATTCTCCGCGCTCAAGCGCGCCTTGCATGCTTTCTTCCAGCATCAGGCGTCGTTGCAGTGAGTTGCTCATGCTTTCAGTGAATAAACAATAGGTATTGCGACCCTGCTGCTTAGCATTATACATGGCAGAGTCTGCCTTTCGCAGCAAATCGTTGGGTGTATCGGCGTCCTGAGGAAAAAGGGCAATGCCCAGGCTCAGGGAGATATTGAAGGCACGACCGTCAATATCAAACGGTGCATGAAAGAGTTTAACCAGTTTGGTAGCGATGGGGTGAATATCAGCGTTGCTTTTCAAGTCGCCTAACAGAATGATGAACTCATCGCCACCAAGGCGCGCCACCGTGTCTTTTTCTCGCAACGCCGATTGTAGTCGCTTTGCCGAGTGTATCAGGACTTTATCACCGACTTCATGTCCCATTGAGTCATTCACTTTTTTAAAGTCATCCAGGTCAATAAAGCCAACGCCAACCATTGACTTGTCTCGTTTGGCATCGTGGATCAGCTGCTGGAGGCGGTCGAGCACCAAAAAGCGATTAGGCAAGTCTGTGAGAGTGTCGTAAAAAGCATGATGCAGGATGATTTCTTCCTGACGTTTTTTGTCTGTGATGTTGCGTACAGCAACAACTAAATTGTCCGAGTTGGGCAGAGCACTGAGACGCGCTTCAAAATGGCGACTGCCGTCTTCAAAGGGCAGGGAATACTCAATTTGGGTAAGTTGTCCAGGTTTATCAATGCTATGTATTGCACGATTGAATGAGCTGGCGGTCTGTGCTGGCAGTACGTCTTGCATGGTGCGACCCAAGAATTCGCTATCAGAGACAAATAAATCACTTTTCTGACCACAGTGATATTCTAAAATGGTGCCTTCTTGATCGACGATGAAAAACAGATCTGGTAAAGCGCTAAAGATACCTTCTAAAATTGCGTGTTTACGCTTCGCTTCAGCTTCGGCTTGCTGGGTTTGCTGCCAGCCATTTTGTAAGCTGCGTGCCATGTGGTTTAAATTGTCGGCAAGGCGTTTAAATTCTCCTGTTCCCTGGGTTTCTAATTTATCACTAAAGTCAAAGCGGCTCACATGGTCACTAAGTTGCATCAACTGGGTAACTGGACGATGGATAAAAAGCCGGGTAATAATCAATACCAGCACTGTCAGCAGCACAGCCATTGTGAGGATTACGATGGTTTTCATATGGGTGTAGTGCAGTAACCTAATCGCGTGCGGCTCAACAGAATATTGCGCGTAAATCAGCGCCGGCATTGTATCGGTCTCTCGGGTATTGTCCGGTTGCTGGTATGCATCGTATGCCGTTAATAAGTAATGTGCTTTGGTGTAATCAATTGTGAACTCGGGTATGGCCTGGGAGGCTTGCACCAGCGCACTAAAATTGTCAGGGCCTGTTGCCATGGCCTGCTTTTTTTGCTCAGTACCACTGCTGTATAAGAGCTTTCCCTGTGCATCAAGTAGTGCTAAGAATTGGTATCCCTGATCGTGTGAAAATGCATCTAGGGTTGACTGAATCTCTTCAAATTCTTGCGCTTCAAAATGATGATGTAGTGTTGAGTTGAGAATTGCCAGATCTTTTCTCAGGGTGGCTTCGCTGAGCAATAATAAACTTTCTTTCTGAGTATGGTGGTGCAGCTGCACTAACCCTAACGCCAGTAAAGCGGCAAACATAAAGGCACCGAGAGTTAACCATAGTTTGAGATCAATGGAGTACAGTTTTGTCACCTGAACGCCTCACTTATTATGCTTGTTGTGACACCTATCTGTGTTGTTCAGAAGCCTCTACTGTCATTCTCGATGGCTTACCTTATGTCACAGTCCTCTTACTAAGTGTAGCTGATATAGGCCAATTATTATCTGTATTCTCAAATACACACATTGTTAGCCAGGATCTGGCAGTCTTAAGTGTTTTGTCCAAGTGAACTCATATCTGTTCGGTGTTATCCGGTGAAGAGTTGCAGCGTGATCTTTACTTCGTCAGACTCAAACTCGGCAACACCCTCATAGCCTTCAATGTTGTAGTTAAAGCTGAAGAAACGACGCAGCCACAGGTCGTCTTTATTGTCCTTCAGCACTTCGATGGAAATATCCATCAGGCTTTCAGCTACATTCATACCGACCGCAAACAGAGGATTGGTCGCCGCGGCCACGACTTTGCGGGTGAGTTCGCCAAATGCTGCGGTTTTTCGAACCTTAGCCATCAGCTTGGCCGTGCTGCGAATATCACTGTCACCTTCTAAGACGGCAATATGGGCATCAAGGAAGCGTGGGATCTGTCCGGCACGATTACGATAAATGGTGTAACCCGCAGGGCCAAAGCCAATGGTGCCGCCTTCGCTGACTGGCATTACGTTTAGCTCCATATTAAATGAATGATCTGCTACCCCGTCACTCACAGCACTAAATACCTTAATCTCAAACTTACTTTCGCTGAGTAACTTGTCGACGAAGCCCTGCGATTTAACATGAATTGACATAATACGCAGTTCGACATCGGTAAACATTTGATTGGGCATGAAATAAATCCTTTGATATGCGGAGGTGTTAGAATACTTGGAACCAGAATAGGGCACTAAGGTTTTTGGTTCTAAGGTAAACTAGCTGAGAATAATAAAAGTCATCAGGTTTGATGACGAGAATTGATACATAAACGTACTAAAGAAGGTAGAAATGGTGGCCCCACCTGGACTTGAACCAGGGACCTACCGATTATGAGTCGGGTGCTCTAACCAACTGAGCTATAGGGCCATTTCTAAATTGTAGTGCTCAATAAATTCATCCATGAAGCGAGGTCCTGTCGGCGTCCTGCCTCCACCTCAACAAGCTGCGAAGCGATGCTTCGGTCTTGTTTCGCCCAACTGAGCTATAGGGCCATTTTCAAATTGTAGTGCTCAATAAATTCATCCATGAAGCGAGGTCCTGTCGGCGTCCTGCCTCCACCTCAACAAGCTGCGAAGCGTTGCTTCGGTCTTGTTTCGCCCAACTGAGCTAAAGGGCCATTTCTAAATTGTAGTGCTCAATAAATTGTGCGTGCTTTTTAGCACAGACCTAAAAAGCGCTGGCAGTATAAAAATTTTTAACAGGCTTGTCACTAGCAAAAGAGGAAAAAGTCGCACATATCTGATTCAATTGCTTAATAAAAAGCCAAACTAGTGTGCTAAGCCTGTTTCTTTATTCGGTTCGTCCACTTTACATCTGTAAGTTAGATCCAGACATCGTTTTGTGCGGTGAGGGAGCTGTCGGTATCTCCGGTGTTGACGACTCCTTTGGGTTCGACAATAAGTACCTGACACTCTTGCTCGGCATAAGGTTTGTGCTCTGCACCCTTGGGCACAACCAGCATGTCACCTGCTTTCAGATGCTCTGTGCGGTCGCGAAAGGCAATGTGCATCTCGCCGGATAATACGATAAATACTTCGTCGGTGTCGGGGTGATCGTGCCAGACAAATTCCCCCTGAAGTTTTACCAGTTTGAACTGATAGTCGTTCATTTCGGCAATGACTTTTGGGCTCCAGTGCTCTGAAAACAGCGCCAGTTTTTCGGCAAAATTAATGGGTGCGTGTGACATAACATTTCCTTATGGTGACGGACATAAGAGAGAAGCCTTACCCGACCGGATAAGGCACTGTGATTAGTTGAGTCGTGAAACCACAAAGTAAGGGTTCAGATAAGACTCTTTTTGATTGTACAGCAGGGGGCTGCCGTCCAGCTGAGTGACGGTTGCACCGGCGATTTTCGCCACTGCATGTCCGGCACCGGTATCCCATTCACTGGTGGGGCCCAGGCGCGGATACACATCGGCAGCACTTTCCGCCACCAGACAAAGTTTCAGTGAACTGCCTTTTGGCACCATGTTCACATCATCAAATTGTTTGAGGTAGTCAGCCAGGTCCGGCGAAGGGTGAGAGCGTGAGCCCACCACCTGGATGGTGCCCTGATTGTCTTTGCGGGTGACTTTTAGCTCAATTCGGGCCTCGCCGCATTCTTTGAAAGCGCCGATGCTGTTGGCGGCGAAGTAACTGACGTTCAGTGCGGGCGCATGGACCACGCCCATCACCGGCTCACCGTTTTCAATCAGAGCAATGTTGACCGTGAACTCACCGTTTTTCTTAATAAACTCTTTTGTGCCGTCGATGGGGTCAACCAGCCAGTAGCGCTGCCAAGTTTGGCGTTCCTGCCAGCTTATTTCGGCGCTTTCCTCACTGAGGATAGGTAAATCCGGAGTCAGCGTTTGCAGGCCTGCCGTGATCACCTCATTGGCGGCTAAGTCGGCGTCGGTGACTGGGCTTTTATCGTCTTTATATTCAACGTTAAAGTCTTTGGCATAAATGGTGAGGATCTTGTCTCCGGCGCGTCGGGCCAGATTGACGATTTCCTCCAGTAAGTCGGTGTCGTTCATGGTATTTCCTTGGTACTACAGATGAATTATCTCGCGCTGTTGCAGATACGCTACCAGCTGTTGCACCGATTGGTCCAGACTATTTTCACCGGTATTTATACGGATCTCCGGATTTTTTGGCGGTTCATAGTCTGAGTCTATGCCGGTAAAGTGTTTGATCTCGCCGGCGCGGGCCTTTTTATACAGGCCTTTCGGGTCCCGCTGTTCACACACCTCCAGTGGTGTATCCAGATAAACTTCAATAAACTCGGCGTCTTCAACCAGGTCGCGAACCATATCGCGCTCGGCCTGGAATGGTGAGATAAAGGCGGTGAGTACGATCAGGCCAGCATCGACCATGAGTTTGCTCAGCTCACCCACACGGCGAATGTTCTCAACCCGATCTGCATCGCTGAATCCGAGATCTTTACACAGTCCATGACGTACGTTGTCGCCATCGAGCAGGTAAGTGTGCGCGCCGAGCTGTTGCAGGGCACTTTCCAGTGCATTGGCCACGGTGCTTTTACCCGAGCCAGAATAGCCGGTAAACCACAGAATAACCGGGCGATGGCCCTTTTGTTCGCTGCGATGTGTTTTATTCACGGCATAGTTATGCCAGACAATATTCGTATCCATAATTCCTATCCACTAAAACGGGAAAACCAAGGGGATCAGCGTCAGCACAGTGATCGAGTAAATAATTGAAAGTGGCAGGCCCACAGTCACATAATCTTTGATCCGATAATTGCCTGCACTGTATACCATCAGATTTGTCTGATAGCCAAAGGGGGAAATAAAACTAGCCGATGCACCAAAGGCGACCGCCATCACAAAGGGGAGCGGGTTTACACCAAAGCCAATGGCCAGTGCATACGCTACTGGGAATGACAGCGCAGCCGCGGCATTATTGGTGATCAATTCAGTGAACACGACGGTCATGACAAAAATAGCAATAAAGGCACCATACGGGCCAAAGTCGCCCAGCACATAGAACAGTGCATCGGAAATTTGTCCGGCTAAGCCGGTGTCTATCATCAGTTTAGCTAAGCCAATGGCACTGCCGACAATGGCAAGCAACTCAATGGGAAAACGACGTTTCATTTCGCTGACTTTGATGGAGCCAAACAGCACCAGTCCAAGTAATAAAACCATCAGGCCTTTGACTAATGGCACAATATCGAAGATACCCAGGCCGAGCACGGCAACAAAGGCAGCCATCACTTTATTCGATTGTGGCTGCGTTAAATGGGTTTGCAAGTCCAGGCCAGAGATATAAACAAATTCGCGTTTCAGGTCGGGCAACTGGTAAAAATCTCCGCCAGGGGCAAGGATCAAAGAATCTCCCGCCTGTAACTTGACCTGACCCAGGCCGCCGGGCAGTCGGTCGTGACCACGACGAATGGCAATCACCGCGGCATGAAACTGTTCGCGAAAGCGGATCTCTTTGAGTGTTTTGCCCAAAAATTTAGACGACTGACTGATCACCACTTCCACTAAGTGCTCGGCGTCTTTTTCGTGCTTGTCGTGTACTACCTGTAACCCGTCGAAACGACGTAATAAAGGTACAGACTTGATATCGCCAACAAACAACAGCACATCACCCTGCTGGATTTCCTGTTGTGGGGTAACGGCGCAAATGCGGCGCTCGCCGCGGATGATTTCTGCCAGGAACAAATCGCGCAGATCGCGCAGGCCATTTTCTTCAACCGTACGGCCAATCAGTTTTGAGCCTGCCGTCACTTTCCCTTCCAGATAAAACGGCACAACCTCTTCTTCTTTGCGGCCATGGTCCGGCAAAAACTTCAGTAATAGGATAATGGTAACCAGGCCCACACTCAGTGCGCCAATGCCAACCAGGGTAAAATCAAAAAAGCCCAGTGGCGCCATACCTGCTTCGATGGCAAAGCCATTGACGATTAAATTGGTCGAGGTGCCGATCAGGGTTAGTGTACCACCCAGAATCGCCGTGTACGACAGTGGCAGTAATAACTTAGAAGGCGAGTGGGTTTTGCTTTCTTTAATGGTACTGATCAAAGACGCAACAACGGCGGTATTGTTGGTAAAAGACGACAAAAAGGCCGTGGATAACCCCAGCTTCATCACCGAGCGCGCCAGCGAGCCGTTGGCCAGCGAGCGGGCCAGATATTGCACCAGAGTGGTTTTTTCAATGGCGATAGACACCAGAACCAGTAAAACCAGAGTGATCAAGGATGGGTTTGCATAATTGACCAGCATGGTTTCAAGGTCGATCAATCCGGCCAGATAGGCGCTGCTGATAGCGCCCACAAATAACCAGGCCGGATTAAGTCGCGTGCCAAAAAGACACGCGACCAGCACGAGCATGATGCCTGTTAAGATGATCTGCTCTAGCAGCATAGATAACTCCCGTTAACAGGCATAAGGCCGTTACTTCAGCTTACTTAAATCAAGCGCTTGCCAGTGTGGGAAGTGCTTGCGAACCAGGGCATTCAACTCCAGCTCAAATTCGCTGAACTGTTGCTTCTCACTGACTTGCTCATCCAGAATGGCATCGATCATGCCTGCGCCTACGGTCAGGTTGCTCAGACGATCAATCAGGATAAAGGCGCCCGTTTCGTGGTTATCACGATATACATCGGCAGCAATGGTTTCCGTCAGCTCCAGCGTAACAATAGCAATTTCATTTAGCTGCAGGCTATCAGCCTCACCATGTTCTAGCGTATTGACGTCAATGGTGTGGTCAATTTGTTTCACGATGGCTGCCGTACTCTTCGCACCTAGCTTAAAGTTATACGTTTTGCCCAGCACCAGAGGCGCTTCGTGCATCCACACCAGCTTGGCCTGGATCAGGTTGGTTGCCTTAGTGGATGAGTCTGCCGGGACAATCACATCACCACGGCTGACATCCACTTCGTCATTCAAGGTGATGGTCAGCGCCTGACCGGTCTCAGCTTGTTCGAGGTTACCGTCGAAGGTGACCAGTTCTTTGATGGTACTGGTTTTACCCGAAGGTAAAATCTTAACCGCCTGACCAACACTTAGTGCACCAGACGTCAAGGTGCCCTGAAAGCCACGGAAGTCCAGATTAGGACGTACTACATACTGCACCGGGAAGCGGGCTTCAAATGCACTGTTTGGCTCAGCAGCCGGAGAATCTTCCAGCAGCGCCATCAGTGGCTGATCAGTGTAGTAAGGCGTGTGCTCAGAACGGGTAACGACGTTGTCACCTTTCAGAGCCGAAATTGGCACGAATTTGATGTCATTGACGTCCAGCTGCTCTGCAAACTTCAGGTAATCGGCTTTGATTTTCTCGAACACGGCTTCATCAAAGTCAACGATGTCCATTTTGTTGATGGCCACAACAAATTGCTTGATACCCAGCGAGTCACAGATAAAGCTGTGGCGCTTGGTCTGGATCTGCACACCATAGCGGGCATCTACCAGAATAATCGCCAGATCGCTGGTTGAAGCGCCGGTAACCATGTTGCGGGTGTATTGCTCGTGTCCTGGGGTGTCAGCGATGATGAACTTGCGTTTGGCCGTCGAGAAGTAGCGATAGGCTACGTCGATGGTGATACCTTGTTCACGCTCTGCCTGCAAACCATCAACCAGCAAGGCAAGATCCAGCTCTTCACCGGCATTACCGACTTTTTCGTTGTCTTTATGCAGCGCTGCTAACTGATCTTCATAGATCTGGTGGCTGTCGTGCAACAAACGACCGATCAGGGTGGATTTACCGTCGTCTACACTGCCGCAGGTCATCATGCGCAACAGGCTCTTGTCCTGCTGACGTGACAAGTAGGTTTCAATCCCCAGTTCTTTTACTTCATTTGCGGTAGACATTAGAAATACCCCTCACGTTTTTTCTTCTCCATTGACCCGGATGAGTCATGGTCGATGACCCGGCCTTCACGCTCGGAAGAGGTCGATAACAACATTTCTTCGATGATCCCGGTCAGGGTGTTAGCCTCAGATTCAACGGCACCTGTCAGCGGGTAGCAGCCCAGCGTACGGAAACGGACCGACTTCATCTCAGGCACTTCCCCTTCCGCCAGAGGCATACGTTCGTCGTCGACCATGATTAATGTGCCATCACGCTCAACCACAGGACGTTTCTCAGCTAGATATAGCGGTACGATCTCAATGTTTTCCTGGTAGATGTATTGCCAAATATCCAGCTCAGTCCAGTTTGACAGCGGGAATACACGAATACTTTCGCCCGGATTCACCTGACCGTTGTAGGTATTCCACAGCTCGGGACGCTGATTTTTTGGGTCCCAGCGATGGTGTTTGTCGCGGAAAGAATAGACACGCTCTTTGGCACGAGACTTTTCTTCATCACGGCGTGCACCACCAAATGCGGCATCGAAGCCGTACTTATTTAATGCCTGTTTAAGGCCCTGGGTTTTCATGATGTCAGTGTGTTTGGCTGAGCCGTGGGTGAATGGACCAACGCCCATCTCTAACCCTTCCGGGTTCTTGTGCACAATCAGGTCAAAGTTATATTCTTTGGCCAGACGATCACGAAACTCAATCATCTCGCGGAATTTCCAGTCCGTGTCTACATGCAGCAGAGGGAAGGGGATCTTTGCCGGGAAAAACGCTTTACGTGCTAAGTGAAGGAGTACCGATGAGTCTTTACCGATAGAGTAAAGCATCACTGGGTTTTCAAACTCAGCAGCGACTTCGCGAATAATCTTTATACTTTCAGCCTCAAGTTGCTGAAGGTGAGTTAAAGCCATTGTCGTCGTCCTACTTAAATACGAAAAATAAAGTGGTTCATGTGTCAGGCGATCTTAGCGAGCGGCTGAGCGTAACTTGCAATTTGTTCTGTCTTACCAAACCAGGCCAGCTCCTGATGCAAAGCGGCTACTTCGCCGATGATCAGCAGCGCTGGAGACTGGATATTGTTGGCTTCGATTTGCGCTGCCAGTTGACCAAGTTCAGTGGTCACAACACGCTGTGATTTGCGTGTACCATTTTCAACGATGGCCACAGGCGTGTGTTCACTGCGGCCATGGGCCAGCAGTTGGGCCTGTATATGTGGCGATTTAATAACCCCCATATAAATAGCCAAAGTCTGGTTGGGCTTGGCCAGCGATTGCCAGTCCAGTTCTTGCCCTTCTTTTTTACAATGTCCTGTCACAAACTGAATAGCCTGAGCATGGTCTCGGTGTGTAAGCGGTATACCCGCATAGGCACTGCACCCCGCAGCAGCGGTAATACCTGGCACAATTTGATAGCGGATGTTTGCCGCGGCCAGTACCTGAACTTCTTCGCCACCCCGGCCGTAAATGAACGGGTCACCGCCTTTGATGCGGCATACCTTTTTACCTTGTTGGGCCAGCTCAACCAACATCTGATTGGTGTCTTCCTGTTTAACACTGTGGTGTCCGGCACGCTTACCGACACAGATGAGGTCGGCATCGCGTCTGACCAGTTCCATAATTTCATCGGACACCAGGTAGTCATACACCACTACATCAGCTTGTTGCATCAATTGCAGTGCCTTGAGCGTCAGTAATTCCGGATCGCCCGGGCCTGCGCCTACGACATAGACTTCGCCTTGTGGCTCTGCGGTCTCGTCCAGCATGTCATGCAGCTGCTGTTGCGCACCTTGTGTGTCTCCGCTTTGTACTTTACTGACGACATGTGAGTCGAATACTCGCTCCCAGAATTGACGGCGATCCGCAAAATGCTTAAAACGGCCTTTTACCTTGTCTCTGAATCCGCCCACCAGTTCAGCTAACGGGCCAATATGTTGTGGGATCAGGGTTTCGAGTTTTTCTCTTAAACGGCGCGCCAATACAGGTGCTGTACCGGCACTGGAAATCGCAATGGTAATGGGGTTACGGTCAACGATAGACGGAAAAATAAAACTGCACTTTGGCTGGTCATCAACTACATTGACGAAAATATTGCGAGCATCCGCAGCATCACGCACCTGTGCGTTAACGTCATCGTTGTCGGTGGCAGCAATGACCAGTGCCATACCGTCAACTGCGTCGGCACTGAAGTAGGCGTTTTTCAGATTAAGCTCGCCTTCCTCAGATAACTGGGTTAGCTCGTCGCAAAATTCAGGTGCCAGCACGGTTACGTCGGCGCGGGCTTTGAGCAGCGCGCGGATCTTCCTCAGTGCAACTTCACCGCCGCCGACGACCAGCACGGGTTTGTTGTCCAACTTGGTAAAGATAGGTAAGTACTGCACGCTGTTGCCCCTTAAACATCGTAAAACTTGATATAAGCCAACTCTGGCTTTTTCTAGAGTGGCAGAATATCCCGCGTACTGGCAGGGAAAAAATAACTTAAACCCAGTTTTTATAACTAAAAGTTATATAAACCGCATGAAACAGGCTTACCTCATATATATCAAGGGTTTAGCGTGGATACATGTGTCTGAGAACAGTTATAGCTATTGGTTATGAGTTATAATTTCGACAATTTATCCTAAAGCGTGCTTACTAGCACTGAACAATGACGTAACTTTAGCCCGGGCGGCTGGCTGGATAAGCGAGCGTGATCAAGTGAACTTGTTCGGTAATGGAGCGGACAAATGTCCTGTGGCCAAGTGGTGCAAGCAGCTAACGTTGAAGTCCGACTCATATCATGCAGCCATGTCCTCAGGGCCTGGGCAGTAAAAAGGAAACGAATATGAAAATGCAAGCCGTCGCACGCGAGGTGCTTGGATTAATGGATCTGACGTCGTTAAACGAACAAGATAACGAAGCCAGTATCATTGCGTTGTTAGACAGCATTCGACCAGAACTGGGATTACCCGCTGCGGTGTGTGTGTATCCGCAGTTTGTGGCGTTATGCAAAAGGGAGCTGGCACGTCGAGGCTGGTCACAGGTGAAGGTCGCCACTGTCACTAATTTCCCCAGCGGTAAGCAGTCGCTGCAGCAAGTGCTGACACAGACTAAAGAGGCGTTGCAGGCCGGAGCCGATGAGATTGATCTGGTCATGCCTTATCAGCAGCTCCAGGCGGGCGACCCGGATACGCCCTGGCAGTATGTGCGCTCCAGCAAGCAACTCTGTGGCGCACAGGCAAAACTTAAAGTGATCATTGAATCTGGGGTGCTGGAAAATGTGCAGCAAATCGCTCAGGCCAGTGATGTTGCCATTCTGGCTGGGGCTGACTTTATCAAAACCAGTACCGGCAAAGTGCCGGTGAATGCGACGTTAGAAGCGACAAAAATCATGCTTGAGCGTATTCAAGTGTCGGGTAAAAAGGTTGGCTTTAAAGCCGCTGGCGGCGTTAAAAGTGTTGAGCAAGCAAATGATTACTTACAAGTCGCAGTTGATATCATGGGTAATGACTGGTTGTGTTCAGAACATTTCCGGTTTGGCGCATCGAGCTTGCTACAGGATGTACATAACCAACTGGATTGTTCAGACTAACGGAGGGTAAGGTGAAGCGTGACCAGGCTGTAATGCGCGATAGTGAGCGAGAGAAGCAACAGCTGGAGCATGGTGCGGCCAAGCTATTTATGCGCAGCTATGAGCGCCTCACTCACACGCCCATGCGTCATATCTGGCACAATCAACCCGCAAAACCCGATGTGAGTTGTTATCTGGGTGAGTCACAACTCGACATCGAAGTTGCCCACCTGTATGCCAGTGAAACGGAAGCGATGGCCGTACTTGGTCGCCCGTTGTCACTGACCATGCAACGTGAATTGGCAGTGATGGCCCAGGCGCCGAGTACACAGCGACTGAATACAGGCCTCGGTCGCTTACTAAAACAAAAGGCGGGGAAGCATTATCATTCTCAGCGTGTTTGGCTGTTGATCCGAAATGCCAGCCCAATGTGGCACCGGGCCGACTTTGAAAGAGAATTACCACACTTACCCGTTCCCCTAACACATCCTTTCGAACAAATATGGCTGCTTTGTGATTTCTTCTATGGTGATCCGCTGCGCTTGTTTTAGCTGGGAAATTTCGAGTTCTTAGCGCTTGGTAGAAGCAGAACCAGCCTGAAATTGGCACAAATACCGCTTTGCGCATCTTTTACTCTTGTTTTCAGTTTGTTCGTCAGTATAATGGGCATCCACTTTGCAGGGGCGTAGTTCCAATTGGTAGAACAGCGGTCTCCAAAACCGATGGTTGCGGGTTCGAGTCCTGCCGCCCCTGCCACTCTTAATAATCAGTCCAAATCTAAAATAATGGGTTTTACCACCACCGCTTATTTGTAAATTTGGATTGAAATGGATTAACCCTGCTCATATGTAGGGTTGTTGTGTCTGTATTTAAGGTAAAAATAAATTATGAGCACTAATGTTGAAAACCCGTCTAGCTCGATGGACACGGTAAAGTGGTTGTTGGCAGTCGTTTTATTGACTGGCGCAGTTGTTGGTAACTACATGTACGCTGATATCTCAGTGTTGACGCGCGCGATCGGTGTGGTAGTTGCGATTGGTGCAGCATTGGGTATTGCTGCGACAACTGAAAAAGGGCGCACCTTTATCGCTTTCGCCAAAGAGTCTAGAATTGAGGTTCGCAAGGTAGTTTGGCCAACGCGTCAGGAAACAACACACACGACCTTTATCGTGATGGCTGCGACAGTTGTTATGGCACTGATCCTGTGGGGATTAGACGGCATTCTGTTCCGCGCCGTTGGTTTTTTAACCGGCTTGACCTTTTAATAGGCTAGCGTTTTAACTGGATTGGAGATCTGATCCCATGTCGGATGAGAACAAAGAAAAGAAATTACGTTGGTACGTAATTCAGGCGTTTTCAGGTTTTGAAAAGCGCGTTGCTCAAACCATTATTGAGCACATTAAAATCGAAGGTCTGGAAGACTACTTCGGTGAAGTACTAGTCCCAACTGAAGAAGTTGTGGAGATGCGTGCCGGACAAAAGCGTAAGTCTGAGCGTAAATTCTTCCCAGGCTACGTGTTAGTTGAAATGGTGATGGATGATGCATCCTGGCACCTGGTCAACAGTACACCACGTGTGATGGGCTTTGTGGGTGGTACGTCAGATCGTCCAGCGCCAATCAGCAAAAAAGAAGCTGATCGTATTCTTAACCGTCTGCAGGAAAATGCAGAAGCACCTAAGCCAGCGACCTTGTTCGAGCCAGGTGAAGTGGTACGTGTTATTGATGGTCCATTTGCTGACTTTAATGGCGTTGTGGAAGAAGTCGATTACGAGAAGAGTCGTCTGAAAGTATCGGTACTGATCTTCGGTCGTTCTACACCGGTTGACCTGGAGTTTGGACAGGTTGAGCAAGATAAGTAATTTTGTTGTTTAAAACAGCAAAAGTTATTGCCAAAGGCCGCTGGTTAATCTATAATCAGCGGCCTTTTTGTATGTCATTACGATGACGCACAAAAAGACAGATTTTTTTAATTGGGAAGCCGTCTGAGTACGCGTCCTCGCGCGCACAAGGCTAAGACCCACATAACGAGGTATTATCATGGCTAAAAAAGTTGAAGCTTTAATCAAGCTACAAGTTGCTGCTGGTATGGCTAACCCTAGTCCTCCAGTAGGTCCTGCACTAGGTCAACACGGTGTAAACATCATGGAATTCTGTAAAGCGTTCAACGCACGTACAGAGTCTATCGAGAAAGGTGCACCGGTTCCTGTAATCATTTCTGTTTACAACGACCGTTCTTTCACTTTCGACATGAAAACTCCACCTGCTTCTTACCTTCTTAAGAAAGCAGCTGGTATCAAGTCTGGTTCTGGCCGTCCTAACACTGAGAAAGTGGGTACTGTTACTCGCGCTCAGCTTGAAGAGATCGTTGAGACTAAACGTCCGGATCTTACTGCTGCTGATATGGACGCAGCTGTACGCACGATTGCAGGTTCTGCACGTGCAATGGGCTTGAACGTAGAGGGGTAATTGAGAATGGCTAAATTAACTAAGCGTATGCGTACTATCCGCGAAAAAGTGGATGTTACTAAAGAATACGAAATCAACGAAGCTGTTGCTCTTCTTAAAGAACTGGCTACTGCTAAGTTCGTTGAAAGCGTAGACGTTGCTGTAAACCTGGGTATCGATGCTCGTAAATCTGACCAAAACGTACGTGGTGCAACTGTACTACCTCACGGTACTGGTCGTGAAGTACGCGTAGCAGTATTCACTCAAGGTGCAAACGCTGATGCAGCAAAAGAAGCTGGTGCTGATCTGGTAGGCATGGAAGACCTTGCTGAGCAGGTTAAGAAAGGCGAAATGAACTTCGACGTAGTTGTTGCTTCTCCGGATGCAATGCGCGTAGTTGGTCAACTAGGTCAAATCCTAGGTCCACGTGGCCTTATGCCTAACCCTAAGACTGGTACTGTAACGCCTAACGTTGCAGAGGCAGTTAAAAACGCTAAAGCGGGTCAGGTTCGCTACCGTAACGACAAAAACGGCATCATCCACACCACTATCGGTAAGGTTGATTTCGACGCTAACCAGCTTCAGGAAAACCTGGAAGCACTTATCGTTGCGCTTAAGAAGGCTAAGCCTTCACAAGCTAAAGGTACTTACGTGAAGAAAGTAAGCATCTCAACGACTATGGGCGCGGGTGTTGCTGTAGACCAAGCTACTCTAAACACGCAAGTGGCTTAATTTAGAGATAAGCGTTTACATGGCGTAAAAATTAGACTATAATTTTGCGCCATTTCATTGAGAGTCTAACTCTCAACGAAGCAAAGAATTCGGGTTGAAGCGCATAATTTCGGCACTTTGCAGGCTTTATAGTCTACAATGATCCGATAAATTGCGTTTCCGTCCAAGACCGTAGGTGTAACTGAGTTACTTAATTCCCTACGTAGACGGTGTGAATCCCAGCTAGATTTTTCCTAATCTTCTGGTTCTCGCCGTAAAAAGCAGCTCTGAGTCGAAAGACAATGAGTAAAGTAGAACTGGGACACGTTCCCATCATAACCAGGAGTAACACCCATGGCTTTAAATCTTCAAGACAAAAAAGCAATTGTTGCTGAAGTCAACGAAGCTGCCAAAGGTGCTCTGTCTGCAGTTGTTGCAGATTCTCGTGGTGTAACAGTAGATGCGATCACTGCACTTCGTAAAGAAGCTCGTGAAGCAGGCGTATGGATGAAAGTTGTCCGTAACACGCTAGCTAAGCGCGCTGTAGAAGGTACTGACTATGAGTGCCTTAACGAATCGCTAGTGGGCCCAAGCCTAATCGCTTTCTCTTCAGAGCACCCAGGTGCTGCAGCTCGTATCTTCGCTGATTTCGCGAAGAAGAACGAGTTGTTCGAACTGAAAGCGGCTGCATTTGAAGGCAATGTTGTAGACGTAGACATGCTAGCTAAGCTGCCTACTTACGACGAAGCTGTTGCACGCCTAATGAGCGCTATGAAAGAAGCGTCAGCTGGTAAATTGTGTAAAACAATTGAAGCTGTACGTGTTCAGAAAGCTGAAGCAGCTGCTTAATAGCACGCTTCTTACTTTCACAAATAAATTTTTAGAACCCCATGGTTCGTGATTAATTAGGAAACTTAAAATGTCTGTAACTAAAGACCAAATCCTTGACGCGATTGCTGAAATGTCAGTAATGGAAGTTGTTGAACTAGTTGAAGCAATGGAAGAAAAATTCGGCGTAACTGCAGCTGCTGCTGTTGTTGCTGCTGGTCCTGCTGAAGCTGCTGAAGAAAAGACTGAGTTCGACGTAATCCTAGCTGGCGCTGGCGGTAACAAAGTTGCTGCTATCAAAGCTGTACGTGGTGCAACTGGTCTTGGCCTTAAAGAAGCAAAAGCTCTTGTTGAGTCTGCTCCTGCGCCAATCAAAGAAGCTGTTTCTAAAGAAGAAGCTGAAGCACTTAAGAAAGATCTTGAAGAAGCTGGTGCTGAAGTTGAGATCAAGTAATCTGGCATTTGCTAGGTTCGCTGCCTGAGCAATCAGGCAAGGGCTGGTGATTATTTAATCACCGGCCCTTTTGCGCTATAGAGCGACGCTTTCCTGTTGCGCAATAAATTCCTATGTTTTTTCTTATTTTTCAATCTGTTAGTAGTATTTTGAAAGTGAGTGACTCATAGGACGACAATTAGATGTTGTTATCATGGCTTAGATGCCAATGAAGTCTGTTCTCCATGAACAGGTTGGGTCAAAGATCAGCAAGCTGAGGAACCCCATGGCTTACTCTTATTCTGAAAAGAAACGTATCCGTAAGGATTTTGGTAAACGTCCACAAGTTTTGGACATACCTTTCCTTTTGCAAACGCAGTTGGAATCGTTCAAAAAGTTCATTACACCGGACGCTGATGGTGATACCGGACTGGAAGCGGCATTCCGTTCTGTGTTCCCGATCAAAAGCTACTCGGGCAATTCTGAGCTTCAATACGTTAGCTATCGTATTGGAGAGCCAGTATTCGATGTAAAAGAATGTCAAATTCGCGGTGTGACTTTTTCTGCTCCACTTCGCGTAAAACTTCGTCTTGTGCTAATGGACAAAGATGCACCAGGCACAGTCAAAGACATTAAAGAGCAAGAAGTTTACATGGGCGAAATCCCGCTCATGACTGACACAGGTACTTTTGTTATCAATGGTACTGAACGTGTTATCGTTTCTCAGCTACACCGTTCACCTGGTGTATTCTTTGATAACGACCGTGGTAAATCACACTCGTCGGGTAAAGTACTATATAACGCACGCGTGATCCCTTACCGTGGTTCGTGGTTAGACTTTGAATTCGATGTAAAAGATAACCTGTTTGTACGTATCGACCGTCGTCGTAAACTGCCTGCGTCAATCATTCTACGTGCTCTTGAGTTCTCAACTGAAGAAATTCTTGGCATGTTCTTCGAAACCACTGCGTTCGAAGTGACAAACGGCAAAGTGATGATGGAATTGGTGCCATCTCGACTACGTGGTGAAACCGCTGCTTTTGATATCAAAGATGCAGACGGTGAAGTCCTGGTTGAACAGGGTCGTCGTATCACAGCCCGTCATATAAAAACAATCGAGAAAAAGGGCATTGACCAGCTTGAAGTACCGCATGAGTACATCATTGGTCGTGTGGTTGCGAGAAACTACATTGATGAATCAACTGGTGAGATCATTGCAGAAGCAAATGCTGAGCTGTCTCTGGAGTTGATGGCCGAGCTTGTGAAAGCAGGTCACACTAAAATTGATACCCTGTACATCAACGATGTAGATAGCGGTGCTTACATGTCGGAAACTGTGCGTATTGACAGCACATCAAACCGTCTTGAAGCGCTGGTAGAAATCTACCGTATGATGCGCCCGGGTGAGCCACCAACAAAAGAAGCAGCGGAAGCGTTGTTTGACAACCTGTTCTTCTCTGACGAGCGCTATGATTTGTCAACGGTTGGTCGTATGAAGTTCAACAGCCGTGTTGGTTATGACACTGACACAGGCCCTGGCACGCTGAGCAAAGAAGACATTGTTAGCGTGATGAAGGTGTTGATCGACATCCGTAACGGTAAAGGCGATGTGGACGATATCGACCACTTAGGTAACCGTCGTATCCGTTCTGTAGGTGAAATGGCAGAAAACCAGTTCCGCGTAGGTCTGGTACGTGTAGAGCGTGCTGTACGTGAGCGTCTGAGCTTAGGTGATCTGGACAACGTGATGCCTCAGGACCTGATCAATGCGAAGCCTATTTCTGCTGCCGTTAAAGAATTCTTTGGTTCTTCACAGCTGTCTCAGTTTATGGACCAGAACAACCCGCTGTCAGAAGTAACGCACAAGCGTCGTATTTCTGCACTTGGTCCGGGTGGTCTGACTCGTGAACGTGCTGGCTTCGAGGTTCGAGACGTACACGTTACTCACTACGGTCGTGTTTGTCCTATCGAAACGCCTGAAGGTCCAAACATCGGTCTGATCAACTCATTGTCTACATACGCACGTACTAACGATTATGGTTTCCTTGAAACACCATATCGTAAAGTCGTTGACGGTGTAGTAACGGATGACGTTGATTACCTGTCTGCAATTGAAGAAGGTCAGTTCGTAATCGCACAGGCGAACACTAACCTGACTGAAGAAAACCAATTTGCAGAAGAGCTGATCCCATGTCGTTATAAAGGCGAATCAACCTTTATGCCAAGCGACAGCATCCAGTATATGGATGTATCTCCACAGCAGGTTATCTCTGTGGCAGCAGCACTTATCCCATTCCTTGAACACGATGATGCGAACCGTGCATTGATGGGATCGAACATGCAACGTCAGGCTGTACCAACACTGCGCGCAGATAAGCCGCTGGTAGGTACAGGTATCGAGCGTACGCTGGCAAAAGACTCTGGTGTAACCATTGTTGCTAAGCGTGGCGGTGTGGTGAAGTATGCAGATGCAAGCCGTATCGTTGTTAACGTGAACGAAGAAGAGCGCGTACCTGGTGAAGCAGGTATCGACATCTATAACCTGACTAAATACACCCGCTCTAACCAGAACACCTGTATCAACCAAAAACCAACTTGTATGGTTGGTGAACCGGTCGTACGTGGTGATGTTCTGGCGGATGGTCCTTCGACTGACCTAGGCGACCTGGCTCTTGGTCAAAACCTGCGTGTGGCATTCATGCCATGGAATGGTTATAACTTCGAGGATTCAATTCTACTGTCTGAGCGCGTTGTTCAGGAAGATCGTCTAACTACGATCCACATCCAGGAACTACAGTGTATTGCACGTGATACTAAGCTTGGTCCAGAAGAGATCACTGCTGATATCCCGAACGTGGGTGAGTCTGCGCTAGGTAAGCTGGACGAATCAGGTGTTGTATACATCGGTGCTGAAGTGAAAGGCGGCGATATCCTGGTTGGTAAAGTAACGCCTAAAGGTGAAACTCAATTAACGCCTGAAGAGAAGCTACTGCGTGCTATTTTCGGTGAAAAAGCGTCTGATGTGAAAGACAGCTCACTACGTGTACCTAACTCTGTATCTGGTACCGTTATCGACGTTCAGGTCTTTACCCGTGATGGTGTAGAAAAAGACAAGCGTGCGCTGGAAGTTGAAGACATGCAGCTTCGCGAAGCGAAGAAAGACTTCAACGAAGAGTTCCGTATTCTTGAAGGTGGTATCCTGACTCGTGCGCGTGACCTGCTGGTACGTGCTGGTCTGAGCGAAGACAAGATCGCTGATCTAAACGCTGATAAGTTACTGACGCAAAGCCTGGCTGACGAAGAGCAGCAAGCTGAGCTGGAGCAACTGGCAGCGCAGTACGACGAGCTGAAAGCTGAATACGATAAGAAGTTCGAGAACAAGCGTCGTAAGATCACTCAAGGTGATGACCTGGCGCCGGGTGTACTGAAGATCGTTAAGGTTTACCTGGCTGTTAAGCGTCGCATCCAACCGGGTGATAAGATGGCGGGTCGTCACGGTAACAAGGGTGTTATCTCTACTATCGTGCCTGTTGAAGACATGCCTTACGATGACAAAGGTCGTACGGTAGACATCGTTCTGAACCCGCTGGGTGTACCATCGCGGATGAACATCGGTCAGATCCTTGAAACTCACATGGGTCTTGCTGCACGTGGTATCGGTGAGCGCATCGAAGACATGATGAAAGAGCAACGTGAACTGCACGAAATGCGCGACTTCATCAAGAAAGCTTACGAAATTGGTGACTGTCGTCAGAAAGTAGATATTGAGAACTTCTCTGATGATGAGATCCGTCGCTTGGCACACAACCTCAAAGGCGGTCTACCAATCGCGACACCTGCGTTTGACGGTGCTCGCGAAGCTGAAATCAAAGACATGCTAGAGCTGGGTGGTTACCCACGAAGTGGTCAGGTAACGCTATATGATGGTCGTACTGGTGATGCATTTGAGCGTCAGGTAACGGTCGGCTACATGTATATGCTGAAACTGAACCACCTTGTTGATGACAAGATGCACGCACGTTCTACCGGTTCTTACAGCCTGGTTACTCAGCAGCCGCTGGGTGGTAAGGCACAGTTCGGTGGTCAGCGTTTCGGTGAGATGGAGGTATGGGCACTTGAAGCATACGGTGCTGCCTACACGCTACAGGAAATGCTGACAGTTAAGTCGGATGACGTAAATGGTCGTACTAAGATGTATAAGAACATCGTAGACGGCAACCATAAGATGGAGCCGGGCATGCCGGAATCATTCAACGTATTGTTGAAAGAGATCCGCTCGCTGGGTATCAACATCGAATTGGAAGAAAGTTGATCCGCCGGGCCGCCTAAGCGGCCCAGACCGGACTGAAAAGAATGAAGGGGCAAGCCTGGCTTGCCCTCAAGATTAACTCCGACAGGAGAGCTAAGGTGAAAGACTTACTTAAGTTTCTGAAGCAACAAAATAAGACCGAAGAATTCGATGCAATTCGCATTGGTCTTGCTTCGCCGGACATGGTGCGTTCATGGTCCTACGGTGAGGTAAAGAAACCTGAGACAATTAACTACCGTACTTTCAAGCCTGAGCGTGACGGCTTATTCTGTGCCCGTATCTTCGGCCCAGTAAAAGATTATGAGTGTTTGTGTGGTAAGTACAAGCGCTTGAAGCACCGTGGTGTGATCTGTGAAAAGTGTGGCGTTGAAGTTACACTGACTAAAGTACGCCGTGACCGCATGGGTCACATTGAGCTGGCAAGCCCAGTTGCACACATTTGGTTCCTAAAATCATTGCCGTCTCGTATCGGCCTGATGCTGGACATGACGCTTCGTGATATCGAGCGTGTACTTTACTTCGAGTCATTCGTTGTAACTGAACCTGGCATGACTACGCTTGAGCGTGGCCAGCTGTTAGGTGAAGAAGAGTACCTGGATGCTCTGGAAGAGCACGGTGACGAGTTCGAAGCTAAGATGGGTGCCGAAGCGGTGCTTGATCTGCTACGTGACCTGGATCTGGGTCAACTGATCGCAGAAATGCGTGAAGAGCTGCCAACTATCAATTCTGAGACCAAGCGTAAGAAGATTACTAAGCGTCTTAAGTTGATGGAAGCGTTCCACCAGTCAGGTAACAACCCTGAGTGGATGGTAATGAGCGTACTGCCAGTTCTGCCACCTGATCTACGTCCATTGGTACCACTGGATGGTGGTCGTTTCGCGACGTCTGATCTGAACGATTTATACCGTCGTGTTATCAACCGTAACAACCGTCTTAAGCGTCTACTTGATTTGGCGGCACCGGACATCATCGTACGCAACGAAAAGCGTATGTTGCAAGAAGCGGTAGATGCACTGCTAGATAACGGTCGTCGCGGCCGTGCGATCACAGGTTCTAACAAGCGTCCTCTGAAGTCGCTTGCAGACATGATCAAAGGTAAGCAAGGTCGTTTCCGTCAAAACCTACTAGGTAAACGTGTAGACTACTCAGGCCGTTCTGTAATCACAGTAGGCCCAACACTGAAATTACACCAGTGTGGTCTGCCTAAGAAGATGGCACTTGAGCTATTCAAGCCATTTATCTACGGCAAACTAGAGCGTCGCGGCATGGCGACAACCATCAAAGCTGCGAAGAAGATGGTTGAGCGCGAAGTACCAGAGGTTTGGGACGTACTAGATGAAGTTATCCGCGAGCACCCAGTTCTACTGAACCGTGCACCTACACTTCACAGACTAGGTATCCAGGCGTTTGAACCGGTTCTGATCGAAGGTAAAGCAATCCACCTGCACCCGCTAGTGTGTGCGGCGTATAACGCTGACTTCGATGGTGACCAAATGGCGGTACACGTACCGTTGACACTGGAAGCACAGCTTGAAGCACGTGCCCTGATGATGTCGACCAACAACATCCTGTCTCCTGCGAACGGTGAACCAATCATCGTACCTTCACAGGACGTTGTATTGGGTCTGTACTATATGACTCGTGACCGCATCAATGCAAAAGGTGAAGGCATTGCCTTCAAAGATGCGAAAGAAGCTGAAAAAGCTTATCGTACTGGTGCGGCTGAACTCCATGCACGCGTTAAAGTACGCATTGAAGAAGTCCATATTGATGGCGAAACAGGTGAGCGTAAAGACGTAACTGAAGTGGTTGAAACCACAGTTGGTCGTGCCATCCTGTCCTTGATCTTGCCAACCGGCCTGCCGTTTGAGTTGATCAACCGCACGTTGGGTAAAAAGCAGATCTCTGGTTTGTTGAACGAGTGTTATCGTCGTCTGGGTCTGAAAGATACCGTTATCTTTGCTGACCAGGTGATGTACACCGGTTTCCACTACGCGATGAAGTCGGGTGTTTCTATCGGTATTAACGATATGGTAATCCCACCTACGAAAGCAGGTATCATCGAAGCGGCAGAAGCCGAAGTTACAGAAATCAACCAGCAATTCCAGTCTGGTCTTGTAACTGCGGGTGAGAAATACAACAAAGTTATCGATATCTGGTCACGTGTTAATGAAAACTTGTCACGTGAGATGATGGCGAACTTGTCGAAAGACACGGTTGTGAATGCAAAAGGTGAAGAAGAAGAGCAAGACTCTTTCAACTCAGTATTCATGATGGCTGACTCGGGCGCACGTGGTAGTGCCGCTCAGATCCGTCAGCTAGCCGGTATGCGTGGTCTGATGGCACGTCCGGATGGTTCAATCATCGAAACACCTATCACGGCGAACTTCCGTGAAGGTCTGAACGTACTACAGTACTTCATCTCGACGCACGGTGCGCGTAAAGGTCTAGCCGATACGGCACTTAAGACAGCGAACTCGGGTTATCTGACTCGTCGTCTGGTAGACGTGGCACAAGACTTGGTCATCAACGAAAGCGATTGTGGTACCCTTGAAGGTACAGTGATGAAGCCGCTGATTGAAGGTGGTGACGTTGTAGAACCACTACGCGAGCGTGTATTGGGTCGTGTTGTAGCAGAAGACGTGGTTATCCCTGGCACTGAAGAAGTGCTGGTTGAGCGTAACGTGATGCTTGATGAAAAACTGTGTGACCTGCTAGAAGAGCACTCAGTGGACGAAGTGAAAGTACGCTCGGTTATCACCTGTGAAAACGATTTTGGTGTATGTGCTAACTGTTACGGTCGTGACCTGGCGCGTGGCCATATCATCAATGCGGGTGAGTCTGTGGGTGTTATCGCGGCACAGTCAATCGGTGAGCCGGGTACCCAGCTGACGATGCGTACCTTCCACATCGGTGGTGCGGCATCTCGAGCGTCTGCAGAAAACAGCGTTCAGGTGAAGAACAACGGTAGCATGAAGCTGCACAATGCGAAGTTCGTAATCAATACCGACGGTAAGATAGTGATCACCTCACGTTCGACTGAAATTACGGTTATTGACGAACAAGGCCGTGAGAAAGAGCGCTATAAAGTGCCTTACGGTGCCGTATTGTCAGTGAATGACGGTGCAGAAGTCAAAGGTAACGACATTGTCGCAACCTGGGATCCGCACAGTCACCCAATCATCATCGAGCATGAGTCTAAAGTATCGTTCAGCGACATCGACGATTCTAACACTGAAGCACAGACAGACGAACTGACTGGTCTGACGCGTGTGGTAGTTAAAGACCTTGCTAAGGTGAATGCGAAAGAGCCTAAGCTTATCATTGAAAATGAAGAGCGTGGCCTGCAGGAAATTCGTCTGCCTTCGTTCACTACCATCGAAATCACAGATGGTGCTACGGCTCAGCCGGGTGACGTATTGGCGCGTATTCCTCAGGAAGGTTCGAAGACTCGTGATATCACGGGTGGTCTACCTCGAGTTGCTGACCTATTCGAAGCACGTAAGCCGAAAGATCCAGCAATCCTGGCAGAAATCACAGGTACCGTTAGCTTTGGTAAAGAAACCAAAGGTAAGAAGCGCCTGGTGATCACGCCGGCAGAGGGCGATGCATACGAAGAAATGATCCCGAAATGGCGTCAGCTGAACGTGTTCGAGGGTGAGCAGGTATCTAAAGGTGAAGTTATCGCCGATGGCCCTGAGTCTCCGCACGACATCTTACGTCTACGTGGTGTGACTGACGTATCTAACTACATCGTAAACGAAGTACAAGAAGTATATCGTCTACAGGGTGTAAAGATTAACGATAAGCACATCGAAACCATCATTCGCCAGATGCTACGTAAATGTATCATCATCGATGGTGGTGACAGTGAGTTCCTGGCGGGCGAGCAAGCCGAAGTGGCGCGCGTTAACATCGCAAACCGTGAGCTAGAGAAACAAGGTAAGATCCCAGCTAAGTTCGAAATTCAGCTGATGGGTATTACTAAAGCCTCACTGGCAACAGAATCTTTCATCTCTGCAGCCTCGTTCCAGGAAACAACTCGTGTCCTGACTGAAGCCGCAGTAAATGGTAAGAGTGATGAGCTACGTGGTCTGAAAGAAAACGTTATCGTGGGTCGTCTGATCCCAGCGGGTACCGGTTTCTCTTACCACTTAGATCGCATCAACCGTCGTAAGCAAAATGAAGCTGCAGTTGAAGAGCAGACAGTAAGTGCTGAAGAAGCATCTCAGGCACTGACTGACGCACTAAACGCAGACTTGCTTGGCGGCCAAGACTAAAATTGACGAAAAACGCGTCAATTACAATAAAAAGGCAGCTTTAACGCTGCCTTTTTAGTTGTTTTGGTTGACAGGTTAAACTTTGCTCATTAAAATTCCGCCACCCATTTATTCGTTCGAATAACAGAACGTTTAAATTGGCGAAATTTGATTTTTTCAGTAGTAATTTTTATTAATTCAGGAGCTATTTAATGGCAACTATTAACCAGCTAGTACGTAAGCCACGTCGCAGCAAGGTTACTAAGAGCAACTCAGCTGCTCTTAAAGCTTGTCCTCAAAAGCGTGGTGTATGTACTCGTGTATATACAACTACACCTAAGAAGCCAAACTCTGCACTACGTAAAGTAGCGCGTGTTCGTCTAACGAACGGCTTCGAAGTAACATCTTACATTGGTGGTGAAGGCCACAACTTGCAAGAGCACAGTGTTATCCTTATCCGTGGTGGTCGTGTTAAAGACTTACCAGGTGTGCGTTTCCACACAGTACGTGGCGCGCTTGACTGTGCTGGCGTAAATGACCGTAAACAAGGTCGTTCTAAGTACGGTGCAAAACGTCCTAAGGGCTAATGGTTCTCCGTTAGTAAGGCCAAGCACTTAAGTTTTAATTTATATATTTTGTTTTGGGAATTCGTCGTAGTAAGACGAACCTGAAGATACCGGAGAAAGAAAATGCCTAGAAGACGCGTAATAGGTCAACGTAAAATTCTTCCAGATCCGAAGTTCGGATCAGAGCTTCTTGCTAAATTCGTTAACGTAGTAATGCTTGACGGTAAGAAGTCTACTGCTGAAAAAATCGTATATGGTGCGCTAGACGTGGCTGCTGAAAAATCAGGCAAGTCGCACCTAGAAATCTTCGAGTCTGCACTTGATAACGTACGTCCACAGGTTGAGGTTAAATCTCGCCGTGTTGGTGGTTCTACGTACCAGGTACCAGTTGAAGTACGTCCAGTTCGTCGCAACGCACTAGGTATGCGTTGGTTGGTTGAAGCTGCACGTAAGCGTGGCGAGAAATCAATGGGCCTTCGTCTGGCTCAAGAGATGCTTGACGCTGCTGACAACAAAGGCACTGCGGTTAAGAAACGTGAAGACGTTCACCGTATGGCTGAAGCGAACAAAGCATTCGCTCACTACCGTTGGTAATCTGCCCGAGACCTTTAAGAGGATAATATGGCACGTACAACTCCTATTGAGCGCTACCGTAATATCGGGATCTGTGCTCACGTAGATGCGGGGAAAACCACCACTACGGAACGTGTACTTTATTACACGGGCCTGTCTCACAAAATCGGTGAGGTACATGATGGTGCCGCAACTATGGACTGGATGGAGCAGGAGCAGGAGCGTGGTATTACCATTACTTCTGCTGCGACCACGTGTTTCTGGAAAGGGATGGATGCTCAGTTTGATGAGCATCGCATAAACATCATCGATACTCCGGGACACGTAGACTTCACCATCGAAGTAGAACGTTCATTACGTGTACTAGATGGCGCTGTAGTCGTATTATGTGCTTCATCAGGTGTACAACCACAAACGGAAACCGTTTGGCGTCAGGCGAACAAGTACGAAGTACCTCGCATGATTTTCGTCAATAAAATGGACCGTACCGGCGCAGATTTTCTCGCCGTTGTGGATCAGGTGAAAAAGCGTCTTGGCGCTACGCCTGTGCCAATTCAGTTACCAATTGGTGCTGAAGATGAATTTAAAGGTGTTATTGATCTCATCAAGATGAAAGCCATCAACTGGAATGCTGAAGACCAGGGGATGACTTTCAACTATGAAGAGATCCCGGCAGAACTTCAGGAGCTGGCAGAGGAGTGGCGCGCAGAGCTACTCGAATCTGCTGCAGAAGCTTCTGAAGAGCTAATGGACAAATATCTTGAAGAAGGTGAACTGAACGAGGCCGAAATTAAGGCCGCGATCCGTCAGCGTACATTGAACAATGAAATTGTGCCAATGACCTGTGGTAGTGCGTTCAAAAACAAAGGTGTTCAGGCTGTGCTTGATGCCGTTGTCGAATACATGCCATCTCCAACTGAGGTTAAAGAGATCCAGGGTATCCTGGAAGATGAAAGCGAAGCAACGCGTCCTGCGGACGACAGCGCACCGTTTTCTGCTCTGGCGTTTAAGATCGCCACAGACCCTTTTGTTGGTACGCTTACCTTCTTCCGAGTTTATTCCGGCACAGTAGGTCAGGGTGACTCGGTTTATAACCCAGTTAAAGGCAAAAAAGAGCGCTTTGGACGTATCGTTCAGATGCACTCTAACTCGCGTGAAGAGATCAAAGAAGTTCGCGCCGGGGACATTGCTGCTGCAATTGGTCTCAAAGACGTTACCACAGGTGACACGCTTTGTGCCCATGATGCTGTTATCACACTAGAGCGTATGGAATTCCCTGAGCCTGTGATTTCAGTGGCAGTAGAGCCTAAGACCGTTGCTGACCAAGAAAAAATGGGTATCGCGCTGGGTAAACTGGCGGCGGAAGACCCGTCTTTCAGAGTTGAAACCGACGAAGAATCAGGCCAAACCATTATTTCAGGTATGGGTGAACTCCACCTGGATATCATCGTAGATCGCATGAAACGTGAATTCAGTGTTGAATGTAACGTAGGTAAGCCACAAGTGGCTTATCGTGAAACGATCCGCGGTTCGGTTGAAGCCGAAGGTAAATTCGTACGTCAGTCAGGCGGACGCGGCCAGTATGGTCACGTTTGGTTGAAGCTCGAGCCTATGGATGTTGCTGATGAAGACGCACCAATTTACGAATTCGTAAACGAAATCGTAGGTGGTACGGTTCCTAAGGAATACATTCCTGCGGTTGACAAAGGCATCCAGGAGCAGATGAAGCAAGGTGTTCTTGCGGGTTATCCTATGCTGGGTGTGAAAGCTACCTTGTTTGACGGCTCGTTCCACGATGTCGACTCAAATGAGATGGCGTTTAAGATTGCCGGCGCAATGGGCTTCAAGAAAGGCGCGCTAGATGCGCAGCCTGTGATTCTTGAGCCTGTTATGAAGGTAGAAGTCACCACCCCTGAAGCAAACATGGGTGATGTCGTTGGCGACCTTAACCGTCGTCGAGGCATAATCGAAGGTATGGAAGACTCGTTTGGTGGTCTGAAGCAAGTTAATGCTCAGGTGCCGCTGTCTGAAATGTTTGGTTATGCAACCGATCTTCGTTCTGCAACACAAGGTCGAGCTTCGTACTCAATGGAATTTTCCAAGTACGCAGAAGCGGCGAAAAACGTTGCTGACGCAATTATTGCAGCTCGCGCTGTTAAGTAATTTTAGTTCGGTCCGGTCTTAGGGCTGGACTTTAATTTCTTTATAGGAATTTTGAAAATGGCAAAAGAAAAGTTTGAACGTTCGAAACCGCACGTTAACGTTGGTACTATCGGCCACGTTGACCACGGTAAAACTACCCTAACTGCAGCAATCACTAACGTACTTGCAAAAGTATACGGTGGTGAAGCGAAAGACTTCGCATCAATCGATAACGCTCCAGAAGAGCGTGAGCGTGGTATCACAATCTCAACTTCACACGTTGAGTATGACACTCCAACTCGCCACTACGCGCACGTTGACTGTCCTGGACACGCTGACTACGTTAAAAACATGATCACTGGTGCTGCTCAGATGGACGGCGCGATCCTGGTAGTTGCTGCAACTGACGGTCCTATGCCTCAAACACGTGAGCACATCCTACTTTCTCGTCAGGTTGGTGTACCTTACATCATCGTATTCATGAACAAATGTGACATGGTTGACGACGAAGAGCTACTAGAGCTAGTAGAGATGGAAGTTCGTGAACTTCTTTCTGAGTACGACTTCCCAGGTGATGACCTGCCTCTAATCCAGGGTTCTGCTCTTAAAGCGCTTGAAGGCGAGAAAGAGTGGGAAGACAAGATCGTTGAGCTTGCAGAAGCACTAGATTCTTACATCCCAGAGCCAGAGCGTGACATCGATAAGCCGTTCATCATGCCTATCGAAGACGTATTCTCAATCCAGGGTCGTGGTACAGTTGTAACTGGCCGTGTTGAAGCTGGTATCATCAACGTGAACGACGAAGTTGAAATCGTAGGTATCAAAGAAACTACGAAGACAACTTGTACAGGTGTTGAAATGTTCCGTAAGCTGCTTGACGAAGGTCGTGCAGGTGAGAACATCGGTGCCCTTCTACGTGGTACTAAGCGTGACGAAGTTGAGCGTGGTCAGGTTCTTGCTAAGCCTGGTTCAATCACTCCGCACACTAAGTTCACTTCAGAAGTATACGTACTGTCTAAAGATGAAGGTGGTCGTCACACTCCATTCTTCAAAGGCTACCGTCCACAGTTCTACTTCCGTACAACTGACGTAACTGGTAACGTTGAGCTGCCAGAAGGCGTTGAAATGGTAATGCCTGGTGACAACATCAAGATGACTGTTGAGCTGATCTGCCCAATCGCGATGGACGAAGGTCTACGTTTCGCGATCCGTGAAGGTGGCCGTACAGTTGGTGCTGGTGTTGTTGCAACTATCGTTGAGTAATATCGACTTTAGTTAATGCAATAAGCATTGTAAAAAAGGTCACCTCGGTGGCCTTTTTTAATGCCTGAGTGAAAGTCATCATGTGAAGGCGGCATTCTCTACAAGGTAATGTTGGTGCTTGTAGCTATAATCGTAGAATAATCTACAGATTGCAGTAACACTGTGAAAAGGTCGTTTCCTTGTAAAAGGTGCGGCCTTTTTTAATGCCTGAAGTATGAGAATGGATAATTTAGTGTGGAAATACATCCATGTAGCCACGCCCATCGCGCATCCTTGCGCTCACCTCCTTATGCTGCGAAGCGGTGCTTCGTTCATTCGTCGCCCTTGCGCAAAGGAAATGTCAGTGCAAGCACTGTGTCATTATCCTTTGCACGATAGGTGGCGCCTTCCACAGGGTAATGTAGGTGCTAGTTGCAACTATCGTTGAGTAATATCGACTTTAGTTAATGCAATAAGCATTGTGAAAAAGGCCATTCTCTAATAAAGAGCGTGGTCTTTTTTAATGCCTGAAGTATGGCGATGGAAAATGCGGTGTGGAAGTACATCCATGTAGCGACGCCCATCGCGCATCCGTGCGCTCACCTCCTCATGCTGCGAAGCGGTGCTTCGGTCATTCGTCGCCCTTGCGCAAAGGAAATGTCAGTGCAAGCACTGTGTCATTATCCTTTGCACGATAGGTGGCGCCTTCCACAGGGTAATGTAGGTGCTAGTTGCAACTATCGTTGAGTAATATCGACTTTAGTTAATGCAATAAGCATTGTGAAAAAGGCCGTTCTCTAATAAAGAGTGTGGCCTTTTTTAATGTTTGCAATATGAGAGATAAGTACGGAGTTTTTCTAAAGTGGCTCATTCCACCTTCTTTAATGGGAAAATCTGCTCAAAAACATATCAAAAAACGTCTCTTTGATTGTATTTTGTCCAAACGCACTGTTTTTCTCACTTTTCTTCAAAAAAGGGGTTGCGCTGGGTTTCGATTTCCCTATAATGCGCATCCACCGACACGGGGCACAACGCTGAAAAGCAACGAGCCAAGTGAAGGGAAAGCCAAACGGAAAGCTTAATTAAGAAAAATTAAATTTTCTAGTTGACTTTAAAAGTGAAGCGGTTAATATGGCGCTCCACTTCGCAGCAAGGCTGCGGTAACTAACTAAGGTTAGTTACACCGGGTAACCGGATTATGTTCTTTAAAAATATGAAGCAATCATCTGTGTGGGCACTCGTACAGATTGAGTTCTAACAGCAGATTCTAGATCGCTAGATGACGCAAACAAATTTAGAGTCTCAATTGAGCTGAGTGACCAACGGAATAAACATAGTTTATTCAGCACAGTCAATTCGATACCGACAGGTATCAAAATCAGAATTCAATGAGCACGAAACTTCGGTTTCAAAAAACTTTTAATTGAAGAGTTTGATCATGGCTCAGATTGAACGCTGGCGGCAGGCCTAACACATGCAAGTCGAGCGGTAACATTTCTAGCTTGCTAGAAGATGACGAGCGGCGGACGGGTGAGTAATGCTTGGGAACATGCCTTTAGGTGGGGGACAACCATTGGAAACGATGGCTAATACCGCATAATGTCTACGGACCAAAGGGGGCTTCGGCTCTCGCCTTTAGATTGGCCCAAGTGGGATTAGCTAGTTGGTGAGGTAACGGCTCACCAAGGCGACGATCCCTAGCTGGTTTGAGAGGATGATCAGCCACACTGGAACTGAGACACGGTCCAGACTCCTACGGGAGGCAGCAGTGGGGAATATTGCACAATGGGCGCAAGCCTGATGCAGCCATGCCGCGTGTGTGAAGAAGGCCTTCGGGTTGTAAAGCACTTTCAGTCAGGAGGAAAGGTTAGTAGTTAATACCTGCTAGCTGTGACGTTACTGACAGAAGAAGCACCGGCTAACTCCGTGCCAGCAGCCGCGGTAATACGGAGGGTGCGAGCGTTAATCGGAATTACTGGGCGTAAAGCGTACGCAGGCGGTTTGTTAAGCGAGATGTGAAAGCCCCGGGCTTAACCTGGGAACTGCATTTCGAACTGGCAAACTAGAGTGTGATAGAGGGTGGTAGAATTTCAGGTGTAGCGGTGAAATGCGTAGAGATCTGAAGGAATACCGATGGCGAAGGCAGCCACCTGGGTCAACACTGACGCTCATGTACGAAAGCGTGGGGAGCAAACAGGATTAGATACCCTGGTAGTCCACGCCGTAAACGATGTCTACTAGGAGCTGGGGTCTTCGGACAACTTTTCCAAAGCTAACGCATTAAGTAGACCGCCTGGGGAGTACGGCCGCAAGGTTAAAACTCAAATGAATTGACGGGGGCCCGCACAAGCGGTGGAGCATGTGGTTTAATTCGATGCAACGCGAAGAACCTTACCTACACTTGACATACAGAGAACTTACCAGAGATGGTTTGGTGCCTTCGGGAACTCTGATACAGGTGCTGCATGGCTGTCGTCAGCTCGTGTTGTGAGATGTTGGGTTAAGTCCCGCAACGAGCGCAACCCTTATCCTTAGTTGCCAGCGATTCGGTCGGGAACTCTAAGGAGACTGCCGGTGATAAACCGGAGGAAGGTGGGGACGACGTCAAGTCATCATGGCCCTTACGTGTAGGGCTACACACGTGCTACAATGGCATATACAGAGTGCTGCGAACTAGCGATAGTAAGCGAATCACTTAAAGTATGTCGTAGTCCGGATTGGAGTCTGCAACTCGACTCCATGAAGTCGGAATCGCTAGTAATCGCGGATCAGAATGCCGCGGTGAATACGTTCCCGGGCCTTGTACACACCGCCCGTCACACCATGGGAGTGGGTTGCTCCAGAAGTGGATAGCTTAACCTTCGGGAGGGCGTTCACCACGGAGTGATTCATGACTGGGGTGAAGTCGTAACAAGGTAGCCCTAGGGGAACCTGGGGCTGGATCACCTCCTTATCGACTTAGAACTGATTTGTTCGAAGTGTCCACACAGATGATTGTTGCTTGGTGAGTTTACTTGCCGAGTGATATTGCTCTTTAAAAATTTGGAAAGCTGATATTAAATTCTCGGAATAACAATGAAAATTGTTGTTCTATAGAGTTTTCGAAAGAAAAATGCCGATTAATCAATTCTTTGTATAAAGAACGGATTAATTAGCGTCTACTTTAGTATTACTTAACTTCTGGCGAAGTTAAAACTGTCTTTGACACATACACCTCAAAGTAATAAACCACTTCGGGTTGTATGGTTAAGTGACTAAGCGTACACGGTGGATGCCTTGGCAGTTGGAGGCGATGAAGGACGTACTAACTTGCGATAAGCCTAGTCAAGCCAGTAAGAGGCGCTTGAGACTAGGATTTCCGAATGGGGAAACCCGGCCCTTTGGGTCATCGTTAACTGAATACATAGGTTAACGAGGCGAACGCGGAGAACTGAAACATCTAAGTACCCGTAGGAAAAGAAATCAACCGAGATTCCGAAAGTAGCGGCGAGCGAAATCGGATTAGCCCTTAAGCTTTAATGTAGTTAGTGGAACATTCTGGAAAGTATGACGATACAGGGTGACAGTCCCGTACACGACAACTTATTTAAAGTGAAATCGAGTAGGTCGGAGCACGTGAAACTTTGACTGAATATGGGGGGACCATCCTCCAAGGCTAAATACTCCCAACTGACCGATAGTGAACCAGTACCGTGAGGGAAAGGCGAAAAGAACCCCTGTGAGGGGAGTGAAATAGAACCTGAAACCGTGTACGTACAAGCAGTAGGAGCATACTTGTTATGTGACTGCGTACCTTTTGTATAATGGGTCAGCGACTTATATTCTGTAGCAAGGTTAACCATTTAGGGGAGCCGTAGCGAAAGCGAGTCTTAACTGGGCGCTTAAGTTGCAGGGTATAGACCCGAAACCCGGTGATCTAGCCATGGGCAGGTTGAAGGTCAGGTAACACTGACTGGAGGACCGAACCCACTAACGTTGAAAAGTTAGGGGATGACCTGTGGCTAGGAGTGAAAGGCTAATCAAACCGGGAGATAGCTGGTTCTCCCCGAAATCTATTTAGGTAGAGCCTCGGACGAATACTTACGGGGGTAGAGCACTGTTAAGGCTAGGGGGTCATCCCGACTTACCAACCCTTTGCAAACTCCGAATACCGTAAAGTACTATCCGGGAGACACACGGTGGGTGCTAACGTCCATCGTGGAGAGGGAAACAACCCAGACCGTCAGCTAAGGTCCCAAAGTGTATGTTAAGTGGGAAACGATGTGGGAAGGCTAAAACAGCTAGGAGGTTGGCTTAGAAGCAGCCATCCTTTAAAGAAAGCGTAATAGCTCACTAGTCGAGTCGGCCTGCGCGGAAGATGTAACGGGGCTAAACATACCACCGAAGCTACGGCTGCGAACTTAGTTCGCGGGGTAGGGGAGCGTTCTGTAAGTGGCTGAAGGTGTGCCGGGAGGCATGCTGGACATATCAGAAGTGCGAATGCTGACATGAGTAACGATAATGCGGGTGAAAAACCCGCACGCCGGAAGACCAAGGGTTCCTATCCCATGTTAATCAGGGTAGGGTGAGTCGACCCCTAAGGCGAGGCTGAAGAGCGTAGTCGATGGGAAACGGGTTAATATTCCCGTACTTGGTATAAATGCGATGGGGGGACGGAGCAGGCTAGGCAAGCATGGCGTTGGTTGTCCATGTGAAAGGCTGTAGGCTGGTGACTTAGGAAAATCCGGGTCGCTAAGGCTGAGAGTCGAGACGAGCCACTACGGTGGTGAAGTTGTTGATGCCCTACTTCCAGGAAAAGCCTCTAAGCTTCAGTTTATATCGAATCGTACCCTAAACCGACACAGGTGGTCAGGTAGAGAATACTAAGGCGCTTGAGAGAACTCGGGTGAAGGAACTAGGCAAAATTGTACCGTAACTTCGGGAGAAGGTACGCTCTTGTTTGTGAAGGACTTGCTCCGTAAGCAGACGAGAGCCGCAGTGACCAGGTGGCTGGGACTGTTTATTAAAAACACAGCACTGTGCAAAATCGTAAGATGACGTATACGGTGTGACACCTGCCCGGTGCCGGAAGGTTAATTGATGGGGTTAGCTTAGGCGAAGCTCTTGATCGAAGCCCCGGTAAACGGCGGCCGTAACTATAACGGTCCTAAGGTAGCGAAATTCCTTGTCGGGTAAGTTCCGACCTGCACGAATGGTGTAACCATGGCCACGCTGTCTCCACCCGAGACTCAGTGAAATTGAAATCGCAGTGAAGATGCTGTGTACCCGCGGCTAGACGGAAAGACCCCGTGAACCTTTACTACAGCTTGGCACTGAACATTGACCCTACATGTGTAGGATAGGTGGGAGGCTTTGAAGCAGGAACGCTAGTTTCTGTGGAGCCGACCTTGAAATACCACCCTTGTAGTGTTGATGTTCTAACTTAGGCCCCTAATCGGGGTTGAGGACAGTGCCTGGTGGGTAGTTTGACTGGGGCGGTCTCCTCCCAAAGAGTAACGGAGGAGCACGAAGGTTGGCTAAGTACGGTCGGACATCGTACGGTTAGTGTAATGGTAGAAGCCAGCTTAACTGCGAGACAGACACGTCGAGCAGGTACGAAAGTAGGTCATAGTGATCCGGTGGTTCTGAATGGAAGGGCCATCGCTCAACGGATAAAAGGTACTCCGGGGATAACAGGCTGATACCGCCCAAGAGTTCATATCGACGGCGGTGTTTGGCACCTCGATGTCGGCTCATCACATCCTGGGGCTGAAGTCGGTCCCAAGGGTATGGCTGTTCGCCATTTAAAGTGGTACGCGAGCTGGGTTTAGAACGTCGTGAGACAGTTCGGTCCCTATCTGCCGTGGGCGTTTGAGAATTGAGAGGGGCTGCTCCTAGTACGAGAGGACCGGAGTGGACGAACCGCTGGTGTTCGGGTTGTCATGCCAATGGCATTGCCCGGTAGCTACGTTCGGAATCGATAACCGCTGAAAGCATCTAAGCGGGAAGCGAGCCTCGAGATGAGTTCTCACTTTAACTTAGAGTTAACTGAAGGGCCGTTGAAGACTACAACGTTGATAGGCGAGATGTGGAAGTGGTGTGAGCCATTGAGCTAACTCGTACTAATTACCCGTGAGGCTTAACCATACAACGCCAAAGTGGTTTTGTTTGTTAGAAGTTAAGAAATAAAGTAGACGACAGAATTTAATACGCTTTTCCAGATTTTAGTGAGATGTTGATAAACGTCTTGCACAACAGTTTATGCTTGGTAACCATAGCGTTTTGGAACCACCTGACTCCATGCCGAACTCAGTAGTGAAACGAAATAGCGCCGATGATAGTGTGGGGTTTCCCATGTGAAAGTAGGACATTGCCAAGCTCCTAATTAGAGGTCGACGAAAGACATTCATCCATGAATATCATCGACATTCGTACCTCCTTGTACATCAAAGCCCGATTCGAAAGAGTTGGGCTTTTTTGCGTTTATGATTAAAATTAGCGTGGTAGGAGGCATTTTGGAACCACCTGACTGGAAGGCCAGCCCCGCCCATGCCGAACTCAGTAGTGAAACGAAATAGCCGAAGGGTCGGCCCCGGCCGATGATAGTGTGTGGGGCGGACGGCGAGTCTTTCCCATGTGAAAGTAGGACATCGCCAGGGCCTTATAAGTAGGTCGATGAAAGACATTCATCCATGAATATCATCGACATTAGTACTTCCATGTACGTCAAACCCGTTGCAGCAATGCAGCGGGTTTTTTGCTATGTGCGATTTAAAAAGGTGTCGATGAAGCTGTAGATAGAATAGCGTTGTCTATTCATCCATGAAGCTGGGTCCCATCGCGCATCTCGATAATTGCTCCTGCATTATTCTACTTCACCACATCCATATGGGTCCTTGCGCTCATCTCAGTGAGCTGCGAAGCGTTGCTTCGGTCTCATTTCGTCCATGTGAAAGTAGGGTGAAGGCGGATTATGGAAAGTGAACAATTTCACTTTCCACCGACTGAACGCTAAGGCCTCTGGCCGCCAACCGGACCATTGCCAAGCTCCTATCTAGAGGTCGACGAAAGACATTCATCCATGAATATCATCGACATTCGTACCTCCCTGTACATTAAAGCCCGATTCGAAAAAGTCGGGCTTTTTTTTGCGTTTGGATTTAAAAATATTTATGTTGAGAACGCTGACATTTCTTCATTCAAGCAGGTCTACATTACCGTCATCCTGCACTTGATGCGGGATCTACCAACAGACCACGCCGTACGTATGACAAATACACCGAAATAATACCAATTTGTTTAATTAAGTGTTCTATTTTGAGGCGAGAAAATAGGGTCGATAACAAGGCAAAAATTTTGCTATTTAGTTGTTCTAAATGAGAAATTTTTAACGCCGTTAGCGTCATATTTGCTCCTTCAAATAGAACAGGTATTAAGTGAAATTGGTATAAAACTACTCAACACCGAAAATTGGTTTAAGCAGCGTCCGCATTGCGTGCGGGATGGCGACTGAGTTGTTGGCAATTATCGTAGAGCAGGGAGAGCATGGAGCTGCTACTGGAAGGCCACATCGAATGTACGGCAAATACACCCGAGCGAGCCTGCTCAGCACTGAAAAGCTGGTTTAAACAGTTCCCGCATCGCGTGCGGGATGACAAAGGAGTTGTTGAAAACACTGTTCGTTCAGGCTGGCAGCTGAATCATTGACGGCGCACAATGAATGAGGAACAGGATTGTATCTAATAACCAACAGGTTTAAATGTATGACTGAAATTCCTTTACTGGTTAGCAACGATTAACCATTGCGAAAAAATGATAACTGTATATACTCACAGTAAATGCACTGTATGGAAAACCAGTTATATGCGACCACTTACAAAACGACAAGAACAAGTTTTTGAACTTATAAAAGTTTTCATTAAGGATACTGGCATGCCGCCGACTCGAGCAGAGATCGCGGATTCGCTTGGGTTCCGCAGTGCAAATGCTGCAGAAGAGCACTTGAAAGCATTAGCTAAAAAAGGCGTAATCGAAATGGTTCCTGGTGCAAGCCGAGGCATTCGTTTAGTTGAGGACGAGCCTGAGCAACTGGGTTTGCCTTTAATTGGTCGAGTCGCCGCAGGTGAGCCAATACTTGCACAAGAGCACATTGAAAGTCATTGTTCAGTCGACCCTGCGATGTTCCATCCTGCCGCAGACTACCTATTGAGAGTCAATGGTATGAGTATGAAAAACATTGGGATTATGGATGGTGATTTATTGGCAGTGCACCGTACTCAGGTTGTGAATAACGGACAGGTTGTCGTTGCTCGGGTTGAGGAAGATGTAACAGTTAAGCGCTTTGAGAAGCTAGGTAAAAAAGTATACTTGCATGCTGAAAATGAAGATTTCTCTCCTATTGAAGTGGATCTAGAGCAACAGAACTTCTCTGTCGAAGGCCTGGCCGTCGGCGTCATCCGCAGTGATATTTAAATATTTCCTATCGCCCGGCGCAATCAAGTCGGGCGAATTTTACGTCTTGTAAACACTTATACTCAGCCATCCCAAGTGCTGCAGCGTATGAGTGAATCCTAACAAACAGCTATTTTTCAGATATTTCCCTACCATAGAAATCAAAATCTGCGTCAGATAAAAACTTGCTAAACGGTTAAATTTTGACTAGTTGTTAAATGGTCGTGTAGTACTCATGGGATAACCCAAGTGAAATGACAGTCATCCGATAATAAGAACCGTTGCTTCTCACACTTGAAGCAATCGAGGGAGACGTCTAATGAAAATAGCCAAACTCATCACAATTGCGATGTGTTTACTTGTCAGTATGTTCACGTTTGCAAGTGACTATAATATGCGCACAGGCGTTACTGACATTAGCAATCAGGTATATCAATTACATATGACCATATTCTGGATCTGCTGTGTGATTGGACTGATTGTCTTTTCCGTCATGTTTTGGGCTCTGATCCATCATCGACGCTCTAAAGGTGCTGAACCTGCACAATTTCACGAAAGCACTAAAGTCGAGATCCTCTGGACAGCTATTCCGTTTTTAATTCTGGTTGCAATGGCGGTGCCTGCAACAAAAACATTAATTGCGATGGAAGATACCGATAAGGCCGACCTAACCATTAAAGTAACCGGCTCACAATGGAAGTGGCACTATGAGTATTTAGGCCATGACGTGGACTTTTATTCTCTTATGTCTACGCCGAGAGCACAGATTGATAATTTGCAGAGCAAAACAGAAAATTATTTGCTGGAGGTCGATAAACCTCTGGTCATTCCTACAGGCAAAAAAGTACGTTTTTTATTGACCTCTGATGATGTTATTCACTCCTGGTGGGTACCTGATTTTGCAGTTAAAAAGGACGCTAACCCAGGGTTTATTAACGAAGCCTGGACCAATGTGAATGAGCCCGGTACCTACCGTGGGCAGTGTGCTGAGTTGTGCGGTAAAGATCATGGTTTTATGCCTGTCGTTGTAGAAGCTAAACCTGAAGCTGAGTTTCAGGAGTGGCTTGCCAATGAAAAAGCACAAAGAGCACTAGCTGCTCAGCAAGAGGCTGCCTTGCTTGACCAAACGCTCAGTAAAGAAGAGCTTATGGCTACAGGGGAGCGTGTTTACATGGCCTATTGTGCGGCATGTCATCAACCTACTGGGCTCGGTCTTCAAGGTGTGTTTCCTGCATTAAAGGGGAGCGCCATGGTAACCGGGGATTTACAGGCACACATTGAAATTATTATGGAAGGACGTCCTGGCACAGCAATGCAAGCGTTTGCGAAGCAACTATCGTTAAAAGAAGTTGCGGGAGTTATCACTTTTAAAAGAAATAGCTGGGGGAATGATACCGGGGAAGTCATCCAGCCTAGTCAAATACAAGCCTACCTTGATGACAAACAGGAGGAAGCCAAATGACTTCGAGTACACAGCAGGCTGCTCTTGAACAAGAGCACGACTATGGTCACCACGGTCCAGCAACCGGAATTAAGCGTTGGCTTTTTACGACTAACCATAAAGATATAGGCTCTTTGTATTTACTCTTTTCTTTACTGATGTTCTTAATCGGCGGCGGTATGGCCATGGTCATTCGGGCTGAATTGTTTCAGCCAGGCTTGCAGCTTGTTGATCCACACTTTTTTAATCAAATGACCACAGTGCATGGTTTGATCATGGTGTTTGGTGCTGTCATGCCTGCCTTTACTGGCCTAGCAAACTGGATGGTACCTATGATGATAGGTGCACCCGATATGGCACTGCCACGCATGAATAACTGGAGCTTTTGGATATTACCTTTTGCTTTTCTTATTCTGCTCGCATCGTTGTTTATGGAAGGCGGCGGCCCTGCATTCGGGTGGACATTCTATGCGCCACTCTCCACGACTTATAGTAACGATAACACCGCATTATTTGTCTTTGCTGTTCATATTATGGGTGTTAGTTCCATCATGGGGGCAATTAATGTCATTGTGACTATAGTCAACATGCGCGCTCCGGGTATGACATGGATGAAGCTACCACTGTTTGTATGGACTTGGCTGATTACTGCTTTCCTGTTGATTGCGGTAATGCCTGTGCTTGCTGGTGCGGTGACTATGGTGCTGACAGATAAGTATTTTGGCACAAGCTTTTTTGATGCAGCAGGGGGAGGTGACCCTGTGATGTTTCAGCACATCTTTTGGTTCTTTGGTCACCCAGAAGTATACATTATGATTTTACCGGCCTTTGGCGTGATTTCGACTATAGTACCCACCTTTTCAAGAAAGAAGCTGTTTGGTTATGCTTCTATGGTATACGCGACCTCCTCCATTGCATTGTTGTCTTTTATTGTGTGGGCACACCACATGTTTACCACAGGGATGCCGTTGGCAGGTGAGCTCTTCTTTATGTATGCGACCATGCTTATTTCTGTGCCTACGGGTGTAAAGGTCTTCAATTGGGTGGCCACAATGTGGCGTGGCTCAATTAGTTTTGAAGTTCCCATGTTGTTTGCTATCGCATTTATCGTATTGTTTACGCTTGGCGGTTTCTCTGGATTGATGCTAGCGATTACCCCTGCTGATTTTCAGTATCATGATACCTATTTTGTGGTCGCTCATTTCCACTATGTGCTGGTGACTGGCGCGGTCTTCTCTATTATGGCTGCAGCTTATTATTGGTTACCCAAGTGGACCGGATATATGTATAGCGAGACGTTGGCAAAATGGCACTTTTGGTTGTCTCTTATCAGTGTAAATATCCTCTTTTTCCCTATGCACTTTGTCGGGTTGGCAGGGATGCCAAGGCGGATCCCGACTATGCTCTGCAGTTTGCGGATTTTAATGCTTTGATCAGTATCGGGGGTTTGCATTTGGCTTGTCACAACTACTGTTCGTGGCTGTGGTCTTTAAGTGTATCGCAGGTGGTCAGCGTGCGCCTGCTAAAGTATGGGATGGTGCAGAAGGGCTAGAGTGGGAGGTTGCCTCGCCAGCGCCTTACCACACTTTCAGTACCCCCCTGAGGTGAAGTGATGCATACCCCGTTGCTTAGAAAACTTGTGCTGTTGGTTTTGGGTATGTTTGCATTTGCATTTGCACTGGTACCGCTTTACGACGTGTTTTGCGATATAACCGGTTTGAATGGGAAAGTAGAGCTGACAGCAGCTGAAGCAAGCGAAGAGCAAGATTTGGCAAGACGAGTTGATGTCAGTTTCACGACCCACACCCAAGGGCAGGCACCTTTCAAAGTGAAAGCGGCGACTTATCAGGTAACGGTAACACCTGGCACGTTAACCGAAGTGAACTTCACAGCCGAAAATCTAAGTAGTGATGCTCGGATTATGCAGGCAATTCCTTCGGTTTCGCCCGGTATGGCAGCTAAGTATCTGCATAAACTCGCTTGTTTTTGCTTTGACCAGCAGAGTATGCAAGCTCGCCAAACAATGTCGTTTACGTTGCGCTTTTATGTAGATACTGAACTGCCCAATGACATTGCAGAGCTGACACTCGCATATACGCTCTATGACATCACAGACAGAAAAGCGGCCGCTCATGGCGAGCCGGCAATGAATCTCATAGATGGCACGGTAAGCGAAGACTATGCTCAGAGCATACAGGCCGCGGTGTATCAACAAATACGAGGAATAAGTCATGGCTAGTGGTTACGAAAAATACTATGTACCAGAGCAAAGCCCGTGGCCCATTGTGGGGGCAATTGCGCTGTTTGGTGTAGCCGTAGGAGGTGGGTTAACAGTAATGGAAAGTCCTGGTGGTCAGTTCATCTTGTATGCGGGAATTGGCCTGCTGTTGTTTATGCTGGCCGGGTGGTTTCGACACGTCATTCATGAGTCACAAGGAGGCTTATATTCGGCGCAAATGGACCGCTCTTTCCGTCAGGGCATGGCCTGGTTTATTTTTTCGGAAGTGATGTTTTTTGCTGCATTCTTTGGTGCTTTATTTTATGCCCGAATGTTTGCTGTTCCCTGGCTTGGTGGCGCAAGTAACAATGCTATGACGCACGAAATACTGTGGCCCAGCTTTGAGGCGATGTGGCCGCTATTGAGTACACCCAGTGGAGACACGACGCAGGCAATGGGCTGGCAGGGGTTACCACTTATAAACACCATCATCCTTTTGGTCTCTTCTGTTACTTTGCATTTTGCGCACAGTGCAATGGAGCAGGACCAAAGAAACAAAGTAAAAGTATTTTTGGGGCTGACCATTCTTTTGGGCTTTGGGTTCCTTGTACTTCAGGTAGAGGAATACATACATGCTTATCAGGATCTGGGATTAACACTAGATGCAGGGATTTACGGCAACACCTTCTTTATGCTCACAGGCTTTCACGGCATGCATGTCACGCTCGGTGCCATTATTTTAGCTGTGGTGTGGTTAAGGGTGATGAAAGGCCATTTCAGCGCACATAATCACTTTGCGTTCCAGGCGGGTGCGTGGTACTGGCATTTTGTGGATGTGGTTTGGCTGTGCTTGTTTGTGTTTGTGTATGTGTTATAGCGTTCGGGGCTGGATTGAAGTCGAGCCAGCCCAACCCTTTCGCAATGACAATAAGCAGTAACACGCTTGCCGAAAAAAATACCCTTTTACCGAGGAGACGAGACATAGATTCACCAGATTGATCCCCTTTGAGCATAATGATCAAAGCTCGAAACAGGTTATAAATGATGCTGAAAAGCAAAACAATAATAATTAACTTGAGTAGCATGGCATATGACGCAGATAAGTATAAGTAGAGCAAAGGTTAGCGCATATTGCACAATTTTGGCAGTGAGTGTCGTGGTATCTACATGCCTCGCCCTCTCTGTGTGGCAATGGCAAAGAGCAGCCCAGAAATCATACCTGATTGAGAAGCGACATAGCGACCAGGCACCACGTGAGTTTAATGCGATTGCTGATCTGCAAAACAAGGCGGCGCTCGAGGGAAAACAGTTTCGGATACGTGGATACTTTGACGAATCACGTTACTGGCTGCTAGACAACCAGATTGTCAACGGATCACCAGGCTATGACGTAGTGGCTTTGTTTCGCCCTGAATACCGCGATGAATGGCTGGTCGTTAATCTGGGATTCGTACCTGCGACACAAAGTCGTACGGTATTACCAGAAGTTGAGCTACCTGCTCTACAACAAACAATCGACGTTGAGTTCAAAATCGGTAAGTGGGCGGGATTTACTCTGGCAACTCAGCCCGATTTAAATGCAGCGCAGCCACAACTGCTCCAATATCTAGATCAAACATTTTTTGTTTCTCAGACGCAGCGCTCTATTTCGCCCATGCTCGCGTATGTTTCTCGCCCCGTTACTACGGCAATTCAACCTCATTATGAGGCGGTGGTGATGGGACCGGAAAAACATAGGGCCTATGCATTACAGTGGTTGTTACTGGCCGTTGCGGCGATGATCATTCCCTATTTTGCCTTTAAAAGGAAGCATGATGAGTAAGGTTCCAGGATTATTTTTAGCGTGTTGTATCATACCTTTGCTTGCTGCCTGGCTCGTACTCAGGTCAGGATGGCAACCAGACACGACGACCAATCAGGGGCGGTTTTTAGGTCAGGAAATCAGACTGAATGTACCAGAACAAGTGCACAAAGCTTGGTTTATTGCATTGAATCAACCAGGAGATTGTAATCAGGCATGTCTGGGTCAGTCAGAGTTAATGGACCAGCTAGTTGTTGCTTTGGGAAAGCATCGTCAGCAAGTTGGTCTCTTGTTGCTGGGCGAAGGTCAGAGCGAAGTGGCCAGTGTAATACCGGAAGCGCCAGTATTGTCACCGGGGGCGTTTTATTTGGTCGACAAGCGTGGTTTGGTCGTACTGGAATATTTGCCACAGCAGGACCAAACCGCAAATAGAGTATTGCTCAAAGGCCTGCTTAAAGATCTAAAAAAACTCTTGTCTTATGAACGAAGCAGTTCTGGAGGTGGTCAATGACGCAGGGATTTAAAAAGCTGGTTATGATGTCAGCGTTGCTCGCAGCACTGGTTGTATCTTTAGGTGCCTACACTCGACTCAGTAATGCAGGTCTGGGATGTCCGGACTGGCCAGGGTGTTATGGTTTTTTGACGGTGCCTAATGAAGCACATGAACTTAAATCGGCACAACAAAAGTTTCCCGATAGCGAAGTACACCAGAAGAAGGCCTGGATTGAAATGGTACACAGGTATTTTGCCGGTGGTTTAGGGTTAGTCGTTGCCGCGATTTTCATTTTAGCACTGCGTCACCCTAGCTATAGTAAAGGGATCAAAGGCTTGTCTACTGTGCTTGTTGTATTAATTATGTTTCAAGCGCTGCTGGGTATGTGGACTGTGACTATGAACTTACAGCCATTGATCGTAATGGGGCACTTGCTTGGCGGGTTTACCATACTCAGCCTGTTGACTCTGCTCTGGCTCAAAACCAATAAGCCGCCTGCCGTCACTATTGCGCATTTATCAGGCCTGAAAGTGATAGCGCTCTGTGTACTCGTAGTTTTGATAATACAAATCGCGCTGGGTGGATGGCTGGCAGCAAACTATGCTGCGCCGCACTGCCGTGGGTTGCCATTGTGTGAAAATGGCGAGTTGTTCTCGCTGAATAGCTTGTTTCAATTACCACATTCCTCTGCCAGCTATGAGTTTGGTGTGCTACCTTTTGAAACCCGTCTTTCCATACATCTGGTCCATCGGATCTGGGCCATGGTAACGCTAGTCGCCATTTTGTTTCTTTGCTGGAGGCTTTATGTGCGTATTCCAGATTTAAGTGTAAAGCCTGTTATTTTGCTCCCGGCTATTTTGGTATCGTGTCAGGTTCTTTTGGGTGGCGCAATTGTGCATTGGCAGTTCCCTCTGTTGTTGACTCTGTTCCATAACGTGATGGCTGCACTTTTATTACTGTCACTGGTTCGGGTGTGCTATTTACTTTTTTATCAATCCAGGGGGTAAGGTATGGCTATGAGCGTACAACAACTCGGGTCTGTTTTTCCTGATCTTTTTGCTGGTATGAAGCCTTACCTGGCGATTACCAAAGCCAAGGTGGTTTTGATGCTGGTGCTGACAGCCTGGGTGGGTCTTGCTCTTGCACCTGATTTAGGGCGTAGTTATGGCCAGCAATTAATGAGCTTAATATCAATTGGCCTGATCTCTGCGTCGGCAGCGGCCATCAATCATGTCGTTGACCGCAATAGAGACAGTAAAATGGCTCGAACACGACATCGGCCTCTTGCCATGCAGCAACTCTCTGTATCTAAAGCGCTGCTCTTTGCTGCCAGCCTGGCAACGACAGGGACCATAGGCCTGTTGTGGTTTAGCAATTGGTTGTGTGCGGTACTGACTTTGCTGGCGTTGCTTGGTTATGCCGTTGTGTATACTGTATTTCTCAAGCATATGACACCGCAAAATATTGTGATTGGTGGGCTTGCAGGTGCGTTACCGCCATTGCTCGGTTGGGTTAGCGAGACTGGGACTCTGGCAGCTGAACCCTGGCTGTTGGTTATGATTATTTTTGCCTGGACGCCGCCTCATTTTTGGGCGCTGGCGATTGCTCGCAAAGCGGATTATGCAAGAGCGGGGATCCCCATGCTACCCGTCACACATGGGATACAGTTTACTAAGCTATGCATGATCGTCTACACGCTGTTGTTATCCCTGGTATGTGTGTTGCCTTATTTGATTGGTATGGTGGGGCTTGTGTATCTGGCTTCGGCCTGCATCCTCAACGGGGTTTTTACATTTTTGGTTGTACGCCTGTATGTGGATCACACTGTGCAACAGGCCATGGGAGTTTTTCGTTTTTCTATCTGGTATTTACTGTTACTCTTTGTCTCATTATTCGTAGACAGAGCACTGGTATGAAAACCCTTTTTCCTCTTGTTTTAGTGCTGGCCGTGTTAAGTGGGTGTCACCCAGCACCGAAAGTATCAGAATTTGCCGTACATTATGAAGAGCCGCGGAAACTTAAGCCGTTCGTCCTGCAAGATCAACATGGTCAGGAGTTGACGGCTGAGCAGCTAACCGGACAATGGAGCTTGCTGTTTCTTGGATATACTCATTGTCCGGATATATGCCCTATGACCTTGGCTAAGCTCACAAATATCGCTGCAACGCTGGAGCCTGTCCAGGCCGTCAATGTCTGGTTTGTTGCTGTCGATCCACAACGTGATACTCAGGAAAAACGCAAACAGTATATCGACTATTTCAATCCCAGGTTTGTCGCAGCTTCTGCATCGCATAACGTTTTATTTCCATTTGTTCGTGACATTGGTTTGATCTATGCCATTAATAACAGTGATGAACCTGAATATTATGTTGATCATAGTGCATCCATTGCATTGATTAATCCAAAGGCACAGTTGGAGGCTATATTTAAACCAGAGTTCAAGGCTGGAGAAGTGCCTGTTATCAATGCCGAGAAACTCATAGAAGATTTTAAAGTAATCGTATCCAAGTATCATTAAACTGAGTAAAGTCACTGAATTTAATAATTAATTATTTCTTTTCCGTTATAAATATGGCAATTTCACGGTCACGGTCTAATCTATTCATATCAATAAGATTTGCAAGGAATGTGCAAGGCACATGATTAAACTCCCCTCAGAACTTGTGATAAACCAGGTTGAAGAGTTACATCAACAGTTGTTGCTTGAGCTCGAAGCTGGCCATGCCATTTCTTTAGACATTAGTGAAATACAGCATGCGGACACAGCTTCAATTCAGCTGTTGTGTGCGCTGCAAAAGTATTTGCTGGATATTGAGCAGCAGATCATGTGGGTAGGCGAAAGTGCTGCATTGTCTTTATCTGTTGAGAAACTAGGGTTAACCGAACTTTTATCTATCAGTAGTACGAATTAAGAGGTCATTATGAAAAAGATTTTAGCTGTGGATGATTCTGCTTCGATGCGTCAGATGGTTGGCTTTACATTGAAAAAAGCAGGCTTTGATGTGGTAGAAGCTAAGGATGGCAGTGAAGCACTCAGTTTGGCTAAGCAACAAGGGTTTGATGCTGTGATCTCAGATGTGAATATGCCTGTGATGGATGGTATTACATTAATACGAGAGCTGCGTAATCTGCCAGACTATAAATTCACGCCACTTCTGATGCTGACCACAGAGTCTGGGTTGGACAAAAAAAGTGAAGGTAAAGCAGCAGGTGCGACAGGATGGATAGTGAAACCATTTAATCCGGAACAACTACTGGCTGTACTGAAAAAAGTAATTCGTTAACCCTTACGAGGTGCCGCCATGAGTATCGACTTAAGTCAGTTTTTCGACGTTTTTTTTGAAGAAAGCTTTGAAGGGCTTGATGCGATGGAGTCCGAGCTACTAAACCTCGAACCAGGAAAAGAAGATCAGGAAACCATCAACACCATATTTCGGGCTGCACATTCTATTAAAGGTGGCAGTGGCACCTTTGGCTTTACGGCTGTCTCTGACTTCACGCATGTACTTGAGACGCTGCTTGATCAAATTCGCAATGGAGAACGCCAGCTTACCGCAGAGCACGTAAACTTGCTGCTCAAGGCCGTAGACTGCTTGCGTGCTATGTTGACGGCGTTACAAGCACAGCAGGAGCCTGAGCAAGAGGATGCGAATGAATTAAAGTTGCGTTTTGAAGCCATTCTCAATGGCGACAATGCCACAAGCAGTCAGACTGAAGAAGTCAGCGTACCTGAAGAAGCTACAAGCCTCCCGATCACCTTCCAGATCGATTTCAAGCCACTACCTTATCTGTTCAAAACGGGTAATGAACCCTTGTTTATGATCTCAGAGTTATCTGAGCTAGGTGAATTAGAAACGCAAGCATTGCATGATGAGCTGCCTAAATTTAAGCAACTAAATCCTGAAGATTGTTATTTGTATTGGCGGTTTTTTCTTACGACGACGCGCGGAGAGAGGGCAATTCGGGAAATATTCGAATGGGTTGAGGATGATGCCGAGATCACCATAGTTCAATGTGGAGGTTTGTTCGAAGAACCCGCCAGTGAGTTTTCTGAAAGCGATACGCAACATCCCCCTAGTGAACCCGAGCCGCAGGCTGACAGCCCAGCCCTTACAAAGCCTGTTCAGGAAATAAAGAAAGAGCCACCACCAGTTAAAGATGCCCGAAAAAATGCGGATCCCAGCACGACTTCCATTCGAGTGGGTATCGATAAAGTCGATTCACTGATTAATATGGTGGGTGAGCTGGTCATCACACAGGCGATGCTAAGCCAGATCGGCGAGCAGGAAATAACGGAGTCCAGTATCGCAGCATTACAGGAAGGTCTGGCACAGCTGGCGCATAATACGCGTGACCTTCAGGAAAATGTGATGCGCATTCGTATGCTGCCGATAAGCTTTGTTTTTAGCCGTTTTCCAAGGCTGGTGCGAGACATCTCACAAAAATTGAATAAGCAAGTGGAGCTTAAGTTGATTGGGGAGCAAACTGAGCTGGATAAAACAGTGATGGAAAAGCTCTCAGATCCTATGGTCCACTTGGTGCGTAATTCCCTGGATCACGGGCTAGAGACCCCAGAGCAACGTATCGCGCAAGGCAAAGACCCCGTTGGGACCGTCACACTAAACGCATTTCACCAAGGCGGTAATATTGTTATCGAAATAATGGACGATGGTAAAGGCCTGGATACAGAGAAAATTCGCAACAAAGCCATTCAAAACGGGCTGATCCAGGAGATGGATGAGCTCACAGTTGACGAAATTAACGAGCTGATATTCATGCCGGGATTTTCCACTGCGGACAATGTCAGTGAAATCTCCGGGCGCGGTGTCGGAATGGATGTCGTTCGTAAAAATATCCAGGCATTGAATGGATCTGTTGAGGTCAGCTCCGAAGCTGGAGTTGGTTCTACTTTTACAATTCGTCTGCCTCTCACTCTGGCAATTTTAGACGGTCAGCTCGTACAGGTTGCTGACCATACTTATATTATCCCTTTAATCTCTATTGTTGAGTCGTTACAAATTGATATTGCCAAAGTGAGCAACGTTGGCAAGGGGCTGCAGGTGTTGCGTTTGCGTGACGAATATATCCCGATACTGCGTTTGTACGATATTTTCAATCATAGAGGGGCCAGAGAAGAGCTCGATAAAACCTTACTGGTTGTTGTTGAAAATGACAATTATAAGGTTGGCATTCTAGTTGACGATTTGCTAGCGCAACAACAGGTCGTCATTAAAAGTTTAGAGGCCAATTACCAACGTGTTGATGGTATATCAGGTGCAACCATTTTGGGTGACGGAACGGTGTCTTTGATCATAGATATTAGTGGATTAATCAAGCTGAGCGGCCTAAGACGGCCTGGCTCTTCTGAATTACTTGTTGACCTGAAGGCGGACGAGGTGGTCACGGCATGACAGAGCATACAAAGTTAAATCAACAATTGGTACTGGACACCGAGAGTGATGAAAAACAGTTTCTGACATTCATGATGGATCAAGAAGAATACGGCATTGATATTTTAGCTGTCCAGGAAATTCGAGGCTGGGAGCCTGTCACCGTGATCCCCAATTCACCACCTTATGTGAAGGGAGCAATGAACTTACGTGGCACCATAGTTCCTATTATCGATTTACGGCAGCGTTTTGGTATTACACATATCGACTATGGTCCGCTAACGGTCGTCATAGTGGTTTCGGTGAAACTAAAAGAGCAAACCAAGTTGATGGGGATTGTCGTTGATGCTGTGTCTGATGTGTACAGTATCTCCGAAGAGAAAGCGAAAGATGTACCTGACTTCCAGGATTCTGAGAACGCCCAGTTCGTGCACGGGTTAGTCAATGTTGGGGAAAAAATGGTGGTGTTACTAAATCTGAAGAAAGTGCTCGATTTACACGATAAGAGCAGTGTTAAGAGCAACGGGGGCTGAGATGAGTAGTCAGAGTATTCAAAGTAGTTTAAATAATAAAATCTTAATTGCAGGGGCGATCTTGATTGTCAGTATCATACTTGGGCTCCAGCTCGGGGGCACAGGTTCTGAACAAATGAAGATGCTTTCGATAGCCCTGCCTGTGTTCGGTGTTGTGATTGCGTTGGGTTATCTAAGAATGGCGTTGTCAGCGTTAGGCGCTCAACTCGGCTGCGTGTATCGTGTTTTGCCCCATGTGTCTATGGATGACCAGAGTGCTTTGCACGCAATGGATCTCACTGACTTCCCAGAATTATTTCAAGCCCTAAATGTGGCTCATGAAGCGCAACAACAATCTGATCACACACAGGGTCTGTTGCTGGCTTTAAAGAGTTGCCAAGCCAATATTATGGTTGCGGACAAAGACCTGAATATTGTGTATTTAAACGATTCAGTCAAATCCATGTTAAGCGCGAATGAACGACAATTACAGGCTGAACTACCTGGGTTTAATGTTGCAAGCCTGATTGGCACCAACATTGATTCTTTCCATAAAAACCCGAGTCATCAACGTAATATTCTGGCCAATTTGCGAGAAACCTATCAAACCCAGATCAAAGTTGCGGGTCTGACTTTCGACTTAATTGCAACACCTGTATTTGATGACGGGCAGCGAATCGCGACGCTGGTGGAGTGGAAAGACCAAACTGAGTGGCTGGCGGCTGAAGAAAAGCATAGAAACCTAGCTGAGAAAAATGCGCGCATTTCCAGAGCTCTGGATGTATGTCAGGCAAATGTGATGCTGGCAGATGAGCACCTCAATATTGTTTATGTGAACGAGTCTGTGCTGGCGATGCTCAGTAAAAACCAAGAACAACTGCGCACGGTATTGCCTAACTTTGATGCTGATACGCTAATAGGCACCAACATTGATGTATTCCATGCTAATCCTCAACATCAGCGCGGTTTACTAAACAAACTGTCAGATGTCTACAATACAAATATTGTTGTTGCTGGCTTTAACTTTGGCCTGATTGCCACGCCTGTTTTTGATCAACACGGAACTCGTATCGGTACTGTGGTGGAGTGGGAAGATAAAACAGAACGTCTGGCTGAAGAGAAAAAAGCGCGCCAGACTGCCAGTGAAAATTTACGTGTGCGGCGAGCGCTTGATAACGTGCAAACCAATACCATGATAGCTGATTCAGATAACACGATAGTTTATATGAATCAGGCTGTACTTGAGATGATGAGAAACGCAGAGCCAGATCTGCGCAAGGATTTACCTAATTTCGACAGTAGTCAGCTAATCGGACAAAACATTGATGTATTCCATCGCAATCCTGCGCATCAGAGACGCCTACTGGAAACCTTGTCTAAACCCTATAAAACAGAGATTAAAGTGGGGGGGCGGACTTTTGGATTGGTTGCCAATCCGATCGTTACAGACACAGGTGAACGTGCGGGTACCGTCGTAGAGTGGGAAGACAGAACCGCTGAAGTCGCCATTGAACAGGAAGTGAATACCGTCGTTGAATCGGCTCGGGCAGGTAATCTGTCCGCCAGATTGGAGGAGGGTGACAAGCAGGGCTTCTATTTACGCTTAACACAGGGCCTGAATGGCTTATTGGAAAGCGTCGATTGTGCGGTAGCGGATACCGGCAACATGCTTGATGCCCTTGCTAGAGGAGATCTGACACAGCGAATTGAAGCGGAGTATCAGGGCGCGTTTGATAAGCTGAAGCAAGACGCGAACAGTACGGCTGACAAGCTAACCAATGTGTTAGAGCGGATCAGTGCCTCTGCTGGGTTAGTAGCCAGTGGTGCAGAGGAAATATCACAAGGTAATGCTGACTTAAGCCAGCGCACAGAAGAGCAGGCTTCTTCCCTTGAAGAAACAGCTTCAAGCATGGAGCAAATGACGAGCACAGTTCGTCAGAATGCTGACAATGCCAAAGTGGCAAATGAACTGGCCGAAGAAACCAGTGAAAAGGCAACTCGCGGTGGTGAAGTGGTTAATCGAGCGGTTGAAAGCATGTCTGCCATCAATGATGCGAGTAAGAAGATTGCGGATATCATCAGTGTGATAGACGAAATTGCCTTCCAGACAAATCTGCTGGCCCTGAACGCGGCAGTTGAGGCTGCGCGTGCTGGTGAGCAGGGGCGTGGCTTCGCTGTAGTCGCTGGCGAGGTGCGCAACTTGGCCCAGCGTTCGGCGGGTGCGGCAAAAGAAATCAAAGATTTGATCCGAGACAGTGTTAGCAAGGTTGAAGATGGTACGCTGTTAGTGAATGAATCGGGTGAGACGCTCAAAGAAATAGTTGCGTCAGTCAGGCGAGTGACAAATATGATCTCCGATATAGCTGATGCGTCGGTAGAGCAGAGTTCAGGGATTGAACAGGTTAATAAAGCGGTCACGCAAATGGATGAAATGACACAGCAAAACGCGGCGTTGGTTGAGCAAGCGTCCGCTGCTGGGGAGTCTATGGCGGAGCAGGCCAATGATATGCGTAATATGTTGAATTTTTTCAAAGTGGGTGAAGCGCCTGTTACTCATCAAGCAATACCTGAGCAAACTCAACCGACCAATGGCCAGGCCCGTACACCGATTGGCTTATCGGCTCCTCAAAATCGTCCAGCACGGCAGCCGCTGGAGCCAACTGCCAATCGCTTTGCAGACGACTCTGAGGAGTGGGAAGAGTTTTAATCGCTGAGAGTTCGTTATAACTTTTACGGAGCTGCAATGCTTTAACGGGTGCAGCTCCGCCTTGGAAACAGGTCTTTGTCACCCGGAGTAATTTACAGAGATAGCATATGGCATAGCAGGCCACGGGAGTTGAGACTTCACTGCGTATGAGTGAGCAGAGATATGAAAGAATTTTTGATGACCGACGAGGACTTCAGCAGCATCTCTCGACGCGTTTATGAAACATGTGGCATTGTGCTTGGGCCTCACAAGCGTGATATGGTGTACTCGCGGCTTGCACGCAGGGTGAGAGCGAACGGATTAAGCTCTTTTTCTGCCTACCTTGAATTCCTAAATGAAGATACGGATGCTGAGTTTAGCCACTTTATAAATGCCATCACGACAAACCTGACCTCTTTTTTTCGTGAGTCACACCACTTTGATTTTTTGCATCAACAAGTGATCCCTCAGCTAAAGGAGAGGCATAAAACAGACAGGCGTGTCAGGATATGGTCTGCTGGTTGCTCTACTGGGGAAGAAGCATACAGCATTGCTATGACAATCAGCAATGCGTTCCCAACGGACTGGGATGTAAAGGTACTGGCAACTGATCTGGACTCCAATGTTTTGCACAAAGGGCAAGAGGGTATCTACAACAGTGCTTCTGTGACCGGCCTGACCAATGAGCACTTAAAAAAGTGGTTTATGTGCAGCCCAGATGGAACTCAGTACAGAGTAAAAGATAAGTTGCGGGCAAGTGTGTACTTTAAGCGCCTAAATTTGCTTGAGCCCTGGCCTATGAAAGGTCCTTTCGATGTGATTTTTTGTCGTAATGTGCTGATTTATTTTGACAAGGCAACAAAGGACAGATTGTTTGAAAACTTCTACCAATTGCTGGCAGAGCAAGGCTATTTGTTTATTGGCCATTCCGAGACAATGGGCAAGGAGCATCTGGAGTTTAAAAACTTGGGGAAAACTATGTATCAAAAGGCAGCACAGATATGAATCAGTTTCAGCCAGTATTACGTGGCTTTGAGCATGTAAAACGGTTCTGGGACTCTGGTCGGGGGGCTGTGGTGGCAAAAGTGCTGCCAGGAGAGTTTTATGTGTCTAAAAGCGACGAACTGATTTCAACTGTCTTGGGCTCTTGTATTGCAGCATGCATCTATGATGAGAGACAAGGTGTTGGGGGAATGAACCACTTTATGTTACCTGGCGTAAAAGGCTCCTCCTCAATCCATGCTGACGACCTTAATTGTCGCTATGGGAACTGGGCGATGGAATACCTGATTAACGAAGTGATTAAAAATGGTGCCAGGCGAGAAAACCTGAAAATAAAATTGTTTGGTGGAGGGAAAATCATCAGCTCGATGACTGACATAGGTAATGGCAACATTCGATTTGCACAGGCCTATGTCGAGGAAGAGCAGCTCACTCTAGTTTCCCATGATGTCGGCGGCCCATGGCCAAGAAAGGTGGTATTTCACCCTCAAACCGGCAAAGCTCAGGTTAAAAAGCTACGCCAGATGCACAATGACACCATTGAAAAACGCGAGGTCAAATATCTGCATGATATTGAAGAGCAAGGCAAACAAACTGATATTGAGCTGTTTTAGAGGGAATGCATGATTAAGGTATTGATAGTTGACGACTCCCCATCTCTCAGAGCTATATTAACGGCGGTTTTGGAGGCAGCAGATGATATTAAGGTGGTTGGAGCTGCAGAAGACCCTTATCAGGCGCGAGACATGATCAAGCAGTTGAACCCTGATGTGTTAACGCTCGATATAGAAATGCCGAAAATGAACGGGCTGAGCTTTCTTAAAAATCTTATGCGATTGCGTCCTATGCCCGTAATTATGCTGTCGACCTTAACGCAACAGGGGTCCCCCGCGACACTGGAGGCGCTTGAATTGGGAGCGATCGATTTTATTGCCAAGCCAACTTCAAATGTCGCTGAAAAACTTAATGCCTACGCGGAGAAACTACATCAGAAAATAAGAATTGCTCGCCAGGCCAACCTCTACGCTTTTCGTGCAGAAAAAGATGCCAGTCAAGTGCCGGTCTCTCAGCATACACAGTTTAAAAGCAGCGCTGTTTTGGCATTAGGCGCATCTACCGGTGGTACCGAAGCGCTGCGTGAAGTTTTGGTACGTTTACCCAAACATTGTCCCCCGTTGTAATAGCACAGCATATTCCTCCCGTGTTTAGTACTTCGTTTGCGCTGCGTATGGACCGTTGTTGTGATGTGCATGTGAAAGAAGCAGAGGACGGTGATGTCCTTATGCCCGGTAATGTGTTTATTGCACCGGGAGATATGCACCTTAAAATCGTTCAAAAAGGTGGGCGTCTGCAATGCCAACTCTGCCAGAGTGAAAAAGTTAATCGGCATCGGCCTTCTGTTGATGTGTTGTTCGATTCTCTGTTGCCATGGGCAAAGCAAGTAAGTGCAGGCCTGTTAACCGGTATGGGCAGTGATGGTGCGGCAGCCTTGTTACGTCTCAAAGAGGCTGGGGCAAAAACACTGGCACAGGATGAAGCCACATCAGTTGTGTGGGGCATGCCCCGAGCCGCCGTTGAATTCCAGGCGGCTGAGAAAGTAGTTCCCTTGTCTAAAGTGACAATGGAGTTGCTTAACGCTGTGAAGCGTCAGTAATAACCCACGGCTGCGAGTACCAATAGAACTGCCCGCTAAAGCGTTTAGACGGTGCTGTACAATTGTATCGCGAACGGCCATTCGGTAAAGGTTTGGTGGTTGTAATGGTCACTGTCTTTGTTCCCTGCCAAGTTAAATCTGCTTTGCCTAAACCTGAAACGAAACAAGCAAACTGGTTTTGGTAGAAATCCATCTCTTTAAAAGTCAGTGTGATTGATGGGGTCCGATTAACCGTGACCGAGTCCTGATAGTCAGTTTTGGCAAGTGAAAAGGCCAGCGAGTACAGTTTGGTTTTTAAGGTGTTTAAATTGGCATAAATGCCGGATGCAGGAAATCGTGGCAGCCGGGTAAAGTCTGAGTCTGGCCCCACGGCACCGGAATGTTGCCCAATCCCAACCAGGCCAAGTTCCGCGACTAGCTCTTGTAAAGGACGATCGAACTCGCCGTAGGGATAAGCGATATAAGGTAAGTCATGACCTATTTCTTCTTTGATCCTGGCTTGTGACCAAACCAAATCCTGGCGGATCCGGCTACGCCATTGCGCCTGGCTTTCTCCTGCCTTTTTGAGGTGTAAATAGTCATGTTGCGCACTGTGGTTGGCGATTAATGCGCCGCGTTTTGACAGTTGTCGTAGCTGCTCCCAGCTCATGACGTAGCCTTTCTTTTCATCGATAAGCTTAGGATTAACAAAAATTGTATAAGGGTAGCCAAACTGTTCAAGTACAGGTGCGGCGGCTTCCATATTGTTCAGGTAGCCATCATCAAAGGTGATGGCGACTGTTTTAGGCGGCAGGGTTTTTCCCGCTTGTAGCTGCTGAATTAGTTCATCTAACGCAATAACTGAGAACTGCTCCGATTTAAGAAAGTTCAGGTGCTGGCGAAAAGTTGCTTCACTGACGCTGGTCACTGCCGGCAGTTTTTCACTGACATGATGATATTGTAGAATGACCGCGGCCAGGCCTGTTCGGGTATTGAATAAAACGAGTATAAGAACTAATACATGAAACCACTTAATCGAGCGCATACTTCCCACCATTTTCAGTTGCTTGCTATTGCTGCTCCGATGATTTTATCAAATATCTCGGTGCCCCTGTTAGGGTTAGTTGACACCGCAGTGATTGGTCATTTGAGTGATGCATATTATCTTGCCGGGATAGCCCTGGGTTCTGGCAGTATTGCTTTGCTGTTCTGGCTGGCTAGTTTTCTGCGTATGAGTACCACGGGGGAGATTGCCCAGGCATATGGTCAGCAAGACTCAGGTCGGGCGCTGCAATCACTCTCGGCCAGTATGAGCTTTGCTCTGGCATTTGCGTTGTTGTTGATAGTGTGTACGCCGTGGTTGCTTGAACTCATTGCTGTGTTGTCCGGGGCATCGCCTCAGGTGCTTGAGCAAGCTGAGGTGTACTTCTCTATTAGAATTTATAGTGCGCCAGCGGCCATGTTAAACCTGGTGATGCTTGGGTTTATGTTGGGAATGCAATACGGGCGTGGTCCTTTCTATGTGGTGCTGTTTACTAATATTGTCAATATAGTGCTGGATGTATTGTTTGTGGTGGTGTTGGAGTTTGCCGTTGCAGGTGCCGCCTGGGCATCAGTGATTGCGGACTATTCGGCACTGGTATTGTCTTGCTGTCTGCTTCGCAAGGTGCTGAACGGTGCTGGCTGGCAGTGGCAGCTCAAAGTTCCTAACCGAGAAGAGGTACAGCGTTTGCTGCACCTGAATCGTGATATTTTCATTCGTTCACTCATGCTGCAGTTGTGTTTTAGCTTTATGACCTTTTATGGAGCAAGATTGGGAGAAGATATTTTGGCTGCCAATGCGGTGTTGCTGAACTTCCTGATGCTGGTGAGTTTTGCGATGGATGGCATTGCCTATGCGGTCGAGGCGAAAGTCGGGCAGGCAAAAGGTGCCCGAGATCTGTTTATGTTAAGGCGCTGGGTTCGGATCAGTTGTATCTGGGCTGGTTGCTTTGCATTGTTGTATACTGGAATATTTACGCTTTTTGGTTCGTTTGTGATTGGTTTATTGACTGATATTCCTGCTGTTATCGATACTGCGCAAGTATATTTGCCCTGGTTGATAGTGCTTCCATTGATTGCAACAAGCTGTTTTTTGTTTGATGGTGTTTTCGTAGGTTTGACCCGCGCAAAAGAAATGCGCAACAGTATGTTATTGTCTGCTGTGCTGGGGTTCTTTGTACCGTTCTGGCTTGCTCAGCATTGGGGGAATCATGGCTTATGGTTTGCGATGAGTTGTTTTATGGGGTTGAGGGGGCTGACTCTGATACTGAAATATCGACAGCTGAGTGTCAGGCAGCAGTTACTGAATTAGATTAATGAATGAGGGATCTGTATTATTCCTCAAAGGCCTTTTTGGCTGCTGCTTTAGCAGATTCTCGTGCCGATAGCACCTGAGAAAAACGATTAGCGAAAATACCCAGATAACCATAACCGGCAACACCCAGTGCGGGTACCAGAACTATCATTCCAGGCAGTTGCAGCCAGGGCTGATAAAAATAGCCTAAGGCAATGAGCACCATACTCAGAACAAATAAGGCCAGCCCAGAGAGGAAGAATCGCAGGCTACGCTTAGGGTGCGACCCTAAGCGATATATTAAATGCCGCATACGGATTTAATAGTAGGAGTGATCGCCCCGTGAGTGCTCGGTGATATCACGGACGCCGGTGATTTCCTCGAACTTGGCGATCATTTCTTTTTCGATACCTTCTTTGAGTGTGACATCGATCATAGAGCAGCCGTTACAACCACCACCGAATTGTAATACGGCAATGCCCTCAGCTGTGATTTCAACCAGGCTGACCTGGCCACCGTGATTGGCCAGTTGAGGGTTTACCTCAGTCACCAGCATATGCTCGACACGTTCTTCCAGTGACGCATTGTTGCTAAGCTTTTTCGCTTTCGCGTTAGGCGCTTTAAGGGTCAGTTGGCTGCCCATTTTATCAGTGACAAAGTCGATCTCTGCTTCTTCAAGGAAGGGGGCACTTTCTGCGTCGACAACAGCATCAAATCCATTGAATGGTAAGCGGATATCGCTGTCTTCAACGGCATCGGCTGGACAATATGAAACGCCACATTCAGCCTGAGCTGTACCTGGGTTTACGACGAATACGCGAATGTTTGTACCATCGGCTTGATCGGCCAATAGCTTGGCAAAGTGTGACTGAGCTGTCTCTGAAATTGTGATCATAATCTACGCTATACTTGACTAAATTACTCGGTTAATCCCTATGATACTCCCCTCATCTTGTTGTAGCTAGTGTTGGGCGTAAAAATTTGCAGCAACTTGAGCCTCATTGCTAGCGTACTGGCTGGTTAATAATTGCCGGAGTAGATGGAGTAACTATGTATCGACTGTTAATCGTGCTGTGTGTGTTGAGTTTGCAACTCAGCGCTAAGCCACTGAGTTTTTATTTTGATGACACACAACAATTTGATCCACTCGTTCCAAAACCACATGAGGTGCTGGGGTATGAAGTCGGAGAGTGGCATGTGCGTCCGGAGCAATTGGTACACTACTTAAGCAAGTTGGCAGAGACAAGCCCGCGGGTAACAATAAAGACCATAGGTCACAGCCATGAACATCGGCCACTGGTATTGCTGACCATTACCAATGAAAGCAGGCTTAGAGACATAGAGGCGGTAAAAAAAGCACATTTGAGCGCGTTTGAACAGCCACAGCCTCGCAAAGAGGCGCCGGCCATAGTCTGGCTTGGTTATAGTGTTCATGGCAATGAGCCATCGGGCAGTAACACGGCCATGCTGGTGGCTTACTACCTGGCGGCTGCTCAGGGGGAGAAAATAGATGCCTTGTTGCGCGATACCGTGATATTGCTAGACCCGTCACTGAACCCAGACGGGTTGGCACGATTTGCTAACTGGGCCAACAGTCACCGCGGTCAGGTACTGTCAAGCGATCCTCAACACAGAGAGCATGTTGAAGGCTGGCCCTCAGGCAGAACCAATCACTATTGGTTTGACTTAAACCGGGACTGGCTGTTGTTGCAGCACCCAGAATCTCAGGCACGGATCGCAGCATTTCATGAGTGGAAGCCTAATGTTTTAGCTGATTTTCACGAAATGGGTCCTAATTCAAGCTACTTTTTCCAGCCTGGGATCCCATCGCGCACGCATCCACTGACACCCGAGCGCAACCAAAGTTTAACTGCGGCCATTGGTCAGTTTCATGCAGATGCACTGGACCAGACCGGTCAGCTATATTTTACTCAGGAAAGTTTTGACGACTTTTACTATGGCAAAGGGTCAACCTATCCAGATATCAATGGATCAGTGGGCATTCTGTTTGAGCAGGCCAGTAGCCGTGGTCATGCACAAGAGACCATTAACGGTTTGCTGACCTTTCCAGAGACGATCAAGAATCAGCTTATCACTTCATTTTCAACAATTCAGGGAGCGGCTGCGAACCGTCAGGCACTACTTGATTACCAGCAGCACTTTTATTCAAGTGCCCTCAAAGAAGCTAAACAACAAGACTTTCAGGGGTATGTGGTGTCCGCCGGTAAAGATCCTTATCGATTAAAGCAGTTTGTTGAGCTACTGAGCCAGCACCAGGTGAAGGCGTATCGACTGGAAAAACCCTTGAAGATTAAAGCGCAACTGTTTAAAGCTGGGGATCTTTACATCCCACTGGCGCAGCCTCAGGTCCGCCTCATTCTGGCTATGTTCAGTGAGCAAACGCATTTTAAAGACAATACATTTTACGATGTATCGGGATGGACCTTGCCACATGCGTACGATCTGGACTTTGCACAGGTCACCAGCAGCTGGGGTCTGAATGTCAGTGACACCCAGTGGCAGCCGGCTGCCTTGAGTGAACCAGAGCCCCTGCCTGGCAAAGCGTACGCTTATGCTTTCTCATGGCAGCATTATCTGGCACCCAAGTTACTCAACCAGCTATTGACACAAGGGCTGGAAGCGCGTGTTGCATTGCAGTCATTCACTGCCAGATTGGAAAACAAAGAGCAGCATTTTGATGCCGGCACGATAGTGATCCCTGCGGGACTGCAAAACCAGGATGACTGGCAGCACGTGCTGATAAAACAGGCAATGGAACTCGGTATCCCACTTACAGCCATCAGCTCGGGTCTGACGCCTCAGGGTATCGATTTAGGTTCTCGTCGAATGATGCCGCTACGCAAGCCTGAAGTATTATTGGTAGGAGGGCAGGGCACCAGTCAGTATGAAGTGGGTGAAGTCTGGTACCACCTCGACAGGCATGTAGGGATTGCGCCAAGTATCATAGAGTTAAATCGCCTTGAGCGGGTTGATCTGAGTCGTTATAGCCACATTGTGCTGGCTGATGGACGCTATTCAGCGCTGAGCAAAAAAGCACAAGCTGCCATTATCAGCTGGGTTCAAAAAGGTGGTGTGATCTGGGGTCATAAGCGCGGAGCGCAGTGGCTGATAGAGCATCAATTGCTCAATGCCAAAGCCATCGGTAGCAAAGAAATGCGCGCGGCGTTTGATACTAAGAGGCTGCGCTTTGAAGATAAAGAGCAACTGGCCGCACAACAACGTATTGCAGGTGCCATTTTTGGGACTGAATTAGATGTGTCCCATCCACTGGCCTTTGGTTTTGAGAACAACACCTTACCAGTATTCAAAAATAGCACCTGGGTTATTGAGTCCAATGAAGCCCCGTTCCTGGACGTAGCTGTGTATCAACAGCAGCCGTTACTGGCGGGTTATGCCGATGAGCGAAATGTCTCACAAATCGCAAAATCAGCAGCTCTGGTCGCTGACAGCTATGGAAATGGAGTGGTCATCGCGATGACAGACAACCCTGTTTTTCGCGGTTTCTGGTATGGCAGCAGCAGATTGTTTAATAATGCGCTCTTTTTCGCACACGCGCTTCATTAGGCCGGTGTCAGGCACGTAGCACATGCCCAGATCTGTTCAGCGCCAGCGTGACGACAGAGCTGGGCGGCAGCATTTAACGTTGCCCCTGTAGTGATCACATCGTCAACCAACAAAATACGCCTGCCAGCCAGCGTTTCTGATAAGGTAAAAGCCTGACGCTGGTTGTGCAATCGAGCCCTGCGATTTAGCGATTGCTGGGCTCGGGTTATGCGTTTCGATAAAACGGGTAGAATAGATAGCTGGGTTTCAAGTACTCGGCCCCAGGTCTGCATCACCTGATTAAAGCCACGATTGACCAAGCGGTGTTTAGGCAAAGGGATAATAATAGCGGCATCAGCCTCAATCAGTTGCTCCTCACAGTAACACTGCCACTGGTGCGTGATGACCTGGCGCAGCAAGCAGGCTGCATGATTCCTCTGATGCAGTTTTAAATCACACAACCAACGTTTTAGGGCACCACGATACCAGCCACAGGCTATCAGTCCATCACAGTCGGGCAAGTTGAATTGTGCTTGTATATCAGGGCGTAATAACAGATTCCCCTCCGCGGGAGAGAAAAGTGGCAGGGCTTCCAGACATGACGGGCACAGGCCTGTGGTGTCAGTTGGGTTGCGGCAACAAGCACACTGGCAGGGGAACAGAGTCTGTGTGATTACACGGGATAATGACATTGCTTTCCATCCTTGAATCGCTATCATAGCGACAAGTTTGGTTGAGGAAGTGAGTTAATGCAAAGCGAAATTGTCCTACTGCACGGCTGGGGAATGAATAAACAAGTATGGCAGCTGAGTGTTGAACAGCTTCAGCAGACGCAGGCTTTGCCCGTTCGTGCGATCAATTTACCAGGCTTTGGTGGCGCGGCATTTCCTGAACACATCTCCACCTTAGATGAGGTTGCAGATGACATTGCAGCTCAATTGGGCAATGACTCAGTGCTGGTTGGCTGGTCTCTGGGTGGACTTGTGGCCCTTAATCTGGCGCATCGATATCCGGAAAAAGTTGCCAAACTTGTGCTGGTGGCATCTAATCCTTGCTTTGTGGAGCAGCCTGACTGGCCTGGAATTAAACCGAAAGTGCTGGCAGGGTTTAAACAAGCACTGGCAGATGACAGCGCCAAAACCATCGAGCGATTTCTTGCGATTCAGGCTATGGGCAGCGAACATGCCCGGGATGACATTAAACAATTGCGTCAGCTGTTAGGTCAGCTACCAGCTGCGCATCCCAAAGCACTCAGCCTTGGGCTGGATGCATTACAAAACTGTGATTACCGCGCTGATTTTGCTGCACTCAGTCAGCCTGTATTCGGGCTGTTTGGTCGCCTCGATGCACTGGTACCGAGCGATGTGATTGAGCGAATGGCCACACTCAATCCGCAGTTCAAGGCGTTTACCTTTCCCAAAGCATCACATGCACCGTTTATTTCCCATAAAGATGAGTTTGTTACTCATTTAAAATCAATTCTTTAGTTTTCCACAATGGAAAAAGCGGCAAATTTTTGCCGCCTTTACTTTATTTCGTCTATAAATTGAGCAATAATTAGGTTGAGATTTTCTAACTTTAGGGCGAGATATGGCAGTCAATGATATCCTCAATGCAGGTGTTCAGGGTTTTGAGTTTGCCCGTCAAAGTGCCGAGCAAGCCGCAGCCGATATCAATAAGGCAACACTGGACCAGCAAAGTGAGCAGCAGGTTGCACAGCAACGGCAACTGCAGGGCGCATCCAGTAGTGAAGGCGTCACTGCACCTGTGGGACAACCCCCCAGATTAGATGAAGCCGTGGTCGACCTAAAGGTAGCGGAATTTAATGCCAAAGCGAACGCGCAGACTATTCGTACAGCTGACGAAGTATTGGGTACTTTGATTGATATTAAAGTGTAATGAATATAGTAACGCCACCCCCGGCGATGAACCTAAACACGGCGAACGTCTACACTGAGACGGCGCAACGTGACAATCAACTCCGCGAGGTTATTCCAAAACCTGCGCCGGTCTCCCCTGCGTTTACTGAAAACAAGCCGCTATCTGACGGTGAAAAACAAAAAACTTTTTCTGCCGATGATTCCGGCCTGTACGATAGTACAGGTCAGCTTAAAGATGGTAAGACGATTGAAGAGCGTCAGGAGGGGGAACAAGGTGAGCAGGGCAATCAACAGGAGCAGCAAGACCCGCAGGAGCTAAGCGATCGTGAACAGGCGGAACTGGAAGCAGAGCAAGCTCAGCTACAAGAGCTAAAAGACCGGGATCGGGAAGTGCGTCTGCACGAAGAAGCACATGCCAGAGTGGGTGGTCAGTATGCAGGGTCGCCCAGCTATGAATATCAACGCGGTCCGGACGGCAACAATTATGCTGTCGGTGGTGAAGTGATGATTGACGTAGCACCCACCGGGGATCCGCGTGAAACCATAGACAAAATGCAAACGGTTCGTGCAGCAGCGTTAGCGCCGGCAGAGCCTTCGGGTGCAGACAGAGCTATCGCAGCTGATGCAACGGCCAAAATTGCACAGGCTCAGGCTGACCTTGCCAAACAATCTATCAGTGGTGAAGAAGCGGATGAAAACAACAATCGCGTTGTGGGATATCAAACTCGTCGTCTGAATGAAGATGAGTTAAGCGAGCAGCAACCTGAATCCGCGCGATTGGAAGAAGAGGTAGATCCATTCGCGGTAGCACTGCCTATCGACAGGGATCCTGAAATAGCGTCACGGGCACTGAGAATAGAAGGTTTTTATGGTCATGTTGCCAAGCCCAAAGAAGCGTCTCAGCTGTCGGTGGTAATTTAAATAGCAAATAAGCCTAATCAGCTTAACGACACAGGCCCGCTTATGCGGGCCTGTGTCGTTGTGTGTGTCAGCAATTACTTTTTCAGCTTGGCAAAGGCTTCAGCAAAGGCATTGCCCATTGCTGCGTTGCCGTTGTCGCGACGATTGTCACGTCGAGTGTCTTTTCGCTGTGCTGGTCGTTGAGACTTGCCTCCGGGTTTTTGCGCGGCGGGCTTACTCTGTTTTTGTCCTGCACTTGCCGGGATCTCATCGTTTAGTCGCATGGTAAAGCTGATCCGTTTACGGGCTACGTCTACTTCGATGACTTTAACTTTAACAATGTCACCCGCCTTAACCACTTCTCGTGGATCTGAGATAAACTTGTCCGTCAGTGCTGAAATATGAACGAGTCCATCCTGATGTACGCCAACATCGACAAAGGCACCAAAGTTAGCAACATTAGAGACGACGCCTTCAAGGGTCATGCCAACCTTTAGGTCAGAAATGGTCTCTACCCCTGCTTTGAACTGAGCCGTTTTAAACTCGGGACGAGGATCGCGACCTGGCTTGTCCAGTTCGCCCAGAATATCAGTGATGGTTGGCACACCAAATTTGTCATCGACATAATCGGCAGGATCCAGTTTGCCCAGCACATCACTGTTACCTATCAGTGCGGTGACATCCAGTGACTTGCTACCGCAGATTTTTTTCACCACAGGGTAGGCCTCAGGGTGAACCGCTGAGGCATCCAGAGGATCATCACCATTGGCAATACGTAAGAAACCCGCAGCCTGTTCAAATGCTTTTGGCCCCAGACGCTCTACCTGTTTCAGCTGTTTTCGGTTGCTAAATGAGCCATTGGTATCCCGAAATTTAACGATATTGGTGGCTAACGTTTTATTTAACCCTGACACACGCGTTAACAGAGGCACTGAGGCTGTGTTGACATCGACACCAACCGAGTTTACGCAGTCTTCTACAACGGTCGTTAGCGTCTGGCCCAGCTGACTTTGTGATACATCGTGTTGATACTGGCCCACACCAATCGACTTCGGCTCAATTTTAACCAGTTCAGCAAGTGGGTCCTGTAATCGGCGAGCGATCGACACGGCACCACGTAACGAGACATCCAGATCCGGAAATTCATTGGCGGCAAACTCCGAAGCAGAGTAGACCGATGCGCCTGCTTCACTGACCATGACTTTAGTGAGCTTCAGTTCACTGGCGGCTTTCAGCAGCTCGGCAGCTAGTTTGTCTGTCTCACGAGAGGCCGTGCCATTGCCTATGGCAATCAGTTCCACTTTGTGCTGACGACATTGTTGTTCCAGTGTGCGCAGAGATTTATCCCAATGATTTTGTGGTGCATGTGGGTAAATTGTAGTGGTTGCCAGCAACTTACCCGTCTTGTCGACAATGGCAATTTTACATCCGGTTCTGAGACCTGGGTCGATCCCCATTGTCACACGAGGCCCTGCAGGGGCCGCCATCAGTAGATCTTTGAGGTTCTTGGCAAAGACATCAATGGCGCCTTGCTCAGCATATTCACGGGTAGCACCCAGCATTTCATTCTCAAGATGCGTGGCCAGTTTGATTTTCCAGGCCCACTGCACAACAGTCATTAACCAGCTACTTGCCGCGCGGCCCGACACATCCAGACCGTAGTGATCCGCTATCATTTGGGCACAATATTGTTGGGGGTCTTCTGCTTGTGGTTCCGGGTTGATAGACAACTGCAGAATCCCTTCGTTACGTGCTCTGAGCATTGCGAGCGCACGATGAGACGGGACCCCAGACAGTTTTTCATCGTGTTCAAAGTAGTCACGATATTTACTGCCAGCGTCTTCTTGTCCCGCAACAACACGACTTTGTAAGTAGCCATGCTGTTTTAATTGGTTTCTGAACTTGCTGAGTAATTTTGCATCCTCTGCAAAGCGCTCCATCAGGATGAACTTGGCACCATCCAGTGCGGCTTTACTGTCCTCAATGCCTTTGTCGACATTGATATAGGCTTCGGCCGCCAATTCAGGTGTCTGATCAGGATCATTGAACAGTAAATCCGCCAGTGGCTCAAGCCCAGCTTCAATGGCAATCTGGCCCTTGGTACGGCGTTTTGGTTTGTAGGGTAAGTATAAATCTTCCAGTTCGGTTTTGCTTTGTACCTGCTTAAGTTCTGCCGCTAGCTGCTCAGTGAGCTTGCCCTGCTCATCAATGGTCTTAATGATGAAAGCCCGACGTTCTTCTAACTCCCGCAGATAACCCAGGCGCTGTTCGAGTAAGCGCAGCTGAGTATCATCCAAGCCACCGGTTACTTCTTTACGATAACGGGCAATAAACGGAACGGTCGCACCTTCATCCAGTAGCGCGGTAGCAGCATCCACTTGCTGTTGTGATGCGTTTAGCTCAGCAGCTAAACGGGCTGAGATATTGCTCATGCAAAATCCTTATATAGTTCAATTGGCTAACTCTGTTTCTTGGCCAGCATTTGCGGTCATCATATCATATCTGGAACGGATGTGGTCAGGCCGTGTAATCGATCTTATTGACGTACCAAAGCATCTCCCCTTGTGGGTTTTTACACTGTATTCCTCATCAACGGACTTCCCGAGTAGTGCTCTTGCCATGGGAGAATCGATAGAGATGTAATCATTCCGCTCGTAGATTTCATCCGGTCCTACAATACGAAAGCGTTTAACCTCACCATCGTCATTCTCGATTTCGACCCAGGCACCAAAATATACCTTACCTTGTTGCTGTGGCGAGTACTCTACAATTTTTAAATCTGGCAGGCGCTTACGCAGATAGCGGACGCGGCGGTCTATTTGACGTAGCAAACGCTTGTTAAAAGTATAGTCGGCGTTTTCTGAGCGATCGCCTAAACTTGCTGCCCAGTTAACTATCTTGGTCACTTCCGGGCGTTTTTCAAACCAAAGGTGATCGTGTTCCTGCTGAAGCTTTCGATAGCCTTCAGGTGTAATTAGGTTGGTTTTCATCTTGTGCATACTTAGGTGAAACGACTACAAGTGTTTAGTGTACTCCGGATCCGGATGCATACCAATGTCACGAAACGGGCAATTTGCAATGCCAAACAGGGTGTACACTTGTAACGTTCGGTAACAATCTTATTCTGTGTTTATGGTGTCTAAGCGCTTTAATTTCAATTATATTTAGGATCAACTAGAGAAGAAACAAGAAGAATGCCAATGGGGAATGAAACCACTAAAGTGTTAGTCGTTGACGACGATATGCGTTTACGCAGCCTGCTGGAACGATATCTGGTTGAGCAGGGCTTTATCGTTCGCAGTGCCGCCAATTCTGAGCAAATGGACAGGTTGCTGGAACGCGAAAACTTTCATCTGATGGTGTTGGATCTCATGTTACCAGGGGAAGACGGTTTATCTATCTGTCGTCGTCTCAGGCAAAAAGAAAATGAAATTCCCATTGTCATGTTGACGGCAAAGGGTGATGAAGTTGACCGGATCATTGGTCTGGAGCTGGGAGCAGACGATTACTTGCCTAAGCCATTTAATCCGCGTGAGTTATTAGCACGGATCAAGGCGGTGTTACGTCGCCGTGCTAAAGAAGTACCGGGAGCGCCTGCGGTCGAAGAAAATGAAGTCGAATTCGGTGCGTTCAAACTCAACCTGGCAACTCGGGAAATGCAAAAAGGTGACGAAACTATTGCTCTGACCAGCGGCGAATTTGCTGTGTTAAAAGCGCTGGTGAGCCATCCCAGAGAGCCGCTGAGTCGTGACAAGCTGATGAATCTGGCCCGTGGCAGAGATTACAGCGCACTGGAGCGCAGCATTGACGTTCAGGTTTCGCGCTTGCGCAGAATGATTGAAGAAGATGCCTCTAACCCCCGTTATATTCAGACAGTCTGGGGCCTGGGTTATGTTTTTGTCCCGGACGGCGAGAAGTAAATGAGTATCCTGCCTCGCAGTGCATTTGGACAGACGGTATTTTTTGTCGGTGCGCTGCTGCTGATCAATCAAATTGTTTCCTACATTACGGTGACTCTGTACGTGTTTAAACCGACTTTTGAGCAGGTTAACCTGATGCTTGCCAAGCAGGTCAAAACGGTGTTCATTGATTGGGAAGAAGGCGTTGAGGTTGACTCTGCTTTATCGGAAAAATTTTTTGAGATCACAGGCATTGAGGTCATGTCGCAGCGCGAGGCATACCGCAATGGGCTTGGAGAGGCAAAGGAATATACTCTGCTATCACGCAGTATGTCTGAGCAGCTCAATGGGTCTGCCCGGGTGCGGATCAGCCAGGGTGATCCCGTTGTGTATTGGGTAGAAGCGCCTCAGGCACCGGGTTACTGGGTTCGGGTGCCACTTACTGGTTTCTCTGAAACTAAAATGGAATTTCTCGTATTTTATCTCTCCAGTATCGGCTTTTTAAGCGTACTCGGAGGCTGGTTGTTCGCTCGGCACCTGAATCGGCCACTTAAGGCCTTGCAGATTGCGGCCAGTCGGGTTGGAGTCGGTGATTTTTCTACCCGCCTGGTTGAACATGGCTCCACAGAAGTTATCGAAGTAACGAGTGCCTTCAATAAAATGTCCAAAGGGATCGCAGAACTTGAGAACGATCGACGTTTATTGATGGCGGGGGTATCCCATGATTTAAGAACGCCACTAACGCGTATTCGTTTAGCGACGGAAATGATGTCGGATGAGGAAGCCTATTTAAAAGAAGGAATAATCGACGATATTGAAGACATGAATGCCATCATCGATCAGTTTATTGAGTACCTGAGGCATCATAACGGCGCAGAAATGGTATTGGATGATGTCAATGCGGTTGTTGAAGAGGTGGTGCATGCTGAACAACAGCATCAAAGAGAAATCGTTCTGACGACGACGGCAAATATCCCTGCTGTAATGATGAACCATGTTGCACTGAAGCGCGTGGTAACCAATATGATTGAGAATGCCATCCGTTATTCTGAGGATAAGATAGAGGTGATGACTGAATTCAGCGCTCGTCACAAAGCGGTCTTTATCAAGGTTAAGGACAGGGGGCCTGGGATCCCCGAAGAACAGTTAGAATCCCTCTTTGAGCCATTTAAGCAAGGAGATCAGGCTCGTGGTAGTGAGGGAAGTGGTTTAGGCCTTGCTATCATTAAGCGAATAGTATCCACTCATGGTGGAAAAGTCCGGCTGCGTAACCGTAAAGAAGGCGGCCTGAGCGCTGAAGTTATGCTACCGGTGGCGAAAAAATTCGGCTCCATGAATAGTGTACCTGAGCAGCAAAAACCCAGTGAATAAGCGCGACTTATCGTATTTGCCTGGCTGTCTGGGGGCAGCAACCAAAGCTCAGCTGCTTAGTATCATTGCGCAGTGCTTTGAAGGGATAGAACCTGACGAGTACTTTGCTTACTACTTTGAGCAAGCGGGGCCAATTCATCGGCGGCTGAGACTCTATTACAGTGAGGCTGGGGAACTGGCTGGATACTGTTTGCTAACCTTTGATGACAGCCATCAAGCATTTTGCGTGATTGGCGCATCGGCCGGGTTTTTACCGCAGTTTCGGGGTAAGAACAATACTTTTTCTTTTCTATTCTTGAGGTAACCAAGGCTTATATGCGCCGGCCCTGGCGCACCTTGTTATATGCAGATACCATGCTTAGCCCTGCCATGTTCCGCGCCATGGCAAAAAACATTGCCACTGTTTACCCAACCACAACAGGCTCATCGACGGAGTCTCGGTTGTATCAGGCGTTAAATCCGACTGGGCTTGAGTGTGACGTGAATGGGTTACTGTGTCTCAAACTGGTAGGGCGAAAAACACGTTATTCGGCTGTGGAAGTCGCTCAGTTTAAAGCCAGTGACAAAGCAGAAATAGCCCATTACTGTGCAATGAATCCTAACTTTGATGAAGGGGTGGCATTACTTACCGTGATCCCGGTGACCTTAAGGCAGCTTCTCGCCACAGCCTGGAAACAGCTTAAAAATCTGTTTTAGTCAGGCTGCGCTCGATTTCAGTTCGATACTAAATTCAGGTATAAAAAAACGCCCAACGAGGGGCGCTTTTGATAAAGGAATCTGAATCTAAGTCTGCTTAGCCGCGAGGACCAGCTGATTTGATGGCTTCAGAGACATCATATTTGCGAAGTTGGCTTCGAAGTCTGCAGCCAGCTTAGATGCATACTCAGCATATTTCGCTTTATCTTCCCAAGTGTTGACTGGGTTAAGCAGCTTGCTGTCTACGCCTGGTACTGCAACCGGTACGTCCAGGTTTAACGCCTCAATATGCTGTGTTTCTACGCCTTCAAGTGTGTCGTTAACGATAGCGTCAATCACAGCACGTGTAGTTGGGATATCGAAACGCTTACCAATGCCGTAAGGACCGCCAGTCCAGCCGGTGTTAACCAGGTAAACTTTTGAGTTGAATTCACGCACGCGCTTCATCAGAAGCTCTGCGTAAACGCCTGCCGGACGCGGGAAGAAAGGTGCGCCGAAACACGTTGAGAAGGTTGACTCGATGTCTGAGGTTGAGCCAATTTCTGTTGAACCCACTTTTGCAGTGTAACCACTCAGGAAGTGGTAAGCTGCGGCTTCTTCAGACAGAATAGATACCGGTGGCAGTACGCCGCTCACGTCACAAGTCAGGAAAACCACTGCGCGAGGCTCACCTGCACGGTTCTCTACTTTACGTTTTTCAACGTGCTCAAGCGGGTAAGCTGCGCGAGTGTTTTGTGTCAGGCTAGTGTCATTAAAATCAGGAACACGCTGTTCATCCAAAACTACGTTTTCAAGAATGGTACCAAACTTGATTGCGTTCCAGATAACCGGCTCGTTCTTTTGCGACAGGTCGATACATTTTGCATAACAACCGCCTTCAATGTTGAAAACACTGCCAGGTGCCCAGCCGTGTTCATCATCACCGATCAGGAAGCGTTTAGGATCTGCCGACAAAGTTGTTTTACCTGTGCCAGACAAACCGAAGAATAATGTGGTGTCGCCTGCTTCGCCTACGTTTGCACTACAGTGCATAGGTAGTACGCCCTTCGCTGGTAACAGGAAGTTTTGTACAGAGAACATAGACTTTTTCATTTCACCGGCGTAATGCATACCTGCGATAAGCACTTTGCGCTCTGCAAAGTTGATGATCACTGTACCGTCGCTGTTTGTTCCGTCGCGCTCAGGGTCGCAAACGAAAGAAGGTACATTCATCACCTGCCATTGGGGTAAATCAGCTGCATTGTATTTTTCAGGCTCGATAAACATGTTCTTGGCAAAAATATGGTGCCAGGCTGTTTCTGTTGTTACAACAACGGGTAAATAGTGTTCAGGATCTGAACCCACTTCAAGGTGAGAGACGAAGTGGTCGTTGCTGTTCACGTGTGCTTCTACACGGGCCCACAGCGCGTTGAATTTGTCTGCATCGAATGGGCGGTTAACGTTACCCCATTGGATGTCATTTTCTGTGCTTGGCTCTTTAACGATAAAACGGTCGTTAGGTGAACGCCCTGTGCGGCGGCCAGTTTTTGCTACAAAAGCTCCATTTGCGGCCAAAGTCCCTTCACCACGGCGGATGGCGTGTTCGACAAGTTCAGCTGCAGTTAAATCGACAAAACGAGTAGCGCTTGAAGTCATGTTTATACCTAAATGTGAGAATTGAACGGGATAGCTCTGGAGAAGTTTCACCAAAAGCTGAAATCATAGTAACAGATGAAATTCAGATATTCGAGCCCTGAAACAGGGTAAAACGCCATAAATTTGTCAAAAAAATCGAATAATTTCAATGATACCGGTGTCATGAAATGTGACCTTAAAATGACACCGGTATCAATTTTTAGCGACAAAAAAGCCGCCAAAATGGCGGCTTGTCTCCAATTTGATAAAAGTAGCCTGGCTAATTAAAAATTGCCTTAATATCTTGCTCCTCAAATCGGTAATTTTTCAGACAGTAATGGCAGCTGATATTGATCTCGCCCTGCTTTTTAACATCATCAAGTAATGCATCACGACCAATGTTAACCAAAGCGCTGATGGTTTTATCGCGGCTGCAGCCACAGACAAAATTAATTTCCTGTGGCTCGAACAACTGTGGGTTATCTTCGTGATATAAGCGTGTCAGAACTGTTTGCGCGTCAAGCGTAAGTAATTCCTCATCTTTAATGGTGTTGCTGAGTGCTTCCAGATGGACGAAGTCTTCTTCAGATTTGGCTTTGTCTACCGGCAGCACCTGTAAAAATAGTCCGGCCGCTTTAGCGCGCTCGCCACTGACATCAGTGGCAAACCACAAACGAGTCTTTAATTGTTCAGACTGAACAAAATAGTCTTCCAGGCAGGCAGCCAGGGTCTCGCCACTCAGCGGTACAACGCCCTGATAGCGCTCGCCCTTATCAGGAGTAATGGTGATCACCATATAGCCTTTGCCCATCAGATCCTGAACGCTGCTACCTGCTACTTCACCTTGCAGACGGGCAATACCACGCATATTTTGCTTGTGATCGCCGTTGATGGCGGCGTATTTGACCGGTCCATCACCTTGCAATTGCACAGTGATGTCGCCTTCAAACTTTAATGTGGCAGTCAACAGGCTGGACGCAAGTAATAGCTCGCCCAGCAGGGTTTGTACTTCCTTAGGGTAGTCATGGCCACTGATAATGTCATTAAAGGTGTGTTCAATTTGTACGAGTTCGCCACGTACATCGAGTTGATCGAAAATATATCGATGAAGTAAATCTTGTTGCATCAATTCAGATCCTAGCTAGATTTCAGTTTGAGCAGTTCGCGACGCTGCTTTTTATCTGGTTTATGCTCGGGGCGCGGTGCAAAAAAACTGTTGTTTTTGCGCGCTATGGCGTTTTGCGCCCGTTTTTCAAGGCTGGCTTCGGACTCTTCATAGAGTGTCTGAGCGATGGGCGCACTCTGGCGCTTTTCCATTAACTTCAGCACGGTGATCTCCTTCTCATCGAAGCCCTGTGCCAATTTTATCACCGCACCAACATCAACCGTTCGGCTGGGTTTACAGCGCTGGCCGTTGTAGTGTACCTTGCCACCCTGGATCATCTCTCGGGCTATGGTGCGGGTTTTATAAAAGCGTGCCGCCCAGAGCCATTTGTCCAGGCGTACTTTCACTTCGCTTAGGTTGTTTTCTTGATTGACTTTTGTCACAATTCGTTAACTAATGCCCAAAGCTAATTTAATCGGTGAAATTTAACACATTTGATGAGGCAAAAAAAGCATCTGGACACGCTCTGATGTGGTTACATCTCAGCCACAATCGCTGTTAATACTGTGTTCAGTTAGGTATTCTAAGTTGTACCTATTTACTTTAAAGTTTCATATACGCGTGCTTGTTGAATCGAATTCGAGGCGGTACACTGAGGCGCTCAACAGAATAAGAATATGACATATGGAATTACAGCTACAACAGTTGCAAAAATTAATACATGACTTACCCCATGCGAAGCTTAGCCGCTTGGTGGTGTATTTGGCTGTTGTGTATATCGCATTTCTTTTTGCTAAGTTATTTTGGCTGATCTGGCCAGTTCCTCAAACTCAACCTTTGCCCACCCAGTCGCAGATGTACGCGCAAACTTCTGCAGCGGTAAGCAGCCAAACCATCCTTGGCCATAATATTTTTGGCAAGGCAAACGAAAAGCCCGTTGTTGAAGCGCCCAAGCCGGTGATTTCTGATGCGCCTGAAACGCAACTGAATGTGCGCCTGACAGGTATCGTTGCGGTTAGCCAGAATGATGCCGCGGGCCTGGCGATTATTGAATCTCAGGGTCGGCAGGAAACCTATGTGGTGCAGGATCCCGTTAAAGGAACGCGTGCAAAACTGGCTCAGGTGCTGCCTGATCGAGTCATACTTGATGTCAGTGGTCGGTTCGAAACTCTGATGCTGGACGGTATTGAGTTTAGTCGCCAGGTTGCCACACCGGTACAGTCCCGCCGTACTGCTAACCGTAACCAGCCAAAACAGATCAGTGACAAAGCCCGTGAAGAGCTAAAACAGCGCCGTGATGAGTTGCTGGCTGAGCCGGGCAAATTGTTCGACTACATTCGTATTTCGCCTGAGCGACGTAATGGCCAGCTGGTTGGCTATCGCTTACGTCCGGGCAAAGACCCTGAACTATTTAAGAAGATGGGGCTTAAAAATAACGATCTCGCCATTGCTATTAATGGCTTCCAACTCACGGATATGAAACAGGCTATGTCAGCGATGAATGAGCTGAGAAATAGTACTGATGCCAATATCACGATTGAACGTGACGGCCAGACTGTCGATGTGCAATTTAGCCTGTAAAGACTATAATTTTGGAGTTATAAAAATCATGGGTAGAAAGCTACACCTCACAAAAATCAAAAAAGGGTTAGCTAAGTATGCAGCTCTGTTATTTGCGGCTGGATTGTCCTTGTCTGTTTCTGCGGTTGAGTATGCGGCCAACTTTAAAGGCACTGATATTAACGAATTCATTAATATCATCAGTAAAAACCTCAACAAGACCATTATCATAGACCCGAATGTCCGGGGCAACATCAATGTCCGCAGCTATGAGTTGATGGATGAAGCATTGTACTATCAGTTTTTCCTCAATGTACTTGAAGTATACGGCTATGCAGTTGTCGAGATGGAAACTGGGGTGCTGAAAGTCGTGCGCAGCTCCGATGGTAAAAAAGCCAACGTGCCTTTAGTCGGTGACGGTACCAGCAACAATGGGGATGTGATGATCACCCGGGTTGTGGAAGTTAAAAACGTCAGTGTACAGGAACTCGGCCCGCTCATTCGTCAGTTCAGTGACCAAAAAGATGGTGGTCACGTAACCAACTTTAACTCTGCTAACGTCATGATGTTGACAGGCCATGCAGCCTCGGTAAACCGCTTGGTGAATATTATTAAATCGGTTGACCAGGCGGGTGACCAGCGAGTTGATATCGTACGCCTGAAGCATGCGACGGCCGATGACGTGGTACAGGTCGTCGAAAAAATTTATAAAGACGGCGGTAAAAACCAGGTCCCTGAGTTTTTGATCCCTAAGATTGTTTCAGACAACCGTACTAACAGTGTTGTAGTCAGTGGTGAGGTGCAAGCCCGTACCCGCGCGATTGAATTAATTAAACGTCTGGATGAAGAGCTGGAAAACCAGGGCAATACGCAGGTGTTCTATCTTGATTATGCGAAGGCTGAAGAGCTGGTTAAAGTGCTGCAAGGGGTGAGTAAAACCCTGCAAGAAGAAGCGCAGGGCGGTAGTAAAACTCGCTCTCGTAGCAGTCAAAATGAGACGAGCATCGAAGCACACGAAGACTCTAACTCACTGGTTATCACCGCACAGCCGGATACCATGCGTTCACTGGCCAGTGTCATTGAAAAGCTTGATGTCCGTCGTGCTCAGGTTCTTGTTGAAGCCATCGTGGTAGAAGTACAGGAAGGGGATGGTATCAACTTCGGTCTGCAGTGGATCACCGAAAAAGGCGGCATGTTGCAGTTTAATAATGGTACCACCGTGCCGGTTGGTGCGCTTGCTGTGGCTGCTGAGCAGGCTCGTGATAAGACTATTACTAAGAACGTAATAGGGACGGAATCAGGTAAATCTACTTCATATGATGAAACTCAAGAGGGTGACCTAGGACCGCTGGGTTCCTTGCTGGGCGGCATCAATGGTCTGGCAATGGGCGTGGTGAAAAACGACTGGGGCGCAATCATCCAGGCCGTTTCAACCGATACCAACTCAAATATCCTTGCAACACCTTCTATTACAACCATGGACAATGAAGAAGCATCCATGATTGTCGGCCAGGAAGTACCTATCATTACGGGCTCAACTGCCAGTGAGAATAACTCGAATCCATTCCAGACGGTTGACCGTCAGGAAGTGGGGGTGAAACTGAAAGTCACACCACAGATCAATGATGGCACCGCGGTACAGCTGACTATTGAGCAGGAGGTTTCCAGCGTCAGTGGTGCAACAGCAGTTGATATCTCAGTTAACAAACGCGCTATCAATACGACAGTAATTGCTGATGACGGCGGTATGGTCATCCTGGGTGGCCTGATTGATGAAGATGTTCAGGAAAGTGTTTCTAAAGTACCACTGTTAGGTGATATTCCATTCCTGGGACATTTGTTCAAGTCAACAAACACAACCAAACGTAAGCGTAACCTGTTGGTATTCATTCGCCCTACGATTGTTCGTGACAGCCGCAGCATGAACGAGCTGAGCCATGCTAAGTACAAGTTTATCCGTGGTGAGCAGACTAAGCAGCGTGAAGATGGTATTGATTTGATGCCGCTGCAGGATGCGCCAATTCTGCCACAGTGGGACGATGCGATGGTACTACCGCCAACGTATGAAGAGTTTCTGAACGAGCAAAACGAGAAGAACAATGACTGAGGCAGTACAGGAACTGATTGACGGCCATGACGAGACGGCGCTTGCGCTGGACGAGGCAATGGAACCAGAAGCGGCATCACATGTGCGTCTGCCCTTTGCCTATGCCAGACGTCAGAGCCTGTTGCTGAGTCAGCAGCCAGATGGATTGAAAGTTTACTACAAGGGCCAGCCCTCGCTGGATGCGCTGCTCGAAGTGCGTCGAATTGCCCAGGCTGGCTTTACCCTGGAGCAGCTGGACGACGATAAGTTCGAGCTGCTACTTGAAGCGTCTTATCAGCGCGACAGCTCTGAAACTCAGCAAATGATGGAAGACATCGGAAACGAAGTTGATTTGTTCTCATTGGCTGAAGAAATGCCGCAAACGGAAGATCTGCTGGCAGCCGATGATGATGCACCGATCATTAAATTGATCAATGCCATGCTCAGTGAAGCGATCAAAGAAGGCGCTTCGGATATTCACATCGAAACTTTCGAACAGGAGCTGGTGATCCGCTTCAGGGTGGATGGCGTGCTGAAAGAAGTTCTCAAGCCGAATCGCAAGTTGTCTTCATTGCTGGTATCACGTATCAAAGTAATGGCTAAGCTCGACATCGCCGAAAAACGGGTACCGCAAGATGGCCGGATCAGCCTGAGGATTGCCGGTCGTGCCGTTGATGTACGGGTATCGACTATGCCTTCAAGTTTTGGCGAACGAGTTGTATTGCGTCTGTTAGATAAGAACAATGCGCGTCTGAATCTGGAAGATTTGGGTATGACCGAGCGCAACCGTGAACTGTTTGCTGAGATTATCGCCAAGCCACACGGTATTATTCTGGTTACCGGCCCAACGGGTTCCGGTAAAAGTACCACTTTGTACGCAGGTATGACGCAGATCAACTCCAGAGATCGCAACATACTGACCGTCGAAGACCCTATTGAATATGAAATTCCGGGGATTGGTCAGACTCAGGTTAACCCGAAAGTAGATATGACCTTTGCCCGTGGTCTGCGCGCTATTTTGCGTCAGGATCCCGATGTGGTGATGGTGGGTGAAATCCGGGATCTGGAAACTGCACAAATCGGTGTTCAGGCATCTCTGACTGGTCACTTAGTAATGTCAACGCTGCACACGAACACGGCCTCGGGTGCGATTACCCGGATGGAAGATATGGGTGTTGAACCTTTCCTGTTGTCTTCATCACTGTTAGGTGTACTGTCACAACGACTGGTACGAACCTTATGCCCGAATTGTAAAGAAGCCCATCTGGCGGACGATCGCGAGTGTGAACTATTAGGTGTTGAGAAAGGGTCGCAAACCACCATTTATCGTGCAGTAGGGTGTGAAGAATGTAATTTCAATGGCTACAAGGGTCGAACCGGTATTCATGAACTACTGATAGTAGACGAGCACATTCGTGAGCTGATCCACAACGGTAAAGGTGAGCAGTCGGTAGAAAAGTACATTCGTACTTTCAGTCCGAGTATTCGTCAGGATGGGTGTGCGCGGGTACTAAAAGGCCAAACGACGCTGGAAGAGGTGATGCGGGTCACCCGTGAGGAAGGCTAATGGCTGCGTTTGAGTATCGTGCTTTAGACGGCAAAGGAAAAGAGAAAAAAGGCATTCTGGAGGCGGACACCGCCAAACAGGTCCGCCAGATGTTGCGCGAAAAAGCCATGATGCCGCTGGAGGTGTCTCCGGCTGCGGAAAAGGAAAAGTCGGCCAGCTCAGGCGGCTTTACCTTAACGCGAGGTTACAAGCCTTCGGTATCTGATATCGCCCTGATCACGCGCCAGCTCGCAACCCTGATACAGTCCTCTCTCCCAGTAGAAGCGGCGGTAATGGCCGTTGCTGAGCAATGTGAAAAGCCACGACTTAAGCGGATGCTGATGGCTGTGCGTTCCAAGGTGGTGGAAGGTTACACGCTGGCCGATGGTATGTCTGAGTTTCCGCATGTCTTTGATAATCTTTATCGTGCTATGGTCGCGGCGGGCGAAAAGTCTGGTCATTTGGACCAAGTACTTAATCGTCTTGCTGATTACACCGAACAGCGACAGCACATGCGTAGCCAGATCACTCAGGCGATGGTGTATCCAACCATTCTGGTGATCTTTGCCATTGCAATAGTCTCGGTTCTGTTGGGAACCGTAGTACCGAAAATCCTTAAAACCTTCGAGAAATCCAAACAGGTACTGCCCTGGACTACTGAGTGGGTAATGGCCGCCAGTAATTTTGTGCAGGCGTATTGGATGATTTCACTGGTGGTGATATTTGGTAGTGTATTTTTGAGCAAACAAGCACTGAAAAGGCCCAAGGTTCGTTTTTGGTATGATGCCAAGCTATTGCAGCTTCCCGGCATTGGCAAAATCAGCCGGGGGATCAATACAGCTCGTTTTGCCCGCACTTTAAGTATTTTGTCCTCGAGTTCAGTGCCATTGTTAGAGGGTATGAAAATCTCTGGTCAGGTACTGGAAAATGAAAAAATCAAAGCCGCTGTCACTGAAGCGGCAACCCATGTGAGTGAAGGTGCGAGTCTGCGGGCTGCACTGGCACAAACAAAGCTATTTCCGCCCATGATGCTTCATATGATTGCAAGTGGTGAAAAGTCCGGTGAATTGGAACAAATGCTTGAGCGTGCAGCCAACAACCAGGACAGGGAATTCGAAAGTATGGTCAGCGTTTCGTTAAAACTGCTCGAACCCGCCATGATTGCAAGCATGGCCGTTATCGTGCTGTTTATCGTAATGGCTATCCTACAGCCAATCATGGCGATGAACAAAGCAATTGGTCTGTAGTCAAATTAATTGCATAAATAACATCTGCGTCTTGGCTTTTTGCCATGCGCTAACAGCATTGAGGTAAATAACGTGAATAAACAATCCGGTTTCTCATTATTAGAAGTCATGGTGGTTCTGGTGATCATCGGGATGATCATGTCAATCGTGGCACCTAACATCATGGGTCAGCAAGAAGAAGCAGCAAAAGAAAAAGCGATGCTGGACATTCGTCAGATTGAAGACGCAATGAAAATGTATAAGCTTAAAAACAAAAAATACCCAACTACAGAGCAAGGTCTGGAAGCGCTGGTTACACAAACCACCATTGACCCTGTGCCTAAACGTTTCCCAGAGGGCGGCTTCATTTCAAAATTGCCTGAAGATCCATGGGGTAACCCTTATCAGTTGGTTAGCCCGGGTGAGATGGGTAAGATCGACATCTTCTCTATGGGACCTGATGGCGAAGTAGGTACTGATGACGACCTGGGTAACTGGGACAGCGAAGAAGACCGTTAATTCTTATGCGCACAGCAGTAGATGTTCAGCCGAGTGTGCAACAAGCACGCTCGCCAAAACTCGGCCGGCAGGCCGGTTTCAGCCTTATCGAAATACTGATGGTGTTGGTGATCATTGGCTTTTCAGTCAATCTGGTCACTTACACTTTATCTGACGATATGGAAGAAGAACTGGAGCGCGAAGCGCTGCGACTGCACAGTGTGATTAACATGGCCTCTGAATTTGCCATTCTCAACCAAATTGAGCTGGGCTTTCATCTGGACAAGAAAAAGCTTGAGTTTCTGGTGTTTGACGGTGAAAAGTGGGCCACTTTTGATGCGGAAGAACTTTATCAGGCTATAGACTATCCGGATGAGTACAAGATTGAACTTACCACAGAAGATCTCGCCTGGGCACAAGACAATATGCTGGAGCAGGCCAACTGGCGCGAGCTGATGGGCTCCGGTGACGAAGAAAGTTTGCTGGAACTTAAGAAATTAAAAATACCTCAGGTATTGCTACTCTCGTCGGGAGAGGTGAGTGCATTTCAGCTCAGCCTGGAGCTCGAGGAACAAAGTGAGCCTGTATACTTTGTTGAAGGTGAGTTTATGGCGCCGGTGAATTTACGCAAGGAGCCGGAAGACTCATGAACGGCCTGATTGCAAGAACAAAACAAGTCGGATTTACACTTCTTGAAGTGATGGTTGCGCTCAGTATCTGTGCTGTAGCCGGTATCGCCGCGATGCAGGCAACGGGTGAGCATATCAATCATATTGGTACGCTGGAGCAGCAGGCTTATGCATCCTGGGTTGCGGAAAATCGTCTGGTAATGATGCGTGCTGGCGCCAAAGAAGGGGCAGTCAGAAATGGCCTTAAGGGCGACGAGGAAATGGGCGGAGTAACCTGGTATTGGTCTCAGTCCACTCTTGCAACAGCAGATCCGACTTTTGTCAAAGTCACAATTGAAGTCTTTTCTGATGAAAAACGTGAACATTCGGTGTATGACCTGACCACCTTTATCTACAAGAAAGGGAAGCGGTAATGCAGATGCATATCCCTGTCCGGCAAGGTGGTTTCACCCTGATAGAAGTGTTACTGGCGTTAGCTATTCTTGCTATGGTCGTGACGGCTACACATCAGATCCTCGATACCACACTCAGAGCGAAAGAGGCATCAGAGGAAACCGTGGCTGAACTGGAGTCATTACAGACGATGTTTCGTTTGATGGATCAGGATTTCAACCAGATGACCAAGCGAGAGGTGCGTAATGAAGCTGGAGATTTCAGCCCAACTTACATTCTCCATGGTCGTTACAATTTAAACAGCCAGTACGATGGTATTGCCTTTGTTCGGGACGGCTGGACGAATCCGATCAGTCTTCTGCCTCGCTCTGAGCTACAGGCCGTCGGATATCGGGTTGTAGATGACAACCTTGAGCGTATTTACCGAATTTATGTTGATCAGCTGGACGGTACAGAACCTCGTAGCCAGGTGATCCTTGAAAATGTTGAGGAACTCAAGTTTGAATTCCTTGACGAAAAGCAAAAGTGGCAAAATAACTGGGATATTAAAGCCCTGCCTTTGGCGGTCGCCGTCACAGTGCAACAAAAAGATGCTGAGCCTATCCGGCGTATTTTCTTAACTCCGGGCGACGGAAAGGTTAAACAGGCCAGCAGCGATGATGATAATCGCAACGGGAATAATAGTAATAGCGGCGATCAGAATGATGATGATGGACAAAGGAGGGGCTAGCGTGAGATCTCAACGTGGTGCAGCGTTAGTCATCGTTCTATTCATCGTGGCCCTGGCCGCGACGATTGCGACAGAAATGACCATGAACCTGATGGTCCAGGTGCAAAAAGCGACCAATCTGCAAACTCACCAACAGGCAAAATGGTATAGCTACGGAGCAGAAGAGTTGGTGAAGAAAGTCTTACTGGACAGTCGAAAAGATGAGCCAGATAAAGTGCACCTTGGCCAGCCCTGGGCACTGGAAGAAGTGCCTTATCCGGTCGACCACGGCACCTTGAGCGGCCAGATCACTGACTTACAGGCATGCTTAAACCTCAATGCATTACGGACCAAAGCGAAGAATACGGGGTCACGGAACGAGACGAACCCAGCACACAAAGCGCTGCTTGAACTGTTGAAGAACATTGAGGATCTGCCCAGTGAAGAAAGCGAAGAAGCGATGGCTGACAGTGTGTATGACTGGCTGGACGATGACAGCATCACGTTCCGCTCAGGCGCAGAAGAAGATGAATATATGTCTCTCAGAACCCCATATCTGACAGCGAATAATTTGTTTGCGTCGGTCAGTGAGCTGAGGATCATCAAAGGGTTTAACCCGCTAGTGATGGAAAAGCTATTACCTTATGTGTGTGTGATTCCTGGTAACACTGAGCTGGCTATTAACGTCAATACGATACAGCCTGAGCAAGCGTTGTTATTGAGTGCGTTGATGGAAGGGTTAAGTCAATCTGGCGCGGAGGCGATTATTTCTGCCCGACCGGAAAAAGGCTTTGACTCTATTCAGGAGTTTTACGCTGAAGCCGCAAATCAAGGCGCTTCAGATAAGCAAAAGAACGAGAAAATTTTTACTATCTCAAGCAATTATTTTAAGTTACGAGCAAAGGCTCAGTTCGATGAGCGTTTGTTTCGCCTGACCTCAATAATCGAAATAAAAGAGGGTCGGGCGAGCATCCTAGCGCGTAAATTTGGAGGCGTTTAGTGTCAGAAAAATTGATGATCCGTGTGGGTCACTCACAACAAGAGCCTGTTCATTGGTTGGTCTGGTCGGTGCAAGATGCACAGATCATTGCCAGCGGTGAGCTGGAGCATGCCGGACTGCTCGGTGAGCTAAGCGAAAAAGCACAAAGCCGCTCGGTTGCAGTGTTGCTGCCAGCCTCTAGCGTGCAGTTAAAAACAATTGATTTACCGGCAAAATGGAATCGTAAGCTGGAACAGGCTCTGCCGTTTATGCTGGAAGAGCAAATAGCCTGTGACATTGATAAGGCCTTTATTGCAGTTGGTAAAGCAGGTCAGCGTGATGAGCAGCACACCATAGATGTTGCTTTGTGTGACAAGGCCTGGTTGGCAGCCTGGATGGCATTATTTGACGATTTTGATATCAGTGTTCAGCGTTTGATACCTGATGCGCTGTTACTGCCTGTACCACCAGAAAATGCCATTAGTGCCATTGAACTGGGCACGCAGTGGTTGTTCCGCACGGCTGAATGGCAGGTGAGCGGTGTCGAACCGGACTGGCTAGCAGGTTACTTGAGCTTATTGCCTGCTGAGCGTATTCAGCATTTTAGCCCAGGAGAGGCGCTGGAGTCTGAAAAGACATTAGAAGCAATGGAAAGTGAGTATGACTTACCCCTTGCACTGTTTGCCAAGCAGCTGGAGCATGAGGCTTTTAATCTACGTCAGGGTAAATTTGCCGCGAAGAAGAAGCAGCCTCAATGGTGGCGTGACTGGCGCAGTGGCTTGATTGCGGCCTCGGTCGCATTAGTGTGTTTCATTGCAGTCAAATCGACTCAGCTGTTCTTGCTACAGAATCAGGCCGATGAACTCAGTGCTCAGGCTGTTGCGAGTTACAAGCAAGCATTCCCGAATAAGGTCGTACGTCCACACCTGTTAAAGAAACAAATACAGAACGAGCTGAACAGTTTATCTGGTGAGCAGCAGGGCGGGTTTCTTGAGTTGACAAACCACTTTGTGACGGTTTTTGACGAGGTGAAAGACTTTGAACCTGAGACCTTACGCTATGATCAACGTCGTAATGAATTAAGGATCCGTGCCAAAGCAAATGGCTTCCAGGTGTTTGGTCAGGTAAAGAGTATCCTTGAGCAGCGTGGTATGACAGTGCAGCAAGGCGCACTGAATAATGATGGCGATTACGTGATCGGTGAGATCCGCATTCGAGGTGCAGCATGAAACAGCAAGTGATCAATTATTGGCAGTCCCTCAAAGAGCAGGAGCAAAAGTTGCTAATTGTTGCTGGGGTTGTGTTCTGCGTATTTGTATTGGTAATGGGCATAATTCGTCCGCTGAACAATGCGGTTGAAAAAGCAGAAAAAGAAGTCGATAAGCAGCAGGCCTTGGTTTCCTGGGTAAGTAAAAGTGTGACGCAATTGAAGAGCCAGAGCTCAAGTCGCGCCTCAGTGGGCAATGTTAACTTGACTCAGCTGGTCAACCGTACTCGCGGTCGATATAAAATTGCTATTAGCAAAATGCAACCCAGTGATAACTCACTACGTGTAAATATCGATAACGTAGAGTTTAACCAGCTGATTGCCTGGCTGGACGAGCTGACCAATCAGCATGGTGTTAAAGTGGCTAATCTGGATTTGGGCAAAGAAGATGCCCCCGGATATGTTCGAGTTAGTCGTCTGGTATTAGAGAAATAAGTATGAAAAAGATCATCAGTCTGGTACTGGTTTTTTTGCTGGCGTTTAGCGTGTTTGTCGCAATTACTATGCCTGCCAGTGTCGCTTTACAATTGTCACAAGGTGCGCTGCCACGAGCGCTGTCTGTTGGTGCCGTGTCTGGCTCTGTGTGGGAAGGACGGATCAGCGAAGTACGCTATGAAAATGTTCAGCTCAATGATGTCACCTGGCAGCTTAATGGTTGGGGATTACTAACTGGCCAGCTGCAGGGGAAAGTGCGCTTTGGTTCACCCAGAACATTAGAAGAAATCTCCGGCAATAGTAATTTCTCGATGTCACTGCTGGATAAGTCGGCAAAACTGGATAACGCGATACTGCGCTTCAGTGTTGAGCAGGCCATGCAACAGGTGACACTGCCGCTGCCTGTGGAAGCGAAAGGTCGTGTGATCCTGAGTATTGATGAGTACCGTAGCGGGCAGCCTTATTGTGAAGCACTTAATGGTGAGATCAGTAGCCCGAATATTGATATCAAAGGTCTGACAGGCTGGTTTAGTATCGGTGATATGAGTGGTGCATTGACCTGTAAGTCTGGTGATATCGCGGTGACAGTTGACCCGGAAAACCGCCTTGGACTGCGTGCTGATGCGACCCTGGCCGCCAATATGCAGTTCCGTGTCGCGGGCAACATCAAACCCGAGGCGTCTTTACCTAAAGAAGTACACGATGCCGTTAAATTCTTAGGGCGTCCGGATAGCGAAGGACGTTACCCGGTAAGCTTATAAACTATGATGACCTTTAGTTACGAAGCGCAGCATCAGGCTGCGCTCAGCGAGTATCTTGAGCAACGCCCCGGAGCTTTGAGCCTGCGTGGCGTTGAAGGCTATCTGTTTGCGCTTATTTGTGGTCCTGATGGGATAGAGCCTGAGCAATGGCTGAGTGAGGTGAGTCTGAATGATGAGGCGTTAGAAGAGCATACTGTGTTCGCTTTTTTAGCATTACATCACCATATTAGCGAGCAGGTTTTTTCTGGCCAGTTTTCTCTGCCTGTGCAGGCACAGTCTCTGTGGGCTGAAAAGCAGCAGTGGAGTCAGGGATTTTTACTGGCCAGCCAGCATTACTACGAACGCCTGATGAGTGCCTCAGGTATACCACAAGAGCTACTCCAGGCGTTGCAAATGGCCACTGAGCAGCTGGCTTTTTTCAGTCTGCAAGAGCAGCAAGTTGCACAGTTTTGTCAGCAAGGGGGGCATGATATGGCTGCCTTTTGTGCTGAGCAACTTAGCCTTGCTAACGACTTTGCGCAAGGGTATGCCGCACTGATAGAGCAAGTCGCTCTGGCCAGCGGCCTGTATAACGAGTAACTCTGTTACATCAAATCAAGTGCAATGTTGGTGCAGCCTTTAGCGCAATGGGCACTGCCTTTAGTTCCTTCAGCACCGGTCAGGTCGAGTAAAACAGGCTGATTGCAGTCAGTACATAATACTGTCTGACCTTTGCTTAATTTCTTCAGCAGGGCCTTTTGGTCATTAAAAGACTTAGCCCTGGCTTTATTGAGTTGAGAAAAGTCCATTACAAACCCGCCTGTTTCAAGGAACCAGCAGCAATTTCACACACAGTCAGAAGCTTCGGACCATAGAAATACATATTCAGCTCATTGCCTTCACAAAACTTCAGGTGAAACACCTTCATTTTCTCATTGGTTGACAATGCAGACATGATGTAAGACTGCTCAGACTCTGTCAAAGTCAGCTCTTTATTGATCTGCTGGCGGGCCAGTTTCGCAGCCATACTGTACTGGGCTTTGCTGGTATCCCCAAGCAGGTCTACACCATACTGGATCATTTGCTCGCGTGGCTCTTTGATGCTCGGGTGGTCTATGGTGAACAGTGCTAGGATCACCACAACTAAAATCAGGTACTTTTTCATAACTGCAACTACTTTGATCTAAACAGCTAAAAGATGTCGCCAGTGTAATAAAATGAGGGAAATAAAAGCAAGTTTAGTGCTAGGAATTTTTTATTACTTAGTTTAGTTGCAATGCTGTTTTATGTCGGCTTTTCCCTTTAAAATGAGCAAGATCTAATCCAGATTGATATACTACACATATAAAATAGAGGTCACTGTAGCAAGTACCTGTCCCTGGCGCGTAAGGAGCTGTGATGGACAAACAAATTAAGGTCAAGAATATCCCCGTCGATGTCAAAATCCATAAACCCGACGATTTACAACCAGACAGGTTTAACCCACGCAACCGCATTTATGTCAGGGCAGTCACCGGGTTACATCAGAAACTCAGGAAGCAGATTGGTTTTATCGGCATGCTGGCTTTCATGCTGTTACCCTGGATCAATTTCAACGGCGAGCAGGCGGTGCTGTTCGATATTTTTGAGCAAAAGTTCAACATTTTTGGTCTGACGTTGTGGCCTCAGGATTTAACCATTTTGGCTTTTATTCTGATGATTGCGGCATTCGCCTTGTTTTTGGTGACTACTTTCTATGGCAGGGTGTGGTGCGGCTATACCTGTCCGCAAACGGTCTGGACCTTTATATTTATCTGGTTTGAAGAAAAGTTAGAGGGCACTGCCAATCAGCGTAAAAAGCTTGATCAGCGGCCTATGGACTTTGATAAATTCTGGCGTAAATCAGCTAAGCATTTAAGTTGGATGCTGTTTTCCTTGTATACGGCTATTTCGTTTGTGGGGTATTTCACGCCTATCCGTGACTTACTCCCCGATCTGCTAATGTTCTCGGCCTCCGGATATGCAGCATTGAGCGTGGTGGTTTTCACTTTGTGTACTTATGGCAATGCTGGCTGGATGCGTGAGATTATGTGTCTGCATATTTGTCCTTATTCACGCTTTCAGTCCGCTATGTTTGACAAAGACACGTTTACGGTGAGTTATGACACCGAGCGTGGTGAAAGTCGCGGTCCGCGTGGCCGTAAGGAAGATCCCAAAGCGCTGGGGCTAGGGGACTGTATCGACTGTAAGTTATGTGTGCAGGTGTGCCCGACCGGTATCGACATCCGCAATGGACTGCAATACGAGTGCATAAACTGCGGTGCCTGTATTGATGCGTGTGATGGTGTGATGGATAAAATGAACTATCCAAAAGGCCTTATCTCGTATACAACTGAGCGTAACCTGGAAAGTGGCAGCGACAAAACCAAAGCAGTACGCGGGAAATTGATCGGTTACTTACTGATATTGATTGTATTAAGCGGTGCTTTGGTTGCTAACGTAGCGATGCGTAAGACACTCGATCTGGATATCATCAGAGACAGAAATCAACTTTACCGCGTCAATGTAGAGGGCCTGGTGGAAAATACCTACACGCTGAAAATGATCAACAAGGCACAGGTGCCTCAGACTTTCCTGATCAGCATTCGCGGTTTGTCTGACTTCACTATCATTGGTAAACAGGAAATTCAAATCGCGGCGGGCTCAACCGTCGACCAGCCTTTATCGGTTGTGATCGACCCGTACGATTTGACGCTGCCGGTGACGGAATTTGAATTTGTCATTACAGTGAAAGACGAACCTGAAGAGTACATCGCACAGCCAACGAACTTTTTTAAGGGTCGTTAGCGTAGATAGGGTACAATGGGGTAACTCATTTACTTCATAAAAAGCGGGTTAGCCCGCTTTTTTGTTACTTGGCCCACCGCTATTGAGGTGAAAGGCTGTGAAAGGTAAAAATTATGACTGATTTCAGTTTTCAGAACTTAACGCCCGATCTGATCCTCGATGCTGTTGAAAGTGTAGGTATCTATCCCGAATCCGGATTGCTGCCACTCAACAGCTATGAGAATCGGGTTTATCAGTTTCGTGCTGATGATAACCGTCGTTATGTTGCCAAGTTTTATCGGCCCGAGCGTTGGCAGTCAGAACAGATCCAGGAAGAGCACGATTTCACACTGGCTCTGCAAGAAGCCGAAGTGCCCGTTGTCGCTCCGCTGCGTGTTGACGGACAAAGTTTGTTTGAGCATCAGGGCTATCGATTTTGTTTATTTCCGAGTGTCGGTGGTCGCCAGTTCGAAATGGATAACCTGGATCACCTGGAAATGTTAGGGCGCTACATTGGTCGTTTACACAGCGTTGCACAGCAAAGTGAGTTTGTGCACCGCCCCGCGATTAATGTTGCCGGTTACCTGCATCAACCACGCAAGGACATTTTGGCGTCTGAGTGTTTGCCTGAAACATTGCGGCTGGCGTTTACCACGGTGCTTGATCAGGTAATTAACAAAGCAGAAGAAAAATTCACACCATTCCAGCAGATCCGTTTGCATGGTGATTGTCATGCTGGCAATATTCTATGGTCTCAGGAACAGTTGATGATTGTGGACCTTGACGATTGTCGTCAGGGGCCCGCCGTTCAGGATCTCTGGATGATGCTAAGTGGTGACAGGCAGAATCAGGTCATGCAGCTTGATACCCTGTTATCCGGCTACGAAGAATTTGCCTCGTTCGATACGAGCGAACTGGCGTTAATTGAGCCGCTAAGAGCAATGCGTATGGTGCATTACATGGGGTGGCTGGCCAAACGTTGGCATGATCCGGCGTTTCCCCGGAACTTTTCGTGGTTTGCAACAGACAAATACTGGGAACAGCAGATCCTGGCGTTAAAAGAACAACTTGCCGCACTGGATGAAGCGGCGATCAGTCTTTATCCATAAAAATTTAGAGAGAATAGTAATGTTAAAATCGATTAAGGTTGCGCTAATTGCGTTGTGTATGCCTGTGCTGGCAATGGCTGCCGACTTCACGGATGGCAAACACTACCAGACATTAACAACGACAAAGAGTGAGTCGGCCAAGGTCACAGAATTCTTTTCCTTTTACTGTCCGCACTGCTTTCAGTTTGAACCGGTAGCTAAAGCACTAGAAAAAAGCCTGCCAGCGGGTGCTGTATTCGAAAAAAGCCACGTTAATTTCTTGGGTGGGCTGTCGCCTGAAGTGCAAAGTTACCTGAGCTATGCCTACATCATTGCTAAACACCATGGTAAAGCACAGCAGGTGAGCGATCAGATCTTCAATACCATTCACGTGCAGCAGGTACAGCTTAAAGACCTAAAAGACATCAAAAAGCTGCTGGAAGCCAATGGTATCAGTGGCGAGCAGTTTGATGCAGCTATGGCCAGTATGCCAGTTATTAGCGCGGAAAAAGCCATGGTTGAAAAGCAAGAGACGTTCAGCAAAGCTGGTGCACTGACAGGAGTGCCGACTTTCGTTGTGAATGACAAATACAAAATTAACCTGAGAGAGCTGAGCAGTCAGGCTGAGCTGGATGAGCTGGTTAAACACTTACTAGAAAAATAATGGGAGCAGACCATGTTTAAATCAATTTGCGCCGCAGCATTGGCGCTATTATTACCTTTGATGGCAAGCGCTGCCAATTTCCAAGAAGGTAAGCATTATGAGGTTGTCGCAGAGCGGGGCACCAAAAAGCCTGAAGTAACTGAGTACTTCTCGTTTTATTGTCCGGCCTGTAACAACTTTGAATCCTTAATTGGTGAGTTCAAACCAAAACTCGACGGCGACGTGAAATTCAAAAAAAGCCACGTTGACTTTGTCGGTGTACGTGACCCTGAGATCCAGCAGATGATGAGCAATGCGTTGGCGACGGCGTCTGTATTACCGCAAAAAGATAAGATCGTTGCGGCGATGTTTGCCCATTTGCACGGCAAGCGTGGTAAGTTCAACGAGGTTGCTGACATTAAAGACTTGTTTGTAGCTCAGGGCGTGTCTGCAGAGAAGTTTGATAAACTGTACAAGAGCTTCTCTGTACGCACTAAAGCGAAGAAAATGAAGCGCTCACAAGAGCAGATGCAAGACAAAGGCGCGCTGACGGGTGTACCGACTTTTATCGTCAACGGCAAATACAAGCTGATCTTGTCGCGTGAATCTGGCGTGACTTCACCGGACGACATTGCTGCTCTGATCAACTATCTGGCGAAAAAATCCTAATCTTTAAGATGAAAAAAACCCGCGATGAACGCGGGTTTTTTTATGCCTCAAATTCACTTTATTTTCTGGTCAGAAAGACGCCCGACTCCACATGGTGGGTATAGGGGAACTGATCGAAAATGGCGATGCGTGAGATCTGGTGCGTGTCGCATAGTAATTCCAGATCGCGTTCCAGCGTATCCGGGTTACAGGAAATATAAATGATGTTGTCGTATTGGCTGACCAAGTTACAGGTGAGCTCATCCATGCCTGCGCGAGGTGGATCGACTAAAATGGTCTGGCAGTTGTAACTTTGCAGGTCTATGCCTTTGAGGCGGGAGAACTGTTTTTCACCCTTCATGGCTGCCGTAAATTCCTCGCTCGACATACGAATGATATCCAGGTTATCCACCTTATTGGCTGCAATATTGTATTGTGCAGAATGAACCGATGATTTAGAGATCTCTGTGGCTAATACTCGGTTAAACTGACCTGCCAGTGCGATAGAGAAGTTGCCATTACCACAGTAAAGTTCGAGAAGATCGTTTTGCAGCGGAGCGCAAAGATCTTGTGCCCAGGCCAACATTTTTTCATTCACTGCCGCGTTGGGCTGAGTAAAGCTATTTTCAACCTGCTGGTAGGTGTAATGTTTGCCATTGACTGTAAGCTGCTCTGTCACAAAGTCATCGCCAAACACCACTTTTTGTTTTCTGGCACGACCGATAAAGTCGACTTTATAGCTTTGTTGTAGCTCATTACGTAAAGCCTGCATAGCCTCTTGCCAGGCATTGTCCAGCGCTTTGTGATAAAGCAGGCTGATCAGCACTTCGCCACTGAGCGTTGTCAGATAATCAATCTGGAATAGTTTACGGCGCAGGATCTCGTTGTGGCGCAGCTTATCCATCATTACCTGCATCATTTCATTGACCAAAGGCGCGCCGGATCGAACTGATCGACTCGGATCTTTTCTTTGGTCTGTTGATCGAACATGATGTGGAACAGATCGTCTCCATCATGCCAGACGCGGAATTCGCAACGCTGGCGATAGTGGCTTTTTGGGGAGTCGTACACTTCCAGTTGTGGCGCATCGAAGCGGGCAAATTGCGCACTGATCCGCTGTTGTTTTTCTGTCAACTGTTGCTCGTAGGTCGAAGTGTCAATCGTGATCACCGCCATATTAAAACCACCATAGTTAATGCAAAGAGGCGCTATTTTAGGATGCACTTTCGATTTGTCCAGCAAAGAGCAAAATATTTTGCTCTTTTATTGTACAATAGACTTAAGCTTAAGGCGTTTTGGCCGATAACCAACTATCAAGTAAAGCGGAGAGCAGACATGAAAATCGGACAGTTGAATCAGCTGTTGAATCCGGCGATGCAGCATAATGCGGGTAAAGCCAAATCGCTTATCCCTAATATGTCAATTAATACGGATAGTTACCACGGAAACAAATCTCAGGCAGCAGCCAAGATCCTTGATGATAAACTCGCACAAGCACTGGGCATTGAGAAAAAAGAAGAAAAAGACAAGCCCCTGTTTGATTTTGAAGAAATTGTCAAAAATGTGCTGGGGTTTGTCCAGGGGGCAGTGAAAAAAGCCAAAGCAGCCGGAGAAGACGACGACACACTCAAAAGTATGCTTGATCAAGCACGTAAGGGCGTGCAGATGGGAATTGATGAAGCGTCTGAAGATTTAAAAGGCACAGGCCTGTTTAATGATGAAATCGAGGAAGGGATAGAAAAGTCCCGCGAAGGGATTTTTAAAGGGTTAGATGAGTTTGAAAAAGAGCTGTTTGATCCTAAACCACAGCAGGTATCTGTGAGTGCTGCACAGTTTGCCAGTTTATCTAATCAAGCCGAGTATGCCTTTACTACTGCTGAAGGGGATGAGGTGGTGATTTCGTTCAGTGATGCGATGAGTCAGTCGAAAGCGGCAAGCTATGCACGTAATGGCGATGGCGAAGGGTTTGCGTATGGTGAGCAAAGCAGTCATGAGCTTAATTTTTCCATCAGTGTGAATGGCGACCTCAACGAAGATGAGCAGGCCGCGATTAATGACATGATGAAAGACATCCGCGATGTCAGCGATACCTTTTTCGCCGGTGACTATGATGATGCGTTTGCCAAAGTGCAGGAACTGGGAATTAACAGTGAGCAAATCGTCAATTTCACTATGGATCTGCGCCAGACCAAAACTTCTGCTGCGATTGCCCAGTATCAACAGAGTAATCCAATGAAAGATTTGGAAAAAGCACTGCAGCCGCTGGATCAACGTCTTGAAGGGATCCATGATGAAGCGAAAGGACTGGGCATAGAAGCTCAGTTGCCGGATATCATGGCCTGGATAAACGAAGGTCAGGCACGTCTGAATGAGTTTCTTGATTATGCTCAAGGGTTCTTTAGTGCATTAGAATCCCGTCAGGCGGATAAGCAAGATCAACAAGTTTAGTAGATCGCTCAAATCCTACTTGCCCAGGAAATGACGCTAGTATTTATTTTAAACCCTGACCGTGGCACACTGCGCGCGAACTGCAAATAAGGAGCGTATGTGCCACATATTCTTGTCTTTGATTCTGGTATTGGCGGAACCAGTGTACTTACGCACATTCGTAACGCTTTGCCTCATGCCGACTACAGTTATGTGATGGATAATCAGCTGCTGCCTTATGGCTTGCAGTCCCAGCAGACGATCCAGCAGCGTTTGGCTGCGCTCATCAAGTGGATTGACCGTGAGCAGCGTCCTGTCGATATCATAGTGATTGCGTGTAATACCGCCTCTACTTATGCATTGGAGTCGACGCGCCAATTAACCTCTATCCCGATTGTTGGAGTAGTACCTGCGATTAAGCCTGCTGCGTTAGCCAGTCGCGCAAAGCACATTGGCTTACTGGCGACACCCGCAACCTCCCGGAACGTTTATACTCAACAACTAATCCTGCAATTCGCGAATGAATGCCGGGTTGACCTTTATCAGTCGACTAAGTTGGTTGAACTGGCCGAGCAGTTTTACTGGTCCGGTGATATTGACCGTAAACAACTTATCGCTGAGATCAACCTACTTAAACTCTCGCCTGAATTAGATCATCTGGTACTTGGTTGCACGCACTTTCCTATTATTGCGAAACCCCTGAGTGAGTTTATTTCAGAGTCGGTTACTCTTGTTGACTCAGGTGCAGCGATTGCGAGGCGGGTGTCTACATTACTTGCACAGGATAGTACTGTTAAGGAAGATAAAGTCCAGACCCAGTGGTTGGGAATAAAAAAGGGGACAATAAACTGGTATGCAACAGCACAACTGGCAATCCCGGTTGAACGGCCTGAAATCAGATTGATCAATCTCGATCATGAATAATTGAGAGCATCCGTTTGGTGGACGTTTTTCAATATGCTCGGATCAAAGGGCGGCAAATAAACTCGGCAATAAAAAGGGGTGGTAACCAGATTGGCACCACCCCTGTTAGTGTGTACAACGAGCTGTTATAAAAATAAAGATCAGTCCTGATCGTTAGTAGTCAGCGATTCTTGTTTTTGTTTCGCCTCTCTGACTTTTAACGTACGTTGCTGAAACTCAGATTCATTGAGTTCGTTGATAGCTTTGAGGGCATCAGGCTCCGGCATTTCGACAAATCCAAAACCGCGACGTTTACCTGTGTTCTTATCTTTAAGCAAACGGACCGAAAAAACACGTCCCTTTTCTTCGAACAAATCCCGGACGACTTGCTCATTTGCTCTGTAAGGTAAGTTGCCGACATATAATGTGGTTGTCTCCACGGAGTTACTACTGTCACTACCTGTATTTCCTGTTGAGGAAGCAAAAGCCGATGCTACACCTCCGATTACGATGCCCAGCGCCAGTAGTAAGGCGGGATCAATTTGACTGTTTACGAGCACAAAGTGGCCAAGCGCATAACTCAGTATTGCCAGGAGAAGTACAGTAAACAGTGTCTTACGATCGAGAATATTCATAAGGATCTACCAAAAAACGTTGAATACACATTAATTTAACAAGAAAGGTTGCTATATTAACGACTTAATCAAATATCGCAATAATTAAATATAGAACCTGTTGAAAAGATTGCACCTTCTTGATGGATTTACCGTCGGTATTGAGGGTTTAAAGATAAATGATCAAAAAGATCCAAAAAAATGAAAAAAGGGGTTGCATCGTTTTTCGATTTCCCTATAATGCGCATCCACCGACACGGGGCACAACGCTGAAAAGCAACAAGCCAAGTGAAGGGAAAGCCAAACGGAAAGCTTAATTAAGAAAAATTAAATTTTCTAGTTGACTTTAAAAGTGAAGCGGTTAATATGGCGCTCCACTTCGCAGCAAGGCTGCGGTGACTAACTAAGGTTAGTTACACCGGGTAACCGGATTATGTTCTTTAAAAATATGAAGCAATCATCTGTGTGGGCACTCGTGCAGATTGAGTTCTAACAGCGAATTTCAGTTTACTGAATGACGCAAACAAATTTAGAGTCTCAATTGAGCTGAGTGACCAACGGAATAAACATAGTTTATTCAGCACAGTCAATTCGATACCGACAGGTATCAAAATCAGAATTCAATGAGCACGAAACTTCGGTTTCAAAAAACTTTTAATTGAAGAGTTTGATCATGGCTCAGATTGAACGCTGGCGGCAGGCCTAACACATGCAAGTCGAGCGGTAACATTTCTAGCTTGCTAGAAGATGACGAGCGGCGGACGGGTGAGTAATGCTTGGGAACATGCCTTTAGGTGGGGGACAACCATTGGAAACGATGGCTAATACCGCATAATGTCTACGGACCAAAGGGGGCTTCGGCTCTCGCCTTTAGATTGGCCCAAGTGGGATTAGCTAGTTGGTGAGGTAACGGCTCACCAAGGCGACGATCCCTAGCTGGTTTGAGAGGATGATCAGCCACACTGGAACTGAGACACGGTCCAGACTCCTACGGGAGGCAGCAGTGGGGAATATTGCACAATGGGCGCAAGCCTGATGCAGCCATGCCGCGTGTGTGAAGAAGGCCTTCGGGTTGTAAAGCACTTTCAGTCAGGAGGAAAGGTTAGTAGTTAATACCTGCTAGCTGTGACGTTACTGACAGAAGAAGCACCGGCTAACTCCGTGCCAGCAGCCGCGGTAATACGGAGGGTGCGAGCGTTAATCGGAATTACTGGGCGTAAAGCGTACGCAGGCGGTTGATTAAGCGAGATGTGAAAGCCCCGGGCTTAACCTGGGAACTGCATTTCGAACTGGTCAACTAGAGTGTGATAGAGGGTGGTAGAATTTCAGGTGTAGCGGTGAAATGCGTAGAGATCTGAAGGAATACCGATGGCGAAGGCAGCCACCTGGGTCAACACTGACGCTCATGTACGAAAGCGTGGGGAGCAAACAGGATTAGATACCCTGGTAGTCCACGCCGTAAACGATGTCTACTAGGAGCTGGGGTCTTCGGACAACTTTTCCAAAGCTAACGCATTAAGTAGACCGCCTGGGGAGTACGGCCGCAAGGTTAAAACTCAAATGAATTGACGGGGGCCCGCACAAGCGGTGGAGCATGTGGTTTAATTCGATGCAACGCGAAGAACCTTACCTACACTTGACATACAGAGAACTTACCAGAGATGGTTTGGTGCCTTCGGGAGCTCTGATACAGGTGCTGCATGGCTGTCGTCAGCTCGTGTTGTGAGATGTTGGGTTAAGTCCCGCAACGAGCGCAACCCTTATCCTTAGTTGCCAGCGATTCGGTCGGGAACTCTAAGGAGACTGCCGGTGATAAACCGGAGGAAGGTGGGGACGACGTCAAGTCATCATGGCCCTTACGTGTAGGGCTACACACGTGCTACAATGGCATATACAGAGTGCTGCGAACTAGCGATAGTAAGCGAATCACTTAAAGTATGTCGTAGTCCGGATTGGAGTCTGCAACTCGACTCCATGAAGTCGGAATCGCTAGTAATCGCGGATCAGAATGCCGCGGTGAATACGTTCCCGGGCCTTGTACACACCGCCCGTCACACCATGGGAGTGGGTTGCTCCAGAAGTGGATAGCTTAACCTTCGGGAGGGCGTTCACCACGGAGTGATTCATGACTGGGGTGAAGTCGTAACAAGGTAGCCCTAGGGGAACCTGGGGCTGGATCACCTCCTTATCGACTTAGAACTGATTTGTTCGAAGTGTCCACACAGATGATTGTTGCTTGGTGAGTTTACTTGCTGAGTGATATTGCTCTTTAAAAATTTGGAAAGCTGATATTAAATTCTCGGAATGACAATGAAAATTGTTGTTCTATAGAGTTTTCGAAAGAAAAATGCCGATTAATCAATTCTTTGATTAATTAGCGTCTACTTTAGTATTACTTAACTTCTGGCGAAGTTAAAACTGTCTTTAGCAGTACAATTCAAAACTATTTTGGGTTGTATGGTTAAGTGACTAAGCGTACACGGTGGATGCCTTGGCAGTTGGAGGCGATGAAGGACGTACTAACTTGCGATAAGCCTAGTCAAGCCAGTAAGAGGCGCTTGAGACTAGGATTTCCGAATGGGGAAACCCGGCCCTTTGGGTCATCGTTAGCTGAATACATAGGTTAACGAGGCGAACGCGGAGAACTGAAACATCTAAGTACCCGTAGGAAAAGAAATCAACCGAGATTCCGAAAGTAGCGGCGAGCGAAATCGGATTAGCCCTTAAGCTTTAATGTAGTTAGTGGAACATTCTGGAAAGTATGACGATACAGGGTGACAGTCCCGTACACGACAACTTATTTAAAGTGAAATCGAGTAGGTCGGAGCACGTGAAACTTTGACTGAATATGGGGGGACCATCCTCCAAGGCTAAATACTCCCAACTGACCGATAGTGAACCAGTACCGTGAGGGAAAGGCGAAAAGAACCCCTGTGAGGGGAGTGAAATAGAACCTGAAACCGTGTACGTACAAGCAGTAGGAGCCCTTCGAGGGTGACTGCGTACCTTTTGTATAATGGGTCAGCGACTTATATTCTGTAGCAAGGTTAACCATTTAGGGGAGCCGTAGCGAAAGCGAGTCTTAACTGGGCGCTTAAGTTGCAGGGTATAGACCCGAAACCCGGTGATCTAGCCATGGGCAGGTTGAAGGTCAGGTAACACTGACTGGAGGACCGAACCCACTAACGTTGAAAAGTTAGGGGATGACCTGTGGCTAGGAGTGAAAGGCTAATCAAACCGGGAGATAGCTGGTTCTCCCCGAAATCTATTTAGGTAGAGCCTCGGACGAATACTTACGGGGGTAGAGCACTGTTAAGGCTAGGGGGTCATCCCGACTTACCAACCCTTTGCAAACTCCGAATACCGTAAAGTACTATCCGGGAGACACACGGTGGGTGCTAACGTCCATCGTGGAGAGGGAAACAACCCAGACCGTCAGCTAAGGTCCCAAAGTGTATGTTAAGTGGGAAACGATGTGGGAAGGCTAAAACAGCTAGGAGGTTGGCTTAGAAGCAGCCATCCTTTAAAGAAAGCGTAATAGCTCACTAGTCGAGTCGGCCTGCGCGGAAGATGTAACGGGGCTAAACATACCACCGAAGCTACGGCTGCGAACTTAGTTCGCGGGGTAGGGGAGCGTTCTGTAAGCGGCTGAAGGTGAACTGTAAGGTTTGCTGGACGTATCAGAAGTGCGAATGCTGACATGAGTAACGATAATGCGGGTGAAAAACCCGCACGCCGGAAGACCAAGGGTTCCTATCCCATGTTAATCAGGGTAGGGTGAGTCGACCCCTAAGGCGAGGCTGAAGAGCGTAGTCGATGGGAAACGGGTTAATATTCCCGTACTTGGTATAAATGCGATGGGGGGACGGAGCAGGCTAGGCAAGCATGGCGTTGGTTGTCCATGTGAAAGGCTGTAGGCTGGTGACTTAGGAAAATCCGGGTCGCTAAGGCTGAGAGTCGAGACGAGCCACCACGGTGGTGAAGTTGTTGATGCCCTACTTCCAGGAAAAGCCTCTAAGCTTCAGTTTATATCGAATCGTACCCTAAACCGACACAGGTGGTCAGGTAGAGAATACTAAGGCGCTTGAGAGAACTCGGGTGAAGGAACTAGGCAAAATTGTACCGTAACTTCGGGAGAAGGTACGCTCTTGTTTGTGAAGGACTTGCTCCGTAAGCAGACGAGAGCCGCAGTGACCAGGTGGCTGGGACTGTTTATTAAAAACACAGCACTGTGCAAAATCGTAAGATGACGTATACGGTGTGACACCTGCCCGGTGCCGGAAGGTTAATTGATGGGGTTAGTCTTCGGACGAAGCTCTTGATCGAAGCCCCGGTAAACGGCGGCCGTAACTATAACGGTCCTAAGGTAGCGAAATTCCTTGTCGGGTAAGTTCCGACCTGCACGAATGGTGTAACCATGGCCACGCTGTCTCCACCCGAGACTCAGTGAAATTGAAATCGCAGTGAAGATGCTGTGTACCCGCGGCTAGACGGAAAGACCCCGTGAACCTTTACTACAGCTTGGCACTGAACATTGACCCTACATGTGTAGGATAGGTGGGAGGCTTTGAAGCGCGCACGCTAGTGCACGTGGAGCCGACCTTGAAATACCACCCTTGTAGTGTTGATGTTCTAACTTAGGCCCCTAATCGGGGTTGAGGACAGTGCCTGGTGGGTAGTTTGACTGGGGCGGTCTCCTCCCAAAGAGTAACGGAGGAGCACGAAGGTTGGCTAAGTACGGTCGGACATCGTACGGTTAGTGTAATGGTAGAAGCCAGCTTAACTGCGAGACAGACACGTCGAGCAGGTACGAAAGTAGGTCATAGTGATCCGGTGGTTCTGAATGGAAGGGCCATCGCTCAACGGATAAAAGGTACTCCGGGGATAACAGGCTGATACCGCCCAAGAGTTCATATCGACGGCGGTGTTTGGCACCTCGATGTCGGCTCATCACATCCTGGGGCTGAAGTCGGTCCCAAGGGTATGGCTGTTCGCCATTTAAAGTGGTACGCGAGCTGGGTTTAGAACGTCGTGAGACAGTTCGGTCCCTATCTGCCGTGGGCGTTTGAGAATTGAGAGGGGCTGCTCCTAGTACGAGAGGACCGGAGTGGACGAACCGCTGGTGTTCGGGTTGTCATGCCAATGGCATTGCCCGGTAGCTACGTTCGGAATCGATAACCGCTGAAAGCATCTAAGCGGGAAGCGAGCCTCGAGATGAGTTCTCACTTTAACTTAGAGTTAACTAAAGGGCCGTTGAAGACTACAACGTTGATAGGCGAGATGTGGAAGTGGTGTGAGCCATTGAGCTAACTCGTACTAATTACCCGTGAGGCTTAACCATACAACGCCAAAGTGGTTTTGTTTGTTAGAAGTTAAGAATTAAAGTAGACGAAAGAATTTAATACGCTTTTCCAGATTTTAGTGAGATGTTGAGAGACGTCTTGCACAACAGTTTATGCTTGGTAACCATAGCGTTTTGGAACCACCTGACTCCATGCCGAACTCAGTAGTGAAACGAAATAGCGCCGATGATAGTGTGGGGTTTCCCATGTGAAAGTAGGACATTGCCAAGCTCCTAATAAAAAAAGCCCGATTCGAAAGAGTCGGGCTTTTTTGCGTTTGGAGTAATTTAAAGAAGCTGTAGATAGAATAGCGTTGTCTATTCATCCATGAAGCTGGGTCCCATCGCGCGTCTCGATAATTGCTCCTGCATTATTCTACTTCCCCACATCCATATGGGTCCTTGCGCTCATCTCAGTGAGCTGCGAAGCGGTGCTTCGGTCTCAATTCACCCTTGCGCAAAGTCAGTAAGTGTACTCGCGTTGCTCGCCGTCATTGTACCTTACACTACTATTTTATTAGCCGAAACTGAGCTAGTATCCAAACATCTAATGAAATAACGCTAAAACAATGTCTGAACTTTATCACTGGTTTGATTTATTGGGTGTCATGGTATTTGCTATATCGGGTACTTTGATTGCGTATAGTAAGCATATGGATGGCTTTGGTGTCGTGGTGCTCGCAACAGTTACAGGTATCGGAGGAGGGACCATACGGGACGTGATCCTCGATGTGCCCGTTTTCTGGCTGCATGATTCAAGCTACTTCATCGCCATTTTCTCTGCCGTTGCGGTCAGTATCTGGACACTCAACAGGCAAAAGCAGATCCCCACTCAATATCTGCAAATAGCGGACGCATTCGGGCTGGCGTTCTTTGCCGTAATGGGGGTTCAGAAAGCCTTGAATATTGGTATGCCCGACACGACGGCTGTGATCATGGGCGTTTTGACAGGCTGTTTTGGTGGCGTGATCAGAGACGTACTGGCGAGAGAAATCCCGCTCTTGCTCAAGGGAGAACTGTACGCTATTACCTGTATTTTGGGTGGGATCGTTTATACTCAACTCATAGACTTTAATTTATCGACAGAGGTTGTCATGCTGCTTGCAATGGCCACTACGCTGTTTGCCCGTCTGGCAGCCATGCGTTGGCACATTGTATTGCATGTCTTTAACTACAAAGATTAAACAAAGGACAAGGAATGTCATTAGCGAGAATACTCACACGAGCTCAGGTTGGTATTGAATCTCCTGTTGTAACAGTCGAAGTACACCTTAGCAATGGGCTACCGAGTTTTAATATTGTAGGTTTGCCCGAAACATCGGTTAAAGAATCAAAAGAGCGCGTGCGTTCCGCATTACATAATTCGCGATTTGTATTTCCTGAGCAACGTATCACTGTAAATCTGGCCCCGGCCGATCTGCCAAAACAGGGGGGACGGTACGATCTGGCGATTGCCATCGGTATTTTAGTGGCATCGGGGCAGCTCAATGAGCAAACAACGCAAGGTTGCGAGTTTTACGGTGAATTAGCACTTAATGGTGAAATTAGACCTGTTACTGCAATTATTCCCGTTGTGATGGCTGCAAAAAATGAGCGGCACAAGTGCTACATCCCAGAACCAAATGTCGCTATGGCTCAGCTGGTAGAGTATGAGCACTGCGTCGCTGCTGATACACTCCAAAGGCTTTGGTTAGACCTAAGTGGTCAGGCTCAATTACCTCTAATTGATTATACTACGGCAACACCTTCTGACAGCCCAAACTTGTGCTTTATGGATATGAGTGATGTTAAAGGACAACCAATGGCGAAGCGGGCGCTCGAAATTGCGGCTGCTGGCGGACACAATATTTTATTTCTTGGCCCTCCAGGTACGGGCAAGTCTATGTTGGCCCAGAGAATGCCGGGTATTATGCCAAAAATGAATGTAGAGCAAGCGCTGCAAACTGCGGCGGTTTACTCTTTGACTGGCAAGCAGTTGGATCATCACAATTGGCGTAACAGGCCTTTTCGTGCGCCCCACCATACTTGTTCAGCTGTTGCTTTAGTTGGGGGATCTTCAAATCCCAAGCCCGGAGAAATATCTTTAGCACACAATGGAATTCTGTTTTTGGATGAACTACCAGAGTACGAGCGAAAGGTACTGGACTCATTGAGAGAGCCAATGGAAACGGGGGTAGTAACGATTTCACGTGCTGCACAACAGGTCGACTTTCCTGCTTCATTTCAGTTGATAGCCGCACTTAATCCGAGCCCCACGGGTTGTCACACAGATAAAAGAGCTTCACCTGATCAGGTGTTGAGATACCTGAGTAAGATATCAGGCCCTTTCGTTGACCGTATCGATTTGCAAATTGAATTGCCCCGCTTAAGTACGCAGGAGCTGCAATCAACAAGGCAAGAAGTACCAAGTGAAGTGATCCGCTGTAGGGTAGAGGCTGCATTTGAAATTGCCCTGAAACGACAGAATAAAGCCAATGCCAGACTCTCGACGCGGGAAATAGAACAACACTGTGCACTTGCCCCAGATGTTGCTCAGCTGCTTGCCAGGGCCACAGAGAAGCTCAACCTATCTCCGCGGTCCTATCATCGTATTATCAAGGTTGCCAGAACGGTTGCGGATTTGGCACAACGCAGAGATATTACAGTACCTGACTTGAAAGAAGCACTCAGCTATCGAGCATTTGAGCGACTATTGGGACAATTGACTTACAGCTGAGGAGGGTTAAGTTGACAGCATATAGCCTTTGCCGCGCACAGTGACTATCCGCTTTTGTTCTTTTTCGTCACCTAGCTTTTTACGAAGCCGACCAATGAGCACATCCACGGTTCTGTCACTGGGACTCCAGTCTGGTTGGCCTATATCTTCTGAAATTTTAGCCCGTGAGGTAGCCTTACCCGCATTCGCGATCAGGCAAATAAGTACTTTGTGCTCTGCTTCAGTAAGTCGGGCTTCTTCGCCTTGAGGGTTGATGAGCGTACGGTTATCCGGGTGCAACTTGAAGTCTGCATACTCAATAAACTCCTCAGATTCATCTTCGGCTTTAGTGCCTGCAATACGTTTGTAGAGGGCACGCATGCGCAGTTCAAGTTCTAGTAGATCAACCGGTTTACAAACATAGTCGTCTGCGCCCTGAGCCAAGCCCGCGATACGGTCTGCTTGCGTGTCTCGGCTGGAGAGCATGATTACGCCAATATCAGTAAATGTATTGAGCTCTTTGGCGAGATTAAGGCCGTCTGTCGCGGGTAATACAACATCTACAATGGCCATATCAAATGGCGTACCCTCATTGATTTTGCTTTGAACGAGTTGCAATGCCTGTGCACCGGTATTATCCAGCGTGAGCTGAAATTCAGTATCAGCAAAATGGTTTGAAATCCTTTTTGCCAGTAGGTCATCATCTTCCACCAGAAGCACGTTAATGTTCATAGCACCATAACTTTATCAATAAATCACCTATATATTAGCACTGAGAAAACTGGGCTGAGAAGGGTAAGTTGATTATTTTCAAATAAAAAACAACTTAAATAAAACTTTAGTATGAGGCATGGAAGTGAATAAAAATGTGGTATTTATGAGAAATCATACAGTTGAATGGGTTTTATAAAAAAAGGCAGCACCTAAGTGCTGCCTCGGTTGTTATTTTCCATATAGATGCAACCACCACTGAGGTTGCTCTTTCAGGTGTTTATCAAAGTAAGCCAGCATAGTATCCCACCACTGAAAGCGACGGTCGCGGGCGAATATCTGGTGATCCGCTCCCTTTATTTCAATCAGTTCTACATCCTGACCAAGCAGTTTTAACGCGGTATACATGGTGTGACTTTCACCCACTGGCACGTTTACATCAGCATCGCCATGTAGCAACAATAAAGGTGTCTTTACTTTGTCGGCATGAAAGACTGGGCTGTGTTGAGAGTACAGTTTCGGGTTATTCCATGGGAAGCTGTGTTTTGACGCTTCGCCTGAATAAAGGTAGCCCCACCAACCCTGACCCCAATATGAGGTAATGTTGGAGATACCTGCATGTGAAATAGAGGCACTGAACATGTCTGTCTTGGTGGTTAGCAACATAGTCATGAAGCCGCCGTAGGAGGCGCCTAAGTTGCCCAGGCGATTCTTGTCGACAAACGGATACTCAGTAAGAAAAGCCTTGGTACCTTTGATTATGTCATCAGCCGTTTGTTCACCCCAGGCATTAACATGCTGCGCGGAGAATTCTTGACCAAATCCGGTTGCTCCTGTGGGTTGCAGAACATAAACCACGTAGCCATTGGCTGCCCACAAATTAAATGGATATCGACCAGTGAACGCTCTTGAAACGGGTGAAGTACCGCCATAGTAATAGATCAATGCCGGATATTGCTTTGACTTGTCCAAATTATGAGGCAGATAAACTCGGCCTTTGATCTCAGTGCCCTGGCTATTGGTGAAGTTAAACTCTTCCAGCTTTGCAATCTCGCTATTTGTATATGCCAGTGGAGCAGAATCCCACAAGGTTCGAGCACGGTTCTTATATATGTTGATCTGCTTGAGTTGTTGAGGTGCAGAAGCTTGTGTGCCTGTCACCAGCAGTGTCGGTTTGCGGCTATCTGCTATGCTGAAGTGTTCAACCACGTCTAAACCGGTTTTTAATCGCGTGTACCTGTCTTTGCTGACATCATAGAGGTAGAGCTGCTGGCGGTCTTCATCAGTGACTTTGGCGATCACGTCACCATTGTTTAAAACCTCGATGGAGCCGACGGCGGGATCAAACTGCTTACTGAGCGCTTTAGCCTGAGTCCCTTGTTTGTCTAACCAATATAACTGGCCATCATAGTTGTTCGATAAGCGATCTTTGTCGATTGTTCTGCCAAGCCCATTTTTAAAGTCAGGGCCCGCAATAACGTAGATACCTTTCGCACCGTATTTGGCACTGTTGATGTTACGGTACTGACCAAGCACCTTATTAGAGCCTTGAGAGAGGTCGTACTCAACCAGTTCTGAAAGCATGTGTGGCGGTGCTGAATAGTCTTGCAAAACACGACTGGTTAGAATGTGATTGCTTCTTCCATCATGGTCTTCGAGAGTATGACTGTGTTTACCTTCAGTGACCGCCTGTATCATACCGGTAGCGATATCAAGCAAATAGATTTGCGTGTTGGTACGGGCATATGACCAGCGGTCTTCCAGGCCTTGATAATGCTTCACAAGTGCCTTGTCATCCTCAGGGGATTTAGACCAGCTAAATATCAAGCTTGTATCGTTAAAGTAGGCAAACCCGCTTGCACCGGTAAGATCTTCAGCAATAACACGGGACTTTAAAGTAGCAAGTTCCAAGAGCATTAGCTGGCCATTGTGGCTATAAACCACTTGCTCGCCATCCTGTCGCCAGGCTAATGAGCTGGCATTGATCCCGTCGAGTGTGAACACCACTTTATCGTCTTCATTGTAAACAGTTGTGCTGGTCAGTGCCTGGTTGCCACGATTACTCTGGTAGTGCTTTTGTGTTGTCACATAATGTTTTGCATCAGGCGCAAAGGAAATGGCGCTGAGAACCGGGGCGTCAAAGAGTTGTTTGGCGGATAATGCGCGGGTGGGTTTATCGGTAAACAAGAGCGTATCATGGTCGGTTTTACCGTTGAATTCTACAGCCACTTTTTTCCAGTCGTCAGCTTGCTCAACAACGATAATGACCTGGTGGTCACCGGTCGGTAAGTTGAGTGAAGAGGTCATTTTGTCAGAGTGGAGCTCACCATTGACAAAAATATGTGCCTTCTCTATGCCATTCAATACCAACTCACCCTGTACAAAGCGGCTGACAGAAAACTCCATTTTCATCGCTTGCAGACCACCCATGGTCAACGCTTTGACCTCTGAAAGCGACCGCCATTCGGCGTCAATACCCAACATAGATAAGGCTTTTTCGGAACCCGATAAACTGGGGATCAGGTTTGCAATGATGGTTTTTTGATGTGCGGTATTGTAGGGCTTAATTGTACTGGCCTGACCCAGTGGGCCTATAAATTGAATATCTTGCTTGTCGATTGGAGCAGCACTCAGTGAGGTACTCAGGGCAGACAACAGCAGCAAAGCAGCCGATCTTAACTTCATAGTTTGCGCCTATTGTGGGTAAATTGGACGTATACTATAACATAGACTTTGCGCTTCTCATCCTGAAGTGAGGTTAACTTCTCAACACTTTATGGATTTGAATTGATCATTCTCTGCCAGGAGTGGATCCAGCGTATGAACTCGGGTAATGCTTTAGGACGGCTGATCAGGTATCCCTGCATCAGCAGGCTATATTTGTATTTTTCCAGATACTGCAATTCTTCAATTCTCTCTATGCCCTCCGCCACAATGTCCATTTGCTGGTTTTGCGCAATGTCAATCAGGCTATCAACCAACACCTGAGAGAAACGATCAGACTCAATATAGGTAATGAGTGAACGGTCCAGTTTGATTTCAGTAAATGGCAGGTTTTTTAGCTGCTGTAAATTGGTAAACCCTGTGCCAAAATCATCAAGTGACAAGTCGAATCCACGTAACCTGAGCCGGTTAATGGTTTCGAGTTGCAGGTTACTGACAATAGGTTGGTTCTCAGTGATTTCAATGATCACCTCTTTGGGCTCAAGACGATTGAGTTCCAGGATCAGGGCAAGTTTGTCGGGACACCCGCTATCATTGAGCTGCACAGGTGAGAGGTTAAAAGCGAGCTTGAAAGGGTAGTTGAGTTCAGCTCTGAGTTTCTGGAACTCTTTGGTCGCTTTTTCAAATAGCTGAAAGGTGACCAGGTTGATCAAGTCCAGATCCTGAGCAACGCCGATAAAGCGATGAGGTAACAGTGTTTCACCGTGCTGATGTGATACGATACGGGCCAGTACCTCAACACTTTTAATCTTTTTACTACCGCGGTGCACTTTAGGTTGGTAAAACGGCGTGATTTCATTATTGCTGATGGCATACAGGAGTTGCTCTTCTGTCACACATGGATCTTCTGGATCATCTGCACCAATAAAGCTATCCAGTTTTTTCAGTAGCCTGTCGACATCATTGAGCTGGACAGGTTTGGCAATGTTACCAATCAGATGCGTGTTGTGTTGCCGCGCAAGATTAGCGGCGAGATCCATGACCCGGGTTTCCATCTCAGAGATTATGACGATCCCACCTGGGTACCTGAGCTCGCCCAACTTGCGAATGAGCTCCATACCGTCCATATCAGGCATGTTGAGATCCGTAAAAACGGCGTCATATTGCAGTGGCGTTTGTCTCACCAGCTCCAGAGCTTGAGGCGCACTGGAGACGGTCGTAACATAGTCTACCTCCAGCTCTGCCAAAATGGCTTTCATCACGACCAAAATGGCCTGAGAGTCATCTACGACGAGAACGTGCTTAGCCTGATGTTGCATAACGCTATCCTTAGTATGGAACCCAATTCTAAGTCTAGTACATTGGTTATAGAACGCACATGACAGACGCTCTAATTCATGAAAATATAGCGTTACTCAGGCCGATAGCGGGTTCAGAAGAGCTAGGTACTTACGTATAAAAAATGCGTATAATGGGCACACTGTATATTTATTTACGAGTCATCATGACCCGCATTGAATTTCCATTAGCAGGCTATCAGGTGTCTGTATTAGTGAATCGTCAGGAGATCCTCCAGGTATATCAGGATCAACAACGCCTGGCACACGAGCCAACAGACGATCAGCAGTACTCAGTTGCAGTCGATGGTCATCAACTACGCTTGGATCCAAGCCGCTTGCCCGAGGGACTGCTGGCAATTGCCGTTGATAACGAGCCTTGGCAATGGCTCGAAGTGCCTGTTCAACAACGTGATAACAAAGGTAGCTGGTTAGGCCTTGCCGCTTTGGGTTTTAAACTATTGAAAAGTGCCAATGTAATTAAGGCTGCATTAGCTGGCGCATCCTTAGCTGGTTATGCCTGGCTCTTTTCCTGGCAATTTGCTGTCATGCTTTTGGCGTGCCTGGTCATTCATGAATACGGCCATATCCGCGCAATGCGTTACTTCGGATTAAAAACAAAAGGAATATATCTAATCCCATTTGTTGGTGGATTGGCTGTAAGTGAAGACAAACTTACTACGCGTTGGCAGAATGTGATTATTTCACTGATGGGCCCTGCTTTTGGTTTACTAGCCTCTTTGGCGGCGGTTGTACTGTACTATATTAGCGGGCTGGAAATATTCGCAGGCGTCGCTGTGCTGAGTGCGTTGTTAAACTTATTCAATATGCTACCGATTGTGCCTCTGGATGGGGGGCATGTACTGAAAAGTATCAGTTTCTCTATGCGCTCCTGGGCCGGGTTACTTGTTTGTCTGGCCGGGATCCTGCTGGGCGTGGTGATCAGCTATACCTTTGGTCTGATGTTGCTGGTGTTCTTTTTGGTGATTGGTACGATAGATATTTTGCTGGAATGGCGAAGTCGTCATCAGGCGCATTTAATCCCCCTGGATCGATATGGGCAGATTGTATCAACGGCGCTCTACCTGATGGTCTCTGGCGGTTTAATTGCTGTCATGTGGCATTTCGCAGACGCTGACAGTGTGTTACTGAGTTTACCTATCAAAGTGCTGTCAAATTAATCGCTTGCCGGTCAGCGTTGTGACCGGCATATCTTCGAGGTTAAGCCAGGGTCAACAGAAGTGCAATGACAACCCCACTGACCAGCAGCTGGATCAGACAAAACCCCATAATATCCTTTGCTTTTAAACCTGCAATGGCCAGCACGGGAAGTGCCCAAAAAGGCTGTATCAGATTGGTCCAGGCATCTCCCCAGGCTACAGCCATCGCAACACGTGCAATGTCAGCTCCCAGTTCTTGTGCTGCGGGGAGCACAATGGGTGCTTGAACAGCCCATTGCCCACCACCAGAAGGCACGAAAATATTGACCAAGCCGGCGCTGAGAAAGCTCCACAATGGTAAAGTTGTGCTGGTACTGATCTCAACAAAGCCACTTGAAATCTGTTGTGCTAACCCTGTTTTGACCATCACGGCCATGATCCCCGCATAAAAGGGAAACTGGATCACAATACCCGCGCCCCCCTTGATAGCTTCCTGTAAGCTATTTAGTACGTTGGCAGGTGTACGATGCAGCAAGATGGCCAAAAACAAAAACAGCGCAATAACACTGTTGAGGTTAAGCGTGCCGCCGGCGACGAAAAAATAATGCAGCAGATAGCCACATCCCAATAATCCTATCAGGGTACCAACCAGTGTACTATGCTCCAGTCTCTCAGCTGGGGTTGGTGAAGCCGGGGGGCTCTGTGGCTCTGGTTGTACTAGTTTTTCAGGATTGACGATGATCTGCGCTTCGGTTGGCGGCAGCATTAAACGATTAAGTAACGGCATGACCACAAAAAGTACACTTAAAATAAGCAGATTAAATGGTGCAAACAGGGTTTGAGCTGTGCTCAGAATACCAATCTGTGCTTCAGCAAAGTGCCCTGGGGTAGCGATAGTAAGAGGCACTGAGCCGGCCAGCCCGCCGTGCCAGACAATAAATCCAGAGTACGCACTGGCAATCAGAAGTCTATAATCTACAGCAACCTGACGAGCGAGCGCTTTGGCGAACAAAGCACCCACCACCAGGCCAAAGCCCCAGTTTAGCCAACTGGCCAGCATGGCAACAACAGTGACCAGCATAATGGCCTGAGCAGGAGTTCGAGCGAAGGTTGCCAGTTTGTTTAAAGCCATGACACAAGGGCGAGTACTGGCTAACATGTAGCCACAGACTAAGATCAGTAACATCTGCATGGCAAATTGCAGCAAGTTCCAGAACCCCTGTCCCCAAATGGAGAGTGCTTCTGCCGCTGTGGTAGGAGTGAGCATGCAGGCAAGGATGAGCACCAGCAGAGTCAGCAGGCAGACAAAAATATAGGGGTCGGGTAAATAGCGCTCGACCAGTCGGCTGAGTGGCTGTGTTATACGGTTTAGCATGACAAATTCCCATTGAATGTGCGCGACAAACAGCTTCCTGGTTTAGTGATTTAATTCACTAAAAGTTAGTCAATTAAGCTATATTAACAGCTGAGTGAGTCGCGGATTTTTTATATTTTATTGATTATTAAGTGTTTATAATTCTGGCACAGAACGTGTAACAGATAAATCATACGTTTGAATTGTCTGCGCGTCACTATTCAACTGCGCAGCTAAAACTAAAAAAGAGAGGTCTTTATGGCAGGACAGGGTTCAGGAGGCAATGTAATTGCCGCGATATGTAATGTGTTTTTTCCGGGCTTAGGTCAATTGGTGCAGGGACGTTTACTGGCAGCTCTGATCTTTGCGGTCATCTGTGTTGGCGGATATGCGCTATGGTGGCTGGTGGTGCCTGCGGTGTTGGCGGCAATCGTGCAATTATGGTCGATCATTGATGCCGCTAAATACCGTTCTTCAGACTGATAAAATGGCCAGCCACAGGCTCAGTGAGGCGACACTTAACAGCGTAGATAACACTACACTACCTGCACTCACGGCCTGTTGCACCGATAACTGACGTGCGACCAGGTAAGCGTTAATACCAAGTGGTGCTGCGCTCATCAAAGTGACGACCTGGCGCTGTAGTGGTTCCAACATGAGCAGTGTGGCTGTCAGGTAAACACATAATGGTAATACTAACAGCTTGATTGCACTGAGTATCAGCGCAGGAAACCACACCGGGCGAAACCCATATTGAACCAGGCTGGCACCCAGTACGAACAAGGCGCCAGCAATGGCCGGTTTTGCAAACCAGTCCATGCCACTGAGCAGTAATATTGGGATAGGGAATTGCAGCAGGTTGGCTATCATTCCAAGGCTGATACTCAGTACAACAGGGTTCAGAAAGAGCGGTTTTAACCATGTCATACCACGGGTTTCTTTTTCACGCGCGAGCATAAAGGTGAGGGAAAACAGGACTGCGCTGTGTAAAGGGATGATCATAAAGACCATCGCCGCGGCCTGCTCACCTAGTGCCGCCAGGATCACAGGAAGCCCCACAACTACTGTATTAGAGTAAGTACTATTGAGAGCACCGAGAGCAGCTTCTTTGACAGCCCATTTTCGGTGGGATCCCATGATGCCAACGATGAGTACATAGATGGCAACGACGGGTAAGTAAAATGCCAGTAACAGCCTGGCTGATGCAATATCTGACAGTTCTGCTCGAAACATACTTAAAAAGAGCAGCACGGGGATCGCCAGATTAAAAATATAGACTCGGATCCCATCCAGTTGGGCTGATGAAATAAACTGGGTGCGGGCACAGATAAACCCACAGGTGACGACAAAAATCAGCGGAAACAGAATATCAATGAAAGTCACGGGTTACTCGCCAGTTGCGAACGGCTATGGTCCAGAGTGAAGCGCGTATTATACGGGTTTATCTGAGCTAGACAATGCACTGTTGTGTAGTTAGGGTATACTTACTTAGGTGTTTAATCATAACTTGAAGTGAGTATGGAGTATCAGTTTATTCGCGATCCGATTGCCGGGTTTCGTGTCAAAATGTCAGCAGAACATGAGTTGGTTGGCCGTTGGTTGAATGACGAACTTGCCCATGAAGAAGTGCCAACATTTGTTGCACAACTTGAAGCGGTAAAAACCAGTCGGGATGAGCTTTGTCTTGAAGGGCGGGAAGTACGATTGACCGTCACACACCAGGAAGCGCTCTTTGAAGCCCACGATTTGTACCATGAGCAGTCGGACGCGCTATCCGCCTTCAGTGATGACGCGTTGTCACTGGAAGAGTATGGTCTGAGTGCTGGTTGTGGCTTCGAAGATTTCGAAGCCTTACTTCTTGATTGGCAAGAGTTTATCCGTCGTCGCCGTTAGCTTGTCGCTTGTTGAGGCGGCGCACCATAAAGCTGCTCTGCTCGGTTAAATAGCACCCAGGATGTAAGAATATACTTATCATTAGAGCGCGGCATGTTACCCCGATGCGTATGTGTGAAGTAGGCCGGGGCAATAACCATAGAGCCTTGTTTTGGTTTAATCATCTTATTTTGATAGTGAAATTCGGTTTCGCCGCCTTCTTCTACGTCATTGAGGTAAAACATAAACAAGAGTACGCGGTGCAGCGCTTCGTTATGTTGTAATTGCGGATAAACTTCGCTGTGCCAATATGGATAACCACCCTCATTGGTCGGGTAACGCTGAGCCTGAATTGACCCTAAACGAAACAATTGCTGGGTTAAAATGGGTAATTGAGGCTTACCCACTTCCTCAAAGTTATCGACGGTTAAATTGACTGGCTGGCCAGTTTTGGGGTGGAAGACACTCAACCCGAATGCACCTATCATCATGAAAAAGTGTTCTTCAATGTAATCGAACAGGTATTTTGACGTGGTTTGTTGAATGTGTGTTAATTGCTGAGCATAATCCGGGTATTGATTTAAATACAGATCCTGACTGATTTTCTTACTGAGATCGATACCGCCCGAGGTTGTACCCTGAGCCAGATGGGGGCTGTTATCAAAAGTCTGAATAAACTGCTGGCAGAACTCGGGACTCAGTGCATTTTCATAAATGCGAATAAAATCAGTCATGTTGATATCCAAAATTGGTTAGAATTATTATGCTGTCAGAAACTCTTATGCCACGTTTTAGTGAAACAGACGTGCTCGGACACATCAACAATACCGCACTCCCGGTATGGTTTGAAGCGGCGCGCACCCCTATTTTCAAAATTTTTACACCTGACCTTAATCCACATCAATGGAAGCTGATTGTTGCCAAAGTGGAGGTAACCTTTAAAGGTGAGCTGTTTTACGGGCAACAAGTTGAAGTTAAAACCGCCATCGAGAAGGTAGGTAACAGCTCTTTTGTGATCCTTCAGCAGGCCTGGCAGCACGGGGAGTGCTGTGCAGAAGGGCGCACCGTGATGGTACGTTATGATTTTGCTAACAAAACCTCTCAGGCGCTGAATGATAGAGAAAAAGCTGAGCTGGCAGCCTACGCGCTTTAGATTTTACGCGTCATTTAACTCAATGATTCGTGGTCTGACGTTACCCTGAACTGATGCCCAATAGCTACCGAGAAGCTGGGGGGCACCACCAATTCATATCAGCTACTGGCTATCTGATATAACCCGAAACTGATGCCCAATAGCTGCGGAGATACACGGTTTCACCACAAATTCATAACGGGTAGGTTCACCTTCAATTTTAGTGATCTCCAGCAGTTCATAGTCGTTTAACTCAATAATACGGGTACCCGGAGTAATTTCACATCGTGAGCGGCTATCCGATTCATACTCATAGATAAAATATGTCAGCACATTTTGTAAATGGCGCTCATATTTATCGGCGTTTTTTTCAAACGCTGATAATTGTACCTGGAGCTCTTGTAGTTCAGCCTGTTTCTCTGCGAGTTTGGCTTGGGCTGTGTCATCCACAGCAGAGCCAGCTACAGCATCAATACTGGTTCCTACAGCCGTGTTGTCGGAACCTTCTTGCATAGCAATGTTGACCTGGATTGACTGGCCAGTAAAGCCTTCAATAATATGTCGTAAAAAGCTATTCACACCACGCGACATGCCAGTAGAGGAAATAAATACGGCCATCTGATAGAGCAAAAACAGTCCAAAGAAAAAGCGCACCAACCCAGTGGTTACCGGGTATTGGTAGTCGGGGCTGTGCCACCATTTATGCAACCCAAAGGGTCTTAACAACATCAGCACAAACAAATAAACAGGCTGGATGAGTTGTAACAGGATCAGCAGTAAGATGCTGGTAGTGACAAACCAGGTTGGTACCGACAGCAACATGCTAAAATTATGCGAATAGGGCAGGTGATCGGCATTTACCCCGGTAATGTCATTGACCATACCAGCTGCCTGGGCCAGCGCATAGTTGGCAATAAACGCGTAGAACAATAAGATCACGGCTTTGCCAGGCAGGCTTTCCCAAAGATGAATAAACCTGGGCCAGAATTCTTTGGTCATGGCTATCAATGCTAATACAGAAGCGGCCATGTACAGTGAGTTGTCTTCAGGCAGTTCGTTGAAAATTGCAATCAGGCACAGCGTAGTTGCTGAAAAGTAGCAGCGTTGCGCTACATTAAGTGCGTGCCAGAATACTAACCATCTTTTTTGGATTTTGATAAGCGGACTTAATGCGGGTTGTAGCGCGTTTGGGAGAGCCAGTTTCATTATTTTTGTTCCAATCCCTGACGAGTAAAGTGAGTGGGGGAGGTCGCTCCCCCTTGCTCAGTCCGTTATAACATAGGCTTAAGGTATCGACCAGTGTGTGAGGCAGGGCATTGTGCTACGTCTTCCGGCGTTCCGGCAGTCAGGATTTGGCCACCGCCTGCGCCACCTTCAGGGCCTAAATCGACGATCCAATCGGCGGTCTTAATGACATCCAGGTTATGCTCAATGACCACCACAGTATTACCATGATCACGCAGACGATGTAGCACAACCAACAGCTGCTGAATATCATGGAAGTGTAGTCCTGTGGTAGGTTCATCCAGGATATACAAGGTTTTACCTGTGTCTCGCTTAGACAGCTCACGAGCCAATTTGACCCGCTGGGCCTCGCCTCCGGACAAGGTAGTTGCAGCCTGCCCGAGTCGAATGTATGACAAACCAACGTCCATCAGAGTCTGCAGTTTGCGTTTAATAGCCGGGATCTTGTCGAAAAACTCACGGGCATCTTCTACGGTCATTTCCAGGACTTCATGGATATTTTTGCCTTTGTACAGGACCTCTAAGGTTTCACGGTTGTATCGCTTGCCTGTACAGACGTCACAGGGGACATACACGTCGGGCAGGAAGTGCATTTCAACCTTGATCACACCATCACCCTGACAGGCTTCACAGCGGCCACCTTTCACATTGAAACTAAAACGGCCGACTTTGTAGCCCCTTGAGCGTGCTTCCTGAGTGCCAGCGAACAATTCACGGATCGCTGTAAAGATCCCAGTGTAGGTAGCCGGATTTGAGCGCGGTGTACGACCTATCGGGCTCTGATCTATGTCGATCACCTTATCAAAATGCTCCAGGCCCTCAATTGACTGGTAAGGTGATGGTTCAGCAACCGTAGCGCCATTGAGCTCCCTGTGAGCAAGTTTGAACAGTGTATCGTTAATGAGCGTGGACTTTCCTGATCCTGATACACCGGTGACACAAGTCATAAGACCAAATGGGATCTTCAGATTGACGTCCTTCAGGTTATTTCCACTTGCACCATTGAGTGCCAGCCATTGATCGCCGGGCTGGTGGCGTTGTGCAGGGATGGCAATTGCTTGCTTACCACTAAGATACTGGCCAGTCAGCGATTCGGAGTTAGCCATAATGTCCTCGCGACTGCCTTGTGCTACCACATATCCACCATGAACACCGGCACCCGGGCCGATATCGATAATATGATCCGCTGCGCGGATTGCGTCTTCATCATGTTCAACAACAATCACCGTGTTACCGAGATCGCGCAGATGTGTCAGTGTGCTAAGCAGGCGATCGTTATCGCGCTGATGCAGACCGATAGATGGCTCGTCCAGTACATACATGACTCCAACAAGGCCGGCGCCAATCTGACTGGCTAAACGGATCCTTTGGGCCTCTCCCCGGAAAGGGTATCAGCACTACGCTCTAGTGACAGATAGTTCAGGCCGACATTAATCAAAAAGGACAGGCGATCACGGATCTCTTTTAGCACCTTTTCTGCGATCTTCGCTTTTTGGCCACTGAGGGTCAGGTCACCGAAAAAGTCGCATGCTTCGCCAATACTCATAGTGGTAACGGTTGGCAAATTAGTGGCACCAATGAATACATGGCGCGCTTCTTCTCTGAGCCGAGAACCTTCGCATTTTGGACATGCCTGGCTGGTCTGATACTTAGCCAGCTCTTCGCGAACTGAGGCCGACTCGGTTTCCCGGTAGCGGCGATTCATATTATTTAACACGCCTTCGAACTCATGATTCCGGGTGATCAAGTCACCTCTGTCATTACGATAATTAAAGGCAATCTTGGTACGTCCGGAGCCTTCAAGTACCACTTTTTGCGCGTCTTTTGGTAAATCCTGAAACGGTACTTCCAGATCAAAGCCATAATGTTCAGCTACTGAACTAAGCATTTGGTAATAATAAAAACTACGCTTATCCCATCCTTTAATGGCCCCGCCGGACAGGCTCAGCTCCGGATTTTGTACGACTCTGCTTGGGTCAAAGAACTGTCTTACGCCAAGGCCGTCACAGCTTTGACATGCACCGGCCGGGTTGTTGAACGAGAATAGGCGAGGCTCAAGCTCGGTCATGGCATAGCCACATGTTGGGCAGGCAAAGTTGGCTGAAAATATCAACTCTTCTTCGAGACTGTCATCCATCGCGGCGACCACGGCTATACCATCAGCCAGCTCTAGCGCGGTTTCAAAAGACTCCGCAAGCCTCTGTTCCAGGCCTTCCTTCACTTTAAAACGGTCAACCACCACCTCAATGGTATGCTTTTTGTGTAATTCTAGTGTTGGTGGATCGGATAAGTCGCATACTTCGCCGTCGATACGGGCACGGATAAACCCCTGACTTGCCAGCTGTTCAAGGAGCTTAACGTGCTCCCCTTTACGGTTTTTCACCACAGGGGCGAGCAGCATAAGCTTACTGCCTTCGGGGTGGGCCAGTACCGTATCTACCATCTGACTGATGGTTTGGGCTTTGAGAGGCAGGTCATGCGTCGGACAGCGAGGCTCACCAACACGGGCAAACAATAAGCGCAAATAATCATAAATTTCAGTGATGGTCCCGACCGTTGAGCGCGGATTATGAGAAGTCGACTTCTGCTCAATGGAAATCGCCGGTGAGAGCCCTTCGATGTGATCAACGTCAGGCTTTTCCATCAGCGACAGGAATTGTCTGGCATAAGCAGAGAGTGACTCCACATAGCGGCGCTGCCCTTCTGCATATAAGGTGTCGAATGCCAGCGATGACTTACCTGACCCAGAAAGGCCGGTGATCACAATGAGCTTGTCGCGCGGTATTGTAAGAGAGATGTCTTTGAGGTTGTGCGTGCGTGCGCCTCTAACTTCTATTTTATCCATGGTGGCCTTATTTGCTGTACAAACTTACAGTGTTTTTATCAGACTCCAAGGGTACCCTATCCTGTCTGTAAAATTAAGCTATCTTGACTAAACTTACGAGAAACCTCAAAACTGGGGATCACATTTGTACTGGTTAGCTTTTATATGTGCACTGTTTACGCCGCTTGTTGCGGGGTGTGAGCTTGTTGTCCGGTTTGAAAACTATGCCGCACAATCGCGTTTAGATAGTACATCAAAGTGGCATGGCCTGGATGTGGACTTTGCCAGGGCGCTGCTGGATGAGGCTGGTTGCGGCTATCAGTTTATTAATGTGCCCTGGGGTAGAGCACTGAAAATGCTGGCAGAAGGCGAGCTCGATATGGTACTGAGTGTCAGCCGCACGCCTGAACGGGAGCTATTTGCTTATTTTATCGGCCCGCAAAGAATGGAAACAATTGTCTTTGCCATGAGCCAGCAGCGACCTTATTCGCTACACCAATTGTCTGATCTGTTTACGCTCCCTGTGCCTGTTGCTATTCAGCGAGAAGCATTTTACGGTCCTGTGTTTAACGAGTTGCTGCTACGAGAGCAGGCGAAAGCTGAGTCACAACGCTTTATTTATGTGGCGGATAACCAGCGCAAGCTGAGTTTGCTGAAACACGGCAGGATCGCTGGGTTTTTGGAAGAAAAGTTTAATGTTTTGTATCAGTCGCAACACAACCCTGATTTCGCTCAGATCACGGTAAGTCCGCTGGTTGTAAACCGCGAGCCGGTTTATTATGCCTTGAGCAAACGGTCAGTGTCGGCCAAGGATATACAGCAGTTGACGGCTGCGTTTCAGCGGCTGCAACATTCAGGCCGTCTAAAGCAGATCCTGTCCAAGTACGGATTAGACTAAACACCGGTTTTTCTCACTAAAATCTGATCTGGTCGTCAACACTTGGTTACTTTTTTGCTAGACTAGCGCCTGTTTTTGTCTTAGCCAAATAAGTGTCATGTCGAAACAATCACTTAACTCTCTTGAAAAACGTGCTGCTATTTCACTGGCCAGTGTCTTTGCCTTTCGGATGCTTGGGCTGTTTATGCTCATGCCCGTGTTGGCCATTTACGGTCAGTCACTCACTGATGTATCGCCACTGTGGATTGGTCTGGCAATCGGTGCTTACGGACTGACACAGGCGTTACTGCAAATTCCCATGGGGTGGTTGTCTGATAAATTTGGCCGCAAACCGATTATTGTTGCTGGCTTAATTATGTTTGCTATTGGCTCTGTGATAGCGGCACTGGCTGACTCGATTTATTGGGTGACAGCAGGGCGCGCCTTACAGGGGATGGGTGCCATTGCAAGTGCTCTGCTGGCGCTGGCTTCTGATCTAAGCCGAGATGAACAGCGACCCAAAGTCATGGCTGTCATTGGTATGTGTATCGGTATGAGCTTTGCCGTGGCGATGTTGTTGGGTCCTATGGTTGCTGCTGCATTTGGCATAGCGGGAATTTTCTGGCTGACTGCGGCACTGGCTGTACTGGGGATCGGGATAGTGATGTTTATCGTGCCAAGTGCAGTAAACCGGGCGCCCAAAGGAGACACGGTAGCCAGCATGGCAGATATTCGCCAGTTAGTGCGTCATCCGCAGCTGATTAGGCTGGATCTTGGCGTGTTACTGCTACACTTAACCTTGACGACGTTATTTGTCGCGCTGCCGGGTCAGCTCATTGCTGATGGTTTGGCTGCGCAGGATCATTGGCAATTGTATATCCCCGTTTTATTGCTTGCGTTCGTATTGATGGCGCCGCTGATGATAGTGGCCATTCGTAAGCAAAAAGAGAAACAGGTATTTCTGGCGTCGATAGCCTTACTGGTGCTGAGCACGCTGGCTTTAATCCCCGCGGCAAACTCCCTGATAGGGATAGCGGTAGCGATGACAGTGTATTTCATTGCGTTTAACTTTCTTGAGGCGACGATGCCAGCTTTGGTTTCGCGCATTGCCCCGGCGACCCAAAAAGGTTCAGCAATGGGCGTCTTTTCCTCTTCGCAATTTTTTGGCGCATTTGCAGGTGGTGTGATGGGGGTTATCTGGCTCAGCAGTTTAATCCTCAAACTGTGTTTGCTGCGGCTGCGGCAATTGGGGTAATATGGCTATTTATTGCGTGGCGTATGCAAATCCCGGTGCGAAGTAAAACACTCAGTTTTGTAACTGACGTGGATGAGCCAGAGCGAGCCGATGCTTTGGCCGATCAGCTGGTCGCGTTACCTGGGGTTATCGAAGCAACCGTTGTCAGTGAAGAAAATCGTACCTACTTGAAAGTAAACGATAAAGAATTTGATTTAAACCAAGCAAAGCAAGCCCTGGGCTTGCGCTAGCTTGCAATAGTGTGAGGAGAGGGTGCCATGGCACGCGGTGTAAACAAAGTTATTTTGGTTGGTAATTTAGGCCAAGATCCTGAAGTACGTTATATGCCTAACGGAAACGGCGTAGCGAACATCAGCATTGCAACGACCGACAGTTGGAAAGATAAAAACACAGGTCAGATGCAAGAGCGCACTGAATGGCACCGTGTAGTGCTATTCGGTAAGCTGGCAGAAGTAGCGGGCGAATACTTACGCAAGGGCTCACAAGTCTATATCGAAGGTCGTCTGCAGACTCGTAAATGGACTGATCAAGGTGGTCAGGAGCGCTATACGACAGAGATCGTTGTTGATATGGGTGGCCAGATGCAAATGCTGGGCGGCCGTGGTGAACAAGGTGGTGGTCAGTACCAGGGTGGTCAGCAAGGTGGCCAAAGCTATGGTCAGTCTAACCAGTCTAATTATGGCAACCAGGGTGGCCAGTCTCAGTACGGGCAACAGCAGCAGGGCGGTTTTGCACCTCAGCAAGCACAACAGCCTCAGCAAAACCAACAACAAGGCGGCGGCTTTGGTGGTCAGTCTATGGGTCAGCAACCACAGCATAATGCGCCTGCACAAGGTGGCTTTGCTCCTCAGCAAGGTAATGCAGGTGGTAACGCCGGTGGCAATGCAAGCGGCAGCGCTAGCAACCCAATGGAGCCGCCCATCGACTTTGATGACGATATTCCGTTCTAATCAAAGACAAATATATTAGTGTTGGAAAATACTCTGAAAAGCCGCAGTTGAGCGGCTTTTTTAGTTTATTGGAAAATGAGCTGTAAGATTAGTACGAATGGGTATGCACTTTAATTTGAATGTGTCTGCTGATCGCCGACGGTCCAAACCTCCCCGAGCAATAAGCAGTCATCTGAGACGCTAATTAACAAATGCAGGCAAGATCCGTTCAGCTACAATTTGCTGTGTTGCGTGGTCAACGTGATGCGCAGTGATTGCAATAATTAAGTCTAATTCTTCTATCAAAATGATGTATATTCCTCCCCCACCTTGGGCAGAGACACTCGCATATTTCTTATCCTTGTACTGAAGATCTGAACTCCACCAATAATAGCCATATCCCTGATTAGAAACGTCTTTGCCATCACCGAAAATTTCATCATCTCCCGTTGTGATAAGTCTACTTGTAGATCTGGTCATAAAATCTTTATCAATTATCTGATTACCTTTCCATTTGCCCCTATTTGCTGCGAGTATGCCCATTTTTATCATGTCTCTTGATGTTAAGCTCGATCTCCATATCGACTCGGGTAATCCACTCGGTGCCGTTTTCCAATGAAAATTTGAAATGTCTAATTGTCCCAATAGCTCTTTCTCAATGAATTTTTCAATATTACCAGGTATAACCGCCTCGATTACCTGCATAATAAGCTGAGGGCCAATATCGTAATAAAAGCTTTTCGATTCGGATGTTATGGGGGCACTGTTTTCGAAAAGAAATTGAATTTCTTTTTGACCTTTGACTAATGGCGAGTTCTCCATCATAGACTTGCGGGTTGCATCGCTGATCCGAAGTCCGGTTGTCATGGTTAAAGCCTGGTGCAAGGTAATATGACTTGCGCCGTCAACAAACTTTGAAGCGTCCAGCTTGTCCAGAAAGCCTGCCACGGGCTTATCCAAATCATCCATGCTGAGGTAACCCAATTGAATGGCACGGCCAAGCAACATGCCTGTATAAGCTTTAGTTACTGATGATTGAGGATGGGATAAATCTACGCGGCCTCTGAGGTAATATGACTCAAACAACAGTTTGCCCTTATGGTGAATTAAAAGGCTGTCAAAATTACCGTGCTGTTTTTTGGCAAGTTCGTCAGCCAGTGCAAGGATATTGGCTTTTCTGCCGCCATCAATGCCCAACTCCCCAACCGCTAAGCCATCGCTTCTCGAAGCTGGTTTAACATCAATGAAAGCCTGTGGTAGTACAGAAATATCCCAAAACTCACGGTTTATTTCGGGTTGCCTCCAGTGTCGTATCATTGCTTCCTCATCGCTGGCCGTTGGCGCCATTTTATTTACTGGTGTTAAAGATGCTTGATTACCCATGCTTGCAAAGCTACAGACAATAAAAGGCAGTAGCAGTTTGTATTTTACGCGAGCCATAACCTTTCCTTATAGTTCTATTTTATTTATTAAATTCAAAGCGTTCTGTTTTTATCTGCTGTAATTTGCGATGGATAATGTAGCTGACAGGTGGTAGCTGATACAGCAGGCAAAGAATACCGGTCGCAACAATGGGCCCTATTTGCCTTGCTTCAAAGCTATGATGTGCGATATGCATGATGCTCCATAAGTAAGGAATGAAAGCGAGTGAATAACCACATACAGCGAGTTCAATGATGGAAGCTTGTTGTTGTTTATATAAATAGAGCATCATTGCGATACTGAAGAACGAGATGAGCAAAGACTCGAAATGTATAAACATGCCCCATTCAGCCAGCGCTAAAATGTCCCAGAAATTGTGCCAAAAATGTGCACTAAAGAGCGCCGTATGAATTTTTCCTTGTAGCAGCTCATCCCAAAATGTTTCAGAAATGAAAGCAGGATCGTTCAATATGGACAGCAACACAATTAAACCCGCAGTCACAACGAACATGATAAGAGGCAAGTAAAAATTCAATCGCCCCAACACATCGACAGAAGCCAGTTTTTTCTGTAGATAAATCATGCTCGTTTCAAGAGTTTGCTGCCAATACCATTGATTAGCATGTTTGATACTTTGTTTCGCTCGTAAGTTAAATTCTTCTTCAAGGTCGCCCAGAACACTTTCTACCAGTCGATGAGGAAGCAATATAGTGAGAATTTTATTTGCCAGTGCTGGCGGTTTGACATCTGATTTGTTGTCTGAGTAGAGGCTCATTGCTACACCTCCTGAGATAAAGAATGGCGAATAGATAGTCCGTGCCATAATGTATCCATAGCCTGTCTGGCACGCTTAAGTGCATTATGGCCTTGCGCAGTCACTTTGAAATAACGTTTTGCTCGACCACCTCGCTGAGCTGTGGCTTCGCCTAGCTGCGATTCCACCATTCCTTTACGCTCCAATCGCTCTAGTGTCGAATAAAGTGCGCCAATGGCGACATTGCGATTCACTTGTTCTGCCAATAGTTGTCTAATCGCTGCACCATACGCGTCATTTTCGAGATGAAGTAACGCAAGCATAGTCATTTGTTCGAATTCACCTAAGAATTTATCTTTTTCAGACATAACAGGAAGTCTTTAAAATTAATTTCCCTTATTTTTACTACAAAATAGGAATTTACTGCAAGGTATTATTACTACAATGTAGTTTTATTTATGATCTCATGGGAACTGAAGCGATAACTTAGGTTTGTGTAAAAAGCTGAGAGATAGCACGAATGGGATATGTGGGAGTTAGTAAGCTGGAGTAAGGATTTGAAGCTCTGCTTGAGAGATAAAATCGCCAGCATTATTACCCAGGTCTGAGCGCGCTCACCCGCCTGCGGAGGAATCTGCCTCAGGCAACTTGAGTTTTAGTCTGTCTTGAACAAAACTTGATACAGGGTTTATTGGCTTGTGTAGTAGCATGCGTCGACTAGTTAAAGCAGACAAAGAGATATTTACCGGGTGGGGAATGCGCGCGGTGATTGGGGTTGTCTGGTTGTTGGTTAATGGCGCGCTATGGCAATTCACACATGCACAGGTAGTGCAACAAGCCGGGCAGCTACAAAGCCACCTGACGCAGTTAGACGTATCCTCTTCGGCGCAACAGGTTGGCGAGTTTTCTACCTTGATCCGCCACTACGGCTTTATTAGTGAAGACCAGGCCGCACCCGTTTGGCTGTGGGCGACTGAAAGTGTGACTTTCCAGTTTGCTGAGCAAACGCTGGCTCTGTCACCCGCTCCGATACTAGAAGACTGTTTACCCGTTGTTTTGTTTATGAACTTACTGATTCTGGGAGCGGGGTATCTGCTCTCCAGATGGATGGGGGGTCTCTCTCGCTCTGAATTGTCATCCTCTCAGGCTAGGGCCATTACCTCAGAATTAACACCTACCTCGATAACGAGAGCACAAGCTGTAGAAGAAAGTCGCAAAGTATCTGTGTTCGCAATGGTTAAGTGGCGTTTGGCCTTGCCTGACGATTTAGATCCACAAAACCACTTTAATGTCACACTGGCACGCTGTTTCTCTAAGTACGAGCGATGCTCTTGTAAGTACTTGTCATCAGGCGCTTTGGTGATGACGCTGGCACCGGTTGATAAAGTAGACGTGGATACTCTGGCCCGGCGGATCCACGAAGTAATCTATCAGGCTTTGCTGTCTTTTCGCCCTGATCTGTCACGCAGTGCAGTGAAGTGTGGGGTGTGTTTTTACGCTAAAGGAGCTGATCAGGCAATGGTTTATCAGGTTGTTCGTTCGGCACTGAGCATAGCGCAGAGCAATGTCTGGCAGCACGTTCATATTATGCCATTAAATCATACCTTGAGTACCAGTTTGCGCCGTGCAGAAAGTGAGATCATTGATGATATAAAAGCCGGGCGCTTCATGTTGTTCTTTCAGCCTTTATTTGGCTTTGCCCAACAAGATGTGATCCAAAGTGAAGCACTATTACGTGTACGTCATCGTTCACTAGGGCTCATGTCTGCCGGGCAGTTTATTCACAAAATTCATCAGGCAGATCACTTGATGATGCTGGATAAAACCATGGTTTGTCACGCATTAAAAGCGTTGTCTAAAGAGCCAGCAGGCTTTTCTGTTAGCGTGAATTTACATGTGCTTAATTGGAGTAATAGAGACTTTGTCGCGTGGTTAAGTGAGCAAGTGATAGTATCGGATCGGGCAAAGGACATTGCGTTTGAACTCACCTTACAAGATTTCTATCAATATGAAGCATATTGTGCCCAAGAGTTTGCTCGCTTGTCTGAGTTGGGGTGCCGGTTTGTTTTGGATCATGTGAATGCACCCGTGAAAATAGAGTCGCTGCGCGAGTTTGGCAATATAACGGCGCTCAAACTGGCTTTTGAGCTGATCCATGAAGTGCATCATTCAGCCAAGCGACGTAGTGTTGTGCGCCAGGTTGTGGCTCAGGCTAAATCGCTTGGTATACCGGTTTATGCGGTTGGTGTAGAAACCAAAGAGGAATTTGAGTGTATTACCAACCTGGGGGTTGATGGGGCTCAGGGCTATTATTTCAGTGCTCCTTTATTACAGCTCGAGCAGAGCTTGTAATGAACACAGTTTATGAGCAGCTGCGAGGTCAGATAAGCCCACGATAACGCAAGCCATCTAAGCCTTGTAATCCGCCACTGTGGATAGCAATGATCCGGCTGCCACGAGGAAAATATCCTTGTGCTACCAGCTGCCAAAGCGCAAACATTAATTTACCTGTGTATATGGGCTCCAGTGGCAATGCATGATCCCGACGCATACGTTGGCAAAACTGCCACAACGGTGCTGAAAACTTGCCATATCCACCTTCATGGTGATCGCAAAGCAGCTGCCAGTTGGTACGCCCGGAAGCTTGCGGATTTAACCTCTGGATGTCATCGCGTAAATATTGCGCCCCTTTTAGCACTGCTATTCCCAGTAACTGACAGTCAGGTGCCAGCCCTTCCAGCATGCCTGCCAACGTACCACCGCTACCCACGGCACAACACACATAATCGCTGTCAGGCAGGCTCTGCGCTAGCTCTTTACAACCGGCAAGGGCAAAGTGGTTGCTACCGCCTTCGGGAATGACAAAAGTGTCGGGAAATTGCTGTTCTAATTGTGCCAGATACTCAGGCTCGTTACGTAGCCGATACTCCTTTCGAGAGACCGCATGCAAGGTCATTCCACAGGCGCTTGCCATGCGAATTGTGGGATTGTTTAAGTCTAGCTGCGGACCACGGATCACGGCATGTCCCTGAATGTTAAATTGTTTGCAGGCCATTGCAGTGGCATACAGGTGATTTGAAAAGGGACCGGAAAAAGTAACCAGAGCTCGTTTGTTTTCCACAGCCATTGCTTTGAGGTTATATTTGAGCTTACGCCATTTGTTGCCCTGAATAGTTGGGTGAAGGAGATCGTCACGTTTGATGTGTAGCGAAACGCCTGCCGTGTCGAGTTCGGGTGCAGTGATCTGTTGTAACGGAGACTCAGGAAAATCAAGCTTGTCCATCTCTGGTTCAGTCTGTGTTATTTAGTGTCGGATAGCCGTTATTATTTCATGAAAATCTTAGTAGAACACTGGTAAGGAAGTGGCTAATAGTTGTAAACTCAGATATTAATTGTGCTAGGCTTGTGTTTTAGTTCTTAAGTACATAGCATTAAGCGCTAAATTATAAAAAATAACAAAGACCAAACAACTGCCGCTGTTGGGAATGGAATTTATGCAAATTGCTCCTTTATCTCTTTTTGTCTCTGCGACCCTTTTATCTTTAAGTGTGTCGGCGCAAGATACTGCAACTGTAACTGCCATTGAATCTGAGCGTACTGAAAAGCAAGCTGAATTAGATAACTATACTCAAGTACTCGATAAGCACTTGAGTGAAGAAACTCGCTTGCAGGCTCAGCTCGATCTATTGCGACAACGTTCTGCGGAGCTGGATAAAGAAAAGAACCAGGCGCTTGATGCAATGAATGATATTTATCGGCGCTTAATTGATGATCCTTCTCTGGATATATCAGCGGCACAGAGCAGGTATCAGCAGGCAGTTGCAGAGCATAAACAGAATAAAGAAGACATCGTAATGCAGTTGGCGGCGATTGCATCACACCGTAAAGATATTGAGCAAATTCGCGTTACCAAACACACCTTAGTTAACACCATAGCCAGTTTGAATGACCAGCTTAGCACTGCTCGAATTGAACGCCTGCGTAACGAGTTCAGTCGTGAAGGCACGTTAGAAGTGGACCATACAATTAATTGTAAGCGCACTGAAACGCTTGCTGCATGTGAACAACGTGGTCAGCAATTGGGTCTGCAAAAAGCGACTAAGCATTTTATTGATCAAATTTTTGCAAACCTGACGGAGCAACGAGTGGTTGAACCTAAGCGTCACCTGGCAGGTGCGCAGGTACAGGTTGTTAGCAGTCATGTGGTTGGCAGTGCGTTCAGTGGTCAGGGCAATTACAGTGTTAACCTGAGTGTGACCATGCGTGGTGATGTAAATAACAGTCGCCTGTGTAGCTTACTGAACTTGGATAACCGTTACTGCAGTGAATATGGTTCACCACTGGCGTTAGGGTATCAAGCCAATTATCCAACAACATACAGTGATGAACAGCTGACTTTTTCAAATGACTTATCTCAGAGCAAACCGGTGGTCAGCGTTGCGAGAATGCCCGCTTCTGCCGATATTACCACGGAGATAGCACCTCAGCCGCCAAAGAATCGTGATGTCGAATTGACTTTGCGTTCCAATGTGTATGACGACGAAGTCTTTATCAACGGTGTCAGTTATGGTTCGACCAAGCTGGTGGTCAATCTGCCAGCCGGTATGCATGACATCGAAGTACGCAAACTGGGCTATGAGCCTTACAAGGCCAATCTCAATTTGCGACGAGCCAGGACCTTAAACGCCCGGCTGGTAAAAAAGCCTGAGTCGATTGCTGCACCGACACCAAAAAGCGAGCAAACTCAGCCAGCACAACAAGTCGCCGCACCACAACCCGTTAAAGTGGTTAACCCAGACAGAATTGTTAATGAAACGGTGATCATTCCTGCTGGTAGCTTTAAAATGGGTGATCTGACAGGAAATGGTCTGGCAAATGAACGCCCAGTCGTAGAGAAGGTGCTAAGCCATTCTTATGTGATGCAAAGTAAGGAAGTCACCGTTTCCGAATTCCGTCGTTTTATCGATAGTTCTCAGTATGTTACTGAGGCTGAGAAGGGCAAGGGCTGTGCCCACTATAAAAATGGCGAGCCGGTCTGGGAAATAGATTACAACTGGAGAGCGCCAGGATACCAGCAAGCTGACGATTTCCCGGTTGTCTGTGTATCTTATGAAGATGCTAAAGCCTACGCCAATTGGCTGTCAGGTGATCAGGGCATGCAGTACCGTTTACCTAACGAAGTTGAATGGGAATATGCAGCTCGGGGTGATACTACCTCAGAGTACCCTTGGGGTAATGAAATTGGTCGCAATCAGGCAAACTGTGGCTGGTGTGGCAGTGAATGGTCAAATAAAAGCCCGGCACCCGTAGGTCAGTTTGCAGCAAACGCTTATGGGCTATATGACACAGTAGGTAATGTCTGGGAGTGGACGCAGAAGCGTGCGTCGCAAGATGATGTGACGGTACGTGGAGGTGCTTGGAACTTCGCACCGAGTCTCGCTCGGGTATCTACACGGTTGGCGCTGGCCCCCGACTTTCGGGCCAATTATATCGGATTTAGATTAGTAAGAGAGCGTTAAGGCAGTTTAGGCACGCCAATGAGGCGGCCTTATTCATGTCTTTGCGACTGTGTCTTTGACACACAGAGAAATATTTCAACGCAGTGGCGTAAGCCACTGTATGGTTTGCAAAAAGAATTCTTAAAGGTTACCCAGCCTCATGTTTAAAAAACTACGTGGACTATTTTCAAATGACCTGTCGATCGACTTAGGTACGGCAAATACCCTGATTTACGTGAAAGAAGAAGGGATCGTGTTGAACGAGCCTTCAGTTGTTGCGATCCGTCAGGAACGTGCGGGTGGACCGAAGAGCGTTGCTTCTGTGGGTACTGCCGCAAAGCAAATGCTGGGTCGTACGCCAGGTAATATCAAAGCCATTCGACCTATGAAAGATGGTGTCATCGCCGACTTCTATGTGACGGAAAAGATGCTGCAGCACTTCATCAAGCAAGTGCACAATAATAATTTTATGCGTCCGAGCCCTCGTGTGCTGATCTGTGTCCCATGTGGCGCAACGCAGGTTGAGAAACGTGCCATTCGTGAGTCTGCCATGGGTGCGGGAGCCAGAGAGGTTTACCTTATCGAAGAGCCAATGGCGGCGGCAATTGGCGCAGGCTTACCTGTTTCAGAAGCAACAGGTTCCATGGTAGTTGATATCGGTGGGGGAACCACAGAAGTAGCAATCATCTCACTGAATGGTGTGGTCTACTCATCGTCTGTTCGTATTGGTGGCGACAAGTTCGATGAAGCAATCATCAATTATGTGCGCCGTAACTTTGGTAGCCTGATTGGTGAGGCCACCGCCGAGCACATTAAGCATGAGATTGGCTCAGCCTTTAAGAGCGAAACGCCAGTTGAAATTGAAGTACGTGGTCGTAACTTAGCGGAAGGCGTGCCTCGCTCGTTTACACTGAACTCTCATGAAATTTTGGAAGCCTTACAAGAGCCGCTGATGGGAATTGTGAGTGCGGTAATGGTCGCTCTGGAGCAGTCTCCGCCTGAGCTGGCGTCGGATATCTCTGCGCATGGTATGGTGCTGACCGGTGGTGGCGCATTGCTCAAAGATCTGGACCGCCTACTTATGGAAGAAACCGGGATCCCAGTCGTGGTAGCTGAAGATCCTTTAACCTGCGTAGCTCGTGGTGGTGGTAAGGCCCTTGAAATGATAGATATGCACGGTGGTGACGTATTTAGTTACGACTGATGAACCTGCTTTTTGGACGTACTATTTCTTTGCAACTGCGACTTACGGTCGCAGTTGTGCTTAGCGTACTGCTGATCCTGGGGGATCGCTATACTTCGGGCGGTACCTTAGTGAGAACCAGCCTTAATACACTGGTAAGCCCGTTGCTTTATGTGGCGAATGTTCCCTATGAAGTTTTTAGCCTGGGTGCCAAAAGCCTGGATACCCGAGACCGGTTGTTTCAGGAAAACGAAGCACTACGTAAAAAACAGCTATTACAAAGCGAGCAACTTCAGCAGTATCAATTTCTGTTACGTGAAAATCAGCAGCTGCGTGCCTTACTCGGCGCATCTTCTCGACAGCAAAGAGAGCGCTTGATTGCGGAAGTTTTATCGGTACGATCGAGCCGATACAGCCATCAGGTTGTGGTCAACCGTGGCGCGATCGATGGCGTATTGGAAGGTCAGCCAGTGATTGATGAGATGGGGATTGTTGGACAGCTTACTCAGGTCGGCAGTACTACGTCCCGCGTATTGCTCATGACAGACACGACTCATGCTACCCCTGTACGGATCCTGCGCAATGACGTACGTACTGTGGTGGAAGGCACAGGAAAAATCAATCTGGTGCAACTACAGCATGTACCACACAGCCTGGATATTCGTTTGGGAGATATCCTGGTGACTTCTGGACTGGGTGGTACGTTTCCAGAAGGCTACCCAGTTGCCGTGGTGACCGAGATAGATCGCGACGAGGGACTCCCTTTTTCTAAAGTCTATGCAGAGCCTGTTGCACAGCTGGATCGTATTCGTTTGCTCGTGATTTTGGGTAAAATGGCTAAAGGGGAGCTGTGAGTATGAACCGAAGTTATGCCCTGGTAGCACTTAGCCTGTTTATTGCTTTAATTATGGCCCTGATGCCGTTGCCTATATCCTTTGAACCATTTAGGCCCGACTGGGTCTTACTGGTATTAATGTACTGGTCTATCGCCTTACCGCATCGTGTCAACATTGGTTGGGCATGGTGTACCGGGTTAGTTATGGATCTGGCAACGGGCTCTCCGTTGGGGGTGAATTCACTGACTTATTCTATTTGTTTGTATATCACGACCAGCAATTTTCAAAAGATTAGGAACTTCTCAATCTGGCAGCAGGCAGTGCTTATCGGTTTGTTTTTAGCTTTGTATCATTTACTGCAGTTTTGGCTGAATCACTTCCTGTTAGACATTTATTTCAACCCGAGATATTTATGGCCGGCCTTAATTGGCATGTTGTGCTGGCCTTGGGTTTTCCTGTTATTACGAAAGTATCGCAGGCATTTTAGGATCCGTTAATGACACCAACACTTTATTTGGCGTCAGCATCGCCACGCAGGCGCGAATTGTTGACTCAGCTCGGCTATTCTTTCTCGCAATTTTCTGTAGATGCAGACGAAAGTCAATTCCCCGGTGAGACACCTTTGGTTTATGTTGAACGTCTGGCGCGCTTGAAGGCCAGCAGTGGGGTTTCTATGGGCTATCAGGATGCGCCTGTACTGGGCAGTGATACCATTGTCGTTCTTGGGCAACAGGCACTGGGTAAGCCCAAGGATAAATATGACTTTATGACCATGATGCAGGCGTTGTCTGGTAAAACGCATCAAGTCATGACTGCAATTGCCGTTGCCGGTATAGATCGGGTTCTAAGCCGAACTGTGATAACAGATGTTACATTTAAACCCTTGAGTGAACAGGAAATTGAGCAATACTGGCAAAGTGGGGAACCGCAGGATAAAGCGGGAGGCTATGGCATTCAAGGGTTAGGAGGGCGTTTTGTTACTCAGTTATCAGGTAGCTATTTCGCCGTTGTCGGCTTACCTTTATACGAGACGGATGAACTGATTAAAGCATTTATGGCGGGTGTAGATGAGTAGTGAGTTATTGATCAATGTGACTCCCAGCGAAAGCCGGGTTGCACTCATTGAAAATGGTGTTTTACAAGAGGTGCAAGTAGAGCGAGTTGGTAATCTCGGTATTGTAGGTAATATCTATCTGGGTAAAATCAGCCGGGTTCTGCCTGGGATGCAAGCCGCTTTTGTCGACATAGGCCTTGAAAAAGCAGCTTTTTTGCATGCATCCGATATTGTTAACAGCGCCTCGATTGAAGAGGGGGTTGACGATCAACCAATTAAGAAAGTACAAGATATTCGTGAGCTGGTAAAACAGGGCCAGTTTATTATGGTGCAAGTGGTGAAAGATCCCATTGGCACTAAAGGTGCCCGCCTGACCACAGACATTACCATTCCGTCTCGTTACCTGGTGTTTATGCCGGATGCGACTCATGTGGGTGTCAGCCAGCGCATCGAAACTGAAGAAGAGCGCAGCCGGTTGAAAAAAATTGTCGCTCAATATAATGATGAAAATGGTGGTTTTATAGTTCGCACCGCGGCAGAAGGGGCGGCTGAAGCTGAGCTACAGCATGATGCTGAGTTTCTGAAGAAGCTGTGGCAAAAAATCATTAAACGGCGTAGAAAAACCAGCAAAGCCAGTATTCTCCATGAGGATCTGACACTTGCATTTCGCACACTCAGGGACTATGTGGGGGAAGATATGGAGCGTATTCGTGTCGACTCTAAACTGACCTACCAGCAGCTAAAAGACTTCACAGAAGAGTTTGTCCCTCAGTTGTCACAAACGCTCGAATACTATCCGGGAGAGCGTCCGATCTTTGACTTATTTGATGTTGAGATAGAAATTCAAAAAGCATTGCATCGTAAGGTGGAGTTGAAATCGGGAGGGTACCTGATCTTTGATCAAACGGAAGCCATGACTACGGTTGATGTGAACACAGGTGCGTTCGTTGGTCATCGTAATCTTGAAGAGACCATTTTTAATACTAACGTTGAGGCGACTTCAGCCATTGCCAGGCAGCTTAGGCTGCGTAACCTGGGTGGCATTATCATTATTGACTTCATCGATATGATCTCGGACGAGCACAAGCGTCGGGTTTTGCATTCACTGGAAACGGCATTGGCAAAAGATCGAGCTAAAGCCAACATCAATGGTTTGTCTGCGCTGGGTTTGGTTGAAATGACCCGAAAGCGCACGCGAGAAAGCCTTGAGCACATTCTGTGTGATGTATGTCCGGCCTGCTCAGGTCGTGGCTCACTCAAGACCGTCGAAACCGTTTGCTACGAAATTTTACGCGAAATTGTGCGTGTAAACCGTGCTTATGACGCCGATAAATTCATGGTCTACGCATCACCGGCAGTCAGCGAAGCCCTGGTCAATGACGAATATCACAATCTGGCAGAACTGGAATTGTTTATCGGTAAGCAAGTCAACATTCAGACTGAGAGCCTGTATAGCCAGGAGCAGTTTGATGTCGTCATGATGTAGTAGCATGATGCAAGTTAAGACGGTTTGTTTTTTTTGTGTGCGAAAGATGTGGCAGGTGTTTGCTGTCACATTGGTGCTGCTTGCCGTCCTGGTATCGGTGGTCAAATATAGTTTGCCTTACGCCAATGAGTATAAAAACGACATAGAGTCATTGCTCTATCAGCAACTCGGGGTCGAGTTAAATATTGGTAGCATCAGTGCCAGCTGGCAGGGTAACGGGCCTGCGTTGGTGTTACGTGATGTCAGTTTTGAAGACAACCTCCTCTCGCCTATTTCTTTACATATTGCACAAACCAGCCTGCAGCTCAATCTGGTTGAATCCGTTCGACAGTGGCGACTGGTTTCCAATTATTTTGTGCTTGATGGATTTGATGCCACGCTAGATATTGATGCGATGACGACCGGTATGGAGGGGGGCAGCGGAGAGTTCGAGCAACATGCGTTGATTGAAGAGCTCTTTCTGGGCGACACTGGGCACTTTGCGGTTCAGAATAGCCAGGTGACTTTACTGCTCAGTGATGACACTTCGCATACTTTACTGGTGCCAGATCTGATCTGGCAAAATAGTGCAGACATGCATCATGGAGAGGGGCAAATCTCGTTGCCCGGACTCGCTAAGGGGCAACTCAACGCGCGCTTTCGTTTCCATGGTCAGCAACTTAAAGCCATGGCGGGCGATATCTTTATCGACGCGCAACAGGTTGAAGTAATGAGTTGGCTACAGGCCTACCTTGACCCTCAATACGGCGAGGTCAACTCCAGTGTTAATATGCAGCTTTGGGCGCAGTTGGAGCAAGGGCAACTTAAAGATGTCTTAGTGGATTGGTTACCTAGCCATATTAGTTGGCAGCAGGAACAAGTCGACAAGCAACTGGCAGTGCAAGGTGGGTCTCTCTACTTGCAGCCAGCGCAAGGTGGGTGGGCGCTGAGCAGCTCCGAGTTACAGCTATCACGGGATAAGCAAAGCCTTGCGCCGTTAAGCATTCAGGGGCAATTTAGCGAGAATGAGCGCACTTTGTGGGGGCAGCAACTGGATCTGACTTTTGTTGCTCAGCTTGTGTCGCTGACACACTTTGACTGGGCAAAGCAAGTAAAAACACTTTCTCCATTTGGCCAGGTCACTGCGGCCAAACTGTCACTTGAAGACGATAAACCTATGTCGATGTGGTTGGCCCTGCAGGATATTGGCTGGTTGCAAGATGGTGGGATCCCTGGCTTTTCCGGATTGAATGCTGAACTGACACTGATGCCCGATCGTGGCGTGGTGACAATCAGTGCTCAGAATCAAACATTGCAGGTAGAAGAGCAGTTTATCGCTCCAATAACAGTCAACGAGCTCAATGGTGATATTCACTTTTACCTCGATGAGGCGCAGCAGTGGCACGTTTTATCGGATAACTTGTGGCTTAGTAACGATGATTTGAGCGTGGCTCTGGAGATGCACTTGCGTTTGCTAGAGGAGCCAGAGCTTGATCTCTATGCCGATGTGTTCGGTGGTGATGCCAGCATCGCAGGACGATATTTTCCGCTACAACTGATGAATGAAAACCTGGTCGACTATTTGAATAATGGGATCCAGGGAGGACGACTGAGGCATACTCAGGTGTTGCTGTCCGGACCGTTAAACCAATTTCCCTATCGCGACCATCAGGGTCGTTTTGAGGTGCTAGCGCGTATTGATAAAGCTAAATTCGCTTTTGCACCAGACTGGGCGGCTTTGCACGATGGTGATGTGACCTTGCACTTTGCGGATGAGCGGATGGATATCACCGTGAATCGAGGCACATTATTAAATCAGGAGTTGAGCACTGGGGTTGTTGTCAGTTTGGCTGATCTTGAACAAACGGATCTGCTGACAGTGAATATTGCCCATACCACAGAGGCCAGCACATTGGCCGCATTCTTTAGTGCAACCCCCATCGCAGACCCTCTTGCTGATATTCTTCAGGTTGCTCAGGTCCAGGGAAATGTAACGGGCAATGTTGACCTGCTAATTGATTTGGCTTCGCTGGATGTGAATGTATTGGGGTCCGTCGAATTTAATGATAATACACTCTATTTGCAGCAGCCGGGTATGGCACTCGATAAGTTGAGTGGTACGCTAAATTTCATTGATGACAATATTGAATTGGACAATACGCGCGCATTGTGGCGCGGTATGCCTTTGCTCTTTAGTTTATCCGGACAAGGAGACAGCAGTCGTTACCGTTTAGCAATTGAGACTAGACTGAATGCAGACAGTGGCAAGCTGATGCCGCTGACACAAGGTTTAATGGATGGGTTTGTCGATGGACAAGCGCTACTCGCTGGGCGTGTGATGCTCGATTTTACGGAGCAAGGATTCAGCTACGAAGCAAACTTTACATCAGACTTGCAGGGCGTCACAGTAGATTTACCCATGCCGGTTGGTAAGCTGGCCAATGAGCGTATGCAATTACAAGCGCAGGTGCGTGGCGATGATATTTCTAACCTAATCAGCGTGGCGCTGGGGGAACAACTCTATTTTGATGGTATTTTGGACAACAATAGTGGCCAGATTGAACGTGCTCAGCTGGTTCTTGCCAATGTTAATAGTGCATTAAGTAAACCCGGCTTTAATATCACAATTACCCAGCCTCAGCTTACTTTGGCACCCTGGTTGCCGTTTATTGAACGCATCATTGCGCAGGTTGAGCAAACGTCCGCTGAGCCGGGAATTTTACCCGCCTTTGGTGAGTTACGTGCCCAAATTGCGCAGTTGAATGCAGTTGAGCTTGCCGTCAGTGACTTCGAATTAAGCTTAACTCCAGATACTCAAGGGTTACAGGCTAGATTGAACGGTAAAGAGCTGCGTGCACAAGTACAGATCCCGAATAATAATTCGGCACAGCCTATTCAGATCCAGGCGGATTATCTGCGTTTGAACCCGATTGCAAGAGAAGAAAACGCTGTCATGGCTGAGGATACGCCCAAGGAGGGTGACACTGAAGATCCACATCAGTGGTTAGCAAGCATACCTGCCATTGAATTTAACTGTGATGACTGCAAAATTACTCAGTATCAGCTCGATAAGGTCAAGCTGGTATTAGCAGGCAATGGTGAAGAATTATTGATCAATCAGCTGAGCGTCGATAAGGGCGACCACTTGCTAACAGGCAGTGGTGGTTGGCGCGATGGTCGAACCTACTTTAACGGAACTCTTACCAGTGACGATTTTGGCCAGCTTATGGAAGAATTTGATATCACCTCTAGCGTTCAGGATTCCAGTGCGGATATTGAGTTTGCATTGAACTGGGCTGAACCTCCCTACGAGTTTGATGTTGCCAGTTTAGAGGGAGAAGTTAAATGGCAACTGGGCGAGGGGCATTTGGCGGAGATAAGTGATCATGGTGCACGAGTGTTTTCTCTACTCAGTCTGGATTCACTGGTGCGCAAGCTCAAGCTAGACTTTCGTGACGTGTTTGCTAAAGGGTTTTTCTACAACCGAATTGATGGGACTTTCCAACTGAGTAAAGGGGTTGTCTATACTGAAGACACTCAATTGGATGGGGTGCCTGCTGATCTGTCAGCCAAGGGCTATGCCGATCTCAATAGCCAGGCCATTGATTATGAGTTGGCCGTGGCCCCTCAGGTTACGTCGAGTTTACCCGTTATTGTTGGTTGGATGGTCAACCCTGTGACGGGCCTTGCCGCGTTAGCAATTGACAAGGTGATCCACTCTGCGCGAGTGATTTCAGAGATCAAATTCAAAGTGACAGGTACTATGACAGAACCTGTTGTCACGGAACTGGACCGTAAGAGCCGGGAAGTTGAATTACCTAAACCTCCGAGTGCCAAACCTGACAACCCTGAGGGACCAGCACAGTCTCAACAAGAAGGGGAACAAACTGAGCAACTAGGAAAACAGAGTACACCGGAAGTCGGTTCTGGCGCAGCAGTCAAAACAGCAACTGAGCCTTCAACGGTTAAAGAGGAAAAGCCGTGAGTATCAGTCATATCTATACAGTACAAATGTGCTCAGGGACACACCCTGCGCACAACCTGAAGCAGTTGCGGGAACTACTTGAGACACAGACCTTAATGCAGCCTGCGCTGGTGTGTTTGCCCGAATCATGGTTGGCGTTTTGTGAAACGCCACAACAGACGCTGGTACAAGCTGAGGAAAGTCTCAATTGGATCGGACAAATTCAACAGCTTTGTCGGGACTTTGATATTTGGTTAGCTGCCGGCACTATTGCTATTAAAGATGGTGAAGGTCGCTACTATGCTGCCAGCTTGCTGTTTAACAATGAAGGGAAGGAAGTTGCACGCTATAATAAGATCCATCTGTTTGATGCAGATGTTGCAGATAATGCGGGTCAATATCGGGAATCTACTCTGACCCGCGCTGGCGAACACGTAACCACAGTGGCAAGCCCTTTTGGCCGTTTGGGATTAAGTGTCTGCTATGACGTGCGTTTTCCCGGTCTTTATCAAGTGATGCGTGAACAAGGGGCTGAGGTAATACTGGTACCCAGTGCATTCACAACGGTAACTGGAGACGCGCACTGGCATACTTTGTTACGGGCGCGGGCAATAGAAACACAATGTTATGTGGTGGCTGCGGCTCAGGTGGGACATCACGAGAATGGTCGACAAACCTATGGCCATAGCCTGATTGTGTCTCCCTGGGGTACCTGTTTGGCTGAAGCGTCAACCCAAGTGGGCATTATTCACGCACAAGTTGACCTGGCAGAACTGCATGCCATCCGACAGAAAATGCCGGTAGCGGCACATAACCGATTTAAGAGCGATTTTTATGAGTAATTTTGGTAGCGAGCACGTTGAACAACATTTACTGGCTGACAGTGACTTAACTCGGGAGCAGCTGCAGCAGACGCTGGCATATATTCATCAGCATAAGGTGGATTATGCTGACCTGTATTTTCAGTCTAGCTATCATGAAACCTGGGTGCTGGAAGATGGCTCCATCAAAGAGGGCAGTTACAATATAGAACGCGGTGTTGGAGTGCGTGCAGTTAGTGGTGAAAAAACCGGTTTTAGTTACTCTGATGCCATTAATATCGAAGCATTGAATCAGGCAGCAATGGCGGCCAGAAGCATTGCACAGCAAGGTGAAGACAAACAGGTGCAGGTGTTCAGTGATGTCAAAGCTGCGACCCAATTTGAGGCAACTCAGCCGCTGCTGAGTATGAGTGACTCTGAAAAAGTCGCTTTGTTACGTGAAGTAGAAGCTGCTATCCGTGAATTGGCCCCTGAGGCTGAGCAGGTGGTTAGCTCAATGTCTGCCGTCTACGAGGAAGTGTTGGTTGCAGCCAGTGATGGCACCTTTGCAACGGATATACGCCCTCTGGTTCGTTTAAACTGCTCTGTATTACTGGCTAAAAATGGTCGTCGTGAACGGGGCAGTGCGGGCGGCGGCGCGCGTCTGGACTACAACTATTTCCGCGAGTTGGTTGATGGTAAACCGCGGTGGCAAGAGTATGTCTCGAAAGCAGTTCACCAGGCTCGGATTAACCTGGAGGCGGTTGATGCACCAGCAGGTACTATGCCTGTGGTATTAGGTGCTGGCTGGCCAGGTGTTCTATTGCATGAAGCTGTTGGTCATGGCCTTGAAGGCGACTTTAACCGCAAAGGGGCGTCCGCATTTAGCGGCCGTGTAGGCGAGCAAGTCGCTTCCAGCCTGTGCACAGTGGTAGACGATGGTACGATGAATGATCGGCGAGGTTCATTGAACATTGACGATGAAGGGACACCGGCCGGTTATAACGTCTTGATCGAAAAGGGCGTGCTGAAAGGTTATATGCAGGATAAGCTCAATGCCAGGTTGATGGGGGTGGCGCCGACTGGTAATGCCAGACGTGAATCTTACGCGCATTTGCCAATGCCAAGAATGACCAACACCTACATGCTGCCAGGAGAACATAGTCAAAGTGAGATTATAGCGTCGGTCAAGAAGGGGATCTTCGCCCCTAACTTCGGCGGTGGTCAGGTAGACATTACATCTGGTAAGTTCGTGTTTTCCGCGTCGGAGGCCTATTTGATCGAAGACGGTAAAGTAACGCGGCCGATTAAAGGTGCCACGCTAATTGGTAATGGTCCGGATGTAATGCAAAAAATTTCTATGCTAGGTAATGATCTGGAGTTAGATACGGGTGTTGGTGTCTGCGGTAAAAGCGGCCAGAGTGTGCCTGTTGGAGTGGGTCAGCCCAGTCTGAAAATCGACGAACTCACCGTCGGTGGTACCGCCTAAGAAAATCACCCGCAGTATAACAATGTGCGTAACACTGCGGGTACACATCGCCATTGTTATGGCAAAATCAATTCTTTAAGCAACTGAAACAGCTCTTTGTAGCCTTTCCCCGGTTTTTCCGCCTGTTGTTCTTTTTTCGCTTGACGTACCAACTGTCTCAGTTTTTGACGCTCCAACGTTGGATGTTCATCAAGCAGGGCGTTGATCTTGTCGTCGCCTTTGGCGATCAGTTCGTCTCTGAGCTTTTCGACCTGATTGAGTAATACATCGGCCTGGTTGTTCCTGTTTAATATCAGGTCCAGGCTTTGTTGTAATTCATCTACATTGCTGGTGGTACGCAATTGTTTAGCGATGAAGTTCAGATGGCGGCGGTAAGCGTCATGTTTACCACGCAGCTTATCGGCTAGATCCATAGCTGCAACCAGTTCAGGGTTGAGTGGGATCTTTTCTCTTTGTTTCTTACCTAACTGCGCGATATCAACACCTAGCTGATGGTACTGTTGTGCATCGCGTTTTAGCTCGCTTTTCGAGACATAAATGATCTCTTCTTCTGGCTCTTGAGTCGGTTTTTTGGCCATGGTGTCGCACTTACTTAAGTTATCAATGAACAGATTATACCAGAAGTAAGAAAAGCAGTAACGTTTGCAATAGCAACTGCATGTTGTGTACGCATAATGCATTATGCACGTAAGGCCACCAGAATCTTTGAGCGAGTCACAGCGTAATGGCGCCGGCTGTGTTAGGATTAAGGGAGAACTATGATTTGTGGAAGAAAAACATGAGCCAGCAGCAAGATCCCATTTGGACGCAGATTGATGAAGTAAAACAGGCAGTGTCCGATGTCCTTGACTACGCAAAGCAACTCGGCGCGACCTCCGCTGAGGCGTCGATGAGCCGGACTTCGGGTTTGTCTGTCAGCACTCGTATGGGTGAAGTTGAAACGATAGAATTTAATCAAGATGGCGGACTGGGGCTGAGCGTGTATGTGGGTCAGCACAAAGGCTCGGCATCGACTGCCGATTTGGGTCCTAACGCCTTGCGTTCTGTGGTGGAAAAAGCGGTCGAAATCGCTAAGTTTACCTCTGACGACCCGTGTAATGGTGTGGCCGATGCGGATCTAATGCCAACAAAAGTGCCTGAATTGGATTTGTTTCACCCCTGGACTCTGACCCCTGAAGAAGGCGTAAAGCGATGCCTTGAAGCAGAGCAGGCTGCATTGAATTTCGATCCTCGTATTGTCAACTCTGATGGTGCCAGTGTGGCCAGTCATCAGGGCTTGCGCGTCTATGGTAATAGCCACGGATTTTTGGCTGGTTTCCCGCGTACCCGACATACTTTAAGTACTATGGTGATAGGTGAAGAAAATGGCGTTATGCAACGCGACAACGCCTACTCAATTTCACGTTTGCATACACAACTGCGAGATGCCAAAGCCGTGGGGGTGGAAGCGGCTGAGTCAACACTGGCCAAGCTAAATAGCCGCAAACTGGCTACCATGCGGGTGCCTGTGGTGTTTCGTGCGGACATTGCTAACAGCCTGTTTGGTCATTTGGTATCGGCAATTGGTGGTGGCGCTTTATATCGTAAGTCGAGTTTCTTGTTGGATAGTTTGGGAGCTGAGGTGTTTGACCCCTGTGTTTCCATCAAGGAACAACCACACATGTTACAGGCTTTAGCGTCTAGCCCGTTTGATGCTGAAGGTGTCAAAACAACAGCACGTGATATTATCAGTGGTGGTGTGCTGGAAACATATCTGTTACCCAGCTATGCCGCTAGACGCTTAGGTATGCGCAGCACAGGCCATGCCGGCGGGATACACAACTGGTTGGTACAAGCAACGGAACCTGATCTGGCGGCTTTGCTACGCACAATGGGGCGCGGTTTGTTAGTGACAGAGCTGATGGGGCAGGGCGTAAACACGGTCACAGGCGATTATTCGCGTGGTGCAGCGGGTTTTTGGGTAGAAAATGGAGAGATCCAATATCCGGTTAGTGAGATCACCATTGCCGGTAATCTTAAAGACATGTTCAAGTCTGTCAAAGCCATTGGCGGAGACATTGAAACCCGAGGTGCAGTACAAACTGGCTCAGTGCTAATTGAAAGCATGCAAATTGCTGGTCAGTAACATTCATACCAGAGCTCTGGCTGCTTAAACCAGCAGCCAGGTTGCGGTGCCCAGGAAGGCGAAAATACCTACAATGTCGGTCACTGTAGTGAGCACCACGCTGCCTGCCAGAGCAGGATCTATGTTCATCCTCTTCAGGATCAAGGGTATGCTGGCACCGGCAATACCTGCGGCGACCAGGTTCATAAACATTGCAAAAGCGATCACACCACCTAGTACAAAATCCCATTGCCACAGTGCAATTACACCTGCAATGAGCAGTGACCAGAGCAATCCATTCAAGGCGCCAATGGCAAGCTCTTTACCTAGTAAAAAGCGCTGGTTAGTGGCGTTCACGTGCCCAAGTGCAATACCACGAATAACCAGGGTAAGAGTTTGACTACCGGCAACCCCACCCATACTTGGAACTATGCCATTTAAGACAGCCAGGATTGGCAAAATATCTAGGGTGCCTTCAAAAAAGCTGGCAACAAAAGCGGCCATCAGCGCTGTAAGCAAGTTGATCCCTAGCCAGATTGAACGGCGCCGGCTACTTTTCCAGACTGGTGCAAAGGTATCTTCCTCATCGTCAAGGCCCGCCATACTCATCAGGCTATGTTCAGCATCTTCACGAATAACATCAACGATATCATCAATGGTGATACGCCCCAACAAGTGTGCGTTATCGTCGACTACCGGGGCAGAGATCCAGTTGTGACGTTCGAACAGCTGAGCTACGTCACTTTCATCCATGGAAATAGGGATAGTCTCACGCTCATCGTTCATGAGTTCCTTGACGAGCTTATCTGGCTGACTGGTGAGTAACACACTGATAGACAGGGAACCCAAAAAGCAATTGTCTTTGTCAACAACGTACAGATCATCAGTACCAGCAGGGAGGTCACCTTTAAGGCGCAAGTAACGCAAGACAACGTCCAATGACACATCCGGGCGAATAGTCACCGTATCTGTGTTCATCAGGGCGCCGGCGGAGTGCTCCACATAAGAAAGTGCCTGTGTTGCGCGAGCTCTGTCTTGCGAGTCCATAGCGCCGATAACATCCTGATAAACAGGATCAGGCAGGCTTCTCAGGACTTCACCAAGATCGTCATCGTCCATGTCCTCGGTTGCCGCAGCAATGAGCTCAGGTTCCATCTTGGCGATGATGCTGAGTCGTACGTCTTCTGACAGTTCTTCTAATACGTCACCCTGAATATCCGGGTCAACCAACTGCCAAAGTAGGGTTCTGACTTTATGCGGAGAGGACTCCAGGAGTAATGCGGTGTCGCAGGGCGGAATTTCGGCTAATGTGCGCCTGACTTGAACAAACTGACCACTGTTGAGGGCATTGGTAACTTGCTGTAATAGCTCCAGTGTGTAGTCTTGTTCAAAAACTTCAGGCATAGGCGTCCCAGATTGGATAGTCGACAATTAAGCTTGTCATGAATGTAAAGCGCATTGATTATAGGCTTATGATAATTATAGCTGTTTTAATATCAATTAGTATAACTAAAAAAGCAGTATAAAGTGGTGCTGATGGTTGCTAAGTCACAGGTGGTGCCTGTAGTAAGCTGGGGGAGAGGGTTATTCGGACTCGTTAAATTTATCGTCGATCAGGTTTCCAATTGCTCTCAAAGCTTGTTCGGCATCTGGCCCTTCACACACGACCTTGATTTCTTTACCCTGACTACTTTCTAGCAATAGCAGCGCTAATACGCTGTCTCCTTCAGCCTCTTTTTCTCCCTGAAAGAGCATGATATTGGCGTCGAATTGAGCAGAAAGCTCTGCCAAAACACTGGCTGCACGGGCGTGCAGGCCAAGTTTGTTTTGGATTAAAAAGGTATCTTCAAAGCGTTGTGTCATTTTTCTTGTTCGCGATGATGGATCTTTACATTGCTATGTGTTCGTGCAAAGCGCTCACCTAACGTTTGAGCCAGATAAACAGAGCGGTGTTGACCACCAGTACAGCCAATTGAAATGGTCAGGTAGCTGCGGTTATTGCGCTCCAGATGCGGTAACCAGGTTTGCACAAAGGTTTGTATTTGCCAGGTAAACTTTTGCACCAGACTGTGACTGGCCAAATAATCAATAACGGGTTTGTCTAGTCCAGTCAAAGGCTTAAGTTCAGGTTCCCAGTGAGGGTTAGGTAGAAAACGAGCATCAAATACGTAATCAGCTTCTTTTGGAATACCATGTTTAAAGCCAAAAGATTCAAAGGTGATAATTAATTGTTTGTCTTTTTTACCCAGGATTTTTTCCCGGATCCGCTCTGCCAACTGGTGAATGCTCATATCTGTGGTATCAATGGTAATGTTGGCGCGACGGATAAGCGGGTCAAGCAGCTCTTTTTCTTTTTTTATTGCTTTGTCCAGTGACAGATCCGCCAGTGATAGCGGGTGTAGGCGACGTGTTTCAGAAAAGCGACGGATCAGGATTTGGTCTTCACTGTCCAGATAAAAAATATTAGGTTCCGCAAATCCGGGTAAATATTCCAAAATGTCGTCGAGTTCTTGCTGATCTTTTGGCAGGTTACGTACGTCCACGCTTACGGCAATTTTATCATAGCTGTCTGACACACTGCGCACTAAAGCGGGCAGCAGGTTGACAGGGATATTATCGGCGCAGTAGTAACCCAAGTCCTCCAGTACGCGAAGGGCGACCGACTTTCCCGAGCCAGAACGACCACTGACAATAATTAGCTGCACAAACACTCTCCGTTAGTTGTCAAACTCTTCAATTATCGAGAATAACTCCTGATCATCGTGAGCTTGCCTGATACGTTTACAAAACACCTTGTTTTTAAGTTTATCAGCGATTGTTGCCAAGGTCTGCAAATGTTGTTGATTTTCTCCTTCCGGTACGATGAGTGCCACAAAAATGTCGACGGGTTGATTGTCGATGGCATCAAAGGCAATGCCTTGTTGATTCACGAGGAGCATAGCGACTACTTTATCGATCCCTGAAAGGCGACCGTGGGGTAATGCAATCCCTTTGCCTATTCCTGTGCTGCCAAGTTTTTCTCTACTGAGTAGGGCATCCAGGATGTCATGGGCATTGCTATCAGGCAGCTGGCTGTGAGCCAACTCGCTGATGTATTCTAAGATGCGTTTTTTGCTATTAAAAAGGACCGCAGCTTTGCTGCAGTCCTGTGAAATCAATGAGCTTAGTTTCATGATTAGTGTCGAGTTAGCTTCTCTTTGTGCTTAATCACTTGGCGATCAAGCTTATCGATAAGTCCGTCTATTGCGGCATACATATCCCGGTGCTCGGTTGAGGCGAAGATCTCCCCCCCGTTCACATGTAATGTGGCTTCTGCTTTTTGAATGAGCTTTTCGACATCTAGGATTACATGCACGTTATTGATGTGATCAAAGTGCCTTTCTAGCTTCGCAAACTTGTTTGTTACATAGTCTCTTAACGAATCGGTGATTTCTACATGTCGACCAGTTAAATTTAGTTGCATAAGCATTTTCCTTCTGTAGTTACGTCTAAATCAAGCTTTTACGCTGATTCGACGGTGGGATAGCCAAAGACTCTCGGTATTTGGCAATTGTACGTCTAGCCACTTTGATCCCTTGATCTGCCAATACATCCGCAATTTTGCTGTCACTTAATGGCTTAGCTGTGTTTTCTGCGGCAATTAGCTTTTTGATCAATGCTCTGATTGCTGTCGAAGAGCATTCTCCTCCGTTTTCAGTGCTGACATGGCTTGAGAAGAAATACTTCAACTCATAAATACCGCGTGGCGTGTGCATATACTTTTGCGTTGTTACACGTGAAATCGTGGACTCATGCATGTCGACCATTTCGGCCACATCATTGAGTACCATCGGCTTCATTGCCTCGGGGCCATGTTCAAAGAATGCCTGTTGTTGTTGCACAATGCAATTGGTAACTTTCAATAAAGTTTCATTGCGGCTTTCGAGACTTTTAATAAACCATTTTGCCTCTTGCAAGTGCGAGCGGATAAACTGGCTGTCAGTGCTCGACTTTACTGAACGGGACATTGCAGCGTAGTGATCGTTTACTCTGATCTTCGGCATAGAGTCCGGGTTTAGTTCAACAACCCAGCGACCTTTCACCTTTTTGACCGAAACATCCGGGATTACATAGTCGGCCTCTTCTTGCACTATGCTGGCGGCAGGTTTTGGATTAAGACTGTGGATCAGGGTCATGACTTCTTTAAGCTCAGCTTCTTTGAGCTTAGTCTTTTTCATCAAAGTTCGGTAGTCACGACTTGCGAGTAGATCGATATGTTCTGTCAGAATTTCTTTGGTTTGAGAGAGCCAGGGAGTGGCAGAGTCAAACTGATTGAGCTGGATACACAGACACTCTTGCAAGCTGCGCGCAGCAATACCGACGGGATCAAATAATTGAACACGTTTTAGTACTGCTTCGACTTCATCCAATTCTATCAGTTCTTCATCATTATCCTGATTCATGCTCTCAACAATGTCTTCGCAGCTGATAGTCAGCAGACCTGCATCGTCAACGGCTTCGACTATTGCCAGGGCGATGGCCCTGTCAGTTGGACTAAAGGGGGTGAGCTCTAGTTGCCACATCATGTATTCTTGCAGCGTCTCTGTGGTTTTACCCTGATAGATGGTTTCATCTTCAGGCATAGGGCCTGAGCTGCTTGCCGGGGCGGCACTGATGTACTCATCCCAGGTGACGTCCATTGCCAGATCGTCACTCACAGTGTCTTTGTTTAATGCAGCATCGCTGTCTTGTTCGTAGTCACTGACAGCCGAGTCCTCAAAGCTGTCATTATCATTGGTCGCATGTTGTTCTAACTCAGTATCCGATTTGGACTGTGTTTCATTATCGTGTGATTCAGACTCACCTTCTTCCACTTCCAACAAAGGATTGCTATCAAGCGCTTCTTGGATTTCTTGTTGGAGATCTAGCGTACTCAACTGTAACAGACGAATAGCCTGTTGCAGCTGTGGTGTCATTGTCAGTTGCTGCCCCATGCGCAGCTGTAGCGATTGCCTCATGTATCTCTAACAATCCTTTTTGTTATTTACTTCTAATCTTATAACTATAGCCTGAATTGCTCACCTAGGTAGACATCCCGCACGGTTTGATCGGCCAGAACATGCTCCGGGGTGCCTGCTGCTATCAGTTCACCATGTGACACTATATAAGCTTTCTCACAGACGTCCAGCGTTTCACGTACATTGTGGTCGGTGATCAGCACGCCTATGCCGCGGTTTTTTAAGTGTTCTATAATTTTCTTTATATCTAACACCGAAATGGGATCAACGCCAGCGAAAGGCTCATCCAATAAGATAAATTTTGGATCTGCCGCAAGGGCACGTGCAATTTCTACCCGGCGACGTTCACCACCCGACAAGGCCATGCCCTGGCTATCCCGAATATGCTGGATATTAAATTCATCTAATAACTCGTTGAGGATGACTTCCCGCTGCTCTTTATTGAGCTCCTTACGGGTTTCCAAAATGGCCATCAGATTCTGATAGACGGTCAGTTTGCGAAAAATAGAGGACTCTTGAGGCAGGTAACCAATGCCTAACCTTGCCCGGCTGTGCATAGGCAGCAAGGTAATATCTTGATCATCAATGTGAATGCTGCCTTTGTCACTGGGCACCAGGCCGACGATCATGTAAAAGGTCGTGGTTTTACCTGCACCATTAGGGCCAAGGAGGCCAACAATGCTGCCAGCTTCAACGCTCAATTCGACGTTTTTGACAACTTGTCTGCCTTTGTAGCTCTTGGCCAGTGCTGTGGCTGTTAACTTGCTCACGGATTACCCTTCTTTTGTGAATTTTTACTGCTCTCTTTTTCGGGTAAAAGAATGGTTCTTACACGATTTTTCTCTTGATCGCCCCGTTGCGCGCTGATCAGCTTTTTCTCCATATCATAGACTATGGTTTGTGCGCTGATTTTCTGACCCGCCTGACTTATTTCTGCTCCGCCTTTGATGGTCAGCATACGGTTTGCCACATCATAACGTACTTCTTTGGCGGTTGCTTTTAGTAGTGAGCCATCTGCCTGGCGCTCTTGAAACACCGCCGGGCTACCTGTAGCAACCAGCAGCTGCTTGTTTTTACCCAGCTCTTCTCTGCGATGGACCTCGAGACGATCTGCCAAAATTGTTCGGTCACCATGGATGATTTCAACATTCTCTTCAAATACGCCAATGTTGGTTTGCAATTGGGCCAGCTGAGTTCCCGAGCTGATAATGACCTGGTCGGCTACCGTATCTTCGGCATAAGCGCTTGGATGAAAAGCACTTAAGGTGCACAGAAGGAACAGGGAATAAGTTAATTTATTGCTCATAATAAATCGTTTTAGTGTGGTTGATGAGTTCAATGATTTCGGTATTGAGATCGGCCACCAGGCCTTTACCTGAAATCGTTAAGTTGGGCCCGGTAATTTCAACCGGATGTTCAGAGCGCATGTGCTTTTCATTTATATCGACCTGTACATGATCGGCGTTGATATGCTTAATCATCGCATTGTCAGTGAGGTTTGTGGCTTGTACCTTGCCCTCTAGGATCAGCGTGTTGTTGCCATACAAAGTGGCTTCATTGGCTTTTAGTTGCCAGTTTTGCTGATCATTGTGAAGTGTAAAGATGGGCGCAGTAAAGTGGCTGAAGCCGAGTTCCTGATAAAGCTCCATTCTGTCCGCGGTGATTTGGTAGCTAAGCTGGCCATTCTCGGCATAATTGGTCTGCTTAAGATCGAGCGCGACGTAGTCAGGTTTGGCCAATACTTCTTCTGATTGCGGTGCTGTTTGACCCGATTGCGTTAAATAAGGATACCACAGCCAAAGCATGGTCAGACTGAATGCAAAGAGTAATAGGACACGAAGTACGGTCATACACTGCTGCCTTCATATCCTAAGGGCTTATTCTGACACAGCAACAGCAAATCAGTCAGTTCACGCACTGCACCATAGCCGCCGGGCAACAAGGTGGTATAGTCAGCCTGGCGGAGTACCATGGGGTGTGCATCATTCACTGCAACAGACAGGCCGACCTTTAGCATCACGGGTAAATCTGGGGCATCATCGCCAATGTAAGCAACCTCATGGTCTGCAAGTTGCAACTTATCTTTCAACTCGGCGTAACCTTGCAACTTATCCTCCATCCCCTGATAGATGTATTTTACGTTGAGGCTAGTCATACGTTGCTTAACTATCTGTGAATGACGGCCAGTGATCACGGCAACTTCAACGCCACCGTTGATCAGTGCTTTGATCCCAAAGCCATCTTTAGTATTGAAGGCTTTAAGCTCCTCACCTTGATTGCCCAGATAAATACGGCCATCAGAAAATACACCATCGATATCACAGATCAGGAGTTTAATTGCCTGCGCTTTACGAACAACTGCATCGTCAATGGGCTGGTATAGGTCAGAAAACAGCATTTATAATACTCCTGCTCGCAGTAAGTCTTGCATATTTAACGCGCCGATTGGGCAGCCTTGCTCATCAATAACGATGAGACCATTGATGCGTTTTTTCTCCATGATATGTAGTGCTTCTGCTGCCAACATATCCTGTCTCACTGTTGTACAGTGCCTCGTCATCACGGACTCGATTAAAGTGTTATGCAAATCAAGCCGTTGTTCAATAATACGACGTAAGTCCCCATCTGTGAACAAGCCCCTAAGCTGACCTTTATCATCGACAATGGTTGTCATACCCAGACCTTTACCTGACATTTCAAATAAAGCGTCAGTTATAGTGCAGCCTTGGGCCACAATAGGGACCGCTTTGCCAGAGTGCATCACATCTGCGAGTGTTAGCAGCAGACGTTTTCCCAAGCTGCCACCGGGGTGAGACAGAGCAAAATCGTCTGCTGTAAAACCCCGAGCTTCCAGTAATGCCACCGCCAATGCATCTCCCATTACCAGAGTTGCAGTGGTACTAGCTGTCGGCGCTAGCCCCAGCGGGCAGGCTTCCTTTGATACTTTAATACACAGGTGAATATCTGCCAGCTTGGCCATACTTGACTCAGCGCTGCCTGTCATACTGATGATCTGTGCGCCAATGCGTTTAATCACAGGCACAATGGCCAGCACTTCATGGGTTTCCCCAGAATTAGAGATCAGTAGCACAACGTCATCTGCCGTGATCATCCCCAAATCACCATGGCTTGCTTCACCTGGGTGAACAAAAAACGCAGGTGTACCTGTGCTGGCCAGTGTTGCAGCAATTTTATTACCAATATGACCAGACTTGCCCATACCAACGACAATTATACGACCACGACACTGCAACATGAGTTCACAAGCCGCGGCAAACTGGGTGTCAATATACTGGGTAATTTCTTCAATAGCCTGCTTTTCTATCTCCAGGACTTGTTTGGCAGAGCCAATAAAATTGTGGGTGTTCATGCTGCTTCCTTAAATAATGAAGTACATATAACCGGCGAAAGCGCTCAAGAGCAAACCACCTTCAATACGATTGATCTGTCGGCGACCTTTCAGGCTCAGGCTCATCAGTACCAATGCAGCTGTTGCGGCCAGCATGACATATATGTCCCGGTTAGCAATGTTACTGTCCAATTCGGCTGGATTTAATATGCCAGCGATAGATAGGACCGCCAGGATATTGAAAATGTTCGAGCCGATAATATTACCTAACGCCAGATCGTCTTCATTTTTAAGTACGCCTGCAACACATGCAGCAAGTTCGGGCAGACTAGTGCCAATGGCAATAATTGTCAGGCCAATCAGCAAATCACTCATCCCGAAGTATTTTGCGATGTCTACAGCGGAATCAACCAGGTAGTCGGCACTGATCGGTAGTAGCACCATACCGACGACTAACCAAAATAGTGCTTTACTCATTGGTACGTCGTCAGGCACTTCATCACAGGCCTCCGAGACCAATGGGTCTTCCTGATCTCCTTTACTGTTTTTGGAAATATAAATGAGGCCACCAATGAAGGCAAAAAAGCCGCCTAGCAGCAGCCAGCCTTCTGTTGCGCTGAAATAGTTATTGCTGATTATCAGCCAGGCGGCCAGAGAGACGAGCACCAGCAATGGCATTTCTCGTTTTAGTATCCCTGAACTAACACCGAGCGGGCGCAACAACGCGGTAATCCCGAGCACCATTAGAATATTGGCAATGTTGGAGCCTACTGCATTACCAACGGCGGTGTCTGTTTTATCAGCAAGCGCCGCCTGCGCTGCTACCATCATCTCGGGCGCCGAAGAGCCCATTGCAACGATAGTCAAACCCACAATTAACGTTGGTACCCCGAGGTTTTTGGCTAAAGCCGCTGCGCCATAAACAAAACGATCAGCACTCCAAACCAGGGCAATGAATCCAAGAATGAGAATGACAAACGATAAAACCATGAAGTCTAAGCCAAGTTACTAAATTCAATGGCGCTGATAGTATCAAATAGCTTACCAAATGTATAAATAAAGTCATCGGCTTTAGGCTATGCAAATACATATAATAGTGTCAATTTCGCACAAGAATTGTGGCGAATGAATTACAAAATTTTACCATTAAGGGTTTTCCATCTCACGGCAAAACAACGTATTATTCCACAATTGAAAAAGTATGATGTGGAGAGCGACTTGACGCAGTCAATAGTTGAAGTCAGGGATTTGACCTTTTCTCGTGGTGAAAGGACAATCTACAAAAATATGAGTTTCTCCGTTCCCAAAGGGAAGATTACGGCCATCATGGGGCCCAGTGGTATCGGTAAAACCACCATGTTGCGGCTGATCGGAGGTCAGCTCAAGCCGGATAGCGGTGAGATTCTTTTCTCTGGTGACAGTATTCCTTCTATGTCCCGTCAGGCTTTGTATCAGGCTCGTAAGCGAATGAGCATGTTGTTCCAAAGTGGGGCCTTATTCACGGATATGTCAGTATTCGACAACATTGCGTTCCCGCTGCGCGAGCATACCAAACTAAGTGAAGAGCTGATCCGTCTGGTGGTGCTGATGAAGCTGCAGGCTGTAGGTCTGCGTGGCGCTCGGGATCTTATGCCCTCTGAGTTATCAGGTGGTATGGCGCGCCGTGCAGCGTTGGCAAGAGCCATCGCGCTTGACCCGGAACTGATCATGTATGACGAGCCGTTTGCAGGGCAAGACCCGATTTCAATGGGGGTCTTAGTGCGCCTGATTAAATCGCTGAATGAAGTATTGGGATTATCTTCCTTGATAGTAACGCACGATGTAACCGAGGTACTAAGTATTGCCGACCATGTAGTGATCATTGCCGAGCAAGGTGTTATTGGTAGTGGTACACCTGAGCAGATGTTGGCCCATGAATCACCTTTGGTACAACAATTCTTGCAAGGCCATTCTGATGGGCCTGTACCATTCCACTTTGATGCAGCGCCTTATGAAGATGAGCTACTTGCAGGGGGAAGCCGTTAATGGATTTTTTGCAGAAATTAGGCCATAAGACGCTGAGTCGATTTGCCTCATTAGGCCGGGCGACCAGAATGCTGATTGGGGCGCTGTGTAGTATGCCCAATATCAGAAAAGGCGGACCTTTGTTGGTACGCCAGCTCTATATGGTTGGCCATCAGTCGTTACTTATTATTATGGTTTCCGGTCTGTTTATTGGCATGGTACTGGCTTTACAAGGGTACACAGTACTGGTTGATTACGGGGCTGAAGACAGCCTGGGGCCGCTTGTCGCGCTGAGCTTATTACGAGAACTGGGGCCTGTGGTAACAGCATTACTGTTTGCAGGTCGGGCGGGCAGTGCATTGACCGCTGAAATAGGCCTGATGAAAGCGACAGAACAGCTATCCAGTCTTGAAATGATGGCAATTGATCCATTAAAACGGGTGATTTCACCGCGTTTTTGGGCAGGTTTCATCAGCATGCCGCTGCTCGCTTTGATTTTCTCCGCCATTGCGATTCTTGGCGCGCACTTAGTTGGCGTCGATTGGCTGGGTGTTGATTCAGGTAGTTTCTGGTCCATTATGCAATCTCAGGTCTCGTTTGAGCAGGATATTGTCAATGGTTTGATTAAAAGTTTTGTATTTGCGCTGATCGTGACCTGGATTGCGCTATACAAAGGATATGACTGTATCCCAACATCCGAGGGGATCAGTAAAGCCACCACAGAAACGGTGGTTCATTCTTCTCTTGCTGTTCTGGGCTTCGACTTTGTTCTGACAGCAGTGATGTTTTCAAGTTAAGGGTTTGTAGAAACATGAATACACGGAAAATTGAAATACTTGTCGGCCTGTTCGTTGCCTTGGGTGTGGCCGCCTTTGTTATGCTAGCGCTCAAAGTTGCGAATGCAGGGATCAGCGGCAATAGTGAAACCTACACACTACAGGCCAAGTTTGACAACATCGGATCACTTAAAACACGCGCACCTATCAAAGTGGGTGGGGTGGTAATTGGTCGCGTTGATGGGATCAGTATCCATCCACAAGAGTTTGTGCCTGTCGTAAGCATGAGCATTGACAGACACTATGAGTGTCAATTCTCAGATACTACGTCGGTCTCCATTCTCACCTCAGGTATATTAGGCGAGCAATACCTGGGTATTTCCCCAGTGATTGCCTCTAAATCCGCCAAGCAGAGCTGTTTAGGTGAAGAAGTGGTAAGTAACGATGAGCTCGATCTGGGTGAATTGTTTGGCGTTGAAAGCGCTGCTCTTAAAGATGGTGACATGATCACCGACACCAAGTCAGCATTAGTTCTGGAAGAACTGATCGGCCAATTCCTGTTCAATCAAAGTAGTGAGTAATGACCATGATGGCGAAAGTTTTGGGATTCATCGTAAGCGTTTTTCTTATTGTACTGGCCAGTACCGTGTCTGCCAGCGAAGTAGACATGACTAACCCTTATACTATGGTGCAACAGGTTGCAGATAATACATTTAAGCGTGTGACCAAAGATCAGGCTAAAATTGAGCAGAGCAAAGAGCATCTTCGGGTGATCGTTGAAGAGGAGCTGTTACCGTATATCGATTACAAATATGCCGCCTATCGTGTATTGGGTAGTCATATTCAGAAAGTCCGCAATATCGAAGATAAGGAAGAGAAGCGCCAGGCGATAGAACATATCCGTACTTTTATTGATGTGTTTAAGTCTTATCTTGTGGCAACGTACGCAGGTGTGTTCACTCAATATACAGATCAGAAAGTCGAGTTTGAACCAGCTCGTGATGCTGAAGATGACAAAATTGCCATTGTGAAAACTAAGATCGTTGAAGCTGGCAAGCCAGATATTAAAATCGATTTTAAAGTGCGCCGCGATAGCAATGGCCAGTGGCGTGCCTTTGACATGATGGCTGAAGGGATCAGTCTATTGGATGCCAAACAATCTGAGCTGCACGGTATATTGCGTCAGCAAGGTATTGAGCATGTAATTGAGTTACTGGACAAGAAAAGCAAGCTGCCTGTGCAGTTTCGAGGTGATGACGGCAATGCCTAATTTGCAATTTACCAAACCCGCCGCTGATACAGTGGCGGTCGTCGGGGAATTAACCCGAGATAGCCTCACAAATGAATCGCTTCTTAACCAGTTGCTAGAAAATGCGCAGTCAGTCCTGTATTTTGACCTTTCTGAGGTATCCAGGGTTGACACCGCGGGCTTAGCTTGGTTAATTCACTCTTTAGGCAAATTAAAGCAGCAAGACGTACGTCTTGAGTTAAAAAACGTACCTGATCAGCTACAAAACCTAATGGCATTAGGTCAGGTCAGCAACCTATTTGAGTGAGTCCAATGGAAACAAACCAAGTCGAAGCTTTACTACAAGAAGCGCTGGAACTTGACGAAGTCAAAGTTAAATCAGAAGGCAGCCATTACGAAGTGATCGCGGTTGGCGGTTGTTTTGAAGATCTGCGCCGGGTTAAGCGCGAACAGATGGTCTACGCCCCCCTGATGGAAGTGATCAAAGACGGAACAATCCACGCCGTTAGCATCAAAGCTTTTACGCCCACAGAGTGGCAACGCGAGCGCAAATTTATCTTACCTCAATAATCTGGAGCCACAATGGATCAGTTTGTTATCCAAGGTGGCACCACTTTAAACGGTGAAGTCACTATTTCCGGGGCTAAAAACGCAGCCCTGCCAATTCTGTTTGCGGCACTCCTTGCCGATGGAAAAAGCACATTCAGTAATGTACCAAGACTCAGGGATATAGGGACTACAGAAGCCTTACTGCGCACCTTAGGTGCTGAGGTCAATTGGCGTGGTCAGTTGCTAGAGATTGATGGTGCCAAGGTTGATAAAGTACTGGCACCTTACGAGCTGGTTAAGCAGATGCGTGCATCAGTACTGGCGCTGGGCCCCTTACTTGCTCGTTTTGGTAAAGCACAGGTATCGCTACCCGGTGGCTGCGCTATCGGCGCACGCCCTGTGGATTTGCATATTTCCGGGCTGGAGAAAATGGGCGCAACCATTCGTGTTGAAAATGGCTATATCAATGCCGATATTGCACAAGGGAAACGGTTGCATGGAGCTGAAATCTTCATGGAAACAGTCTCGGTAGGTGCAACTGAAAACCTCTTGATGGCGGCAACGCTGGCACAAGGGAAAACGGTGCTGGAAAATGCGGCGCGTGAGCCGGAAATCGTCAATCTCGCAGAGTGCCTGGTTGCCATGGGAGCCAAAATATCCGGTGCCGGGTCCAGCCGTATTGAAGTAGAAGGGGTGGAAGCCCTGCAAGGTTGTGAACACAAGATTCTCCCAGACAGAATAGAAACGGGCACCTTTTTAGTTGCCGCAGCGATGAGTGGCGGAGAGGTTTTGTGTAAAAACACAGATTATCATAGCCTTGAGCCTGTGCTAGATAAATTGCGTGATGCTAATGCGCTAGTTGAGGTGGCCGAAGACAGCATTTTTGTCAGTATGCAAGGCCGCACGCTGCAAGGGGTGAATATTAAAACAATGCCACACCCTGGCTTTCCAACCGATATGCAGGCGCAGTTTACGGCACTGAATGTAGTGGCTAATGGTAGCGCGACTATTACTGAGACGATTTTTGAAAATCGTTTTATGCATGTACCTGAGCTGCAGCGTATGGGGGCTAATATTCGTCTTGAGGGCAATACCGCTTATTGTGGAGAGACCGAATTTTTATCAGGTGCGCAGGTGATGGCAACCGACTTACGGGCATCAGCCAGCCTGATTTTAACCGGCATAGTCGCCATTGGTGAGACGGTGGTTGATCGTATTTACCATGTTGACCGGGGTTATCAGCGTATTGAGGATAAGCTCAGTAAGCTGGGCGCGAAGATCAAGCGTCGCCATAATTAACCAAATTATGAATGTTAAAAAAGCGAGCTGAGCTCGCTTTTTTATTGCTTCAACTTCTTAGCAAGTTAATAAATCGGCGTTTCCAGCTCAGCCACTTCCACCATGAAAGTCAGGTGGCGATCGCCTCGATAGACTTCAAATTCTAACTGAGTGCCCGGTGCCGTATTGCCTATCTTACGCAAAGTTTGTTGTGGATTTTTAACGGGCTCACCCGCTACTTTTGTCACTATGTCATTTTCCTTCATACCGGCCTGCCAGGCAGGACCCAAGGGGTCGAGGTCGCTAATCCTTAACCCGACAATGGTGGTGTAGACATTAGTGACTTCCTGTCCGGTGTTATCGACAGGGGTGCCTCGGAAACCCAGGTAGCCACGGATCACTCGGCCATCTTTGATAAGTTTGGCCATTACATCTTTAGCAAGAGAATAAGGCACAGCGAAGGAAATACCTTGAATATCGATATTGTATCTGGCCCTGAACTGTGCGGAAGTGATACCGACGAGATCGCCGTTTGAGTTGACTAGTGCGCCGCCAGAGTTACCCATATTTACAGCCGCATCCATTTGTAGCAGGCTATTGTATTGACTGTCGGTCAGAGTCTGCTTTCCCGTCGCACTAATAATACCCTGAGTAATGGTTTGTCCCAGATTTAGAGGATTACCAATAGCCAGTACCACATCACCAACTTGTGGGTTAAACGCATCATCAACCGGGATCACCGGAAGGTGCTCAGCTTTAATTTTCAGCAGGGCCAGGTCGGTGATAGTGTCATATCCTACCAATTGTACTTCATTGAATAAGCGCCCGTCTGGCAGCAAAACAATAATCTGATCGGCATTATTGACGACATGGTAATTGGTCAGGATATAGCCTTCTCTGCTCATGATCACACCTGAGCCGAGTTCCTGAACCGTATTTTGCCGCTTAAACCTCGGCTGGTTACTAAAGCTTTCTGAGAAAATTGACACCACAGCAGGTGCTGCGCGGTTAACGCCGGACGCAAAGCTCATATGCTGCGCTGTATAGTGGCTGTTGAGGTTGAGGCGCAGGGCATTTTGACGCAACTCGGGCGTGAGCCAGATGATAATCAATGCCAGACCTAAACCAATGAAGATTGGCGGGATAATAAGCTTGAACAATTTAAACACGGCTATTTTTTATCTAGTTATCAGTGTAGAAGGTAATAATGGCATAATTAACAGTAATCTGCATTAAGACATGCTCAGACAGAGGGTTAAACCAGTCGTAGACTAAGTTGAAAATCTTTTCTCAGAACAAATAAATAGGGCGCTTTTTCGGGCTCACTAAGATTGATGCGTATGACGGCGAGTAACTCAATGATAGCGACTGAAAAAACAATACAGCGGCGAGTGCTGCTGTATTGTTTATCGTTTAAACACAATGCTGTAAGTACTGTGGGTTACTGGATGAGGTAGAATACAGAGTCGCGACCTCGCTTAATACCCAAAACAATATTGCCCTGAATATCATCTATCAGACGTTTCATATCACGCACGGATACAACACGCTGACGGTTGACCTGCATAATCACATCACCCTCTTGAAGTCCCACTCTGGCAGCCGGAGAGCGCTCCTCAACGGACACTACCACAATCCCCTGATTACCATTGCGTTCACCACTTTCAAGTACAGCACCTTGCAGGCTGGGGTGAATGCGATCTGCCTCTGCACGTTGCTCACTCGCACCTTTCAGTTCAACATTGAGTGTGCGGGTATCACCGTCGCGATAGACTTCAATTTTTACTTTCTTCCCTTCACCAAGGGTCGCAATCTTACCGCGCAGTTCTTCGAAGCTTTCAATTTTATCGCCATTGAGCGCAACGATGACATCGTTGGCCTTAATGCCAGCTTCATCTGCCGCTGAATCTTTGACGACCTCTTGTACAAAGGCGCCTTGTTTAACGTCGAATCCCTGGGCTTTCGCCAGGCCAGCATCAAGCGTTCGACCCCGGATCCCGAGTGAGCCTCGACGTACCTGACCATACTCAATGATCTGATCAACCAGGTTCTTCATCATATTAGAAGGAATGGCAAAGCCGATACCGACATTTCCGCCCGAGGCACCCAATATGGCAGTATTGATCCCGATTAGTTCACCACGCAGGTTAACCAGTGCACCACCGGAGTTCCCCTGATTGATCGCGGCATCGGTCTGGATAAAATCTTCATACCCTTCAATATTGAGGCCACTGCGACCCAATGCGCTGACAATACCTGAGGTTACCGTGTGGCTCAGGCCAAATGGGTTACCAATGGCAACGGAAAAGTCGCCGACTCGAAGCTTGTCGGAATCAGCCAGCTTCACGGCAGTGAGATCTTCACCTTCGATTTGTAACAGAGCAATGTCCGACTCTTTGTCAGTACCGACCAGTTCTGCTTTGAATTCGCGGCCATCTTTAAGCGTTACAATAATATTGTCGGCTTCATCGATGACGTGGTTATTGGTAACGACATAGCCTTCGTCTGCATCAATGATAACGCCTGAGCCTAAGCCACTAAAAGGACGCTTTTGAGCGCGCGGGGCCGGGTTACCGAAAAAGAAATCAAATGGGTCAACGCGTCGACGTACTTCTTTTGCACCAGATACCTGAATACTGACCACCCCAGGGGTGACCTTTTCTAACATGGGAGCAAGGGTAGGCAGCTGCTGGCCATCGACGGCTACAGGCAGGCGTGCGTGGCTGGTTTCGGGTAATAAGAATAAGCTTGAAGAAAGTAGCGCTGCGGTAATTAATGATAATTTCAGTTTCATAGTCTTGGAATTCTCCTGGAAACAGCGTTAGTCCGTTGGATGATGCGCGTAAACGCATCATCCATTATTCAATTGCTATTTCTACAGACTATGGGGTCAAAAAAAAGTTCATCAAGAGGCTTTTAATTGCTCACTTTGTGACCCTTCTCCTTTGAACAGGCCGCTTTCTCCTTCTACATAGTCACTTGGTGGAGTATCATGAGTTTGTTCACTGGCGCGGCGTTTCTCGTCTCGCATGTGTAATGAGGCGTGTAACTGTTCAGTGGTTTCCTTCGAGAAAAAAGGCTCATTTTTCAGTGCTTTTTCCTGGCTAAGGAGTTGTTTCCCTTGCTCAAAGTGACGGTTGAGCAGGCTGTAGTTTTCTTCCAGCTTGGCCATTAGCTTTTTGCTGTCTGCCAGATGATCTGTTACATCCTGACGATACTGCTCTAATGCATGCTGTGCTTCCTGTGCTTTTTGTTCCAGTTCATCATGCTTGAAGCGTTTTTTAGTCAACAAGGTGCCTGCGAAAAAGGCAGCGATTGCGACTATTACAAGGATCCCGAACCAGGCGATTGTCGTCATAAAGTACTCCTGTTAATGGTGCGTGAGGTGTCGCACCGAATGCAAAAAATAATCGACTTCGATAGCTTAAATATACGCTGAGTTTCGATGCGTGTTAATATAGCGGGCAAATAAAACTGCTTTTCGACACTAAAAAAGATGATGACGCCCTGGGAAAAGTACCAACAAGACTTACAGCGTGATGATTTTCACTATGACAGCGCGCAGGAAAATGCCGTCAGGCACCTGCAAAGATTGTATGATGATCTGGCCAATCAGCAGCCGGTCAAAAAAAGCCTGTTTGGCAGCCTATTTGGTTTGAAAAAGACACAACAGCCTAAAGTCAAAGGGTTGTATTTCTGGGGGGGGGTAGGTCGTGGCAAAACCTATCTGGTAGATACTTTTTATGAAGCACTACCAACTGAACGAAAAATGCGGGTGCATTTCCACCGTTTTATGCATCGCGTGCATGATGAACTGAAAAAACTCAAAGAAGTAAAAAACCCGCTTGAAGTGGTGGCGGATATTTTTAAAGCTGAGACCGATATCATCTGTTTCGATGAGTTCTTTGTTCAGGATATTACCGACGCCATGTTGCTGGGCGGTTTGATGGAAGCCTTATTTGAGCGTGGTATTGTGCTGGTTGCAACGTCCAATATCATCCCTGATGAGTTGTATCGTAATGGTCTACAACGTGCACGCTTTTTACCCGCGATAGCTCTGGTAAATGAAAATACCGACGTGGTCAATGTGGATTCGGGGATCGACTATCGTTTACGGACCCTGGAGCAGGCCGAAATCTTTCACAGCCCCTTGGGCAAAGAAGCCGACGACAACCTGTTTGAGTACTTTGATAAGCTGTCACCTGAGCCAGGCAAACTAAATGAACCAATCGAGATTGAAGGTCGCCTGATCCAGACCCGTAAAGTGTCTGACTGTATTGTTATGTTCGACTTTAGTGCCTTGTGTGAAACCGCTCGCTCTCAGGTAGATTACATGGAGATCAGCCGCCTGTATAACACAGTGATCTTATCGGATGTAAAACAGATGGGACAAAATAATGATGACGCGGCACGGCGCTTTATTGCTCTGGTGGATGAATTTTATGAGCGTAACGTGACTTTGATCATTTCCGCAGAGGCGCCCATCACAGAACTGTATACAGACGGCACGCTGAATTTTGAGTTTAAGCGGTGTATCAGTCGCTTGCAGGAAATGCAGTCGCTGGAATACCTCGCCCGAGAGCACCTGGCATAACGCCTGAACCTTTCCGTTTCTTACATATTTCAGAGAATGGCATGTTTTTTGTGGAAAAAACAGCCATCCCCTAGCATCGTGGCAAAACCCTTGCTATAATCCGCGGCCTGCCACGTTGCGTTACTATTGCCCTCGTCGGCTTAGCCACTGACTTGAGCGGCAAAAAAGTCTTAAACTCGAAGGGGTTAAAGCACCAAAAAGTAGAGCGGTAGTCATTCGGACTACCTGTGGTTTTAACTGAAAACTTTGGATTTTTATAATGAAAACGTTTGTTGCTAAACCAGAAACTGTAAAACGTGACTGGTACGTAGTTGACGCTGAAGGTAAAACTTTAGGTCGCATTGCTACTGAAATCGCTTCTCGCCTACGCGGTAAGCATAAAGCTGAGTACACTCCACATGTTGATACTGGTGATTACATCATCGTTATCAATGCTGAGAAAGTTACTGTAACTGGTAACAAAGCTCAGGACAAAATGTACTATGCACACTCTGGTTACCCAGGTGGCCTTAAATCTGTAAACTTCGAAAAACTTCAAGCTAAAAAGCCTGAAATGATCATCGAAAAAGCAGTTAAAGGCATGTTACCTCGCGGTCCTCTAGGTCGTGAAATGTTCCGTAAACTAAAAGTTTACGCTGGTAACGAGCATAACCACGCGGCTCAACAGCCTCAGGTTCTAGACATTTAAGGAGCACTACTCATGGCAAATCAATACTACGGTACAGGTCGTCGTAAAAGTTCAAGTGCTCGCGTATTCCTACGCCCAGGCACTGGCAACATCGTAATTAATCAGCGTTCTATCGAAGAGTACTTCGGTCGTGAAACTTCTCGCATGGTTGTTCGTCAGCCTCTAGAGCTAGTTGAAATGACAGAAAAGTTTGACCTATACATCACTGTTGCAGGTGGTGGTTCAACTGGTCAAGCTGGTGCTATCCGTCACGGTATCACTCGTGCGCTAATGGAGTTTGACGAGTCACTACGTCCTTCTCTACGTAAAGCTGGCTTTGTTACTCGCGACGCTCGTCAAGTTGAGCGTAAGAAAGTTGGTCTTAAGAAAGCACGTAAGAAGACTCAGTTCTCAAAACGTTAATTTATTACGTTTCAGAATTGCAAAAACCCAGCCTCGTGCTGGGTTTTTTGTTTTCAGGCGACTCAAATCTCGGTGTTTTTTGCTGTCTCTTTTCTTTGAGTTTGCAACATACATTCTCTCGACCTGCTTTATGGTCAAAAAAGTTCAATAATTATAATAATTAGTCGAGTTCGGACGATATCTCGGCGCATTTTTTTGCTACAATTGCGGGGCAAGTAATGAGTCGCGAAAACACTGGTTAAATTTTGATAGCTCACCAGCAGAGCTTGATCTTAGTCAGTGAAAGGTCGCGTATGACGTTTTACCATAGTAAATCGGCTTCATGCTCGAAGTAACCAATCCCCTAATATTCGTGGGTTTATTCGGGCATGGTGCTGGAATAACCTTGTTTTAATCAAGGGATTTATTTATGATCGCGTCTATTTTGTAGTTTCTTAAAATTAACCTGCTGTAACTGATGTTCTCAATATAGCAAGTGTTGAGAATCATAGTGGAGATAAGTGGATGAGCAATGCGCCTGTAGACAACAGCCGACGTCGCTTCTTAACTATCGCTACCTCTGTCGTAGGTGGCGTTGGTGCGGTTGGAGCTGCTGTTCCTTTTATTGCGTCTTGGAATCCGAGTGAGCGAGCTAAATCTGCAGGTGCGCCTGTAGAAGTAGACATCAGCAAGCTTGAGCCTGGACAATTGATTCGTGTTGAGTGGCGAGGCAAACCTGTATGGGTTGTTTATCGTACGCCTGCGATGTTGGATGAAATGAAAAAACACGAAGGTAACCTTCGTGATCCTAACTCAGAAGAGCCACAACAGCTCGACTCTGCCAAAAACTCTCACCGTTCTAAGCGTCCTGAGATTTTTGTCGCAGTCGGTATTTGTACTCACTTAGGTTGTTCTCCGTCATTCCTCAATGGTGGTTTTGGTGAAAAGGTTGAAGGTACTGAACACGGTTTCTTCTGTCCTTGTCACGGTTCTAAGTTCGATATGGCCGGCCGGGTATTCCAGGCTGTACCAGCTCCGTTGAACCTGGAGATCCCGCCTTATACCTTTATTGACGACACTACCATTTTGGTAGGTGAAGAAGAAGGGGTTGCATAATGACTGCGAAGGTTGATAAACCAGGCGCAATCGGCGCTGTGATGAACTGGATTGACGATCGTATTCCTATGACGCGTGTCTGGAATATGCATATCGCGCAATACCCAGCACCTAAAAACTTTAACTTCTGGTACCTGTTTGGCTCGCTTGCCATTTTGGTATTGGTTAACCAGATCCTGACTGGTATCTGGCTGACAATGAACTATGTTCCTTCAGGCGAAGGCGCATTTGCTTCAATTGAATACATCATGCGTGATGTAGAGTACGGTTGGTTACTTCGTTATTTGCATTCGACCGGTGCGTCGGCATTCTTCATCGTGGTTTATTTGCACATGTTCCGTGGCATGATCTATGGCTCTTATCAGAAGCCGCGTGAACTGCTGTGGGTATTCGGTATGCTGATCTTCCTGGCACTGATGGCTGAAGCTTTCATGGGCTACTTACTTCCTTGGGGTCAGATGTCATTCTGGGGTGCGCAGGTAATCATTTCACTGTTTGGTGCTATTCCGGTGATTGGTGATGACCTGACGCTGTGGATCCGTGGTGACTACGTAATCTCTGGAGCAACCCTGAACCGTTTCTTTGCATTGCACGTAATTGCATTGCCTCTGGTACTGGTTATTCTGGTATTCCTGCACATTGTTGCGCTACACGAAGTGGGTTCAAACAACCCAGACGGTATCGACATCAAACGTAAGAAAGGCACTGTTGCTGAAGAAGACAAGCCTAAATTTAAGTTCCATGAGTACTACACGAGTAAGAAAGACATCGTTGATGCGATCCCTTTCCACCCGTATTACACCGTTAAAGACATTCTGGGTGTAGCTGGCTTCTTAATCCTGTTCTGTTGGGTGGTATTCTTTATGCCTGAAATGAACGGTTTCTTCTTAGAAGCGCCTAACTTTGAAGCGGCTAACCCGCTGAAAACACCTGAGCACATTTTCCCGGTTTGGTACTTCACACCTTTCTACGCCATCTTGCGTGCAATCCCAGACAAGTTGATGGGTGTTATTGCGATGGGCGTGTCTATCGTGATGCTGGCACTGCTGCCTTGGTTAGACCGTGGTAAGGTTCGTTCAATCCGCTACCGTAGTGGTATCCACAAGCTGAACATTGCTCAGTTCGTTGTTACCTTCTTCATTCTGGGTTGGGCTGGTGCAACACCACAAACTGTGACTTCAACAATCTTGTCACAGATTTGTACCGTAACCTACTTCATGTTCTTCGTATTGCTGTTTATCTACTCGAAGAATGAAACGACTAAGCCATTGCCTACGAGGTTGACGAAATGATGAAAAAGCTACTGATTGGTTTATTCGCATTGCTGCCTACCTTTGCAATGGCAGCAGGTCCGTCGGTTCCTTTACTGGAAGCAAACCATGACCTGACTGATAATGCGTCTTTGCAACGCGGTGCTAAGTTGTTCATGAACTACTGTCTGGGTTGTCACCAGATGCAGTATCAGCGTTATGAGCGTACGTTCCGTGACATCGGTATCCCAGTTGAGATTGGTAAAGAAACCCTGATTTTTGATGACTCAAAAGTTGGTGGTCACATTCTTAACGCAATGGACACTGATGACGCTGCAAAATGGTTTGGTGCTGCGCCACCAGATCTGACTTTGGTTGCACGTGTACGTGGTGCTGACTGGGTATACACTTACCTGAAGTCGTTCTACGTTGACGAAAGCCGTCCGTTTGGTGTAAATAACTCAGTGTTCCCGCTGGTTGGTATGCCACACGTTCTGCAGGAGTTGCAAGGTGTGCCTACTGCAGAGTTTGAAGAAGTAGAAGAGCACGGCGTAAAAGTTCAGAAAGTGAAAAGCATCACAACTGATGGCTCAGGTGAGCTAAGCGCGGATGAGTATGATCAGGCGGTTCGTGACCTGACTAACTTCCTTGCTTATGTTGGTGAGCCTTCACGCCTTCAATCAGAAGCGATGGGTATTAAAGTACTTGGCTTCCTGGTTATCTTCTTCATTCTGGCATTCCTGCTGAAGAAAGAATACTGGAGAGATGTCCATTAATCTGGACACTTACCAGCAATTGATGCAATAGGGGCTTAAGCCCCTATTGCTGTTTTTATCGATTTTATTACATAAAATTGGTATTAAAGTGATGTTATTACTTTGTCATTAATTTATGGAGGTAGGCATGGCCGTTGCTGCCAATAAGCGCCCTGTTATGACTCTTTTCTCCGGTGCAAACTGTATGTACAGCCATCAGGTTCGTATCGTATTGGCCGAGAAAGGGGTAAGTGTCGATATTCATCTGGCCGAAAAGGACAACTTGCCAGAGGCACTACATGAGATTAACCCTTATGGTACAGTTCCCACTCTGATCGACAGAGAGTTAGGTCTGTATCAGGCAAATATCATAATGGAATACTTAGATGAGCGTTTCCCTCATCCTCCATTAATGCCTGTCTACCCTGTTATGCGTGGTCGCAGTCGCCTGATGATGCACCGTATTGAAACTGACTGGTACAGTCTGGCAGATAAAATTGCACAAGGCGGAGCTGATGCTGAGCAGGCGCGTAAAGAGCTGACAGAAGCGTTACTTGCGATTGCACCTATCTTCAGTGAAGCGCCTTACTTCATGAGTGAAGAGTTCAGTCTGGTTGATTGCTACCTCGCTCCACTGTTGTGGCGTTTACCCCAGCTTGGCATTGACTTGTCAGGTGCAGGTGCAAAAGAGCTGAAGGAATACATGCTGCGTTTGTTTGAGCGCGATTCATTCCAGGCTTCATTGACCGAAGCTGAGCGAGAGATCCGCAGCTAATGACTTCAAATCGCCCCTACCTATTACGTGCTTTCTATGACTGGATTGTCGATAACCAGTGTACACCGCATATTGTGGTCGATGCTGAGTATCCGGCGGTTGAAGTGCCACGTCAGTTTGTTCAGCAGGGGCAGATTGTGCTGAATGTGAGCCCTTCAGCAGCTGCTAACTTTTTAATGGACAACGATGCACTGAGCTTCAATGCGCGTTTCTCTGGCCAGCCCATGCAGGTATATGTACCGATTAGCGCAGTACTGGCCATCTATGCGCGTGAGAATGGTGAAGGTACGATCTTCTCCGAACCGGATCTGCCACAAGATGACGAGGTTTCAGAAGAACATGCTCAGACTCACGAAGCGATGACTGAGGATCCTGTTGAAGCCCCTTCAACAGAGAAAGAAACGTCTGAAAAGACGAAAAAGCCCTCGCATTTGAGAGTGATTAAGTAGCACGTCAAACAACAAAAAAACCTGCCCGCTGGCAGGTTTTTTTATGCCTATTATAAGATTTCGAAGGCTTTAACAACTTTTAGTACGCCATGAACATTGCGTGCGATTTCAACAGCGCGATTTGCTTCATCCTGATTAACCAGGCCCATCAAAAATACCTCACTGTTCTCTGTCACCACCTTAATATTGCCACCATCTATGTGGTCATCGGCAATCAATTTGGTTTTGACTTTAGTAGTCAGCCAGCTGTCGTTAGTTTGTGTGGTAATACCTATATTGCTACCGATCCTTAGCTGGTTGTATATGCGTTTAATGCCCTGAACGCTCTGCAGGGTATTGTGTGCCTGCTGTTTCATTTCTGTGGTGCTCACCTGGCCCACCATCAGCACATGGCCGTTGACACTCACCAAGCTGATATTGGCGTGGTTTGCCAGGGCTGGAATGCGCTTTAGCGCCAGTGTTCCTTTAATTTCGATATTGTTATCATCAATTTGTGAACCCAGTGTCCGTCTGTCATTGGCCGAAGTCACGGCGCCAGCCGTTCCCGCAACCACTGCGGCGGCACAGCCCTGGATCAGCAGAACTGAGCAAAGTATCAGTGCAGGTCGTTTTAACATCTTTTATGCGTCCTGTGGAAAGAGAATATTGTCGATTAACTGGCTCAGACAGTGTACGGTAAACAAGTGAGTTTCCAGAATGCGGCTGGCCCGTTTGCTCGGTACACGTATCTCTACATCATTTGGGCCGAGCAGACCAGTCAGTTCGCCACCATCATCCCCAATCAAGGCGATGACATTCAGATCATTCGTCAAGGCTGCTTCCACGGCGCTGATCACGCTTTTTTCGTGCCCATCGATAGCAACCACAAAAAGCAGGTCATTTTGATTAGAAATGGCACGAACCTGACGAGCAAAATAGTCATAGCCCTGGCTTTCTTCTGTGTTGCTGAGGTTGATTTGTGTCTGGCTCAGCGTGAGTGCTGGCAGGCAAGGACGTTCAGTTTCAAAGTAATTGATCAGCAGGTTACTAAAGTGATCGGCAATCATGTGGCAACTTGGCACACCACAACAGATCAGTTTATTGCCGTTGATCAGGCATTGTGCAATGGCATAAGCCGTTGACTCTAATACTTCAGGCAGCGCTTCACCTGCGGCAATTTGTGCCTGAATGCTTTCGGTAAAGATCTCTTTTATTGATTCTTGCATACTAAGTAATATTTCTAATCCATTGGATATCTGGGTTGTTATCGCCTTGAATTGCTACAAAGTCTATTCGCAAAGGGACATTGTGCAACGCAGATTGTTGCAGGTAATTATATATACTGCGACGTAATTTTTGTAACTTACTTTGACTCAAAGCCTGCAGCGCACCACCAAAACCACCACCTCGGCGAAATTTTACCTCAATAAAGACCCAGGTATCACCGTCTTTCATGATCAGGTCGATTTCGCCATATCGGCAGAGGTAATTGCGAGTTATGCTCTTAAGACCTTGCTTATTTAAGAAAGTTTCAGCAACCCTTTCATAGTGTTGGCCTTTTTCTCGGCTGTGATTGAATAGGTTGCCAAACATAACTTATTGCTGTGCCTGGTAGTCGTCATACAGCTGTTTCATAAACAGCGGAGTCGGTGCCCTCTGATCCAGACTGACCAGCCTGATCTGTTTCTTGTGATATTGCGCCCAGCTCAATTGACGACTAATCCGGTTTGCCTCTTTGATAGTGAGTGAGCCGGTCAGACCGTCAAACTCTTTACCTGGGATTTTGCTCAGCTGTTTAACTTCTGGGATCAAATTGAGCGCATCATAGGCCATGGCGAACAGGCGTTGTTCAATGTCCGATTGTTCAGGCCACAACTGAGTATGTTGTTCGCGTAAGCTTTGCGACTTCACCGCGCCTGGCAACATCCACGGGACTTCAGTGAAGAATAACCCGTCGAGATCCCCTTTATCTGTTTTGTCTATCTGTTTGCTATAGCTACGTGAGCTGGCATACAGGGGGATGCGATCGGCAAAGGTACTGACATTTACGTCTAAGTATGGCTTAAGCAAACGGGTTTCGATGGCATCACCCAGGATGTAGATGGCATCTATATCTCGACGCGAGCGCGTTTCGCTTTCCAGTTCGCGCCTGAACATGCGTTTGATCGTCGCAATCCGTTGCTTTGAGCTGTCAACTTCGAGTAGCTGGCGAACCACTTGTGCCATGTTTTCACTGTCCGAGTAAAATCCGACTTCAGGCTGGGTCTCACTGTATCTTTGCCATTGTGTCTCAAAATGATTGATCAAGCGTTTACCAGACGCTGTGTCGGGTGCCAGCAGCATCGGTTTTTGATAGCCTTTGGCCAGAAAGTGCACCATTGCTTGTTCTACTTCGTGTTCTGGATCCAGAGCAAAGTAATAGTGGTTGGGGTTGTCTGGCTGTGTTTCAGCATCAAGCGTATTAAGGAACAGGGCCGGTGTTGTAGTCAAATAGGTACTGGCTGTGAGCCTCTCAACATTACTTTTCAGTAACGGGCCAATCACGAAATCGGCCTGGCTCTGTTGCAGTTCCCTGTCTATTTGTGCCACATCCAGCGTTTCATCAATAAAGAAGATTTCTTCAACACGGTTATTGTCCATGGCGGCTAAAAAACCATTCTTCAGGGCTCTGCCAAGGCGCTCACTGTTTCCCGAGGCAGGTAATAAAACAGCGAGCCGAGTGACTTCGTATGGAGCCAGGTCCAGTGTGGCTTTCACTTCAGTCGGAATAATCTCGCTACCCGGGTGATTGGTATAGCGACGTTGCCAGTTATTCAGCGCCTGATGGAGCTGCACCGTCGAGCCCAGATAGATTTGATGATATTTGGCCAGTTTAACCCAGCCTTGTTGTACGACCGTTCCGCGGTCAAATCTTTCTAGCGCGTATGAAGACAGCTGTTGTAGTGCCTGCCAGATATCCTGATTCAGACCAGCAATGTTTAACTGATGTTTGTTGGCCAGATCTGCACTGTTGAAGTAATGCACCAGCGCTTTTTTGGGTAGCTGTTGAGCGGCGTACACGCTGCCCATTAAATACTGATGCCAGGCCTGATGTTCAGGCAGTTTCAATTTGCTTTCTAAGGTTTGCAATAAGGCCAGCGCACTGCTGTATTTTTGCTGTTGCTGTCGGGCCAATGCGGTATAAAGCTTGTTTTGTACATGATCGACGCTGGCCTTGCTTTCGAGTTCACTACAGGCTTTTTCCAGAATGGGCCAGTTTTGCTCGTCAATGGCAGCCTGTCTTGCCAGATACAGCAACTGAATTTTACTTGCGCCTTGTTTACGACTGGCTTTATCAAACAACCCCTGAGCATCCAGTTGTTCGGCCGGTGCAGTGGTGATTGTCGCTAATGTCTGTTGGTCTGGTGTTGATGCCGTTTTAGGGGTTGTGCCGCAGGCCGATAACCCCGACAATACCGCAATCACTAGACTTATATTTTTCAGTCGCACTCGCAAACCTTTACTCATACCTTTTGTTTGTGGATATCTTACTGACTGACCCTGGAGAGCTCAATGACAAATGCCGAAATCTCAGACAAAATTGGCACCCTGTATATCGTTGCCACACCCATAGGCAATTTAGAAGACATCAGTGAACGTGCGCTGAAAGTGCTGGCAGAGGTCGACTTGGTCGCTGCCGAAGACACTCGTCACACAGGTAAATTATTGAGCCACTTCAGCATAAAAGCAAAAACCTTTGCGTTGCATGACCACAACGAAAAACAAAAGGCGCAGCAGATCCTAACCTGGCTGGAGCAGGGCATGGACATCGCACTGGTATCCGATGCCGGCACGCCGCTTATTAGCGACCCAGGCTATGCGGTGGTGAACTTATGTCGTGAAGCGGGTGCTCAGGTCACACCTGTGCCGGGCGCCTGTGCCGCAATTGCCGCGGTAAGCTGCTCAGGGTTACCCACCGACCGCTTTCAGTTTATCGGTTTTACACCTGCTAAAAGTCAGGCCCGTCAGAGCTTTTTTAAAGAGGCGCATGAGTCCGGCATCACCAGCATTATGTACGAAAGCACCCACCGTATTATGGCTAGCCTGGCTGACTTGCAAACAGCACTGGGTGAGCAGCAGCAGGTAGTGTTCGCCAAAGAGCTGACCAAAACCTATGAAACCTTTTTCAGTGGGCCTGTCAGTGAGCTGATCGCGTTTCTTGAAAACGAACCTGAGCGTCAGCGGGGCGAGCTGGTACTGATGCTGCCGGGCAAAACCCAGGTCAGCAGCGAAATGACGCCTGAAGCGAAACAGCTGATAGGTCTGCTTGAAGGAGAAATGCCGCTGAAAAAAGCCTGTGGTATTGCTGCTGAGTACTTCGGATTGAAGAAAAACGCCCTGTATAAAGCCATCATCGCCGAGCGTGAAGGGGAATAAACGCAAATTAATGCTGCGTTTTACGCTAAAGGTGCGTATAATCGCCCGCCTGAGTCAGCCGGATAATCGCTGCCTGTGACGAAAATGATCAGGGGGAGGAAAGTCCGGGCTCCATTGGGCAGGGTGCCAGCTAACGGCTGGGGGGCGTGAGCCTACGACAAGTGCAGCAGAGAGAAGACCGCCTAAGTTCTTCGGAACCGGTAAGGGTGAAAGGGTGCGGTAAGAGCGCACCGGGCCACTGGTAACAGTTGGTTGCAAGGTAAACTCCACCCGGAGCAAGACCAAATAGGGTTCCTTATGGTGTGGCCCGCATCGGAACCGGGTAGGTTGCTCGAGCTTGGGAGCGATCCCAAGCCTAGACGAATGATTATCGATCTCCTTCGGGAGAGAACAGAACCCGGCTTACAGGCTGACTCACCCTTTTTACATTAGCAAACGCTTGTGCATGCAAGCGTTTACTAACCTACTTTTAAAGCCTATCTCGTATTTTCACGCCTTAGCTACGCAAAACGTTACATGACAAATGTGCTTGTATATATCTCATCGTTTTATAGTAGTTAATTTGGGTTTTTAGACATGTTCAGGGCGCAAAGAGCTAATGAGAAATGTCTACACTTCCTCATTGTATCCATATTTAAATCTCATTTTTGTGAGATAAATTCATATCTTAAGCTGTATTTGCCGACTAGATAGAGGGGTATGAATACTATTATGCGGAACAAACTGTACCTGGCATTGCTGACTGTGGGGACTAGTTTCCCTAGCTTTGCTCAGACAACTCTGGCCCCATTGACAATAGAGGTTGATGAAAATACTAAAACGAACACAACCATTGGTACTGTTCGTTTTCTTGATGGCGTATCGGATAAAACGGTGCGCTTAGAGGTTGGCACAACTGATATCAAAAACTGGATAACAAACGGTGAAGCGTTTGAACCTATTTCATTTGCTTCAACCTTTACACAAGCACCAATCGTATTTGGTCAAATCCAGTCAAACAGTGACTATCAGGTAGAGTACGAAGTAAGTACTTATTCTTATTCTGGCGTAACAAGCAAGAACAATAACCGCTTGTTAATGCGTCATCGTCTAGACAATGTAACAGCCCTTGGTTTTGAAGCGGTATTAGAATCAGAGTTAGACAAAAAAGGCACTAGCGTTATCCAAAGCTTCCTCGACACTGGCGAAGGTGAAACGCTAGGTTGGATTGCATTTGCTGAGCCTATTTCAGCTTTTTGGAACGACAAGCCTATCGACGTGTCAAGCACTGGCACTTCGGTAACACACAATACCTACGGTCACGCGTTTAGTGTGCCGATGACAGACACTCCGAATATTTTAACTTCTTTATCGACGTACAACGGCACTTCGCAAAGTGGCGTGGCAGTTGATGAATTGTCTGCAAATAAAGTAAAAGTTCATATTGATAATCTTGATGATGCTTCACATGCTGCGGAAAACGTAAACGTTTTTGCATTACAAGGTACAGGTTTATTGTTTACTGAGACGATGGCTGTTGTTGGTGAAACAGGTGTTATCACGGTTGATGATACTGACATCGAAAATCCATTCTCAATTACTTTCTCAAAGGCGTATAACAACCCAGTTGTTTTTGTACAAGCCGTTGGCAAAGACAAAGAGATTTTCGATGCAGCCGTACGCTTAAATTTCGTTGCACCTATGATGCTAGAAGGTTATCTGCATGCAGATAATGAAAACCTTTTACCAAACCGTTTTGGTGAGTTTGAGCTGCATTATCAAATCTTCGAAGCTGGTCGTTGGGATATCCCACTAGAACATTACACCTATTCAATCGTGTCTGGTAATGACGCGGGTGTATTCTCAGTTGATCCGGTTAAAGGTGAAATTAAAGTTGCTGACCAAACGCAATTAGATTATGAACTTGGTAACAACCAGTATTCATTAACAGTTCGCGTTACAGATGGTGCGGGAAACCAGTACGACACCTTAGTGACAATTAATGTGAACGACATCAATGATTCATTAAATTATAACGCGCAATCCATTGATGGTTTAGATGCAGCTGATTGGACTGGTTGGGCAGTTGCGCCTGCTGGTGACGTTAACGGTGATGGTTTTGACGATATCATCGTAGGTGTACCTCAAATGGACTGGCGTGATGATGAAGGCAATATTCTTATTGAAGATATTGGTGCAGCATACGTACTATTTAGTGATGCAACGGGCACCTTCCCGACGCTGACTGAAGTTCAAGACGGTAATCGCGGTTTTGGTATTCTTGGTGCGGAAGCTGGCGATAACGCAGGTTTTGCAGTAGCTGGTGGTGTTGATATTAACGGCGACGGATTATCAGATGTTGTGGTTGGTGCACCATACGCCGGTACTAATGGTGACAATTCAGGTTCTACCTATGTTGTCTTTGGTAAAGACGATACTACCCATGTTGCATTGCAATTCTTAAACGATGGCAGTAGCGACAAAGGTTTTGCTATTCACGGTGCTTACACTCAAGACTACTCTGGCGGCTCTTTAGTGGTTGGTGATGTGAACGGTGACGGCCTGGGTGATATCGTTATCGGTGAAACAGTCACTCGTTTCTTAGCGGGCACAGGTTCTTTTGCATTAAGAAATTTATTAGAAGACGGCGCCGCTGATCCCAATTTAGCGTATGTTGTCTACGGTAAAAAAGATAAAAACGTTGTTCAGTTAGTCAACGTTGCAACAGACTACAATACACAGGGTTTTGCGATTACTCGTCCTAACAGAAAGTTATTCAGTGATTGGCATTACGGCGCACAAGTATTACCAACGGGTGACTTTAACAGTGACGGTTTAACTGACTTCATCGTAAGCAATGGTCTATACGTTGATACAGCTGGTACAAGCTATGTGGTTTACGGCCGTATCGGTGGGGAAGCCATTAAATATAACAATATTTACAAAGACGAACACGGCATTAAGATCACGCCTGAAGGCAGCGGCAATTATGGTTTCGATTTTGGCGATGCAACTCTTGATGCACTTCCTTCATTTACTACTTCTCATGTAGGTGACGTAAACGCCGATGGTGTTGACGATATCGCGTTATTGTTGACAGACACAGGGTGTTGCTCTGGTATTAATCACCCTCGAGCATACATCTTATTTGGTGGTGTTGACGTTGCTGATGAAATCAACCTAGCGGATATTGCCAATGGCAATGGTGGTTTTGTGATTCACAATGATGCGTCAAATATCGACCACAGTGACTTACAAGTTATTTTAGGTTCAATCGGTGGTGCAGGTGACTTAAATGGCGACGGCTTTGATGACATCATCATCGGTGACCCGTTTGCAGAGGACAACAAGGGTCGCGTATACGCCGTTTATGGCCGTGCAGGTACAGAGCCTGTTTATCTTAGTGAGATCATTGAAACCCAACAAGGCTTTTACTCTGAAGGTAATGGTGGCGAGCAACTTGGGCAATTCATTGCAAGTGCTGGTGACATTAATGGCGACGGCATCAAAGACATTCAATTTGGTACGCCTTCAGCAAATAAAAACAACCTAAACAACACTGGCGCAGTTTACGTACTAAATGGTGATGGCAGGTTAGTAACACTTTGGGGGACTGACGGTAACGACACAATCACAGGTACAGCGTCCGCAGATAATATCGCAACTGGTACAGGTGATGACGTCATTCGTACTAACGGTGGCACTGACGCGGTTTATGCTGGCCCTGGTGAAGATACCATTTATATTTCTGATAACACCTTCACACGTATCGACGGTGGCGGTAATTCTGATACGCTCATCTTTGATGGCTCAGGTATTAATCTGGACCTTGTAACACAAGCTTCTCGTGTTCGCAACGTTGAAGTATTTGATATCCGTGGTTCAGGTGCTAACTCAATTACGCTTAATAAGAGCGTGAGCAGTAACTCAAACTTACGTATTTTAGGTGACAACGATGACTATGTTGGTGCAGCAAATAACCAATGGGTTGACTCTGAAACAACACAAGTTATCGATAATGTAACTTATAAAGTATTTACGTCTGGCTCAGCGACTATGTTAGTGCAAGATGGTTTAACAGTTACGGTCAATAATGCCCCAACGATTGAAGACCAAACGTTTACTGTCAGTGAAATTGCTGCCAGCGGTACAGGAATTGGCATACTTGCAGCCGATGCAAATGATGTTGGTGACTTCGTTACGTTCCAAATCTTGAGCGGTAATGAAGACGGTGATCTCCTATTAGATGCACAAACGGGTGTATTAAGCATTAACCCGACCATCTCTCGTTTAGATTTTGAAAATACCGCTACTTACACATTACAAGTGATTGTGTATGACCAATACAATACTACTGATACTGCACAAGTTACTGTTGACGTATTAGATATGGATTCAATGGAGATTACCTTAGAAGGTGATGTCAGTGGTGAAGGTAGTTACTGGGGTGAAAACACGGTTTTAGATTTGCTTGGCATGAGTGCGCCTGAGTGGGCGTCAACAGAAACGAAGCATACTTGGACTGTGCCAGAAGAAAATCTACCAGATGATCCTGCAATTATTAGAATTGAATCACACGGTAAAATCCATTATGTGGGCGGCATGAACTTATTCGGCGGTTGGGTCGAAGCTGACATTCCTCTTGAGATGGACTTACGATTCCCAGATGAAATAGCTGCAGGTCAGCCGGTTAATTTAGCAACCAAGTTTACCGTTGGTGAAAATGCAAATTTCATGGCGTCGTCTCCTGGTGTGCAAATTTCTGCTGAGTTAATTTTTGAAGACTATTTAATCAAGTATGAATCTGCGCTATTTGAAAAGCTAAATGGTCAAACCAAAATTGATTACGCATCTTATGAAAAAATCGTCGGTTCAGAATCGTTTGGTGTTTATGGTGAAAACTGTGCTAACGCGCTTAATCGTGCCGATTGTTACGAGTTGGAAGATGGTGTTGAAGTTTACGATTTAACTCGTGATCTTACCGATGAAGAAATTACGTCTTTAACAGAAAGCTACTTTTACGAGTTATCCGTTGCTGTCGCAACAGAAAACGCAAAAGCCAGAAGTGACGACATTAGCTTTGGTACGAGTGTGGTAAATGGTGTGGAAGTTATCGACGCTGTATACGCTCACATAGGTTTAACGGATGGCGTTGAAATTATCAGCACGGATGTTTCTGATCCGACAGCTACGATCATTTCATACATTCCTGCGAATGTATCTGATGAGAATATCGCTCTATTTATTAAAAACTTAACCCGTGATTCATTAGCTGAGTTATCTTCAAATGTCAGAAAAGCAATTGAAAAAGCAATTGACTTAGACGTCGATAAGTTGCGTTTCTTAGCCGGTCACGACTTAAAGGACTGGGTATCGGAAGAGATCTACTGGGGTTCTAACTGGACCAAGTGGCATGCAGCAGCAGGCATGGAGGCAATGGAAGGTACGTCGGAACAATGTGTTGACGACTATTTTGCACCAGCTGGTGACGATTTATACCGTCGTTACAAATTCAGCACGCTTGATACTTTCTTAAGTGCAGCGCTTGATTTAAAACAAGACTTTGAGTTGAACATTGAATCTTCTGCGATTCTAGTTCTAGAAGATGGCACTGAGATTTATTTCGACCCAGAACAAGATATCACCTTTACACCAGAGTTAACTCATGACGTTAACAATGACGGCATGATTGACGCAACGTTAACCGTCAATGCTGCATCGAACTTTGTTAATAACAGTAAGATGAGTGCATTCTTTAGAATGCCATTTAAATTACTTGAGTTTGAATACAACGTGCAAGAAGCGGTATGTACAGCTGACAATATCTACACCAAGGGTAACCAAGGTTTGATGTTTGAAAAGGGGTCTTATGGACCACTGTACGACAGCGAGAAAGTGGTTACGGCTGGCGACACAGACTTTGGTGGACCTACGGAAATCACTATCGCGCAAAACTCATTCACGACCCAATTATCATTTGATTTATGTAGTAACAGTGCAGCATGTGGTGAACCGGTATTGTCATATGGCAATAATGCGCCAGTGGCATCTGATGTAACAGTAGCAGGTGAGTTTATAGGTAAATCTACTTTAACGGCATCTTACACTTATACTGATAATGAAAGTGATATCGAAGAGGCAACAAATTACCAATGGTATCGCTCTGCGACAGGCAGCAACGGTGATGCGCAAGTTATTGCTGGTGGCTTATCTCAATCATATACCTTATCGCTTGAAGACATTGATAGCTATGTTGCGTTTTGTGTAACACCACATGATGGCACGTTATTCGGTGCCCCTGAATGCTCTGAGTGGACGTATGTTGAAAGCCCGTTCCATCAAGATATGTCTATTTTGGGTGGTTTTGGTCAATCAATTGTGTTGAACGGTACAGATCAGAGCATGATTCAAACTATGGATTCAGGCTTTAATCCAAACAGTTCATACACGATAGAAGCGTGGGTAAAAGTAAACTCGTTGAACCCAGACGATAACTCTAATTTATTCACTTTTTCAGAAGACGCAAATTCTTCAAAAGCTGCGGTGAGAATATTCTCGGATGGTCGCTTACGTGTGAAAGCAACAAACACCACGTTTAAGTCAACTGAGACAATCACTGTTGGTCAGTGGCAGCACTATGCTGTGAGTTATGACCAGCCGACACAACAGTTGTCTGTTTACTTAGACGGTGAGCTAATCATCTCTGAAGTGGATGCTGCACAAGATAGCAATGTTTACTTTGTGTGGGGTTCTGGCAACGACGGCGTGAGCAAAAAGTTAGATGCCAATATTGATGAGATCCGCGTGTGGAACTATGCGAAATCGCAAGATTCTATTGTTGCACAGCGCAATTTAAGTGCGTCATTAAATGAGTCAAGTTTGGTGTCTTATTATAGCTTCGACAATGAAGTAAACAGCGAAATTGCAGACTTAACAGGCGCAAGCACTATGACACTTGTTAACACGCCAACGTTCGAAAAACATAATACTTATTTAACATTTGATGGTAATGGCGACTATGTAAATGTGCCCTATGAAGATCTGTCTTTAAACTTTGGTGATGAGAGCTTCACAATTAAAGCTAAGATCTATATCGAGCCGGGCACTAAGGGAGTACATCGCCTTATTGCTGCCAAAAAAGCGTCTAACAATGATGTTCATAAAGGTTGGCAATTCTTAGTGAATCAACATAATCGTTTGCAATTTAACTACCACACCACCAATGATGGTGCGCGATCAATAGTTTACACAGGTCATGGTACAGACCTTAAAACAGGTCGATGGTATGACGTTGCAGCGCTTGCTAATTGGGAAAATAAAGATTTAATACTGTTTGTTGACGGTGTTAGAGTAAAGCGGATTAACTTAGGCAACCAGAAAAACATGAACAATACATTGCCGCTTCGTATTGGTGCATACAGTTCAGGCGATACATCAACCAGTGCCTTCCAAGGACACATTGATGATGTCGCTGTTTGGACTCGTGCATTGACTGATACTGAAGTTGCTGATTGCACTGTCGAAATGGGAGCTGGGTGTGAACAAGCGCTATTTTTATACTATGACTTCGAACAAGACAGCGCGAAGAACTTAGCAAAAGATGAGTTTCACGGAACGATACATGGCGCGGTTGAAGTAGATAACAGCCTTGATATTAAGTTTACAACGACTGAGTATGCTACTTTTTCTGGCAAGCTGCCAGGCGGTACTGGAGTCACATTCGGATTAGCAGATGCGCCTGCCTTCGGCGACGTAGCCATCGGCGAATACTCAGGTGAATTTATTTATACACCAAATGGCAGTGCAAATGGTGCAAGCGACTCATTTAGTTATTACATTTACAGTAGTGATAACGGTCAAAGCCAGAAGCAGATTGTTACCGTTGATTTTGAATAAGCTCAATAGCGTATAAAAAGTTTGAAGCCGCGATAGCAAAAAGTGTCGCGGCTTTTTTGTTTCGATAATATTTATGAGACCGTTACGCGAAAGGCTATGATTTACTAGGGTCGTTGGTAGGGGTATTTTTGTACACAATGCGTGCAAAAGTACAGGGGGCAATCGAATGGTGCATGCTGGCTTTTACCGCTATGTACATGCCCGATATCGAGGCCATTTTTTGTGATGGCTATTGAAAAACCACCTTGCCGACTATATCTTCACCACATGAGTTATGAGACATTTGCCAAAGTGCTGCGGTGTTTAGTGCCGTTTTTGCTGTTATGTACGCTACTGAATATGGGTAGTCGTGATGCCGTGGCCGCTGATTGGCAAACTCAACCCGTTTCTGTGGTTGTGTTGTCACAGGCAGAGAGTGCCGAGCCACACACAGCGCCCGACGCTAATGATCTCTGGCATAAAGCCACCGACACTGCACTGATAAAGCATTTGCCTGCACCCGGTACTGAGGTGTCGCATTCACAACCGGCAAGCTATCCCGCGCAACTGCCGTCACAGAACCGTTTAACGCATCCCAGTTACTTTCTGCATCCGGACCAGCAGCCGGATTATGATCTACTCTATGTCTTTGCTGACCCCGACTTGTATCGGGTGAGCCAGCAATATATTCATCAACCTTTGACACGACCCTGGCATCAATGTGCGACTCGTGCTCGCACGGGGCTGATCAATGACTGTCAGCCCGCAAACTTAACCTATCGAGCAAGACTGACTTATCAGCTGAACGCCTGATCTCACCACACAAACCGACCGCAAGGTTCGGTCGGATTACAACACGTTTTATCAGGTAAATAGCAAAAGTGTGAGCGGCCAAATGAGGCGGCTCACCGTTAAGTGAGTCAAATTATGAATAGAAGAACGAACGCAGCGGATACGGCCTGGCCGGCGCGGTTCAAACGGCTGTTGGTGGTGGCGGTGATCCTTGTATTGGGTCTGTGTGCCATGCCCAATTTATATCAAAACAAAACCCAACTCAGTATCAGTGCGCTGCCACAAGCGCAGACCTTGCCCAGTCCCGACACGCTTGTGCAATTGCTACAAAGCCACGGCTTTAACGTTGCACAGATAGGTTCGGGTGAGCCAACGTTGGTGACGTTGACGTCACAGACTGCCTCCGCTGCAGCGCAAGAGGTACTGGCCGAGGCGTTGCGGGATCAGGCGTCTGTAAAAGTGGTTGAACAAGCCACTGCGCCGTATTGGTTGCAACGGCTGGGGTTATCACCCATTAAGCTGGGCCTGGATTTAAATGGTGGGGTGCTGTTCGTGTTGAAAGTCGATACCGACAAAGCACTGGAAAAGCGCATGGAAAATATTGCGCTGGAGGCTAAGTCTCAGCGCATCCGCGATAAATTAAAAGGCGTGCGTATTGAACGCAGTTCGGTTGCAGGTCTTGAGTTGGTGGCGCTCCCTCAGGGGGCGGCGGCATTGCAGCAGTTACAGACGGCATTGCTGGCCCAGTTTCAACACCTGAGCGTCCAGACACATAAACACGGTCATTTATTGCGGGCAACACTCAGCTACGATGAGGCTGGCAAAGCAGCATTTGAAAAACAAACCATGACCCAGGCGCTGACGACGCTGCGCTCTCGGATTGAAGAGCTGGGTATTACTGAAGCAGTCACACAGCGTCAGGGCGCGAATTATATTCGCATTGAATTGCCGGGAGTGCAGGACCCGGCGGCGGCAAAGCGGATCATCGGTGCCACGGCACAGCTGTCTTTTCACGCCTTGCAGGAATTCGGTGGCAAGCGCGTTAAAGCTGAACACGGCATGGTGGGGTTAGATCCACGAGCCATCTTTACCGGGGCCGATATCGACTCGGCGCAGGCTGGCCGGGACGAATATGGAAAACCTCTGGTGCAGTTATTTTTATCATCCCGGGGGGGCGATAAAATGCTGCGTTTTTCCCGCACTCATGTGGGTCAGCCTATGGCGACCATGTACAGTGAGTACATTGCCGACAGCCGGGGAGAGATCCGCGAAAGCAGTCAGGTGATCTCCGTGGCTACCATCCAGCAGGTACTGGGACAGCGCTTCAGTATAACCAATTTAGGGTCGTGGCAAAAAGCGCAGGATCTGGCACTGTTACTGCGGGCAGGCTCCTTAGACGCGCCCTTGACCATAGTAACCGAGCGCACCATAGGACCGAGTTTGGGTGAGCAGAACATCAGCAGCGGCTTTGCGGCACTGGCACTGGGCCTGTCACTGACGATGGGTTTTATGCTGCTGTGGTATCGCAAACTGGGCGTTATTGCCTGCGTGGCGCTGGTGGCAAATCTGGTGTGTTTAGTCGGTCTGATGTCTTTGTTACCCGGCATAGTGCTAACCTTGCCGGGGATTGCAGGTCTGGTCCTGACGATAGGTATGGCGGTCGATACCAATGTGATTATCTTTGAGCGGGTCAAAGAAGAAAAGCGCCAGGGAAGCAGCATGCGCTCGGCACTGCAACGCGGTTACAAGCAGGCGCAAAGTAGCATCATAGATGCCAATCTGACCACCATGATTACTGCATTGGTATTAATGTCCATTGGCTATGGCCCGGTTAAGGGGTTTGCCATCACCCTGGCACTGGGGATTATGACCAGTATGTTCTGCGGTGTGGTGGTCTCCGGGCAACTGTCTCAGTGGTTCTATCGGACCAAGCCGGTAAAAGGAGCCTGATATGCGCGATCTATGGCAAACACTTCGAACCTCAGGCTTACTGCTGAGTCTGATTGCGATGATACTCAGTGCTGTACTCATCAACCAGCATGGACTTGAGCTCGGACAGGATTTTACTGGTGGCTATGTCAGTGAGTTCCAGCTCACTCAGGATATCTCCATCCGTGAGTTACGCCACCAGCTGACTCCTTATGTTTCCGGGGAGTTTCGATTATCTGAGCAAGGGGCGCTTCACTGGCAATTATTTCAGCCACCGTACAATAACAGCCCGACACCGCTCGGCTGGCACACTCAGTTACCCGACGAACTGGGGATGGAAATCCTCGACAGCCGCTATGTGGGTGCGCAGATTGGTGCTGAGCTCATCGAGCAGGGCGGGCTGGCTTTGCTCGTTAGCCTGTTGGCAGTGGGCCTGTATCTGGTAATACGATTTGAATGGCGACTGGCTGTATCGGCAAGTCTGGCCCTGCTACATGACGTGCTTATCACTCTGGGCTTTTTCGCTGCGACCGGAATGGAATTTGACCTGACGGTATTGGCTGCCTTGCTGGCCATCATTGGTTACTCATTGAATGATTCGATTGTCATAGGTGACAAAGTCCGTGAGTTGGTGCGCGCCCGTCCGGATAGCTCCGTGAGCAACACCATTAATGCGGCGTTGGGCAGCACTGTGGGCAGAACAGCCATTACCTCGCTGACGACACTGACAACCATAGCTTCACTTTGGTGGCTCGGTGGGGTCAGTTTACAGGGGTTTGCGAGTGCTTTATTCATTGGGGTTGCTGTAGGGACCTGGTCTTCCATTTTTGTCAGCGTAACGTTACCGCAGTGGCTGGGCCTGAGCCACAGTAACTATCAGCGTTCGCTGAGCGAACAGGAACAGCGACAGCTGGCAGAGCCTTAAAAAGCGCGTTGTTTAAAGGGCAGGTGATGGACTGCCCTTTTGAGTTGTAGTTTAGTCCGCCAGCAGCAACTCGACCACTTCTTTGCGGGATGTGAGCTGTTTGATCAACAAGATCTGCTTGTCGTTGACGGCTGAAATACGGACAATCTCATTTTCCACTGTGGTTAAGATCTCTAAATCACCGCTGTGCAGATCGTATGACCACAATTGTGCGTTTTCATTGATCCCATAAAGAGTATTGCCAAAAGCGGTAAAGCGCCGCTCGCTGCCCTGATCCAAAAGAGGCTGGATCAGTTCGTCTTCAACCGGACCAGATCGCCAGAAGCGATCCATATGATCGGTGTAAATCAGGCTACCGTCAGCGGTTTTGAGTGCCCAGGTGACCTCGCGGTCGTTCAGAACTCGTATGGCTGAGTTTGTCAGGTTCAGCTCTGCAAACGTGAGCACACCATTTATTTTGAGCTGGGCAAGTGCCGTCTGAGCGCCGCTGTGCCAGTAAAACAATTGCTCTACCGGGTGCGCCAGGGTAATGGCGTGCGCTGTGCCATCCAGCGAGAACTTCACCAGCGCTTTGTCTGCGTTGGTTAAAAGCTCAGTGCCATCGGCTGACCAATGGGTTTCGTATAAAAAGGTATCCATCGGGAAGTTACTGAGCTGACGGGGCACTTGCCCATCGCTGAGCCAGATCTGCATTTGTCCGGAGCGTGCTGAGTTAAAGGCGAGCAGGTCGCCGCCCGGCTGAAATATCGCATTACTTTCTTCTTTGGTGGAGCGCTCGAGGATTGTCGCTCGCGACGTTTGCAGCGAGGCATCATCACCAAAAGGTATAGTGAGAATATCACTGTCATATTGTCCTTTGATCACCAGCATACGGTTACCACCTGGATGAAACACCGGGGAGCCCATAGGTTCGTCAACTGGCAGGGTCACCGGACTGATCTGCCCCTGATAAGTGAGGGTATATAACTGCCGTCCGGTACTGAAGGCCAGCTGGTTTTCATAGGGCGAAAAATTGGGATAGATGGGCCTGAACCGGGCAATGGTATTTGGATAGTGAATTCGGTGACTGGATACCTGCTCACCATCGGGCCTCAGCATATCAAGATAATAGTGTTCACCCTCACCAAGACGTACAACCGCCAGCAGGCCTTCTTTACGGGAATAATCATAGCTGACGATGTCGCCATCACTGACCTCATACAGGGGGGCGCTGGTGTTATCTGTCATTGAGTAGCGGATCAGCTTCCAGCGTTCGTCGGTTTTTTGCAGTAGTGCAATATGTTCGCTGTCGAGCCATTGTGGCTCTCTTATCTGTGAGTTTTTACATTCCAGCACACGAGTTGGGGCTTGAGGTGTTTGCAGTGCTTTATCGAAATCCAGTGTCATCAGGTGATAACAGAACTTTTGGGTTACGGGTTGAGCACAGGTTGAGGTTTGCACGAATGCCAGCGTTTTGCCATCGGGTGAAAACTGATGCTGTCCGTTGATATCCAGATTATCCGTCAGGCGAAATTCCTGCTGGGTGTCTATACGTTTTGCCCAGATATTGTTACGACATAGTTCTGTGGAGTAACGGTGAAACACAATATATTCGCCGTCGGGTGAGTAAACCCCAGCCACTTCGCGATTGTCGGTGGCTGTCAGAGGTCGAAATTCGCTGATCGTCAGCTGTTCGCCTGAACTTGGCTCAAATAATACCGAAGCAGCAAGACCAACAATAAAGAATGCTGCCGCAAACAGGGCAAATCCGAATTGCGAGCGGGAGCGTATCTGAGCGGGGGCTGGTGCGTGGCTTGGAGGTGGTTGCGTGACCGTTTCTTGTTGTGCAGGTGTTACGCTTTGCGGCTGGGTATGCCAGCGTACTTCACATTCCAGACTATAGCCCTGCTTAGCATGGGTCTTGATGATATGCTGCTCTTTACCATCATCACCTAATGCTTTCCTTAGCTGAGCAATACAGCGCTGCAAGGTATTTGGCGAGACAATGGTATCTTGCCAGACTTGATCCAGCAGAGTGTCCTGACTGAGTACCTGGCCCTGATGCTGAGCGAGTATGGTAAGCACTGACAGCGCTTTGGGCGCTAAGGTTTTTACTTCTTCTTTGACGGTAATTTGGTTACGCGATAAGTCTACAAAAAACTCACCAACCCAGTATTGCTGTGTCATAACATCCCTAGTGCACTTGGCGCTTTCACTGCCACTCAACCAGAGTAGCGCTACTTTGTTATTATTGTTATTGTTCGTCCGGTTCGCCCATCACTTCAAACCTTATGAAGTGTCTGGGGGTGGATAAATTAATAACAGCAGAATATAACATCGGCGTTGAATTACCAATATAATGGCTTCTGACTTTGCGAAGTGTTAGCACCACCTGGGGTTTAGCAAGGTCCAATGCACCACTTGCTCCAGACGATCAAGCAGGTCCACCTTAGGTGACCAGCCCAATTGTTTCATTTTTTCGCCGCAAAGGGCATACCTCAAGTCATGCCCCGGCCGTGAGGAATGAAAGTCTACCAATTCATAATGCAAGGGTTTGTTTTGCACTTGTGCAATGATCTGCGCCAGTTCTAAGTTATTTAACTCCCTGGCGCCAACGATATTGAATTTTGGGCAAAGGGCTTGCTCATAGTCGGTTGCCTCTGACCAGTTGGTATCAACCAGAAACAGCAGGGCATCGGCAACATCCTGTGCATGAATATAAAAGCGCGATCCCGGGATGGTACAGGTCTTGTCGCTGTGGATCGTGACGGTGTCTCCTTGCTGTATTTTTCTGATGCTTTGCGGAATAAACTTCTCCGGGTGCTGTCGCTGTCCAAACACATTCATGGTATGGGTGATCACCACGGGTACTTTATACGTGTTGTGGTAGGCGACGGCGAGCTCTTCGCCCCCGGCTTTGGTTGCTGAGTATGGATTGGTGCTGTTGTAGCGGTCATTTTCTTTGTAGCGTACATCGGCGGGGGCCGGACCAAATACTTCGTCTGTACTGAAATAAAAAAACCGTTTTAGACTATCCTGGGTACGGGCAAAGTCCAGAATATTACAGGTGCCCACGACGTTATCCAGCACAAAGCTCATCGGGTAGGCAATGCTTCTGTCTACATGAGACCCCGCAGCCAGATGAAAAACATAGTCTACCTGGCCAATTTCCTGAACAATTTGCGGGTTTAATGCCGCTTTTAAGTCGTGAAACACAATTTTTACCCGCTGTGTCACAGCCGGAGGAAGTTCGCTCAATGCGTCCTGAAGCCGGTTGAGGTTGCCGCTGTAGTCGAGCCTGTCCAGTGTAGTGATGTGCCAGTCTGTTCGCCGCAGGATTTCCAGCACCAGGTGGTGGGCAATAAATCCGGCACCTCCTGTAATTAAGACACGTGTTTCAGCCATAAAAATCGCTCGGTGAATGGGTGATACATTTAACTATAGCTGTTCATAGCGGGTGTACAGAGCAAACCGTTATCGGGAGGCGACTAAGTAAATCGACTACGAAGAATATTATTCAGCTTTTTGCATTGAACTTGTCGGATTATTGACCATACTGTATGAGTACCCAATTACCCGGGAGGTACTCATGAATTCTAACCTAACACGTGTTGCAGTGGCCGTGCTTATGGCAACATCGATGCAAGTCGCCGCCAAAGGCGAAAAAATCGATGTGTGTCACCACAGTCGCTACGATGTACACGTGATCACGGTATCAATGAAAGCGGTAAATAAGCATATTCAGAACCATGGGGATTTTTTACCCTACACACTGTATCAGGACAGTGATTATGATGGTTTTGGTAATGCTGATGTCAGTATTCAGAGCTGCGTAGACTACGTGGACGGGTATGTTGATAACGATACCGACCTGGATGATACAGACCCTAATGTGACTGATCAGCCTGTGGTGACGCCACCACCACCGCCTGCACCTACAGCTATGCCCCCACCACCGCCAACAACATTTGGCAACATACCGCCACCTCCGCCGCCCACAACCTTTGGCGGGGCACCACCTCCACCGGTATAACATGACAAAGCAAAGCACTGTTCACTGTAATGGTGCTTTCTTATTATTGCGTTTTAGTAAATGGTTTTTCTCTGAACCAGGCACTGATAATGTATTTGAATCCCGACTCAACCGGCTGGCCGCAGTGGTAGGTGTATTGGTTAGGTTTCCCCAGTGGCGACAAGTTGTTCCAGCACAGGGCCATGCCGGTGCGGGGCATGACCGTAATATCCAGCTGGGTAAAATGCGTGTTTCCACCTGTAAAGTTATCGTTTAAATAGACAACGCACGTCCAGGTCCGCTGGCCGACACTGTCGATGCATTTTTGGTAGCTGGGGGATGACTCATGAAAGAAATCACAGTGAACTTTGTACTCTTGCCCGGTGCCGTAGCGTTGGATCTGTAAAGATTCCAGATACGCGCTATCAATGCCCATCAGGGCACTGATTTTGCCTTTTATTCTGTCATTTTCCTGCTCGCTTATCTGCTCCAGACAGGCGGTGCAGGAGGTGCGATAACCCTGGTTACTGTCTCCCTGCTGGTCAACCACAGTTGAGGGCTGAAAGTGGCCTTCTAAACTGGTTATTAAAGATTGGCATTCCTGCTCAGAAAAGGCGCCCTCAAGACGGTAGATTTGTGCGCGTACATCTGCAATGCGGATGCTGGCGGGGTTTTGTGTGATGGCGATGTTGGCAAAGGCAAAATAAAGGCTCGGTTTGGTGGGTGTGCTTTCACGCAGGCTGGCATCTTCTATTTGTTCTGTCTTTACCTTAGGTTTAAACCCATACATGGCTTTTTCGGCCATTTCCATAGAGTAGCCAGATTCAATCAGATCTCTGTATACCTGTGCCTTGCTTTCACCGGCCTGGAGCCTTTGGCTTACCCATTCAATTAAGTCAATAGAGGGGTTGATGTTAACCTGGGCATACCGCTGTCTGTTGTCTGCTCTTTGTTGATTTGTCGGTAAAACGCTGGGCAAAGCCAGTCGAGTGCGTTGTTTGTCAAAGCGCTTAAACTGTGGGATTTGAAAATGAGAAAGTTCAGAGGGATCGGTTTGCGCTGTTTCCAGACACAGCGGCAGCGTGCTGAGCGCCAGATCATCGGGCGTAATGGCAAGCGGGTGGGCTGAGGTTAACCAGCTGACCAGGTGCGTTGTTTGAGCTTGGCTTAAATGGGATGTCCGGAGTATGCCTTCGGTGAGTATTATTGATAAAGCCTGTATGGTAGAGAGCCTGGTTGATGACAAAGAAGGAGTAGCAATAATAAGTTGATCAACCTGGTAGTCAGTCTGTTCATCACAGGCGATGGACTCATAAATATGATGCAACTGGTCATTAAAATAGGTACTGGTAATGGGTCGAGTGTGACGCGTTTTACTCTGTTGTGCGTTACAAATGTGGGGAGTACTAACCGCCCGTACGCTTTTATCGCTGGTTATTTTAAAGCGCCCATGACTGAGGACCTCAACTTGCGGCGAGCTCAGTGTTTCTAAACTGTGTGAGCAGAGACTGGATTCCTGGCTGCAAATGGCAATTATTTGCGTCTTTACCCTCAGTAATAAGCCGCTGAGATAGGTATCATGGCGGGTTATTGATCCTCTGAGTGTTTGCAGTAACTCGATTACACGGTAAAGGGCCTGATCTGCATAGAGTAATTCGGCATCCTGTTGCTTATCAAGATACACACTATAAAACTCCCGCTCTTCACGGATCTCTATAAGATGATCCCAGTTAACAGGCCACTCGGACTGTAGTTGTGCAAAGATACGTTTAATATCATTGCGTAGCGTATCCTGCTCAATTATCACCACAATTACCTGGCCTTCGTATTCAAGCCAGAGGGGGTCGCGCCAGTCGCGTAGTAAGCCTTCCTGGCTGAAGTTTGCAGTGATAGCGTGTATGTCGGCTTTGGCATGGGCCACATCGGTCCCATACTGACGATGCAACGTGAGCGCGATGTCGGATAGTGATTGGTTTGTTTGCAGCCCTTGCCAGATGGTGCTTGCTAAGGGGTCGAGTAAAAACCAGGTGTCGTGAAGTGGGCTGTTAATAAACACCTGTTCATCAATCTGGAAACCCTGTGTGACAGGGCACGTGTTTGGCTGCGCCTCGGGCACATACTGTGGCGCTGGTGAGCGGGTTGGAATACTGGCACACCGACTGAGTGCAACATAATCTCTTTGCCAGCGCGGTTTAAGCTGTACATCTCCCAGCGGTATTTGCCCCGAGACGGCCAACTGATTAACAATATAGCCGGCATGATCGCTGATACTGGCGCAGTTGCCGCCAACTTCAGAAGCATGAAAAGCGCCGGATGACTGCCAGCGATAGACATAAAATATATCTTTCTGGGGCAATGTTTGAGTGTGTTTTTCGCCACCCAGCGAACGAAACAGCGCTAAATCAATCGCACTGACATCATGTTCTAAATAGCCGCCAATTTGCTGCCATACAGTACGGTCAATCGCCAGGTTACACTGGTAGAGGTTTTCAGAATATTCAAGTTCATGGTCGCTGTTTTCCAGCCAAGCCTGGCGGGTGTGGAAAACACCATCACGGATCTGCGCGGCACTTACGCTGAGCCGCCAGGGCAGATAAATGTCATCGTCCTCCCAGGGCATTAAGATGTCACCTGTGCAGTAACTGGCAGCCAGATTGAACTTTTTACCCAGAGGAACAACGCGGGTCGGCAGGTTGATGACAGTCACTTTCGGGTGTTCGAACAGTAAACGGTGCCCGCTGAAGTCATTGAGTACAATCAGCTCTTTTTCGCCTGCATAATCCTGGCGCAGAAACGATTCAATGGCCTCTTCCAGTAAGTGTGGGCGGCCAAAGGTACAGCAAAAGCAGGAAATCTTAGGTAATAACATAGTGTTCCTCTAACGCGTTACCTGGGTATCTTTGGTCTGGGGGTAAAGCTCGCCATCCCGGTATTCGAGTGCCAGCAAAGACAGGTATTGCGAGGCTGTCCGGGCCTTGCCCAGCGGGAAGTTCTGGACAGGAAAGCTGTCATGGGCCGGGTCAAACGTGTGTTCAATCAATGCACGCAGGCGGATCTGCGCGCGGGTATTCAGCGCTACCCATTTAGCGTCGTCATTCCAGTGTACATGCTGATCGAACACCGGTTTTTCTTTGCCGTACTGGTGTAATACCAAGTGCTGAGACGGAATAAAGCAATCGTATCCTAAGGTCCAGAGTTTCAGAGAATGAGTAAATTCTTCCTGATTAAAGTACATGATGGGATCGATCGGTAAGTCGTGATTGAGCTGACCTTGTGCGAAGTAAAAACCGCAGGCACACAAGTGGCTGGCAATGGGTTCTTTATGTGGTGTTGCGTCAGTGTCAAAAAAAGGCTCGAAACGGACACTGCCATCCAAGACCGGCCCCACTTTTAATCGGGCAATGGGCGTATCTGCGAGGGATGTCTGCGCCTGAAAAGGGGCTGGATAGGTGGTTAGCACGGGTTTGTTACTCGGGCAAAGTGCTAACTCTTCTATCATGAGCCTGTCCCAGTCAGCAACGAATCGGGTGTGGCTGTCTATGGAGAGCACAAAATCTTCGTCACGATATAAATTTTGCGCCACATGGCGCGCCCAGCACACGCCTTGCGCCTGCTCGACAGGCACCGCAACCAGTCTGATATCTGCATCAAGTTCAGTGGGAAACAACAAGTATTCATCCAGCCCGGGGATATACTGCCAGCAGACACCGAAAACAAGTCGCTGTGGGTTGCTCGCATTATCGATGGCGCTCCTTATGGTGGCCAGTAATTCAGGATCCCGATAGGCCGCAATTTGCACGAAAATAGACGCATTCATAACAGAGTTACCCCTAGCTACTGTACATAAAGCGTAGATTAAAAAACCTCTGACATCACGATTCTTGTTTGCCCTCAGTCGCCCATGTTCTGCTTGATTGCGCCTGCTACGGGCATTTGAACACTTCTTAACTTGCTTATGGAGTGTCACACTGTGTCGATGTAAGGTTATGATAAATTTGGTTTTAATTCTGAAAAGGATAAAGTCAGCGATAAGTCACAGTCAGGCCCAGTTTTTTACCCTGTTATTGATAATGTCAGGGCTGATATCTACCCATTTATCTGGAGAATATAGAATGAAGCCTCAACAATTTAAGCTACTTTTGTCAGTTTTGGGTTTGCTGCTGTGCAATAACAGTCATGCTCAAGGTGTACAGCCCGAGTTGAAGGGTCCTTATTTAGGCCAAAATCCACCCGGGCTTGTGCCAAAAGTGTTTGCCCCTGGAATAGTGTCGACACCTGAGTGGGGAGATGCAGTGCATTTCGCGCCTGATAAAGAAGTGCTTTATGTGTCCCGGTGGCGGGTGAGCAAAGGGCAGCGCGAAACGACGTCTGTGACATTTAAAAGAGTCGCTGAGGGTTGGCAAAAAGTCGAGACCAATCACACCGGTAGAGCGCCATATTACAGCCCGGATGGTCAAATGGTATTTTACGGTAAAGAATATAAAACGCGCACCTCAGGCGGGTGGTCTGAAATGAAAAAGCTCGGCCCCGCATTTGATGATATCCCTGTGATGGGCCTTAAAATGTCGCTAAAAGGTACCATAGTGTTTGATGAATTTACCCGCGACGGCAATGGTCTGCTGAGATACTCGAAATGGGGCAAGGGTGAGTGGCAGACGCCAAAAGCATTCAGTAAGGCAATTAATACCGGTAAGTGGAATGCCCATCCGTTTATCGCGCCCGACGAGTCTTATGTTATGTGGGACGGTGAACGGGAGCAGGGGTTTGGCAGCTCCGATCTTTATATCAGTTTCCGTCAGCCTGATGGCTCATGGGGTGAAGCGATTAATTTGGGGGCGCGAGTTAATACGGCCGCTGAAGAAGGAGGACCTCAGGTGACGCCAGATGGTAAATACTTATTTTTCAACAGAATGGTTAAGCCTAAAGGAGAAGCAGGCGAGGCACAGTCCGACTTGTTCTGGGTTGATGCAAAAATTATTGACGATCTCAGATCCGTTGACTGAGGCTTTGAATGTTTAACGCTGCGTGAGCGATGACGCCCATCAGGGGCTACTGTGTCGTGCATTTATAACCTGAAGTAAAAGATATTTGACATTGGTTGGAGTTTTGACCAGTATAAGGTCAAATATTTTTTACTTTTAGTTAAGGATGGTAGTCATGACAAGCAATGAAAAATTAAAGGTGCTTAAGGCATTGCTCGACTCGCTGAGTTTTCGGGATCTAACCCTGGCTCTGGATTTATTGGTGACGGGCGCCGTGGTTTATTTTTATGCGTCCAGTTTAATGGCAGCCAGTGCCGAGCAGCTGGCCAGTGGTGTCTGGATATCTCAACTGCTTATCAAAGTTGTGGGTGTTTCGATTGCTTTGTCTATTGTCAGTCAGCTATTGCTGGAGCTGGTCAGTGATGGTGAAGTCGATCAGCCTATGGATGAACGAGAAAAACAGGTGTCGCTGGTGGGTAATAAATATGCGTTATGGACGCTTCAGGCCGGGGTCTGTTTTGCGATTGGTCAATATGCTTTTGAGCAAAACGGTATGGGTATTGCCGAGCGTGCGCCGTTGCCGTTTTTCACGTTACACATCATGGTTGGCGCCTTTTTGCTGGCGGAACTGGTTAACTACGCAACTCAGCTGATCAGAAATCGTATGGTGACACCTTATGGCTGAGTGCACTATCAAAAACCAAATCAGAACCCTGAGGTTTATGGCGGGTGAGATGACCCAAAAGGAACTGGCAGAGCGCGTTGGTGTGACCCGGCAAACCATCATGGCAATTGAGGCGGCCAAATACTCTCCGTCACTGGAGGTTGCGTTTAAAATTGCTCAGGTATTTGGCGAGCCGCTGGAATCTGTTTTTCAGTATCAGCATCGTGAGCTGTGAAAAAAGTCGGTACGTAAACAAAATTAGCTAGGTAAAATGGATGGTTTTCTTGGCACCTTAATTGCATTAACAAAATGTAAATAGCGGGCCTGCTTAGTTTGCCGTTGAGAGATGACCCGCCTTAATCTCCACCAATGGAAGGATATCATCAATGAACGCAATTAATGCAAGCGCTGGCGCCAGCGCAGCCAGCCAGGTCTACGCGACACGCGCAACTTACACGGCCGATGAGCAAACCGCTGAGACAACCAAAACAGCAAGTGATACTGTCACGCTCAGTGACAAAGCCAGGCAGGCACAAAACAAGTGGCAAGAACTTGCAGCCAACTATGATGTACACAATATGTCGGCAAGTGAAATGCGCAGTCTGTCACGAGAGCTGTTTGATGGCGGCTTTATCGGCACGGGTGAAATGATGGTGATAGGCGCACCGACTGCTATGAATGAAGATCCGCTCAAGAAGCACGATTTACTGAACGATATGCGTCATACCTATCAACTATCGTCCGCCATGGGTGGGCACAGCAAAGAGTCCAGTGAGCTGTATCTGAAATCTATTGAAGTGCTCGAAAGGTTAGGCAAAACCCGCCCAATACAGCGTTTCGCAAATTTTTCATAAAATTGTCCTTTTTAATTAGTGTGTCTGTGACGCAAAGTGCGTCACGAATGTGTTGTTTACTTTTTGTGAATCAATTTGAACTTTTATTTTACATTTGATATGGAAAGCTTGCTTTGGATCAAGAAGGCTGGGTGTCTAGGTAGGCGTGTCAAGACCACAACGAGGTTGTTTATCTGGTATACAGACTTGTTACGTATCTGATAAGGTGACAAATGAGCGGCTATTCAGGTCGTCAGTACAGGACAAAAACAATTAAAAAGGAGTGAATATGCGTCATAAAACACATGCCCGCTGGTTGGGTGGCGTCGCCTTATCGGCGATTGCTGCAGCGGTCATTTACGCAAATCATCAACCCACCATTCACGATATAACCCCCACAGTAAAAGTACACGAGAAAAATATTCGTGAACCTGATAAGTCGATGCAGAGCCTGATCCGCGTTAATCCCGCGCGTCAGATCGATATACAGGCGCGATATGAGCAGGCTTTCAAGCAGGTCCAGGCACACCGAGCACTGGAACACTCAGACACCCAGTGGCAAAACCTGGGGCCAGATATGGTTGGTGGTCGAACCCGGACCCTGGTATTTCATCCGCAAAACCCCGACATCTTATTTACTGCCGGGATTTCTGGAGGAATATGGAAGTCTGTGGATGGCGGAGAAAGCTGGCAACCGGTTGCCAATGATCTGCCCAGTATGGCAATAGGCACATTGGTCTTTGATCCCTCCGATAATAACCGCCTGTTTGCGGGCAGCGGTGAAGGCGTTTATGTCGGCCGCGGATTTACAAACAGCATTGGCTTTGCCGGTGATGGCATCATGACATCCGAGGATGGGGGGCAGACCTGGTATCAGCTGGAGAGCACCAACAATAATGCAAATTTCCAGTATGTGAACAAGCTTCATTTTGGAGCCAAAGGTCGCTTGTATGCGGTGACAAACACCGGGATTTGGCTGTCTGATGACAAAGGTGAGCGCTGGCAACAGGCACTGGATCAGAGCGAGGTAGTGGGGGGGTGTCTGGAGCTTGCTGTAAGCCCTTAAGTGATGAACAGGATCACATCCTGGCAAGTTGTGGTAATTTTGGCGAGGGCGGTGCAGTTTATTTGAGTCAGGACTCAGGTCAGAGCTGGCAGGCGGTAATTGCTGAGCCCAATCAGGGGCGGACGACTTTGGCCTTTGCACCGTCTGACCCAAACACGGTTTACGCACTGGCTGCGTTTAACGCTCGGGGAGATATACCTCATGCGTTACAGGGCTTGTATAAGTCAGTGGATGGAGGTGAAAACTGGACGCTGGTCACTGGTCCGCAGCACGAAGATATACTGGGCCGATATGTGCTCTCTAACCCAAATACGTTGAATTGTGACGATCCACAGCGGAGTTTCATTTATGGCCAGGGCTGGTTTGATAATACGCTGACTGTAGACCCCACAGATGCAAATGTTATCTGGGTTGGTGCAGTAGAGTTGATGCGCTCTGAAGATGGTGGTCAGAGTTGGCAGCAGATGTCGTTTTATTATCGTGGCGCGGACCTTCCCCACGTGGATCACCATGGCCTTTACTTTCACCCCAATTACGATGGTGTCAACGAAACTCGACTATATAACGTTAATGACGGCGGTATTGCCCAGACTGGTAACCCCTTTGCGTCCGGTGTGAGCGCCTGTGCGCAAGAGGCTGCGGAGATATCCTGGCGCTCTTTGAACCCAGGCTACAATGTTACCCAGTTTTATCATGGTGATGTGTCGAAGGATGGGAGCCGCTTAGTCGGTGGTGCTCAGGACAACGGTAGCTGGATATATACGGCTGATATGGGTTGGCAAGATGTTGGACCTGGTGATGGCGGTTATGCGTTTTTTATTGATGAAGAGCGCACACTGATGTCCAGTCAAAATGGCACCGTATTCCTGCGTGAGAACGGAGAAAACCACTATTTACAAAAAGCAGACTATGAAAGCGCTCTATTTATCGCGCCGTATGCGGTAGACCCGAATTATCCCCAACGTATTTGGCTAGGTGGGCAAAGCCTGTGGCGTTTGGATGAATTATCGGATGGTCAGTTTGAACGTGCATCTGAACGGTTTACAGAGGAGTATCGTCGGGGAATTACCGCGCTGGCGGTTAAACCGGGAGACAGCAACACAGTCGTGTATGCACAAACGGATGGGGTATTGAAACGCCTGACTAATGCGTTGAGCTCAGACAGCACCACCATAGGACAAGATATCAGTTTCTCTGACACCGCCTATGTGCGTGAATTACACTATAGTCTGCACAATTCCAAACACATGTATGCGGTTACATCCACATTTGGTGAAAAGCACATCTGGAAGAGTGAAGACGAAGGGGACCGCTGGCGTGCACTCGATGGTGAAGGGGAAGGCGCGTTTCCTGATTTACCAGTACATACCCTGGTTGAGCTCAAAGAAGATCCGGATACCCTGTTTATCGGCACCGATTATGGTGTGTATTACACGGATAATGGCGGCAAGCGCTGGCAACCTTTCATTCACGGGCTGCCCAATGTGGCTGTATACCGCATGGTATTGAGGCGCATTGAGCACACCAATTACCTCTATGCATTCACATATGGTCGCGGTGTGTATCGTATTGCGCTGGACGTACCAAATCAGGCGCCACAATGGCGTCAAGAGCCAGAAGCGCTCACTGTCCAGCAGGACGAGTCTATAACCTTAGAGCTGGTCGAGCTGGTGGTTGACTTGAACGGGGATGACTATCAGTTTAGTGCGGCTGAGTTACCTCAAGGCTTTGAATTGACGCCATGGGGGACTTTGAGCGGGCAGTTCTCCCAACCGGGTGAGTACAAGGTGAAGATTGAAGTCAGTGACGGTCAGCTAAATCAACAGCTTGAGTTAGAGTTTGATGTTGAAGCGTCCGACGATGGTTCAGGTGATGGCTCAGGCGATGGCTCAGGTGATGGCTCAGGTGATGGCTCAGGCGATGGCTCAGGCGATGGAGCTGGTGATGGCTTAAACAGTGACTCGGGTGAGGGTAACAATGAAGCCAAGCCGGGTGGAAGTAGCGGTATGCTCAGTACCTTGCTTGTCATGATTGGTGGCGCAACCTGGTGGCGCAGAAAAAAAATGGTACGCGCAGCTAACCAGCAAGTCTGATGTTGCTGACACTTTACCTTGGCACATTAAGTGCTGAGCGTGACTTTCATCAAGCCACCTTTGAAGGGTGGCTTTTTTTATGATTTTTATCAATATACATACTGATATCAATCTGATTTTTATGCTTTTTTATTATTCATAAAGACATCAGTAAAACATCATGTAATGGATGGCTCGTTCGTTAAGCTTCCTGTATGCCAGTGCCAAAAAACAACACGATTTAGTCCGGGAGTTTAGCAATGAAATCTACCTCAATGTTCACTATATCCTTCTCACTCTTAATAATGAGTCCTGCCAGTTTGGCCAATCAGACATCCGACACGTTAACGGGGCCCTATCTGGGGCAAAAAACACCGGGGGTTGTGCCACAAGTATTTGCTCCGGGGGCAGTCTCTACCAAGCACAGGGATTACAATGCCTTCTTCTCACCCGATATGACGGAGTTTTATTTCACCCGCAGAGATAATGATACGGGTAACTGGACTTTAATGTCCTATGTTCAGCAGCATAATCAATGGCATGAGCAGGTGGTTGGCCCAAGGGTAGGGCGCCCGTTCCTGGCTCCGGACGGAAAAACTATGCATCTTGGAAAATACTATATGGAGCGTACAGCCTGTGGTTGGGGATCGTTGCAGGTTTTAGGTTCGATGTTTAACCGCAATGATTGGGGAATTATGCGTCTGACTTCGTCCAGCAAAGGCACTTATATTCTTGATGACTACAAAAGTGGAGATGTGATCCGAGTTTCTGAGGTGGTCAATGGTCAGCGACAGCCTCCTGTCGCGTTGGGTCCGGAAGTCAATACTGGCCAGTATAATGCGCACCCGTTTATAGCGCCTGATGACTCTTATATTATCTGGGATGGTCAGCGGAAAGAGGGGTATGGTGACAGCGATCTGTACGTTAGTTTTCGACAAAAAGATGGCAGCTGGGGGGCGGCCATTAACTTAGGGAGTCAAGTGAATACCGCTGGCAGGGAAGCGTCAGCCAGTGTAACGCCCGATGGCAAGTATTTATTCTTTAACCGCGATGTTGAAGCCGCAGAAGGGGATATCTATTGGGTAGATGCACAGGTGATTGAGCGACTGAGACCAGTTCAAGACTAGCCTGAGTAGGTATGTTTTTGTACTTTTTTTGTACCAATCAGAGATGTTCTGTGTTAAACCTGATTGGCCACTTAAGGCATTCATATTTTGACTAAGGAAAGATTATGAAACTGAAATTAAATAAAAAAGCAGTAAAAACTCTTCAGGACCATGGTTTGGACAAAACTCAGACAAAAGCAATTGTGGGAGCGGGTAACCAGGCTAGTGTTGATATTTGCTGGACACACCCTGCCTATGCTGCCTGTCGAATGCACTAAGCGCTGATTGTTCATTAGTACAATAAACTGAGTAAGATGCCCGCATGTTGCGGGCATTTTTGTGTGTTCTACGCGTCAAGCTGAGTCATAAAGTGAAGTTCTGCGGGGGTTGCCAGAGCTTGCTCATAAAGTTGATACACTTTCTGGGTGTAGGGCTGAGCATGGTGGAAATCAAAGTCATGACGCCGTGAAAACCGCTCTATAAGAGTGAGTTGTGACTTATCCTTGTTTTCATAAAGCTCAAAACGCTGGCAGCCAGGTTCACATCGGGTCGGTTCGATGATTGCCTCAATCGCGGCTTTGCAATCTTGGTAGTAATCTGATTTTGGATTAATATAGGCGACCAAATTGATAGCGTCATCGTGTTGGGACTGGTTGTTATGTGCGTTGTCTTTTGTCATTGAAGACCTCCAGAATACAATGTGTGAGTGTTAGAACAGGGCCGCTTAGCAGGTATGCCGTGATCAGTGCCACAGGCCAGGCGTGTAAAAATGCGCTTAGCCAGTGCGAGATAAATTCTGCGTCAATTCCCAGATTTAAGTATGTGACCCAGCCTGATACCACTGCGGACAGGCAAAATGAAAATAGGGTCGTGAATATCAGTTTTTGCATCTTGGCTCCTTGGTTACTCATCCATCATATCCGCCGTCGAAAAAAGCGGAATATCAGAAATAGAAAGTTAAGATTAAGGAAATCGCTATGCTTGATGATCTCTTGCTCTTTGTCGAAGTTGCTCGGCGTGGTAGTTTTGCCAAAGCAGCAGAGGCGCTAGCACTTAGCGCTCCGACATTGTCGAAACGCCTCGGGACCTTAGAGGCCAGGCTAGGTTACAGCTTGATGATCCGCTCCGCTCGGGGCGTGCTGCTCACCTCCCACGGACATACGGTTTATGATAAGGTTTCAACACAACTGTTAGCACTGGACGCGCAATGCACTGAGTTGCTCAATCCGCAGGTCAGAGCGTTTCATTTATTGTGCCCGCAGAACCTGATCAATGGCCCTCTGTATTCAGTGGTTGAGTCTTTTCAGCGGGCTTACCCAGATCTGACACTCCATATTGAGCCAGATAACACCAATGTGCTGTTGAGTCAGAAACGATTTGACGTGATCATCCGGGTGGGTACATTACAAGACTCCAGTTGTTTTCATACCCGGGTAGGCCAGATTGGGGTTAAATGTGTGGTATCAGCGCTGGCAGGTGAGATAAGCACTTTATTTATGCCCTTTAAAGCAGAGCAAATTCCGGACTCTGCATCCTGGCGCTCACTATTGGCGCGTTTTGATCAGGTTTCATACGTGGGAGATATCACCCTGGCAAGGCAAATGGTTTCATCCGGGTTAGGGGCGGCCATTTTACCTATGACAGAAGTCGCGCAGCTGGATCAGCCATTTCACTACCTTGGTGAATGGCAGCACATGCGCCCGGTATATGCCCTGTGGGCAAATACCCGAAAACCGCCGGCAATGGTACAGATTTTCGTCGACCAGTTGAAATCATTTTGTGCCAGTTCAAAAGTACTTCAGGGCGAACTGTGTGAAGGGTCAAAAGACCTGAAATAAGAGTGAGGGTCCGGAAAGAGAAAACGCGCACTTAATGTGCGCGTTTATCAGTGCCGTCGCGAAGGGGATTGTTTAGTACACCGTACTGCGAACCCTTCATCATGTATAACGAAACTCACTCTTTTAAGGATCACTTAAAAGACAAAATTTTTTCTTCGGCTGAAAGCTAAAACTGTGTCAGCCGTTCTGTTTATATTCAGTTTAGGACTGAGCGCAGAGTTATTCTGGCGCGGTTTGCATATCAGTGTAGCTGTTCACCGGAGTAGCTAGAGCAACTTGTTATTTTTTAACTTACACTAATTCGTTTTATCTGCTTTACAGCGTAATATCCTACGACTAACTTAGAACTTTCAGTATGTTGCTATCATGGAGGCACAATATGGTGCAGTGGTTAATGGGGTTGTCGGTGAAAAGCCGGCTCGTAGTGGGGTTTGGTATTGCGCTGGCGCTGCTGGTGGTAATGACCATTATTGGCAGCAATCGGGTGGCGTTTATCGACAATACATTAACAGAGATCACCGACGTCAATTCGGTCAAACAACGCTACGCCATTAATTTTCGGGGCAGTGTACATGACAGAGCGATTGCCATTCGTGACGTGGCGATCGCCAGAAGCGCATCCGAGGTGGCTGAGTATGAACGGGAAATCGATCAGCTTGCCCGCTTTTATCAGGACTCAGATGCTAAGATGACTCAGATGGTTAACTCAGGTGCACACTTTAGTGCCCGGGAGCGCGAGATCCTGGCTCGGATAGAGCGGATTGAATCCAGTACGCTACCGCTGATCCGCACCATACTCAGCAATAAAAAAGCCGGTCAGAGCGTTGATGCGCTGGTGCTGGACGAGGCTCGTCCGGCATTTATTACCTGGCTCAATGTGATCAATGAGTTCATTGATTATCAGGAACAGCAAAATCAAGCTCTAACACCAGCTGCCAGAGAGGCGGCTGGTGGGTTTTCACAGCTAATGTTGTGGTTTACCGTAATCGCTGTTGCCATTAGTGTGCTGGTGGGGTGGGCTATTGAGCGCAGTTTTCAGCGCTCTTTGGGAGGCGAACCACAGGATGCTGCCGCTGCTGTGACACGCATTTCAGGTGGCGATCTGACAGGGCAGATCCAGACCGACTATCCAGGTAGCATGTTAGATTCTGTCTGTCGGATGTCCGGTGAATTAACTCGCATTGTGACCAGTATTAAAGAAGTGTCTGAACAGCTGTCTGTTCAGGCTTCGACAGTTTCCGGAGCTTCTGGTGAGATCTATGATGCTGCACAGCATCAGGCGGAGGCCACCACTAAAACTGCAAATATGCTCGATTCTTTGCGAGAAAATATGATGCGGGTGAGTGATATCGCCAAGCAAACAGAAGAAAACTCAACACAAACGGTCACTTTCGCTGATCAGGGACGCCAGGCAATCCGTAATACCGCTGAGGCGATGGATACCATTGCACAGACGGTGGATGGCACAGTGTCACAAATCCAGAAACTGGCTGAGCAGACCAAGCAGATCGGCGGCATTGCCAATGTGATCAGTGGCATCTCTGAGCAGACCAACCTGCTGGCACTGAACGCCGCTATTGAAGCCGCACGGGCTGGTGAATCTGGCCGTGGCTTCGCGGTGGTGGCTGACGAAGTGCGCCAGCTGGCGCGTAGAACCTTTGAAGCCACAGATCAGATCGAAACCATGATCCGTGAGGTACAAAGTGAAACCTCTGCCACGGTGGCAGCGATGGAAAAAACCCAACCTCAGGTAGAACATGGCCGTACGCTGACGTTTGAAGCGACCGAGCTACTGGAGCAAATAGATACGCAGGCACAAAACTCCTTGTCTCAGGTGGGAGAGGTGGCCAGCGTTGCTCAGCAACAGGCCTCGGCTATCAATGAAGTGGCTTCGAACATGGAAGAGATCACACTGGCTGCCCAGGATGCAATGAGCGCGCTGAACGACAATAAACAGGCCACCAGTAAACTGACAGAAATGTCCGGTGTGTTGGGTAAAAATATTGGCTTCTTTCGGATCTGAGTGTACTTAGTGCGACGTGAGGGATAAAATCCGGGGTCACAATGAACCCGTCAGACCTCGGGTAGAGCAGTGGAGCAATTATGCGTTTGAGTCGTAAAGCCTGGAACAATGTGGTGATTTTCTCCATGTTGATCATGATCTTTTTTCTCAACGGAATTCATCAGAAAATGAATCCATCGGTCGAGGAAATGGGCAGCATGCCGCTTTTTGAGCAGCAGAGTTTTGTGCTGGCATTAGGCTTTCCGGGTTACAAGATAGAACGTATTGGCACATCATGGCGGCTCAGTGCCGATGCTGAGGCTACCTGGCAGGCACAACCCGCTACATTGGACGCGTTAGTTACCCAGTGGCAGGAAAGTGAGTTGGTATTGACTGACAGCCCGGGATTGTCAGCCAGTGCAGCAGTTAGCGTGGCTCAGTTCTGGCTGGCGGGCAGTGAACTACCTGTCAGCTACCAGCTGTACCAGCAGCAGCAGCGCTATTATCTCTTTGCCAGACAATCACAACGTTGGTTCAGCCTGAGCAAAACCCAGGCACAACAATTATTTGCCCCTATAGAGTTGAAGTAATGCCAGAATTACCTGAAGTAGAAGTGAGCCGCTTAGGCATTGAACCCCATATTCTGAACCAAGCTGTCACTAAAGTTGTGGTGCATCAGCGCCTGCTTCGTTGGCCAGTCCCTGAGCAGGTCAGCCTGTTAGAAGGGCAGGTCATTAGTGCCGTAAAACGACGGGCCAAATATTTACTGCTGGAAAGTCCGCTGGGCACGGCTATTTTACACCTGGGCATGTCGGGCAACCTGCGTGTTGTAGCGCAGGATACGCCATTAAAAAAGCACGATCACATTGAATTTCATTTTGCCAATGGGCTGGCATTGCGTCTGAATGATCCCCGCCGTTTTGGTGCCTGCCTGTGGCAAGGAGTCACTGAGGAGCACAGCGTATTTGCAAAGCTGGGCCCGGAACCACTGACAGAGGCGTTTACGGCTGAACACTTATATGCTGCCAGTCGGGGCAAAAAGGTCGCTATTAAACAGTTTATTATGGACAATCATGTAGTCGTGGGTGTCGGTAATATTTACGCCAATGAGTCCTTATTTAAAGCGGGGATCCATCCGAAGCGTGAAGCGGGTAAAGTATCATTGCAGCGTTATCAGAGGCTGACACCCATTATCAAAGAAACGCTGGCGAGTGCCATCAAACAAGGCGGGACAACCCTTAAGGATTTTGCGCAAAGCGACGGTAAGCCAGGCTACTTTGCGCAGGAGTTACTGGTCTATGGGCGCAAAGGCGAACCTTGTGTCAGTTGTGAGACCGAACTAAAGGAGATCCGCCTGGGTCAGCGTAGCACGGTTTATTGCCCCCAGTGTCAGCGCTAACTGTCACTGCTTAATTCAGCTTCTGGCTGGGTCTGATAACACAGGCTTGCCAGTATTTGAGTGACCTGCTCAATACGCAGTGCAAAACTGGATTTGATCGCGCGTTCATGAATGGTGTGATCCCCATCACCATAGGGTCCAAAGCCATCCAAAGTCGGCGTCCCCGTAGCTGCTGCTGTATTGGCATCAGATACCCCACCACGATGCTCTACAGGCAGGTCATAACCCAGGATCTCATTGATCTCACTTAACAAGGCTGATTGTTTATCCGTTGGTGCCATCACACCCCGTTGCAAACCGCCTTCTAACTTAACCGATACACCCGTGACTTCAATGGCCAGGCAGATATTTTCTATGCCCTCAAGTAGACGCTGTTGCTCAGAGGCTTTAGTAAAACGAGCCTCTACCACCATAGTGGCCGATGGAGAAATGGTGTTGGCACCAATGCCTCCCTGGATTTTGCCCACATTGACGGTGCTGCCACGTTTGAGATCGGTCAGGGCCGACATCTCCATCAGCATGTTTGCCAGTGCAAAATTCGCGTCAATACCATCCCTGTAATGGTTACCGGCATGCGCTGCTTTACCGGTAATGGTAATGGTATAGGTTGCAATGCCTTTGCGAGCCACCACCAGCTCGTGGTTTTTTCCTGCCGCTTCGAACACCAGGCAGGCATCATACTGTTTGGCAATTTTTGTCGTCAGTGCTTGGCTGTCGTCGCTGCCAATTTCCTCATCGCTGACTAGCAGCCAGTCAATGTTATGGAGTTTGCCATAGGTGTGTTTGAGCTGACGCAGTGCGTTCAGTGCGACCCAGTTACCGCCTTTCATATCACACACACCCGGACCATAAACACAATCATCATCCTGACTGAATTCGACGAAAGTATCGGGTGGATAGACGGTATCCAGATGACCCAACAAGAGGATCTTTTTACCTGCGCCTCGTGGCGCTCGCAATAATAAATGATCACCAATATGCTCTCGCTGATAGCGGGTGAGCGTATACCCCAGTGGCGCAGCCAGTTCAATCATTTGCTCACCGTGTGCATCAACACCGGCTTTATGTTTACTGTAAGAATTACAACGAATTAAAGACGCGAGTTCATTAAAGTCCAGACTATCCATAACAGGTCCTTGCGGTAATTTTGGCCCATCGTGGCGATTTTCGATGACAGTCAGGTGACGGAATTATGAACAGTTTTTGGATCCCGATAGGTACAGAAAAACGATCAAAAATCTGTCACACAGTGCCCTGTAAAATAGCGTTCCTGACCAAATTTTATGCACCTGTTCAAGGACCAAGGAGATACTTTATGACACGCTCTGTCGCGGCGCCGCACGTTGGCATCTGGATGTACGAAAATGGTGGAGGGCGCGAGATTGAGCAGCGCCTGGTTCACGCGTTGGCCGAACGCGGGATCCAAACCAGCACTGGGCTCAACCTGCGTGATGCCCGGGCAAAAGATGGCCAGATCAGCTGTAATGGCGTAGTTATGGAGCAGCTGGATGCGTTTTTGAGTTACAACGCAGGCCAGCAAACTCAGTTTCAGGTGTATCTCTATCAAGCATTGAGCCAGGCTATTCCAACACTGAATAACTACGAGGCGTTTGCGCTGGCAGAAGACAAATTCCGCACTTCTCACTTACTCAACAGCCAGGGGATCTGCACCGCGGATTATCGGCTGTGTCATAAAAACGACATGGATGGCCTGAAGCAGGCACTACGAGATTTTGGTGGCAAGCTGATCTACAAGCCCACCGATGGCTGGGGTGGTGTTGGTATTGTCAAAATTGACAGTGAGCAGGCGCTGGACATGCTGCTGCCGTTTTTGAGCCGTACCGACTTGCGTTACTTCTATGTTGAGCGCTTTATTGACTACGACAACACCGATTACCGCATTGATGTGGTGGATGGCAAGTTTGTCGGTTGCTATGGCCGTAAAGCGCCAAAGGATGACTGGAAAACCAATATCACCAGTGGCGGCTCTGTGTTTGTCCGGGAGCCTGACGATCAGGTTGTTGAACTGGCGATCCGAGCCGCCAACACCTTGGGGCTGGAGATTGCCGGTGTTGATCTAATCTACGATCGCGAACGTGAAGAGTATGTGGTGCTGGAAGTGAACACCATTCCTGCGTTTGCGACACCTGAACAAGAAGCATTGGGGATCAATTTTAACCAGGCCAAGATAGATGCCATGGTGGAGCTGATCGAGCGCACAGCGACCCAAAAAAGCGCCCTGCATACGCACAAAGTGGCCTGATGGCCATGCTACAGACCTATTTTATTAACCCATTAATTTTGCCAAGGTGGCCCGAGCAATGACTGCAAAACCCAAACTCCCAAAGATTGGACTTCTGTATCTGGATTATGTCTTACGCTTTTTCGACAAATCCAACTTTAAAGGTTGGCCAGATAAAATCGAAACTGTGGTATATCACTGGGGCAACGACAAAGCGCGTTTTATTGCCGAAGTGAAGCAAAAGAAAATCGATGTGTTGATCGGTAATATTCCTGCGACAGCGTATGAGACATTTCGGGAAATTGCCCGTGCGTTGCCGCATGTGCGCTTTTTACCCTCGCTGGACAGTCAGTTTTCAAACAAGTCAAAAGAAAATGTGACTCATTTTTGCCGTAAGTATAAGTTGCCGGCGCCGCATACCGAAATCTTCTATGTCCCTGTAAAAGCGAAGCGTTATCTCAGTCAGGCCAGCTATCCAAAGATCATCAAGCGCTCGTATGGTCCGTCAAATTACGGCGGCTACTTTGTACATAAAGTGGATAATTATGATGAAGCGATGGCACTGTTGACAGAGAAAAAGTACTACCCGGCTTATGTACAGGACTTTGTGCCTATGGAAGCAGATATACGTGTCATGCTGGTGGGTCACAAGCCGGTATGTGCTTTCTGGCGTCGTCCACCGGAAGGCGAATGGCTGACCAATACCAGCCAAGGTGGCAGCATGGATTATCAGGCAGTGCCAAAATCAGTGCTTAAGCTGGCCACTGCAGCTTCGAAAGCGGCGAATGCCGAATACTGGGCGTGCGATATTGCATTGGGTAAGGATGGCAAGCTGCGGATCCTGGAATGCGCCACGGCATTTGCGGCGTTTCCTTATATTCGAGACTGGATTGGTCAGTATCTGATGTGGTTACTATCGGATGGTCATTTCCGTAAGCCAACTATTCCACTATATAACTGGGAAGAGCTGGGCAAAATCGACTCTCGCCTGTTGCGTACTATGCGTCACATTGGGTTTTCGAGCTATACACCAAGCCAGGATTGTGGCGAAACCTTTTATGGCATGGATGAACAACACTTTCCAATTCTGGATACTCAATATCAGCGTATCGAAGAATGGCCTAGTGAGATCTGGAATTTACAGGACAACTTTGTGTTACAGGCCAAATCGGCACAGGCCAAAGCCCTGCAACCTATTCCGGGCAGCGATGAACAGGCGGGTCTGGAGCTAAACAGTTATCCGGCTCCGGTGTTCGATGATGCCCAGATCCGGGAGATCCTGGCTCAGGTAAAAGGGATAGGTGACAAGATGATCGATGAGATCATGACGACCTTTGGTGCACATGGTGTGGTTGAAGCCCTGAATACTGAACCACAGCAGTTATGTGTCGTGAAGAATCTAAAGGATAAGAAACTGGAAAAGATTGTTGCTCACTGGCAACAGGTGATGCCCGCCGGGCTGACCACACATTAGTGCTTTCTGGCTGTACCGGATCAGCTAGTCTGATCCGGGTTATGGCATGTCTTTTTATGCAACTGAGCAACCGCTATGAAAATCCAATATGCGTCCTATCAGGACACCATAGAGTTCCTGCAAAGCGCCATGAGCGCACACCCCCACTTGATCCGTTTACAAAGTATAGGCGAAACCTGGGAAGGCCGACCGATCATGCTAGTAACTATTTCCCTGGATGTCACTTACGCTGATGATAAACCGGCATTACTGTATACCGGATCCATCCATGCGCGGGAATGGATCGGCAATGAACTGGCGGTGAAATTTGTTCAGTATGTAATTGATAATTATCGTTTCAACCCTAAGCTACAACATGCGTTGACGCGCAATACCTTGTACATGGTACCGTGTCTCAACCCTGATGGGTTTGAATATTCCCGTAATCATTTCTCTTTCTGGCGCAAAAATCGGCGTAACAATGGCGATGGTACCTTCGGGGTGGATCTGAACCGTAACTTTGATGCCAAGTTTATGCGCAACCAAAATACGGGTTCTAATACCTATGGCGGCCCCCATGCGTTTTCAGAACCCGAAACCTGCGCTATCCGTGATTTTGTGGAAAGTCACGACAATATTCGCATTGCGCTGGATTACCACTCTCAGGGCAATGTGTTTTTCCCGGCCCATAAGTTTAATCATGAAGTGGAGATCGAAGGCACGGATCTCAATGTGTTATGCGCTAACATGAACCATGAGATCAAAAAGGTCACGGGACGCCAATACGGGATCCACCGTGGCAAGCCGCCGGCTCAGCTAATTCACGGCAGTGGCCGCGAGTATTACTATCGCAAAGGCATCATTGCGACAGTGGTGGAGGTGGGTACACGTAATATTCCGGATTACATGAAAAACATGTCCGAGAGTGTCGCCGAGAATATTCCCGCCGTACAATATGCACTGAGTGAAGCGATTAATTACTCGCCGCTGGCGCCTAAGCGAGTTGAAGGCTTTACCATTAAGTCCGTAGCTCATGACAGTGTCGAGCTGGAGTGGCAGTATGAAGACCGCGATGACATCTACTTTGAGGTCTATCGCAGTCAGCACAACAAAAACCCCTGCGGCGAAGAAACTCTGGTGGCTATTACCAAAACACAGGGCTTTACTGATAGCCAGCTGCAAAGCGGACACAGTTATTTTTATAACATTCGCGCCGTCGATAAAGTCACCAAAATTAAATCCCCGTTCAGCCCGGAATTGCGCCTGAAAACCCGCCTGGGCCGGACCGAAAGCGCCCGAACTCTGTTCCCTTCCCGCGAAACCGTGGGTTATTTATCGCAGAACAATCAGGCCAAAAACAAAGAGCACTTTGGCTATAACTCCATGTTTATCGGCGTCGATAAAAAGCGGGGGGTAAGCATGGGCGTAGTGCAGTTTGATCTCAGCAGTATTGTGGAAGGCTCACAGATCTTAAGCGCCCAGTTCTTTATCTATCCGATGAACCGGGTGGCCGCCAAAATTGAAAAATATGGCGAGTGGTCGGTGGCGATTCTCGATGCGGATCAGGTTGAGGACATTTATGATTACAGCAGCATTGCCGACGCTAAGCCTTTGCATACGCTGGGGCAAACCATAGAATCCGACAAGCTCACTCAGGGGATCTGGCTAAAATGGTCGTTTAACGGCGTTGAACGCAGCCTGCTGGCCAAGCTGCTTAAGCAAAAGCGGTTGCTACTGCGCTTACAGGGACCCAAGAAATTGCCTCTGGGCAAAGACTCTCAGGTGATGCAATTCGATATTGGCTACGGTTCGTTTGGCAGTGGTCTGCACTATCGGCCCAATCTCGAGCTGGTGTATCAGTTACCTGAGCAGCAACTTGCTCTGAGCCCGCTGTCCTGTAATACCATTTACAAAGACAAAGTGGTGGCCGATAAGCTGGCGTCGGGGTTCGATGCCGAAGGCGATATTGTTTACGGACAAATGGCGTTTGATCTGAATGTGGATTTGCCCGTTGACCGGACTGTATTTACCAATGCCTGCCTCACCGTGCGTTGTTGTAATTCCATTGCTTCTGCGCGGGATGTGCGTTTTACCATAGAGTTGGTTGAGCTCAGAGATGTGGACTACCAGCATGTTAAACAGCGTCAGAAAATTGAGTATATCGGCTATGAGGTGAGCAATGAGCAGCTCAGGGAACGCGCCGAACATCACTTTATTTTCGATAGCTACAGCTTGCAGGAGCTGGAGCGTCTGCATCAGGCACAGACGCCATTTTACTTTATTATCCGTGCCACTGCTGAGTCGCAGGCCACCGATGCGCTGGTAAACTGGACCAACTGTCAGGATCAGCAACCGGCACAGCTGAAAATCGATTATATCGAGCGCCGTAAACATCCGGTGGCTGCGCCCCATAACCTGCAAACTCAGGTCGAAAACGGTGTAGTTAAGCTGACCTGGGACAATGAAGAAGACGAGGATCTGGTCGGCTTCTTTGTGGTGCGTAACCGTTTTCATCCGCCGCGCTCGCCCTTTGATGGGGTGAAGTTGTACGGTGGTCGAGACAATTATACGCTCGATAACTTCGGCACGCCGGATATTGCTAAGTATTACGCGGTGTTTAGCTATGATGATGTGCCGAATTACTCGCAGCCGGTAACCATCTATTATCCGGGCAAAACCGAGCGCTGAGTTTTTTGCTCTTAAACTAACAGGGCCAGCCTGGGTGAACTAAGCTTACACCATTGTGAGCGCGGTGATTAAAGGTGGCTGGTATGCAGTTTGAATCTGGCATTCTGGTCCTGGTATTTTTGATTCTGGCCCTGTTTATTGGTGCACTGACCCGCCACGCCCTGAAAAACACCCAGATCCCTTACACTGTAGCTTTACTGGTGATTGGGATCTGTATTGGCCTGGCGCAGCGCGGAGAGGTGTTTGACGGCGAGATGCAGATGGTGGGCGATACCCTGACGCTGGTGGCCGACATCGATCCGCACCTGTTTCTTTTCCTGTTTTTACCTACCCTGATCTTTGAAAGCGCTTTTGCCATGGAAGTGCATTTATTCCGGCGCATGTTTACGCAAATCGCCATTCTGGCGGTGCCAGGTCTGATGCTGGCCATCTGGCTGACTGCTGAGTTATTGCATTTAGGCGTGCCTGAACACTGGCAGTGGAGCTGGGCTATGTGTCTGATGTTTGGTGCCCTGATCAGTGCCACCGATCCAGTCGCTGTGGTGGCTTTACTGAAAGAAGTGAGCTCGCGCAAACGCCTTGAAACCCTGATTGAGGGCGAGTCTTTGCTTAATGATGGGACCGCCATTGTGTTTTTCAGCTTGTTTTATGTCTGGGTGCTGGCCAGCAGTGGGGGAGAAGGGGCCATGATGGCCTCGCCCTGGCAAGCGGTTGGCCAGTTTGCCGGAGTGGTCTTGGTAGGGCTGGCGATAGGCCTGGTGTTGGGTGGCTTATGTATTATGTGGATCGACCGGGTATTTAACGATCCTATGATAGAAATCACTCTGACCATAGCCGCGGCTTATTCGGCGTTTTTCATTTCCGAGTCGTTCCATGTATCCGGGGTGGTGGCAGTGGTGACGCTGGCGCTGGTACTGGCTAGTGTCGGACGGACCCGGATAAGCCCGGAGGTTGCCGGATTTTTACATCATTTCTGGGAAATGATGGCACATATTGCCAACACCTGTATTTTCCTCCTGGTGGGGATCCTGGTGGCCATTCGGGTGCCACTGGATGACCTCCAGGCATGGCAGACACTGGGTATCTTGTATGTGGGGATCATGCTGATCCGCGCGATCTCCATCACAGTATTTACACCTTTGTTAAGCCGAATAGGTGTTGGCATCACCTTTGAAAAAGCCAGCGTACTATGCTGGGGCGGCCTGCGTGGTGCAGTCTCATTAGCGCTTGCCTTGACCGTGGCTGCCAGCGAGGCGATCCCTAAGGAGGTAAGCGATCGCATGTTATTTTTATGTGCCGGAATTGTGGTACTAACGATTTTAATCAACGGCGGCACTATGGGTATGTTGCTGAAGTTTTTGCGTCTCGACAGTCTGCCTCCGGCTAAACAGGCTACGGTGGACAAAGCCAATCAGCAGGTCGCCAATACGTTGCAAACCATGCTGCCAAACATGATGGACAGCCCGTTTTTAAAGGGTGCCGACTGGCAACAGGTGAAAGCACAGGTCAAGCTGGGCGCGATGGCACAGTCAGACGCCGCAACACCAATAGATAAAGACGATCTCAATACCGCTTTTTTACGTCGCCTGCTGGAGACTGAACGAAAGCACTACTGGACGCAGTTTGAGCAAGGGACCTTAGGTAAGCGAGCGACCAACTTGCTGGTTGAAGCTGTCGAGCTGGCGCTGGATGGTGAGCCCTGCATTGGTCAGCGAGATACTCTGTTTGCGACCTGGCAAGTGCCGGGCTGGCTTGAACGATTACGTGGTAGTGCCTGGCTAGAGCGCGCATTGCTGAGGCTGTATTTTGAGCGTCTGGTGGTGGGTTACGATGTGGCACGGGGTTTCATTCAGGCGCAGGAAGCACTGGAAAGCCATATTGATACTTTATCGCCCAATACACAGATAGCGGCGCAGGTACGTCAGCAGGTTGAAGACAATATTGCTCAGACCATAGCACGCATTAATGATCTTCAGGAGACGTTTCCGGATATTGTTCAGGCGCTGCAATCTCAGGCGGCTACCCGGCTGCTGCTTAACCGTGAGCGTGCGGTGATTAATGAGCAACTAAAGCTGGCTGTGCTCGATAAACCAGAAGCCAGTCGTTTATTGGAAAGTGTTGAGAAACGCATGGCAGCATTGCAAAAAGTGTCTATATTTCGCCAGACCGAGGCGGCGCAGTTGGATCAGCAGATCCCCTGGCTGCGTGGTGTAACACACACCACCCGGGAGCAGATAAGCAGCTGTCAGGAGCGGGGCATTTATGATGCCGGGCAGACTTTGATCAGGCAGGGAAAACCGCTGAATAAACTAGGGGTCATATATCGGGGTAGCGTACGAGAAGTTGGTGCCAGTCAGGCTGTTGTTCGGGGACCTGGTGAAGCTCTGGGTGTTACGGCCTTGCTGACAGGCACATCGACGCTGGATTATCTGGCAGAAACGCCGTGTGAAGTGATGTGGTTCCCCCTTGATAAGCTTAAGTCACTGATGCAGGACGATCCCGCGTTGATGCGCATACTCTGCCAACAGTTGGCACAGGGCTAGTTTTGCATCTGGATTAAATGTATGTAATTGTGGTTAAGTGCCTATGAGCACACACTACAAACAACAATAAGGAAATACACGATGAAATTACAATTAAATAAAAAGTCGATTAAACAGTTAGGTAGTCAGGTGCGTTCTTTGGTTGGAGCGGAAACTCCCCAGGTTGCCGGGGGCGTGTACTATACCGAGCGCGATACCTGTAACACCATAGCCGCCAAGTGTGATACTTATCACTTCAGAAGTTGCCTTTGCTAAAGGCTGGTTGGATAGGTTGTCAGTGGCTCAGTTCTGAGCCACTTTCTGATTAATAACCCCGGGCTTACAGCTCAAATGGTGCGACACCAACCGCGTCCATTTGGTATCCGGTTTGTGCCAGGTCACCTTTCCAGGTTGCAACTTTCATAGTGCCAGTCACGGTAATGGCATCATACAGGCTGTCGATGGGCACACCGTTCTTGATTTTAACATGGACAATCTGATTAGGTGGCGGCGGCGGTACGTGAATACAGGCGCCAAAGTAGGGCACCAGCAGGAATTCGGTGATCACTTCACTGTCGCCTTCCAGCGGTACCACAAACCCGGGTAAGCTCACTTGTTTGCCATCCAGGCTTTTGACCACGGGCGCATCCAGATCTGGCTGTACCCAGTTTTGCTGATCGCCATCGTGGCTCGCTGCAGCATCCTGATTACTTATCTGAATATGGCCCTGAGGGATCAGATCTTCCCAGAAAATTTCTTTCGGGGGTCCAGCCTGAACTTGTACTGAAATAAGCAATAGCGCAGTGCATAGCCAGAAAAAAGTGCGTATTGGTGTCATTCAAAACCTCTTATAGCTTAATGCTCATGCCATCGCTGAGCGAATAGAAATAGGCCCGGGTTGCAGGCAAGATGCCCATCAAAGTGCCGGCCGCCATGATAACGCCGATCAACATGAGTTCATAGTGACTGAGCAGTGAAATACTCAGGCTGATCCCAAACTGACTTTGCAGTGTGCCCTGCGCCAGGGCGATCAGCGCGTAAAACAGGGCAATGCCCATTGCGCAACCGGCGGCTGTGATCAAGATGGCCTCGCTGCTCATGAGTGTAAAAATATGCCGTGGCCGCGCGCCCACAGAGCGCAAAATGGCCAGCTCACGGCGACGCTGGTTGAGGGTCGCCAGTAACGTAGTGAGCATACCCAGCAGGCTGATCAACACCACCACGCCTGAGAACAGTAACAGGATCTTCTCTACCAGGCCTAACATACGCCACAGCTCACGTAGTGTGACACCGGGCATAATGGCCAGCAGTGGCTCCGCTTTGTAATTATTGATGTTTCGACGGATCTGCAAGGTATAGAGCGGTGAATCCAGCCCCATCAGAAATGCAGTGATCTGTTTTGGCTCGCCGATCAGGTCGCCATGTAAATGCTCGGGGGCCGGCACGGCGACATTGACGGTATCGGGCTGCTCATGACCGTGGTCGTGGCTATCATTATGCTCATGCCCATCTGCATGCTTGTGATCATGCTTGTCGGTATGGTCATGAGCGTGTGCTGTCGGTTGTTTTGGCTTACCTATTATGCGGGAAGCCGGTTTAGGTTGACTGTGCATGGCTTCGATGGCTGCCAGTGGCACGTGTACGGTTTTGTCGACGGGTGTGCCGGTAGGCGCCAGGATCCCCACTATGGTCATCGGATTATCATCGTGATGGTGGAAACTGGTATTGCCCATGCCGTGTGAGATCACAATTTGCTGGCCAAGCTGATAATGCATTTTGCTGGCAACCTCACTACCCAGTACCACCTCTTGAGCGTTAACAAAAGCTCGACCAGATTGAAAAGCCAGCGTTTGTTTTTTACCATATCTAAAATGTTCAAAGTACGCACTGTCGGTGCCGAGTACGGCATGTCCTTTGTGACTGTCACCCAAGCTCATAGGTATGGTCCAGCGTACGCCACGCTGAGCGCGGATATCCTGATAGCTCTCCCAGCTGACACTGTTGTTGGCATGACCGATGCGAAATACGCTGGAAAGCAGAAGCTGAATGTCTCCACTGCGTGCGCCGACGATCAGATCGGTACCCGATACGGTGTTGCTGAAACTGCTCTTGGCCTCCTGGCGTACTCGCTCAATAGTCAGTAGCAGCATCACACTGATGGCTATGGTAAGCAAGGTCAGCAGCACACTGGCCTTGCGATTGAGCATACTTTTGGTTGCTAACGTGATTAACCTCATTGATTCACCTCGTTTATTTCAACCAGGCTCAATTGTCTGTCAAATAAAGGCGCCAGGCTGTAGTCATGGCTGACAAATAAGATAGTTGCGCCATACTGGCTGGCTTGCTGGAACAGCAGCTCAATAAAGGTATTACGATTGTCGGCATCCAGTGCCGAGGTCGGTTCATCGGCGATGATCAGTTCCGGCTGACCGATAAACGCTCGGGCAGCAGCGACTCGCTGTTGCTGGCCAATACTGAGCTGTGACACTGAACGCAACATGATTTCCGGGCTCAGCCCGAGCGCTTGCAGTAACTGTTGGGCCTGCTGGGTCAGTGTGTTACCAGAAGCACTGACGCGCTGAGTGCGGAGTTTAGAAAAATTGCACCCCAGCATCACGTTTTCAATTGGGCTGAGATAGGGCAACAAATTGAAATTCTGGAATATGGTGCCGATGTGATCGGCTCTGAATTTGTCTCTGGCGGCATCGCTGAGGTTTGCCAGGTCAGTATCCAGTAATTGAATATGTCCAGATTCGGGTTTGTTTATACCGCTGAGCAGCCCCAGTAAAGTGGATTTTCCGCTGCCACTTGGGCCATGTAAAAACACCCGCTCACCAGCGGCGACTTCAAGTTTAGGTATATGAAGCGTGGCATCGGCTGCTCCGGGCCAGCGAAAAATCAGGTCGTTAATTTCTAACATAGTCTCACATCAATGGCGGATCACGCCCGCATCATAAAATACTTGTGCCCGAAGCTAAACCTGCCTGCGGCATATCGCCGATCAGTGCGGTAAAGCAATTGTGATTTAGCGGCTGCTCGACTATCATACACCGCTCTAACCCCCTCTGTATTTTGCGTCCTTTAGCAAGACGCAGCCGTTCTCTATGGAGATACAATGAGTAGCTACAAAGTTCTAGACGTCAATGACGATCTACCCATTCGCACCAAAGGTGCTGTGCACAGTGGTAAAGTACGTTCAGTTTATTGGTTAACCGACCAGGACAGCGCCCGTTTAATCAAAGAAAAAGGCTATGATGTTCCAGCAGGAACTGAGTTGGCGATCATGGTGATCTCGGATCGCATCTCAGCCTTCGACTGCATTTGGCAAGGCGAAAATGGCCTCAATGGTGTGCCGGGTAAAGGTATCGCACTAAACAGTGTGGCCGCCCATTGGTTCAAATTGTTTGATGAGGCCGGACTGGCCGGTAATCACATCGTGGATATACCTCATCCATACGTGTGGATCGTGCGTAAAGCCAGCACAGTGCGCGTCGAAGCCATTGCCCGTCAGTACATCACTGGCAGCATGTGGCGCGATTACAGCAAAGGCGTACGCGAGTTCTGCGGGATCAATCTGCCAGAAGGCCTGAATGCGCATCAGAAGCTGGATGAGGTCTTGATCACCCCATCAACCAAAGGGATCATTCGTGGTTTAGCAGATGTACCGGAAGTGGACGACGTGAACATCACTCGTCGCAATATCACAGATAATCTGGATGCCTTCAACTTTAAGTCTGAAGCCGATGTAGCGCGTTATGAACAGCTATTGACCGAAGGCTTTGCGCTAATCTCTAAAGAGTTGGCCCAGCTGGACCAGATTTTTGTCGATACCAAATTTGAATTTGGTTATGTGGAAGACAAAGATGGCACAGAGCGCCTGATCTACATTGATGAAGTAGGGACACCAGACTCATCACGGATCTGGGATGGCCCGGCCTACCGTGACGGTAACATTGTAGAGAATTCAAAAGAGGGCTTCCGCCAGCTGTTGATCAACAATGTGCCCGACAGCGATGTTCTGCTGAACAAAGACCGCATGACTGAGCGTGAACAACTGGCTGCCAGCTACAAGTTGCCAGAGCAGGTAATGATGTCTGTGTCCGACACTTATGTCGGCATTGCCAGCAAAATTGTCGGCCAGCAGTTAACCATTCCTCAGAACCCGCGTGACGAAGTGATTGCGGTGCTGGATAAAGAGTATGGCCTGATCGACGCCTGAATCGGCTAATACTCTTTTGAAAAAGCGGCTTGGTGCCGCTTTTTCTATTTTGACGTACCAAGCTCTCTTAAGCCTCTTTTTAAAAACAAACCCTTAGCGCTGATTTTCCTTAGTATTTTGACCTTATCTGAAGGCGAATTCGTGTTAGTCCTTGCTTTTCTTTTCAGCGTCACTTTTACTTAAGAGTATGCAAGTGGCTCAGGCAAATATTAATGAACGTCAGCGGGCATAACCCGGTAAGGACAGCACCAGGGCGTCTGAACATGATCAGGCGAGCTGCGGGCTGTGCGTGGGCCACATTCGGTAGGACTTTACTGACCTTGATCGCGATCGCTGTGACCGGCTCAGCATTTGGTGCCGGTAATGGTGATGGGTCCGGTAACGGGTCCGATAACGGATACACCCTTCAATTGCGCGACCAGCATGGGAGCCCGTTGCCCGATGTGGTGGTCGAGGTGATTGCGCCTCTGAGTGCAGGCTCTGTGCAGCAAGTGGCGGTGATGGATCAGATTGATAAGCAGTTTCAGCCTCGAATGCTCACCATAATACAAGGTCAGGCAGTAAGCTTCCCAAACAGCGATGATATTCGCCATCATGTTTATTCCTTCTCTGATGCTAAACGGTTTGAACTCAAATTGTATGCCGGCACCCCCATTCAGCCGATACGATTTGAACAATCTGGTGTCGTTGTTTTAGGATGTAATATTCACGATTCAATGGTGGGCTATATCTATGTTTCTAAATCAAAAGATGTGCTTACTACTAATCAGCAGGGGACAGTGCAAATACCAGCATACGCCCAGCAAATTGCCATCTGGCACGCACTGCAAACAACGGATATCGACACTCGCAGGATAGTGACGGTGACAGAATTACAACAATCCGGGTCTGTTATTGTAGAGACACAGACTCCGGCACCCAGAAACACATTCTCGGAGATGTTTAAGGAGCATCATGGGCACTAGTTTTAAAAATCGCATTATCGCGCTGTGCGTCGGGTTAGTGCTGCTAACAGCCGTAGCCAGTTTGGCCAGCTTTTGGTGGTCGACCAGCCAGTTTAATGAGCGCAAAGTGCAGCAGGATATTCAGGTAGCACAAAATGTCTATCAGCAGTATCTGAGTGCAAAAGAGCGCTTACTGGTCACCGCTGCAACTGTGCTGACACAGGATTTTGGCTTTAAACAGGCCGTTGCAACCCGGGATGCACCCACCATAGAAAGTGTACTGTTTAATCACAGCCAGCGCATTGACGCTGACTTGATGCTGTTACTGGATGTCAGAGGGCAGTTGATCTCTGCCAATCAGGCAGAAATCGAGCTGGCCGAAGATTTGCGTCCGCTGCTCAGAGAGCTTCTCAATCATACTGAACAATCGGCCTTTGTGAGCCTCGACAAACAGTTGTATCAAGCCATTATTCTTCCGGTAAAGGCGCCAAGAACCATTGCCTTCGCCATTGTTGGGTTTGCGGTAGATACAGAGGTCGCAGGACAGCTACGCGAATTGACTGGCATGGAAATGAGTTTTATCGGCCATGGTGAACAGATCAAGGCCAGTTCTTTGAGTTTACCGGAGTCTCAGGATCTGTTTGCGTATTTACACGAGCAAAAAATTACCCGATGGTTGAGTGAGTTTCCGGTTTATATCAATGCCGAAGTGGCGTTGCCAGCGCTCAGCTCTTCGCCGGTGAGCCTGGTATTGAGTGCTGATATGACCAAAGACTATCAGGAGTTTGATCAGCTGGTGCTGACTATCATCTTGTCGTCGTGTGTGACTATGCTGTTTGGCTTTGTGGCCAGTGGCTTTTTGGCCCGCAATCTGGCAACTCCCTTGCAGCAGTTAACTGTGATGGCGCGCCGCTTTGCCCTGGGAGATTATGAAGCGACTGTACACGAGTCTCGGCCTACCAAAGAGATCTGCCAGCTGGTGGATGCCTTTCATGAAATGGGTGATGATATTCAGGCGCGGGAAAAGCAAATTCGCTATCAGGCCAGTCATGATGGCCTGACGCGTTTTTATAACCGCGCAGCGGCTATGGAGAAACTCACTCGGTTGTTGCAAGATGGTCGTGTTTATTATCTGCTGGTTGTGGATATTAAAGGCCTCAGGCACATTAACGATAAACTGGGACCGCGCGTTGGTGATAGCTGTATTCAGGCCGTCGCACAACGTATTGAACAGATAGGTGCCAGCTTTGAAGGACTCAACGCCCGTCTGGGAGGCGATGAGTTTTTAACTGTGCTGGCAGCCAAAGAAGACAGCTCCATGGAGGGCTGTGTAGCGGGCTTTTTGAGTGCGCTTAACCAGCCTTATCAGGTGCAAAAACTGGAGATCAACCTGCGTTTTAGCGTCGGGGTAGTGCATTACCCGGAGCAGGCCAACGATCCGGAAGATCTGGTGCGACGGGCACTGATTGCAGCTGATAATGCCGCGCAGCAGGGCAATAACTCGGTCTATTTCTATCAGACTGGCGAAGACGAAGCCTATCTGGAACGCCTGTTGATCATTGATGAACTAAAAGCCGCGTTGCAAAGCGATGATGGCCAGCTGTTTATGACCTATCAGCCTAAACTGAATATGCACAGTCAGCAGGTGGATAAGGTTGAGTCACTGATCCGCTGGCAGCGGCGCAATGGCGAGTGGGTGTCGCCCGAATTCTTTATTGATTTGGCAGAGCAGTCCGGCTTGATTGTTGAACTGACTCAGTGGGTACTCAAAACGGTGGTGGCTCAGGTAGCCAATTGGGTTGAACAAGGGATCACCATGAAAGCGGCCATCAATGTGTCGGCTCAGGACATTGCCGATCCCGACTTTGTGCCACACCTGGAAGCCATGCTAGACCGCTATCAGATATCCCCTTCGTTGATCACCATAGAGCTTACTGAGCGGGACATGATAGAGAATGAAGAAAAAGGCATTGCGGCGCTTAAAGTACTCAAAGAGATTGGCGTACATATATCTCTGGACGATTACGGGGTCGGGCAAACCTCACTGGGTCGCTTAAAAATGCTGCCTATTGATGAACTTAAGCTGGATAAAGTGTTTATTCTGAAACTTGCTGAAACCCATCAGGATCAATGTATTGTGCGCTCCACTATTAGTCTCGGCCATCAGCTGGGCTTTTCTGTGGTGGCCGAAGGCGTGGAAGACAAAGCCTCTTTGGAGCTGCTTAAAGAAATGGGCTGTGATTACGCGCAGGGTTATTACCTGAGCAAGCCATTAAAAGCGGATCTACTGACGCAATGGCTTGGCCAATATCATGAAGCGGGCTGATCCAGGGCTGTGTATGCTCGCAAGTTGTGTGCTATGCATGAGCACACACTGCATCGCGGGCTCAGGTAAGTTACTGGCTACACCGGGTGTTTCTCAGGTAGAAGGAAGCGCTGGTGGTGGCATAGTGCCCTGGGCGCAACTTGCTGGTTATGCCAGCGAAGAGCAGTGGAGTCTGGGGGGATTTTGCAGCCGCGCCAGCGTTGATGATTATCGCCTTGATGTGTGTGGTATTCAGGCCAACCTGTTTGACCGAGTTGAGCTCAGTTATGCCGAGCAAACCTTTGCCGTACCGGCACTCAATACCGATATAGAGCAGTCGGTCAGCGGCGTTAAAGTGCGCCTGTATGGGGATATTGTTTACAGTACCTGGCCCCAGTTGAGCCTGGGTCTGCAACACAAGTCGTTAAAAGACGATGCGGTTGGAGCTTTACTGGGCGCGGAAGATGACAGCGGCACCGATATTTATCTGGCTGCCAGCAAGCTACATCTGGGGGCGTTTGGCGGCTTTAATGCATTTTGGAATATCACGGCGCGTCATACCGAGGCTAATCAGCTGGGTCTGCTGGGCTATGGTGGCCAGCAGGGGAGTGACCGCTTATACCTTGAAGCCAGTACGGCCATTTTTCTTAGCCAGAACCTGGCTTTGGGTTATGAATACCGTGAAAAACCCGACAACCTGGGACTCGGTGAGCAACAGTGGCAGGATGTGTTTGTCGCCTGGTTTATCAATAAGCAGGTCAATATCACCGCGGCCTGGCTGGATTTGGGCAGCATTGCCGGTCAGCCGGACCAAACCGGTTGGTATGTTTCGATCACCGGATACTTTTAAGGGATAAGGGTGAATAATAAAGCACAGCACATGACCCGCAACCTTGTAGCCAGCCTGATAGTCTTGCTAGCTTGCATCTGGCTGGGAGGCTGCCAGTCCGGTGCTCGGCCGACTCTGTATCAACAAATTGGTGGCGAGGCTGGTCTGGAGAGACTGGTTGATCTATTTATTCAGGAAATAGGGCGAGATAAAGTCATTCTGCCTTACTTTGCCAAGGCCAATGTAAGTCACTTTCGCCAGGGGTTTATTACTCACCTGTGCGATACCCTCGACGGCCCCTGCGATTATCAGGGGGATTCAATGGTACAGATCCATACCGGTATGCAGATCACTGAAGCCGACTTTAACCGAGTGGTTGAGCTATTGATTAACGCCATGACCGAAGCGGGCATTGACCACACTACGCAAAACCAGATCCTGGCAAGGCTGGCACCACTGCGTAGTGAGGTGATAAAGATTTGAACCCTAAACTCAACAGTTTTTGAGTGTAACATGATTGCAAGGTGAGCACTTTAATCATCTAATTAACTGGTCTAACCTTGTGTACTTGCCTAGTTTAACGATACGGTTTTTTACTTTAAATTTTCATTTAATTTCTATATTTGTTGTGTATCATTTACATGTCTCTGCAAGGGGACACTAATATTCAATTTTGAAAAGGAATGTAAAATGAAATGTATATCCATCAAACTCGGACTGATTGCGGCTTCTCTATTTTCAGGTGCAGCAGCACATGCAGCAGATTATCAATACCGTGTACACCACTGGAAACAAGGTGAAGGCCAAGTTAGCCTTGGCTCTTCAAGAGATCGAATTTGCTTTCTATCAAAGGTGCAGGGTAAGTTTGAGGGCTGGGGTGAGGCAGTTTGGGTAAAGGAAGTTGGTGCTACTTATTATCTCGGTGGTAAATCAAATCAGGATAATGTCGCGGCAATAGCTACTTGTGTTACTAACCCCAAAGGTAATTATGATGTTCAATATGACACCTGGTCTCAGGGTCAAAGTGATATTTACCTTGGTGACCGTAATAATGTGTGCTTTTTGACTGGTATGAGTGGTAAGTTCGAGGGATGGGCCGAGTCAATAGGCATAAAAAACTATAGTTATGGTACGTACCTTGGAGGTACATCTAATCAACACAGTGTTGAAGCGCAAGCAGGGTGTGTTGCGCGCAGTTATCCTGACCTGAAGTCATATACATGGAACCAAGGGGAATCGCAAAAAATCCTAGCATCTGCGAAAACACATGTTTGTTACCTGACAAAAATCTCAGGCAAATTTAAAGGTTCAGGTGAAGCTGTACAGGTTGTACAAAATGGCGGATATTGGATACTAAGCGGCAAATCCCAGCAGCACAGTGTGACAGCTACGGCTACGTGTACAACCAAGATCTAAAGTGCGATTGTGAGTTACTATACCTAGAATGCGGTGTTATGGAAGCTCTCGCTTTTGGTATACGCACGAATGCCGAATATGTAAATATTCGGCATTATTGTTCTGTGGGTAAATGATTGAAAGAGCAGTTTGTATTTGAACTGTTTTACTTATCTGCCAATGAGATTACGGTCTATTGTCTCAGGTTCTGGTCATGTTGCAATTACACCTCTATCGATTTATGAAAGTAATCTCATGATCTGTTTATGTGTTTGTTGTTCAGGTCATTCTAGGAATTGTTGAGCTATTTTTGGCTACAAAGATTGGCTCGTGCTAATGACAATAGTTTTTGTGCCCACACTACGCAGAACCTAGCAAGGCTGGTAACTGCGTAGCGAGGTGACAAGGCTCTAAAGTCTATCAAGTGATATGTTAATAGTTCTGAAGAGCCCTTTGGATTCAAGTTAAGGACAAATTTCTCCTGGGTTCCCACAGCCATCAGGTGGAGTAACTACACCGCCTCCCGAAGACTTTTTACGTCCTACCAGAATCCAAACGTAAGTCTGCTTGGCCCTCCAGTCCCAAACATCAGGAACAGTTTGTCCCAGCTCAACAAAACTTCTGTCCCTATCGCTGATAGTAACAAAGCACTTGTTTAGGTTTGGTACATATTTACCTATAAGGCGATATCTTTGGTGCCCTTCCCAGTGATACCCTTCTGCTACACAATGATAGACGTATGCCCCTTTATCCCAGCCGCCTGCGGTAACTTCATCACCTCTGAGTTGATACCCTTTGTTAATTTTTCGCCATTCATAGTCATAGTTTCTAGACAAATAATAGTAGTCGCTATTTTTCCAGTTTCTTCCGTCCCACTCAACATGACAGTAACCGTCTTTTATAACCCCAGGAACTTTTCTTGAAGTTGCGTCGATACATATACCTGGACCATCATACAAGGTACTAGGCGGTCTTCGTGGGTATAATTCACCATATTCAGAGCTGGTAAAAACGGGCCACTTTTGATTCGGGTAATCAAAGTCCTTAAGAACGATCGGCTTCGACCAATGAATGTCAGTATAGTCATTGTAGTATTGAGCTTTGCTAGTTTTTATATAGCTGCCAAAGATGGCTGCATCTGATTGGAATGCGCTAAAAGAAATAGCCAAAGCAATGGCTTGCGTAAGAACGTGTTTCATAACTATGAATCCTTATAGTTTCTTTTGAGGTCTGGAGTGTTACATTTTTTTTCTCAGGCGTGAAGTTTGGCTTTTTATTTTATTAAATATTTCATAGGTTATTTTACTTTCTCTTACAATTGAGGGATATGGTTATTTCTGGTGTATGAGAAACATCGCAATGAACAAAGGTAATAACGTAGTTCCACTCACCACACCAGAGAACCCGCTAGAGCAAGTATTGAAGTAAGGTGTCCAACAGCTGCTTGTTTCAGCCATTGAGGCTGAGCTAGCCGAACTTCCCGAGCAAATCTAATCGACACCAGCAAACTTACTATCTTTTATCTAGGTACAAACCATTTGCAAAGTTGAGTCAAAAAGAAGTCTGGTAGGGGGTATTTTTTGTGGATCTTTTCCAAATAAAGTGTCCACGCATGCTCCTTTAGTGCTTTAATTTCAATCTCATCTACTGCATCACTGTATAGCTGAGCGAAGTCCCGGATAAACTGTACATCCCGACGGCGGTTATTTTTTGCGTAGCCTTTGCCTGCATAATGAATGAAATCTGCTTTCAGATAGTCTTCATGGCCAAACATATCCATGCGATTAAACGATTTATCTAGCGATTCGTGAGAAATGCTATGTTTATGCAAAGTATAATTAAAGTAGCTCTGATCATAATGAGTGATTTTATTGCAAATCTGCTGCAAGTCGTCTAACTCAGTTTTTTTGAAAAGTTCGCACTGTTTTGAAGTAAGAATGATTCCGGCGTTGTAGTAGACAGGGCGATTGTCTTGCAGTGGCCAGTTAACCTTGCCGAGTTCTTGTTGGATCATCTCAATATCAGGCGCTCGCTCTTGTTTTACCCCTTCGTTAAACCAGTACGCTTTACTCGTATCAGGGTAAAGCTCAAAAACATCCCTTGCATGAGGGGTGATTAACACGTCGGCATCAACGTATAGCACCCTGTCATATTCCTCCAGGAGTGCACCAATTCTTAACTTCTCAGTCCAGGCCGGACTGGCGTTATATCGTGGGTTATCTATTTTGATGGGTAGCGCAACGAGTCTGAAATGATTAGATCGGCACCTACTCTTTTAGCATATATTTCGAAGCTTTTGAGTGCAGCACGGTACATAGGGTTATTACCTATGGCCAATGTAAATATTGCTTTTTTCAAGTGTTTTCCCCTGATCCTGATATTGATGTGAATGCTGCTGCATTGTATCAGTGCTTTGCATAAGGTTGCTATTAGATATGAAAATGCGCATTTTGGCAATGTCGTAACTGAACATCCCAATATAGCGTTCCCTAGAATGACATAGGGCTAAAATAGTGCAGATAACGAAGTGCAAATAAGTTATTACACTCCGTCAGTTCATAGTCGTATTTATATCCGTATCGAAGTCTGATTTGCGATACATGTTTAGTAAGTAGCCAGAGTAAGATGCTGTAACTAAGGTTTCAAAGCTTATAAACTTAACGCCAGTATCCTAGCGAGGGGACTTGCCTAATGGGAGAGACATGACTAGATGCTAAAGCCGGTCGTTACTCAACAGATATCAGAGATATCCTTCAATGTTGCTGAGCGAAATTGTCTTTGCAAAAATAATCTAATTCGGTGTTTAGCATTTCGAGTAAACGTACTTCTGCCAGAATGCTGCCCTTTATTCATGGTGGCAATTTCGCTTTCGAAATTAACATCTTCTGACACAGGGTAAGGTTTGATACCTGTAACTTGTAGTCCAGTCTCACTGTGAAATTGTAAGTCGACGTCCACAGGCCGGTAGAAAGGTTTACGACTCAGCAACTTCTTGGCACCAGCCAGGCTAATAAGATAGCCCTGGGTCCCATTAGGCACTTTTTTATAGTTGCCCAGGGTAAATTGGTCACTCAGTTTTAGCGTATCAATAAATGGATTAGCCCGATTATCGGAAAGCTTGATCATATCCCAGTTGTTCAGGTCAGGGACCAGGGCCAGCAGCGGTGCCAGGCTATCTTCAATATGCAGGTCATCTTCCAGCACCAATGCATAGGGCAGTTTTTCATTAACGACTTTTTCACATACCCGGTAATGGCTGATATAACAGCCTATTTCACCGGGGGTTAAATGCCGATGATAACGCTTAAAATTAGCGGCTGGGTCGTACCATTTTGTGACTTCAGGTTCTGAGAGTTGCTTACCATTGGTAGCAGGAAAACGAGTTGCATTCAATCCTACCTCTTTTAAACGAGTGTAGGTTGCCTGCCATCTGTCTTCGCAGCCATCCATATTGATAATAAAAATAGGAGGTTGCATCATTGTGTTTACTACGAAATTACTCGGACGGTGCCATTTTAGTGTCAACTGCTTATTTGAACAGATTCAGGTAGCGTTCGGCAAGGTATTCCGGTTTGATCGCGCAAATAATTTCAGCTTCATCAAGGCTCGTAGAGTGGCTGGTGACAGCCTGACACTGGCTGGTCAAAGGCGCCACTAATGAAAAGGGGGAAGTCCCGAGTCCCACTAATGCCAGCGTTGGTACATTGCATGCGGCTGCAATATGCATAGGACCTGAATCTATTGTGATCATTGCGTCCATGGCTGCGATGATATCGACCAGCTCGCCCAGTGAAGTTTTACCGGCAAGATTAGTTGCTGCAATATTTTGCGCAGCAAGCAGCTGCTGTAACTCCTCGGTATCACTATATTCACTGCTGTCGCCCAACAAATACAAATGGGTCGATGTCTGAGTCGCAATTTTCGCAAGTGCATTTGCTGCAAGGTGAACCGGGTAGTGACGTGTGGCTTTGTTCTTGCCACCAATATACACAGCGGTTGCCTGGGGAGCGTCATGCGTCAGCTCAACTTTGTTTGCTTTAAGGCGAGGTAAAGAAAAGCTATCCAGCGGTTTTCCATGTGCGTCATTCACCAGACGACAGTAGCGAAAAATATAGTGGTGACATTCATTGAGTTTTAGTGGGTGAGAGAGCAAAGGCCTGCGACCATTCTGTGCATACCCAATGACATTACGGATCCCAGCCAATTTGGTTAATGCTGCATCTTTGAAAGAACCGCGTAACAACACTGCCATAGAAAATCGCAAAACTCTGAGTGTTTTGGCAAAGCTGTACAGACCAGCGCGTTCACTTGAGTGATACCGTGCATCTTCTATCAGTTCAAAGTCATATCCTTCAGCCCTTTGAAGTACTTCGCGCATATATGGACGAATAAGTAAGTAAATCTTTTTTCCCGGATACACGTCATTAAGCAACTCTATCGCGGGTAGCGAATTGATGGCGTCGCCAATAAAGCGGGGCAGTATCACTAAGATGGGGCCTCTGATGTTGCTAGGCTCTATGACTTTTTTAGACATGGATTTTCTTGTTATGGGCACTAATCCAACCTAGTATAACCAAAGCTAATGAACAAAATCACCCTAGTCCTGCAATTTTAAACAAAAAGTTAAAAAATGAAAAACATCAAAAGCTGTCACTGGTTACTGAAGAATCTGGAACATGTTGTGATACTCGATTGCGGTATGCTGAAAGTGGGTACACAGGGCGTCTATCAGCCTGAGGGATCATCGCTGGCGCGCAACGATTTAACATCAGCCAGACGTTTAGTGACCCCAATGGCAGGTTTCCCAGCACTATGTGCAGTGCCGAGCAGTTTCAACAAGAGGCAAGGCTGTTAGGGATAAACCAGCGGGATACTGTAATTGTTTACGATAACTTTGGTTTGTTTAGTGCAGCTCGTACCTGGTGGATGTTTAAGGCCATGGGATTTGAGCAGGTTTATGTGTTGGATGGGGGTCTGGTCAAATGGCTGGAACTAGGTTTACCCGTGGCGCCACACTATGCGCAGAGCCCACAGCCTGGAGATTTTATTGCGCAGCCTAAGGCGGGTTATTTTATAGATAAACAAGCGGTATTGGCAGCAATAGACGACCCCAGTGTTTTATTGCTGGATGCCCGCAGCCCGGCAAGATTTAGCGGTCAGGAAAGTGAACCCAGAGAGGGGATGCGCAGCGGGCATATTCCGGGTAGTGCCAATGTGCATTATGCCAGCGTACTCGATGACAGTGGCTTGTTAAAGCCCAAAGCGCAGTTAAGAGCGCTGCTGAGCGACGCGGGTGTCACCAACCAGGCCTTGCAGTTCAGTTGTGGCTCCGGGATCACCGCCTGTATTCTGGCTATGATTGCCGATGAATGTGGGTTTTATCCTTTGTCTGTTTATGATGCGTCCTGGAGTGAATGGGGGCAAGACTCGAGTGTACCGGTTGCGACACTTGCCCCTTGAGCGCTAGTAAACCAGCTCCTGAAGCTCACTGGGCGGGCACAGGGCCGGAAAGTATAAGGTTTGCATATTCTTGGCGCTGAGTGCGCTGTGTAGTGGCAGGGTCGCAACGCCTTTAAGCGCAATGTTTGCAACATCAGGGGTTTTGACCAGGCGTACTACCTGGCGCTCACCAAACTGCGCGATAGATGGGATAAACGGGCGCAGTTCTGACGTCAGTTTATCCAGCAGCCAGTCATTAATGTCTCCCCCTAAAATAATAGTCTGAGTATTTAATAACGACTCTATGCTGTGAATGGCGATCCGCATTGGCTCAGCGGCTTGCTCAAGCCAGCGGTCGATCACCGGGTGTTCCTGTAGCTGGTGGTGCAGCTCTTCGGTGGAGCAGCCCGTGCGCCCCAGATGCTGTTTCAATGCCGTGAGTGAGGCAAAGTCATTCAGTCGGCCTAACTCTGCGGTATCGTCATCGGTTTCGGGTGTTACAAACAAGTCTCCTAAGGCGCCTGTCAGGCCATTCTGGCCGAGCAATATCCGACGGTCGTACACCACAGCAGATTCAACTTGGTTACCTAAATGTACGTACACAAAGCTATCGAGCAGCCGGGCTTCGCCAAACAGCATCTGAAAGCTGGCGCAGGCGGATGCGGTGGTTTCGAGCGCCACCGGAACTGTCAGTGTATCGGCAAGCTGTTGTTGTAGTTGTCGATTGTGAGCAAAGATCTCGACGCCTTTAAGATGACTCAGTTGTACCGACAGTCCGCAGCCAAGCACCTGAGACACGGTCAGGTTGGCCACCGTCAGCAGGGTATCAATCAGGTATTTGACTTTGTCGAGTGGTGTATCGTTTGTGTCTAGTTGGGTATGCAGCCGGTTTAGCAGTTCTCCGTTGAGGTAAAACAAGCCAACTTCCAGTTCATTATCGACAATCCGTACGGCCAGGGTATACGCCGCCTTCTTATTCAGAACCAGCATTTTAGAGGGTTTGCCTGCCCCTTCGGATTTCTTTATGCCGGTTTCTTCGACAAGCTGAACGCTCAGTAATTCTTCGACCATATTGGTAATGGTTTGTTTGGTCAATTGTGTATTGCGGGCAATCTCTACGCGGGAGATCGGCCCCTGCGTGACAATCTGAGCGAGTACAAGACGCAAATTTATCGATTTATTTTGTTTTGCGTTGGAGCCTTTCAATGTGTTCGCCTTACTATTTGAATCTGATTACGGGGTTCTAAACATCGTACAACCCCTGTTAATGCGTCGTATGTACCTGCTTATACAACACATTATCCCTGAACTAAGCCGATCATCTTACTCGATCATGATGCTAAACCGAATAAAAAATAATTAGTCAAACTATTTGACATAAGCGGTTTGTTGGCTGAATATGACTATAAATACAACAAAACAGATCCTAAATGCCAGTATTAAAAAGGCAGTTAGGATGTTCGCGAGTGCGAATTTTAATAATCAACAGCAGGATCTACCTATGTCTACAGGAACTCAGATAAAGGGCCATCGTAGCCGGACGTGGTTAAGCGGGATGTTTGCCGCTGCTGCACTGTGCGCAACATCGATGGGCTGGGCAGCGCAAAGCATCGACTGGAGCAAAGCGGCAAAGTCCAGTGATATTCACCTGACTGAACAGCAGAGTCAGGCTATTAAATCAAAAGATTTGACTGCCGCATTGGTATGGCATGGTGCCAGTCCCTGGGTTGCTGCTGTATCACGCGGTGCTCGTGCCGAATTTGAAAAGCTGGGTATTAAAGTGGTTGCAGCAACCGATGCCCAGTTTGATCCCGCCAAACAAGTGGCGGATTTGGAAAATATTGCGGCTTTAAATCCCGATATCATTTTGTCACTGAGCGTGGATGGCGTGAGTACTAAACAAAGCTACGCGAAAGCCATAGAGCGGGGTGCCAAACTCGTGCTGCTCAGTAATCCCATCCCCGGATTTGAACAGGGCAAAGATTTTGTCGGTATTGTGACTGACGACATGTTTGGCATGGGTAAGGCGGCAGCCGATCTCACGGCCAGTGCGCTGGATAGCAAAGGTAAGGTGGGCATGATCTATCATGATGCCAGCTACTTTATCACCAACAACCGTGATAATGCCTACCGTAAAGGGCTCAAAGCCTACCCTGAGCTCAACGTGATCATCGAAAAGGGCTTCATCAAAGAGCATGAGACCAGCAATGTGGCTGCGGCCATGGTGTTACAACATCCTGAGCTGGAGGCGATTTATGTTTCCTGGGACGCCGCCGCTGAAGGTGTTGTCGAAGCACTGCGCTCTTTGGGTCGACGTGATATTAAAGTGATCACCCACGACTTAGGAGTCAATAATCTGCTGGATATGGCCATGAATGGCAATGTGTACGGCACCATTTCGGACCGCCCATTTGATATCGGCCAGACTATGGCCAGACTGGGGGCTGCTTCAACACTGGGTTTACCCGCACCGCACTTTACTTTGGTGCCGTTTGATACGGTTAAGCGAGACAATATTGCTGAGATCTGGCAGCGCGCATTTCAGTCGCCTCTGCCCAGACTCCTGAATTTAGCGTTAAAACAATAAGGAATACCATGAGCGTTAATCAACTACCTTTGCAGCAGCTAAAGTTGCTGGCAGTGAAACGAGAGTTTTTTATCTACTATATATTCCTTGCTGTGATGCTGATTTTTGCAGTCGCACTGCATGATACGGGCTTTTTTAGCCTGACCAACTTTATGAACATTGTTCGTCAGACTGCACCCATCACTGTGATGGCAGTGGGTTTGACCTTTGCACTGGCGGTGGGTCATATCGACTTGTCGATAGGCTCTGTTGTGGCCTTATCTGCCTTGGTTGGCGCCTTGTTATTGCAACATGTGGGTATTCCGCTTGCGGTCTTAGGGGCCCTCAGTGTGGGCCTGATTGTTGGCCTGATCAATGGCTTGCTGATTGAGCGGTTGCAGGTATCTTCCTTGTTGATCACCTTAGGCACCATGGGGGTGATCACGGGCTTATCGCGCCAGCTGACCAATCTGGAGTCTGTGCCAATCATAGATCAAACCTTTACCGCGTTTTTTGGTGCAGGTGAGTTGTTTGGTATTCCGTCTTTATTTATCTGGACCCTGGTGATTGCCGCACTGGGCTATGTGGTGCTCACCAAATTAGCCTTTGGTAAACACTTACTTGCAGTAGGGGGTAGCCCTAAAGCGGCACTGGCGATGGGGATTAAGGTTACTCAGGTGCGTATTTATGCTCTGGTTATCTCCTCCATGGCCGCTGCATTGGCTGGGCTTTTGTATGCCGGTCGCCTGCATGGTGCCCGTTACACGTTAGGTGAGGCGGACCTGCTGACTGTTATCGCCGCGGTGGCGATTGGCGGGACCAGCCTGTTTGGTGGCCGGGCCTGTATTATCGGTGCCATTCTGGGTTCCTGGTTGATGGGTATGATCAACAATGGCCTGATCTTGTCAGGGTTTTCCACAAATGAGCAAATGATAGCCCGCGGCGCGATCCTGATTGTGGCAGTGGCAATTGGTGTCAAGGAGTTGAAAAATGGTTAGAAGTGCATTGGATCAAATCGCCCTCGAAGTCAGAGACGTGCATAAGCGTTTTGGCGGAGTACATGCTCTGAAAGGGGTGAGCTTTACTATTAATAAAGGCGAAGTGGTGGGCTTGTTGGGTGATAATGGTGCGGGTAAATCGACTCTGGTCCGTTGTATCTCCGGGATCCATCCACCGGATGAAGGCGCGATCCTGGTCAATGGTCAGCCGGTACATATCGACTCTCCTCTGGCTGCACGAGAAGCCGGAATTGAAACGGTGTTTCAGGACCTGGCCATGGTGCCCGAGTTCGATATTACAGAGAATCTGTTTCTAAATCGCGAGATCCTGCACAAAAATCCGATCCTGCGTCGACTGGGCTGGCTGGACAAAAAAGCGATGGAGAAACGGGCGAAAAAAGCCCTGAACCGACTGAACAGCCGTATTCCAAGTTATCAGGAACAGATCCACCGTTTGTCAGGTGGTCAGCGTCAGGCTGTAGCCATTGCCCGTGCTGTTAATTGGGGAGCTGACATTGTGATAATGGATGAGCCAACCGCCGCACTGGGTGTTGAGCAAAGTGCCCAGGTCAATGAGCTGATCAATGTGATTAGCTCGCAGGGGGTGGCGGTGTTGCTGATCAGCCACAACATGCAACATGTTGTAGAAACCTGTGACCGTGCAGTGGTGCTTTATCAGGGTCAGTCGGTGGCGGATGTGTCTGTCAGTGATGTAACCAAAGAAGATCTGGTCGGGCTGATCACTGGCGCTAAATCTGCGGCTTAAGTTTTATCAGTCCTTTATCAATTGAATTGCAGTGACAGTCGCTTGGTGCGCACTGAAAAATTGATGCATGTATAACATGGATTGATATCAACCTCGGGGTGTCTGACGGGCACTCCTTTATCTGAACATTTTGTAAATCGGCGCCATGGCGCTGAGGGCTTTGTTTTGCCGAAAATCAGAGGGCAGTATGGATATTGAAAAGAAAGTAGCACAGCTGATCGACACACTTTCTATCGAAGAAAAAGTCGGCCAGTTGTTTGTACTGGCATTTGCCGGAGAGGACCGGGATTATGCAAAGACGCTGGTCAAGGAGCGTCATGTCGGCGGGTTTTATATTACCGACGACAATGCAGCTAACCCCACAAGTGCTGCGCAGTTGGCGCAAGACTTACAACATGAGGCCTCACTGAGAGCCTGCGATGCACCTTTGTTACTGGCTGTCGATCAGGAAGGCGCCTGGGGGATCCTTACCCGGTATACCGATCTGGGTCCTGGCAACCTGGGCCTGGGCAAGGCAGATAACACGGCACTTACCGCAGATATGTATCAGGTCTTTGCGGAGCAAATGCAGGAAGTAGGATACAACACGCTGCTTTCGCCCTGTGCGGATGTGAATGCGGATCCCGACAACCCCATCATCGGGCTGCGCGCCTTTGGCGAGCAGAGTCACCATGTTGCTCGTCATGTTGCAGCCGCCGTGCGCGGTGTCGAACGTAGCGGCAGTTTGAGTTGTGCCAAGCATTTTCCGGGACACGGAGATACTCACAGCGATTCGCATCAGACTTTGCCTGTAGTGGATAAGTCATTGCAGCAGTTGATGCGCGAAGATCTGTTACCTTTTAAGGCCGCCATTGAATCGGGTGTCCCCCTGATCATGACCAGTCATATCAGCTATCCGCAAATTGATGCTGACCATCCTGCAACCTTATCATCGACCATTCTGCAGGGGGTGTTACGCCAGCAATTAGGCTTTGAAGGTCTGATCATTACTGACAGCATGAATATGTGGTCGATGCGCAAAAACTATGCTCCGGAAGAAGCGGCCATTCAGGCGTTGCAAGCTGGCGCCAATCTGGTGATGCTAAGTGAAGAGCACTACGAGAACAGCACCACACCATACAAAGCCATTCAGGCGCAAACCATGGATGGCGTCATTGCTGCTGTGAAGCAAGGTAGCCTGCCTGAATCTGTCATCGATGCGCGTTTACAGCAAGTACTGACATTCAAGTATCAACATTTTGCAGCGTCATCTAAACCGGCCGCCAGTGTACTGGAAGGAGCCAATCAACTTGCCCGCGAAGCGGCTGAGGCTGCCATTCGGGTCGTTCGCAATCGCCATCAGCAATGGCCGCTGGCTGGCCGCCCGTTTACTCTGGCATTTGCCGCAGATCCCAAAGGCTATGACAGCATAGTGAATAGCCGGGGAATAGGTCCGAACGATCCAAATTCAGCACGAGATGTGATTCTAGAAACATTAGCAGAGCGAGGGCGTGAGTACCGGCTCTGGCAGTACGACCAGCTGCTGGCCGCACTACAGGCACCGACTGAACCAATGGTTGAGCCTTTGGTGATTATCACAGAAGACTACCCGCTACCCGGGGAGAGTTTTGACGTGGCTGCGCAACAGCAGCGTGTGAAACAGGCACTGCAAAAATGGTCTGAGAACGTCATTGTGATTGCCATGCGATCTGATTATGAAGTGGCGCAATATACTGATTTATCGACTTATGTTTGTGCGTACTCGAGCCGAGCCGTCAGTGCCCGGGCGATGGCTGAGCTGCTTTAAAAAGATCAGTAAAACGAAATAATAAGTGCTTGACAATTAGTCAAAATGATTTAATAAATACTTAGTATATCAATTTTACTAATAAAAATGACAGTTTGATAATAATACAAGCCCGTCGACTCACTGGGAATGAACGGCTTGGGAAAAAGGCAAAGGGGAGAAGAGCATGAAAAATCAGGGCTCAAAGGTAAATACCAGTTATCTGAAATCTAGTTATCTGGCGGTTTGTGTAGCGACAGCATTATCTGGTATGTCGTTTGGTGCAGTGGCTGAACAGCAGGAAGGCGCAAATAAGGAAATTGAAACAATAGAAGTCAGAGGGATCCGACGCAGTCTGACCGAGGCGCTCAATACTAAGCGCTTTGCAAACTCTGTTGTTGACTCAATTTCGGCCGAAGACATAGGTAAGTTTCCGGATAAAAATATCGGTGATGCAATGCAGCGGATCCCTGGTGTGACTGTGGTCAGAACCTTTGGTGAAGTGAGCGGCGTAACGGTTCGTGGTACAGCACCGGAACACAGCATGGTGCTTTTGAATGGTCAGAATGTTGCCAGCGTAGGCTGGTTTGACCTGGGTGGTATGAACCGCAGCTTTAACTTTGAAATGTTAGCTGCAGAGCAGATCTCGGGCATGGATGTCTACAAATCTGTTGAATCTGATATCAACGAAGGGGCGATGGGGGGAACGGTCAACCTGAAGACGCGCAAGCCGCTCGATATGGACTCAGGCACTGTTTTTGCGTCGGTAGAAAATGCCTACCATAGCAATGCTGAAGACTGGTCTCCTGCTTACTCAGGCCTGGCAAGCTGGAAAAATGAGCAAGAAAACTTCGGTATTTTAGTTGCTTACTCAAATGAAGAGTCAAAAGTATACCGTGAAACTTTATCGACATTCGGGCCTCCTGGTGCAACTGAACTGGAAGACAGCAATGGCGTGATGAGGAAAACCTCTTGTTGTGCAGCCTCAATTTTGTTTGATGAAGACAGAGAGCGCAGCAGTAGTCAGATCAGCGTACAGTACGCACCAAGCGAAGCGCTGACCCTGAGCCTGGATTACAACCTGTTTGAACTGGAAAATAACCATATTAACTCTGCATTATTCACCATTATGGGTTATGGCACATTGCAAGGGGATTCTGTCAGAGTCAATGAACAGGGGATTGTTACCGGGGCAACCGTCACCGCATCTGGTCCGGGCAACGCGCCTTTGTTCAACAACACGGTGTTGCGTACCCCGAAAATGGAATCGGATGTGGTGAACTTTACGGCCAACTATCAGGCTGAAGCCTGGTCTGCGGATTTCGTCCTTGGTAAATCCACCGCAGAAGGCCGAATTGGCCAGACAAGTACCTGGTGGGGTGATATCTCAGAACGTGCTAACTCAGGTTTCTCGTACGATGTCAGTGGTCCGCTGGAGTTAATCCCGGTAAATTCCGATTATATGAGCAGTCATGAGAATTTTGAGCTGTTCCATGAGTACACGTATATCAACTACGAGCGTGATCATGAAATTGACTATTTCCAGGCCGACTTTACCTTTGAACTGGACTCGCCGGTAATGACGTCTATTCAAGCCGGAGTGAAATTCCAAGAACAGGTCTTCTCATATCAGGAAAACAACCAGGACTTGAGTGTTGATACAATCCGTGCAGGCGGCGAGCGACTGACGCTTGGTGACTTCAACGGTGGCTTTGTCTCTGGCCTGCACAGTGCCGAAGGGCGTGCTGGTAGTTTGTCGGCTTTCCCTATTGGAACGCGTGGACTTTGGGATTACGCCCGCAACAATGCGCCGGGCACGGTGACGGTTAAAGATGCTTTCTCCATTGAAGAAGACATTGCTGCTGCGTATGTTAAAGCCAATTTCTCGGGAGAGGGTTTCCGCGGTAACTTAGGCCTGCGGGTGGTGGAAACTGACATTCTTTCTAAAGGCGAAATCAATGGCGTTAAAGGGGAAGTGGATAAAACCTATACCAACTACCTGCCTAGCCTGAACCTGGCTGTGGATCTCAGTGAAGACATGATCTTCCGTTTTGCCGCCGGTTCAACGGTGTCTCGTCCTGACTATGATGATATGAAAGTGGCAGACATCATTTCTGAGAGCTTTAAAACAGCCAATGTCGGTAGTCCGGATCTGGATCCTTATAAGTCGGATCAATACGACATGGGCGTTGAGTGGTACTTTAACCCATCGTCTTTACTCGGTGCCACCTTGTTTGTGAAGAATATCAGTGACTATATTGAGCAAACAACGGTTGCAGAGGATTATCCCGGATGTGGTGCAGGCTGTCTGGTAACACGTTCGCGAAACGTTGGAACCGCCGATGTTCGTGGTATTGAATTACAGTATCAACACGACTTTGAGAATGGTTTTGGGGTACAGGCAAACTACACTTACACCGACAGCAGTCGCACCGACTCAACCGGTAAAGAAGTGCCGATTGAAGAGGTATCACAAAACTCCTACAACCTTTCAGGTTTCTACGAGAATGAACTGTTCAGTGTGCGCCTGGCCTATAACTATCGTGATAACTGGGTCCGTCAGTACAACGGCAGTGGACTGGACAGCCTGAATGACGCCTACGATCAGGTCGACGCATCAGTGGTGTGGCATGTGACAGAGAATATCGATGTGTCGCTTGAAGCCATTAACTTGTTTAACGAAGCTCTGGTACTCAGACAACCCACCGCCGGTAACATAGTACACGCTGTGGATGAGTTTGGTACGCGTTACTTTGTGGGGGCAAGCGTGCGCTTCTAACCCTCAGTTTCCGGATAGCAACCTAAGCTGTCCGGTGTTTGAATAAGGGAGGTGCCCGCTTCCCTTAGGTCAGTTTGGTTTTAACTGGCTGATCCGCGCGTAACCTGGCAAGGAAGACTGCACAGGTGCGCGGATAAGGGTGCAAACCTGATATTTCCGGTTTCTTTGCCGGACAGGTTTTGTATACCCGCACTTCTACTCGGTTAAGGCAAGTTTGCCCGGCTTGCCTTATTTCTCGCCTGTTTATGATTGATTTTATAGCTGAAATCTTATTGCAATAAATTTTGTAAAAACATTTGACTTATTATTTGGTGAGCGCTAGCTTGTATATTAGTTGAGCAAATAGAAATGCCTATTTTGCACATTAAGCAAGACAGGCTTGCTCACTGCCTCAGTGATATTAGCCCGCAATAGATAATTAATGCGGATTTATTGGTAGGCGGCTTGGGTTGGGTCGCGGTTGTTCATTAAAATTGTTGCTCTAATCGGGTTGATGTTACTGGGTTTGTTTCGATTAAAAAAATAATGAGGAAACACCTAATGAAATTGAAAATGACAGGATGTGCAGCCGCCGTGATCTTAAGTTGTTCCGCGTCAGCGGGAACGGGCGTACAGGATTTTTTGGACAGCTTAAGAAACTTCGAGTCGGGTATTAACCCTGCTCTGGCAGACTTTTACCTGGAGAATCTCAATAACCCAGTTTACAAGTATGCCAAAGTCTCTGCACCGGGTCGTATGGTGCGAGACTGCTCTACCGGGAGCATGATCCCTGAAGATACCACCATCAATCAGTTCTTCACTAAGTTGGGTATTGACGGGATCTATAACTCACAAACCCCGTATAGCGCTGAGATGTTTAAAACCATGCAATATAACTCCATGAATGCCTGGGGGTTTGTGGGTTATCAGTTGGGTGAAGCCGTTCTGATTGATGCGGGTTACTATAGCCCGAAAGTGGTGACGATTGATGGCAAAGAGTACGACAGCTTCTACGTGTTTGTGGAAGACAGTACCTGGATTGGCTGTAAAACCGAGGCCCTGGTTGAGATTGTCGGCTCCGGTGGTAACCAGATCCAAGCGACAGATGTAAACCGCTGGGAAGGTACCTTTGTCGGTAAGAATGGTGTCAACTCGTTTGCTGATCTACTGATCCCGGATAATCAGGAACTGGTGATGCGCGATGCCATGCGGTTTAACTATGGCGTGATGACGCAGTTGCTGACCGATGCCAACATGACCTGGGAGCAGGCGCTGGCGAAGAGCTGGCCGGGCAAAGACGACAATGGTGATCCAATTACAGTACAGGCGACCATGTCGGGTTTATTGGCTGCGGCTCACTTACGTGGCGCCTGGGGTACAGCACGATTGCTGACCAAGGATGAGATCACCTGTGATGAACTGGGTACCTGTATCACTAAGTATGTACACAAGTTTGGTGGTTACAATACTATCTTCGATACGCCAGCGGATGACGTGATTGAAGGGTCAAAATACGATGAGAAGCTGTCTGCGGGCTGGGGTAACGATTTAGTGCTGCCCGGTGGTGGTGCCGATGTCATTGAGCTGCACGAGCAAAGCGGTTCAGTGACCACAGTACGTGACTTTACTGTTGGCGAAGATCGCATCATCCTGCGTGACTGGCAAACAGCTGCACCACTGAGTAACCTGTCTGTGTCAGATGTACCTGCAGGTGTTGAATTAGCGTTTGCCGGTCAGCGTGTGGTACTCGAAGGCGTGTCGGCTGCGGCTGTGAACGTCAATACCGAAGCGGTGATTGCCCAGTCTGACATTTATGAAATTGCCTGGTCAGGCAAGCAAACTGTGACCGGCTTTAATCCGCAGCTGGATAAGATCCGTGGTACTGCAGGTATTGGCTTTAAGCACCTGAAAGCGTATGAAACAGATACGGCGTTGGTCGTCGGCGTACAGGCTAAAGATGGTGGTATTTACAGCTCGGTTGAGCTGGTAGGTCTTACGATTGCTGATCTGACGCCTGAGATGTTTGATAACGTGACCGGTGGTTATGACCGCCTGGGCTTTATCGTACCTCTGAACAGCCAAAACTGGGGCTGGAACATGGCGCTGACTGTGAACAGTTTTGACCCGGCCAAAACCGTGATCAGCATGCCGCTGTTCAACTACAGCTTCTCCATGCTTATCCTGACGCAGGAAGGGGCGGATACGGTGATCACGCTGGACGAAACGGCCTCAAAAGGCGATCAGAAACGTCTGGTTCTGAAAAACACCGATGTGAATAGCCTCAGCGCGGCCAACTTCGATTTTGTCTCAGGTAACTTTACCGATGCGACGATTGATGTACCGGTATTCTATGACATCACGGCCACCGTGGTGGGCACCGGTGGTAGCATTTCACCAACCCCGGATGCAAACGGCGTGATCAGTGCCAAAGGCAACACCGACTTTACGCTGACCTTTGTACCAGACAGCGGCTATCGCGTTGCCACACTGAAAGTCGATGGCGTGAGCGTGACAGCGCAGTCAAGCTACACCTTCCCGGCACTAGCTGCGGCACACAGCGTGCAGGTCACCTTTGAACCAGGCAATGCCTGCCCGGCACCATGGAATGCAGCTGACGTCTATACGGCGGGCGATCAGGTGACCTTTGAAGGCAAAACCTATGAAGCTAAATGGTGGACGCAGGGTAACAACCCAGCCTCACTAGGCCCATGGAAAGAAGTTGCCAATTGTCAGTAATGACGCAATTTGATTAAGGACAAGCCATGGCCTGCGTAAGCAGCCATGGCTTTTTTGATCTGTGTGGTGCCAGGTTACAACGAATCTGGCTGGGGCTGCCATCTCGTGAAGCGCTGTGGTGATTAGCCACTTCTGCCAGTTGCAAAAGAAGGTTATAAGGAGAAAAAAGAGGGAGATAAAAACGCCATGGCGAACTTACCATGGCGTATATAGCGTGCAGTTAGATAAGGGTGTTACTTATGATACCCAAGACACGCTTCGACTTCGTTTTTCGAGCCTAAGATCACCGCTACGCGCTGGTGGATATGTTCCGGGTCGATATCCAGAATGCGTTGCTCACCGGTGTGGGCCAGGCCGCCGGCTTGCTCTACCAGCATGGCCATCGGGTTGGCTTCGTACATCAGGCGCAGCTTGTATGGCTTTTCCGGGTTTTTGGTGTCGGCCGGATAGGTAAACAGGCCGCCGCGGCATAGCACGCGGTGTACGTCACCCACCATGGCAGCAATCCAACGCATGTTGAAGTTTTTACCGCGCGGGCCGGTGTCACCTGCCAGCAGGTCATTGATGTAGTTTTGCATGGCCGGTTGCCAGTGACGCTGATTGGAGGCGTTGATGGCAAACTCTTTGGTGTCTTCCGGTACTTTGGCAAATTCTTCGGTCAGCAGGAAACTGCCGTGGGTTTTGTCCAACGTGAAGATACGGGTGCCTTTACCTGTGGTCAGTGCCAGCGTGGTGCACGGGCCGTATAGTACGTAGCCTGCGGCAATCTGCTTATGACCTGGCTGCATAAAGATAGCAGGATCGGCTGGGTCGGCGTCTTCCGGAGCTTCCATAATAGAAAAGATGGTGCCTACCAGCGAATTGATATCAGTATTGGACGAGCCATCCAGCGGGTCGAACGCCACAATAAACTTAGCATCCGGGCTACCTGCTACCGTGCCTTCTTCTTCTTCCGAGGCAATGGCTTTTACATAGCCAGACTCCAGCAGAATGTCTTTAAGTAGCTGGTTAGACAGTACGTCGAGTTTCTTCTGAGTTTCGCCCTGAATGTTTTCATCCAGCGTTGAACCCAGCACGCCTGACAGCGCGCCCTGACCGACGCGGAAAGAGATTTCTTTACAGGCAGCCAGAATGGTTCTGATCAGTGAAACCAGTTCACGGGAACAGCCGTCTTCAATTAACACCGGTGGAAGTCTACGCATAAATTTTAGTCCTGATAACGGTTATGTTGCAGCCCTGACAGAGTGAGAGAGCAGGCCACAAACAGCGCTGAATTTTGTCCTAAATAACTGTATTTTGTATACGATTTAATATACAAAAGGGGTACCAGTCATCTAACCTCAAACAACAAAGATAAGAAAATGCGAAAAACACGCTTTGCACCTCACATGTTCTCGGCTTTGCTATTGGCTATGATACCCCAAGCGCACGCCGCAATTAAGTCTATTGATGAATTTACTGACAACTTCAACCATTTTCCCGGGTTCTATGCGTTTTACAGCGACCCATCCAGTGGCAAGATTTATCTGGATGTAGACAAGCTATCACAGCCATTTTTGTTGCAGCACAGCTTGCCGTATGGCGTCGGCTCTAACGACATTGGATTAGACCGTGGTCAGCTGGGCAGTACTTACCTGGTGCAGTTCGAGCGCTTTGGTGACAAGGTGATGCTGCGTGCTCTGAATACCTATTTTCGTGCCAGTGCCGACAATCCGGCAGAGCAGCAAAGCGTGAAAGAGGCGTTTGCCTCGAGCATTTTAAACGGCTTTAAGGTGGTGGCAGAAGATAACGACAGCGTGCTGATTGACTACACCCCTTACTTATTATCGGACGTGCATGGCGTATCTCGTACCCTGGCGGCGCGCAAGCAGGGCAGTTACAGCCTGGATGCCAGCCGCAGCGCGACCTATATGCCGCGCTCCAAAGCCTTTATGAAAAATACCGAGCTGGAAGCGGTGCTGACCTTTAAGGGCAGCAAGCCCGGTGAGTATGTGAAGCAGGCTACGGCGAACCCGTATGCGGTCACTGTCCACCAGCACCACTCGCTGATTGAACTGCCGGATGATAACTATCAGCCACGTGCATTTCATCCGCAGTCGGGTTACTGGAGCATAGAGCATAAGGACTACTCGGCGCCGCTGAGCGAGTCTATGTATGTACGTTATATCCCGCGCCACCGTTTAAACAAAAAAGACCCGACGGCAAAAGTATCTGAGCCGGTTGAGCCGATTGTGTATTACCTGGATCCGGGCGTACCGGAGCCGGTGAAAACCGCGTTGCTCGATGGCGCGCGCTGGTGGGATCAGGCTTTTGCCGCGGCGGGGTACAAAAATGCTTTCCAGGTTAAAGTGCTGCCGGAAAATGCTGACCCCATGGATATTCGTTACAACGTGATCCAGTGGGTGCATCGTGCTACCCGCGGCTGGTCATATGGTGCATCGGTGATAGACCCGCGCACCGGTGAGATCATCAAAGGTCACGTCACCCTGGGCTCATTGCGGGTACGCCAGGATATTCTGATTGCCGAAGCCCTGGCCGCGCCATTTGTTAAAGGCGATGAGGTGACGGAGCGTTTGCATGCCATGGCGCTGGATCGCATTCGTCAGCTTAGTGCCCACGAAATTGGTCATACCCTGGGGATTGCTCATAACTTCTCGGCGTCGGTAAAAGAGCGCGCCTCTGTGATGGATTATCCGCACCCGCTGGTAGGTATGAACGATCAGGGCGAACTGGACATCAGCAAAGGCTATGCCACCGGCATGGGTGAATGGGATACTCAGGTGATCAAATATGGTTACAGCGATTTCACAGCGAGTGACGAAGCTCAGGCACTGGCCGCCATTCTTGCTGAGAATAAGAGCAAGGGGCTGGAGTTTATCTCGGATGCCGATGCCCGCCCGAAAGGTGGCGCCCACCCGACTGCCCACCTGTGGGATAACGGTAACGATCCGGCTGCTGAGCTGACCCGGGTGCTGGATATTCGTCAAAAGGCGCTGGCCCGTTTTGGCCTGAATAACATCAAAACAGGTGAGGCTTTGTCTCAGCTGGAAGAAAAGCTGGTGCCGTTGTATTTATTCCATCGTTATCAGGTTGAATCAGCGGTAAAACTGATTGGCGGTATAGACTATGACTACGAAGTACGGGGGGCACACACGCCAAAAGGGGCACAGGTAGTTGGCAAAGCCAAGCAGCAGGCGGCATTGGCCGCATTACTGGATACTCTGGCACCTGAACAGTTGATGATCCCAGAGTCGGTATTAGCACTTATTCCACCCAAAGCCTATGGCGAGTATAAGACCCGGGAGAGCGTGAAAGGTCGCACGGGTTTGACGCTGGATGCCATGGCGTTGCCGGAAGTGGCGGCGCAGCATACTTTGAGCTTATTGCTGAACCCAGAGCGACTGAATCGCCTGGCACAACAGGGGGCGCGTAATCGTGGCAACCTCAGTAGTGACGACCTGCTGAACACGGTTTATCAGCATGTTTTCCAGCCCAAAGCACAGCCGGGTATGGCAACTAAGCTTGCGCAGCGAGTGCAGTTTCTAACGGCTTATCACCTGGCAACGCTTAGCAGCAGCGACAAGTTGGCACCAGAAGTTCAGGCTCAGTCGCGTTTTTATCTTAACCAGCTGGTGGAGCAATATAGCAACGACTCTTTGTTTGGTGGCGCCAGTAAAGCGGATGCGTTTGAAACCTATCTGGCTGATCAGGTGGCACAGTATCTGAAAAGCGGCAAGTGGCCACAGGGCTTTAAAGCCTTGCCGATGCCACCGGGTTCGCCCATCTAAGCTTGTTTAAAAGAAAAACCGGACTGACGTCACTCCGGTTTTTTTATGCCCGCTCAGTTTAGACTTTTTTGACTAAGGTATTGGTGGTGATATGCGGGAAGGTGACGGTCTGCCCCTGAATGGGGATCTCCATGGTGATATTTTGCGAGTACTGCAACTGGGTAAAGTTATCACTGCCATCGAGTGATTCCAGCCAGTAGCTGATGGCGTAACGGCTGACTTTGGCATGTTGCTGTTCAAAGCCAATGTTGGTGACCGGAATGCCTGAGTGGGCGGTATCCACTTCCAGCAGAATAAACTTCTTAGGCGGTGATACTTCCAGTGCATTGTTCAGCGGCTGATTGGGGTTCAGGGTAAAGTCCGGATTCAAATTACCGACACTTTTGGTGCTGTACTGGTCGGTGCTGACATCATGGGGCAGACCCATAGGGAGCACGTCGCTCTTGCTCAGCATAGGAATGGTAGGTACGCCCGTGCCCGACTGGAAATGGCCGCTGGCGAGAATGGAGTTACCATGTGGTACCGACATTTGCTTAATAAAGTCATAGGCTTGTGTAGGCGGTACACTGTTAGGCAGCGTTTCAGTGCCCAGGCCGGGCTTTTCACCATTGCCATAAGGGCCAAGTAGCTGCTTTTGGTCGCTCAGAAACAGTAATGACCCATTTTCGGCGTGCACCAGCTGATCTTTAGCCGGGCCATCGGCAAAGTAGACGCGTTGCTCGTAAAACAGGGTATTGGCAACCTGAGTACCTAAGCCACCCCGGTTAGGCGCCGTGCCGTGAATGGCTGAAAAGGTCAGTTCCTCATAATAAGAAAAGTTTTTCAGAATATAGCTGGCTTCCTGAGGCAGCGGCATCAGGCAGTAAGAAAATGGCTTGTCTGTGCCACCCATGCCAGAGTTGCCCAGTGGCTGATTGGTCCAGGTGCCTATCAGGTATTGCAGCGGGCCAAGTTCAGTCGTCGGGGCGGGTGGGTTTTCCTGTGCCGGGTCAATCAGCAAAGGTTTAGAAAGATCTGGGGGCGTTACATCAGTCATGGTGGTCTCCTCATTAATTGCTACAGGCAAATCGGGGCCTTACCCCGTGTGCCATAGGCTGATCCCTACAGTGACTGCTCGAAGGCGACGGGATCCATGGTCGCCTTCGTCTGTACTTAGTGATTCATGGTGTACACGCAATGGCGTGTGTCAGTCTCATTCCCCATTTGTGTGTTTTTGTGCCGACCGATAAGTTGCCACATGTGCTCGCAGTTGCTGGTCTTGGCTGCTTTGATAAAAGCACCACAACTGATCGCGATAGCGCGCGGCGCACAGTGGTGTGTCCGGTTGCCTGTGAGCATTGTTGAGCGGCTGCTGTTCACTCCAGCCCGCCTCGGCCATGGTGCCATAGCCATTGCTGGTGGTATCTGCTTTGGCTGGATCATAAGAGACGGGCAACTGGCTGGTGAGTACGCCGGGAATAGAGAAATTGGCGCTCAGCAGTTGCTGACTGTTGGGGGCGTTGTGGAACAAGTGCAGCACACCATCGAGTGTGGCAGCGGCCAGCTGTCCCTCACTTTGGTAACTGTGCTCCTGTGGTTCCGGCTCGTCGGGCGTGAGTTTACTGGGTGCCTGCGAAAAATGGCCAATACCGAATCCATTAGCCGACCACTGATGGCTTACGGCATTGTCCTGAGGACCGGCATAAGCGCTGTTACTGACATCGGTGACATTAAACTCGGCACTGTTGTAGCTCAGGCAGGCCAGTGCATGGGTGCTGCTTTCACGGTAAATCAATAAAGTATTACTACCCAGTGAGGCCAGAGTAAATGTTCCTTCAGGCTTGCACACCAGCGTTTGTGGCTGGCTTTGCCACTGTTGCCGGGCATAGCGTTGTGCCAGCATAGTGCCTTGCTGGTCGCGATACACCAAAAGCAGATCCTGACTTTGCGGTAATACCTGAAGTGCAAGGGCAGATACACTGTCATCGCTGGGTGCTGCCAGAGGTTGCCAGCCCTGGTTAGCCCTCAGCGTTTGTAACGTGATTCGCAGGTCCTGGTCGCGATAGCCCAGCACCAGGGTATCGTCCTGCGCACTCAATTGTAACTGATCTTTACAGTCCTCCCGCGCCAGTAAGGGTTCGGACCAGGCATGACCATCAAAGCTGGAGCAATACAGGTGGCCGGGTCTGTCGTCCCGAGTGTAAAACAGATAAAGCAAGTCACCGAGGCTGGCGGTTTGCAGCTCACTGGCATGCTCAATGTGGGGCACACAAGCTGCGGGGTGCCAGTGCAGTGCCTCATCCCACAAAAAGCGGAAATAGTTGGCGTGCTCGTCGTTTTTACCCAGGCTGCCGAGCGAGAAGTTTTCCTCTATGGTGCGCAGCAAGGAATAATGATTGTAACCTTCGTGCTGCTGCGACGGCGTCAGGGTATCGCCCAGTAATACCGTATAAATCTGGTTGGGCCCGTCGTAGTAATACTTGTACTTCTGGCTGGTATCATAATCCGATTCAAAATCGGCCTCGTCATAGGTGACGACGACCAGGGTATTGTCGGGCAATTTACTGTTGGGGCCGGGGAAGTTAATCGACTCAAAAAACGACTTCAGCCAGTCTGCCTGCTGATCTACCAGTATCGGCGCGCGCTCACCCTTGAGATCATTGTCTTTGCTGCCAAGTAAATAATGCCCGTCGTGCCACATATTGGGGGTAAACCAGGCAAACTCAGGCAGGGTATCGTTGAGCAGGTCCTGATAAAACTGTGCTTCATTACCAATTTTTTGCCAACGAGTTTCGCTGTCGAGAATGCGGGAGAACGATGAAAAAGGGTCGTGCTTAAGCACATAAGGATAACTGTTTACGGGCGTGAAATTGGTTGCTTTCCAGGGCGTCCAGCCCGCCACATAGCTTTCCATATAGGCACGCCAGTCCAGGTTTTGAGCTGAGTCTTCAATCAGATCGACCAGGGTGCGCTGGGGCAAACGTGGCGGCACTTCATCGTCGGTTACATTGCACAGCTCGCCTGCCAGAGACGCAATATAGTTGGTCTGCGACGGGTGCATTACGCCAAAACTGTTGGTCAGCTCAATCCCCTGAGCAGCGAGGTTGCGCATGTAGGGATTATTCATCACATAGCCGCGATACTGGTTTTCAAACATGATCACAATAATATGATCGAAGCGTCTTGTGGCCATATCAGCATCCTCCCGGACGGTCTTTGCTGGCTATATAGCGCCAGGTGGGCGTAGCGTGACGTCCGCTATGATCCGGTAGTGGTACCCGCATCATGCTTTGGGCCTTTTCCTTGAGCCCGAACATAGTGCCAACGGCGGCAACCAGTAAGTCAGGCTGACCATTAAAGGCCAGATGAAGCTGATCCAGCAGCAGGCTCAGGGTCAGGTTAAACTCAGTGTCCAGCCGGGCAATGGTGGGATACGGCTGGTAGTGTTCAGGTTGTGGGTTTTTCACCACGTTATAAACCTGATGATAATCAATCGGAATAGCCGGACCGGTCGGCCCTGAGTTAGGCGTGTCGCCCTGGACATAGCGATAACCCAGCAGCAGTTCATTAAATCGGTAGTAGTGCGACAGCTCTCTGGGTTGCATAAATAACTGGTGGTCGCCGCTGTTTATGCCAGTGGTATCACCCAGGGGGAAGGGCTGATCCGGGTCCCAGCAGTCATCTGGTACCCCTTCTCCCTGCGCTATGATGGCATTGAGGGCAAAGTTGGCGGAGGCCAAGTCTGTCACTGGGGTGATCTCTCCGCCACCGCCATAATAATACTTATGCGCAATTTGCTTGTCGTGGCAGTCTGCGGGAAACAGCGCGGGGCCATAGCGGTTATGCAGAGTTTGCAAGCCGTTTTCAATACCGACATAGAACTCGCCTATGGTGATATCCCCTTCTTTTGCCAGTGCGGCGGGCATTTCAATTTTGAGGAAGTTTTGCAGTGCCTCAGGGCTGAACTTTTGCAGATCTGCCTCAAACCAGGTTTCGCCGTCAGGTAGCTTAGTCGGAAATGTGGGTAGGAATTCCGGACTGTTAATCGCCGGGCTACCTCCGGTGGCAATCAGCAGATTCGCAGCATTGGTCAGATGAAACATCTCCTCCATAACGACCGAGCGGATCACTGTATAGGCACATTGGTTGGTGCCTTCCTCAATGGAATACAAGGCGGTGAGGTAGACTGGTAATGTTGAGAACTCCAGTTCAATGGCCAGTTGCAGGTCGTAGTGCAGCTGTTCGAGCGTTTCTATCGGACGTTTTTGCAGTTTGTGATACATGGCAGGTCCCTCATTAATACTGGTCGAGTGCGTTTAACACGTTGTCAGCAGCCCAGAAGGTCAGTGCTGCCATGGTCAAAGTCGGATTACTGGTCGCAATGGTGGGCATATTACCGCAGCCAACCAGGTAGAGGTTGGGGTGATCCCAACTGCGTTGTTCACGGTTTACCACTGAGGTTTTAGGATCATCGCCCATCAGGTGCGTGCCGACCAGGTGCCCGGCGCCATTGTAGACATAGCCTTTGCCTTGATACTGCACATAGCCCGGATCGTTGGCTTTGTATTTGGTAAAAGGCTCCACACCCAGGCGTTGGAAAATAGCATCTGATACTTCCTTAGCCTGTGCCATACCAGCACGGGTATAGTCGGTGACTTTGTAATGGATCACCGGTCGATAGTTGCCCAGCTGGTCCCGGTATTGATCGTCTATGGTGACGCGATTATTGGGGTCGGGAAGCTGCTCCACCAAAAAGCCAAAGCGGAACATGCGCGGGTACTCTTCGGCGATTTTGTGACGCAGGGCCGGGCCAAATAAGTTTTGCTCATCGATAAGCTCTGGCACGGTCGCAATCGGCGCACCTTCTGGCCAGCTCCAGCCCCAGTTGCCTATCTCAATACGAAACGCGGCTTGCTCTGCGCGAAATGCCCCGCCTCGAAGAGAGGGGATCCCGGAGGTTGAACCAGGGCCCCGAAATGCGCCGATTTTGCAGGGCATCAGGCCCCAGGTCAGCATAGTTGGGTGGTCCATCAGGTTACGACCAACCTGATCACTGGAGTTCGCCACATTAGAGGCCAGCAATAGCTTGGCGTTTTCAACGGCATGGGCGGCCAGTACCACAACTTTGCCTTTGACCTTTTTATCGTCATACGCTGCGGATTTGGTAGAGTGGTAGCGTTTGTAGTGGACCTTAGAGATGTTCTGTGTTTTATGGTCCACCTCCAGGTTGTAGGCCACCGCCTGAGTCTCTATGGTCACGTTACCCGTGTTTTTCGCTTGCTCCAGCGTTTTCAGGGCTGAGTATTTGGCCTGAATAGGGCAGATAGGCACACAGTTAGAATTACCCGCGCAGCGCTGACCAAGATCCGGGTTGCCCACTGCGCCTACAGGGCGATAATCACCCCGAGGCATGCCGTTGCGCCCCTGAGGTGTGGCAACCACATCAATGGGGTAGGGCTGGCTGTCAATTTCAACTTGCATACCCTGAAGTCCTTTGGCGAGATACTGATCCAAAAAGCTCTGCGGAATTTGCTCCATCGGATAATCGTAGTTTTCTTCAAACGGCAGTTGTACGCTGGGGTTATCAATCTGCTGATAGGTCTGCACATCGGCATTGGCCGAGACCCCAATATGTTGTTCAGCGATTTCGTACCAGGGTTGTAAATCCTGATAGCTGATCGGCCAGTCCCGGCCGCGACCAAAGCGTGTTTTCAGCTCAAAGTCTTCGGGCAGCATACGCAGGCAGGTGCCCAACCAGTGCAAGGTGGTGCCGCCTTCACTGCGGGTGTAGGTACTGGCAAACGGATCCGGACCATACTGGACAAAATAGCCATGATCACTGACGGGCTTATCAAGCGGTGGCTTTTGAATATCAGTGACCAAAGGTTGCGGGGCATTGGGGTTGTTGGGATAGGGCGCGTTAGGGATCTTGGCCATGGCCGTGAAAAAACGCTCCATGTATGACTCATAGCCTTTCTCTTTGCCCTGATCGAAGAAACGTCCGTCAGTCCCCGTGCCAGCTTCCAGGATCAGGACTTTTTTGCCTTGCTCACCCAGCTGTTTAGCCATAATGGCGCCTGCAATACCGGCCCCGACGATGACTACGTCGTATTCTTTATGATGATGTGTCATGCTGATTTCCTAATCCAGGTTAAATGGTTTCGCTGATTGGCCGGGAAAGGCCCAGGTGCCGTACCCAGGTTGCTTTGCGCCCATGGGGTGGCTGCCCAGGGCATTCCAGACCAGGCCTTGGATATAGGCATTGCTGGAGATCACATAGTCTTCAACGGGCTTTTTGTCGGCGCTGAAATCATCAACCCCATACAGGGCATTCCAGTCGGCAGGCAGCTGATACCAGATGGAGAGGTACCACATCTTGATGATGTTTTTGGCAACCGGGCCCAGTTTGGCGCAGTTCCAGATACGGTCGTAAAATTGCGCCTGATTAGATTCACACTCAAGCGAGCCAATCTCCTCTGCTCGGTGATAGAGTTCCTGTATAACGTCCTGACGAACCCATTGACTGAGTGTCTTACAATAAGTGGGACCCACGCCCGTGCCTTGTAACTCGACCAGATCGTAGCCAGTCAGAGTGGCACTGAGGCGATAAAAATCGGTCAGTCTGTACATAAGTTTGCCCCTGATTAAGTGATAAGAGAAATGTACGAGCGGCACACATCAGAGGAAGGAAAACAGCGCAGCAAACAGTGTTCAGCTTGCTGTGTGAATAGCGGCTTAGATCACGACAGATGCCATGGTAATTACTATGACAGAGTGGTTTGCACATCTTTTGCCCCTTCCTTGCCAGTAGACAGATATTGCGGCGTCCTATGCTGACAGTCGATGGCCCCGAACGGCCAGAATGCACCGCAGCCATAAAGCAACGGCACATCTTTAACAGGTAAAAGCCTGCTCAGAGATACGATTGACGGGTCGCATGCAGGCAAGCTGATACCGACTATGTGTTACATCTGTTCAGGTATAGTCGTTGAGAAGGGGTCTTTCAATTACATGTTATTACACTGCGCTAAGCTGATCAGGCAAAACATTGCTGCCTGATCAGCTCCGTCAGGATCTGCTGACTGGGTTTGATTTTCTCCATTGCCAAGTATTCATCTGGTTGATGTGCCTGCGCAATCGAGCCGGGTCCCATTACAATTGTCTCGCAACCTAGCTGCTGTAAAAACGGTGCTTCTGTACAATAATTCACGGCTACGGCCTGCTGACCTGAAATTTTTTCAGCCAGTTTTACCAAGGAGCAATCCCGTGTGCCATGGAAGGCAGGAATGGGATCGTGCAAGTCAATCACAGATACGCTGTCGGGGTAACGCGCATTGATCGGGGCTACGGCTTGAAGTAACAAGGCCTGGAGCTCTGCGATGCTGAGTCCGGGCAGGGGGCGCAGGTCAATATGCAGCTCACAGCAGCCACAAATTCGGTTGGCGTTGTCGCCTCCGTGAATATGACCTAAATTCAAGGTCGGGTAAGGAATTGCAAAATCCTCAAGTGAATATTTATTCTTTAAATCTTCTTTTAACTGTAACAGATTGGTCATCACCTGCTGCATTATCTCGATGGCATTTAAGCCACGATCTGGATCGGAACTGTGCCCCGAGCGACCCGTGACGCGAATCGCCGAAGACATATGTCCCTTGTGGGTGTACACAGGGACCATATCGGTCGGCTCTCCAATGATACAACGGGTTGGCTTAAGGTTGCTGTGGCGTGCGACCTCTTGTGCACCGGCCATGGTGATCTCCTCATCTGCGGTGGCCAGGATCATGATCGGGGCGCTTTGTGGTATAGCTTGAAGATCTTCCAGTGCTTTCAATACAAAGGCAAAAAATCCTTTCATATCAATGCTTCCTAAGCCATACAGACGATTATCCTGTTCGCTGAGGGTAAAGGGATCAAAGTTCCAGCGACTGTCATCAAAGGGCACGGTGTCTGTGTGTCCGGCTAGCATCAGGCCTCCTGCTTGGTCTGTCAGGCCCGGCGGACACTTTCTGGCGAGTAAGTTGAACTTGCCAGGTGCACTGTGTAGCTCTGCGATTTCAATACTGAAACCCAGTTGTTCACACCATTGAGCGAGCAGTTCAATGACCGCTCTATTGCTTTGGTTGAGCGTCTGATCGAGGGCACTGATAGAGGGCCGGGCAATCAGCTCGCGGTACATAGTTTTAAAGTCGGGTAATGACATTGCAGTATCCTAAAAATATTTATTCAAACCTGTTGCATAAAAATCTATATGTATGTAAGGTGAATATCAATTCATTTTTTTAGCATAAATATAGAGGATGCAACAATGCGACGATAACATCATCAATAGCAGATATATGGTTTTTTTGTTTACTAATTTATAAGAGTTATCGATGTTTAACGTAGCAATTGTTGGCGCCAGCGGATATAGCGGCGCAGAGCTGGCCAGTTTGGTGGCCCGCCACCCGGGTTTGAAACTGAGTGGCTGTTATGTGTCAGCACATAGTCTGGATAAAGGGAAATATCTGAGTGAGCTATATCCTGAACACACAGGTTTACTAGATGTCTCCCTGCTCCCTTTGACGGATGAGACGTTTGCAGACATAGCCGACAGCGATGTCGACTATGTCTGCCTTTGTACTGACCATAAAGTCAGCGTAGAGCTGGCTCAGACCTTCCTTAAAATGGGCAAGAAAGTATTCGATTTGTCAGGTGCTTACCGCCTCAAAAGCAGCACGGATTATGAACAATACTATGGCTTCAGCCACCCTTACTCACAATGGCTGGACAAAGCGCGTTACGGTCTGGTGGAGTGGTATGGCGGATCACTGAGCGAAGCTCAGCTGGTGGCGGTACCAGGTTGTTATCCAACTGCCGCTCTGAACGCACTTAAACCGCTTAAACAGGCTGACTTGCTCAGTGACAGCACCATTATCATCAATGCTGTATCAGGTGTGACCGGTGCGGGCCGTAAAGCCAGCCTCACTACCCATTTTTGTGAGGTATCTTTGGCACCCTATGGTCTGTTTAACCATCGTCATACTCCGGAAATTGAGCGTTATCTCGAGCACCCTGTGTTGTTTACGCCGCATTTGGGGAATTTCCCTCGGGGTATTCTGGAAACCATCTATGTCTCACTCAAGCCGGGCGTTTCAGAGCATCAGGTTGCACAAGCCTATCAGGTGCTGGCAGACGAGCCGTTGATCCGCCTCAAAGGTGCAAACATGCCTTCAATCAAAGGAGTTGCCAACCGTGCGTATGTTGATATCGGCTGGCAGCAACAGGGGCAGCAACTGATTGTCACAGTGGCCATAGATAATCTATTGAAAGGCGCGGCAGGACAGGCACTGCAGTGTATGAATCTGGCCAGTCAGTATCCGCATGAACAAGGGTTGATGGGGTAACTTATGACAGATAAAAAAATTTGGGTGATTAAACTGGGTGGTGCAGTGCTTAACTCAGAGCACGCCGCCCATGACTTATTCAAAGCACTTTATTTATTAGCGCAACAAGACAGCACGCACGACTTTGTGGTGGTCCACGGTGGTGGTGCTTTGGTAGACAGCTGGTTGAGTGATGCCGGGTTTGCCACTGCCAAGCATCAGGGGTTACGGATCAGCCCTAAAGAGCAAATGCCGTATATTGTTGGTGCGCTTGCGGGGTGTGCAAACAAGCAGTTAATGGCTCAGGCAATCACGGCGGGTTTAAACCCCGTTGGGATCAGCTTATATGAAGCGGGCCTGATGGCTTCGCAAAAGCTTAAGGCGCTGGGACAAGTTGGTAGTTGTGAGCCGCATCATGAAAGCTTGGTCCCCGATCTGCTGGCAACCGGCAGATTGCCGCTGGTGAGTTCAATTGGCATAGGCGCAGATGGTGCGCTGTTTAATGTCAACGCGGATGAAGCGGCGGCTGCGCTGGCACATCAGCTGGGCGGCGAACTGATCTTTATGACCGATGTTGAAGCGGTCCTGGACGGTGCTGGCCAACCACTGGCGCAGCTAAATAGTGAGCAGATAGAACAACTGATAGCACAGAAGGTGATTGTGGGCGGGATGGAGGTCAAAGTTAAGACCAGTCTTCACGCTGCCCGACATTTACGACGTGGGGTGTACATCTCCAGCTGGCAAAAGCCAGACAACTTGGTTGCCCTGATAGCCGGGCAGCACGTCGGTACTCACATTTTACCTTAGGAAGCCTTATGTCGACTCACTTTATTACCGGTCTGGAATTTGATAAAAGCCAGGCTCTGAAACTCCTTGCCCTGGCAAGTGATATCAAACAGCAGCCACAGGAATTTGCACATGCTTTGGCGGGCAAATCTGTGGTCACTTTATTCGAAAAACCCAGCCTCAGAACCCGCTTGTCGTTCGACATTGGTATCAACAAGCTCGGTGGCCATGCGGTCTATCTGGATCAGCAAAACGGCGCAATGGGCAGTCGTGAATCCGTGCAGGATTTTGCGCTGAACATTGCCACCTGGGCCGATGCATTGGTAGCGCGTGTTTCTTCCCATCATACCCTGGAGGTGCTGGCGGAGCATTCTGATATTCCGGTGGTGAACAGCCTGTGTGACCTCTATCACCCATGTCAGGCGCTTGCAGACTTTCTGACTTTGCAGGAAGTATTTGGCGATGTTAGTCAGATCAAACTGGCTTATCTGGGTGAGGGAAACAATGTGTGCCAATCTTTATTGCTGCTGGCAGCAACGCTGGGAGCAGATTTTGTCGCTGTGTGTCCTAAAGGGCATTCGCCTGATGCGCAAATAGTAAAACAGGCAGAGCAAATCGCCGCAGTGAATGGTGCATCTGTGCTGATCAGTGACCGTATTGAAGCCGCAGCCGGTGCGAATGCTTTGTACACAGACACTTGGGTGTCTATGGGCAGCGATACTTCACTGGAGCAGGCAAAAACCACCTTTATGCCGTATCAGCTTAATCAAACACTACTCGAGCAAACCGGGGCCAGCACAGTGCTGCATTGCCAGCCTGCGCACCGGGGCTATGAGATCACCTCAGAGGTGATGGACGGCCCTAAAGCGCGGATCCTGCAACAGGCAGAAAACCGTATGCACGCACAAAATGCCCTGTTACTGGCGCTTATGAACAAGCAGCTCGTCTGAGCTAACAAGATTTAAGTATTAAGGTAAAAATATCATGAAAAATATCAAAAAAGTCGTTCTGGCATACTCTGGTGGTCTGGATACGTCGGCTATTGTGCCCTGGTTAAAAGAAAATTACGGCTGTGAAGTTGTTGCGTTTGTGGCCGATGTCGGGCAAGGGGATGAAGAGCTTCAGGGGGTAGAAGAAAAAGCGCTTGCATCCGGCGCCAGTGAATGCCACATCGTCGATCTGAAAGCCGAGCTGGTCAGTGAGTACATATACCCGACTTTGCAAAGCGGTGCGGTATACGAAGGGACTTATTTGTTGGGCACTTCCATGGCGCGGCCAATTATCGCCAAAGCACAGGTTGAGGTCGCTCGCAAAGTAGGTGCGGATGCGCTGTCTCACGGTTGTACCGGAAAAGGCAATGATCAGGTGCGTTTTGAATCTTGCTTTGCCGCACTTGCGCCTGATCTTGAGGTGATCGCGCCATGGCGTGAGTGGTCGTTGTCGAGTCGGGAATCCTTGCTGGACTATCTTGCCGAGCGCAATATCCCGTGTGCAGCATCCGCAACCAAAATCTATAGCCGTGATGCTAACGCCTGGCATATCTCTCACGAAGGTGGCGAACTGGAAGATCCCTGGAATCAGCCCAGCGATCAGGTTTGGACCTGGACGGTATCACCTGAGCAGGCGCCCAATGAAGCGGAACTGGTCAGTGTACAGATTGAGTCCGGTCAGGTAGTGGCGGTGAATGGCCAAAACCTCAGCCCTTATCATTGCCTGCTGACGCTCAACGAAATTGCTGCCAAACATGGTGTAGGTCGCATTGATATTGTTGAAAACCGTTTGGTGGGGATGAAGTCGCGGGGCTGTTACGAAACCCCGGGAGGCACTGTTATGGTGGCGGCGCTTCAGGCCATTGATGAGTTGGTTCTGGACAAAGCCAGTCGTAAATGGAAAGAAACTGTGGCCAGTGAGTTTGCCCACTTAGTATATGACGGACGTTGGTTCACGCCGTTGAAAGATTCGTTACTGGCCGCGGCCCAGTCACTGGCTCAGGTGGCTACGGGGGAGGTGGTCCTGAAGCTGTATAAAGGTCAGGTCAGCGCGGTGCAAAAACGCTCGGTAAACAGCTTGTACAGCGAAGATTTTGCGACTTTCGGAGAGGACGATGTGTATGATCAGTCTCATGCCGAAGGCTTTATCCGTTTGTTCTCGTTGTCGAGTCGCATTGCAGCACTGAACAAACAAAAGTCAGTTAAATAACGGTGATCAGAGGAGTAAAGTAACATGGCACTGTGGGGTGGACGCTTTTCGTCTGGGCCGGATGCGGCCTTCAAACAATTTAATGATTCCTTGCCGTTTGACTACCAACTGGCTGAGCAGGATATTGTCGGTTCGATTGCCTGGGCGGGCGCGCTCAAACAGGTGCAAGTCCTCAATGAAGATGAACACGCTCAACTGGTTGCCGCTTTGCAAGCGTTACTAGACGAGGCCAGTGCGGATCCGGATGCCATTGCCACGGCAGGGTATGAAGACATTCATTCTTATGTTGAGGCGCGTCTGATTGATAAAGTCGGCGATCTGGGCAAAAAGCTGCACACAGGTCGTAGCCGTAATGATCAGGTAGCCACCGACTTTCGTTTATGGTGTCGTGACAGTGCTTACAAAATCCTTGAAGCGCTGGATATGTTAAAAGCGGCTTTTGTTGCTTTAGCCCAGCGAGAACTTGGCACGATTTTACCCGGTTACACCCACTTGCAACGGGCACAGCCAGTGCTATTTAGTCACTGGTGTATGGCCTATGTAGAAATGCTGGAGCGCGATACATCACGTTTGCAGGATGCGGTAACACGCTTAAATGAATGCCCGCTTGGCAGCGGTGCACTGGCAGGTACCGCCTATGATATCGACAGGGAGCAGCTGGCTGCTGAGCTGAAGTTTAGCTGTGCCACGCGCAATAGCCTGGATGCGGTATCTGACAGAGATTTTGTGCTGGAGTTACTCAGCTGTGCGTCTATTTCCATGTTGCATTTGTCACGTCTTGCCGAGGATATGATTTTTTATAACTCTGGCGAGGCCGGCTTTATTGAGCTGGGAGATAATGTGACATCCGGCTCCTCTTTAATGCCGCAAAAGAAAAACCCCGATGCCCTGGAGTTGATCCGGGGTAAAACCGGCCGTGTGTTTGGGGCTTTCAGCGCCATGATGATGACATTAAAAGCACTGCCGCTGGCCTACAACAAAGATATGCAGGAAGACAAAGAAGGCGTATTCGATGCCATGCCAACCTGGCTGGCAGCGTTGCATATGGCACAGTCCTGTATCGAAAGCGTTAAGGTCAATGGCGAAAAAACCAAACAGGCAGCGCAGGGCGGACATGCAAATGCTACTGAGCTGGCAGATTACCTTGTGGCAAAAGGGATCCCGTTCCGTGAAGGGCACCATATTGTTGGTCAGTTGGTACAACTGGCGTTGAGCGAGGGTAAAAACCTCGAAGATCTGAGTCTGGCTCAATTTCAGTCTGTGTGTGCGCAGATCGACCAGGATGTCTACCCGGTATTGCAACTGGATGCTTGTATTGCGGCACGCAGCGCCAAAGGGGGAACCTCTTTACAGCAAGTGTCAGCGGCCATCAGTGCAGTGAAAAAAAAACAGCAAATCACGGTTCGTGATGCCACGTTAAACGATGTAGAAGCCATTGCCGGACTGATCCAATACTGGGCTAAGGTAGGTGAAAACCTGCCCCGAGCCAAAAGCGATATGATCCACAGTATCAATGAGTTTGCTGTAACTGAGGTGAATGGCAAGGTGACTGGCTGTGCATCACTGTACATTTATGACACGGGTCTGGCCGAGATCCGTTCACTCGGGGTCGACCCCTCGGTGCAGGTGAAAGGCCAGGGGCAGTTGCTGGTATCGCATTTACTGGATAAAGCCAAACGCCTGGCACTGAAGCGGGTTATCGTATTGACTCGAGTTCCCGGCTTTTTCGATAAGCAGGGCTTTAGTGGATGTAATAAGGAAAGTCTTCCTGAAAAAGTGATGAAAGACTGTGAGCTGTGCTTACGTAAAAACAACTGTGATGAAGTAGCGATGGAATTTATGTTGCAGGTAGCGGAACCTGCGCGTATTCCCTGCCAGTTTGTGGCCTGAACCCACTGTTTAGCTAAAGCGCCTGGTTGGGCGCTTTATTTTAATCAGAATCGGTATTCCCAACTCACTGAGGCGGATGTTTCGTTGTTTGAATCAGTTGCACCTTTATCCCGCCAGTATGCTAAGTCGACTTTCAATAAACCATTAAACAGTCCCTGTTGATAACCCACTTGCAGTAAATCTCTGTCTACATCAAGCGCGTTAAATTCAAGCCGCTTCAGTTTGGCATAGCCACCATAGCCACCTAAGCCATAATAATCAGCGCCCAGACTGACAGATTTGGCCTGAGGACCTATGTGAGCGCCAAGCCAGCGGCCTCGCTCAAAATAATCACTCCCTTTACCCGCAGTAGCAAAATGACACTGAAAGCTGGCTTGCTGTGGCTGGCAATCGATCTCAGTATCGCTGTACTCAAGGTAAGATTTAATGCGGTATTCTTGTGTACCCCAGAACGCTTCTGCACCTAAGGTAAACAAGCGATGTTCAGGCAAAGCACCTCTGTCATTGTCTCCGCTTACCTCGCCATATACGGCCGCAGGCAGGCCAGCCACGCGCGAAGAGTATTTGAAATCCACACTGCTCAGACGCTGCTGGTTTTCAGATTCATCACCAGGGGTTGTCTGGTAGACAAAATCACTTGCGGTGGTTGCATACGCAATTTCAAGCCCCGGCAATGGGTAAGCTGACACGCGCATCCCCCAGAAATCTCTTTCTTCATCCACGGCCAAGCTAGGTCGTTGTTTGGCAGCAATGGCTGTGATCTGCCAGGGTCCGACAAAGGAAAAAAAGCTTGGTCCACTGTAATTGGTATTTGCTCTGCTGATACGCAGTGCTTTCATGGGCGTGGCATTGTTAGACAGTAGTAGCGCGTTTTCATTGCCCGGGCCCCACCAGTAATCGAGCCGTTCGGCACTAAATGCCCAGTCTCCCAGTAACACAGCCAGATGGCTGCCATGATGGTTAAATTGCTTGCCATCGAGCGCATTGTCCGCATAGTTCACCTGAACTCGCGCGCTTACATTGTTCCCCTTGATTTGGCCATAACTGCTTACACCACTACGCGCACGTGTTTGTTGTCCAAACCCGGCTGGCATTGACTGCTCATCGCCATAGTGGGTCAAAAAACCTGAGCTTTGGCTTTGTTTAGCCATGCGCATTGCATGATTTAGGTGTTGTAGCGCAAACTGTGCGTCCGCAGGCAATTGTTCGCTGTCTACACCGGAGAGGTCATCTACCAGACCATTCCACATCAGTGGATATTGATTGACTGGTCGTTGAATAATGCCAGCGCTTACCAGCAGGTCGATGGAGTGTTTGAGGTGGCTCTGCTGCGCATCAATCCAGGGGGAAGATACCGCTTGTGCTGAAGCCAGTGCAAGGCCACTGAGTATTAAATAGTTGAATTTCATCCGTGTAATTTTTCCTCAAGGGCTTTAGCCACCAGTGGGCTGACAAATTCACTGACATCACCATGATGTAAGGCTACTTCTTTGACTAAAGTGGAGGAGATAAACGAGTTTTTCTCCGATGGGGTCAGAAATACGCTTTCCAGTTCAGGGAACAAACGGCGATTCATATTAGCCAGCTGAAACTCATAATCAAAATCTGAAACAGCCCGGATCCCACGGATCAACACATTGGCTTGTTGTTGTTTAGCCAGATCTACCAGCAATCCGGTGAAGCCAATCACTTTAACGTTGTTATGTGCCGCCAGGACCTCTTTGGCCAAAGCAACGCGTTCTTCCAAACTAAAGCAGGGTTTTTTGTTGGGGTTGTGTGCGATGGCTAAAATGACAGTATCGAACATTTTGGCCGCGCGTTTGATTAAATCGGCATGTCCATTGGTGAGTGGATCAAAGGTGCCCGGGTATAAAGCGGTTACTTGCATGTTTAGGTCATAACAATTCAAATTTGGCCTATATTATCAAGCTTGCAGCACAATATCACTGGTCTGATTTCAAAATGAAAATTTAATGTTATTCCCATTTAGTGCTATTTTCACTGTGCGTTATAACCGAACGGTCATTATTGCCTCATTAATTACGTGTTATCAGAGAACCGAATATGAACACCAAGGAAAAAATTATTCGTACCAGCATCGCCTTATTTAACTTACATGGCGAGCGAACAATCACTACTAATCACATCGCTTCTAACATGGGGATCAGTCCCGGTAATCTGTATTACCACTTTAAAAACAAAGAAGACATTATTCGCAATATTTTTGCCCTATACAGTGAGCACCTGAGTACCCATTTTAAGCCGTTAGCAGCCCACGATGAACCGGTTGAGCAACTGACTCAGTATCTGGATTCGCTGTTTGAACTGATGTGGCGTTATCATTTTTTCTATGACAACCTGAATGATATCTTGGCGCGCGATGATGTGCTGAAAAAAGACTATATCGCCTTTCAGGCACGGCTATTCGAGCAAGTGAAAGCGGTCGTTCTTGGTTTGCGCGAGGTGGATGTGATTGCCATCAGTGACGACGATGCCAATGAGTTAGCACATATGCTAAAAATGGTGGTGAGCTTTTGGACGCCCTATGTTAAAGCGCGCAGAATGACTGGCGTGTTAGAACAACAGGATATCTATAATGGCATTGTGAAGGTATTAATGTTGTTTAAACCTTATGCCACTGCGCTCAGCCGGGACAAAATCGAACAACTACAACAGCACTACCAGGCAATGGCAGACGCCGCATTGCCCAGTATTGCCTGAGCCCACACACCAGAAAAAGCTGGTTATCCTCTGTATATTTCCTAGTCTTTAATAAGTCTGCTATAATCGCGCGCCCGTTGTCGGCGCGCCAATTGCGCATTCATGTCCAAACCAAGAGTGACTTCTATGTTTAAATTTATCGTCAAACTGCACCCCGAAATCGTGATCAAAAGTAAATCGGTTCGCAAACGTTTTACTATGGTACTCGAGCGTAACATCAAACTGGTGCTATGCCGCTTTGATGAAAAAGTGACGGTAAAAATAACTGGGACAATATTACGGTAGTGACGCACAGTGAAGATCCTGCAATTCGCAAAGCCTTCATCAGTGGCCTTGGCCGCATCCCAGGTATTGTTCAGTTTCTGGAAGTACAGGAAACCACTTTTGAAACCCTGGACGACATTTATCAAAAAGCCTTACCTCTGGTTGGCCCGCAGATCGAAAACAAGACTTTTTGTGTGCGCGTTAAGCGCCAGGGCAATCATGACTTTACCTCCGGTGATGTAGAAAGATATGTCGGCGGTGGTCTGAACCAGCATGTACCGGGAGCTCGCGTACAGCTACGCAAACCCGATGTGACGGTTAAGATTGAGGTAAAAGGCGACCGAGCCTATATCGTAACGACTAAACACCTGGGCATGGGTGGTTTCCCACTGCCAACTCAGGAAGATGTATTGTCTTTGATGTCGGGTGGCTTTGACTCTGGTGTGGCCAGCTACCAGATGATCCGCAAAGGTGCGAGAACCCACTTTCTGTTCTTTAACTTAGGTGGCGCTGCGCACGAGATAGGTGTAAAGCAGGTCAGCCACTATTTGTGGAAACAATACAGCTCAACCCATAAAGTACGCTTTATTACCGTTGACTTTGAACCTGTGGTCGCCGAGATCCTGGAAAACATTGAAAGTAGCCAGATGGGTGTGGTGCTGAAGCGTATGATGATGCGCGCAGGTTCTGCTGTGGCAGAGCGATTTGGTATTCAGGCTTTGGTAACCGGTGAGTGTATTGGTCAGGTGTCCAGCCAGACACTGGCAAACCTCAACGTCATTGACCGCGTCACCGAGACACTGATCTTACGTCCTCTGATCCAATATGATAAAGAAGAGATTATTCGTATTGCGCGCCAGATTGGCACTTGTGAAATGGCGGAGTCCATGCCTGAGTACTGTGGCGTGATTTCGAAAAAGCCGACGGTTAAGGCCAAGTTGGAAAAAATCGAGGCCGAAGAAAGTAAGTTTGACTTTGATGTGCTGGACACTGTGGTAGAAAATGCCGTTGTGAAAGACATTCGTGAGATTGAAGCAGAAGCGAAAGAAGAAGTTAAAGAAGCGGAGAATGTCAGCGAGTTACCGGAAGGCGCTGTTGTGGTTGATATTCGCTCACCGGAAGAAGAAGATGCCGATCCATTAGAATTGGATGGTATTGAAGTGATCCATTTGCCATTTTTCCGTCTTGCCACCAAGTTTGGTGATTTACCACAAGACAAAGACTACTACCTGTACTGCAGTAAAGGTGTGATGAGTCAGTTACAAGCCTTGATCCTACATGAAAACGGCTTTGCTAACGTCAGAGTTTATCGTCCATAGTACAGCCCTGATCTCTACCCTGGCTGAGCAAAGCACTGATGCTCAGCCAATTCCTGCTGTATTTTCCACCGGGTGTAACGCTCGCACGCTGGCTAATAAATTCATATTGTGTGGCACGGATAATCCATATTGATTTGCCAGTTCAACAATGTAACCACACATCGCATCTATCTCCGTACGTCTTTGATGTTTTACGTCCTGAGCCATAGACGAAAAGTTGTCGGCGGTAAGCGTCATAACCTGATATGCCCGATGTAGCTCTTCATGTAGTTTAAGAGGTACACCAACATGGTTGGCAACGGTACATGCCTCACTCAGTACTCCCAAAACTTTCGACGCATAACAGGGGGCGCGCAGGCGACCATTTTTCAGTCCGCTAAGAGCACTGAGAGGATTAATAGCCAGGTTAACGCACAGCTTCTGCCAGCGTAGTCGCGCAATATCGTCGGACAATTGTGCAGGAACAAGGTGAGGGCTTATCAAAGTGTCAAACAGCGATGAAGCTCGCTGTTGAGCCGCCGTGTTACAGGGGCCAAAGACACTTAAACCCGGGCCGGTGAACGCGACGGTGTTGGCGTCGGGTTTCCAGCCTCCCATACTGGTGGACAGAAAAAAGAGCCCCTGTTGAACAGATAGCTCAGCGGTAACTGGCTCAAGTGCCTGTATCCCGTTATGGCTGAAAATAACATTGGCCCCCGGGCTCAGGTGCGGCCTGAGCGCAGCAAATGCCGCGCTTAGTTGATACGATTTAACGGGAACGATGCATAAATCTATGCGGATACCCTGCTTTGCCAGTTCCTGCCAGCTCAGGCACTTGACCTCAAGAGGACGAGTGCATTCGGCATGTTGAGCAAAAACGGTCTGTGTTGGCGACCTTGTGATCAGTGTGACAGAGTAGGTTTGTGCCAGTCGCTCAGCCAGTAGTAAACCGACCGCCCCTTTGCCAACAATGAATAATTCAGGCATAGCGTTTTCCGGTTTTACGGCAGTAAACCCAGTAAATAAAGAAGTAGCTTAAGGCACCTGCAATGTCAGCGATAAAATCCCCCCATGAAGCTTGTCGGTATGGCAAAGAATCCTGCATCAATTCAATTCCCGCCCCGTAGAATGTCAGGAGCATAAGGTGAAACCAGATCCGAAACCTGAATGCATGATGAGAGAAAAAAGCCAAGACAAAAAACACGCCAAAATGTGCAACCTTATCCGCGTGAGCGAATTTCACAATTTGATTGGCCTGAATTTCTTTAGCGAATAGAAAAGTGCATACAGCCAGAGAGAGTAACAACAGGCATTGATAAAGTCGGCGTGCCACAAATACTTCCAAATCATCAGGGATTAAAAGGCCAGTATATCACCGAAATCTGAAAATAGGATGAAGCAGAGACTGTCAGTTCCAAATATGAAAACGAGCGATGAGAGTGTAGTCGCGTCGCAGCCTTTGGGTTGCTATAATCCGGAAAAACATTATCCAGGAGCTAGATATGCCTTCTTTTGACATTGTGTCTGAAATTGATATGACTGAAGCGAGAAACACAGTTGATAACGCGGATCGTGAACTGAGCACGCGTTTTGACTTTCGTGGTGTAGAAGCGTCGTTTGAGCTGAAAGACGAAGTGATCACGTTAAAAAGTGAATCTGAGCAGCAAGTAATGCAATTATTTGACATGCTGGTAGGCAAAGCCGCAAAGCGTGGTCTGGACGTGGCCAGCTTTGAGCTGAAAGACGTTGAAAAGTCGGGTAAGTATGTGTCACGTAAAGTGATGCTTAAACAGGGGATCGACAAAGACATGGCGAAGAAAGTGGTTAAGGCCATCAAAGATTCTAAGATTAAGGTACAGGCGTCTATTCAGGGTGAAACCGTGCGTGTTACTGGCAAGAAGCGTGACGATCTGCAGGAAACCATGCAGCTGATCCGCGGCGCTGAGCTGGGTCAGCCTTTCCAGTTTAAAAACTTCCGAGATTAACCTCTCAGCTTACCTTCTTACATCTGGCATGCTAAATATTACCTGTGTTTTAGCATGCTAGACGTCCATTGATTTTTGTTCTCAAATCTCCGACAATAGCGCCAACTTTTCAGGGTGTCAGATCAGGAGCCTGGAGTCTCTCAAAGATCTGAATAATCGGGAAGCTGGTGACTGCCTATGGAGTCGGTAATAGTCCAGCACTGCCCCCGCAACGGTGAACCTATGACAGTCCTTCCTGCTGTTACAGGTAAGTCCGGAAACCGGCCCTGAAACACACTCAATAGTTGTAGTTCACGCGGTGGGCGTGGATCAGGGGAACTCATGTTTAAAAAATCTGCTTTAACCACAGCTCTGCTGGCTGTGTTACCTTTTTCTGCGCTTTGCGCACAAGACATTGAACATATTACGATTACGGCGAACAAGTTCGAGCAAGCCAGTGTAGATACGCTGACATCTGTGACAGTGGTTGAGCGTGCTGAAATCGAACGAGCTAACGTACGTGACCTGCCGACATTGCTGAACAACCTCGCAGGTATCGATGTTGTACGCAGTGGTGGTTACGGCCAAAAAGCCAGTGTGTTTGTGCGCGGTGCGGCGACTAAATACACTTTAGTGTTGGTTGATGGTGTACGTATTAGTGACGCAAACTCGGGTGATGTGTCTTTTACCAATATTCCGGTTAACAGTATTGAACGTGTGGAAGTCCTTAAAGGGGCGCGTGCTGCTATTCATGGCTCAGATGCAGTTGCAGGGGTGATCAACATTATTACCCGGGAACAGAAAGGACATCAGCTGGCGCTGACCTCTGGCAGTCGTAACTATGGCGGGCTCAGCTGGCTGGTCAGTTTGAGGCAGATAAACTGACGGTAAACTATCATTTTGGTTATGAAACCACAGATGGTTATGACGTGACGGCCAAAGATCCGGCACTTCCTCGGACCAAAGAGCATGATCGTGACGGCTATGACAACACCAATATGGGTGTAAAACTGAATTATGATCTGGCTCAGTATGGGCAGCTTGCTTTGCATGCACAGCGCAGCGAAGGGGAGGCAGACTATGATTCCTCCTATGGCAACGATGCTTACGAGTTTGATAATTACACCACTAAACTTGTGTGGCAGAAACAATCGGATGTGTTGAGCCAGGAAGCGTCTGTTAGTCTGGCACAGGAAGAGAATACGCAGTTCCTGTCTGTATTGCCTAAAGACGGTACACCACCACCGCCAAATGACATTTACAGCACCAAACGAGATGAAATTGAGTACCGCGCCCGTTATAAAATGACGCAGTCTCTTCAGGTGATGGGGGGCGTGAGCCGCCTCAATGAAGACTTGTCTTCATCGAGCGCTCAGTTCTCGATTGCTGAGCGTGATAACACGGCAGTGTTTGCAGCTGCGTTTTACGATCAAAGTCGCTGGTTGCTAAACGCTGTAGTACGCAGCGATGATTATGAGCATCATGGTCGCGCAAATACGTATACCGCAGACCTGGGTTTCAGAGCATCGGACATCGTCACGTTTCGGGTTAATCATGGTACGGCATTTCGTGCACCAAGCCTGACCAATGCCTTTGTTAAAGACAGCCCCTGGTACTTGCCAAATACCGAAATTAAACCCGAAGAAGGGACCTATAACGAGCTCGGCGTAACGGTAGATACGGCTACTGTGCGCTATGATGTCGCTATTTTCGATAATCGTATCGACAACCTGATCAGCAATGAGTTTGATCCACAGACCAGTAAGTATGTTCCTGCCAATGTGGGGCGTGCGCAGATGAAAGGGGTTGAGCTGAGTGCTCAGTTCTCGGCTTTAGGCCTGGAGCATGCTGCAAACCTGACATTGCTGGATGCCAAAGACAAAGAAAAGCGTGCGGATTTGCCACGTCGCCCAAGCAAAGCGTTCAATTATGTGGTGTCTAAGCAATGGGACAAGCTGGATGTGAGACTGGCGATGCAATATCGTGATAAACGCCCGTCTATCAGTTTCTTCGATACGGAGTTACCGTCTTACACTGTCTTTAACCTGAGTGCGAATTATCAGTTGCTGGAGCCGATTGCTCTGACTCTGAGACTGGAAAATCTGACCGATAAAGCCTATTTCAACTCGGTTGTCAGTAAAACGCCAGAGGGAACCTTGTTGCCTTATCAGCCGCCAGGCCGTCAGGTTTATGTAGGTGCGCGCGTGACTTTCTAAACGTCAGTAAAAAGGAGGCATCAGCCTCCTTTTTTGATCTTAAGGGCGGATTTCATTCGTCCAGATATTTGGCAAACTTCTCTGTGAATGCAGCTAATTTAGGCGCTATCATCACGCTACAGTAACCCTGATTAGGGTTATTGGTATAATAATCCTGATGATACTGCTCAGCAGGGTAGAAGTGCGTTTGGGCTGACACTTCGGTCACTATGGGCGCGCTCAGTGAGGGCGCTAACGCATCAATATAGCGCCGAGTTAACGTTCGCTGCTCTTCACTATGATAAAACACCACGCTGCGGTATTGAGTACCTATGTCATTGCCCTGACGATTCAGCTGGGTAGGATCATGCAGTGCAAAGAACATCTCCAGCAGCACTGAAAAGTCTACCTGCTGGGGATCAAAGGTCAGCTGAACCACTTCGGCATGGCCGCTTTGACCGGTACAGATCTGTTCATAAGTCGGGTTGTCGGTATGACCGCCGGCATAACCAGAGGCCACTTGCGTGACACCCCGGACTCTGCGAAAGGCGGCATCAATACACCAAAAACAGCCGCCACCAAAGGTGGCAATTTGCTGGCTCATCATTAAATCTCCCGTTCCTGTTGTGTTTGCGGGTGGGCGTCATGCTGCTCTAGCAGCTTGTCGCTGGTTGCCTGAGGTGACTGAGTGCGACGCGCCAGCATACTGTACGCACAGGGGATCACAAACAGCGTCAAGATGGTCGCAACGCTCACCCCCGCAAACACCACCACCCCGATCACCATACGGCTTTCAGAGCCCGGGCCCGAAGCCAGTACCAGCGGAATGGCACTCATCACAGTAGTCAATGAGGTCATAATTATGGGTCTGAGTCGTTGTACCGCAGCATCGATAATGGCTTGTTCGAATGCCACACCTTTGTCTCTGAGTTGGTTGGCAAACTCAACGATCAGAATACCATTTTTAGCACTGAGTCCAATCAGCATCACTATTCCGATTTGGCTGTAGATGTTCAGTGAGCTGTCGGTGGCGTACAGGCCAAACATCGCACCGACCAGGCCAAGGGGGACTGTCAGCATGATCACCAGCGGGTGAACAAAGCTTTCAAATTGCGCTGCCAGTACCAGGAAAGTCACGGTCAGAGCCAAAATAAAGACGTAGGTCATGGCCGACGCGCCTTCATAAAACAGCTGAGATTCGCCTTTGTAGTCGACGGCCCCGTCAATGTCATTTTCTTCCGCTGCAACCTGGTTCAGGAAATCCAGCGCCTGTTCCAGTGTATAACCTGGTGCCAGGTTTGCAGTAATGGTAATGGAGCGCATTCGATTATAGCGATTTAACCGTGACGCCGTGGCTTCTTCGCGAATGGTGATCAGGCTGTCCAGCGGCACCAGTTGATCGCTGCGAGAAGTGACATAAATGTCGGCGATGTCGTGTGGTGCACTAAAGTCTGCTTTGGTGCCTTTGAGGATCACGTCGTACTCTTCGCCGCGGTCAATAAAGGTCGTTACACGACGCTGGCCCAGCATAGTTTCAAGTGTGCGGCCAATGTCACTGACGGAGACTCCCAGATCGGCGGCCTTGAGTTTGTCGATGCTGATCAAAAACTGTGGAAAGGTTTCTTTATAGTCGTGGTCGAGTCTGACTAGGCCTTGATTGGTGCGGGCACGGTTGAGAATACGATCACGCCAGTCTACCAGCTCGTCGTAGTCATTACCTTGCAGAACGAACTCTATAGGGCGGGACTGACCCCCTCCACCTATGCCCCGACGCATAATGGCAAAGGCTCGAACATCGGTGACTTCACGCATCTGGCCACTGATCTCACCCATCACCTCCCAGGTTGAGCGTTTACGCTCGTCCCAGTCAGGCATACCGACAATAGCGACACCACCTCGGCCTCCCCAGCCAGGCACGCGTACCAACACTCGGCTTAGTTCTTCTTTTTCGACATATGGCAGCAGACGTTGTTCAATCTCGGCCATATTGGCGGCATTATTTTCATAACTGGCACCTTCCGGGCCATTCATCATGATGAAAAAAGTTCCCCGGTCTTCTTTGGGGGTCAGTTCTGACGGGATTTGCTGGAACAAGGCGTAGCTTGCAAAGCCAGCTAATGCGAGCGTCAACATCAAGCTGTAACGTCGCGTGATGTTATCGCTGATCACATTACGGTAGGCAGACTCCAGACGACCAAATTGGCTGTCCATCCACTGAGAAAACTTACTCTCTTTATTGCTGGCTTTGAGTACTTTAGAGCACAATGCGGGCGAGAGGGTAAGTGCCGTAACGCTGGAGAAAATCACTGCCGCACTGACTGCCAGGGCAAACTCGGTAAATAAGGCACCGATGCGCCCCTCCATAAACACCAGAGGGACGAAAACCGCAACCAGCACTAAGGTGGTGGCGATAATAGCAAAACCTACTTCTCGTGCACCGCGATAAGCAGCAAGCAGCCTGGGCTCACCCAGCTCGATACGACGGTGGATGTTTTCCAGCATCACAATCGCGTCATCTACAACCAGTCCGATGGCAAGCACCAGAGCCAGCAGGGTCAGCAGGTTAATGGAGTACCCCATGGCGAATAAAAAGGTAAAGGTGGCTATCAGTGCAATCGGTACCGTGATTGCCGGGATCAGCGTAGCGCGAATGTTGCCAAGGAAGATGAAAATCACCAGTACTACTAGGCCCATGGCAATGCCCAGGGTGCGATATACTTCTACGATTGACTCGCGAATAAACACCGACGAGTCATAGCTGTCCTGAATGGTGGTGCCTTCAGGCAGGTTACGCTTGATTTTTTCCAGCTCTTTACGGGCGTTGTCGACTACATCCAGGGTGTTGGCCTTGGCTTGTTTGACAATGCCCAGACCAATCATGTTTTTGCCATTACCGCGGAAAGTACTTTCAACATCTGCAGCTTCCAGGCGGACATCGGCGACTTCGCCAAGGCGCACCAGGTAACCCTGAGCGCCGCGTTTAATCACCAGGTTATTAAAGTCTTCCTGGGTTTTGTAGCTTCGGGCAATACGTACCGCAAAGTCTCTGTCAATAGATTCGATTTCACCGGCTGGCAGTTCAACATTCTCGTTTCGCAACACTCGCTCTATGTCGCTGGCGGTAATATCTCGAGCAGCCATTGCACGGCGATCCAGCCAGATCTTCATGGCATATTTGCGCTCTCCGCCAATGCGGACATTAGAAACTCCATCCACAACAGCTAGTCTGTCGACAATAAAGCGCTGGGCATAGTCGGACAGTTGCAGCGTATCCATGGTTTCGCTGTTAAGCACGAACCAGGCTATGGGGCTTTCATCACTGTTAGACTTGGAAACCTCGGGTGGACGAACCTGCTCGGGCAAACGGTCCAGCGCACGGGATACACGCTCCCTTACATCATTGGCTGCAGCATCGATATTGCGATCTATGTTGAATTCAATGGTGATGTTTGAACGGCCATTACGACTGGAAGAGGTGATGCTTTTGATCCCTTCAATACCCGAGATGCGGTTTTCCAGCACCTGAGTGATCTTAGTTTCTACGACCTCTGCTGAAGCACCGGTATAATCGGTACTGACACTGACAATTGGTGTTTCGATGTCTGGGTACTCGCGCAGTGGCAACATAGTGAAAGCAACTAAACCGAAGGTCAGCAGCAACAAGTTAATAACGATGGCAAAAACCGGCCGTTTTACGGCTGTATCTGTGATCCGCACGCTTTACCCTTAACCACAACGGTACTGCCATTACGAATCTTGGTGGTGCCTTCGGTGATAACCTGCTGACCAGCAGACAATCCATCAACAGCTACCCAGCCCCGGAAGCGAGACAGGACATTAACCTGCTGTTGTTTTGCCTTGCCTTCATTGATGGTGAAGACGAAATGTTTATCTTGTCTCGGGATCAGGCTTTTTTCCGGTACCATCAGGGCGTTTAACTCACCCAAAAAAAGTGAGACGTGCAACAGCATACCGGGTCTGAGTAGGTCTTTTGGGTTATCGAAGCTGGCGGTCACTCGGATACTGCGGGTTGCATCATCAATGCGTGGGTCGATGTGTGTAATGATGCCTTCAAAGGTGCTATCAGGGTAGGCATCGCTGGACACTTCTGCGCGCATGTTAAGTTGCAGCTGAGCAAGGTATTTCTCAGGCACCTGGAAGTCGACTTTGATGATGCTGATATCGTCCAGTGTGGTTAGTACACTGTTGTTGCTGACGAAGCTGCCTACAGATACCAGACGTTGACCCAATACACCGTCAAAGGGTGCGTATATGGCCATCTCAGCAAGCTTTGTCCGAGCCGTTTGTAACTGAATTTCCAGTGCATCGACAACCGCATGCTGACTGTCCAGCTGTGAACGAGCAGCGGACTGAGTTTTTGACAATTCAGTTAAACGCTTCAGCTGACGGTGTTCCTCTTTAAGATTGACCTCCAGCTCTTGCACTGCCAACTGCTCTTTCAAATCTTGCAGCTGTGCGAGCTTATCACCTTGTTTCACTCTGTCACCATCATCGAAGTATAACGCACTGATATAATCGCTTTGTGCGCTGGTGATGTTCAGAGCTTGGTTTGCGCGCGCTGAACCGATCGCGTTGAGGGTAATGTCCCGGCTTTGTTGATCGACCGCCACCGCGGCAACCTGAGTCGGTGCACCGGAAAATGATTTGCTTTTACCATTGCTGGCAGGCAAATAGAGATAGCCGCAAAGTGCAATAAGCACTAAAATTATAAAAGGAAAGAGGGCTTTACCCGATTGACTGGCGCGCATAATTGATTCTCGTTGACTGCGGGGCTTTAGTGTACAAAAATTCCAAATAGAGCATATTGTCGAACGTCCTGTATATTTGTGCGTTAAACGAAAAGCGAGCAAACTGGCTCACACTATGTGGAATTTTGTACCCAAAATTAAGGCGTTATGAAAAAATCTAAGCCATGCCCAAGGTGTTTGAAAATACGTAAAATGGTGTTCTGGGGGATCATTATGTACGGTTTTTATTTGTGGTTTTATAATTATGGTTGAACCCGTCAGATTACGTGCGCTGGCGAACCGCCAAAGCATTGAGTTTATGCTGGTTGGTGCAATAGCGCTGGTTATTATCATGCTCTTCGTCACCTTAAGGGCAACGCCAATCAGTTTGCTTGAAATTGCACTGGCAAGCGCCGCGATAGTTGCGATTATGCTTGGCTTTTTAAAAAGTCAGCAGCCTTATTATAGTATCGAAATGAGTCCGCAGCGGCTTGTCTATTATCATAAGTTTGGTGAATTCTTGCTTGAGCATCATAATTTCCACTCAAGCGGTGTGCCAAGTGTCACTCAAGGAGTTGAAACGCTTGAGTTAAATGTTGTAGGTATTAAACTAAAGGATATTGATGTATTTTTATCCGACCTGACACCCAGGTTGGCTGGAAAATTACTGATAGAACAGCGGAATATTTTTTTACAAGCTGTTAAAATACATTGCAGTAATGGCAATTGCCCATCAGAATGGCTGATCGAAGAGGCGAATTACACCTCCCCAAGTGGACAAGCATATTCTGGATTAATGGCGATGTTCGCAAATCGGATGCAGAACTTTAAAACGCTGACAGGCTACGACTTGATGTTGCCTGCTAACGTACTCGACAGGGATATCTGGCAATTTGCCACTGTCATGAATCGTTGGAAGTTATCACCCGAAGAGGTGGTCAAAAACTTGCATAGTGAGTTGGCTACCTCAGCAATGAAGTAACAGGATAAATACATGAGCTTTGAGAAAGCTTTTATTAAAAGTGGTCGCAACACCATTATCCATAAAGAGAAAAAGCTCGATTTAGTTGTCGTGAATGGAGAAAATCACCCAAAGATCAAGGTGACTCCGACTGGTTTAGTGCCGTTTAAAGAAGAACTGCCAAGAAACCGTCGCGAAGCCAAAGAGCGTTACTTAGAGGTAGTTCACGTGGCCAGCGTGGATGTGTTTGGTGAAGTAAAGAGACTGTTGTTTATTCAGGCGCTCGACGGGCGCGAGTATAAGGTAGATTACAGCAAAATAGGCACTAAGTTGTTTGTTCGGATCCACCAGGATAGTTACCTCTAAGCTTTTCAACGTACACCACACTTGCATGCAGAGCAGGGCATGGTCTTGCCTGCAGTGCACCATCCCCTGGTTTAGGTACAATCGTCCGTTGGCAGCATTGGCATGCTGTGCAATGAATCAGTCACGTTTTAGGGAGTTACCATGCTGAAGAAGTCAGTATTGGCTCTGGGGTTTGCGAGTGTGTTAAGCGCATGCGGTGGCGGCTCCGGTGGTGATGAAAGTCCGAAAATCAGCGTCAGTGTGAACGCGGGTTCAGATATCACCGTCAATGAAAAAATCGAATTTACACTCAAAGCGCTGGGCTCTCCTTCCGGTGGGGTGTTTAGCTGGCAGGTGATTTCAGGCCCCGAAATTGAGGGCTTTCCGCAAGAAGGTGAGGAGCTGACAGTGACCGCACCGGATGTTAAGGGAAACAGCCCCGTTGAACTTGAAGTCAGTTATACGGCTCCCGATGGCACCTCGGCCCGTGATACTTTGATAGTCAATGTCGTGTCTGTGAATTTATTTCCGCAGGCTAAAATAACGCAAACCGCGCCAGAAAGCGGGACTTCCAAATACGCCGATACTATCACCCTGTCGGGCGTGGACTCCAGTGACCGAGATGAAAATGGCAGTATTGTGGCTTATCAGTGGAAGATGCTGAGCGGGCCCAGCACCATTACAACTGAGCGCACCGATCAGGCTACTTTGAGTTTTGTACACCCTTTGCTGGCCTCTGCGAGTGCGGTCGAGTGGCAGCTCACAGTGACTGACGACGAAGGGGGAACTGGCACAACCAAGAAGCGACTCTCATTGTTGGCCAATGATCAATTGGTACTGGCCAACGCCGGTAGCGATCAACAAGTTCAGGAGCTGGACACGGTAACCCTGGATGCCAGCAGCAGTGTTACGGTTGATGGTCAGTTTTCCTGTATGTGGGAGCAGGTAAGTAATGGCAGTGCCGTCACGCTGGCAGATGAGCGAGCATGCAAAACTACCTTTATGGCGCCGCTAAAAAGTGGTAATCAGGCCACCTCGATAGACTTTAAAGTAACGCTGACCGACAGCGCGCAGCGTACCGGTACAGACACAGTAAACGTAGAGATCTTGCCTAAGCCGCTTGGCAAACTCAATGATACCGGCACTACTTTATGCTACAACAACACAACCCAGATAAGCTGTGGTAGTAGCGATTTTCCGGGACAAGACGCTGAGCTTGGACGGGATGCGGTGGTGCAGTTTATTCCTAAAAGTGGTCAGGGCAACCAGGCTTTTGACTTTACAAAGTTTAGCGAAGAGTTTGAACCACTGCCCAGCAGTGATGAGAACTTCGCTTGTGTACTGGACAATGTCACTGGGTTAATCTGGGAGGTCAAAGAAGCGACTGCGGGAATCTTACCCAATACCAGCGTGCGCAACGCACAAAATCACTACACCTGGTTTCTTGCGGGCAAAGCGAATGTCACACCAGGCGCACCTAATTCGACTTGTCCACAGGATGATTATTGCGGCGTACAAGCCCTAATCGATGCGGTCAACGAAGCCAGCTTCTGTGGTGGTAATAACTGGCGACTGCCGACCTATATGGAACTGGCGAATCTACTTGATCACAACAGCAGTGGCGATTATTTGCTTGATCCCACTTATTTCCCCCATGTACCGGATCAGGCATTGTTGGGACACCAGTACTACTGGACCACTCAAACGAGTGTGGACGGGACCGACGGCAAAGATGCAAACCTGGTTCGGGCCTTGGTCATTGACATGAAAACAGGTAACGATGTGACACGCAATAAATCGCAAACGGCTTATGTCAGACTGGTACGTCGCTACGGGGAGGAAGACTAATGAGAGCATTAATCTTAACCGCATTTGTTGCTGCCAGCTTTAGCTACAGTACGTATGCGTCACAAATTTGTGCGTCTGCATCTTTGGTGCCAGATACCACGCCAAAGGAACAGTTTGAAATAAAAGATGATGGTACTGTCTGCGATAAGCAAACTAACCTGATGTGGCAGCGCTGTTCATTCGGTCAGATTTACAATAGTGAAAATGGCAGCTGCGACAATGTTGCACAAGAGCTGAGCTGGCAACAGGCACTACAAACAGCCGATGCACAAGAGTTTGCCGGTTACAGCGACTGGCACTTACCTAATGTGAAGGAGTTGGCCAGTATTGTTGAACATCGCTGTGTCAAACCCGCCATTAACGAGGAAGTCTTTCTCGCAACCCTGGAGAAAAACTATTGGTCCAGTACAACGGTTGAGGGCACGCCAGCCAACGCCTGGCTGTTCTCTTTTGGTGATGGCAAAGTGAGTAATGTGTTTAGTAAGAACTCTACAGCTTATGTCAGACTGGTTCGTTACGCATTTTGTGAGTAGCCCCAGACACCATTGAGGCACATTTGGTGCCATTAGGCGCAAAAATTGGCCAGTCCCGCCGCAAACGGGTGGGTTGGCCTCACTAAATTTGCTACGCTCACACTATCTTAAGGTGGAGGTAGCACGTGTTCTGTGTACGTATTTTACAACTCTTAATCATATCCGCTTTATGGCTAATGCCGACGCTGTCTGAGGCAGCGGGTAAATGTGATGTTGAACTGGGCCATGGTTTAATCATCACAGATTCGGTCATTCGTATCGTCGATAAAAATCAGACCCGGGTGCAGATCAACAATGATAATCAGCTGCTGATCAAAGGAAAGTGGATCCAGCTTAGCGATCAGGACACGCTGTTGCTGAATGAATATGCGCTTGGGATCCGTGACACTGTTCCTGAGCTCGTTAACCTGGCAACTGATGGGGTTAATCTCGGCCTGAGCGCCATAGAGCAGGTTGTAGAGGGCATGTCTGACAACGACCCGGAAGTGCTGAAAACCCAGCTTCAATATGTTGAGCGAGCATTGATGGACAAGTTTAAGCGTGGTGAAGACTTCTATTTTATTGCGCCGCAGTCACTCTCTAAAATTGATGACTTTTTTACCAAGGAAATCAGCGAGCGGATCCATTCCGCTGTACATGGATCTTTGGGAGCGATACTGGTGTCTGTCGGGGACGCGTTTAAAGCCAGAGAAGGCAATATTGAAGATCGCTTTAGTGACATGGGCCAGCGCATGGAAATTATTTCCAGTGAAATCGACAAGTCACTTAAGAAGAAGGCCTATCAATTGGAAGAAAAGGCAGATGAATACTGTGAATGTCTTAACGCCTTAGATAAAACAGAGACCCGGTTGCAGAGCATAGTTCCGAGTCTGGCCGAATACGATCTGGTTAAGATCCGTTAAACCCATACCAATTTTTGGCATTGGCGTAGCTGAGCCGGTGCCAGAGTGCATTGTCTTGCTGACACAAAGCCAAATATTGTTGCCAGACACTATGGTAATCATGTCGGATCAGGCACACCGGGTGGTTAGAGGCAAACATGACTCGCTCAGTGCCAAATAGGTTCAGCAAGCTGGTTAGTTGGGTCTGTAACGGTAAGGGGCTTGCTAGTAACTCATGCCCTGAAAACTTGATGGCGCAATGAGGGAGTGCAGCCAGCAAGGCCGCATTTTCCAGCCAGTTGTCTGCTTCACCCACCAGTCCGCTATGATTAAGCATAATACGTAAATTGGGCACCTGGCGCGCAATGTTGCACAGGTGTGTTACCACATTATGCTGAGTGAGCTCAAACTGGGCCTCAAAGTGCAATCCTTTTTCACTCAGCAAGGCAAGATTATCGGCAACCTGGGGAGTGAGCAGGCGTGCTGCATCCTGACCTTCAGTGATGTCGCGTATGGCAACCAGGCTGGGATGTTTTAGTGCATCCAGTTGACGACGAAACTGTGCCGCAGAGGCGTCGATTTGTGCATAACTAACTGCTTTATAGCGCGTGGCTGGTAGTAGCTGTGCCAGCCAGTCCAGCTCGCGCCGTGGTTGCTCATTGTCAAACCCAGCTTCAATATGGACACACCCTTCTAGAGAAAAATCGCTCAGACTGAAAAGCGCATCGGGCAGGTGGTCCTGCCTGATCAGGTCGAGATTAGGCCAGCCGGGCGGGTTATGTTTCAGCCAATGATATTGACCCTGCTGGAGTGAGAAAAAGTGAAGGTGCGGGTCAATAATTTTATTCATCGTGCTGTATATCCGCCGTCTATGGTTTGCAAACTGCCGGTAATAAAGCTGGCATCGGGACTCAGTAAAAATGCGACCAGTGCTGCCACCTCATCTGCCTGGCCAAGGCGGCCCAGAGGCTGGAGCGCCGCTTCTTCAGCGACAATGGTCTGCTTATCGGCACCGCTTTTTTCACAGTAGCGATCGATAGCCTGATGAAACAGAGGTGTCTCTATGGTGCCCGGGCACACCGCATTTGCGCGAATATTATAGCCCGCATAATCCAGTGCTGTGGTCTTGGCCATTGAGGCCAGTGCAGCCTTGGTCAGGTTATAAGCAAACGAGTTAGGCTTGCCTACTAAAGCCTGATCAGAGGAGATCAGAACAATACTGCCGTCATTTTGTGCTTTCATGGTCGGCAATACAGCCTGAATGGCACTGTAGGCCCCTTTCACATTGAGGGCAAAAAGCTGATCCAGAGTGTGTTCATCGGTATCTTCTATGGTGGCGCTGAGGTGTTTACCTGCGTTGGACACCAGTGCATCCACACGCCCTGTGGTGGCAATGATGTCTGCGATGGTATCGTGCACTGCGCTTACATTACTGACGTCACAGTGGCGATATTCTCCATGTGATGCAGTTTGAATGTCCAAATTGAACACCTGATAGCCCTGATTTAGCAGACGTTCGGCAATGGCTTTACCAATGCCGACGCTGCCACCGGTTACAATGGCAACTTTTTGCATGTGTTTTCCTTAATGATTGTGACCGCAGCCGCCTTCAGCGTGCACATGGCCATGAGCCACCTCATCCGCTGTGGCTTCGCGCACAGACAGGATCTCGATGTCAAAGGTCAACGTTTTACCTGCAAAAGGATGGTTAAGATCGCAATCTGCGTTGAAACGGCCCACTTTAATGAGCTGTACCTGGTGGCGACCCTGGTTAGACTCAACGATAGCCGTCATGCCGGGTTTCCAGACTTTATTGTTACCCAGACCTTGCAGGTGCTTAATCGGGATACGCTGAGTCAGACCTTCCTGATATTCGCCATAGGCGTCTTTTGGCTCCAGCGTCAGGGTCACTTTATCGCCAGCCGCTTTGCCCTCTAACCCCGCTTCCAGGCCAGGCAACATGCCTTCTGCACCGTGCAAGTATACCAGTGCGTCCTGATTGGTGCTGGTTTCCAGCTGCTCACCGGCTTCGCTCAGGGTGTAGTGGAACTCAACCACAGTATTTTTTGCGATCTGCATAGTAATCTCTTCATTTTCGTAGTGTTGTAGTGTCAGGCATTCTACGGATCGCTTTTCGGCTTGACCAGTGTTTTTAGTTCATCGAGATAATCTTTGCCGCTCCCTGTACCTACGTTAGGCTGAGGTGTTATAGGCGCTTCTACTGGCAAGTGAAGGATCAGCGTATCGCCCGGAGACAGCAGGCTTTGTGTTGTGAGTTGATTCCAGTCGAGTAAATCTTTCATCGGTACCTGATATTGGCGGCTGAGGGCCCAAAGAGAATCACCATCCTGGATCACATGGTGCTTTTCATAGGTTGCGACTTTAGCTGGCCGTTGTTGCTGTAAATAGGGGCTGATCTCATAATCTACAGTGAGGTCATCTTTGGCATGAGCGCGGTGGATCAGCAGTGTTTCGCCAACCCGAATCAGGTCTCGGGTTTTATTGTTGAGCTGTTTTAACTGCGCAACGCTGGTGTTATGTCGTCTGGCAATACCGTACAGGGTATCATTGAGCTTTACCTGATAGTGTGTGCTGAATTGACGGCGGTAGAAGTCGGTGGCGAACAATTGCTGTTGAACCATAGGTAACAGTACTTTAAATGGTCCGTCAGCCGGACTCTGATGGCGTAAATACCCAGGGTTGAGCTGATGTAATTGCTGCTTATCAATGTCGAGTAACGCAGCCAAGATACCAAAGTTAAACGCTTGTCCCACATCTAACACGGTCGTTTGAGCTTCATTTGGCAAACTGGGGCGTTGCAGGCCTGTTTCTGGATGTTGCAGCAGGTAGCTCAGTGCCAGTAGTTTCGGCACATAGTCGGCGGTTTCTTTGGGTAGTTTCAGATGCCAGAAATGACTGCTGCGCTTGTTCTTCAGGTTGTACTTGATTGCAGCTTTGACTCGCCCTTCACCAGAGTTATAGGCTGCCAGTGCATGTAACCAGTTGCCATTAAATCTCTGTCGCAGATAGTGCAAATAATCGAGCGCGGCGTCGGTTGCGGCCAGTACATCCTGACGGCCGTCATACCAGTCATTACTCTGCAGGCCAAAATGGTAGGCGGTTGCATCAACTAGTTGCCACACTCCGACGGCACCTTGAGAGGAGCGCGCAGTGGGCCGAAAATCACTTTCCACGAAAGGCAGCAGTGCCAATTCCATCGGCAGCTTTCGTTGTTCCACTTTTTTCACTATGTGATAGAGGTAAGGGGCGGCCCGTTCGTTCACGCTCAACAAGTAGTTGGGCTGTGACAGATACCACTGGACTCGCTTTTGCAGGCGGGCGTTAGGTGTAATATCAAAGCGGAGGTTGGCAGCGATATATTGCCAGAGCTCCTGATACTGTTGCGGCTGTTCAGTGATCACAGGCAAAGGCGCGGTGGTGTCTGGTTGCTCAGCTTCGGGGGCTGGCAATTCCTCGCTGGGAAAGTTCAGCGCGAGGCTGATATCCGCAGGGGTAGCATGACGTTCCGGGGAGCTGAGACATGCTGCCAGCACCATAGAACACAAGACGATGACACTGCAGCGTAACGAATTAAGTACGCGCCACCAAGACATAGAAAAAACGGCCTGAATCTCTCATAAGGTCCACTATACTTGCTGGCGATTATTTATTCAAAGTCTTCTTGCGGGCAAGCACTTTGACAGCTTGAGAGAAGTGCCGGGTCAATTGTATCTGGTTGTAGGGCAAACCTTGATAAAGGCTAGTCAGTGTTGTGGGGAGGCGGGCATCTTCTTGCGCTGCCTGTTGCTGCGCCAGCGTTAAAAACGTGATTGGTACACTTAGTTGCTCAGCTTTGTAGGGCTTACCAAACGCAGGCAAGATCCAGTCGAGCTGAGGGTCGTGCTGCAAGGCATACAGAGCAGAATGCCAACTTGTGTTGCGGACATAGGGCAGCAGGTTTACGCTCTGTCCTGCGAATAAAGCGCCATGTTGCACACTGAATACGCTCAGATCGTAGCCGCTTTGACCGTGAAACTGGCTGATTTTTAACGTGACTCCGCCCAGCTCCAAATCAGATGGCGCTGTAGTCTCGTTCGTGACAGCTATACTTTGCAACGTCTGCCAGCGGGCCAGCCGTTGTTTGGCCAGCGCCAGTCGTTGTGGCCATGCAGCTTGTTGCTCAGCAGATAACTTCCTCAGCCTTTGCTCACTGAGTTCAATGCTTTTGGCAAAGTTATCGAGCTGTGTATCCAGTGCTTCTCGTAGCGTATGATCTGTGAGCTGTGGCGCTTTTGGCAGGTGTACGCTGGCATTCGGAAAGGCTTGTTTTAATAGCGCCAGCCCGGTGAGCTGGTGGGTTTCGCTGGTAGTGGCGATTAAATGACACAGCGGAGTGTTCAGGCGTTCTTTGAGTTGATTAATCACCTGTTCCAGCGCCACAAAGTCTCCGTGGCTGTCTATCAAGGCGCTACAGGCTTTTCCCTGTATAAGCGCCATATTCGGTAAGATAAAGCGGGCTTTTGCTTGTGGCTCTATCAGGGTTATCTGAGAAGAAACCGTATGCCAGTTGGCAGCAAACGTTGTTGGCGCCAGCATCAGTGTGGTGAAGAATACACAGAGCAGGCGAAGCACTTAAGCACGTTCCATCTGAGTACTGATACGTTGAGTCAGCTGCTGTAGCGTTTGCTCTGCTTGCTGGGTATCATTTTGCAATGCCAGCAATTCATGACACAGATGTAGTGCAGCGAGCAACAAGGCGTTGTGATCGCTGCGCACCGTATTGCGCTGACGCATTTCGTCGACCCGTCCATTAAGCAGGTCGACGGCATCAATCAGTGCTTGTTGTTGTCCTGGCGTGCAGGAAAACTGGTGACTTTTTCCCAGCAGGGTGACGGTGACCTGTTCGGGCGATTCTGACATTAGCCTGCCTGACTAGCACTCTGCAGTTTTTCTAACAACCCACTCAGTGTTGAGCTGGTTTCTTTTTGCTTTTCTTCGCTTTCCAGTACTTCAAGCTGAAGCGTCTCATTTTCATCAATTAATTTGCTGTTTTGCTCTTTGAGTGTGTTGACCTGCTCAGTCAGAGTATTGTTTTGTGCAATAAGTTGATCAATCAGTTGCTCGAGTTGAGGGAGAATTTCTTTCATTTTAAATGCGCTCATTATCACTGTGATTATGTCATGCAAATGTAAAGCAAAGTGCGCTGCAAAGCTAGTGATTAGGGCAGGTTATGCTGATTTTTGTCTCGTTTTAAGCGATAATACCCAATACTAACAATTTTGTTCATTTATGGTTCAGCCGGAGCGCTTAAAAAGCGCGGCTTTGAGTGCCAAAGGAATGGACAATGCCCACCTCAATTAGGAGCGGATAATGCTCAGTTATCGACATTCATTTCATGCAGGTAACCCTGCCGATGTCATAAAACATTTGGTACTGGCTCAAGTGCTGGAATATATGACACGTAAAGATAAGCCTTTTGATTATATCGATACGCACTCTGGTGCCGGATTGTTCGAATTGGCAGCCAAAGATGCGCAAAAGACACAAGAGTATCTGCTGGGTATTGCGAAATTATGGCACTACTGTGGCCAGGTGGGCGCCATTCAAGACTATGTTGAACTGGTTAAATCACTGAACCGCGACACGCTCGCCTATTATCCCGGTTCACCCAAAGTGGCTGAGCAGTTTCTGCGTAAGCAGGATAAAGGCTGGTTTTTTGAATTGCACCCACAGGATCTCAAGCTACTGGAAAAAAACACAGGGCATAAGCGCTCTTTGCGGGTGAAAGGGGAAGACGGATTTAAGGGACTGATGGGACTGGTGCCGCCACAATCACGTCGCGCTTGTGTACTTATGGATCCGCCGTATGAAATTAAGTCTGATTACGAGGTTGCGGCCCGCTCTATTATTAAGGCACACAAACGTTTTGCATCGGGCACCTATATGATTTGGTATCCGGTTGTGGACCGCGCACGGATCGATCAGATGGAACAGACCCTGATTGAGTCCGGTGTGAGAAACATCCAGTTGTTCGAATTGGCTACTGAGGCAGATACCGAAGAGCGCGGCATGACGGCATCCGGCATGATAGTTATCAATCCGCCCTGGACACTCAAAGCGACCATGGATGAAGTCTTACCTGAACTGGTTAAGTGTTTATCCTCAGACTCCGGGTTTTTCCGCAGTGAACAGTTGGTGGCCGAGTAAACTGATTTTGAGTCAGCCTATTCGCTCGCATTCTCACCTGCGAAAGTATGTTCCAGATAGTAGGTTTCTATCCGGGCGATTTGACCCGTTTTCTGAAGTGTCAGAATCGCCTGGTTGAGCTGGGGCAGCAGGTGGCCATGCTCGGCTCGAAGGCGGATATGAAGTAAGCCTTGTGAATGCAACTGGTTGAAGTGCAAATCTATCTTGTCCTGTTCTGACCAGTATCTTGCGGGCAAATCGCCAATGATGGCCAGCTCTACCCGTCCTTTACTCAGCGCTTTTAACAGCGCACGCTCGGATTCAAAATCTACTCGGGTAAAAACATCATCGTCATGATAATAGTAACCTCGAACTGTACCGACCATTTGACCCGACAAATTGGTGAGAGGCTCCGTGGGTGTTTGTGTTACGATGAACTCGCGGATCGGCAGAATTGGTTGTGAAAAAACAAATCGTGGATCGGTGCGCTGGGTTGAGTTTAGCCAGGCGGGGCTGATAAGGTCGAAGTCGATCTTTCCGGCAGCGAGATAGCGGTTGGTACGCTTTGCAGGCAGGACAATATTCTCGCCTTGCAAAGATGCCTGAGTCAGTATGCGCTCCACTAAGTCGGGCAAGATGCCAGGGTGATGCGGGTCGTTAGTAAAATAGGGATAAAAAGCGCCAGAGCCACTAATACTGTATTTTAGGGTATGTCGCACTTGAGCCACGCTTTGCTGCTCAGGCGAAGCTGCAATCCCCTGACTGCTAAAAAGCAACGGGATAAGAAAAAGCAGGATGCAAAAAGACGAAATAAGTGTAACACTCATAAGACCTATAATAGTAAAAGAGTGACAGTCTCGGCAACCACCCAGGGTGACTTTGTCGTTACCATAGTGGTGAGAAAATAGATTGCTCAAGGGCCTGAGTTTTCATATGCTGGGACAACGGAAGCCTTTAAAGTACAAGAGTTAAGGATGTTAATGAGCGGTCATATTGCCAAGTCAAAAAAAGACGCGGTGCAATATATAGCACGCCAGGCCATATTCAATCGTGAACAGAGCGTGGCTGCCTATGAATTGTTGTATCGGGACTCACACAATAACGCCTTTCCTATCGGGGTCAGTGACGGCCAGGCGACAGGCAGGTTGTTTTTTAATTCTCTGCTCTTTATTGGTGTTGAACGGCTGGCTGCCGGTGCGCCTGCCTTTATCAATCTGTCAGATGAAACTTTACTGCAAGAACTTCCCAAATTACTCCGCCCACAAGGGTTGGTAATCGAAATTGTCGAACGCTCAACGAATTTGTCAGAGCTGGTCGCCACTGTGACTAAGCTAAAAAAATTGGGATATCGCTTTGCGCTTGATGACTACGATGGTGATGAGCGCTGGGAAGTGTTACTGCCGCTGATGGATTACATTAAAATAGAAGTGCTTGACCCGGTGATTAAAACCACCATGATGCTGAAAAAGCTCAAACGACGCTTTCCTGATGCAAAAGTGATTGTCGAGCGGATTGAAACCATGGAGCACTACAGCTTTATCAAAAGTGCCGGGGCAGATTACTTTCAGGGCTTTTTCTTCGCGGTACCGGAAATGCTTAATCATGGCAATGTCGAGCCGTCGAAACTGGTGGTTCTGGACTTATTACGTTGTACTGCCAAACAGTCTTTGTGTTTTAAAGAAATTCAGCAAAGGATCGCCAAAGATCTCAGTCTGACGGCGCGGGTGCTTAAGCTTGCCAATGCTAAAGCGGGTGAAGATAAAATTGAGATCCGCTCCATCGCTCAGGCTGTTGTTTACCTTGGTGAAGATGCTATTCGTCAGTTTGTAAAAGTGCTGGCGTTAAGTGAACTGGGCGCAGACAAACCCAGCGAGCTGACAAAGCTAGGTCTGGCACGCGCGAAATTTCTCGAGCAATTCCTGCTCCCAGGTGGTGATGAAATGGCGCAGCAGGGTTATCTGATTGGCCTGATGTCAGTCCTTGATGCCGTGCTGGATGTAGAGCTTTCCGTTATTGTCGATGAATTTTCATTGGATCCTGACCTGAGCAGCGCGCTGTTAAGCTACAAAGGGTTGATCGGCGGGGCGCTGCGTCTGGCGATTGAAGTTGAACGTAATAACATTCAGGAAGCCGAACTTATCCTCAATGCCATTCGTCCGGCATCCAGTATAGAACTGCTCTTCTCACTGGCACTGGACAGTCGTGTCTATGCCGATGAAATTTACGCCGTTGTAAAAGAAGAAGTCGCCTAGGCCCGTTTTCGGGCCTGAGTGCTTATTGTTTCAGCGGAAAAAGTTTTAACACTGTTATCGTTATGTTTGTTCCTGCCGAGTAGCAACAGTATAAAGTGAAATTGAGTTTAACTCATTGCAGGGAACATAAGCGTCATATTCAGCGTTTTCCAGTATGCCTGTTCTTGTTGTAGATCGGCTACAAACAGAGAGTGCTGAGCCAGCCAGTCAGGCTCGAACGTCAGCAGCAGGCTGTTATCCAGCGCTTCTATTGTGAACTTAGCAACCTGATCGATTTGTCGTTTCTGATGCACCAGAATGGCCAGACGCAGTAAAGTTAACAGGCGAGCAAAGTGTGTCAGGTCGGCTTCCACCAAAGCTGACAGCTCTGCGCGTTTGATTTTTTTGCGATGAAAGCGGATCAGCGTGCCCAGCAGCTGTTGCTGATCCTGGGTAAACCCCGGTAGCTGTGCATTTAATACTATGTAGGCACTGTGCTTGTGGATCCCCGATGAGTTTATTGCCAGCCCCACTTCGTGTAGTCGCGCGGCCCAGCGTAGCATCTGCAGGTCGATTTCATTGAGCGCCCAGTGCTCTTTCACCATGGTATACATCTGGTTAAGGGTGTCGCAGATATGCTCCGCATGTTGCTTATCAACGGCATAATGATCACTGACCGCGCTGATGGTGCGGGCCCGAATATCAAACTCATCATTTTGCGCCATTTCCTGCAACAAGCCTTCGCGCAATGAATTATCGCAATAACTCAGCTCATCGATGTTGAGTTGCCTGAATACTGCGATCAGAATAGCCAGTCCGCCTGCAATACTGGCATACCGTTCTTCGGGCAGCGCTTTAAGATTTAGCGCACTCAGGGAGTCGGCTTCAATCAGACGTTGTCTGATCTGCTCCAGCACGGTGAGGGTCAGGGTATCCTGGTTAAATAGTTCCTGAGCGATGGCACATAAGGTTTTAATGGTGCCCGACGTGCCGATGCAGGTTTGCCAGCCGGCCTTACGGTAGCTGGCGGAAATGGCTTCGATGTTCTGCTCTGCTTTTATTTCGGCTTTGGCAAAGCGTTTGGCCGTTAGTTTAAGATCCTTAAAATGACTGTTACTGAGCGTCACGCAGCCAATATTGCGGCTGGTGAGTAATTTGTGATCCAGATGTTTGCCAATGATCAGTTCGGTACTGCCACCACCGATATCGATCACCAGGCGGTTATCATCGCTATGGATATGGTTTGCCACACCCTGATAGATGAGACGAGCCTCTTCTTGTCCGGAAATTACATTGATCTTAAAAGGAAAAACTTGTTTCGCTTTGGCCAGAAAGTAGCGAATATTGCGACAGTTACGCAGTGTATAAGTAGCAACAACCTGTACACTGTGCTTATCGAAATCCTGTAACGTGGCTGCAAACTGTTGCAGCACATGCAGCGCGCGCTCAATGGCTTCTTCGCTCAGGTTAAACTGCTCGTCTAAACCAGCAGCCAGAAACACACGCTGCTTTTCTTTGTGCAGCAATTGCAGGCGACCATCGACCTCCCTCGCGACGACTAAATGAAAACTATTCGAGCCTAAATCAACGGCCGCGATGGAAGGGTATGTGGTCATAGAGCTGCCCTTATGTATTGGATTGGTTGCTTTCCCACTTTTTCAGATGGTCATAGATGGCTATCTGGGAGCGGATCTTCTTCTTATTACCGCGACGAACATAGAGATTCTTCTGTTCACTGTCAATGATCCGTGCTTTTGCTCTGTCTTTAAATTGCAGTTCAAGAATATCGATGATCAACTGTTTGAGCGACTCGTCGTATATCGGGGTGCCAACTTCAACCCTGTGATCCAGATTGCGGGTCATCCAGTCCGCAGAGGAGATATAGACCTGAGGGTTGCCGTCGTTTTCGAATACCATGACTCTGGGGTGTTCCAAAAAGCGGTCGACGACACTGATCACTTTGATGTTTTCACTAAAGCGTTGCAGGCCTGGTACCAGAGCACACATGCCTCGGATGATCATACGGATCTTTACGCCTGCCATAGAAGCATTATACAAGGCATCAATCAGCTCTTTGTCTACCAGATTGTTAACCTTGACAGTGATTTTAGCCGTTTTGCCAGCCTGGGCATTTTGACTTTCCTGATCAATCAAAGCGAGAATTTTTTCTCGTGCATTGATTGGCGAAATCATCAGGTGCTTAAAGTTAAACGGCCTGTAGCTGCTTTCAATGAATTTAAACACATCATCACATTCATCACAGATCTCCGGATGTTTAGTGAACAAGCTGAAGTCGGTATAAATACGGGCGGTTTTTTCATGGAAGTTACCGGTACCAATGTGAGCATATTTCACGATTTGGCCTTTTTCCCGGCGATGGACTACACACAGTTTGCTGTGCACTTTCAGTGCCGGGATCCCAACCATAACCTTGATACCGTAATCGCTGAGCATTTTTGCCCACTCAATGTTGTTTTGTTCATCAAAACGGGCTTTGAGTTCGACCATTACGGTGACTTTCTTGCCATTTTTGGCGGCATTGATCAGCGAAGCCATCAGTCGGGAGCGTGACGCGACGCGATAAATATTGACCTTGATCTGGGTGACTCTGGGGTCAAACGCTGCCTGGCGTACATATTCCAGCATGTGGTTAAAGGTGTGGTAAGGGTAGTAAAGCAGAATGTCCCGCTTAGAAATAGCCCTGAAAATGCTGGAATAGGCGTTAAACGCCTCACTCTGTAGCGGTGGCAGGGGTTTGTTTTCCAGATAGCCACGGCCTACATTCGGAAAGCCAATAAAATCGCGGAAATTACGGTAAGGACCACCGGGGATCAAGGCATCCTGACTGGTTACTCCAAGGCGCTTTTTCATGACTTTAAGAATTTCTTCTGGCATCGCCTCGTCGTAAGTCAGTCGCACTGGCTCGGCATATAAGCGCTGTTTAAGGCCCTTTGACATTTTATCCAGCAGACCTTCTTCAATTTCGTCATCGAGGTTGTACTCGGCATCCCGGGTAAGTTTGATTTCATACCCTTCGATGCTGTCAAAGCTGAGGAAGTTTCTGAACACTTCGTGGAGGTAAAAACGTACCACTTCGTCGAGCATCACAATGGTTTTGTGGCGCCGGGTTTTTTCCGGTGGCAGCAGAATAAAACGCTCCAGGCGATCGGTTGGTAGTTCCAGTAGCGCATGATGTTGCTTGTCGCCACGCATTTCAACAAACAGGTAGGTCAGGGCATCGTTGATGTGATCTGAGTAGTCTTTACTTTCGCTCAGTAAAATAGGGCACATGTGCTGTAGCACCTGATCCTGAAAGTATTTGGCCAGCCACTGTTGGTGAAAGTCCGACAGCTCAGCCGGCTTTTTTATATGAATGTTGTGCTCATTCAAGTCCACCAGGATCTGATCGTAAATGTGCGAGAACTTCTTGCCCAGCTCCAGCACTTTCTTGTTCATCTGGTTAAGCAGGGCTTCGTCTTCGTCAAAGTCGGTGTCGGGCAGGTTACTTAATAAGATGCGACGTTTTACATCGGCAACACGAACCCGGAAGAATTCATCTAAATTATTGGAAAATATGCCTAAAAATCGGATCCGCTCAATGATTGGGTTACTTTTATCTTTGGCTTCCTGAAGGACACGCTCGTTAAAGGACAGCCAGCTCAGCTCTTTGGCAAAATAGCTGATGGTAATGGGATCGTTAGATAATGCTTGCATCTTTCTTTCCATGGTAATTAAAGCTGCGGGTAGAATATGTCTGTAGTGTGACACTTATATGACATGCGCTGTCATGTCACCGAATTATCAACAAAGTGTAGACCAATCTCCCTGATCTGGCTTGTTTGATATCAAAGTATGTGTTCAAAGGTAACTGGTTGGTGAAATACCCGGTAAGGTGACTTGCAACCTTACCGGTCAGTGTGATCAGGACTGTTCGACATCCACGATCAGATCGCTGGTGATGGCTTCAAGGGCTTCGATAACGTTGTCTTTGATCATACCAGCGGGCAAACTAACGGTAGCAAATGCACTAAAAATCGGGACTCCCCAATTGGGCGCACTCTGCTGTTTGGAGTTTAGGTGGGTAATGTTAGCGCCTTTGTGGCGGATCACTGTTGCCAGCTCCTGGACAATACCAGGGCGATCATTACCCGTTATTACTAAGTTCAAGGTTTCTGGTTCTGTGCTCTGGTCTTGTTCGCCATTGGCGATACGTACCTCTAGCCCAGATATATCAAGTACGGCGTTTTGCAGCTCTTGTAAGTGCTCCTCTGCTACCTCAACCTGTACTATCCCTGCAAATTGTCCGGCAAGGTGACTTAAATTACTGGTTAGCCAGTTGCCGTGATGGTTAAGAATTGTTGAGGAAACTCTTTCAACGAGACCTGGTTGGTCCTTGCCTATAAGTGTTAGTACTAACTGCTTCATATCACATGTCTCTTATTATTGGTGGCTTGGTATCTAAGCCCTGAATGAAAGCGAATAATCGCTCTATAAGCCTAGTAAATGATACTTATTTGTCTACTTCCGATAATGGATACAATGTAAAAAAATGCAAAAATGATATCGCTTACTGTAATTCGAGCCTTACTCCCGGTGTTAAGTTCCCTGGACAAAACGAAATTTTTGCACCTGCCTGCACAGCCTGTTTGTCATTAGGGCGTTGTATTTACGGGCATTGACCGCATTTTTTGTCAGCAATCTGAGCACTGTGGTGTAAAGTTGGGAACTAACATGCCCTCTTTTGATTCAGAATTCAGCAGGAATGAATAAGCAATGAGCGTAACTAATGAAGAGCAATTCCACAAAGCGAGCAGACTTGGGGCTGGATGTAACACAACTGTCATCTTGATGAAATATAATGCGCCGCAGTTTGATTATGAAAGGGTATTTTGATGACTTCCAATCCGCAAAAACCATCCTTTAAAACGGATAGAAGCCGTCTATTTAAGGACCGCTTTGCCCAATTTGGCATTACCTCAGGTGGGGTAATGGTATTGGTCGCTTTGCTATTGATATTCTTCTATTTGCTTTACGTTGTACAGCCTATTTTTGAATCTGCTAAGGTCGAAAAACGGGTTGATATTGCGTTGTCTGCCGAGAAACGCTACTTCGCGCTCGGTGTAGAAGAGCAAACAGAGATTGCGTATCTGCTGGATAACACCGGTCAGGTAGATTTTTATCAGGTGAAAGGCGAGGGTGCAGGTAAACTTGTTAGCACCCTACAAACTAAGCTGGATGGTCAAATCACCAGCTTCGCGAAAAGCGCGCCATTTTTAGGTCAGTATGCGTACGGTCTTGACAATGGTCAGGTACAGATCCTCAAGCCCAACTTTGTGGTCACTTTTCCGGGTAACCAGCGTGTGATGAAACCTCGCCTGGGTTACCCACTTGCAGGTCAGCAGTTGTTGGTCGATGAGCAGCAACAGGCACTGAAAAAGTTTGCCTTTAGTCATTATGAAGACAAAACGGCTGTGGTTGCATTGACTGCCGATAAACGGGTGATTTTCGCGTCATACGTGGCCGAAGAAAACATGTTTACGGGCGAACTGGAATGGCAGGTAACACGTACTGAACTGCCCATTGATGGTCGCATTGACGACTTATTGATATCACCGGATACCACCCGTACTTTTGTGCGCTCTGCGAATCAGATTTATATTTTTGATACCCGCTTTGCGGATGATGTTACTCAGTTTCAGCTGTTAGCGGCCAACGAAGAAAATGCCAATCTGGTCAGCATGGCCTTGCTGGCCGGAGCTAACTCTCTGATGCTGGCCAATGACAATGGTGAAGTGTCACAGTGGTTTGAAGTAAACACTGATGCTGGCCGTGAATTTGCCAAAATTCGTGCTTTCGATAGTGATAAGAGCAAGCACATGAAAGTGCACAGTGAGTTCTATCGTCGTACTTTCTTTACTACCACTGAAAAGGGTGAGCTGGGCGTGTACTACACCACCAGTGAAGCTGAGTTATGGCGTGGAAAAGTGGCTGAACAGGCCATTGATGCTTTCGCAATCTCGCCTCGTGCGAATGCTGCTTTATTGCTGACTGGCAATCAGGTCAGTGTGTTTGAATTGCATAACGAGCACCCGGAAGTAACCTGGTCTGCGCTATGGCAGGAAGTGTGGTATGAAGGCTATCCAGAGCCGGCATACACCTGGCAGTCAACGTCAGCCAGTGATGACTTCGAATCTAAATTCTCATTGGTGCCAATTTCATTTGGTACGATTAAAGCCGCTTTCTATGCCATGCTGTTTGCGGTACCGATTGCGCTTTCAGCGGCCATTTACACCGCTTACTTTATGTCGAGCGAGTTACGTCGTGTGGTGAAGCCAACGGTTGAAATCATGGAAGCACTGCCTACTGTTATTTTGGGTTTCCTGGCAGGTCTGTGGTTAGCGCCGCTGATCGAAAGCCACTTACCTGCGATTGTCGCACTGTTGCTGCTATTGCCACTGGCTATTTTGGGCACAGCACTGGGCTGGACCAAGCTGCCTAAAGCCATTCGTCACCTTGTTCCGGATGGCTGGCATTCAATCTTGCTGATCCCTGTGGTATTGCTGGTTGGCTGGGTGTCTTTTGCTATGAGCGATGTGATTGAAGGATGGATGTTCGGTGGTAACGTACGTCAGTATCTGACTAATGAACTGGGCCTGACTTTCGACCAGCGTAACTCTTTGGTCGTGGGCATTGCGATGGGCTTTGCGGTTATTCCAACGATTTTCTCAATTGCCGAAGACGCAGTATTCAGTGTACCCAGACACCTGTCAAACGGGTCACTGGCATTGGGGGCAACGCAATGGCAAACACTGGTGCGTGTTGTGCTACTGACAGCCAGCCCGGGTATCTTTTCGGCGGTAATGATGGGTCTGGGCCGTGCTGTGGGTGAAACCATGATTGTACTGATGGCAACGGGTAATACACCGATTATGGACTGGAGTATCTTCCAGGGGATGCGTACCTTGGCGGCGAACATCGCGGTAGAAATGCCTGAATCTGAAGTAGGCAGCTCGCATTACCGGATCCTGTTCCTTGCGGCTTTTGTATTGTTTATTTTTACTTTCGTATTTAACACGATGGCTGAGTTTGTACGTCAGCAGCTACGTGAAAAATACAGCTCAATGTAACTGGAGTGAGATGACATGGTAAGACAGTGGTTTAAGTCAGGATCTCCGTGGATCTGGATGACAGGCGGTGCGGTCAGCATCAGTTTGATCTCAGTACTGGGTCTGCTTGCAATGATAGCGTGGAAGGGCCTGAGCTTTTTCTGGCCTTCCGAAGTGGTTGAGATGCACTTGCAGGGTTCTGTTCAAAAGCAAACCGTGATTGGTGAAATCTACGACCGTGAGCTGGTGCCTAAGTCGCGACTGGAAGCAACTGGCCTGGATTTTTCTAACCATCCTGGCGAGTACATAGAACGCTTGCTGGTAAAAACCGGTAACCGTGAGTATGTTGAACTGGATTTCCGCTGGATTTTGTCTACCGATATCCAGAGCCAGTCAACACCTGCGCAGATAGCGGTCTTTGAGCGGACTAAAAATGGTAACTTTTATGGCTATGTTGAGCGCGTTATTCGCGACGGTCAGGTAGTGACAGACAATCCGGTAGAAGCGTTGGAAGAGATGGTTGAGCGTGCTGTTGATCTGAACGAAGAAGCGCTTGATCTGCAAAACGGTGAGATTGGTCACATTAACTATGAGCTGGAGCGTTTGCGTCTTAAAGAGCGTGCTTATCAGCTGGATGATGAACTGACCCCTGAAATCATCGCTGATCTGGAAGCGCAGCGCGCTGCCCTGCGCGAAGAATACAAGGTATTAGAGAAAACGCTGTTTGAACTGCGCAATGGTGCCAAACGCGACGAAGTGGTTGTGCGCGACATGCGTGGTGAAGAAGTTACGCTACCTTTATATCAGGTTTTAGACTTTTGGTTCCCGAACGACATGGGCTTCTTTGCAAAAGTGGGCCATTATATGTCGCAGATTGGCAAGTTTATCAGTGATGACCCGCGTGAAGCGAATACCGAGGGCGGGGTATTCCCGGCCATCTTTGGTACTGTGTTTATGGTGATGCTGATGGCTGTGATTGTGACGCCATTTGGCGTGGTTGCCGCGATTTACCTGCATGAGTATGCGGCTAAAAATGCGGTGACTAAGATGATCCGTATCGCGGTGATAAACCTGGCAGGTGTTCCTTCTATCGTATACGGCGTATTTGGCTTAGGTTTCTTCGTATACATGCTGGGTGGCTCTATCGATGCGTTGTTTTACCCGGAAGCGTCACCAAGCCCGGTATTTGGTACGCCAGGTGTGATCTGGTCAGCATTGACGCTGGCAATCCTGACACTACCAGTTGTGATTGTTTCGACTGAAGAAGGCTTATCACGTATTCCAAGTACAGTGCGCCATGGCTCACTGGCACTGGGCGCGACCAAAGCTGAGACCTTATGGCGAATTATCATTCCAATGGCCAGTCCGGCAATTATGACAGGTCTGATCCTGGCAGTTGCCCGAGCTGCGGGTGAAGTTGCACCACTGATGCTGGTGGGGGTGGTGAAAATGGCACCGACCTTGCCGCTGGATGGAAACTTCCCGTATATTCACCTTGACCGGAAGTTTATGCACCTGGGTTTCCATATCTATGATGTGGGCTTCCAGAGCCCGAACGTAGAAGCGGCACGTCCTTTGGTTTATGCGACTGCCTTCTTACTGGTGACGGTGATCATTGCACTGAACATCACTGCAATTGGGATCCGTAACCACCTACGTGAAAAATTCAGAGCTTTAGAGCACTAATAGTAAAGTATTTAAATAGGTAAACATTTATGATTACAGTAGCGCCACAGGTAAATAATGCAGATACCAGCAAGAAGTTGGATCTGGAAAACTTGAGCCCGGAACTAACCGCGTTAGAGATCAAAAACCTTGACCTTTACTATGGTGACAAGCAGGCTCTGAGCGACATTAACATGTTGATCCCGCGTGGTCAGGTAACGGCATTCATCGGTCCGTCTGGTTGTGGTAAATCAACGCTATTACGTTGTATCAATCGCATGAACGATTTGGTAGATACCTGTCGTATTGAAGGTGAGATCAATCTAAACGGCACCAACATTTATGATAAAAGCGTTGATGTCGCGGCGTTGCGTCGTAATGTCGGCATGGTATTCCAGCGTCCAAACCCATTCCCTAAATCTATTTACGAGAATGTAGTTTACGGTCTACGCTTACAGGGTGTAAAAGACAAACGTAAGCTGGATGAAGTGGTTGAGCGTTCACTGCGTGGTGCTGCTTTATGGGATGAAGTGAAAGACCGCTTACACGACAGTGCGTTTGGTTTGTCGGGTGGTCAGCAGCAGCGTCTGGTTATTGCACGTTCAATTGCGATTGAGCCAGAGGTATTATTGCTGGATGAGCCAACCTCGGCACTTGACCCCATCTCGACTTTGGTTATTGAAGAGTTGATCAATGACCTGAAAGAAAAGTACACCGTGGTGATCGTAACTCACAACATGCAGCAGGCGGCGCGGGTATCCGATCAAACAGCCTTTATGTATATGGGTGAGCTGATCGAATATTCAGATACTAATACTCTGTTTACAACACCAACCAAGAAGAAAACCGAAGACTACATTACGGGTCGTTACGGTTAATTTGTCGGGCTCAGCAAAGCGCTGAGCCAGCGTCTCCACAAGGAGGCGCCCATGCCGTGTTGAAACAAATTAGGAACTGACTATGGAACATAATATTAATAAGCATATCTCTGGCCGCTTTAATGAAGAGCTGGAAAACGTTCGCAACCATGTGTTGAGTATGGGCGGACTGGTTGAACAACAGTTAAATCTGGCGCTGGATGCGGTGAGCCATTGTGATGAAAGCAAGGCTCGCAAAGTCAGTGAGAACGACTATCAGGTTAATGCCATGGAAGTGAGCATTGACGAAGAATGTACTCGTATTATTGCTAAGCGTCAGCCGGCAGCCAGTGACTTGCGATTGGTTGTTGCCATTGCAAAAACCATTGCCGATCTGGAACGTATCGGTGATGAAGCAGAACGCATTGCAAAAGTGGCGCTGGATTCTTTCACCAAAGACCAACAAGACTTACTGGTCAATGTTGAAAATATGGGTCGTCTGGTTTCTCAGATGCTACACGATGTACTGGATGCATTTGCCAGAATGGACGCCCAGCGTGCATTTGAAGTCCACAAAGAAGATGCCAAAGTTGACCGTGAATATGAAGCATTAACGCGTCAGATCATGACCTATATGATGGAAGACCCGCGTTCTATTCCTAAGATTATGGACCTGATCTGGTCGGTTCGTTCACTGGAGCGCATCGGTGACCGCTGTCAGAATATTGCAGAATATGTGATTTATTTCGTTAATGGCAAAGATATTCGCCATACTTCTCAGGAAGATATCGAAAAATCACTGTAGTACTCAAAGAAAAAAGTACCAATAGTAGACACGGCAGGTTTTTTTATTTATAACTGTTTTTGAGCGAAAAGTAATCAATAGAAGGAATGAACTATGAAACTAGCTCTGAACAAAAAAATATTAAACAACTGACGAAAGACAGCAACGCACTAAACAACAAAATGACGCCTCAAGTAGCGGGAGGTAAACTTTATAATTCGCTTCCACCGCCATCAGAAAAAACGTGTTATGGTGATTGTTTTATCGAGTTGTAAATAAGGCTTAAACGAGCTTTTGGTACAGAATTGAGCGAGCTATATGCTCGCTTCGTTCGAATCGGTTCTGACCAAACTTCCCGGCACGGTGCAAAACTACTCAATCATTATTGCTTTTATCTGATTATTTTTTCTATGTTTATCTAGGGGTTAAGCGAACAAACGGCAGTGATATTATCTTGATAGCCATTATGCTTGTTAAACATGCTTGTGCCGTTAATCAGAACTTCACACGAAAAAGCGTTCACAATCTGGCTTAATGCTGTAAAATTGCGCCCTGCACATGCATATTAATATGATTTAAGGGTCAGTTATGCCTAGTAATGCATTTTTAGGAGTATTCGCAAAGTCTCCTATTAAGCCAATTGAAGAGCACATTAAGATCGTCCATCAAGCCAGTGAAACCTTGATCCCGTTCTTTAACCATGCCTTCAAAGGGGAGTGGACCGAGGCCGATGCGCTTCGAGTGCAGATCCGTAACCTGGAAAGAGAAGCAGATACATTAAAGCGTGAAGTGCGCCTGCACTTGCCACGTGGTCTGTTTATGCCGGTAGAACGTACCGACTTACTGGAACTCATTACCCACCAAGACAAGATCGCCAATAAAGCCAAAGACATCGCGGGACGCGTGATTGGTCGTGAACTGGAGATCCCTGAATCAATTCAAACCGACTTTTTGGCGTATTTGACACGCTGTGTTGATGCGACCAAACAAGCCTCAGAAGCCATTAACGAATTCGATGAACTACTGGAAACTGGTTTCCGTGGTCGCGAAGTTGCACTGGTCGAAAAAATGCTCGTTGAACTGGATGCCATCGAGGAAGATACCGATGAGATGCAAATCCGTATTCGTAAAGGTTTACGCAATATTGAAAGTGAACTTAACCCGATTGATGTGATGTTCTTATACAAGATCATTGAGTGGGTCGGCGAGTTGGCTGACATTGCTGAGCGCGTAGGTTCACGACTGGAGCTGATGCTGGCGCGCTAAGCGTACACCATCTGCCTTCACACAATTAGTTAAGAATTAAAGGTTTTTCAATGGATATCATTGCATCCTATGGCACGCTATTGATTATAATTGCGGCCGCAGTTGGTTTCTTTATGGCCTATGGCATTGGCGCGAACGACGTAGCCAATGCGATGGGCACATCGGTTGGCTCTAAAGCGCTGACCATCAAACAGGCGATCATCATCGCGATGATTTTTGAATTTGCCGGTGCTTACCTGGCCGGTGGTGAGGTAACGTCAACGATCCGTAAAGGGATCATTGATGCCACGCCATTTATGGATATTCCAGAACTCATGGTACTGGGGATGATCTCGGCGCTATTCGCCGCAGGTACCTGGTTATTATTAGCATCTATGCTTGGCTGGCCTGTGTCTACTACGCACTCAATCATTGGTGCCATCATAGGCTTTGCTTTGGTCGCTGTGGGCAGCGAAGCTATCCAGTGGGGTAAAGTGGCTGGTATCGTCGGTAGCTGGATTGTGACCCCTGCGATTTCAGGCTTTATTGCTTACCTTATCTTTATGAGTGCGCAAAAGCTGATCTTTGACACTGATAAGCCATTAGAAAATGCCAAGCGTTTCGTGCCTGTCTATATGGGTCTGGCTGGTTTTGTGATGTCTTTGGTTACTATCAAAAAAGGCCTCAAGCACATCGGTGTTAATTTGGGGACTTTTGAAGGGTATGCGCTGGCCATCGGTATTGCTGTACTGGTTGGTTTGATTGGTAAAATGGCCATCAATCGCCTGAAGATAGACCCGAATGCGGACAAGCAAATGCACTTTAATAACGTTGAAAAAGTGTTTGCTATTCTGATGGTACTGACAGCTTGTTGTATGGCGTTCGCGCATGGTTCAAATGATGTTGCTAACGCGATTGGCCCTCTGGCTGCGGTTGTAAACATCGTTGAGCACAATGGTGAAATTGCTAAGAAAGCGGCGCTGGCATGGTGGATCCTGCCTCTGGGTGGTTTAGGGATCGTCGTAGGTCTGGCTGTCTTGGGTAAAAAAGTAATCAAGACTATCGGTGAAGGCATCACTCACCTGACACCAAGCCGTGGTTTTGCCGCTGAGCTGGCAGCCGCTTCAACGGTTGTTATTGCTTCAGGTACGGGTTTGCCAATCTCAACCACACAAACCTTGGTTGGTGCGGTATTGGGTGTAGGTATGGCTCGCGGTATTGCTGCGCTGAACATGGGTGTGATCAGAAACATTGTGGTTTCGTGGGTAATCACGTTGCCAGTTGGCGCTGCCCTTGCTATTGTTATATTCTACATTCTGAGAAGCGCGTTCGGCGTTTAACAGAAAGGACAGACTTTTAGCTTGAAAAGATCTCAATGCCTTTGGTGTTGGGGTCTTTTTATTTGTGGGTATAAAAAGTGAATAACTTACCAAGCATTAAACAGTTACAGTATTTAATTGCGGTGCATCAGCACCAGCATTTTGGCCGCGCTGCGGAAGCTTGTTATATTGGCCAGTCAACGCTGAGCAGCGCCATTCAGAACCTGGAAGAAACCCTGGGGTGCCAGCTGATTGAGCGTGAAAACCGCAGTCTGATGTTTACTGACGTGGGCGAAGAGGTCGTTGAGCGTGCTAAGCGCATCATAGGTGATACCATTAGCGTGGTAGAGCTGACTAAGAGCTTTAAACATCCCTTATCCGGTAAGCTGGTGTTGGGGATCATTCCAACTATCGCCAGTTTTATTGCGGCACCCTTATACCGCTTTTGCAAAGACGCTTTTCCTGAGTTACAGCTGGTACTGGTGGAAGACACCAGTGACCGTTTGCTCGATAAACTGGAGCAGGGTCACATTGATATGGGTATGCTGGCTCTGCCCTACAGAACCGAAAAGTTTCATACCCAGGTGATTGCCCGTGATCATTTTTCATTGGTACGTCATCAGGAGTATCAGGTACCCGAACAGCTGGATGATTTTAACGTGTTGCCTGAACAAAGCGTGTTTTTGCTGGAGCGGGAACACTGTATGACAGATCATGCGCTCAGTGCCTGTCACCTTAACCGCAGTGCGTGTATCAATCCTTTTGAAGCCGCCAATTTGCATACCTTGCTGAGTATGGTGGAATACCAAAATGGCGTGACCTTTTTACCACAGATGGCGCTAAATGCCGGCATTCTGGAGGGGAAACCTATGGTCGCCACTGCGCCGCAGCCTGATGCGTATCGTGAAATAGGTCTGCTGTGGCGCAAAACCACCGGACGGATCAGAGATTTCCGCTTATTCAGTGATAAAGCCGGTGAATTTGTTGCGCAACACTGTAATGACAACAAAGGTGTTACACAATAAAACCATAAAGGGCGAAAGCCCTTTATGTCAGTGTATTAGAGCACTTTAAGCTTAAGACTCCAGTGATCCCAACTGGCGGTTAGATTTCAGGTCTGGTAAAAATAGCAGATATACCCATACCACCAGGTTAAAGTAAGGGACTAAGCCGAGTAAGGTAAAAAACAGTTTTGGGTAGCCTTTGTGGCTTGCGCTTCGGTAACATTGTACGGCGATAACAACGTATATGAGCAACAATATAATAGACAGCTGTACCATTGCAATTCCTCCATTTCCATAGCCAGACGTGTCCAAATCCGTTGAATGTCTTGTAAATACCTGTGTTTCATGTATTTAAAGTGACACGTCAAAATGTACGCTTAATTATAGATGAGAATTACCCAACAGGCAGCTAATTTTTAGTCGAATTTTGTACAAAAATACTAGCAGGCTGTTTTCTCAGACAAAATAGTTTTCAGTACGGCACTGAGTTGTTCAACCGGTAGTGGGCGTGAAATATAGTAGCCCTGACCGTAATCAATCCCTATCTCTTTGAGTGCATCAAAAATCTCTTTGCTCTCCACATACTCAGCCACAGAACGCTTATCCAGCGAGTGACTGATGTCATTCACCGCTTTTACCAGCGCCAGATCGATTGGGTCATTGAGCATGTCACGTACAAATGAGCCATCAATTTTAACGTGTTGGGCTGGCAACTGTTTTAAGTAACTGAAAGTACTGAATCCGGTACCAAAGTCATCGATAGAAAAGTGACAGCCGAGCTCGTTGAGCTTGGCAATCATAGCCTGAGTCGCGCTAAGGTTATTGATGCTTGCTGACTCGGTGATCTCAAAAATGATGGCACTGGCGGCCACCTGAAACTCCGCCAGGCAGGACTGAATATGAGGGAGTAAACGCTCATCAAGGAAGGATTGAGCCGACAGGTTGACCGAGACCTGGTGTAACTCACGGTGACAGGCAATGGCGCGAATACACTCTCTGATCACACATTGATCCATCAGATAGGTATCATTGAGTAATTCCAGTGCCGGGATGAATTGATTCGGATAAACCAGGTTATCGTCAACACGTAACCGTAACAGAGCTTCGAAATAAGCTACCTGATTGCGTTTAAAGTCCCAGATAGGCTGATAGTGCAGCTCAATATGGTTGTTTTGCAGTGCCTGTCGGACATTGTGTCCCCATTCTAACCCAGTTTGCAGAGTACTGTTCTGGGCATCTTCTTTACTGTAACAGTGGACCAGATTACGGCCCAGATTCTTGGCAATATACAGCGCAATATCGGCCTGCTTTAGGCACTCACTCGGATCACTGTTCTGCTGTGTAACCTGCGTTAAACCAATAGAGCAGCTGATGGTATAGCTCGCTTCCTCTGAATGGAACTGATGATGCTCAATGGCACTACAGACACTTTCAGCCAGCATATGTGCATCCAGCAGCGGTGTATGCTTCAGCAAAATCGCGAACTCATCGCCACCTATGCGGAAAATCAAATGCTCATCGGCGATGTGCTCACCAAATAGCTGTGCCACCTCTTTGAGGACAATGTCACCTTGCTGGTGACCTTTACTGTCATTGATGATTTTAAAGTGATCCAGATCTATATAGATCAGCGCATGTTCTAGGTGCACATCATGTTTGGCCTGCTCGCAGAGGACATTCAATTGCTGATCAAAATAGTAGCGGTTATGCAGCCCTGTCAGGGTGTCATGCAGTGCAAGGTGGCGCAGCTGCAACTCGGCTTGTTTACGCTCATGAATATTGTCTATGGTTGCAGTAATAGTCGCAGTACTGGTGACGTTCTTGATTAGCTGAAAGCGACACTCAACCCATATAGGGCATTGATTACTTTGCATTACCTGCAGTTCAAGTAGCGCTGACTGCTGTTCGCCTTGCTGTACTTTTGTCAGCACCGATGCCAGTTTGTCACGGTGCTCTGCCAGCACATAGTCGAACATGCTGGTGTGCAGACTGGCTTTTAATTTGTGGCCTACCAGCTGTTCCCACGCAGGGTTTAAAAAGCGGATAACACCCGCTGTATCCAGCTCCATTACTACCGTATTGAGGTGTAGCAAAATGCGCTGATGCGCCGAGAACAGATCTTTATAGCGTCGCTCGCTACGGCTCAGTTGCTCTACTTTTTCTGCAAACTCAGCATAGCTCACCATAAAGTCTTCGCGGCGCGCGGCGTGGTCGCATACTTTACTCAGTAAGGACAAATCATAGGGAGCACGCACAAAGTCGGTGACGCCCAGCAGCAAAAGCTGTTCGGCATAGTCAGCATCGCGGTTGTCTATGATAGTCACAATAGCCTGACTGGGTTTATGCTGCAGAATATTTGCCACCAGCTCTTTGCCGGCATCACTGTGTGTTGCCGTCGCATCCAACAGCACAATGGCAAATTCACTTTGCAGGAACTGCGACAGTGCCCCATTAGTGGTGGTAACATGTGTGGTGGTGAAATTCAGCGATAAATGCTGGCAGATCTCATCGGCACGGGTTTGGTCTGGTTCGAGCAACAATAAGTTTAAGCGACTGCTTTTTTCTAAGTGCGTCGATAATACATTCGCCAATACCTGAGGCAGTACATCCTGGCGTTCCAGAGGCAGTACAGCATCTATGCTGTAACTACGGGCGGTGGTTTCGGCAATACGTTCACAGTAGGTGGGCGGCGTCAGTACAATTGGCGTATTTTTAGGCGTTTTTAACAGCCCGGAGCGTACCATACGCGAGAATCGCCAGCCATCAATCTTGCCAACATTAAGCCCGGTAATGATCAAATCAACAGCCTGGCGTTTTAATACGCCCAGCGCTGCCTGTGTGTCATTGTGCTCAACAATGTCAAAGACATTCAGTGAGGACAGCGTTTTGACGATCAGCTGTCGCTCTTGTTGATCCGCATTGACCAGCAATAATGTAAGTTGCTTCGCCATGGTGTTACTGCCTTAAACCCATGAAATAAGTAAACAAGTTTATGCCCTTTCTGTCGATGAAGTGTCTCGCGGTATGTACCTTAGAAGACCCGGGGCTGGGTCGTTTGCTGTATGGCACGTTTTAGCTGCGAAATTTCGTACAATAGCGACTAGATTAAAGCTATTTTGGGGCACTGACAAGCGTTACATAGTTTTACCTCAACACTTGATTTAGCGTAGGCGGATCACTAGACTTGGCGCCTATTTGCATTAATTTGAGGTCTTCTATGCGCGTTGCTGACTTTAGTTTTGAACTCCCTGATGAGCTGATCGCTCGCCACCCTAAAAAAGAACGCTCCAGCAGTCGTTTGTTAACGCTCGATGGCAACACGGGTGAATTACAGCATAAAGTGTTTAAGGATATTGTCGATCTGATCAATCCGGAAGATCTCATAATTTTCAATAATACCAAAGTGATCCCGGCGCGTATGTTTGGTCAAAAGGCCACCGGTGGTAAGCTGGAAGTATTGGTTGAACGGGTATTGGATGAGCACAGTGTGCTGGCTCATGTGCGTGCCAGTAAATCACCGAAAGAAGGCACCGAGATCCTGCTTGAAGGCAAAGCGACAGCCACTATGGTGGCCCGCCACGGTGAACTGTTTGAGCTTAAGTTCCATGGTGATTCATCGGTATTGTCTATCCTGGACGAAATCGGTCATATGCCTTTACCTCCTTATATTGATCGCCCTGATGACGAGGAAGACAAAGAGCGCTATCAGACCGTGTATGGTGAAAAGCCAGGTGCCGTCGCTGCGCCCACCGCTGGCCTGCATTTTGATGACGAGCTTATGGCACAATTGAAAGATAAGGGCGTTGAGATGGCGTTTGTCACTTTACATGTCGGTGCGGGTACTTTTCAGCCGGTAAGAGTTGAGAACGTCAACGACCACCATATGCACTCAGAGTATATCGAAGTGCCTCAGGATGTCGTTGATGCCATTGCGGCAGCACGTCATCGCGGTGGTCGGGTTATTGCGATTGGCACAACGTCGGTACGCTCGCTGGAGTCGGCTGCCAAAGCGCACCCGCAGGAGCTGAAACCTTTTTATGGCGATACAGACATCTTTATTTACCCGGGCTATCAGTTCCAGGTGGTGGACGCCATGGTCACCAATTTTCACTTGCCCGAGTCGACGCTGATCATGCTGGTCAGTGCGTTTGCGGGTCAGTCACATATTATGCATGCTTATGAGACGGCGATTGCTGAGCAATATCGCTTCTTCAGCTATGGTGATGCCATGTTCCTGACTAAACAGGACAATGCATAAGCCTTGTAAACCCAGCCGAACGGCTGGGTTTTTCTGTTTTAAACCGTGAATTCTGTGGCCTTGCGCTTTAAAGTGCTATTTTAGCCCCAATATTAATGCCGTTATGGTAGAATCTGGCGGTTTTCAAAGTTGTCGGGTGTGGTGCCCGGCCTGGAATAAGTTGGACTGTTTTTCCGACCAGAGGTAAGTATGAAATTTGAATTAGATTGTACACAGGGTAAAGCGCGCCGCGGCCGTCTTATCTTTGACCGGGGCGTTGTTGAAACACCCGCATTTATGCCGGTAGGCACTTATGGCACAGTAAAAGGTATGACGCCGGATGAATTAAAAGACACTGGTGCGCATATCTGTCTTGGTAACACTTTCCACTTGATGTTGCGCCCTGGTACAGAGATCATCAAGCAGCACGGTGATCTGCATGACTTTATGAACTGGGACAAGCCTATTCTCACTGATTCAGGTGGTTTCCAGGTATTTAGCCTGGGTGCGATGCGTAAGATCAGTGAAGAGGGTGTGTTGTTCCAGTCCCCAGTCAATGGTGAGCGGATCATGCTTTCTCCTGAAAAAGCAATGGAAGTCCAGCGTGATCTGGGTTCTGACATTGTGATGATTTTTGACGAATGTACGCCTTATCCGGCAACGGAAAAAGAAGCGCGTGATTCAATGGAGCTGTCATTGCGCTGGGCAAAGCGTTCTAAAGAAGCTCATGGCGATAACCCGTCTGCACTGTTTGGTATTATTCAGGGCGGTATGTACCCCGAGCTGCGTGCCGAATCTCAGGCAGGACTGGAAGACATAGGTTTTGATGGCTATGCGCTGGGTGGCCTGTCAGTGGGTGAGCCCAAAGAAGACATGATCAACATTCTTGATCACTGTGCCTATAAAATGCCGGAGCAAAAACCGCGTTATCTGATGGGCGTGGGCAAGCCGGAAGACTTAGTAGAAGCCGTACGTCGTGGTATCGACATGTTTGACTGTGTGATGCCAACCCGTAACGCGCGAAATGGTCACCTGTTTATTACCGGCGGCGTGATCAAGATCCGCAACGCGGTTCATAAAACCGATACTGGTCCACTGGACCCAGAGTGTGATTGCCACACTTGCAAAACTACTCTCGTGCTTACTTGCATCATCTCGACAAGTGCAACGAGATCCTGGGCGCACGCCTTAATACTATCCACAACCTGCGCTACTATCAGCGCCTGATGGAAGGCATGCGTGAGGCGATTGCAGCCGGCACATTTGATCAGTTCGTGGCTGATTTTTATGCCCGACGTGACAGACCGGTTCCGCCGTTGGCTGATACCGAATAACAGTTTGCAATAAAAATTAAATGAGGAAGAGCTATGAGCTTATTTATGTCTAGCGCGCATGCCAGCACGGCAGCCGCAGCACCAGCCGGTGGTGAGTGGAGCATGTTGATCATGCTAGGTATTTTCGGTCTGGTATTTTATTTCCTGATCTACCGTCCACAAGCTAAGCGTGTGAAAGAGCACAAAGACTTAATGGGTGCGCTGACTAAAGGTGATGAAGTACTGACTCAGGGTGGTCTGGTCGGTAAAATCACTAAGGTTGCAGAAGACAAAGATTTTATCGTTATTGCTCTGAATGATCAGGCTGAGGTAACGGTACAAAAATCAGCGGTTTCAGCTGTGCTACCAAAAGGCACAATGAAATCGCTATAAACCAGCAATAAGGATGATCCAGTGTTAAACAAGTATCCAATGTGGAAATATTTACTTGTACTCGCTGTATTGGCCGTAGGTATCTTATACGCTACACCAAACCTGTATGGTCGTGATCCGGCCATACAGGTTTCTGGTACTAAAGGTACCAATGCCGATCTCAGTGTGCTTGACCAAGTAAATGAAACACTTAAAGACAACAACCTCACCGTAAAATCGAGTGCTCTGGAAGATGGCCAGGTGCTGATCCGTTTCACTAATGTGGAAGATCAGCTTAAGGCGCAGGATTTGCTGCGTAATACCCTCAGTGATGATTATATCTCTGCCATCAACATGTCACCTGCCCAACCTGACTGGCTGAAGAACTTGGGTGCCAACCCAATGAAGTTGGGTCTGGATTTGAGCGGGGGCGTTCACTTTACGATGGAAGTTGACATGGCCACGGCCATGGACAAAGCATTCGAACAGATGGAGCAGGACTACAAGAGCGATCTAAGAGAAGAAAAACTACGTTATCGTTCAATTCGTCGTGTTGCCAATAGTGACCGTATTCAGGTAGTTATGCGCTCTGAAGAAGACAGAGATGCGGCTGAGCGGTTCCTGAAAAATCGTTACCCGGGTAACCTGTTTATCAACGACAGCAGTAATGGTCTGGCGTTCTTCTCAACGCTGAGTGAGCCAAAGATTAAAGAGCTACGCGACTACGCCATCAAACAAAATGAGACCATCATTCGTAATCGTATCAACCAGCTGGGCGTGGCAGAGCCGAATGTACAACGGCAAGGTGCAGAGCGAATTATTGTTCAGCTACCTGGTGTACAGGATACTGCGCGTGCGAAAGAGATCTTAGGAGCTACGGCCACGCTTGAATTCCGCGAAGTGGATCAAAACGCCGATGCGCGTGCTGCGGCGCAAGGTCGAGTACCTCCGGGTTCAGAAGTGATCATGCACCAGGCTGGCTATCCGGTTGTTGTGAAAAAGCGTGTGGTACTGGAAGGCTCGCACATCACAGGAGCTCAGTCAGGTCTGGACGAATATCAGCGCCCTAAAGTAAGCATCAACCTTGACTCTAAAGGGGGGGCGAAAATGAGTGCCTTTACCAAGCGTGCGATTGGTAAGCCGATGGCAACGGTATTCATAGAGTACAAGCCGTCGGGTAAAGTCGACAAAAATGGTAAGGCCCTGCCGCCAATTAAAGTGGAAGAAGTGATCAACGTGGCTACCATTCAGGCACGTCTGAACAGTTCATTCCAGATCACCGGGATTAATACGCCAGCTGAAGCACACAATCTGAGCCTGCTGCTACGTGCCGGTGCACTGGTTGCACCTATTCAAATTGTGGAAGAACGTACGGTTGGTCCTAGCTTGGGTCAGGAAAACATTCAGGCAGGTATGACCGCAGTTGTGCTTGGCTTTGCGTTTGTACTGGCATTTATGTTGATGTACTACAAAGGCTTTGGCCTGGTTGCCAATTTGGCACTGGCGGCCAACCTGGTGATGATTGTGGGTGTTATGTCGATGATCCCAGGTGCGACACTGACCTTACCAGGTATTGCCGGTATTGTATTAACAGTAGGTATGGCGGTCGATGCCAATGTACTGATCTTCGAGCGTATTCGTGAAGAGTTAGCGGAAGGGCGCAGTCCTCAGCAAGCGGTTCACCATGGTTATGACAGTGCCTTCAGCACCATTTTCGACGCCAACATTACCACACTGATCGCCGCTGTGATCCTATTCTCTGTAGGTACAGGTCCGATCGCAGGCTTCGCTGTGACGTTAGCTATTGGTATTTTAACGTCGATGTTTACAGCTATCGTCGGTACTCGTGCGGTGATTAATGCGGTCATCGGTGGCAAGCGTATTAACTCGCTTTCAATCTAGGAGACGAAGATGCAGTTATTAAAAATCAAAGACACTATCCGCTTTATGGCGGCGCGCAAAGTGTCTATGGCGTTTTCTGCGCTACTGATCCTGGCATCTATTTTCAGCCTGGCTTACAAGGGTATGAATATGGGTCTGGATTTCACCGGTGGTACCGCGGTTGAAGTGGGTTTTTCTCAGCCTGCTGACTTGCCTAAAGTACGAAGCACATTGGCAGAAAGTGGTTTCCCTGATGCGTCTGTCACCTTGTTTGGTTCAAGCCAGGACGTGTTGGTGCGCCTTGCCCCTCGTGATGACGTAAAAGCAGAGATCCTGGGTAATCAGCTGGTCGATGCATTGAAGCAGGTCGACAGCAATGTTGAAATGCGCCGTATTGAGTTTGTCGGTCCAAGTGTGGGTGAAGACCTCAAAGAGCAGGGGGGTCTGGCAATGCTGACTGCCCTGCTGTGTATCCTTATCTATGTTGCGTTTCGCTTTGAGTGGCGTTTTGCCGTTGGTGCCGTCGCGGCTTTGTTCCACGACGTGATCCTGACTATGGGTTTGTTCTCACTACTGGGTTTAGAGTTTGACCTGACTATTCTGGCCGCTATCCTGGCCGTAATTGGTTACTCACTCAACGATACCATAGTTGTATCTGACCGGATCCGTGAAAACTTCCGTAAGGTTCGTATCGACGATACGCTTGAGATCATTGATATCTCACTGACTCAGACACTGAACCGTACCTTAGTGACATCAATCACTACTATTTTGGTACTAATTGCACTCTTTGTTTGGGGCGGCCAGACTATCCATGGTTTTGCGACTGCACTGCTATTTGGTGTATTCATTGGTACTTACTCGTCGGTCTACGTGGCCAGCTCGGTAGCCGTTACTATGGGTGTCAGCAAAGAAGACCTGATCCCGGTTGAGGTGGAAAAAGAAGGCGCCGATCTGGATGCCATGCCATAATCAACCAGCAATGTAATAGAAAGCCGCGATTGTATCGCGGCTTTTTTGTCATCACCGGAGGGAATATAATGCGTAAGGAATTATCTACCGTATTACTGGGCCTGGCTTTGTTCGGCTGCTCAGAACCGTCAGAGCAGATGGTTAATGCCCAGACTGCTCCATCAGCAGAGTCTGATAATGAGATCGAAACCTACCAGTTACTCGCCAGCGAACTGCTTAAGGACATTCGTATTCAAAGTGATGCCAGTTTGGTTCGTACCCAAGCTGACAATCTGATACAACAGGGCAGCCTGGTACTTGACGCATTTAATCTCGCATATCCGCAGTGTCAGTCCTACTTTAACGCTGTGCAGACAATCAGGGAGTCACTGAGCGGCTTGTCACTAGATGAGCTGGAACAAGGTTATCATGATGGTAATAAACTACCTGAGTTGCCTGACCCGGTTTGTTATCATGGCAAAGAACTGATGCTGCATCCTGCCAGGGTATTAATCATAGTTAAAGATGGCTTAGGTGATGACGAAGTATATCTGGAAGCTGAGTTGGAAATGGTTGAAGCCATGGCACATGCTGAGCAGGTTAAACAGGCAATCAAGCGTTTTGAAGCAGCAGTGGACGAACAGGCAATTGCAAATGATTCAACATCAAATTAGGTACAATTATCCTTTTGACATATAACTGTCATGTAAAATTGATAATTTGCTCGATTATCAATCAAACCTCATCTTGGTCATCGAGCAGTGGACTCAACGCAGATCCTTTTGGATGAAATCATCGCAAATAAAGCCGTTTATACGGCATTCCAGCCAATCTATGACTTGGCGAAGGAGCAGGTGCTGGGCTTTGAAGCGCTCAGTCGTGGCAAGCGGGGGTCTGCGCTGGAGCAACCCGACAGCTTGTTTGCGGCAGCCAGTCGCTATGACCGACTATCAGAGCTGGAGCTGCTATGTCGTCAAAGAGCGATTACGCAATTTATGGCGCTGCAATTACCCGGTAAGCTGTTTCTCAACGTCAGTCCAAAAGCACTGCTGGATCCACGTCACCCCAAAGGTGAAACCTTGCATCTGGTTGAGCAGGCTGGGCTGGCAGCCAACCGCATTGTGATCGAGGTCACTGAGCAGGACAAGGTGGATGACGGTTTCTTACTGTTAAAAACCATCGCTCATTACCGCCAACTGGGGTTCACCATTGCCATCGATGATTTGGGCGCGGGCTATTCCGGGCTGAAGCAATGGTCTGAATTGTGTCCTGATTTTGTTAAAGTGGATCGCTACTTTATTGATTATTGCGACCAGAGCATTGTCAAACGTGAATTTCTGAAATCTATCATTGAACTGGCCAAAGCAACCAATACAGCGGTCATTGCTGAAGGGATAGAGCGCATGGAAGAGCTCGCTTTGCTGGAGCAACTGGGGATAGTGAATGCTCAGGGATATCTGCTGGCTAAGCCCAGTGAACGTCCGCACCGCGAGATGATCAATTTGACTCAGCATCGTCATACTAGCAATCAGGACAATCCATTTGAGCAGTCTATTGCTATAGGCTGGCTGGCCAAAGATGTGGCAGCCATTCACACCTGTACACAATGCCTGGATGCCCACAGACACTTTGAACGCGATAAACGACTGATGAGCCTGACTGTGGTCAATGACGCCAGAGAGCCGGTTGGCTTACTGCACCGCGATCAACTCACCGAAGTTTTTGCTGCGCCCTATGGCCATGCCTTGTTCGATAAAAAACCGGTGACAGAGCTAATGGATAAACAGCCCCTGATCGTCGATGAGCAGGAACAACTCGATAGCGTTAGTCAGCTTATTACTGAACATGAATTCGATATTCGGCGACATATAATCATTACCCGGGAAGGTCGCTATCTGGGGCTGGCACCACTGCGTGATATTCTCAAGCACATCACCGACGAGAAAATTCGCCATGCACAACATGCTAACCCGCTCACCATGTTGCCAGGCAATGTGGCTATTAATGAGGCCATTGAACAGCGTCTGCGTGCTATGCACGGATTTTCGCTGGCCTATATAGACCTTAACCACTTTAAGCAGTTTAATGACCTGTATGGCTATGCCAGTGGCGACAGTGTGATCAAGTTGCTGGCCGAGGTGACGGTTGCCGTATGCAAGCACAGTCATTGCTTTGTGGGCCACATAGGTGGCGATGACTTTATGGTGGTATTCGATAAGGACGATGCAGAAACTTTGTGCCATGAGATAATTCAGCGTTTTGAAGCTCAGTCGAAGGCTTTTTTTTACCCCAGAACATGTGGCAGCTGGTGGTTACTGGGCCAGTAATCGGGAAGGGCAGAAGCAATTTGTTCCTTTGCTGACTTTATCGATCGGACTGGTTTCGCCGGACGTAGAATCTTGTAGCAACAGCCATCAGGTTGCAGCACTGGCAACAGATGCTAAGAAAGAGGCCAAGCGATATCGTAATAGTTATTTGTTCGTCTGCAATCGCCGTAAACCCAGTGCTCCCGTGGTACGTTTAGACGCGGTCAGCAGCGTATAATACCAACTTCACTTGAGTATTGTTGCAGTTAAGTACGCTAAGGTGTAATTTGAGAGTCAACAACATTAGCGCCTGAGATACTCGTTTTCAGGGCGGACAATTCAATGTGAGCTAGGTGGTGTATGGTAAAATGGTATGTTTATCTGATGCTATTCCTGCTTGGGGCGGTTGCAGAAGCTAAGTCAACGATATATGTTGCGAAAGAAATGCGACCGCTCTATGACCGCGATTTGTTCCTCTACGAATTGCTCGACCTATCTTTAAAAGCGGCTGAATACCCTGTGGATATTCACCACGTCAAGGTCCATCCTCACCAGCAAAGAACGCTCTTGGCATTGAGCAAAGGGGAAGTTGATTTACACTGGAGTATGTCCAGTCCGGCACGGGAAAAACTGGCCATCGCGGTCAAGTTTCCGCTCTTTGACGGCTTGATTGGGAAACGGGCGCTGCTGGTTAATCGGGCACAGTTAGCGCGATTTCAGACGATGAAAGACAAAACTGAGCTGGCGAAATTGGTGGCGGTGCAAGGTCATGACTGGCCAGATACTAAGATACTGGCGGCCAATGGATTAAAAGTCAGGCCAATTGTAAACTATCAGGCTATGTTCGATTTAATTGCCACTCAGAGGGCCGACTATTTTCCTCGTTCAGTGATAGAGGTCGACTCCGAGTTGGCGGCACAAGCCTCTGAAGACCTGATAAAGCTGCCGCAGTTTTACTTATCTTACCCGGCACATTTCTACTTTTTTGTGAACAAGCAAAAGCCTGAGCTGGCAAATAAACTGGCGCTGGGTTTATCGCGTCTTAAAGAAAGTGGCCAATATAAAGAACTATTAGCACGCTATTTCGATCTGTCCTTTTTGAGCACGGCACGCCCTATTTACCTTGATAATCCATTTTTTCACAGCGACTGAATGCGATCATAGCTGTTAGAAAATGTGTATTGAGGAGGCTTGCTATCAAACCTCAGAATGTTTTCTTAAGACAAACCGGACGTCGAACCATACTGGCTTGCCTTAAGAATACTAACCCCGTCTTTTAATCGTTGGTACTTTCAATTCATAGGCTTCTTTGTACGAGAGCACTGTTAGCGCAACCAACATCGCACAAATGGTCGAAAATATTAGGTAGCCAGTAATTTCAAAGGCATAGAAGAAGAAAGTGATGTCATACCCTTTAGCGTTTCGGAAATAGTTTTCTATTAGCGCGAAGAAACTGATGGCTGCGCCTATTAAGTAGAGCCAGGGCATCATACTGTCAGCAAATGTGGCACGTATCTGGTGCTTCGGAAAAAGCCATTTGGTGATTTCTACACGGTAAGTAAGGAGTACTAAAATCAATAACTCTCTAACCATGGAGAGGCCGAATATAATACTGTTCTGCAATAGGCGATTTTCTTCGTCGGAATATGAACTAATCAGACCGGTCGAAAACAGCAGATTTTCAATCAGAATGGATGACAAGTTCATCATTGCGAGTACGCAAATATTTATATCTTTTATCCGCAGTCCAATCAAAAAAACCAGAGAGATGATTGCAATACAAGAGAGGATGAATACATAAGTGGCATCCTGCATGATAAAAATGACTACTACCATAACAACGTATGGTAGTAGCAGGTCTTTAATCGATAGATCCTTTGTCATGTCGAAGTACGTGTTGTTTCAGATTTGAAGGTATATTGTTGGGCATCGGGTCTAACAGGGTGTAACACACTGGAACCGGCAGCGACTTTTTGGCAATCAGTGAATGAAAGAGTTTTCATATTGATGTTCCTTATGTCATTGTTGTTTGCCTAACCAAAACGACTACAATAACTGGCTAGTCAGCTTATTGAGTATAGGCACAGCTTCCGCCTTTGCTCATTCATCGGGAGATCACGTATTGGCTTTGCAAACGTAATTCAGATGAATAGGGTATGCTTTAAGACCTATCATATATGATTTATTTCATATAGCACAACATAAGGTCTATTAAGCTCTGGTTAATAAATTTACCACCTAGTCCGGAAAAGTGAAATGAAATTTTTCATGTAAGTTTAATTTTTTGTTAATCACGTTGTTTTTTTCACTTTTTCTTCTTGAAAATCTGAATATTAACTAGTTCAGTTAAACTTTGAATTTTGCCATTTCTTTTTCCAGCTGGTGCGTCAATGCCGTGATACTGTCGGTTGCCTGATGCGCGTGGTGCGATACTTTGGCTGTCTGACTGGCAGTGTCAGATATGGTGACGACTCTGTGGGCAGTGTCTTCCCCAGCTGCAAGTTGTTCTTTGGCAGCCTGTGCTATTTGAAAGCTCATTTGGGATATTGCGCTGAGCGATTCGGCAACACGTTTGAGCGCCTCACTTGCTTCGCTAGACATTGTGACTGTTTTTTCACTGGTGGCAATACTGAGCGTGACGGACGCCTTTGCTTCTTGTGTCGCTGACTGAAGGTTGCCGATCATGGTATGAATTTCTTCTGTGCTGCTTTGTGTCCTTTGAGCCAGTTGCCTCACTTCGTCAGCAACAACCGCGAAGCCGCGACCTTGCTCACCCGCACGTGCAGCTTCAATAGCTGCATTGAGTGCCAGTAAGTTGGTTTGCTCTGCAATGCTTTGGATCACGCTCAGTACATTCGCAATGTTCTTCACTTCTTCATCAAGCACCTGGATATTATTACCTGCACTGTCAATTTGCTGCTCCAGCAATGCAATGGCCTCTGATGCTTTGGTGGTCAGTTTGTCAGCACTTTGCCCCTGACCTTCTGCCTGCTGTACAGAATAAGCTGCCTGCTCGGCATGTTCTACAACGGTTTGTGCAGAAGCGGTGAGTTCGGTGATGGCCGACGCGACCATTTGGGTCTCTTCACTCAGACTGCGGGTCAGGGATTCCAATTCGGTTGAGCGCTTTTCGCCATTGTGGCTTTGTTCATTGAGTGAATCACTGACCGACTTAAGTCCGCCAACCACGCCTTTTAGTCCCTCTTGCATATATTCCATACCAGCCAGAATACTGTCAGGTTTGGCGTCATCGCTGCGGATCTTCGAAGTCAGGTTACCACGAGACACTTCCTGAACAATGTCGAGTACATCGTCCAGTTCGGCGCCCAGCTTATTGGACAGTGACAGACCAAACCGCGTTAAAGCAAAAGTGAGTGCAATGGCTATCAACAGCGACAGAGAGGCAAGCCAGCTGGCGGTATCCCAATAGCGCTCGTCGACTTCCTGATAGCTGATCCCGGTGCCAACATACCACCCAAATAAAGGTGTCTTTTGCACTACGGAGGTCATAGCGGCGATGGTACCGTTACGCTCAGAGGTCCAGTTATAGGTAATAATACGATTGGTTTGTGAGCCAACCAGCCGCTCCACCATACGACCAATACTGTTACCACTGGCGTCCTTGAAATCGTTAAAACTGGTGTCGTGTAAATGAGGGTCGTGGGGGCAGCGATAAAATTAAGCTCATTGTCTACCACATAGACATATTCAGAATCGTGGTATTTATTTTCCCTCAGGATTTGCGATGCCAGCGTTTTGGCTTGCTCTTCTGTTAGTGCGCCGCTGCGTACAAACCCTTCGAACTGCTGCACTATGTTTGCAGTGCTTTTCATCAGCTGGTTGATGCGGGCAATATTATCCGTTTCGCTTGCATGCCTGAGGGATTGCAGCCCTACGATCGCCACTAAAATGAGCGCGACAAAGATTGAGGCTGCAAATAAAATGATTTTTGTTCTTAACGTAAGTGATGAAAACACGTGATGCCCCTGTAGCAGAACCTGACTTTATGATTTAACACGAATTCCGAGTTGTGGAAAGCTGAAAAGCGTCAGTCTTCGCTAGTTTTTAGATGATTTTTCCTCATTGTGGGGCATGACAGCGTTTTACTTTGCATTAATTATGTTAATCTCGTCATCGTTGAGTAAGCGGTACTCTCCGGGCGCAAGTTGTGTGTCCAGTTCGATACCAGCAACGTTTTCACGGTGTAGCTCAATAACCTTGTTACCCACCGCCGCCAGCATGCGTTTTACCTGATGATATTTCCCCTCACAGATAGATAAGCGTAGCGCATACTTATCCAGCTGCTCCGCTATAGCTGGCTGGGTGAGATTTTTTTCGTTGTGCAGTGCGACGCCCTGGCGCAATTGTTCTAGTGCATCTTCTGTGAGTGGCTCTTGTGTCTCCACCAGGTAAGTTTTGTATTTTTGCTTTTTTGGTGAGGTGATTTGATGCGACCAGTCGCCGTCATTGGTGAGCAAAACGAGCCCTGTAGTATCCAGGTCCAGTCTGCCTGCAACATGAAAATCTTTTAAGTTAGGCTCATGCAAAAGCTCGAAAACGGTTGGATGTAGCTCGTCCTGATTGGCACACACGTAACCGGTCGGTTTGTTCAGCATATAGTAACGCTTACCCAGAAAAACCAGCTGCGCTCCCTCCCATTCGACCTTGTCACTTTGTTGGATCGTATGATCGGCTTTGCTGATCTTTTCACCGTTGACAACGGCCAGGCCTTTTTTGATCCCAATTTTGACTTTACTGCGCGGCAGCTCACTGGTGTGACTGACAAACTTATCTAAACGACAGGGGAATTTCATAGTAGTTGCTCTGTTAATTTAAATGCGGCCCGCCTGTTGCTGCGGGTGAGCTGAGACCAGCTCAGGAACGCTACATTATAGGTTAGTTCTTGCGGTAGATCTCTGGATTTAGATCATAGGGGTGTACACTCAGGTTTATCTGCGGATCTTGTGTGAGTGAGCGCAGGGCACTGAGTAACGCATCACTCAGCAGCTGTTTTTGTGCCAGAGTTCTTCCTGAAATAATATGGGCCTGAACATGAATAAAGCCCTGACGTTCACCGCCAAGTTGGTAATCACTGTAGGCAATTGCCCGTGTTTTTATTGATGCAGGGTCAAACAACCGAGTGGCTTCAGCGCCTCGATGGACAGCTTCAACAAGTTGGGTGGCAGGAATATCTAAGTTGGCAGAGTGTTCAATGATCAGGTGGGGCATGGTATCACAAGGTATTTATCGCTAATATGGCAATATAATAAGAATCTTTTCTTACGATGCCAAGTGATTCATGGTGCGCATAGCGTTTCTGAACTGACAGGCATGTATATGGATAACAGGATATTATGCGGGCGATATTTAAATCTAAACCGTTGCTGGAAGAGGCTCAGGCTCTACAGTTGATTACTTTGTTCGGTTGGGCGGTTGAACACTTTGATGTAGACTTTTTTCTTGCTCATACGCGGATTGTAGAGCCTACCGTGAAGGATTTCCCTGATCAGGTTAGCAGTGTTGAGCAGATGGCGCAGACCGTGTTTAATCGGGTGCGGGACTATGCCGGAATGCAAAATTGGCCTGTTACTTTGCTAGCCCCTCAGCAAATGCCGATGCAGCAAGCTTTTCCTCAGTTTAGCTTAACGGGCGGGCTTCGTGGTGAGCAGGTTTGCGTGTCTGAGCCACCGGCAATGCCTATTGCAATGTCATATAACCCTAACCAGATTAATCAGCCTCAGGATATGGTTGCAAGCCTGGCAGGTACTTTAGCTATGATCTTAATCCACAGGGTTGGCAAGTTACCGCCAGGTGGTGAGGCACATTTACCTGTCGCTGCGGATGTACTGGCTATTTATATGGGATTTGGAGTCATGCTGAGTAACAGCGCTTATCATTTCAGAGGCGGGTGTGGTTCTTGTTACAACGCTTATGCGAATCGTCAGGCTGCGCTCAGTGAAGCCGAAACCATATTTGTGCACGCGCTCGTGTGTTATTTTAAACCAGAATATAATGGGGCTAAACACCTGAAGCCACATTTAAGAAGTCTTTATAAGAAAGCCCAGAAACAGTTAAAGGGGATCATAAAATCGTCACCCGATCCGGTTTTACTGGCACTTGAGGAGCGCAGCCGTGTCGCCTTACCTGGATGAGTTTATTCTGATTGCGCTGGCCCATTTTTTTGCGGTGGCCAGTCCCGGACCGGATTTTGCGGTAGTATTGAAACAGAGCATCAGCTTTGGTCGGCGCAATGCACTGATGACCAGTGCGGGTGTTGGTCTTGGGATCTTGGTGCATGTCACCTATTGCTTGCTGGGTGTTGCATTGTTGCTATCTCAGTCACCCGAATTATTTAATGTCTTCAAATATCTTGCTGGCGCATACTTGGCATATATGGGAGTTCAGGCATTGCGGGCAACTGCTGCGCCGGCTTCTCAGCAAAATGATGCCGCGCAGCTGGTGCAGGAAAGTGCTTTTTCGGCACTTCGCCGCGGATTTTTGGTTAACGCCTTGAACCCAAAAGCTACCTTGTTTTTTCTCTCCTTGTTTACCCTAGTGATAGATCCCGACACGCCACAATCCGTACAACTTTTCTACGGATTATATATGGCTGTTGCAACCTGGTTATGGTTTTCATCACTGTCGCTAGTGTTGAGTAAAGCCGCGGTCCGTCGCTTTTTTCAGCGTGCCGGACACTGGTTTGATCGTGCAATCGGGGTGGTTTTACTTTTGCTGGCACTGAGATTGGTTATTTAACGCCGGGAGTTCATATGTCAGCAAGAGAAATACTGAATTTTGCTTTTGGTTCAAACTTAACACCTGCGCGCCTGCAAGCGCGTTTGCCCCAAGCCAGGTTAGTTGGCACAGCCTGGTTACCTGGTTATACACTGGGTTTTCGTCATCGGGGGCAGGACGGCTCTGCAAAGTGCTCTATTGAACCGGATAACAGCGGTAACGCTTGTGTCCATGGTGTGCTGTATGCGTTGACTGAACAAGAAGTTGCGCTGCTTGATAGCATAGAAGGAGAGGGCTATGCGCGTCAGTGCGTTGATGTGGTCCGTCAATGTGGCACTCAGACCACCGCGCATTGCTACCTTACTCAACAATTTCACAACGACCTGTTGCCGTTTTCCTGGTATCTGGAACATGTGCTTCGGGGCGTCCAATATCATCAGTTTCCCGCATCATATCAGCAGCTGTTATCCAGACAGCCTTGTATCCTGGATTTGGACTATCACAGGGCCCAGCGGGAGTTGTCTATTTATCAATAAGGAAGAAAAATAAAAATGAAGTACCAATTTGGCAGAGGTCTTATCGCCGCAGCGCTGCTGACTGTTATGCATACGCCAGTATTGGCCGGGCAGGTCACACCTAAAGTCAATGTCGCAGAGGTGGAACGAGCGGTCGTCGAAGCGATGGAGACATTTCATATTCCGGGTATCGCACTGGCTGTGGTTGAGCGCTCAGAAGTGGTACTGGCTAAGGGATTTGGGGTGCGCCATGTTGCATACCCAGATAAAGTAGACGCGAATACCTTGTTCGGCATTGCCTCTAATAGTAAAGCTTTTACTGCTGCGGCGTTGGCTATGCTGGTGGATGAAGGCAAGCTGAGCTGGGATGACAGAGTTATTAAACATATCCCCGAGTTTCGTTTGGCCGATCCCTATGCAACGCGTGAAATGACGATCCGTGATTTACTGAGCCATCGCAGTGGGTTGGGAAAAGGGGCTGGCGATTTGATGATTTGGCCGGACACCGACAAAACTATGTCAGACCTCCTTGAAGGGATTGCACATTTACCGGTAAACAGCAGTTTTCGCAGTGAATATGCCTACAATAACCTGATGTTTGTCGTAGCGGGCGAGGTGGTACATCGGGTGACTGGTCAGGATTGGCGTACATTTGTTGAACAACGTATGTTTAAGCCTCTGGGCATGAATACCTCCAAAGCCGGGTTTTCTAGGATACCGGCGCAAAACACCAACTGGGCCACGGGTAGTATTTACTGGGAGAACCAACTTACGCCATTCTTTATCGATTATCTGGAAGACTTCCGTGGCGCTGGTGCCATTGCCTCCAGCGCAAATGACATGAGCCGCTGGCTACTGACCCAGTTATCACAAGGACAAATACCAGAGGGTAAACGCTTGTTTAGTAGTGAACAGCAAACCCAGATGTGGTTGCCTCATATTATGCGTGCGCCCAGTAAAGAGGGTAAAAAATATTACCAGCAACAATTCAGAGGCTATGGATTGGGTTGGGCCATTGAAGATTATTTTGGTCATAAAAAAGTGGGCCATGGCGGTGGGATCCTGGGAATGGTCTCCCAGGTGGCAATGATACCGGGCAAAGAGCTGGGCGTGGTGGTGTTATCAAATCAGCAGGTTTACCCAGCTCTGACCGCCATCATTAATGAGGTATTTGAAGACGCACTCGGCTTGCCAGAACGAGACTGGGTGAAAGAAACCGCAGAGCGTTATTACGCAAAACGTGAGGAAACCTATCGTGAGGCGGGCGTCGTGAAAGTTGACAATCCTCAACCGGCATTGGCCAATCAGGTGTATACAGGTACCCTGAGCAGTCCCTGGTATGGCGATGTCATTATTGAAGAGCTGGAAGGTCAGTTGCATATCGACTTTACTCACACCGCGATGCTCAAAGGAAAGTTGGTACATCATACGGGTAATACCTTCGTTGTGCAGTGGCAACAACCTATGCTGGAGGCGGATGCCTATATTCACTTCACCTTGTCTCCATCGCAGCAGATTGAAGCGGCAAGCATGTCCTGGGTAAACCCGGATATCACAGATTTCAGTTTTGATTTCCATAATTTGCAGCTTACAGTTAAGTCGCTGCCAGAACAGTAAGCAGGCAGTTTACACCAAAGTATCAGGGCCTGCTCAAGTCGGCTCTGATACACTTAGGTTATTACTCCACGAAGGACTGGCTTTGCTATGCGTACGGCGTTGATCACTCACCCACTTTGCCGCAAACATAAAATGATTGCGGACCATCCGGAATGTCCTGAGCGTCTGGATGCCATTTCAGATCGTATTCTGGCCTCCGGATTGGATGTGGCTATTGAATATAAAACAGCCCCCAAGGCGACATTAGAAGATATTGCTCGAGTACATGATCAGGCACATATCTCTCGGGTATATGAGGCATTACCAGAGTCAGGTTTGGCAGAGCTCGATGGCGATACCTGGTTATGTCCGGATTCAATGAAAGCCATCGAGCGGGCTGTGGGAGCGGGCATCCTGGCCGTCGATGAGGTGTTAGCGGGTAAACTGGATGCGGCATTTTGCGCCGTTCGACCACCTGGTCATCATGCCAACCAACATAGTTCGTCGGGGTTCTGTGTATTCAATAATCTGGCCATTGCGGTGGCATATGCAAAGCAACAAGGAGTAGAGCGCATTGCGGTGCTGGACATCGATGTGCACCATGGCAACGGTACGCAGGATATAGTTCGGGACGATCCTCAGGTATTGTTCTGCTCTTTGTTTCAATATCCGTTCTATCCGAATACTGCGATTGAAAATACTGACTCAGTGTTAAATTCACCGCTGCCAGCTGGCAGCGACGGGCGTGACTTTCGGGCGCTGGTTGAGCAGCAATGGCTGCCCAGACTCAAGACGTTTTCACCCCAACTGATTTTCATCAGTGCCGGGTTTGATGGCCACCTTGAGGATGATATGGGGGCCTGAGTTTTGTCGAGCAGGACTATATCTGGTTTACCGAACAAGTGATTGCCTTTGCCAAAGCCCAGTCATGTCTGGGGATCATTTCCTACCTTGAAGGCGGCTATGATCTGTCATCGCTGGGGCGCAGTGTTGAGTGTCATGTTCGGGCACTGGCAGAAGCCTGAGGTCTGTCCTGTTAACGAATATTCTCTAACAGTTTAAAGGCATCTTCAACGCTGCATTCACTGAGTTTAGAGACGCAACACTGGCCTTCCTGTACTAAAGTTTGTTGCACTAATCGGGTGAGTGCATCGGCCGACAAGGGCGCTATTGTCTCCCGGAACGCGTCATATACTGGCCATTACGATAGATACAGATCCCCTCGTCAGGGCCCGAATAATGGCACATTTCCGTCAATTCATTTTCATTGCTGACATAGGCTAGACTTTGGTCTAACCATAATAGGAACGGGTAAGACTTTATTGTCATTATTTGTTCTTGGTCAAGGTTGTTTAAATTCTCTCCATTATACTCGATTAGATTGGCTGAAAGCGAGGCTGTGCTTATGATGGGCGATACACGTCAACTGCAAATTAAAGATGTTTACTCAAATAACCTGCTGTGTTGTGACTACACCACGCGTCTGTATGATGCGCTGAGTCTGATGAGAGAGCGGCGGGTCAGTTCAATATTTATTACGCAGGACGATAAAATCGTCGGAATTTGGACGGAGTCAGACTGTGTCAGCCTGGATTTCGAACACAGTGGGCTGGCACAGACCGCCATCGGCAATATCATGAACTCTCCGGTTCATGATATCCTGATCAGTCAAACGCTGAGTGAAGCGACCATCAAGTTTCATCAACTGGGGATCCGCCATTTACTGGTAAAGGATGCCCATAACCGGCCGTTGGGTGTGGTTTCTCTGTCTGACATTGTACGCAATCAGGGGCTGGACCACTATTTGCACTTTCGTCCCATAGAAGATCATTTTGAGTCACAGATCAGCACCTTGGATGCACAAGCGTGTATTTCTGAAGCCATTCATGCGATGCGCCGGGACAAGACCACCGCCGTTTTGGTTTATCATCAGTCCCTGGCTGAATACGGCATTATTACGCAACGGGATGTGGCCTATGTGATCCTCAATCAGGACTGGCGTATGCCTTGCTGGGAACTGGCCAGTTATCCCATGGAATCCATGACACCCAAAGACAGCTTGTTTGATGCTTATCGTCTGATGACCGCACGTTCGATTCGTCACCTGGTGATCCGTGAGCCAGGGTCCAACAAGGTGATGGGCTTACTGGCACTGAAAAATGTGCTGACAGAAATAGAAACGGCCTACTGCAGTGAATTGGAAAAGTGCTGGCTCAGCGTGACTTGGCATTGCAAAAGTCGGAGAAAAACCTCTATCTGGCGAATCGCATTATCGATGCATCGCTCGATGGTATTATGATCACCCGCGCCAACGGTGAGATCATCCAGATCAACCCGGCGTTTAGCGCGCTAACTGGGTATCAGGACTATGAAGTACTGGGTAAAAACCCCAGTATTCTCAGCTCCGGAGTACATGGTCAGGAGTACTATGAGCGTATGTGGAAGGAGTTGCGAAATAAGGGCGTCTGGCAGGGGGAGATCTGCAATAAACGTAAAAGTGGTGAAGTCTATGTAGAATGGCTGACTATTATTGAGATCAATGAACCCTACAGCGATGATGTCCTTTATGCGGCCATTTTCAGTGACATTACTGAGCGTAAAAATGCCGAAGAAAAAATTGCCCGGCTGGCCTATTTTGATGAACTGACCGGACTACCTAATCGGCGTTTGTTTTACGACAGACTGTCGATGGCACTGGCCTCAGCACAGCGTGATAAACATAAACTCAGCGTGATGTTCATCGATCTGGATCGCTTTAAAGAAGTCAATGACACGCTAGGCCACAGCGCCGGAGATAAGCTGCTCAGCCAGGTGAGTGAGCGGATCAAAGCCATCCTGAAACAAGGAGATACACTCGCTCGCCTCGGTGGTGATGAATTCGTGGTGTTGCTTACCGAAGTAGAGCACATGGAAGATGTTGTTAATTTTGCTGATCAGATCCTAAGTGAGCTCAGTGTGCCCTTTGCACTTGGAGAGCTTAACGTCACTGCCACGGCCTCTTTGGGTGCGGCAATCTACCCCGAAGACGGCCTTGACAGTGAGAGTCTGCTCAAACATGCGGACGTAGCAATGTATCGCTCCAAAGAGCTGGGGCGCAATTCGTTTCAATTATACAAAGCGTCAATGAATGCGCGTTCGCTGGAACGATTGTCGATGTTAAGCCGTTTTCAAAGTGCACTGGAAGGTGGGGAGTTTGAGCTACATTATCAGCCACTGCGCTGCCTGACCAGTGGTCGGATCATGAGTGTGGAATGCCTGCTGCGTTGGCAGGATCCAAACCTGGGCACTATTTCGCCTGCTCAGTTTATTCCGCTGGCCGAAGAGCTGGGTTTAATTGTCAAGCTGGATCAATGGGTGATTAACCAAGCTTGCCGGCAAATGGCGCTATGGTTGAATGAAGGACTAGATATACGCCGCATTGCAATTAATATCTCCGCCAGTCATCTCAGCCAGGGCGACTTGGTGATGACCATGGCCAAAGCACTGGAGCAACATAACCTGGATGGTCGTTATGTGGAGTTAGAACTGACCGAAACCAGCTTTGTCAGTAATCTACATGATGCCAAGGTCATGCTGAAGAAGCTCAAAACTCTGGGAGTCTCGATTGCATTGGATGATTTTGGCACCGGCTATTCGGCGCTGAGCTATTTGACCAAACTACCGATCGATATACTGAAAATTGATGCCAGTTTTATTGCCAAAATTCCCGATGAATATGGGAATAGCGAGATTGTTACGGCGATTGTCGCGATGGCTAAAGCACTGAACTTACATGTAGTGGCGGAAGGGGTTGAAAAATCGGTGCAGCAGAAGTTTTTGCAAAAGCTGGGGTGCCATACCATGCAGGGATATCACTACTGTCGCCCGTTGCCACAGTCAGAATGGCTTAACTTTTATCGCTCAGAGCGGGGCATAAGCGAGCTTGCGCCACCGCAACGTCTGGTAAGCGGCCGTTAAATAGCCGCGTATAATTTAGTCCAGGCTTACCGAGACTTCGTATGAAGTGAACTTACGGATATTGATCACACCTGTGTCAAAGATTAGGTACTGACCTTTAATACCTTGTAAGGTACCGCTGACAACCGGCTCTTTATCAAAGTTAAAGGAGCTGATTTTACTAGGGTAACTGGTAACCGGGAAGTTCAGATCTACCACTTCTTCATCCAGCCGCTCAATGGCCGTGGCGCCAAACAGTTCGGCCAGTTCGTCCAGCTTAGTCTGGATCTGAGGGATCAGCTCTGCTGCTGAGGCTTTGAGATCCAGCTCAGGATTTATGCCCTTAAGCATGTTGCGCCAGTTGGTTTTATCGGCAATAAATTCCGCCAATGCCACTTCCACTAAGCCAGATTGCAGGCGGGTCTGTACTTTGAAGATAGGTACAGCCTGTGTGGCACCCTGATCGATCCAGCGGGTTGGGATCTGGGTATGACGAGTGATACCGACTTTAAGGCCGGACGTATTTGCCAGATAAACGTAGTGGGGGATCATACAGTGGGTTTCACCCCACTCAGGTTCGCGGCAAGTGCCCTGATCGTAGTGGCAGGTTTCAGGCTTCATGATGCACATGTCGCAGCTGGCCAGCTTTTTCATGCACACAAAACAGTGTCCCTGTGAGTAGCTTTTCTTGGTTTTCTTGCCACAGTTACAGCAGAAAATATTGCCGCTGAAGGTGAGCGTCAGACGCTTGCCAATCAGGTCGTTCAATGGCAACAGGTCGTCGCCCACAGGTAACTGATAGTTTATGGTTGGTGCTGATGCACAATTCAATTGCGCCTGCATCTTACGTAGAGTACCTTGCATCTTTACGCCCCTAAAGATGGTTGAAATCGGCTATCCTAACAAAGCGCGACCTAGAGGTGAACAAAGGCGGGAAAATAAAAAACCGGGTCAGTGACCCGGTTTGGCGTTTTTTAACTTATTGCTCGCGGGCAATGGCGCGGTAGGCGATATCGGTTCGGTACTCAACACCGTCCCAGTTAATCTCCTGTACCAGTGCATACGCGCGTTTTTGCGCTTCTGTCACTGTGTGTCCTAAAGCAGTGGCACACAAGACACGTCCGCCCGCGGTAACCACAGCGTCACCATCTTGTTTCGTACCTGCATGGAAGACTTTTTCACCTTCCGAATAAGTAACACGCAGACCAGAGATAGCATCGCCTTTCGGATAGCTACCTGGGTAGCCCTTTGCTGCCAGTACAACGCCGACAGCAGCGCGAGGATCAAACTGAATCTCAGTCTGATCCAGCTCCTGACGGTTAGCCGCTTCAATCAGTGTGACCAAATCCGATTGCAAACGCAGCATGATAGGTTGCGTTTCAGGATCACCAAAACGACAGTTGTACTCAATGACTTTAGGTGTACCGTCTGCTGCAATCATCAGGCCTGCATACAGGAAGCCAGTATAAGGGTGGCCTTCTGCCGCCATGCCTTCAACGGTTGGTGTGATCACCTCATCCATAATGCGCTGGTGGATTTGGGCTGTCACAACCGGCGCTGGTGAGTAAGCTCCCATCCCACCTGTGTTAGGACCTTCGTCGCCATTATAAGCGCGCTTGTGGTCCTGACTGGTGGCGAATGGCAAAACGTTTTTACCATCGACCATCACGATGAACGAGGCTTCCTCACCTTCGAGGAATTCCTCAATCACCACGCGGCTACCAGCTTCACCAAATGCATTACCCGCCAGCATATCGCGAATAGCATCTTCAGCTTCAGCTTCGGTCATTGCCACAATCACGCCTTTACCGGCAGCCAGGCCATCTGCTTTGACTACAATGGGGGCGCCCTGTGCTTTGACATAGGCCAGAGCAGGTTCGATCTCTTCAAAGGTCTGATAGGCCGCTGTCGGGATCTGATGACGTGCTAAAAAGTCCTTAGTAAATGACTTCGAGCCTTCCAGCTGAGCTGCGCCCTGCGTCGGACCGAAAATAGCCAGGCCAGCTTCACGGAAGCGGTCTACTACGCCGATCACCAGTGGGGCTTCAGGGCCAACAATGGTCAGCTCGACCTTATTCTCTTTGGCAAAAGCCAATAGTGCATCGATGTCTTCCACACCAATGGCGACATTTTGCAGTTTTGGCTCAAGCGCCGTGCCTGCGTTGCCAGGGGCAACAAAGACAGTTTTTACAGATGGGTTTTGTGCAGCCTTGAACGCCAGAGCGTGTTCACGGCCACCGCTGCCAATGACGAGTATATTCATGGCAATTGATTCCTATTAAAGCTTTTTGAATTTCAGGGTCATTCGGTCGCTTTCCCCGATGGCCTTGTACTGCTCGGCCTTTTCGTCACCCAAAGCTAAACGTGGCGGTAAAGTCCACACGCCTTTCGGGTGGTTGGCACTGTCCAACGGGTTGGCGTTGATTTCACTGCTTGCAACTAATTCGAATCCAGCTTGTTTAGCGAGGTCGATGACATAGCTTTGCTTCATATAACCAGAACGTTTCTGATCTTTATCATCACGGTGTTCAGGTAAGCGGTGTTCTACCACACCCAGAATGCCACCTGGCTTCAGTGCTTTGTTAAATGACTGAAATGCCGACAGCACACCTTCGTCGCCCTGACGCATATACCAGTTGTGCACGTTACGGAAAGTCAGAACCATATCGGCGCTGCCCGCAGGCGCAATATTGGTGTGCGTACCTGGTGCAAACTCGGTAATTTTGACTTCACTGAAGCGTGTATCTTCTGCCACTTTTTGTTTAAAGCCATCCAGTGAGCGCTTGAAGTAGCCTTCACTGTTCGCCGGGAAATGTGCCGCATAGAGCGTCCCCTGACCTTTAACAACGGGTGCCAGAATTTCGCTATACCAGCCACCGCCAGGAGCGATTTCAACCACGGTCATGTTTGGCTGAAGGCCAAAAAACGCCAGTGTTTGCTCCGGATTACGATACTGGTCACGAGTGCGGTTATCCGCTTTGCGTTCTGCGCTTGCAACGGCAGAGGTGATCTCGCTGGATGCGCCGCTGTCAGTTGTGCTGTTACAGCCGCTCAGGGCGGTCAGAATACCTGCTGCGATGATAGATTTAATGGCAAATTTCATTGTCAGTTCCTTCACTGTCATTATTGTGATTGTCTGTGATTCACAATACTGGAAATTAGCGCAAACAAAAAGCGCGAAACGGTGAAGGTTTCGCGCTCATCGATTAGTGACGGAAGTGACGCATACCGGTGAAGACCATCGCCATGCCCGCTTCGTCGGCTGCGGCAATGACTTCTTCATCGCGCATTGAGCCGCCAGGCTGGATCACCGCAGTGATCCCGGCTTCGGCGGCAGCATCGATGCCATCGCGGAATGGGAAAAAGGCATCAGAGGCCATGACAGAGCCTTTGACTTCCAGATTTTCATCTGCGGCTTTAATACCCGCGATTTTCGCTGAGTACACACGGCTCATCTGGCCTGCACCCACACCTATGGTCATGCCATCGCGTGCATAAACGATTGCATTGGACTTAACGAACTTGGCGACTTTCCAGCAGAACATCAGATCTTTCAGCTCTTGCTCGGTTGGCTGGCGCTTAGACACGACTTTTAAATCGCTCGCCTGAACCATACCCTGGTCGCGGTCTTGAATCAGTACACCACCATTAACGCGTTTTATATCGACACCCGTTGTTGCAGTTTGCCACTCACCACACTCCAGCAAACGCACGTTCTTTTTCGCTGCCACAATTTGTGCCGCCGCATCAGAGATTTTAGGCGCAATGATCACCTCAACGAACTGACGTGAGATAATGGCTTCTGCCGTATCAGCATCCAGTTCACGGTTGAAGGCAATAATGCCACCAAATGCAGACGTTGGATCGGTTTTGAAGGCACGATCATAGGCACTGATAATGTCTTTATCTTCTGCCACGCCACAGGGGTTAGCGTGCTTAACGATCACACAGGCTGGCTCTGAGAAACTCTTCACACACTCAAGGGCAGCATCGGTATCAGCGATGTTGTTGTAAGACAGTGCTTTACCCTGAATCTGTTTTGCGGTTGCCACAGATGCTTCTTCAATGTCGTTTTCAACGTAGAAGGCTGCGTCCTGATGCGAGTTTTCACCGTAGCGCATATCCTGCTTCTTGGTGAACTGCATATTGATAGTGCGTGGAAACTTAGTGTCTTCGGCTGCCTCTTCGGTATAGTCTGGGACCATTTTACCGAAGTAATTGGCGATCATGCCGTCATACTGAGCTGTGTGTTCATAAGCTGCAATCGCAAGGTCAAAGCGCGTCTTGTACTCAGTTGAGCCATTGTTCGCTTTCATCTCGTTGATAACGCGATCATAATCAGAAGCATTCACAACAATGGTGACGTCTTTATGGTTTTTCGCTGCGGCACGAACCATAGTCGGGCCGCCGATGTCGATGTTCTCAATCGCATCTTCCAGTGAGCAGTCAGCTTTTGCAACGGTTTGTGCAAAGGGGTATAAGTTGACTACCACCATATCAATGGCTGAGATGTTGTTTTCTGCCATCACGCCTTCGTCCTGGCCGCGACGTGCCAAAATACCACCGTGGATTTTCGGGTGTAGGGTTTTGACCCGGCCGTCCATGATCTCCGGGTGACCGGTGTGGTCAGATACTTCAGTAACAGGAATGCCGTTTTCGGCGATGAGTTTACAGGTGCCGCCTGTTGATAAGAGTTCAACGCCTTGCTCGCTCAGCGCGCGGGCAAATTCAACGATACCGGTTTTGTCTGACACGCTCAGCAGCGCGCGACGAATTGGACGATGTATATCCATGATGGTTCAGGTTTCCTCAATGATAAGTTAAGGGCTAGCTTAGAAGTGCTGTATTTTAGCCTAACTTGGCTCAGAAAACGATTGAAAATGCGTGAGTGAGATTGAGAAAAACAGAGTTGCTTTTCGCTGTCAGTCTTTAATTGCAGGTAAGTGTTTTGTTTGTGGCAATAATCTGTCAGAGAGTAGGGTAAATAAAAAAAGCACCCGGAGGTGCTTTTTCAATTCCGACAGGAACGGATTAGTTCATGCCGTACTTTTTCAGTTTCTTACGTAGTGTACCACGGTTGATACCCAGTAAGATGGCAGCACGAGTTTGGTTACCACGTGTGTAAGTCATTACTTCTTCAAGTAGTGGTGCTTCAAGCTCAGAAAGAACCAACTCATAAACGTCTTGTACGTCCTGACCGTTAAGCTGTTTCAGGTAGTGGTGTACAGCTTTTTTCACTGCATCGCGAAGTGGTTGCGGTTTCTCTTGTGACTGAACATGAGCGTTAGTGATAAATGGAGAAGTCACATTTTGTTCGAACATCTTTATGTCTCTTTCTTAGTTAGCTGCTAGTGTTTCAAAATAGTGTTCTAATGTCTCGACCTGTGCATTGGCGTCGTCAAGAGCATTGAATACTCGCCTAAATTGACCTTCTTGGTCATGGGCCTGCAAATACCAGGACACATGTTTGCGTGCGATGCGTACACCCATCGGCATACCGTAGAATTGATGAAGGTTCACTAAGTGCTCCATCAAAATACTGCGAACCTCGGATAATTCCGGGGCTGCAAGCGTTTCTCCAGTACGCAAGTAATGGTCTATCTCCCGGAAAATCCAGGGACGACCTTGGGCTGCTCGACCAATCATGATGGCATCTGCGCCCGTAAATTCCAGCACCTGTTTGGCTTTTTGTGGAGAATCTATATCTCCATTGGCCACAACAGGAATGCCAACCGCCGCCTTGATCGCTTTGATCGTGGCATACTCGGCTTCGCCTTTATACATACATGCACGTGTGCGTCCATGTACGGCTAAAGAAGCGATGCCATTACGCTCGGCAATGCGGGCAATCTCGATACCATTGCGATTTTCCGGATCCCATCCTGTGCGAATTTTCAGGGTGACCGGGACATCCACTGCGTTGACCACAGCCTGAACTATCTCTTCCACCAGTTCCGGATATTGCAATAGTGCTGAGCCTGCCAGCTTTTTATTCACTTTCTTAGCGGGGCAGCCCATATTGATATCTATGATCTGCGCGCCATTACTGACATTGAACTGTGCGGCCTGTGCCATCAACTCGGGATCTGCCCCGGCAATTTGCACAGAACGGATACCCGACTCACCACTATGATCCATGCGGTTCATCGACTTATCGGTTTTCCAAACCTTAGGGTTTGAAGACAACATTTCTGACACCGCCAGTCCAGCACCTAAGCGCCGACATAATTGTCTGAAAGGCCTGTCGGTGATCCCCGCCATTGGCGCGACCATTAAGTTGTTTTCAAGTTGGTAAGGACCAATACGCACTGCAGTTCAATCCGCCTCTTTTCAAGGGGCGCTAAGTTTACGGTTTTTTTTGCAAAAATCAAAGGCTATAAATTGAACATAAGTGCTTTTTTTTTGAGCTTGACGGGTTGACTTTTTATAACAAACTGACTGAAGGTCAGAATTGCTTTAAAATTAACCGCTTTCATTTTGGCGAGGTGAAGAGAACGCTGTAAAAAATGCGTAAAGCCTGTTAACTAAGGGCTTTACGCGTGATAGGGCACTAACCTTTTTTTCCGCTCACTCGGGTCCACTCGCCTTCCTGAGCAATGGTATCGAGTGTAAGAAACGGGGCATAGACATCAGCAACCGATTGCGCCTGCTCTTCCAAAATACCTGACATGGCAATTTCACCGTCTGGTTTGAGGAATCCAAGGATCACTTCATGAAGCTCTCTGAGTGGTTGTGCCAGAATATTTGCCACTACGATATCGGCAGAAAATTCAGGTTGGTTCTCAGGTAAATACACTTCCAGCTGATCGGCTACGCCATTACGTGCAGCATTGTCCCGGCTGGCAACCAAAGCCTGTGGATCGATGTCGATACCTATCACTCGCTCTGCGCCCAGTTTGATCGCTGCGATCCCCAGGATCCCAGAGCCACAGCCAAAGTCGACCACGGTTTTGCCACTGAGGTCCTGTTGCTCCAGCCACTTTAGACATAATGCCGTGGTGGCATGGGTACCTGTGCCGAAGGCGAGCCCTGGGTCGAGTAGCACATTGACAGCATCCGGATCTGGCACATCGCGCCAGCTCGGGCAGATCCACAAACGCTCACCAAATTTAATAGGATGGAAGTTATCCATCCACTCTCGTTCCCAGTCTTTGTCTTCAAGCTGCTCCAGCTTATATTTGAGCGGCTGATCACTGGCTGTTTTTAAATAATCGACCACAGCTTGCATATCATGATTCGCTTCGAACAAACCAATGACTATGGTCTGTGGCCATAACAGGACTTCACCTGGCTTAGGTTCATATATGGGGTTATCTTGTCCGTCAATATAGGTGACAGATGGGCAGCCGATTTCCATCAACAGATCGCTGTAATGGTCGGCACTGGTTTTATCGGCATCAATGCGGATCTGGATCCAAGCCATAGTTCTTACCTATTTATAAATTGGGTCTATCGACCCCAGAGTAAACTAAAAAGGCCGCAAATGCGGCCTTTAATGATTCTGAATGAGCGATTAGCCTTTTACATCCAGGAAGCTCTTAAGTAAGTCAGAGCGTGAAGGGTGGCGAAGCTTACGCAAAGCCTTAGCTTCAATCTGACGGATACGTTCACGTGTCACGTCAAACTGCTTACCTACTTCTTCCAGAGTATGGTCGGTATTCATGTCGATACCAAAACGCATACGCAGTACCTTAGCCTCACGTGCCGTCAGGCCAGCAAGTACTTCATTGGTTGCTCCACGTAAGCTCTCCATTGTGGCTGAATCCACCGGCGACTCAATCGTTGTGTCTTCAATGAAATCACCCAGATGCGAATCTTCATCATCACCGATCGGTGTTTCCATAGAGATAGGCTCTTTGGCAATTTTCAGCACTTTACGGATTTTGTCTTCTGGCATCATCATACGCTCTGCCAGCTCTTCCGGACTTGGCTCACGACCCATCTCCTGTAGCATCTGACGAGAGATACGATTCAACTTGTTGATCGTCTCAATCATGTGTACCGGAATACGGATAGTACGTGCCTGATCCGCAATCGAGCGGGTAATTGCCTGACGGATCCACCAGGTTGCATAAGTCGAGAACTTGTAACCACGGCGGTATTCGAACTTATCAACCGCTTTCATCAGACCTATATTACCTTCTTGGATCAGATCCAAAAATTGTAGGCCACGGTTGGTATATTTCTTGGCAATCGAGATAACCAGACGTAAGTTAGCTTCAACCATTTCTTTCTTCGCACGGCGGGCTTTGGCCTCACCAATGCTCATGCGTCGGTTGATGTCTTTAATACGTTCAATGCTCAGGCCAGTGCTTTCTTCAATCGCAGTTAACTTGTTCACACAGCGCTCGATCTCTGGCTTGACTTCTGCCAGCTTAGCTGAGTGTTTGTCGCCTGCGGCAATTTCCGCATCAACCCAGGCCATGTCTGTTTCATTATTGGCAAAGTGCTTGATGAAGGTTTTCTTCGGCAGTTTTGCAATCTGAACAGCTTGCTTCATGATAATGCGTTCTTGTACACGAACGCGATCCATCATGTCGCGCATGTTATTTACCATGCGGTCAAACTGTTTTGGTACCAGTTTAAACTTACGGAAAAGCTCGCCAATCTCGGCGATAGCTGCTTGAGAATCCGGGTGTGCACGACCTTTTACTTCAAAACACTTACGTGCGTTGTTGTATAGGGTTCTTAATTCTTCGAAGTGCTCGCGTGCAATTTCAGGATCTGGTCCTGTGTCTGCGTCTTCTGAATCCTCGTCGTCTTCATCACCATCATCATCTTCATCATCTAAGTCTTCTTCGCTTAGCTCTGAACCGATGTGAGTTGCTGAAATCGGAGCTTCATCGTCTTCTAACGAGTCAAAGAAACCTGAAACGATATCGCTTAAGCGCATCTCTTCGGCTTCGTATTTGTCCCATTGCTCAAGCAGGTAGGTAATTGCTTCGGGATATTCGGCAACAGAGATCTGTACCTGGTTAATCCCCTCTTCAATTCGCTTAGCGATTTGGATTTCGCCCTCGCGCGTCAGCAGCTCAACCGTGCCCATTTCGCGCATGTACATGCGCACTGGGTCTGTGGTTCTGCCGATTTCTTTTTCTACCGTTGCCAATGCGGCAGCCGCTGCTTCGGCTGCATCCTCGTCGGTCGTGGTTTCCTGCATCATCAGTTCATCGGCATCAGGGGCAGATTCTGCTACCTGAATACCCATATCATTGATCATGCTAATGATATCTTCTACTTGATCCGAGTCGATGATGTCTTGTGGAAGATGATCGTTAACTTCTGCAAAAGTTAAGTAACCTTGCTCTTTACCTTTCTGAATCAGAAGTTTGAGTTGTGACTGAGGAGATTGATCCATAGAGATTATTGCTTCCACTCTGATAAAGTTGTTACAACGGGCGCCAGCTAAAAACCACACTATTTTGGTTGACGCAGTGAATAGAACATTATAACAGCAAAAATTATTTTTGACCAGTTCTTCGCGCACCTAACGCTTGGGTCAAAAGCGCGCATTCCAGTCGTTCATCGCTGTTTAAGCCTTCGGTTTTGTCTTTTATTAATAAGGTCTCAAGGCGCAAATTTAAACACTGATCTTCAATAAACTGAAAAGTATTTTTAAATTCATCAACCAGCTTTTCTTCATCTATATTGTGCTGCCAGGTTGCCAGTTTATTGAGTGCTGAATATTCAGGTGTATCCCTGAATGCTTCAAGAATATGCGCGGTGGTGTAATCGGGTCGCGATAAACAGGTTGCTTGTAAAGTCAGGAACAAACGCATACCGGGTAAGGGTAGCTCCGCCAGTTCAGGTAAGTGCTCAACGACAGATGCCAGGTTCGGATGCTGCAATAACAGACCAATGGCTCGACGCATTGGCGTAACCTTAAATTTGCGCTCTATGGCATGTTGTTTACGCGGCGTTGCCAGTTTGGCACTAAGCTGCTCGCGAGTACGACCGATCAAGCGTGCCAGGGTGGTCAATAAAGATTCCTGATAATACTCACTAGGCACTTTTTCAACCAATGGCAGGGCTTCACTGAGTAGTTTGGCTTTGCCGGCATCCGTGGTCAAATCACATTGCTCTGACAAACGTGCGAATAGTACTTTGCTGTAATCTTCAGCGTCTGCCAGGCGCTGCTCAAAGGCGTCTTTGCCTTCTTTTTGTACTAAGGAATCCGGGTCTTCGCCATCCGGGAGAAACACAAAGCGCAGTGACTTGCCATCTTTCAGGTTTGGCAGGGCATGCTCTAGTGCCCGCCAGGCAGCATCTTTACCAGCACGATCACCATCGTAACAGCAGATCACCTGATCGGTATTGCGAAATAAGGTTTGCATGTGTTCAGCAGTTGTTGCTGTGCCCAATGCCGCCACGGCATAGTCGATGCCATATTCTGACAGGGCGACGACATCCATATAACCTTCGACAATCAACACTTGTGCCAGCTGGCGATGAGCCTGCTTTGCTTCGTAAAAGCCATATAACTCAAAGCTTTTATGGAAAATTCGTGTTTCCGGTGAGTTGAGATACTTTGGTCCCTGATCTTGCCCCATAACACGACCGCCAAAGGCAATCACTCGGCCGCGTTTATCACGGATGGGAACATCAGCCGGTCGCGGAAAAAATCAAACTGACGGCCCGGTGACTTTTCTGTCGCAAGTTTCAATTCAACCAGCTGCTGACGTTGGGCTGGGTTACGTGCCAGCGTGCGGATAAGCTGATCCCACTCGGGCGGTGCAAAACCCATTTGAAACTTATCGACGGTTTGCTGAGATAAGCCACGCCCAGAAATATAGGCTTTAACCTCTGTGGATTTCTGATGCTGATTAAGTTGCTGCTGATAAAAGCGTGCAGTTTGTTGCATCAGATCGTAGTCGGACTTTTTTTCTTCGAAGCTACGCTGTGGCCCACTCAGACCTTGCTCTCTGGGGATCTCCAGGCTGAATTGCCCGGCCAGTTCTTCAATAGCATCGACAAACTCCAGCTTGTCGTATTCCATTAAAAATGAAATAGCGTTGCCGTTGGCACCGCAGCCAAAACAGTGATAGAACTGTTTGTCACGAGAGACAGTGAAAGAGGGAGACTTCTCGTTATGAAAAGGGCAACAGGCCTGATAATCTTTGCCGGCTTTTTTCAGACCGATACGGTTATCGATTAACTCAACGATGTCGGTTCTGGCCAACAAGTCGTCGATAAATTGTCTTGGAATTTTTCCTGCCATTTTTACCCTATCGCTTAGACGAAGAAACCGAGCGCTAGGCTCGGTTTACTCATAATCATACTTGATGCGGGGCTTATGCGCTAAGCTTCTGCTTAATTAAACCTGAAACTTTGCCCATATCAGCGCGACCTTCAGCTTTTGCTTTAATCACGCCCATCACTTTGCCCATGTCCTGCATGCCAGCGGCGCCGGTATCGGCGATTGCAGAGTCGATCAGTGTTGCTATCTCTTCTTCGCTCAAAGGTTGAGGTAAGAAGGATTCCAGCACAGTGATCTCACCAGCTTCTACGTCGGCTAAGTCTTCGCGGCCAGCGTCTTTATACTGAGTATAAGAATCGCGGCGTTGCTTTACCAGCTTCACTAAAACGGAGGTAATACCTGCGTCGTCCAGTGTCGTTTGGTTGTCGATTTCTCGTTGCTTAACTTCAGCGAGAACAGCACGAATAGCGGTAAGACGAAGTTTGTCCTTGGCTTTCATTGCTGCTTTTTGCGCGTCTTTTAACGTAGCTAACAGGCTCATATGCAAGACTCGCAGTGATTAGTATAATTTAACGCGACGTGCGTTTTCGCGAGAAAGCTTTTTCATGTGACGCTTAACTGCAGCAGCTTTTTTGCGCTTACGCTCAGCTGTTGGCTTTTCATAGTGCTCGCGACGACGAACTTCTGAAAGGATACCTGCTTTTTCACATGAACGCTTGAAACGACGAAGTGCTACGTCAAACGGTTCGTTCTCTCTTACTTTAATTACTGGCATTAAAAATTCACCTACCTAATTAGTGAGCTTTGCTCTAACCGACCAAAAAACGGTCAATTGGTTCAAAAATGGTGCGGTATTGTAAGCCGAAGCATCACCGCATGTAAAGATCAAATTATAGTTAAAATTGCTGCAGCTGTCATGCTCAAAGCCCGACGCGAGATTGGGTACGAGCATTTACACTAAACTGCCTATTATTTCAACTATTTAGCCTTGTTATTGCTGAGCGATTAAGTGCGCTGGAAGAGTCGACAGCAAACCTGACCCGCCAACTTTTCCTTTAAAACGGTCCAGTTTTCAGGGAATGAGGGTGTACTTTCGCGTTCAAACTCAACATAAATCAGAGCATCTTCACTTAACCAGTGATTGGCTTCAAGTAAATTACAACTAGTTTGCACCATATCGCGCCGAAAAGGCGGGTCAACAAAAACCAGATCATAAGCATGTGGGGCCTGAGAGGCCAGTTTAGCTAAGGCGTCGCCGTGCTCAACTTGGGCATTGTCCAGCTTGAGAGTGACAATATTTTGTTGTAACTGTTGGGCAACCTGTTTGTCGAATTCTAAAAAGGTGGCACTGTGAGCAAATCGTGACAAAGCCTCAAACCCCAGGCTACCGGAACCCGCAAAGCAATCTAATACTTTGGCATCTCTGACATCCTGCATCAGCCAGTTGAACAGAGTTTCTTTGACTCTGTCGGTGGTTGGTCTGAGTCCCTCTACGTCTTTGACCGGCAATTTACGACCCCGAAATCGACCACTGATCACACGGATATGCCCTGACACTGGCTTTTTAGGTTGTTGCTTTCTCATTTTTTACCAACTGCGTGCAAAAGATAACGCTCAGTATACCGCATCGGGGCAGGTCTATAGCAAGGTTTATTGCTGTGTTATACCGTAATCAGGCAGATATCATTAAGCTGTGATTTTTCATCCTATTGGAACATGGTACACTGTCGCCCCAGTAATGAAAGAGCTTGTTATCAGCCATGTTCATGGCCTGTCAGGTCTTCCTCCAGAGCGCTCATGCGCATGGATTATCTGCGCCAATAAGTTCTCACTAATTTGATTGCACACGAAAACGGTATTTAGCGAGTTATGGGTAAAAAGAGCAAAATTCTATCCTGGTTAGGGTTCGGAAAGTCAGACAAAAAACAGCAAGAAGCTGAACGAGAAGCCGCTCGCTTAGCCGAGGAACAGGCGGAGCGTGAAGAAGCCGAGCGTTTAGCGAAAGAGCAGGCAGAACGTGAAGAAGCTGAGCGCTTAGCCAAAGAGCAGGCGGAGCGTGAAGAAGCCGAGCGTTTAGCGAAAGAGCACGCGGAGCGTGAAGAAGCCGAACGTTTAGCGAAAGAGCAGGCGGAACGTGAAGCAGCCGAGCGTCTGGCGAAAGAGCAGGCGGAGCGTGAAGCAGCTGCGCGTCTGGCGAAAGAGCAGGCGGAACGTGAAGCAGCTGCGCGTCTGGCGAAAGAGCAGGCGGAACGTGAAGAAGCCGAGCGTCTGGCGAAAGAGCAGGCGGAACGTGAAGAAGCTGCGCGTCTGGCGAAAGAGCAGGCAGAGCGTGAAGAAGCCGAGCGTCTGGCGAAAGAGCAGGCAGAACGTGAAGAAGCAGAGCGCTTAGCCAAAGAGCAGGCGGAACGTGAAGAAGCCGAGCGCTTAGCCAAAGAGCAGGCGGAACGTGAAGCAGCCGAGCGTCTGGCGAAAGAGCAGGCAGAGCGTGAAGAGGCTGCGCGTTTAGCCAAAGAGCAGGCAGAGCGTGAAGAAGCCGAGCGCTTAGCCAAAGAGCAGGCAGAGCGTGAAGAAGCTGCGCGTCTGGCGAAAGAGCAGGCAGAGCGTGAAGAAGCCGAGCGTTTAGCGAAAGAGCAGGCGGAGCGTGAAGAAGCTGCGCGTTTAGCCAAAGAGCAGGCGGAGCGTGAAGAAGCCGAACGTTTAGCCAAAGAGCAGGCAGAGCGTGAAGAAGCCGAGCGCTTAGCGAAAGAGCAGGCGGAGCGTGAAGAAGCTGCGCGTTTAGCCAAAGAGCAGGCGGAGCGTGAAGAAGCCGAACGTTTAGCCAAAGAGCAGGCAGAGCGTGAAGAAGCCGAGCGCTTAGCCAAAGAGCAGGCGGAACGTGAGGAAGCTGAGCGTCTGGCGAAAGAGCAGGCGGAACGTGAAGAAGCCGAGCGTCTGGCGAAAGAGCAGGCAGAGCGTGAAGAAGCTGAGCGCTTAGCCAAAGAGCAGGCGGAACGTGAAGAAGCCGAACGTCTGGCGAAAGAGCAGGCAGAACGTGAGGAAGCTGAGCGTCAGGCTCAGGAACAAGAGAAGCCTAAAAAGAAAGGGTTCTTTGCACGCCTGAAGCAAGGCTTGTTAAAAACCAAGACCAACATCGGCTCCGGTTTTGCCAATATTTTCCGTGGTAAGAAGATCGACGATGAGTTATTCGAAGACCTTGAAACACAGTTACTGACGGCGGACATAGGTGTTGATACCACCATGAAGCTGATCGACAACCTGACCGATGCGGCAGATCGCAAACAGCTGAAAGACGGTGATGCCCTTTACGACCTGATGAAACAGGAAATGGCAGACATTCTGAAAGATGCTGAAAAGCCACTTGAGATCCCGGCCAATAAAAAGCCGTTTGTAATCTTGATGGTAGGTGTTAACGGTGTAGGTAAGACCACCACAATCGGTAAAATGGCTAAACAGTTCCAGGCCCAGGGTAAATCAGTCATGCTGGCTGCGGGTGATACGTTCAGGGCTGCGGCGGTTGAGCAGCTGCAAGTATGGGGTGAGCGCAACGATATTCCCGTGATTGCTCAGCATACTGGTGCGGATAGTGCTTCGGTGGTATTTGATGCCTTCCAGGCGGCACAAGCTCGTGATGTGGACGTCTTGATTGCGGATACAGCAGGTCGGCTGCAAAATAAAGATAACCTGATGCAGGAACTGGAAAAAATAGCACGCGTCATGAAGAAGCTAGATCCGGATGCGCCTCATGAAGTGATGCTAACCATAGATGCGGGTACCGGCCAGAATGCGATTAGTCAGGTGAAACTATTTGATCAGGCCGTGGGTCTGACCGGTATCACGCTGACTAAGCTGGATGGTACTGCAAAGGGCGGGGTGATCTTTGCGGTTGCTGATCAGTTTAAGGTGCCTATTCGCTACATTGGTGTGGGCGAAAGCATTGATGATCTGCGAACCTTCAAGAGCGATGACTTTATCGAAGCACTTTTTAGTCAGGATAATTAAGGTTAATACACAGGTGCTGTTCTGATCCTGCTTGTCGGGGTCAGGTAAACCGGAAGCAGTATAACGAAAGCAGGGCAGGCAATGATCAAGTTTGAGCAAGTCAGTAAAACTTACCCCGGAGGTCACCGGGCGCTGGAAAAGGTCAGTTTTGAACTCACTAAAGGTGAGCTGGCATTTCTGACCGGTCACAGTGGTGCAGGTAAGAGTACCCTGCTTAAGTTGATCAGCCTGATGGAGCGCCCGTCAGCAGGGCGGGTGGCTATCAATGGCGTCGATTTGAATCAAATCAAAAATAGTCAGGTGCCCTATATTCGTCGCGATATAGGCATCATATTCCAGAACCATCGCCTGCTGGAACGCTATAACGTATTCGACAATGTCGCACTGCCTTTGGTGATAGAAGGCACACATCACAAACATATGACTAAACGCGTCCATGCGGCGCTGGATAAGGTTGGTCTGCTGGATAAGGTAAAGTGTCAGCCGAGCACTTTATCCGGCGGTGAGCAGCAACGAGTGGGCATTGCCCGGGCGATTGTGAATTCGCCACCTCTATTACTGGCAGATGAGCCGACCGGTAACCTTGACCCTGAATTGTCGATGGAAATTCTCAAATTGTTTGAGGACTTCAATCGCCATGGCACCTCAGTGATGATCGCTACCCATGATCTGGGGTTGATCGCACGGATGAAATATCGCAGCCTGACCCTGGATCACGGCCGCTTGATTCAGGATCCTTTATTAGGGTCTTCGTTGCCGGGAGACACGCTATGAGTTTATTGTTCAAAGGCCGCGGTTCGCAAAACGACAAGCAAAGCAAATCAGTGATCCTGAAGTGCTACTTCTTCATTATTACTATACTGCGCCAGGGCGTGCACAGTTTAGGTGAGATGTGGCGAACACCCATGGCATCGATGATGACTATTTTGGTGTTAGGGCTGAGTCTGACGCTGCCAACCACACTTTACGTGGTGGTTAAGAATGTTCAGAAAGTCAGTAGCGGTTTTCAAGAAGCCGCAGAGATTTCTTTGTTCGTCAAAGAAACAGTGAGTGAGCAGGCGACGCAAACTCTGGTTAAACGATTAGCGCTGTATCCTGAAATTGAAACGGTGAGTTTCATCGGTAAAGATAAGGCGCTGGAAGAGTTTAAATCCATATCCGGATTCGGCCAGGCTCTGGATTATCTTGAAGAAAACCCATTGCCGAGTGTGGTACTCGTGACACCGACGGTACGCCATCGCAGTGCGCAGGCTGCCAATGCTTTGCTAAACAAACTTGAGCAGGAAAGAGAAATTGAGTTTGGTAAACTGGATATTGAATGGCTCGAACGCCTCAATGCTTTGCTCAGCCTGCTCAAAGAAAGCGTGATCACGATTGGACTACTGTTGCTTACGGCCGTTGTGCTTATCATAGGTAACACAATTCGCCTGTCTATTATGGATAAAAAAGAAGAGATCCAGGTACTAAAACTCGTCGGTGCAACGAACACTTTCATTCACACGCCATTTTTGTGGACTGGGATCTGGTATGGCATTATTGGCGGCCTGATTGCGTTTATCTGTGTCATGCTGATGTTGTGGTGGCTTGAGTCTGCAGTTGCTATGGTTGTAGGAGTTTACCAGAGTAACTTCGTATTACAGGGCTTATCGGGAAGCGAATTGTTGTGTTTGTTGCTGCTGGCTGTTGCCCTTGGCTTTGTCGGATCCTTTTTATCGGTACAGAAGTATATAAAGGACATTGAACCAGATAAGGTTTAGCACTTAGGCAGGGCACCTGATTAGATAAGCGAGTGCTAATTTGAGCTTAGACTTAGCACTCTTCCTGACACTTTTAGCACCTTTGCCTTCTTAATTAGCACTCCTGAATACCGCTTTCTGGCTTATCTGAACACAGGCTTAGCAAAAGTTACTTTTTACCTGTAAAAATAATCATTATAAATCAAAGTCTTAATTGTTAATTAAAGTGTAATAATAAAAGGCTTGATCTTTGTGGGTGAAAAGTAGTAGATTGCATTTAGCACTCTAAGGTAAAGAGTGCTAAAATTGGCAAAACGAATTATCACTGAGGTGAAAAATGAGTAAAGACATTTATGCGATGGCACTGACCGCTGGGCAACAAAGCGCGAGTATAGAAGGCTACCTACAATCGGTAAGTTCTATCCCAATGCTGGATGCTGAGCAGGAGAAAGCGCTGGCAACCCGCCTACATGAGGATGGGGACTTGCACGCAGCCAAGCAGCTCATTATCTCTCACTTACGATTTGTTGCGCATATTGCCAAAAGCTATTCCGGTTATGGCTTGCCGCAGGCAGACTTAATTCAGGAAGGTAACATCGGTCTGATGAAGGCGGTAAAGCGCTTCAATCCGACAGTGGGTGTGCGTCTGGTGTCGTTTGCAGTACACTGGATAAAGGCTGAAATCCACGAATATGTATTAAAGAACTGGCGCATTGTTAAGGTTGCGACGACAAAGGCGCAACGTAAATTATTCTTCAACCTGCGCAAAAATAAAAAGCGCCTGGGTTGGTTTAACCAGGAAGAGATCACCACAGTTGCTAATGAGCTGGGTGTGAGCGAGAAAGAAGTGCGTGAAATGGAGTCGCGCATGAGTGGTCAGGACATGGGCTTTGACCTGACGTCAGACGATGACGACAACGCACCGAGCAGCAGCTTCTCACCGGTCCAGTACTTGACGGATGCCAGCAGTGATGTGGCAGAGGTGATTGAAGAAGAGCAGTGGCAGGAGCAGTCTCAGAACCGTCTTATTGCTGCCATGAAGACGCTGGATGAGCGCTCTCAGGACATCGTTGCCGCACGCTGGTTGTCGGAAGATAAGGCAACGCTACAAGACTTGGCGGATAAATACCAGGTGTCAGCGGAGCGAGTACGTCAGCTTGAAAAATCTGCAATGAAAAAACTGCAGGCAGCAATGAGCTAATTATTTAAGTTATATAAGAAAGTTTTAGAGTGCCGCTCAACAGAGCGGCATTTTTTATGACTGTAATAAAATTGAGCTTACAAGTGTACGCCTATTTGATTATAATGCGCCGACTTGATAATAGGAGTCTCTATTTTGTTAGCTGTAGTTCGAATTCTGGCAATGGCGCTGTTTATCATCCTCAGTTGTCTGGCTGGCCTGACGTTGAGTCTGATCCGTCCTTTTCATGCCAATAACGTGCATGTGATTGCCTCCTGGTTTGGTAAGATGTCGCGTGTGATAGGGGTTAAGCTTGAGATCTCGATAGACCCGGGCGCGAAAGATCTGGGTCCTGCGATGTACATTGCCAACCACCAAAATAATTATGACCTGTTCACTTTGCCTGCTGTGGTGCCGCATAACACAGTCAGTATGGGTAAGAAAAGCCTGAAATGGGTACCATTTTTTGGCCAGTTGTACTGGTTGTCCGGTAATATCCTGATCGACAGGGCGAATCGTAAAAAGGCGGTTGATACTCTGGATAAGTCGATTGCTAAAATTAAACAACGCGGCATGTCATTGTGGATGTTCCCGGAAGGGACACGCAGTTATGGCAGAGGGTTATTACCATTTAAAACAGGGGCGTTTCATACAGCTTTGAGTGCGGATGTGCCAGTTGTACCGGTTTGTATGAACAATACGGCAGGGCAGATCAAACTCAATCGCTGGGATAATGGTACGGTATACATCAGTATTTTGGCACCCATCGCTTTGGATAAAGACATTCCTGCACGTGAGCATGCCAAACAGATCCATGCTAAAATGGCGGAACATATTGCACATTTAGACGAAAAAGTGAGAGCAGCAAGTGGAAAATTGGCAAGAGATCAGTGAAGACATCGTTGATTCGTTGTTAGAGGACGGGTCTAACCCGGATACCTTGTACGAGGTAGAACATCATTTTGTCAGCGAAGAGTTCGAGAAGCTGGAACAGGCGGCACTGGCTGCGTTTAAGCTTGGCTACGATGTTGAAGATCCGGCGGAGCTTGAGCTGGAAGATGGTAGCAAGATCTGGGGCTTTGATGTAGTTGTTGAAGCTGAACTGGACGCTGAAGTGATTATGGAAGATGTAACTAAGCTGGTTGAAATTGCTACGCACTGTGGCGTTGAATACGATGGCTGGGGCACCTATTTCCAGGAGTAACTCAGCAACACAACAATAGGTCAGAGCGCTGTTTAGCCTCTGACTGCACAATAATTAATAAACACTCATTCTTTTTTCTTAAACTCACACCATTTACTAGACAATTTAGTCTGGCCTATGCATATTAGTGCAATTTACACTGCCGTCAGGCATCATGCGAGCGATATGCGAGTTACCCTCCCTATTGAAGAGTTAAAACCCGGCATGTTTGTGGACAGCGTTCACAAGCAAAAGTCAGGCGCTGAAGTTAAAATCAAATCTCGGGGTATGGTTCGGGATGAAGCTATCATTGCTCGTCTTGCCGCCAACGGGGTTGTTGAGTTGAATATCGATTTTGCTCAAAGTGATATTCCAGTACCTGAAAAATATCAGGCCCCTGAAGTAAAACCTGATACGTCTGAGGCTAAGCCAAACGAGAAGCAGGCACAAGACAAACCTGCCAAGGCAGCAAAAGCACAACCCACTAAAGATAAAGAAATTAGCCTGGAAGACGAGTTTGCCAATGCAGCCAGGCAGTTTGAGCAGCACAATAAGCAATTGCAAATGCTGTATGGTAATTTAACTGCCGGTATGCAGGTTGATATGACACTGATCAACGATATCAGTCAGGAAATTGTCGGATCTGTGCTGAGAAATACCAATGCCATGGCAATTCTCACCCGGATCAAAGACAAAGAGGGATTTAACTGGCGTCATATGATCAACTGTGCCATTTTGGTCACCGTCTTTGCAAAGTATCTGGGCCTTGGCAAGAAGGTGATTGAACAAATGGCCATTGGTGCCATGCTACACGACGTAGGACACACTAAGATTCCCCAGGGGATCATCGATAAGAATGGTCCGCTAAACAAGCTGGAAATGAAAACCATGCAGCGCCATGTTGCGCAATCTCTCGGGCTTACTCGTGACGCGCCAGGAATAACCCCATTGATGCTCGATATGATTGTCAGTCACCATGAGAGACTGGATGGGAGTGGTTACCCTCGCCGCTTGCAAGGTATGCAGATCAGCAAAGCTGCGCGCATAATGGCTATCGTGGATGTGTATGAGGGGATGACCGCTGAACGCCCTCATCGTGATGGCGACGAGCCCCTGGTGGCATTGCGCTATTTGCTGGCTAACAAGGCACAGTTTGATCCTGTACTGGTGCAACACTTTATCAAGTGTATAGGTGTACATCCGGTCGGCACGATTGTTAAGCTCAGTAATGAGCGTCTGGCGCTTGTGTTGGAAGGTAATCGAGGTGCACCGACCGCGCCCAAAGTCAGGGTCTTTTACAATACCAAGCATATGCACCATATTACGGCCAAAGACATTGATTTAAACGAGCAAGATAAAATCAAGATCGCCTCTACCGTTCGGCCTTTAGATTATCAAATCAATTTATCCCGTCTGTTAAAAGATCATCTGCTTGTTTAAGTTTTCGCTTTTGCCATTGCGCAGATAACAAAGCTCCGGCAAGGCAGCTGGCCATCATCAGGATCCACACCAGAGTCCCTTTTTCAGTGTGCAGGGCCAGGCAACTAAACATTAAGGCAAGCAAGGCGCTGAGTATTGCTGCCAACCAGTAATGGTTGAGCGGGTTGTCACATTGTCCTGCCCGTTGGCAAGCACAATAGTTTGCTTTACACAGACTGTAGACGCTAAGGCCACAGAATGTCAGTGCACCGATCATCAAAACTGCCAGCATCGACCTAATCTCCCTACCAATGCCCTGAACCCTCAGAGCTGTAAATATGGCTAAGAGTATATGCTAAACCTGCCTTTTATTTCAATAGTAATGAGAATTAATATCATTTGAATCTGTAACCAAGGGGTTAGAGTGATTAGCCTAACTCTGATCGGATGTATTAATAAAATGCTTCAAATGTTCCAATTTTACTCAATTGAGTAGCTAAAAGTATTTAAGTTGCGGATTTTTTCTCTTCTTTTATGTACTGTGTGGGCAATTTTTTATTCGTGTTGAATAACATTGAGGTTGAGAATGAATACAGTATTGCGCGCATTGATTGCGACAGGTTTGATGGCGGCGTCTTCACAGTCGTTGGCGGCGGCATTTCAGCTTGCAGAGCAAAACGTTTCCGGACTAGGCCGTGCTTATGCCGGCGAAGCCAGTGCGGCAGATGATGCGTCTGTCGTTGCACGTAACCCGGCATTGATGAGTCAGTTTGATGGGGTACAGGTGAGTGCTGCAGCGATGTATGTTAAGCCAGATGTAAGCTTGCAAGGCACATCAACAAACAATGGGTTACCAGCCAGCCAGCTGGATAACGACAGTATAGCCCCCAGCGCAGTGGTGCCTGCTGTATTTATGACGGCTCGTCTGAATGAGCAATGGTCTGTTGGTGCGGGGGTTTATTCGCAGTTTGGTCTGGCAACCGAGTTCGATGAAGACTATGTGGCTGGTCAGCTGGCCGGTGATACCGAGATTGTCACCATCAATACCGGTGTGTCTGTGGCCTACGAGATTGACTCACATTGGACGCTGGCTGTAGGCCTGAATCACGTTTATGCTGATGCTAAAGTGATCCGCCACCTCGGTGCAAACACATTGCAAGCCCCAGCCAGTACAGAGGTCGTTAATCTTGAAGGCGATGACAGTGGCTATGGCTGGAACCTGGGTCTGAGCTATCAAATTGATGCTGACAACCGTTTAGGTTTTCATTATCGCAGTGAAACAGATATTATCTTTGATGGTCATTTCAGCAACCAAATCCCGGCAGCACTTGGTGGCACCAATGGCGTTGCGCTGGCTGGAACACTTGAGCTGACATTGCCGGCAATGGCAGAAATCTCGGGTACGCATAAACTGACTGAGCCAATGACGTTGCACTACAGCGTGTTGTGGACAGGCTGGAACAGCTTCCAGGAACTAGAGGCTCAAGTAGCAGGTAAACCCGTGTTCAACAAACAAGAGTTGTTTGATAATTCATTGCGCTTCTCTGTTGGGGGTGACTATCAGTGGAATGAGTCTCTGAAGTTAAGAGCTGGTTTGGCTTATGACAGCTCACCTGCCAATGAGTTACATATGTCTATCTCAATCCCGGATACGGATCGAACCTGGTACTCTTTCGGTGCCGAATATCAACTGAGTGACGCAGCCAGTATAGATTTGGGTTTGAGTATTCTGCGCGGTAAAACGCAGACCTTTGTAGAGAAAGATTCGCTGGGCAGCGAGTGGGGCTTTAAATCAAAAGGCCATGCGACGGTTGTGGGTGTTCAGTATAATCATAGCTTCTGAGTATAGGCACAATGAAAAGCGGCTCGTGAGCCGCTTTTCATGACTAAAGCAGTGCTTTGAGCTGATAAAGCAGCTCATGGGCGGCACGGGGAGACAGCTCGTCCGGGTCAATTTTCTCAAGCATTTTTTCTACTTCAGATGGTTCATTGACCAAAGGCAGGCTTTGCTGTACCTGAGCGGATGTCGCCGCTTGCGGGTTTTCTACTACACTCTGGTGTTGTTCCAGCAAGGTCAGTTTGCGCTTTGCCATAGCCAGCACGGCTTTAGGCACCCCTGCCAGTCCAGCCACTTGTAGCCCAAAGCTTTTGCTGGCTGCGCCTTCCATAACTGTATGTTTAAACGCTATGGTGTCGTTGTGCTCAACGGCATCTAAGTGCACATTGACCAAACCTGATTGCTGTTCGGCCAGTTCCGTCAGTTCGAAATAATGGGTGGCGAACAGTGTTTTGGCGGCTATCTTACCCGCCAGATAGTCAGCCGTTGCATAGGCCAATGAGAGACCATCGTAGGTACTGGTACCCCGGCCAATTTCATCCATTAAGACCAGAGACTCAGCCGTTGCATTGTTCAGTATAGTGGCCGTTTCTGTCATTTCTACCATAAAGGTTGAGCGCCCTGAAGCCAGATCGTCACTGGCGCCAATACGGGTAAAAATGCGGTCAACTTTACCTATTTGGGCTGCACTGGCTGGGACATAACTGCCGATATGTGCCATCAGGACAATTAGAGCTGTTTGACGCATGTATGTCGATTTACCGCCCATATTTGGACCTGTGATGATCAACATCTTACGATCCGCATTAAGGTGAACCGGGTTAGCAATAAAGGGTTCTTTACTGACCTGCTCCACGACCGGATGACGGCCTGCTTCTATGTGGATCTCATCGCCATTGCTAAGCTCAGGCTTACAGTAATCCAGCGTTTGCGCCCGCTCCGCCAAGGTATTGAGCACGTCTAAATCGGCCAGCGCTGCCGCCATGGTTTGTAGCTGCTCGATATAAGGCGCAATCAAAGTAAACAGCTCTTCATACAGTTGTTTTTCAAGTGCCAGCGCTTTGCTCTGACTGCCCAGTACTTTGTCTTCATGCTCCTTGAGTTCAGGAATGATATAGCGCTCGTTGTTTTTCAGTGTCTGGCGGCGAATATACTCGGGCGGCGCCAGGTGTGAGTTGGCTTTGCTGATCTCAATATAAAACCCATGTACTTTGTTGTAGCCAATTTTCAGTGTGCTGATCCCGGTGCGCTCTCGTTCACGTTCTTCGAGCTGATCCAGTACATCCGTGGCTCCTTCACTAAGTGCGCGCCACTCATCCAGCTCACTATTGTAACCGGGGGCAATCACGCCGCCATCGCGGATCAGTACGGGTGGATTATCTATAATCGCACGCTCTAACAAATCCTGAAGTTTTGGCAAAGTCGGAGAATGTGCGCGGATCTGCTGCAATCTGGGATCGCTGCTTTCTCCCAGCAAGTGATGCAATGGGGGCAGTGCCTGCAATGCATTACGCAGTCGCGTTAAGTCTCTTGGCCGGGCATTACACAGTGCCAGGCGGGCAACTACTCGTTCAATATCGCCAATTTGGCGCAGCGCGTCGTAGACCTCAATATTGAGCTGGGATTCAATCAAGCTGGCTATGGCATTGAGCCTGGCATTAAGCTCGTCACGATTACGCACTGGCGTATGAATACGGCGTTTTAGCAATCGCGAGCCCATCGGGGTTGCGGTTTTATCCAGCACCTGTGCCAGCGTGTTTTCAATGCTGCCAGACAGGTTAACGGTCAGCTCAAGGTTTTTACGCGTGGCGGCATCGAGAATCACCGCATGTTCGTTTTTCTCCAGCGTGATGGCCCGAATATGCGGTAGTGCTGTGCGCTGAGTGTCCTTAACATATTGCATGACACAACCCGCAGCGACTAATCCGGCCTTGGCGTCTGCGACACCAAACCCTATCAGGTCCTGTGTGCCAAATTGCTGACATAGCAAATGGGTGGCCGTATCCAGATCAAACTCCCAATCCGGACGGCGTCTGGCACCCTTGACCTGCTCAAGGACCAGCAAGTTACTGAACGATTCAGGGTAGAGCAGCTCCGCCGGCTGCAATCTTTGCAGCGTAGAAGTCAGGGCTTCGTCGGTGGCCAGCTCAACAATGTTGAAACGCCCGGAGTTGATGTCTAAGTAAGCGACGCCATACTGTTGTTTGTCTTGCCATAAGGCTGCTAACAGGTTGTCCTGGCGCTCTTGCAGTAGCGCCTCATCGGTCACAGTACCCGGGGTGACAATGCGCACAACTTTACGTTCGACAGGGCCTTTACTGGTTGCGGGATCGCCTACCTGTTCGCAGATCGCGACAGACTCGCCCATCTGAACTAATCGGGCCAGGTAATTTTCGACCGCATGATAAGGCACACCGGCCATTGGAATGGGGGCACCGCCTGCTTTTCCTCGATGAGTCTGAGAAATGTCGAGCAGCTGAGCTGCACGGATGGCATCGTCAAAGAATAGCTCGTAGAAATCACCCATACGATAAAACAGCAGAATATCTGGGTGTTGTGCTTTGATCCTAAGATACTGCTGCATCATAGGGGTTTGTTGTTTTATAGTATGTTCGGAATAAAGATCTAACGACATTACTTATACCTAAAGGAATTTAGTATGGAGCTTCATACTGAGATAGCCGGGTTGGCGGCACAATTGGGCGCTATTCTAACGAATAACGAGATGACAATCACTACCGCAGAATCATGTACCGGTGGTGGCATTAGCTATGCGTTGACGGATACACCCGGGTCATCAGCTTATATAGAGCGTTGCTTTGTTACTTACAGCAACGATGCTAAAACCGAATTGTTGGGGGTTGCAAGGAAAACTCTGGAAGAGTTTGGCGCAGTCAGCGAGCAAACGGTTTATGAGATGGCTCAGGGGGCGGCCGATGCAGCACAAGCAGATATAGCGATTGCAGTATCCGGTATTGCGGGACCTGGCGGTGGGTCACCAGAAAAACCTGTGGGTACTGTATGGTTTGGCTTCTATTTACAGGGAAAAGTACTGTGTGAGCGGGGCGATTTTAGCGGTAGTAGGGCTGATGTTAGAGTGCAAGCTATTGATTTTTCAATAAGAAAAATTATTTCTCTGCTAAATGCTTAAAATGTGCTTGATACTGTAATTCTATACAGTATACTTGTCGACAATACGCTAGATTGGAGAAGCAAATGAACGATAACAAACAAAAAGCGCTCGACGCTGCATTGTCTCAGATCGAGAGACAGTTTGGTAAAGGCTCTATTATGAAACTAGGCGACAGTCAGGCGCTGGACATTGAAGCTGTTTCAACAGGCTCATTGGGACTGGATATTGCTTTGGGTATCGGCGGCTTGCCAACTGGTCGTATTGTAGAAATTTATGGTCCTGAGTCATCAGGTAAAACTACCCTGACGCTGCAAGCTATTGCAGAAGCGCAAAAGCAAGGTAAAACATGTGCCTTCGTGGATGCCGAGCATGCATTGGATCCGGTTTATGCAGAAAAGCTGGGCGTTAATGTAAACGATCTGCTTGTGTCTCAGCCTGACACGGGTGAACAAGCTCTTGAGATCTGTGACATGCTGGTACGCTCAGGTGCGGTAGACGTAGTTGTGGTTGACTCTGTTGCAGCATTGACCCCTAAAGCTGAAATTGAAGGTGAAATGGGTGATACCCACGTAGGTTTGCAGGCGCGTCTGATGTCTCAGGCTTTACGTAAACTGACTGCTAATATCAAGCGTTCAAATACTCTGTGTATCTTCATCAACCAAATTCGTATGAAGATCGGTGTGATGTTCGGTAACCCTGAGACTACAACTGGTGGTAACGCACTAAAATTCTACGCTTCAGTACGTTTGGACATTCGTCGTATTGGTTCTGTGAAAGAAGGCGACGAAGTCATCGGTAATGAAACCCGAGTTAAGGTTGTTAAGAACAAAGTTGCTCCACCATTTAAACAAGCAGAATTTATCATCATGTATGGTGAAGGTACTTCTAAGCAGGGTGAACTGATTGACTTGGGCGTGAAGCACAAGTTGGTTGATAAAGCTGGCGCCTGGTTTAGTTATAATGGTAATAAGATCGGCCAGGGTAAAGCGAACTCGATTAAGTTCCTTAAAGAAAACACGGCAATTGCTGATGAAATCGAAGGCAAGTTACGTGAAATGCTACTACTTCAGGCAACCATTAAGCCAGAAGAAGGTGAAGATCAAGGTCTGGCTGACGCGCAAGATCTGGAGCTATAAAGACTACTAGCGTAGCGGAGCACTCAGCAGTTCATATGGGTGCTCCTTTTGCCAGTATCAACTATGCTGGTTGTTTGACTTTCCTTTCGGCTATGCTCTTTGTCTGTCTGAACGCTGTACAGCGTTATTGGTAAGACAGTTAAACCGTCACTTCTGAGCAGTTATTTGTAAGTCTTTTTGATATACATGCCCATTCGCCTTAAATGATCATCTAAGCAACTTTTATCATAGAGTGCTTCTTCTCAAGGTTGTTTTAATATTCACATTTAGTGCCTATCGTCTTGGTGCGCTGACATGTCAAAGCACATTGTACAGCACCAGTCGCCGCTGAAAAACATATGGCATGCATGAGGCTGTACTCACTTTAGGTAAGGCCATTGAGGGTAAGGCTTGCGAAATTATTAAAAACAGGGGCTTTAAACAGGAAATTTTTAAAACCGTTCGTGTCATGCCAATTGGTTTAAACCGAATAAGCTTGAGCAGATAAGGTATGAAAGCCGAGACAATAAAAAAGCCGCGTAAACGCGGCTTTAATTCAGTTTACTCTAGTAATTAGCTACCGCCAGTACCAGTTAGGTTCTGAACAGTACAAGCAACCGGGATATCAAGCGTTGCAGCAGTTGTGTTAGCTTCAATGGCCTGAGTGAACCAAGTGTTGTTGTTCGGGTTCTTATAACGAACTGTGTAAGCTGCCGAATCGCCATTTTCAAGGCTTACTTCAAACTGACCTGAAGGGTAGAAGGTCTTAACAAAGCGACCACCACGGAACAGCTGAGCAATTGTTGGTGTAGTGATTGGAGTAGGCTGCTCGTCTGCAGTATTGCTTGCACACACAAACTGAGGTGTTAGTGGCTTAACAATGTTAGCTGCAGGCGCTGTAGTCAGCTGCAGAGTACCACCATCTAGGTCACACAAGTCAGTGAATTGTACGCCTGATGCTGCACCATTATCATCTAGGTCAATAGTTGTACCATCTTTCAGAGTAGCACCATCCAGAATGTTCTCACCGTCTTTCATCATTTTCAGTTTAACTGGGAATGAAGGTGGGTTTCTGAAAGTACCTTTTGCAAGGTCGGTACGGTTGTATGCGCCAATCAATAGACGGTAGCTGTTAGCTTCAACCAGTACATCAGCATATACTTCGCTGTTATCGCCGTTTGAATCTTTGATGTCAAAGCTTAAACGACGATTATTACACTTATCAGCACCGATGATGTAAGTGAAGAAATCCAGGTTCCAGTAAGACAGGTGGTTAACTGAAACAGCAACGTTATGTGTTGTTGCTTCTGCATTTGCATCTGCTTTAACGACACCATAGCTTTCGAAAGACCACTTACCCGCGTCTTCGTCGTAGCTCCATACAGGGAAGATATCATTCACTGCAATTTGACGTGGTGCTACCGCTTGAGTACATACACCGTTTTTAAACATGCCGGTGCCGTCAGCTTCTGCTGCTGCTTTAACCGCCGCTGCATCAGATGCATCGCCGTCAAAAGTCATAGGACAGGTGTTTGACGTGTTTTTGTCAATCTTCATTGCAACTTTGATGTCACCACCAGCGAAGTTGTCAACTTTAGTGCCGTTTTCGTCAACCAGCTCGATTGCAACAAAACCACCCGTTGCGAATGAACCTTCACGATTAGTTGTTTCGTTTTCAGCTACTGTCAGACCAAGGCCACCAGGGAAAGCATCAAGAGAAGATTCTTGTGTAGCAGCAGTGTCAGCTTCAGACGTTGAACGAGTCGCTTCGTTACCGAAGTAAGCAACGGTCAGAGTTGGAACTGATTCAAGCTCTTTGTTGTCTTTGTCACGGAACTTAGTACCGTTATTCAAAGTAACCGATACACCACCGGCTGCTTTGTTAGTGTTCTTAGCTGCGTCAAGATCTTTGGTCAGGGTAATGCTGTCTGCACCTTCAAGTGCCAGACCGCCTGCAGCTGTGTATGACGTTGTTACGCCTTCACCTGCAACTTCAGCAAGCGTGCTTGTAGTCGCAATGATAGGTGCTGCATTTTCTGCTTGCTCAAGAGAGCGAGCTGTCAGACGAACCTGATCAGCAACATCGACGTCATCGCTTGACAGCTCAACTGTACCAGAATTAGAAAGGAAACCATCAGCTGTGATCACGAAATCAAAAGACAGACCGTCGGCAGGAATTGCATCTACGGTAAACGCAAATGAACCGCCTGTTGCTGCTTTATCTTCTTCTGTCAGTGCGCCGCCCGCTGTGTTCAGAATGCTCGCTGCATTGCTGCTAGTGAACTTAATTGTCGCGCTAACATCATCACTTAGCGGCTGGCCTGCAGAGTCTGTTACTACGATTGAGAATGAACCTGCTTTCTTGTCAACAACTAGGTCGCCAGGTAGAACTGCAACTGTTTTGTCTTCCGGTGGCGGCTTAATATCAACGTTGTTGTCGTTGTCGCTAAAGCAGCCTGCTAAACTAACTGTAACACCCAATGCCAGGGCAAGTTTAGTTAGTTTGAATTGTTTGTTTCCCATGATTTTTACCTTTTCCTTTAAATCCAAGTAAACTGAGAGTAGTCACTAATGCTGTGCAGATGTAAGATAGCCTTGCCCCGCGCGCAAATTAGTGTTTAGAGGATAAGCCGACATTAATTTTTCGTCAAGTGAACTGCTCGAACTTTATCCAAAATTTCACATAAAATAATAACCTACTGATGTACTTTTAGGTTATCACGTCATATGTGTTAATAATCCATTTTTCCGAAGAATAATGAACGATTAAATTTGTGCAAATGCATCTATAAACGCTTGCAATTTAGTCAAATCAACGGGCTTCAAGCCGTCTGATGTTCTTACTATTAACCCTTTTTCAACAAGCTCAGTGACCACTCGGCGATATGCGCGTTCGGTTGTGGCAAAACGTTCAGCTTCAGCACTAACGGTTGAATAGGCACGTAACAGTGCTGGATGATTGTTTTCGGCTCTGAGCAAACAATCTTTCGCAATATTGTAGCTCAATGGCAGCAACAATTTATCCAGGTTTATTTTTTGGTTCTCAGTGAACTTTGCTGCAATGGTTTGTGCTGTATACAGGCTTAATTCTGGCTGAGAAAGTAATAGTTGTCGCCAATGCTTAAGTTCAATCAAATTATATTGGACATCATTAAGACAAGTGACTGTGTATATACACGGCTGGTTATTTAAAGCTTCAATTTCACCTATCAAAGTATTGTTGCAGTCCAGCTGGCCAAGCAACAAGCGCCGACCATTCCCAACATCATAACTGAAAGACACAGTACCACTTCTCACCAGGATCAGCTTTGTGAGGGGCTCATCCTGGTGGATTAACACTTCTTTTTTTGTGTGCTGAAAACTGTTGCCTGCAAAACTGAGCAGTTGCTCCACCAAAGTGGTTGAAAAATGATATTGAAACATCTGGATGGCTCTTCGGACAATTGTCCTATTTATTAATTTGTTATGAAGATAGCATGACACTTATCGGTTTCACGCTAACTCACCCGATTGAGAGGCTAAATGCTTTTCACCCCCGTTCCCGTGTTAGAGCTTATTTCAGGTCCTAATTTCTGTGGGGTTTCGTGAGTTAGCCTTTTTATTCGTGTAGCCTGTGTTGATGGCAATCGCATTTGCTATTAACGCAGGTCGATGCCAGCCAAGCTGATATCATTATCCAGCATTCTGAGCCTTGGCGTCTACACTGAATAATGCTAACTCACTTGCGAGGAGAGAACAAATGACTTGGGAACTTTTAGGTTATGTTGCGTCTGCTTTTTTAGTCATTTCTCTAATGATGTCCAATGTGGTTAAATTACGTTGGTTCAACCTCGCAGGGTGTATATGTTTTACCATATATGGGGTCATGATAACGGCCTGGCCCGTTGCCTTGACTAATGGCTTGTTGGCACTGGTGAATATTTATCACCTGGCTAAGCTACACAAGGCTGATAGCAATCCCCAGTCATAAAGAGCGAGCGCGATACACGCGCCGCTCTGTGTAGTTTTACACTCATCGATTAGTCTTTCGAATACCTTAACTGGCCTGCAATCCAGGTTTGCATAACCTGAATATCCCTTATTTCCTTCTCTGGTACTTTGAAGTAATCTTTATCCAGTAAGATAAAATCAGCCCATTTTCCTTGCTCCAGACTGCCTAATTTGAATTCCTGAAACGCTGCGTAAGCTGCATCGAGGGTGAATGCTTGCAAAGCCTGTTTGCGTGTTAGCCGTTCATGATTGCGCCAACCTTGTTGAGGGGACTGCTGGGCATTCATACGGGTAACGGCTGCATGCAGGCCATGGAATGGGTTAGCCAGTTCGACGGGAAAGTCGGATCCTGCCGCCACTTTGCTGCCTTGCTGTAAGAAAGTTTGCCACGCATAGGCACCTTGTAATTGTTCGTCGGTGAGCCTCTGCTCAGCCATGTGCATATCCGATGTTGCATGAATAGGCTGCATTGACGGAATGATATTCAGTGTTTTAAAGCGGGGAATATCGCCCGGTTCAATGAGCTGGGCATGCTCGATCCGATTCCTTAGCAGTTTCCCTCCGGTTGTTTTAAAGACTTTCTCGTAACTATCCAACACCAGACGGTTGGCGCGGTCACCTATTGCATGAGTATGTGCACTGAAGCCATGCCTGACAGCCTGTGAAATAAGTTGCTCGAGGTGTTGAGGTTGCTCGAGCATCAGTCCCCGGTATCCCTGGCGATCTTTGTATTCTTTAAGCAGCGCAGCGCCGCGGCTACCTAAGGCTCCGTCTGCATAGATTTTGACACTGCGAATAGACAGCATATCGCGCTTATCTTTATAGATACCAGCTTGCAGCATGCTATCCAGCTGTGGATCAGCTGCGCTGAGCATAGCATAGATGCGCAGCGGCAACGTTTGGGTTTCTGCACGGCTTTGGTACAGCTTCCAGGTTTGTTTATCTATGCCTGCATCATGTGCGCTGGTAATTCCCAGGCTGAGTAAATGCGCACCGGCTTTGTTCAGAGACTGGCTTAGGTGCGCAGATGAGGTTGGTGGAATGTATTTTCTGACCAGGCTTTCAGCTTTGTCGATAAATATGCCTGTTGGGTTCCCTGATGCGTGGCGAATAATCTCTCCGCCAGCGGGAGACTGACTCTGGGCGTTAATCCCAGCCAGCGCCATGGCTTGACTATTTACCCAGATTGCATGTCCATCAACACGAGTGAGTACGACAGGCCTGTCTTTTACAAATCTATCCAGATCCTCAGCTGTCGGAAATGTACTGGGTGTCCAGCGAGTTTGATCCCAGCCTCGTCCCAGGATCCACCCCTTAGGATTTTCTTTACTGAAAGCAGCTAGCAACTTGCCGACTTCTTCGACTGAATCAGCGTCACGAATATCAAGACGGGACAGATTATTCCCCAGTCCAATAACATGACCATGTGCGTCAATCAGACCGGGCAGTAAAGTCATGCCCTGACCATTAAATTTACGGGCTTTTGGGTATTGGTCGGCTAGCTGTTTGTCGCCTGTTCTGACGACTTTACCATCTTTGATAACCAGGGTGGAAAAAGTATTAACCTCTCCCTCTCGGGTCGGTGTGTAGCCGTTGACATTGTGTATCAGTGTGAACTGAGCCATGCTGATCCCACTGAACAAGATCAGTGTCAGGTAAATTAACCGGATCATGACAGGGTTTTCCTTGTGTTATTTTATTCGTTTATCCACCAATACCGCATTTTCCTTTAAAAAGACATCGAACTGAGACCAAAAAGTGGCTGTGTTACTATAAAATGGTATCAAATACACTTATTAGGGTCAGAAATGCAGTTATTTATGGTGTACCTGGGCGGGCGGTTGAGTGGCTGCCACATTGAAATGCACGACATACGATTTGTCGTTGGTGAGCGTATCGAAGACACCTTTAGCGCCCTGAAACAGCAATGGGTGGGGGATAAAGATAAAGTGCATATGGACAGCTATGTGACCCTGCAGCATATCGATGGGTATCAGGTGGATTTGGTCAGCGAACCGCCCGAACAACAGCCTAATCTTTACTTCGTTAATCTGGGTGGATATCAGCGCGACTCTTTGGCTGAGCAGCATGCATTTGGGTTGTTTGTTGCACCTACAGCACAGGCAGCCAAGGCACGCGCTTTAGACACTTTGCTGCCTCAGGTGGAGCTGCGTCATAAAGATGATTTGTATGAGGTAGATGACTGCATGATGTTAGATCTCATTGATGGCCATCACTATGTTCGTCTGACGCCCAGTGGTCAGTCGCAATCACTTGCCCCACAGTGGTTTGGCTATCATAAACTGTGATCGTCAAAGCGCCGTTACTCAGTCCTCTTTATCTGCTTTTATGGCGATTTTTATGGCGATAATGACGATGGCAAACATCAGAAAAGGCAGGGCCGCTAAGGCATATTCTGCGATGTGGCTATCCTGGTAGTTGGGCTGCAAAATAAAGTGCCCACCAATACACAGTGCGATACTTACAAAGAGTAAAGGTAGCATTTTCAGTTCTTTATTTGGTTTGCTCATGGTATCAGCCCCATTCATTACTTAATATCACTGGCTTTTTAAACGAGTTGGTCCTACAACGCAAGCGATAGTGGGCCTTTCTTTGATCCAGCGCTTTTTATGGTCACCGATTTTTTTGCGTTCACCTTCGTGTTATAACAGTGCTCAATGCCTGTCATTTGTACAGTGAAGGAATGAGGAATGAAAAGAAGTAAGGTAATAGTGATCAAGCTGGGTACCAGTGTATTAACAGCTGGTACAGATAAGCTGAATAAGCCGCGCATGGTCGATATCGTCACTCAGTGTATGGCACTTAAAAAGCAAGGGTATTCACCCGTGTTGGTGTCCAGTGGTGCAGTGGCTGCCGGCAGAGATGTTGTCGCGCACAGCGTGGGTGTTTCGATTGCCGAGAAACAGATGTTGGCCGCCATTGGGCAGGGCCAGCTTATCCATCTGTGGCAGTCGTTGTTTGCTTTGTATGATCAGCCGGTGGCCCAGCTGTTGCTAACCCGTGCAGATGTTGAAGATCGCGAGCGCTACCTCAATGCCCGGGATACTATCACCCAGTTGCTAAAACATCAGGTGATCCCCATTGTGAATGAAAATGATGCCGTCGCTACGTCCGAAATCAAGGTCGGTGACAATGACAATTTGTCAGCACTAGTCGCTATTCTGGCCAACGCTGACAAGCTCATGCTATTGACGGATCAACCAGGTTTGTTCACCGCCGATCCTCGCAGCAATCCTACAGCCACACTGATCTCGGAAGTCGAGTTTATCGACGAGTCTTTAATGGCATTAGCAGGAGGCGCGGGTAGTAAACTGGGCACTGGTGGCATGTATACAAAGCTCGAAGCTGCGCGCACTGCGCAACGTGCCGGTATCGAGACCATAATTGCTAAAGGTGCCGAGCCGCAGGTGATTGAGCAAGTCATGGCAGGCTCTGCGGAAAGTACCACCTTTGTGCGCTTTGATGCGCCCCTGGAGGGGCGTAAAAAATGGCTGCTTTCAGGTCCAAAATCAACCGGGTATGTACAATGCGACCCCGGCGCTGTCGCGGCCATTAGTCACCAGGGGGCGAGCTTATTGGCTAAAGGGATAGTTGCTATCGGAGGTGAGTTTTCTCGTGGCGATGTGATAGAAATACGAGACCTGGATAGTCAGCTGGTTGCAAAAGGGTTAGTGGCATTTGATCACAAGGAAATGGATCAAATTAAACGCTTACACAGCAGTGAAATCCCGTTAACACTGGGATACCCAGCGTCCAACGTCGTTGTTCATCGTGATGACTTGGTGTTATTGGATGTGTACGCCGGTTCAGTTTAAGACTTCACCCTCCGCCTGCGTCAATTGCATGGGATTCATTGCGCAGGCATGTTTGCAAGGGATTATTGAAAGCTGGTAAATAAACGCTAATCTTTAGGGTGAATCTGATCATTGGGCAACCATGTGACTACATCCATTTGCGGACACGAATACACCATCAGCTTATTACAGCTTAAAGAAGAGCGGGCGTTGTATCAGCAGTTTTGTGACATTCTGGCATCTTTACTGCCAGATTCAGCACTGAGTTTTTTTATTCGCCCGAGCCTGTCACGCAAAGAGTCCCTGAAGCTGGTTTATCAGCAACATGTGGAGCAGGCACTGGCATTAGAAGATATGTTGGAAAAAACCCAGTTGTGCAGAGGTAAGCCGGTGTTGATCAGCAAATCTTACACCTGCATGCCTTTGCGACTTGACGATCAGATCATTGGCTTACTTTGGGTCTATGAGTCGCTCACCCCGGCCAACTGTAACCTGACAGCACACCTGATGAATGTGTTTTTTCATCAGTGGCATACGTTAGCACTGGCCAGAATTGACCCTTTATCTCAGTTACTTAACAGGCAAACTTTTGACGAAAGAGTGCTCCAGATAGCATCCGGTCAGGGATTTTTGCAACCACGAGCAGAACATAATGCGCGCAATTGGTATCTGGCGCTGTTTGATATCGATCATTTTAAGCGTGTGAATGATTCCTTCGGTCATGTCATTGGAGATGAGGTGATCTTGCTGACTGCGCAGTATCTCAAAGACAATTTCCGCGCGGAAGACTATGTATTTCGCTACGGTGGTGAGGAGTTTGCTATTTTGTTTCAGGCGCATACAGATACAGAAGCGCTGTTATTGTTGGACAGGGTGCGTGATGTAGTAGGTCAGGCTACGTTTCCTCAGGTAAAGACTGTCACGCTAAGTGGAGGCTTCACTGAAATAACCGACGTGATGCAAGTATCTGAATTAGTCAATCAGGCAGACAAGGCGCTTTATCATGCAAAGCAGAATGGCCGGAATAAAGTTGTCTTTTCCGGTGCTCTGGGGCTTGAATCGGAGCAGATTGCAAGCTCGGATATCGAACTTTTTTAAGCCAATATGTACCAATTATCTGGGAAGTTTGTGGTATTCTACGCGCCACGAGAATCCTGGAGTCTAACTATGAAATTAATCCGTATGGCGCTTGGCAGTCTGATCTTACTGTTTGATTTTATCTTTACCCCGCGCAGTAAAAAACGCCCGGCAGATGCTCAGGCTAAGTTGGATGCGCAAACCGCCAAATTAAAGTTGTATCAGTTTAAGGGTTGCCCATTTTGCGTCAAGGTACGCCGTGCTGCTAAGCGAGAAGGGCTGAAGCTGGAAACCCGTGATGCCATGAACAATCAGGTATACCGTCAGGAGCTGCAAGAGCAGGGCGGTAAAATTAAGGTGCCTTGCCTTCGAATTGAAGAGCAAAACCAGGTGACCTGGCTGTATGAATCGAACGATATTGTGGCGTATTTACAAAAGCTTGAACAAGCAGCTTAATCACCACACCTGGCAAACTGTGTTGCAATAGTTTGCCCGCTCAAGGGGCTATGCTAGCATTAGCCCCATGACCTCATTAGACACAAATTAAGAGAAAAAACATGACTATCCGCACGCGTGTTGCCCCGTCACCGACGGGTGATCCCCATCTAGGCACAGCCTATATTGCGTTATTCAACTACTGTTTTGCTAAGCAGCAAGGCGGTGAATTTGTGCTGCGTATCGAAGATACCGATCAGCAACGAAGCACGCCTGAATCTGAGCAGGCTATTATGGACAGCCTGCACTGGTTGGGTCTTGAGTGGGATCACGGACCGGATGTTGGCGGTGAGTTTGGCCCTTATCGCCAGTCTGAGCGCAGCGATTTATATAAAAAATATGCTCATCAACTGGTTGAAGAAGGCAAGGCATTCTACTGCTTCGCAACGGCACAAGAGTTGGACGAAATGCGTGAGCAGCAAATGGCAGAAGGGTTACGTCCTAAGTACGACGGTCGCGGACTTAAGCTGAGTCAGGAAGAAATTCAGGCGAATTTGGATGCGGGTAAGCCGTATGTGATCCGTATGATGATCCCCGAAGAAGGCAGCTTTAAGTTTAATGACTACCTGCGCGGTGAGATTGAGATCCCGTGGGAAAATGTCGATATGCAGGTGCTGCTCAAGGCAGACGGGTTCCCGACCTATTTCCTGGCCAACGTCGTTGACGATCACCACATGCAGATCAGCCATATCTTCCGTGGTGAAGAGTGGATTAACTCAGCGCCTAAACTGTTGAAGCTGTACGAAGATTTTGGCTGGCAGGCGCCGGTACTGGGTCACTTGCCGTTATTACGTAACCCAGATAAGTCAAAACTATCAAAGCGCAAGAACCCAACTTCTATTAACTACTACAAAGAAATGGGTTACCTGCCGGAAGCGGTACTGAATTACCTGGGCCGTATGGGCTGGTCTATGCCGGATGAGCGTGAGAAGTTTACTCTGGCCGAAATGATTGAACACTTCGACATGAAGCGTGTATCTCTGGGTGGACCTGTGTTTGATATCGATAAGCTAAGCTGGTTGAATGGTCTGTGGATCCGTGAAGATCTAAGTGACGAGCAACTCATTGAGCGCTTCGTTGACTGGAAACTGAATGGTCAGATGCTGGCGCGCGTGTTGCCTGAAGCCAAGACACGTATTAACACTTTGTCAGATCTGGTAGGCCTTGCCGGTCACTTTGTGGGTGGAATCCCTGAGTATGATCCTGCACTACTGACAGCTGGTAAGGCGGAGGAAGAAACGGTACGTCAGGCACTGCAATTTTTCATCTGGGAGCTGGATAAGCTACGTCAGTGGAACAAGAGTGAAGTCTTCGCGGTAGCTAAATCGGTGGCGACTTTCCACGAGCTGAAGATCAAAGACTTCCTGGAACCAATCTTCGTTGCCATTACTGGCAAAACTTCGTCAACTTCTGTTGTTGATGCTATGGAAATTCTTGGTTCAGACTTGTCGCGTGCGCGTTTACGTGTGGCACTGAACCACCTGGGTGTGTCTAAGAAACAAGCTAAGAAGCTTGAGAAAGCATACCGCGAATACCCTAGCATCGGGTAATGAGGTCCTGCCTCATATTAACCCCATAATGTCGGGGTTTAATGATGTACATGGTAGAAAAGGCTGAACTCAGTTTCAGCCTTTTTTATTGCCTAATTATCGCTGAGCTGGCTACTTAAAAAGGTATCCAGCAGTGCCTTAAGCTGTTGCAAATCTGCCACTGGCATATTGGTCTGTGCCAGCATCTGCTGGGGAATACAGCTACAGGCGGCCTCTAGTGCTTTACCTGCATCGGTCAGATAAATATGACACTGGCGTTCATCACGTTCAGAGCGCACCCGTGTCACCAACTCCTGTTGTGCCAGTCGTTTGAGCAATGGGGTGAGCGTGTTACTGTTCAGCTGTGCTCGCTTGCCTATCTCTCCTACTAATAACCCGTCCTGTTGCCACAGGATCATCAGGACTATGTATTGCGGATAGGTGAGGCCATGGGCTTTCAACAAGGGTTGATAGAGCCGTGTGACCTGACGTGATGCGGCATATAAGCTAAAACATAGTTGGTTGTCCAGACGCAATTGCGTCGGCTGTTCTTTCATCTTATGCACTTAATGCTTTTTCAATATCTTTGCTTATTTTCTCAGGTTTTGTGGTCGGCGCATAGCGTGCCAATGGCTGACCGTCTTTACCCAGCAAAAACTTGGTGAAGTTCCACTTGATTTTGTTACCGAACAAACCGGGCAGGGCGTCTTTCAGGTAGTCATACAATGGATGGGCATTGTCTCCATTGACCTCAATTTTCTCCATCATCTGAAAATCAACCCCGTAGTTTATCAGACAGCCCTGTTGTATCTCAGTAGCACTGCCAGGCTCCTGTTGACCAAACTGGTTACAGGGAAAGCCTATAATGGTCAGGCCTTGGTCTGCATATTGCTCATGCAGTGCCTGAAGTCCTTCGTACTGAGGTGTAAGCCCGCACTGACTGGCGGTATTCACAACCAGCACGACCTTGCCCTGCAGGCTGCTAAATTCAAAGGGCTGTCCTTGCAATGTATTAGCACTGAACTCGTATAGTTTGGTCATTTTAAATCTCTTGTGATTATATCGTGTGCGATTTAATTTAGTATAACACCGTGAAGAGATCAAGTTTTATCCTGTCGGGTTTTCCTTAGTCAATCGATGTATTAAAGCGATCTAACAGAAAATCAATGAGTAAGCGCACCCGATACGGCATCAAATCTTTACGAGGGTAAACCAGCCAGGAGGCGTTATCTGTGACCTGAAACTCGTCCAGCAGGGTGAACAGCGCGCCCGAAGCAAGATGCGGTTCAACAATATCGCGCGCCAGGTGTGAAATGCCAAGACCTTGCAGGCAGGCTTGTAACAGTGCGTGCGGGTGATTGGTCCGCCAGTTCCCGCTGACTTTGACTTCTTCAATGTTATCGCCGATGGCAAAGCGCCAGCGGTTATTGGCAGCCAGCAGGCAGTTGTGTTGACTCAGCTGCTGGGGATGTGTGGGTGCTGGATGTCGATTGAGATAGTCAGGGCTGGCAACCAAAGTCATGGGCCTGGGCGTTAGTTTACGGGCAATGAGACTGGAGTCGCGCATTCGGCCAAAACGAATGGCCAGGTCGAAGCCATCCTCAACCAGGTCGACATTACGGTTATTAAAATCAATATCAACGGTGACTTCCGGGTATTGCAGGCAAAACTCAGCGATCACAGGGGCGACGCTGTTGGCCACAAAATCCCCGGCACCGGTAATACGTATGTGTCCTTTAGGGATCTGCTGACCACCGAGCAGCTGGTCGTTGGCTTCACTGAGCTCCTGTTGGATCAGTTTCAGCTTGGCAGCATAGTGCTTGCCTGCATCGGTGAGATTAATACTGCGAGTTGTACGTTGCAGTAGTAAGGTGCCCAGCCGTTGTTCCAGCTGCTGGATCTGACGGCTGACATGAGAGGTTGATACATCCAGCGCCAGCGCGGCTTTGCTGAAGCTACCATGTTCTACAACGGCGAGAAAGATATCCAGACCCTGCCACATTTTTATCTCTCCAGTGCAATTAATGGCAATATAATATTTGTATTGTTGCTGTATGGCAAAATTAATTTGCCTGTTAACTAATGATCATCACAGGCGGGCAAGCTAGACTGAGGGTCGTTTCATATCGAGTCACATATTAACAGGAACAGAGCATGTTGAATTTCAGTTTTCATAATCCGACGCAAATTCTATTTGGGGAAGGCCAGATAGGGGCGATGTCAGACAGTATTCCAGCCGATGCGAAAGTATTGGTTATCTACGGTGGCGGCAGTATTAAAAGCAATGGGATTTACCAGCAGGTGAGCGATGCATTGGCTAATCATAGCTGGGGAGAGTTTAGCGGTATTGAACCTAACCCCAGTTATCAAACCTGTATGCAGGCGGTAGAGTTGATCCGTCAGGAAGGCTACACCTATTTGCTGGCTGTGGGTGGTGGCTCGGTCATTGATGGCAGCAAGTTCATTGCTGCGGCCGCTGAATTTGACGGTGAGCCATGGGATATTCTTGCCAAAGGTGCTGAAATAAAGTCTGCACTGGACTTGGGTGTGGTGTTAACCCTGCCGGCAACAGGATCTGAATCGAACAGCTTCAGTGTGGTATCCAATAAGGAAACCAACGATAAATTGCCGTTTGCTTCGCCTAAGGTGCAGCCCAAGTTTGCGGTATTGGATCCTCAGGTCATGGCTTCATTGCCTGAGCGCCAGCTTATCAATGGTGTGGTCGATCCGTTTGTTCACGTCATGGAGCAATACCTGACTTACCCCATTGATGCAAAAGTACAAGACCGGTTTGCCGAAGGCCTGTTGCTGACTTTAATGGAAGAGGGACCTAAGTTGTTCTCTGAGCAAGTGGATTATAAAGTCCGTGCCAATGTGATGTGGTCAGCAACCATGGCACTGAATGGCCTGATTGGTTCTGGTGTACCACAGGACTGGGGTACGCATATGATTGGCCATGAGCTGACTGCGGTTTACGGCTTAGATCACGCGCAGACGCTGGCGGTTGTGCTACCACGTATGATGCACGAGCAGCGCGATGCCAAGCGCGGCAAGCTGCTGCAATACGCCGAGCGCGTTATGGGGCTGGATATCAGCGATGAAGCACAGGCCATTGACCTGGCCATTGAGAAAACCGAAGCCTTCTTCCAGTCTTTGGGCATGAAAACCCGTCTCAGTGATTACGGTGTAGGCGCTGATGCGGCAGATAAAATCGTGGCGCAGCTTGAACGCCATGGTATGACTGCCCTGGGTGAGCATCAACAGGTTGATTTGGCTAAATCACGCGCTATTCTGGCGGCGTGTCTGTAAGGCTAGTCTCACTGTTTGGGGCGGTGAGCGCAAATCACCGCCCTGTCTTCACGTATTTTACCTGCCTGTGATACCCTGCGAAGGTTAAAATCAAAATCACTCGGGGTAATAAAATGGCAACTAAAGTTTGGGATGGATTCATACGTGGCTTTCACTGGTTACTGGTCATTGGTATCGCTGTGCTGTATTTCAGCGGCGAGGAAGGCTGGCTGGAAGTGCACTTTGTAACTGGCTATCTGTTACTGGCGCTGATGGCGACGCGTCTTATCTGGGGCATCATCGGCAGTCAGACTGCAAAACTCAGTAGTTTATTCCATTCTCCTAAAGCAATTTTGGCTTCGTTAAAATCGTCGGCGTCTTACGTTGGCCATAACCCGGCTGGCAGCCTGATGGTACTTGCTTTCTTTGTCTTAATCAGTGTGCAGCTCATTTCTGGTTTGTTTACTACGGATGATATTCTGGTCGAAGGACCGTTGGTGGCATATGTCCCGTATAGCTGGGCCGAACTTGCCGGAGATATTCATCATTCCAATATCGATATTTTATTGATTGCCATTGCGATCCACATTAGTGCGATTGTGGTTTATCGACTAAAAGGTAAAAACCTGGTTAAGCCATTACTGACGGGCAAAACAGCAGAGCCTGTATCATCTGCTCCTGCTATGCGCAGTGGTCTGATCGCCTATGTGATTTTTGTCGTGCTGAGCGCAGGGTTGTTGTTCACATGGGGCTATGAGCCACTGATGGCTTTATTTTAATTTAGTTAAGTTACTGCAAAGGCTAAACTTTTAATAACTTAAAGCGTCCTTTTCAGGAAAGTTAAACAGATATGACCTCTCAGAGTCATAATTCTGCTAACATAGCGCGGTTTTAAAGCAATACAGAAGTGAATTATGCTAACTCCTTATTACCAGCAAGAAATGGATAGCGTGGCGATTAGCCGCGAGCAGGCCAGCCAGTTTGCTAAACAGGTGGCGGATGACTTTAACCCTTTGCACGATGTCGATGCTAAGAAATTCTGTGTACCGGGTGACTTGCTGTTCTCGTTAGTGCTTGAACGCTACGGTGTAAGTGAGAATATGCACTTTGACTTTGTCGGCATGGTGGATGAAACCAGTCGCCTGCAATTTCCACCACTGAGCGATGCCTTTGATATCACCTCAGAGGATAAGGTCATGCTGTCTGTAAAGCGAGATGGTGAGCGCAAGCAATGCGAAAGTTTGACCTCTAGCCTGATCAGAAACTACGTCGAGTTCTCTGGCACCACCTTTCCTCATGTGATTATTCCACTGATGGCAAAGCAGGATGTGATGATTAACCCGGCTCGTCCCATGGTGATCTATGAATCTATGTCCATCCACCTGGACAGACTGGATATTGAAGAAGTTTCACTTCAGCCAGCAGAGCCTGAGTTTACCTTTGAAGGCAAGCGCGGAAAAATTGTACTGCGATTCAACCTGTTCCATGGTGATGAGCAAGTTGGCCAGGGTGAGAAGCATATGGTGGTTGCAGGCGTGCGTGAATATTGTCAGGAAGCCGTCGATAAGCTGATTGAGTATTACAACGAGCGTAAAGCGACCTTATAAGCTCGCTCGACAAGGCACAAACAAAATAAAAAGCCCGCTGCTGCGGGCTTTTTGCTACGGGAGTTTAAAAAACATATTTCACGGAGAATTGCAGTCGGTCCAGATCCCCTTTAGCACCGCTTTCGGTTTCTCGGGTTGCGACCTTATATTCTGCGCCAAAAGTGAGTTTCTTCACGGGTGAGTAAAGAATGTTTGCGCTATAGCTGGTGGTAGACTCTGTAGGATCTACGGTGACGCCTAAGAGATCTTTGTCATTGTCTGCTGAGAAGAACGAATAAAGGAAGGTAGAGCGCCATTGTGGATTCCAGTAATGCTGGTAGGCAACAAAGCCTGACGTCGAATCAATCGCATGTAGGTCTTTGCCATCATAGACTGCACCATGTGCCGCATTGAGACCCACATAACGACCTAACCCCTGACCCTGAGTCAGCATAAATTTAAGGTTATTCTTACCAAAGTTGACCCGACCGGACGCACTGATACCGAAAGAGGTTTCGCTTTCATCAGCCGTCGCAACTTTATAGGTCAGCTCACGGCCTAACGCGGCGACCACCAGATGACCCCAGTCCGCTTTATAGGTATAACGGGCGGTAAAGTCGGGCATACTGGCATCATCGGTAACAACACGGGCTCCGCCTTCCGAGGTGATGGTGCTTTCCGGGTTTTCTGCCGAGAAAGACCAGTTACCAATTGTGTACTTAGCCATGGCCTGGCGTACGAACACTGTGCCGTCTGCCGGTCCGACAAAGTCCAGCGTTTCAGGTAGTGCACCGACGTTCTGGAAGTTGGACCAGGCCTGACCAAACAGCCAGCCTTTATAGGTCACATAGGCTTGGCGGATCCGAGGGGAGTAGGAGTTCGTCACCCGTTCGTTACCGCCCGTAGAAGCGATAAAGTCCAGCTCGATTTTGGTTTGAATACTGCTGCCGTCATCCAGCTTAGTATCCGTTGCAAAGTTAAATCGAGACTGGCGAGCATGCATGTCAAAAACCGCATCTTTGGGCTCGCCACCACTGACCGGTGTTGTACCGGGGATATAGAAATCTCTGCCAATGTGCTGAGAAGGCAAGCTGCCATCAGAAAAGTCGCTCCAGATGGCATCCAGTTTTATGTACCCACCATATTTTACTTCTGTGCTACCCAGTTCTGCTGCGTTGACACTGGAAACGAACAGGCCGCTTAGCAGTGCACTTTGCACAGCCAGAGCGCTGAGCGTTAAATGATTTTTTTTTGCTGTTGTCATAGTTGAATTCCTGTTTGCATTGCTCCGGGTTGCGCAGACATACCCCGGCGGAGATCAGCGAATGTGCCTCTTACCTTTCAATGTTGTTGATGGCGGCTTTTTACTCAATTAACCTTTGGTCTATACGACTAAGGTGGGATGTAGATGGCGAAGTCATGCGCATTGCGGCACTTGTTGCTGGAAGCAGACCTTGAGGACGGACTAACTTATCTACTATGTTTGCAATATGGGTGCAAGTACAACTAAGGTCTAATACTTAATATAAAAAGAGTGGGCGATCCTTGGTGCATCGCCGTCTGGCCAAAATCAACATGGAGATGACTATGTCACAGAGCATTTATCCGGTTCCTGAAGCCATCAGGAGCGCAGCGCTGGTAGATAACGATCAATATACAAAACTATACCAACAATCCATTGACGATCCTCAGGCATTCTGGGCCGAGCACGGAAAACGCCTTGACTGGTTTACCCCCTACAACAAAGTAAAGAACACCTCCTTTGATAAAGGTCATATCAGCATCAAATGGTATGAAGACGGTGTACTCAACGCCTCTTATAACTGTATTGACCGCCACCTCAAAGACAACGCAGACAAAGTTGCGCTGATCTGGGAAGGTGATGACCCAACACAAAGTGAGCACATTACTTTTCAGCAGTTGCACGATGAGGTAGCGCAGCTTGCCAATGGCCTGAAAAAGCTGGGGGTAGAAAAAGGTGACCGCGTAGCCATTTACATGCCAATGACACCTCAGGCGATTTATGCCATGCAGGCCTGTGCCCGTATCGGAGCGGTACACTCAGTTGTGTTTGGTGGCTTCTCGCCGTCAGCCATTGCGGACCGGATCAAAGACTCAGGCGCGAAAGTGGTTATCACGTCCGATGAAGGGCGTCGCGGCGGAAACTGTGTGCCACTGAAAGCCAATGTCGATGAGGCAGTCAGTCAGGATGGCGTCAGCATTGAACATGTGATTGTGCATCAGCTCACCGGTGGCGAAGTAGAATGGCAAGCGCACGATGTCTGGTGGCATGAGCTGGTGGCAGATGTCACCAGTGAGTGTGAGCCAGAGCCGATGAATGCCGAAGATCCTTTGTTCATCCTTTACACGTCTGGTTCAACAGGCCAGCCAAAAGGGGTCGTACACACCACAGGGGGTTATCTGGTGTATTCATCTATGACGCACGAGTATGTCTTTGATGTCAAAGCCGACGATGTTTACTGGTGTACCGCCGATGTGGGTTGGATCACTGGACACAGCTACATGGCTTATGGGCCGCTGGTGAATGGCTGTACTCAGGTGATTTTTGAAGGGGTGCCGACTTACCCAAGCTCCGGGCGCATCGGTGAAGTGGTCGATAAACACAATGTCACCATTTTATATACTGCGCCGACCGCTATCCGTGCACTGATGGCCAAAGGCGATGAGCCAATTGCCAGCTCGAAACGCACTAGCTTGCGGATCATGGGATCGGTGGGTGAGCCAATTAACCCGGAAGCCTGGAGCTGGTATTACGAGAAAATTGGTAACAGCCAGTGCCCGATTGTGGACACCTGGTGGCAGACCGAAACCGGTGGCATTATGATCACACCATTGCCGGGGGCGACGGATATGAAACCGGGCTCGGCGACCCGTCCTTTCTTTGGTATTGCACCGGCCCTGTTTGACGCTGAGGGCAATACGCTTGAGGGCGCAACAGAGGGCAATCTGGTGATCCTGGATAGCTGGCCTTCTCAGGCGAGGACTGTTTATGGCGACCACGAGCGCTTTGAGCAAACTTATTTCTCAGCCTATCCGGGGGTGTACTTTACCGGTGATGGATGTCGTCGCGATGAAGATGGCTATTACTGGATCACGGGCCGTGTAGATGATGTACTGAATGTCTCTGGACACCGTTTGGGCACCGCCGAAATTGAAAGTGCACTGGTTGCCCATGAAGCTGTAGCGGAAGCTGCCGTGGTGGGTTATCCGCACGATATTAAGGGTCAGGGGATCTATGTGTATGTTACTCCAAACGAGGGGGTCGCAGTCACAGAAGAACTGACCAAAGAAGTGCGTAACTGGGTACGCAAAGAGCTCAGCCCAATTGCCTCACCAGATATGATCCAATGGTCCCCCGGTCTGCCGAAGACGCGTTCAGGTAAAATCATGCGCCGTATTTTGCGTAAAATTGCTGCCAATGAATATCAGCAATTGGGTGATACCTCGACATTGGCTGACCCAAGTGTGGTCGATGAATTGATCGAAAACAGACTAAACCGTTAATTGAGCGTTAATCGCTTGAATTATGACAAAATATTGACCTACTATATCGGCTGTCGACATGACAGCCGATTTTTTAGGAGCCAAGCATGAACCAGTTTTTAATTGCGGACGATCACCCTTTGTTTCGCGAAGCATTAAAAGGGGCGCTGCAAAACCAGTTTGATGGGTTGGAGATTTTCGAATCTGAAAACTTCGAGCAAACATTGCAACAATTATCCGAACAGGACGAGCTGGATCTGCTGTTGTTGGATTTACATATGCCGGGCAATGGCGATTTATACGGCCTGATCCGCATCCGTGAGGATTATCCTAGTTTGCCCATTGTGGTGGTGTCGGGCAGTGAAGACCTCAATGTGATCTCTAAAGTGATGGGCTATGGTGCTATGGGTTTTATTCCCAAGGCTTCTTCATCAAAGGAAATTGTTGAGGCACTTAACCAGGTGCTCGAGGGCGATGTCTGGTTACCAGCCAGCCTTAAAGATCAGATTGCTGAGCTCGACGGAGAAGACAAACAGCTGGCACAGCAAATCGCATCACTGACACCACAACAATACAAGGTGTTGCAATATCTTCATGAAGGGCTGCTCAACAAGCAAATCGCCTATGAACTGAATATCTCAGAGGCGACGGTCAAGGCACACATTACGGCGATATTCCGAAAGCTGGGGGTCTACAACCGCACTCAGGCGGTATTGATTGCCGCTAAGCTGCAACTGGAACCCCTCGATAGCCAGAGTTAGCCAGCCATTGTTAAAGTGAGACGCCAGCGCAAAGATGCTGGCGTTTTTGTTATTGCGCTAGGCAAACACCACGGTTTTATTACCATTGATAAACAGCTTATGCTCCGCTGCTAATTGAATGGCTTTGCAGAACACCACTTTTTCTATGTCCCGACCCATTTTAGCCATGGCCTCTGCGCTATCGGCATGACTCACCTGAGTGACATCCTGCATGATGATCGGACCTTCATCTAATTCGTCGTTGACGAAGTGTGCCGTGGCACCAATGATTTTTACCCCGCGCTCAAACGCCTGATGGTAAGGCTTTGCTCCGATAAACGCTGGCAGGAAAGAGTGGTGAATATTAATGATCTGATTGCTAAAACGCGCAACAAACTGTGGGCTGAGCACCCGCATATATTTGGCCAGACCGATAAAGTCGGGCTGGTATTGCTCAATGACCTGAGCCATGGCATCGTCATGTTGCTCTCGTGTTAGTCCCTGATGAGAAACCAGATGGAAAGGCACGCCAAAGCCCTCTACCAAGGGCTTCAGGGTATCATAGTTGGCTACCACCGCCTGGATCTCAACGTTAAAGGCATTCTCGTATTGCTTTAGCAGCATACCACCCAGACAGTGGGCTTCTTTGGTGGCAAGCAGGACCACTTTGGTTTTTTCATTACCATGTAAGTGTACTTGTGCACCCTCTGGCAGCACACTGCGTAGTTGCGGCAAAAACTGTTCACCGACATCACCTGTCAGTTCTGTGCGCATAAAAAAGCGCTCACCTGCTTTATCTACAAATTCGTTGTTACGGACTATATTCAGGTTATGCTCAAAACAGAGCCCCGTAACTTTGGCAATTAATCCCACATCATCACGACATTGGGTGGTTAAAACAATACTCATATCCTCATTCCATTCACTGTTAAAGCTGACATTCCACCATACCCCGCTGGCTACGAAAAACAAGCAGACAATAGTCCGCTTAGTGCCTACAAGCGGTGTTCACTGAGTGATATAAGCTGTAATTAATGCGTTTTACGGCCTAGAGCAAAAGTTCACTTTATTGTGTTTTTCGCTGTTCTTTTTGTGGGTAACTTTTTTCCAATCAATAGTTTAACCCTTTAAATTTCAATTGCTCCATTAACATTTGAACTCAATTCAGGTAAATTAGCGCCGATTGGAAATTCTACGGAAAGAAATAATAAGGAAGCTAAATGCTTAATAAAAAGTGCTCAGCCTCCGTGTTACTCCTTCCTGCCGTTTTGTCCTCTACATTGCTACTTAGTGCATGTGGAGGTGGAGGCGGTGAAGGTGGTAACAGCGGCGGAACTTCTCCCACTACATCAGGTGGAAAAACGACTCAAACAAATGTATCTCTCTCAGTCAACGTAACTGGTTCAGGTCAGGTTACGCCGATGAGCAAAAGTCTTGCATCAGGCAACAGTACGACATTTACAGTCAAAGCTAATCAAGGTCACTTGATTGAATCTATGACCGGGTGTGGTGGTACATTAAAAAACAATACTTACACAACAGACAAGGTCTCAAAAGATTGCCAAATTGACGCTGTCTTTGCCTTGAAATCTTTTCAAATAACCACCTCCAAGTCAGGTGAGGGAAATATTTACCCTGAATCACCGGTACTGGACTGGGGCACTGAGCAGACATTTACACTGTCTGCTGCAACAGGCTACAAAGTCGGTAAAGCATATGGCTGTGGTGGGGCTCTATCAGATGATAAGTATAGTATTCCGGCTGCGACAGCAGAGTGTGAAATCCAAGTGGAGTTTCACCCGCTCAGTCTTGCCCTTAAGAGTGATAAATTAGATCAGCAAGTTGAGCTGAATGTTAAGGGCAATGCCGGTATTTCCCCTACCAGTAAAGGGATCATTCAGCCGGGTGAAGAAGGGGCACCGCCAGTTCCTGCAGACATTGACTTACCCTTTCTTGTAAACGATATCGACTTAACCACAGAGCTGGGCGCAACCGTAGAGTTGGATATAGTCTACGAAAAGCCACTGCCCGAAGGGATCAAGTACTATAAGTTTGGTCCGGCACAGCCTGGGGCTGGCGATACTTGGTATGAGCTACCTCGAGATTTGTATCAGATCTCAGAAGACAGAAAAGTCGTCACCTTGACCTTAACCGATGGGCAACTAGGTGATGCTGACTGGAGAATAATGGTTTTATCCAGGATCCAGGTGGTCCAGCGATGCCAAAGCAGCATACCGTGACGGTTAATACATCTGAAGGTGGCACAAGTAGTTTCACGACATCGCAAGTTAACAACGGTGATGTAGCTGCCATTTTACTGAACCCAGGCACTGGTTATCACATTGAATCAGCCGTGGGATGTGACGGAACATTAACGGGGAACACTTACAACACCGGTATTATTACTGCGGATTGTCAGGTGGATGTGCAGTTTGCACTAAATCAGTACCTGATGACGTCTCGCGGTGGTGAAGGGGGAAGCATAACGCCTGCCGAGCAGACTGTGCAACATGGTGAGTCTGCTCAGTTTACAGTGCAGGTGCAAAATGGTTATAACCTGGAAAACATTAGCGGGTGTGATGGAACCCTGCAGGGACAAATTTTTACTACTGCGGGTGCGACTGCAAATTGTGAAGTTGCCGCCTCGTTTTCGCAGCAATATTTCAGTGTGTCTACTCAAGTAACGGGTGGTGGCTCTATCACCCCAGACACTGTGAAGGTGGCCTATGATGGCACAACGACACTGGCTGTAACGCCGCAGTCGGGTTACTACCTTGCTAACATCGAAGGCTGTAGTGGTCAGTTGTCTGGCAATCAATACACCACCGGCCCCGTGACAGCCAACTGTACTGTTAATGCGCATTTCGCACAACGTGAGTATACGGTGAATGCAGTAGCAGGAGCTGGTGGTCAAATAGACCCTGGTACTCAGCAAGTTGTGCACGGCAATGTGGCTTCGTTCAATTTGTTACCACAAGCCGGCTACCTGGTTGATAATGTCACAGGCTGTGGCGGTACATTATCTGGTAATACCTATACGACCGGGGCGATAACCGCAGCATGTGATGTTCAGGCAAGCTTTAAAGCTTCACAATATCAGGTAACTGCCAGCGCTACTGAAGGTGGCAGTATTTCACCCAGCGAGCAGGCCGCAACGCATGGTCAGCAAGTCTCGTTTAGTGTAACTGCAAACGAAGGCTTTGCACTGGAGTCAGTGTCCGGTTGTGGCGGTGTGTTGACGGATAGTAGATTCATTACTGCTGAAATCACACAAAGCTGCCACGTGAGTGCTTCGTTTGTTGCTAAACAGTACGAAATATCCGCGACAGCCAGTAAGGGGGGCAGTATTTCTCCTGCACAACAGCAAGTTGTACATGGAAAAGCGGTAAGTTTCCAGGTCAGCGCAGATACGGGTTACAGCCTGGTAGAGGTGACTGGGTGTAATGGCGTATTGTCTGACGACGTCTATACGGTCAGTAATGTCACCGGTGCCTGTAATGTACATGCAAGCTTTAGCTTAAATCATTATGAGGTGACCGCGGTATCATCAACGGGTGGCGCATTATCTCCGGCCAGCCAGCGTATTGCACATGGCCAGCAAGCGACCTTTGCGGTTGCAACTGAGCCAGGTTACAACACTGTCGATATCCAGGGGTGTGGCGGTCAGCTTATTGATGGTCAGTTTGTGACTGCGCCTATCACACAATCATGTCAGGTAAGTGCCAACTTTGATCAGAATAGTTATGCTGTAACGACCAAGGTAAGTGGCAGTGGCTCGGTGTCTCCAGCTTCTCAATTTGTCTTGCATGGCGAGTCTGCAAGCTTGACGCTGACACCGGATGTTGGCCAGAAGATTGCTTCAGTGTCTGGATGTGAGGGGATACTCGATGGCAATGTTTACACCACCGCCCCTGTGATGGCCAATTGTGAAGTGGCCGTGGCCTTCAGTGCTCAGCAGTTTACCGTCGAAGCGCAGGCGTCCGAAGGCGGGGAAATTACCCCAGCACAGCAAACTGTGTCTTACGCGGATAGCGTGACCTTTACTTTAACACCTTATGAGGGCTTCTCGATTGATGCTGTTGAAGGGTGTGAAGGTTCACTGACTGGTAACCTGTATACCACCAAACCGATCACGGCTGCGTGTCAGGTCAGTGCCAAGTTTGTGCGAACTGTCTATCCCGTTACTGCAATTGCCAGTGACGGTGGCGTTGTAACACCTGCTCAGCAAGACGTTGAGCACGGTCAAAGTGCGACCTTTGAACTACAGCCAGCAGCAGGTCACAGCATTGTATCAGTCACAGGTTGTGAAGGAGCTCAGGTAGGAACAACTTATGTGACCGGGCCAATTACGGCTGCCTGTGAAGTGGTTGCTAATTTTGATGCAAATAAGTACTCAGTAACAACTCAAGCCACTGAAGGTGGTAGCCTCACTCCGGCGAGCCAATTATTGAGTTATGGCGCAGTGGCTAGCGTAGAAGTATCTGTTGAATCGGGCTTTTTAGTTGAAAGCGTGACAGGATGCGGTGGTGCATTGAGTGGCTCGACCTATACAACGGCCCCCATTGTTGACAACTGCCAGATCAACGCCAGCTTTGTTAAAGAACAATTTGAAGTGTCTGTCGCCGATTTTTCATATGGACAGGTTTCACCTCGTTCTCAGCAAGTCAATTACGGAGAGAGGCCTAGTTTTACAATCTCGCCAGATGTTGGGTATGAGATTGCTTCGGTGATAGGGTGTGGCGGTACTCTGAATAATTTGACTTACACAACAGGTCCAGTCACTGAGTCATGCCAAATTGATGTTACACTCCAGCCAATCGCTTACCTTGTGTCAGCAAGGGCATTAAATGGCGGATCAATTTCTCCTGCTTCGAGAAGTATAAATCATGGTGCTCAGGCGAGCTTTACAGTGACTCCTGACAATGATTTCTTCATCAACGAAGTGGTAGGTTGCGAAGGCTCTTTAAGTGGGCAAACTTATACGACATCCCCTATTTATGGTAACTGTGAAGTCGTTGCATCTTTCACTAAAGCTAAGTATGTAGCAACTGCCCAGGCATCATCGGGCGGTACCATTACACCTCCTCATCAGGAAGTTGAGTCGGGCCAAAGTGCTATCTTTACAGTGACACCTGATGCAGGGTTTTGGACGGAAGGTGTAACCGGTTGTAACGGTACTTTGAGTGGTAATGAGTATACTACGGGACCAATGCATTCAGACTGTTCGGTTAAGGCCAGCTTCCACCCAAATCAATATATTATTGATGTATCTGTGTTTGGCTCCGAATTGGGCACTGTAACGCCAATGTCACAGTTTGTAATGCATGGTGAGCGTGCCAGTGTGACTGTTTCACCTAAACCTAACATTGCTTTTTGGTCAAAGGGTTGTGGTGTCAGTACCAGTGGCAATATGGTCACTACCGCAGCGGTTACACAAAACTGTAAGATAGAGGTGCATTTTTACCCTCTTATATTGGAACACTCGGTAACGGCATCATCGAACACGGGTGGTGTGATTTCCCCTACTCACAGAATTGTGTTTGATGGTGAGCAAGTTGAATTTGATGTCACACCATCAGGGCCTAACTACCGGATCGCAAGTGTCACCGGATGTGATGGCGTACTCAATGGTCATACCTACACGACTGCGCCTATCTTTTCTAGCTGTAATGTACATGCAACCTTTGAGCAAGCGACATATAGTGTCTCGGCAATTGCAGGCACCGGTGGTGTGATTACACCAGCAAGCAGCAGTGTATCCGCTGGAGGCACAGTAACATTGACGGTGACGCCAGATGCGGGTTATCAGATTGACTCCGTGACTGGGTGTGCTGGTCGTCTAACTGGTAATACTTACACCACAGGCGCGGTGACTGCAAACTGCACGGTATCTGCAAGCTTTAGTCTTAAAACACTGGTTGTTTCAGCTTCAGCTGGTAGTGGAGGTCGGGTGACACCAGCAACCCAGACTGTGAAATATGGCGAAGGTGCGCGCGTATGGGTGTATCCGGATGAAGGACGTAAAGTTACATCCGTAACAGGTTGTGGTGGTAGCTATACGAACAACCTCTATACCATTGACCGGGTTACAGCATCATGTAATGTGGTTGCCAGTTTTGCTTCCAATAAACTGATTGTTACCGGGGTATCTAACGAAGGTGGCAGCCTGAGCCCAGCCAGCCAGGAGATTAATAAATATACCAGCACCGAGTTAACCGTGAGTATTGACGAAGGGTACTTCCTCAAGTCGATTTCAGGTTGCCGCGGTTCATTGTCTGGTAATACCTACAGAACCGGTGCACTCATCGAGAATTGTACGGTGACTGCTGAGTTTGAAAAATACAGCTACACGGTAAATGCGAGCGCAACAGACGGGGGCAGCATTTCTCCTGCTCAACAAAGTGTTGAACATGGCAATACGGCAAGCTTCACGTTAACACCCGTTGAAGGCTACAGCATCAGTGGTGTCAATGGTTGTGGCGGTAAACTCACAGGCAATACTTATACAACCGCTCAGATCACTGCCAGCTGTAATGTGTCTGCTAGCTTTAGTAAAGACACCTTCCTGGTAACAGCGATTGCTGAAACCGGCGGGAGTATTTCTCCAGCGTCCTTTACTGCGGCCTATGGAGATACGGTAACCTTGCAAGTAACGCCGAATGAAGGCTATGAAATTGATTCCGTGCTGGGTTGTAATGGTCAGCTGAATGGTCAGACGTACACTACCGGTACTATAACCAGTAGTTGTCAGATTACGGCCAAGTTCAACGGGATTAAGTTTGAAGTCACGGCAAGTGCGACCTCGGGCGGCTCGGTTACGCCGACTAGCCTCTTTGTGGACTACAACGCGCGTGCGACTTTCCAGTTAACTCCTGAGCAGGGCTACATTATTAAGAATGTATCTGGATGCACTGGTACGTTGACAGGCAATGTCTTTACGACAGAGCCACTAAAGCATGCTTGCAGCTTGTCAGTGGAGTTTATGCTTAACCTTGAATCACCAAGTATCGCAGTCGACACATCCGATAGCACAGCGCGTATTACCTGGCAGCCTGTTGCAGGGGCTGACAGCTATACCTTGTTCTATGCGAAACAGCCTGGGTTGACGCCGCAAAACTATGACACTTTGCGTGCGGGTACACGCGTTGCAAATGTGAGCAGCGGTGTGGAAGTGGCTATCTCCAATTACGTGGATTATTACGTCATGGTCACCGCAAATCATTTGGGTAGTGAAAATGCGATGAGTAACGAAGTGACTGCACGCAGTATTGCCCGAAAAGGTAAGCTGAACGATACCGGTCAGCAGTATTGTGCCGCAACATACAGTAACTCAACGCTCTCTCAGCTTAAGTGTAAGGGCTATGGTAACTATGAAATTGCCAATCAGGATGGTCATTTTGGTCGAGATGCTAAAGCGTTAGCGGGAGAGCTCCCTAAAGTTGGCTTCGGTATGGCCGGCTTTGACTTGACCAAGATCGATAGTGAAGGTAACCCGTTACCTAACGGGGCGCAGGAGTATGCTTGTCTGCGTGATAACTACACCGGCCTGATGTGGGAAGTGAAACAAAGTGATACTGAATCATTACATTATACGGACCACACTTATTCCTGGTACAACCCAGACTTCAATAGCAATGGAGGATATCCGGGAGTGGAAAATGGCGGTGAGTGTAAAGGGAGTGCCTGTGACTATCCATCGTTCGTGAAAGCCGTGAATACAGCTGGACTGTGTGGAGCCAAAGACTGGCGTATGCCAAGCACGAAAGAGTTACTCACAATTTTCCAAATCTCAGTTGAATCGGAAAGAAATGAGTGGAGCTTCGTGAATCTGCTCACTCAGAAACCTGATGATAGATTGCCGCTATACATTTGGACGGAGCAAACATCGGCGCAAGATCCACAGTTTGCCTTGTACACCACAGAGGGCGGACACTCTACTACTTATCGGGTGAAGAAATTCTACAGAATGCGCAAAACGGAAAATGCCAGAGTGTTACTGGTACGCTTTGCAGAATAACATCAGGATAAGGGCACTCAGTGCCCTTTACGGAAGGAGATAAAATGAAGTTAACAATGTTTTTCGTTGGTTTGTTAACCCTATGCAGCGTTGGGGTGCAAGCGTATTGCCGCGACGATATACCAAAAACCACACCAAATCGGGACTTTATCGTGCATGATGATGGCACCGTAACACACACTGCAACGGGGCTAATGTGGCATCGCTGCTTGACTGGACAAACATGGAATGCGCAAACCAGTGAGTGTGAGGGAGAGGTGTTCAACGCCTCGATTGTTCGTCATATCGAAGCAGTTCAGGGACTGTCTGTTGCGGGTTATAGTGATTGGCGATTCCCTAACTTTCATGAACTCAGATCCATCGTAGAATACGCTTGTTTTTTACCTGCGTTGAATACCAATATTTTTAGAGTACCAGAGAGGTTTTATAAGGCCTTTCTTCATAGTTTTACACCACAAACCCGTTATCATGAGTTTATGGGGGTTTATCTTGAGCAAGGGGTATCCGCGCCACGTGATTATGACGAGTATAGTGGACTTTCGCTTGTTGTCCGTGGCGGTGAATAGTCCGTAGTCAGTAATCTATAAGACAGCCTTGTTTAGTCTTTAACGGTAAGCCGGCATCATGCCGGCTTACTTTTTCACTTTGTTCCAACTCTGCTTTTGTATCTTCCGCTATAACTGACAGTTCAGACTGCTAGTTTCTTTTTATTCATCAATGTAATCTCTGTGTTGAAATTAATTGAATAACAGCGGATGAGTATGTGCCTGTTGCCATACGAGAAATCCGTTTCAGACCAGACAGACTTGCTCATGCCTGTTGGACCATCTGCATAGTTAAACAATAACAACAAAGGAAATTGATATGAACAAGCGAATACCTGCTGCTGCGATAAACTCGCAAAGCAAGCTTCAGAATAAGGAAAGCGAGCTGTCACCTATTGCGGCTCGATTTATCACCCGTGTACAAATCCATCCTGACAAAACCGCCCTGATTGATGGCACACAGGAAATAAGCTATCAGACATTATTGCACCGAGCAGAGGCGATTGCCGCTAAACTGACAAACAGTGGCATTGTGCCCGGTGCATTAGTAGGCGTGTGTATGGAGCGCAGCTGGGAGCTGGTGGCCACTTTGCTTGGCGTGCTCAGAGCCGGTTGCGCTTATGTGCCGCTGGATCCAACCTATCCGCGTTCCCGCATTGACTATATGCTGGCCCACAGTAAAGCTGCGGCGGTGATTGTGGATGGCAGTGCGTCGGCTGCGTTGTGTCAAAGAGTGAGCACACACATTTTGCTGGCTGACATAGACGGTGCGTTGCTGTCTCTGCCAGACCCTGAGTGTGACGCTCAAGCACTGGCTTATGTGATTTATACCTCGGGGTCGACCGGCGAGCCAAAAGGGGTCGCGGTCACACAAAGCAATGTGCTTGCGATGTGCACGGCCATGGGCGAGTTGCTTTGTGAGGAAGAGCTGAGCGGTGTGCTGGCCGCTACTTCGGTGTGTTTTGACCCATCAGTGATGGAGATCATCGGCACGCTTTTGCTTGGTGGTACGGTGGTGCTGGCAAAAAACATTCTGGCATTACCTGATTTACAGAGCATAGATAAGGTCAGAACCTGTATTGCTGTGCCCTCAGCCATCCGGGCCTTACTCAGTGGCTATACATTACCTGATACACTTCGCTGCTTAATTTTTGGTGGTGAAGTACTCAAATCTGCATTGGTTAAGCAGGTCTATAGTCAGCAGCCGGGCCTGCGAGTGATCAATGTCTATGGTCCAACCGAAGACACGGTATTTTCGACGGCTGTACAGCTACACCCGGATATGGCTAAAATCACCATTGGCAAGCCTGTGGCAAATACCCGCGCTTATGTGCTGGATAAAGACCTAAAGCCGGTACCAGAAGGCGAAGCGGGTGAGCTTTACCTAGCGGGAGGCAAGCTGGCGGCGGGTTACCTGTTTGACAAACCACGCACAGATGCGCGTTTCGTTATCCCTGCACCAGACAGTAGCATTGAAGAGTCGCGTTTATATAAAACCGGTGACGTGTGTCAGTGGACCAAACATGGTGAGTTACGCTTTATTTCCCGGGTGGATCAGCAGGTCAAAATCCGTGGTTTTCGCATTGAGCTGGAAGAAATCGAAACGGTGCTGAGTACCATGCCGGGTATCTCTGCAGCCGCTGTTAAGGTGTTGGAGGGAGAAAGCAGACAGGCCAGATTGCAAGCCTGTGTTGTCTGTCAGCAGGGTGGGGCACTCAGCCCGGATGTGATTTTGTCCTTTGTGGCCCGTCATCTGCCAAACCATATGGTTCCAAACAATGTTTGCTTTGTTGATGCATTGCCTTATCTGCCCAACGGCAAGCTGGATCGTAGTCGTTTGCCTGATGTATCAGCGGATCGAGAGCCACGCGGAGCAAGCAAAACAGTCGATTCTGAACAGTCTGTGGTTGCGATGATCTGTGATGAGCTGAGCACTTTGCTCGGCCTCCCTGCTGATACGGTGCTGTCGCAAACCTTTGAGCAGGCCGGGCTGGACTCACTAACGACGCTGGAACTAAGCAATCGGCTGAGCAATGTATTTGATGTCGCTTGTTCCGTGCAGGCAATTTATGAGTTTAATACGCCTCAGCGCCTGGCTCAGCATTTGCTGAGTTTAGGCTCTGGAGAATCATTAACTGCCCGTCAGAGCCCACTGCGCGATACGCTTAAAGAGTTACAATTTCAAATGCGTGCCAGTCATCCTCCTTTTGCTTTGGCCAAGGCTGCGTCGTGGTCGGCCGCGGATAAAAGCAAGCTAGTTCAGGCTGCCACTCAGATGGTGAGTAAGCACCGCGCTAATCCCTATAGTAAGGTGCTGCGCACCGGCAGTGGTACGCGTGGTACGGTAGCTGATGCCCAGCACAGTGAGGCGCGAGAGGCGATTATCTGGACCACCAACTTATATCTTGGACTGAATCGCGATGCCGCGGTCATTGAAGCTGCACATCAGGCCGTGACAGAGTTTGGCACTGGCATGGGGACCTCTGCGGCGGCGTCTGGTTTAACGGATCTGCATCTGGCATTTGAACAACAGTTTGCCAGCCTGGTGGGCAAACCCGCCGCTTGTTTATTTCCAACGGGTTATACCGCTAATGTCGGTGCCGTCGCGGGCTTACTGGGTGAAAACGATGTGGTGGTGATCGATCAGCTCTGCCACGCCTCCATCGTTGATGGCGCACGATTGTGTGGTGCCAAAGTACGTACTTTTAAACACAATGATGTTAACGATCTGGCCTCTGTACTTGAGTCTGAGACCTCTCCCTATCGCACCGTGTTGGTCATTATTGAGGGCGTTTATAGTATGGGGGAGGGCGCCGCGCCTGTGGCTGAGATCGTCCGCATGGCAAAGCGTTATCAGGCTTTGGTACTGGTCGATGAGGCACACTCCTTTGGGTTTTATGGCCAGCAGGGAGCCGGGATCTGTGCTGAGCAGGGAGTAAGCGACGAGGTTGATTTTATCATGACCACGTTGAGCAAATCGTTGGGCAGCCTGGGCGGCGTCGTTGCGACCAGTGTTGAGTATGTTGAGCTGTTAAAAGCCTCGTCCAGAGCCTATATTTTTCAGGCTTCGGTGAGCCCAGCAGATATCGCCGCGGCGCTTACGGCACTGCAGCGGATCAGTCAGGATGACTCACTACGTGAACGGTTGTGGGACACCGCCCGTTACATGCGGGCCCAATTTAGTGCCGCCGGGTTTGATTTGGGCAGTGGAGACGGACCGATTGTGACCCCACATTTTGGTGATAAAGATAAACTGTATGCGATTGTACAGCGTTTGTTTGAAAAAGGTATTCAGGCTTCAGCCGTGACTTATCCGATAGTCGAAACTGGTCGCGGGCGGTTGCGTTTTATCTGCTCGGCAGCGCACACCAAAGACGATGTAGATGCGACCTTGGCGGCGTTACAAGACGCGGTGCAAGAAGTGGAAGCATCGTTTACCAGAGCATCGGTGGCCGAGCCCAAAAGGTCGGTTGAGACAACGACGCTGGATAATTGGTGGGCTGAATTTTTAGTCTATCTGCAAAGGTGGCAAAAGACGCAGCATGGCAAAGTGCCTGACTTACAGTTGAAGGTCAGCACAACAGCCAGTAAACATACGCTGACCTTGTTACAGGGCACGGTCAGCGAGGACAGTAAAATCATGGCGCAGTTACCCGTGTGCCACATACATCTTGTGACCTCACAAGCTATTGCTGCCCTGACCAGTACGGATGTACAACAGGTGTTGCAGAGTATTTGTGAGGGGGAATGCGAATTGAGCGGTCAGAGCGAAGTATTCAGCTGGTTTATGGGTCGTTTACGGGCATTTTGCGCCAAGCCAAAATCAGTCATTACCATGTCTGAAACTGTCGAGATTTTGTCATAAATGCACTGTTTACTTATACAGTTGTCATGCTAGAGTAGCAGCCAATTTAGACAATAAAACAAGGGATTACTATGCTTCAATCCAACGCGTCAGGCGCACCCGGCGACTTCGATTTTATGGTTGGCCAGTGGTCGGTACAGCATCGCCGCCTGAAGGACATACTTAATGAAGGTGATGAGTGGATAGAGTTCAATGGGGAGTCATCAACACTCAATACGCTGGGCGGGTTTGGTAATGTGGAAGACAACCACCTGCATTTTCCTGAGGGGTCTGTGCGGGCAAAGGCGATCCGTTCATATAACAAAAGTACCAGGCAGTGGTCAATCTGGTGGCTGGATGGACGTAACCCGGGCAGGATGGATACCCCGGTGGTTGGCGAGTTTAACGATGGCATCGGGCGTTTTTATGCGGACGAGGAATATAACGGTGAAGCCATTAAAGTGCGCTTTATCTGGGATGCGACTAACCCTGAGCAACCAACCTGGGCACAGGCTTTTTCTAAAGATGGTGGCCAGAGCTGGGAAACTAATTGGGAAATGAGCTTTACCCGTCTCTAACCCTTACAGTACATCCGCGCACTATGCTATGTGGATGTGCTGTTTTCCTTATGATTTGCGGTCGTATACGACGGCGTTATGAGCATGCAAACTTTCCTGATGCTCTACTTTAAACTGATAATCAGCAACTTCTGAAATAGACTCCAGCGTTGCTTTAATACGCCTTGCCGCGTCCTCACAAAACATCAGGTTTTTTGCATTTAAAGCTGCAAATGCCTGCTCATCTTCGCGTTTAACCGCAGTTTGTACTGGCGTAGCCAGGGTTTCTTCAAACAGCGCAAGCCAGTGCGCCAGATCCGGTAAGTGGTCGCCTGCCAGTGCGGCTTCAATATAGGCATAAGAGCGCTGGCTGTGCGGTGTTGCAACAGAGCCGTGCGGTCCTTTAAGCCATTCCAGCAGCTGGGCCTTGTCTATGTTGTCCTGTGTGGCAAACTGCTGTGCCACTGTCTCACTCAGTAACTGACGAGACAAAGCCGCTGAACATGGGCAGGTACTGCTGTAGGTAATCGTACTGATAAGCTTGCAGTGTGTTTTGCCCTCATGGTGCTCACAGTGCAGCTCTATCGGGTAGGCATTGTATCCGCTGTAACTACTTTTCAGAGCCGGTCTGTTCAATGGCAGCTCAAACTTAATGACTAACTTGGCAGACTGACTGAGACCTTGTTGAGACGCGACTATCTCTTTGAGTACCTTATCGAGCTGTGCGAAAGTGAGTTCAATTCCCGCCAGTGCTTCGTTGGCAAGCAGGTAAAGGCGTGACATATGTATGCCTTTTGCGCCTGTATCCAGGCTGACAAAAACGTCCATAAGCGTGTTGATGTTGACGCTGGTCTGATCGCAGCGCACCTGCATGGGTAGGGCAATTTTTTCCATCCCAACCCACTTTAGCGGGCTCTGGCTGTCTGGCGCAAAATGGCTCGCAATATCGGGAAGTTGCATCATGGTTTATGAGTCTCACTTAACGGTTAAAACGTAATGCCTGTGCGGCATTTTGTTGGACCACAGAGCCCTGTTCACAATGCGTAGCGATAAGCGTAGGGCACTCTCTGAAAATCGCATCCAAAGCAGTAGGGTGCTCGACCAGTAAATCGCCGGTCGAGGCACCCATAAAGACTTTAACCCCGCACACCTGGTGTGGGTCAATGGCCTTGATTTCATCTAAGTTATCGGGCGTAGCGCCCAGGTAAAATGCATAGTTTGCGACAGAGTTCTGACGTGCGATTACTTGTTTGTCAGCGAGAGCCTGGCGGGTAGTCGTGGAAGGGGAGACATTGGGCATTTCCATGAAACTGGTGATCCCACCGGCGACGGCGGCTGCCGACTCGCTGGCAATGGAGCCTTTATGGGTAAGGCCCGGCTCTCTGAAATGGACCTGGTCATCTATCATGCCGGGCATCAACCACATGCCTTGGGCATCGATGACGTCTTCACCAGACCTAGCCGATAAGTCCGGGCCAATTTCTGCAATATACTGGTTTTCAATTCTGAGATCAGAAACGTAAAGCTTACCTTCATTCACTAAGGTGGCGTGTTTTATTAAGCGTGCCATTGGTATCCTGATTAATTATACAGATAAACAAAAACTTAAGGCTGTTCCTTTTCCACCTCGAAACAGGCTGGGGTTAAATCGCCTGTACTGCCTCCGATAACCCGACTCACATCTGCGGGTATTCAGCGCAACAAAGATTGTTGATTGTTTTGTTATATTATAACATATCCATCCTATTTTACAGATGAGAGAAACAATGATGAAAAAGTTGCTAGCATTGGCGGTAAGTTCCGCCTTACTTGTAACGGCCTGCACGGGCGGGGATCGTACTTCAGGCTTGCAAAAAGGCGCAGCCTCTGCGACGGTAACTGAAGGCAACCCACTACTGGTATCGAGCACATTGCAATATCAATCACCGGATTTTAATACCGTCAGCGACGCGCATTTCGCGCCGGCATTTGAGCAGGGCATGGCTGAGCAAATAGCTGAAGTGAATGCAATTATCAGCCAAACAGACCCTGCCAGCTTTAGTAATACCATTGTTGCGCTGGAGCGAAGTGGTGAATTACTAAAGCGGACCCAGGCTGTATTCTTTAACCTGTCTGGCACCGATTCTAATGCAGAGCGCCGGGCGCTACAGTCTGAACTGGCTCCCAAACTGGCCGGTCACTACGACAACATTTACCTGAATAAAGCCTTGTATGAGCGCGTAGCCCAGGTTTACGGACAGCTGAATGTGCTTGACCTCAGCGCGGAAGAAAAGCGCCTGACAGAAGTCTATTACAAGCAATTTGTCAGAGCGGGTGCCAAGCTGACGGACGCGCAACAAAAAGAGATCCGTGAGATTAATGCGGCTTTGTCGTCATTAACCACGCAGTTCTCGCAGCACCTGCTGGCACTGTCGAAAAGCAATGTTGTGTTGGTTCAGGACAAAGCGAAACTGGCTGGCCTGACAGATGCCCATATCGCGCAGCTGGCACAAGCGGCTGAACAAGCCGGGCATCCGGGACAGTATCTGATCAAAATTACCAATACCACGCGTCAGCCTATTCTGGCCAAGCTCGAAGACCGTCAGTTGCGTGAGCAGGTATGGCGCGCATCCGCTTATCGTGGCTTAAAAGGTGACAACAACAACCGCGAAATTGTCGCACAGCTGGCACAGCTCAGAGCAAAAAAGGCGGCGCTACTAGGTTATGAGAGCTGGGCACATTATGGCCTGGATGAGCAAATGGCCAAAACACCCACCGCAGTGTATGACATGTTTGCCAGTATGGTGCCTGCGTTGTTGAAGAATGTCGATGCAGAGGCTCAGGCTATTAAAGACAAAATCCGCGCCACGGGCGGCGACTTTGAACTACAGGCCTGGGACTGGTTGTACTATGCCGATAAGGTTCGTCAGGATAAGTTCGATCTGGATGAGTCAGAGGTGAAAGCCTATTTTGAATTCAATCAGGTACTGAAAGATGGCCTGTTCTATACAATGGAGCGCCTGTATGGCGTAACCTTCAAGCCACGTAACGATATTCCGGTTTACCACCCGGATGTGAGAGCCTATGAAGTCTTTGATGCCGATGGTACCAGCCTGGCACTTTTTATGGCTGACTACTTTGCCCGTGATGGTAAGCGTGGTGGCGCCTGGATGAGTTCGTTTGTACAACAATCAGGCCTGGATAATCAGCGCCCGGTTGTGATCAATGTGATGAACATCGAAAAAGCGCCTGATGGCCAGCCAACATTACTGAGTTACTCTGAAGCAACTACTATGTTCCATGAATTGGGCCATGGATTGCACGGCATGCTGTCTCAGGTGACTTATCCGAGCTTAGCGGGGACGTCTGTATCTCGTGACTTTGTGGAGTTCCCGTCAACGTTTGAAGAAGACTGGGCTATTCATCCGGAAGTTATCCAAAACTATGCGAAGCATTACCAAACCAAAGAAGCGATTCCGCAGGCATTACTGAACAAAGTGATTGCCAGCCGTAGCTTCAATATGGGCTTTGATACACTGGAATATGTTGCCGCAGCTTTGTTGGATATGGAATGGCATGCGCTGGCGGCGGATGCGCCTTTGCAAGATCTGGTTGAGTTCGAGCGAGCCGCATTGACTAAGCATGGCGTGAACATCGACTATGCGCCACCCAGATATAAATCCGCTTACTTTGCTCACTCAATGGGAGGTGGCTACTCCGCAGGTTACTACGCCTACATGTGGAGTGAGATCCTGGCGGCCGATGCCTATGCTTATGTGCAGTCTCAGGGCGGGCTCAATCGCAAGATTGGCAGCCACTACCGCAAGCACATTCTCGAAGTGGGGAATTCTCGCGACCTGATGGAATCTTACAAAGCTTTCCGTGGCGCAGAGCCGACCACCGAAGCGCTTCTGAAACGCCGTGGACTAAACGTCGCTCCATAAAGCCTGTGACAAAAGGGCTGCCATCAGGCAGTCCTTACTCTGTTTGTAAATATTTGATATGTTATACTGTAACTTTTATCCTGAAAGCCGTACAACCAGATACAGATGTAGGAGAACATGATGACCCGTGCTTTAGCCACCAGTGAAAATCCAGAAATCCCAGCCAATCGGTATGCCGCGATATCCTCTGAGCCAAGTATTCTGACGGATATTTATCGCGAAGAAATTAACCTGAGCGTCTGGCAATGTGCACTGACTCAGGCGCTTAATTCAGAAGTGACGGATTTACTGAATGCTACTAGCGAGTTGCAGCTGTCGATTGCGGCGACACCTGAGCAGACAATAGACGGGTTACACGCGGCGTCTGCTCTGCTTGTTGATAAGCCAGCGCTGAGTGAACATCTGGCAATGCTGGTGGATATGTTTTGCACCTTGTTTGAACTCAAACGTGCCGGACTCAGGCTCACGGTACTCAATAAAGCCATGTGTCCTAAGTTCCATGTTGATCATATTCCTTGTCGGCTGGTGAGTACATTGGGTGGTGTTGCCTCTCAGTGGTTACCACACAATAAGGTGGATCGCAGCAAACTGGGTTTGGGCAGTAAAGGCAAACAGGACCATGAGTCCGGAATTTACACTTGTCAGTCGGATATTCAACAACTCAACACCGGCGATGTTGCCCTGTTGAAAGGATCAGGCTGGCTCGGTAATGAAGAGGGAGCTCTGGTACATCGTTCTCCGTCGCCCGCTGCGGGTGAAACGCGCCTGTTGCTCACGCTGGACTTTATTGACTGATTAAGCGGGCTGTGTATTTTTCGGTGTGCTGAACCTGAGTACGCCGGATCAGCTCGGCTTAGCACGGGATCACTGAGTAAATTCTCTGCATATCTGCTTGGTATCCTGCACAGACAGTGACTCCTTCGTGAGCCCACAGACAAACCTGCCTTGTGAAGACTGATTGTATTTACACTGACGACACACTCCGAAACCATTGCGCCCACTGCGCTGTTGGTACTGGTGAAGCATTTCTGTGAGTGCTTCTTGCAAGGTGCCTTGTGCTTGCGCAGACAGTTTGCAGGCCACCTCTGAAAACTGTTGCGGCGGACAGGTTTGGGTTAAAAATGTTCGCCCAGCCTCAGTGACTTTCAGATGGGTTATACGCTTGTCCTCAGAATCTTTGACTTTCTCTATCAACCCTTTGGTTTCAAGTACTTTTAGTGTCTGTGACACAGTACCTTTGGTCAAGCCCAGGTAGTCAGTGACCGCCAGCAAAGTATCTGAGTAACGATTACAAATAGACAGGTAGTACAGGGCTTCCTGTTGTACTGGCTGCAACCCCATCGCCAAGCCTGTTTGACGGGTCTCATGGCGCAGCAAATTAGCCAGCCGCTCGATTAAGTTATAGAGTTCTTCGTTCATAATCTAATAGTATCGAGTCAAAACTTATTTGACAAGGTGAAAGTGGTGGTGATTTAATGAATATAGTTTCGAGTCAAAACTATGTTTCAAAGGAGAAACGTTATGAAGACATCATCACACCTAGTGAGTGCTTTACTGGCATGTGGGTTAATGCAAAGCGCTGCGGCTCATCAGCAGCACCAGGGACACATTGTTGCATCTGTTACGGATACAACCTTAGCCAGCTTCGATATTGTGCATGCCAAGGTGGTGACCGACGGAGCACACCTGGTTTTTCAGCAAGTGGTGAACGGTGAAGCTGGTAAGGTGAAACCGCAAAAGCAAGGGGCTCTGGCAGGTGCTCAAGTGTATAGTTATGTCTGGCCAACATCACTGAATAGTGCCGCGGTGGGCTTTGAAGCCGATCAGGGCATTTTGGCACTGGCGCTAACGATCCATCCTGATTTCGACGATACACCTTTGTACGATGAAGACGGTGATGGCAATAAAACCAATGATGGTGACAACTGGCATAGCCACTGGGTGGTGCTGGTAGAAGATAAAGCATGTGGTACTGGGGCATTGAAAGTAAAGGACATAGCACCCGGTAGCACGCCTAAGTTACCAGCAACCTGGCCTAATTTACCTATCTTTATTGATAGTCCCGGATTTGATTTTTCTATCCAGCAAAGCGAAGTACTGGTTCGGGTGCCGCTTGCGTCGATTGGCTTTGCCAGCAACTTTTCATTCGATGGTGTAACAGCCGGGCTGCGGGTCAACCAACAGGTTCACGCGCCATTATTGTGTGTGAGTAAAGTATTTGATGTAGCTTCAGGCGATTTAAGTTTGCCTGGCAGAAGCCAGTAGGAGTGCGCGATGAATATTCATGTTTATGATACTCATGTCCATACCCAAAGCGGCGAATACTTGCACTTTGATGTACTGGTCAATGACCAAAATGTGCCCCATGTTGAGCGATATGCCAATGCCTATTTGTCCTCTTTGGGTATCGAGAAAGAGGCAATTAAACAGGGGAGATGCCAGTTTTGCCACAGTGAAATAGCAACCCCCGAAGTGCAGGCACAGATCATCAAGCAAGGCTACTGTATTTTACCGTTACGGATCGATACCAGTCTGGCAGGTTAAATTTCTTACGCTGAAACGGGGACGTTTCGACGATAATCTGACTGAGCTTTTATCGTTTTACCGCGCTACTTGGGCGCGGTTATCGGTTAATGACAACGCCCGGTCTGACACAAGTTGAAGTTTTTATAATGGCTGATCACCAGCAACACGCTGCCCATAATAGTCAGCAATTTTTCCCCTTCTTCCGCCATTAAGTCATGAGCAAAAAACGCGGCGAAGAATAACACGCCTACGCCTGCGCTGCCGTAACCTAAAATACGCCATTGATTGTGTTTTTTACACCCTAAAAATAACGCGCTACTACTGGTCACCAGCACACCGACAAGTAACCAGCGATGAAATGCTTCATCTGAAAAAAAGGTCGCGCCAAACGCCGGAAGCAGGGCAACCAGCAGGGGGACGAATAAGCAATGAATGACGCACATTGCAGACAAGCCTATGGCATATTTGTCCAGCCTTTCAGACAGATTTCTCATGGTTTCCTCACCTTGATGATTGACGCGTTTGTTTACACAGAGCCAGCGAACGAGCAGCTTAGTGTATAAAATGAGTTGTTATATTATATCATATTTTGGGTGTTGAATAGATTGACGGTGATGAAAGCGCTGTAAGAGAGTGTGGCAAAAGAGCTTAACAACAAGCCCGGGCAGAAACGCCCGGGCTCAGAAAAATGCCTCAGGGTTGTTTAGTAGTCGTAACCTAAGGAGTCTGCACAGTACTCACTAAAGTATGCGCTATCTCCTTTATAGTAGGCACGGATCTCACCCTGATATTGTTTTCTGAGTGAAGTAGTACCGTAGAACTCATACTCGCCTGCACTGGCATCTGTTTTCAACAGTCTGATACGTTCTTGTTTATTGCTCTGGTAATCATTCAGGTTCAGTTTTAACGCCTGGAACTTTTCACCCTGTGCGTCTTTGCCATAGTGGCCTTTCATAATGTATCTGCGCGAATACTGGTTAGCGTCGAACGCGGAGTTAGCACCGATTATCATGTGTCTGCTTGATTTCACACAAACTCGCAGGTACTCCTCGAAGTCGCCCAATGGGTCACGTTTGATTTCCATGTAAAGCACACCCAGGTGGATAAAATCACCACTCATCGGGTTTGTGTCGTTAGTAGGGAATGGCGTAAAGTCATCAGGGCGAGTGCCTGAACCAGAAGAATCACCCGCACCAAATGAGTCGCTTCCGCCGAATGAGTCGTTTGCACCGAAAGAATCATTCGCACCAAATGAATCGTTTGCACCAAAAGAGTCATTCGCTGCAAATGAATCGCTGGCCATCAGAGTGTCATCAAACGCTTGCTGTTCAAAACCCGTTTCGTGATAAGGGGCTTGCTGACCATCAATGATGGCATCTACGGTATTGGCGATGGATTTACCTGCAGTGGTTGCTGCAAGTGCAACTGGCAGCACAGTCATAATATTAAATTTCATTTTCTATCCTTATGATTTTTGGAGGTTATTGCCAAAGGGACAATTTTTTTAAAACAGACGCACAGAATGTATCTAAACAGGGTTTCAGCTCAGTGAAGTAATCCTGATGTGTTGTTGGTGGCAGATGGTTGATATGGCTTGCTATCTGACTATTGAGGTATTTGATGGACCCGCTGAGGATAATGTGGCTCAGCATTAGCTCGGGCTTGTGGGTCAGGTATCTCAATGTGTTCACCAGGGTATTTTGCACCTCCCGAACTGAACTGGCACGGAGCAGCGCTTTGCGCAATTGCTGTGTGATTTCAATGCCAGGGTGTAATAATGAAGCGATATCAATGCCGCTGGGGGTGTGATCTGCGGCGTAAGTCTTGATGTTTGTGCGCACAGCGTCAAGTGCCTGATCCGCGAGGCGGATATCGGCAAGCCGAATAGTTCGGGCCCCCTCAATGAGCGCACCATGGCTGGCATTGTCGACGCGCAGGTGAGGCTGAGAGCGAATAAGTGCTTCCTGCGCCAGCCTGGATTCATTATAAATCCGTGTTGTGTAAACGCTGTCACAGAAGTTGCCCCGTACACTGAATTCTGCTGCAAAGCTGGCCTGAGAAAGTGCGCTATCCGGGTTAAAATACCCCGAGTGCTGACTATGATGCTGCTGAGCTGTTTCGTAACCATAATCACAGCCAAGTAAAATAAGGTGCTGAAATCCAAGCCGACATAACGCAGCCGTAGCCATATTAGTCACTGTGGGATTACAGTGAAAGAGCGGGGTTAACCCGGGCTCCTGACTGGTCAGTGCGTGGGCACCGAGGTCATGGCCTTTTGCAAACAAGATACGGTATTTAAACTGTTCAACAAAGGGTGGGTAGAGTGTATTGAGCCCTATCAACACAACGTCTTTTAGCCTGGGGTCTGTCAATTGCTCCTTTTTTAGGTAATAGGTCGCCGCGGTGCGTTCCATCTCGATTTGTAGATCGGGCACGATATCGTTGTGCAGCAGCGCGTTTAAGGCCGTACCGCACGATGCAACCAGTACCCGATTACGCATCGACTTTAAGTAAGCAATGTCTCGGTCCAATGAAGGGCCATTACCAATCACAACCACGGGCACTTTTGCGACATCTGACAGCGCCTCACTGTGGCTTGCGATACGGTGCTTTTGGCTATTATTCTGGGTGTGCCTGAGCCCCATCAGTTCGTCTTCAACAAAGCCCCACATGCTTAGCGCACTGTTACGCCAGGCTTTAAACTCAGCCAGAATTTGGTCAAACAAGGGATGTGTGTAATGCCTGAATACGCTGATATCAGCAACCAGTTGTGTACCATGTTGTTTTATAAGTTGTTTGAAGGCTTGTTCGAAGTGCGTAAATTCGTTGCAACTTAGCACTGACAAGGTGCCGTGACGTAGCTTACAAAGGCGCTCTAATGTTTGCAGGTCACTGTGCATACAGGTCATCGCCCATTGCTCAGCATGTGGCTCAATCACTATTACATCGCTGTAATTGATACGCTGAAGCAGCTCACTAATGTGATAGCCCGCGCCACTTCCTAATATAATTAATGTGCCGCGCTGTGGTTTGGAGTTTGGTCGCCATCTTAGTTTAGTCGCATGTTCATTGAGCTGGTTTATGGCTTGCTGGTGTGCATTGGCCGACTTTGGGTCGCTCTGGAAATGTACACTCAGATGCTGAGGATGTTGTAAAAATACGCCAACCTGAGCGCGACAGCCTGTCTGTGCATCTGCGCCGTAAAAGTCGTGGGTAAGCTGCTGAATATCAGCCGGAGCGAATGAGTTTACTTGCAGACATAATGCTTCGGGCAATCGGTCTGTAAGAAAAGCCTGATTGCTTGACAGCAAGCGCGATTGCTCAGACAAAGGGGTGGATTCCTTTACCGGTGAATGCACAGTTAAGCGTCCTTTTATTTTGTTTTTCTTTACAATTAAATGCCCGCTAATTGTACTTAAATTGGCATTGCGTGTAAGCAACAAATTATAGTGAATATTATTTTAAGTCAAAATGATACAGAATTTGCTCATAGTGAATGAAGATTTGCTTACAAACGTACTTGTAGTAATTGTTTATTTCTTTTGTTTGGTAGTGAAATAGTATTATATTTGGTTGTGAGTGGGGTCGGGCAAATGTAACAGGGGGCACACCGTATTAGGTGCACCACGGCACTTGGGTTTGGCACTATTTTTAGCTGTAAAAGAGATATTGTGGTGCAGTTCTGGATTTACGGCTGCACGAAATATCCTTGCCACAGAGTAAGGAGACAAACCGAGATGATGGTCAGTGCAAGGTTAATGTATTTGTGTCTCCTGGTATGCACCATCTCTGTCACGGAACTGGGTTTGGAAAACAAGTAATTGCATATAAAAGCAAACACCATAAATAAGCCCGCCTGTAGCCAGCTGAAGTTATACAGGTATCCCGTCAAAACCAAGCTGCCAATCATGCTGAACGTGGCGAAATATTTAGCCTTTTTGGGTATTACCTGACATGTGCGCCAGTCACGCAAAATACAACCAAATTTAGGGTGATTAAGTAGCCAGGCTTCTAAAGAATCTGATGAGCGGGTGAAGCACCACAGTGCGATTATCAGGAACACTGTGGTTGGCATGACAGGTAAAATGGCGCCGATAAACGCCAGTAACAGTGCCACATAGCCACCGAGCATATAGCTGTACTTAGCGGCAGTTTGTTTTAGTTTAAGCAACATCGGCTGTCAGGTTTGGTGCTTGGTTATAGCTCAACTCTACGAGCTGGTTAGCAAATTTAAAGGCTGCCTGAGCGCCGTTCAGCATCTCTTGTTCTTGCTGCTCATCCAGGGTCAGCGCCTCAATATCTTGCATAAATTGACGCCAGTGTGACCCTCTGCCTGCACCGGAACCGGCCAGAAAGCGCGCGCCAAATTCACTATTCAAGCCCAGCTTTTCAGCCTCTTTAGCCAATACTGCGGCACCCAACTTTGAACCTTCAACAACATAGAGCCAGCCCAGGCTTTCATGCAAGGAAGCGCTGAACTGAGCATTACTCATTGCTTGATTAGGCTGGATCATATCCAAATCCTTAAAGTCGGCAAGCAAGTGCTCGGTACGGTCTCGTGATTTCAAATTGTTAATCATCGAAGCGAGCTGGTCACCCTGATATAAAGACGCTACATAGTTCATCAGATGATATTGATAGCGTAAGAACAGGCCATAATGTTCTTTGCTGGCAAACGGAGACCGGTCCATGATCTTTTTATCAAGCTGATCATGCACAGCAGACGTGGATGCTCTCAGCTTGCTCATTCGGGGTAATTTTCTGCTCTTAAGTTACTCATTTCATCACTCAACAAAAAGGGGTCTTACTATAGAGAACGAATGAGTTCGCAAAACCCTCAATACGCAGTGTAAAAAGAGTATCAAGGGCTATCTGAGGCATTACGATGCTCGGGTAAAACGGTTTGTTACCTCTTAATGAAAAAGGCGATGGGAACGGCCATTGTGATAGGATTGCCCTCAACACTGCCCGGCGGTACTGGCAAAGGTGCAGCTCTGTTGACCAACGCGACAGCTTCATCATCCAGGGCGGCGATGCCACTGGCACGATATAGGCTGACACTGAGTACATTCCCTTGTCTGTCGATACTGAATTTGACCCAGGGCGCACCCTGCTGAGCGCGAATTTTGGCACTGCGAGGGTAACGTTTCTTGCGCTCCAGGTGGGCCTGTACTTGGCCCCGCCACTGCATTTCGGCCTGTATATGGCTATTGTTTTGCGCACCTTGCTGTTTAGTCGACGTGTTCTGGCTGGCCTGGGCTTGTGCGCTGACCGGACTGCTTTTAGTGCTGTTCTGGCTGAATTGAGTATCGCGCTGAGTCTCCGGTTTTATTGGTTCTGGTTCCTTTTTAGCTTGCAACCGTTCTTTTTTTGGCGGCTTTGGTGCTTGTTTGATATCTGGCTGCTTCTGCTCTTTTGGTTTTTCCTGCTGCTTTGCCACTTTGACTGGAGACTCAACTGACTCTATGGGTTTGACCTGTGTCTCCTGCTGGGGTTGAACTCTCGGTTGGGGCTCTGTGTGTTTCGGCTGGGCAGCTTTGGACTTTTCCTGTTGAGGGCCCTGCACGTCTTGGTTTTGCACTTGAGTTGATGCCGACACTATGCTGATCTCAAAGGTGGTTGGGCTTGCAGCAGGAGGCGGGGTAAGTTTACTGGGCGGGTGCCACAATAGCGCCAATGCAATAAACAGATGCAATATCAATGCAGCTACAATGGCATACACCCACTTTCTGCGTTGTTGAACATGCTGGATATGACAGGGACCTGCGAGCAGACTCATAGGTTTTGCTCTACCTGCTCTTCACCCACCAGGGCGATTTTGCTGTAACCAGCCTCTGCCAGTTGATTCATCAGTGCGATAAAGTCGCCATAAGGAACAGCGGTATCAGCACGCAATAAAATTCCCTTACTGATATCAACGCCCTGGTTCTGCAGCGTTTCGGCCAAAGATTGGCGGGGAACTGGGGTCTCTTCACCCAGCGTCAGGGACAAGTCTTTTTGGAGCGTAAGATATATCGGTTTGTCTTCCTGTGGTGTTGGCTCGCCATTAACAGCGGGTAGGTTAACAGGCACATTGACCGTTGCTAATGGTGCCGCGACCATAAAGATGATCAGCAGTACCAGCATCACGTCAATAAACGGTGTTACATTGATTTCGTGCTGTTCACCGGGCACTGCCGGGTTTTTATTTGTGCTCGAAAAAGCCATCAGCTTGCTGCCTTGAGGGTAGTCTGCTGATCCTGCGTGTTTATATTAAGCGTGTCAGACATCATTCTGGCTTCTGGGTGTGTTCTGTCCAGATCCCGGCTGATGAGCACCATCACTGCGGTAACAATATCGGCGGTTTGAGCACCATAATGGGCAATGGCGCGCGAAAAGTGATTGTAAATCACCACTGCCGGGATAGCAGCAACCAGTCCAATTGCCGTGGCCAGCAGAGCCTCAGCAATGCCAGGAGCGACAACTGCCAGGCTGGTTGTTTGAGTTTCTGCGATACCGATAAAGCTGTTCATGATCCCCCAAACCGTGCCAAATAACCCGACGAAAGGTGCAACAGAACCCACCGTTGCCAGTACACCCGTCCCCTGATTCATATTACTAGAAAGCGTTGTCTGTACGCGTTCGAGTCGTGCCATGATCCGTTCTTTGAGGCCATGGTCTGACACCACTCCTTCACCAGACAGCTCCAGCTCGTGTTTGGTAGCCGCCATCAGTAACATGACTTCGTGTTCTATGTGCCCTGTGGCTTTATCTGCTGATTTGAAGCTCTGACTGTCGACTAGTTTGGTCAATAACTTACTCGCATGGCTTTTGGCTTTGTTAAGTTGCAGCGTTTTGAGCAGCCAAATCCCCCAAGTCGCTATTGACGCTAGTATCAGTAATATCATTACACTTTTAACAATAATGTCGGCCGCCATATACATGCCCCAGGGGGATAAATCATGGCCGGAAAAGGCGCTGTTTGTACTATTTGCCAGCGCAAAACCTGGTAAAAACGCACAGGTAAAAAGGATGAACATAAAACCTTGTAGCGGGCGAAGAGACATGGACAGCTCCTGATTATTGCTGAATAACTAGAATATTGGTTAATAAAATCAAAATATTAAATCTTTTATATGAAAAGTGCTGTTCCATAGCTGGCGATAAATTTATCGTTTCTACTTATGGTAGACGGTTAAAAACGGCAAACCCGTAAAATAAAAACGAAAAAAAATATCAGAATAATTTATCAAAATTTACCCTTTAAATGAGATTGAATATCATTTACACTTTTGCGCTTTCCAGAACATAGACCGAGAGAAAACGCTTTGTCCAGTAACACCTCAAACAGTCTTGATAGCTTATACCAGGCGCATTATGCGTGGCTGGTAAAGTGGGTTTCGCGCCGTACCCAAAACTGGGGGATGCCCAGGATGTCGCGCAGGATACCTTTGTAAAATTACTGGGTCGTCCAGAGAAACTGGAAAACATAAAAAGTACTAAGGCCTGGCTTGCAAAAATTGCCGATAATCTGGTGATCGACAAAGTGCGCCGTGAGATCCTGGAAAAAAACTATCTGACCATGCTGGCAAGCATGCCTGAGGCGCAAACGCCCTCAGCCGAACAGAAGTGGGAAACACTGGAGTTACTAGAGCAGGTAGACCGATTATTGAATGGTCTCAAGCCAAAAGAAAAGCTGGCTTTTTTGATGGTCCGTCTGGAAGGCATGGCGTATAAAGAAGTGGCAGCTCAACTGGAAGTGAGCTTGTCTTCAGCTGAAAAGTATGTGGCTAAGGCAATGATGGCTTGCTATGTCAACATGTATGGCCTGGACTGAGTAGGCGTTATGCTTGAATCATCACAAACATCTTTAACCATTTCTGAACAAGTGGTCCGTGAGGCAATTGCCTGGCGAGTGCGCTTGGAATCACGTGCTCAGGACGATGATGTACTGCACGCATGTGAGCAGTGGCGACAAGCTGAACCAGAACACGAGCAGGCATGGCAAAGGCTCTGTATGCTTGATGCCACGTTTAGCAAAGTGGCTGGTTCGTCTACCGAGCTGGTTAAACAAACCATTCTTAATACCGATAGTGAAGTAAAGCTAAGAGGGCGCAGGCAAGCCATAAAAACGCTGGGCGGCTCTGCCTTGGCGCTGGCTAGTGCCAGCTGGTTAAGCTATGAGCAAGGCTTACTCGATCCAATTTACACAGATCACTCTACCCGTGGAGAAAAAGCACATGTGGCGCTGACCGACAACAGCCAGCTATGGCTCAATCAGCACAGTAGTGTCAGCATTGAATACCGCCACGATAGTCGTCGTGTCGAAGTACCGCGCGGAGAAGTCCATGTTAGCGCAGCAAAAGATAAGCGACCGTTCGAGGTACATTCAAGTCATGGTGTGTTGAGCACAGTGAGGGCGCAATTCAATCTGCGTGAGGGCTCTGATGCTGCTGTCATTCAGGTCGATGAGGGAGAGGTATGGATTGCAGCCCACAGTGGGTATGCACGGCGCGTTAAAGCCGGTGAAGTTGTGCTGTTTAGCCAGTATGACTCTGAACAGCTTGTCGCAGAGATGTTTGATTACAGCGCCTGGGTCAACGGCTTTTTATCAGTCCGAGACATCCCTTTACAGCAATTACTTAGCGAGCTGGGTCGTTACCGTACAGGGATATTGCGTAGTGATCCAAGACTGGCAAATCACCCGGTATCCGGGGTTTTTCAGTTGAATGACCATGATCTTATCCTGAAAACACTCGCTCGCACCTTAGGCGCAGAGCTTCAATACCGTACCCGTTTCTGGGTTCAGCTTTCTTTAACAGCAAGTGTTTAGAGCCCCTTTCCTCAGTTGATTTCAGACTCAATTAAGAAAATGAGAATAAATTTCATTTTCTTTTACGGGTTTGCGGCCGCTGCTCGGCTCAGTATATGAAAAACAAATTACGGAACCTAGTTTAATGCACAACCGCACGTCCTTACCTTTTATTCCAACTATGTTGGTCGCGGCCCTGAGCTGCGCTTGCCTGCCCGCTTTTGCAAACGAAACCAATCTATTGCCACAAACGGTCGAGTTTCGTCTGCCCGCCGGTAAGCTGGGTGATGTGCTGAACATATATTCGCGCCAGGCCAGGGTGACCTTATCATTTGAAGAGCAGCTGGTTGCAGGGATTACTGTACCAGCGATTTCAGGTCAGTTTGATAGCCAGACCATGTTACTGACTTTGCTGAGCAATACTAATTTACAGGCCATCCCTGTTGGTATGGGGGCCTGGATAATCCAGCCCAAATCCACCGAGGGCGTTGTGACTCTTGATACCATCCAGGTCGAAACACACAGTGACAGTGCTAAAGCCAAAACTTTTCAAAGCTCAGCATCTGTCAATGTGGTGACCAAAGAAAACATTGAGCGTTTTCGCGGCACCAGTGTCGGGGATATTTTTCAGGGGGTATCCGGTGTTTTAGTTAGTGAAAACCGTAACTCGGGTGGCCTGGATATCAATATTCGCGGTATGCAAGGGCAAGGTCGGGTGCCGGTTGTGATCGATGGTAGCCGTCAGGAAACAACTGTATATCGAGGATATTCAGGCGTTTCAAGTCGCAGCTATATTGACCCAGATCTGATTGGTAACATGCAGATCAACAAAGGCCCGACTATGAGTGCGTCAGGCACCGGGGCTACAGGTGGTGTTGTAAACGTTAAAACTCTCAGAGCAGAGGACATTGTAGCTGAGGGAAAGTTAAGTGGTTATCGGGTGCGCCTGAGTGGTGTAGGTAACAGCACCGAAGCCCCGGAGCCAGGCACTTATGCCGGTTACTATCTGCCACGCAATGCTTATCGGTCTGATTGCCGCTTTCCTGAGTATTGTGAAGAGCGCTACCTGATGCCCGAGCACTTTGCGCCGCAAGCAGGTATGGATCGTCCATCTCTGTTTGACTTTTCGAGTTATGCCATGAGCCTGGCTGGCGCACAGCGTTTTGATTGGGGCGATGTGCTGATGGCTTATGCACATCGCAAACAGGGTAATTACTACGCAGGTACAAACGGGCCGTCACCCAGACTGCACTACAGCGAGCCTCAAAAGCTGGCCTGGTACACCGAAACCGAAGTAGCAATGGAAGGTGCATCACGTTTTCGAGCGGGTGAGCGCATTCCCAATACTAATTTTGCCAGTACTTCATGGTTGCTTAGTACGACTCTGGCCTTGCCACACGACCAAAGCCTTGAACTGAGTTACATTCGCTACGACAGTCAGTACGGTGAAATGATGCCTTCTCAGATACGCTCATTCGGCCAGGCTCGTCAGTGGCTGGATAGTGAAGTTCTGAATCAGACCTATACCATCTCGTATGGCTGGCAGCCAGTGGAGCTGGATGGCATCGATCTGGAGGCAAACCTGTGGCACACAGATACGGTAACGGATCTGAATACGCCGGGCGTGGGGTCGATTGAGCTCGAATCAAACACGGCGCGCACTGATGCCTATCAACGTTGGGGAGCGGACGTCTCTAATACCATGCGTTTTTATCCAAAAGGTGAGTTGAAGTGGTCCTACGGCCTTGCCGGGCAATGGGAAGATATGGATACAGACACACCAGCAGACAGCGGATTTTATGCAGGCTCAAGAAGTGGCTGGCGGGATGAATACAGCGCATTCACCAACGTGATCTGGCAGCCCTGGCAGGCTTGGACTTTTGAAGCTGGCCTGCGTTATACCCGTTTTAAGTCAAAAGATAACAATCCTTTACCATTGAGCACCAACGATCCTGCCTGTGAGAGTGATGGCAGCGATGGGTGTATGGCTGTGTTTTATCGTAACGAGCATTCAGGCGGTGCGCCCATGTTCACCGTTACCTGGGGGGTTGCTGAACATACCCAGCTTTATGTGCGTCATGCCAAAGCGCTGCGCATGCCAAGCTTATTTGAGAATACCTCCGGGTGGTCTGTGAGTCCGACTCTGGATATTCCTGTTAAGCCAGAACGTGCACTGAACCGCGAGCTCGGGATTAACTATTTCAATGAGCAAGCATTCAAATGGGGGCATCAGATTGGCGCTAAGCTGGCTGTGTTTAATAACCATGTCGACGACTACCTGACGAGAACCCAGCCAAACGCCTGGGAGCAAACTCAGGGAGGGTTAGACTTTTTCCGCTTGCGCAATATTGACAGCCTGACGCTCAACGGCATGGAGATGAACCTCAGTTACGATGCCAGCGCCTGGCTGGTTGAATTGAACGGAACCCGCTACAGCAAAATTGAAGTGTGTAATGTCGGTAGTTACGTGCGCTACTACTGTAACGATTGGGGTCTGCCACAAAGCTATATCAACAACATGATCCCGCCAAATTGGCACGCCAGCATGCACCTAGGTCTGAGACTGATGGAGAAAAAACTGGAGGTGGGAGTGCGTGGTACTTTAATGGGTAAACGAAACTCAATTCCTAGATATAACGCACCAACTGGCTTTAATCAGCCCGTGCTGTGGCACAGCTATCGCCTGATTGATTTTTATTCTCGCTACAAGTTTAACGACATGGTCGCAGTGGACCTGACCATAGACAACATCACGGATCGTTATTACCTCGATGCTTTGAGTCTCGGCTTAGTACCAGCTCCTGGCAGAACTGCAAAACTCAGCTTAACCCTCGAGTTTTAACCTCTTTTATCCTGACAATGGAGACACATATGAATCGCGCACTCAGTATACTGGCTGCATTAGGGGTATCTGTTACCTTGACTGCCTGTGGTGGCAGCTCTGATGACACGCAAACAACAACGCCGTCAACGCAGACTTCCGGCAATGCTGGTTCAGGTGCAAACCTGGTTAAGCCGGTTGCAGCGATCACGACAGCATCGACGCTTGATAACACCTTCTCTGTTGAGGACGGCAGCGTCAAAGTACAATTAAGCGGCGCACAGAGCTCTGGTGCTGAAAATAGTACCTTAACCTATGACTGGAAAATTACCACGTTACCGGCCTTTAGTAAGGCGACTTTAAGCAGCAAAGACGGCGTGAATACTGAGTTTGAAGCGGATCTGCCGGGTGATTATGTGATTACGCTGGTAGTCAGCGATGGTGAGGTTAGCAGTGAAGTGACCCGAATACAGTTTAAGGCAACCAGTAAAAAGCCGGTTGCGGTCGTGCCAAAAACGCACTACCGGGTTCCTCTGGGCACTTATTCGTTGGACCTGGATGCCAGTAACAGTATCTTGCCAACAGGTTCAGCAGGTGAGCTAACCTATACCTGGAAACTACTCGAAAAGCCGGCAGATAGCGCGGGTCAGCTAAACAAAGCAAATAACGATGTGGCGTCAATTGAGCTGGATGTTATCGGTGACTATAAAATGCAGCTGGTGGTTAGCCTGGGTGACAACAAAAGTGAGCCGGTTGACATAGTTGTAAGCGTTGAAGCCGCAAATGTGGCACCTGTGGCTAAGGTAGAAGATGTGACTGTCACGCTGGGTCAGACCGTGGTGCTGGACGCACATGAAAGCTACGACCCGGAAGGTAAGGCGTTACAATATCGTTGGCAATGGCCATCAAGGGCGGTTGAACCGAGCAACGCCCCTGTACCTGAACTGACAGGTGATAAAACCAGTGTTGTGAGCTTTACACCGCTTGCTGCGGGGGAATACACCATGACCTTGTTTGTGTTTGATGGTGACCGCAAGAGTGAGCTCACTGAAGTGAAAGTAACGGTTGAAGCGAACCCTAATGCACAAACCAATGCCGCTCCTGTGGGTGAGGTACAGGCGACGGGTTACTTCCCATCGTACAGCATAGGTGAACAAGAGCTGGGTCTGAGAGCTGAGTTTAACTTTGTCGGTTACGACCCTGAAAATGATGACATGCAAATTGTGGATGCTCAGCTGATCACAAAACCTCAGGGAAGCACTGCAGAACTGGTCGATATCGGGTCTTGGAAGCCGCTGGGTAAAAAGATCCAAAAGCTCGATGTGGTGGGCGATTACATCGTCCGTATGACAGTATCTGATGGTGTTAATGAGGTGACACAGGAAGCCAAAATGGTGGCCAGGATTGGCAATGTGAATGGCCAACCTTCTACACGTAGTGTTGACGCTCAGGCAAAGTCTGTGATTGTTGGTAACGATTTGGTCTTCGATGCTTCCAGCAAAGACCCAAATGACGATCCGATGACTTTTCACTGGGAGTTGATTGATAAACCAGATGGCAGCAATGCGGTCATTGAACCTGTGATTGAACCTGAATCGCAGGAGTATCGACGTGCTAAGGTGAAGACCGATGTGCCAGGGTCCTATACTGCCCGCTTAATTGTTGAAGATGACCGAGGTCTGCGAGCTAAATCGTATGCACAGGACAGTGGTTTTGCGAAAGTATCGAATTCAGTGCCAGAGATCAGAACTGTGGTATGGGCGCGCAGCTGGAGCCGGTTAAGTGCTGGTGAAGATTATTATCAGATCTTACCATGTATGTCTTTGCTGCATCGTCCGGTTGTGGTTGATGCCGACGGTGACGAAGTGTATACCCATGAAGAACTGATCAGCACGCCTGCTTCTGGTGGTAAGTTTACCAGCTATCCGGACGAAGCTGATTGTCCTGACAGTCGTGGTCAAGTCTTCACTAAACCAGGTACTTATGTATTTCGATATTCTGCTACTGACCTGATAGATGATGCTGAAGACTATGACTTTGTCGTGAATGTCGATGCGATGGAAGATGCCAAAGGTGTTCGTTTGCGCAGTCTGAACGAAGACAATGAAAGCTTATGGTACCCGCTACCGTATGAGTATAAACCGCCTTACGCGAGTGACTTTTACGCCAGCTCCAAACCTCACTTGACAGAAGGCGCTGTACAGTGGTCTTTGACTGCAGTTGACAGCGATTACACGATTGAAAACGTCAAGGTCAGTCACATCAATGGTGGTCTTGCCAGTTTGACTCCTTACTTTGAGGGACTGAGAGAAGGCACAGTAATTCCAAAAGGGGGTGAACTGGACTTTCGTACCATCATACCTGCGGTTCCTTGTGTTCGTACTGAAGACAGAGCGGAAGGGTTCCACTTCTCTTTCAATATTAAAGAAATACCCGAAATTACGTACGTATATGAAACCTGGCGTGCAGCCAGCGACGGCATTCTGAGCGAATGGAGAGAGTGTAAAGCTGGCGAATTGAACTAAATCATTGAGAGCAAAAGCAAGCCAAAGCGCGTTAAGGTAGCTTAACGCGCTTTTTTATATCTGATAAATGACAGCAAGCAGCACTGTAAATTTGGGCCGTTTATTTCACACTTAAGGTGAGCAGACTTACCACTGCAAACAATAGCCATGACCAGTGCTTACCTCTTGATAAAACCAGCGCCAGCAAGCTGTGAAGTGCGAATGTCACCGCAGTGATTTGCGCAAGCGTAGCTGCGGTAAATCCGGGTGATGCCAGTGCAATCAACAGTGCGGCAAACCCCAGCCAGGCGATGGAGGTCAGGTGCCAGGCAAAGCGTAGCGTGCGAATGGTAAAGTCACTACTGCCAAACAGCTGTGGCAGGTTATCGCGCTTAAACAGCCGAATGAGGATAAAGCGCTCACCAAGGTAGGAGTGAGCCAGTGAAACCAAAATTAACAGCGCAGCTGCGAGGTAAAGCAGAACAGTCATAAACAACCTCCGGGTTTATAAGTTATTACATTCATTTTCTTTCGAGGCTAAGCTCGGCATTGTTCAGGTGTCAGCGTCAGCAAGGTGCACAGTGCTGCTCTGATCATGTCATCTGTTACCGGCTGAGTCTTCTGTGACGGGAAAACATATCCGCTTTTTGCCGTTTGATATAAGTTGAAGACTGAGGTTGTATGTTGTGTCAGTCGCGTTAACGCTTCTTCCGTCAGGCCATCATGGCTGCAACCAAAATTTACGCTGTGCGTATAGTCTCCCTGGTCAAAGTTGGCCTGGATTAGTATTTGGTATGATTCAGGTGTCGGGCCTTCACGGGTAAGGCTGAACTGAATTGGCGTATTCACACCGGATAACTGAAAGGACTGCTGGAATTTTCTGTCTGTTGTTCGAATGATCGTTAACTCGCTGAAAACAGAGCTGTCTGTCTGGCCTGTCCTGTTTGGCCAGTTTCCTGTCGATAAGTGATTTCTGCAAGTATGCCAGATCAATTGGTAACTGGGCATCACCACCTGGGTACGAATAAAAGACTCGGTGTAGCGTTCGGTGTCTGGCTGATTAACCTGTGTTGGTGAGGTCATGCACCCGCTGAGCAAAGCAGGAAGCAGGTAATAACCGGGGTGGGTGTTCATTGGATCACAATCCTTGGCTCAACAGACTTCCTTTGTACCTTATTTACACAGATATGGCTATGCCTGACACGAATGTCTGAGCAAAAGCTCCTGACTGGCGTCCCTGCCAGTGAGAACAAAGCGCAATTAACTACAGCTAATTGAGTCACCGCTGCTGTTATAACAGGTCTCAGTTTGCTGAATGATGTGACGGCACATATAGGCCACATTGTTTTCCATACAGTTAAAATAAGTGCCATAAATGCCGGAGTTCCCGACATTATAATCAACCCGCCATTCATAGTAAGAATATGGCAAAGTAGACTGGTCGTTCAGCCAGCGCCCAAAGACGGCACTGGATACAATGTCGTATAGCGGCGTAGGACGCACACCCAGGCTGCGCCAGCCATTGTTATAGCCAGAGTACTCACCAGACATTTCAACTACCGCGTTGGCAGCCTCGTAATAGGGGTTATTAAAGTTACTTCTGTTATCTACCTTAGACAGCAAACCCTGATAGTCTTTTACCCAGGTGGTGCCTTCACAGCTGTTCAGAAACACCATGCCCTTATCATCGCCTTTACCACAGGTGCCCTGAGGGGCAGCGTCGGCACTCCAGATGTAGTCGGCACTTTTTCCACCATGGATTTTGGCCTCAAAGCCACTGGAAGAAGTGATGATCACATCATTGTCTTTACCGCCTTCCTGATTGGAGTTTTCGCTATTGGTAAAGAGGATATCATCGCCGTTATTACCCCAGGCTTTGTGCCAGCGCAGCCCGTTGGGGTTGCTTTCACCATTTTCGAACAAGGCATCGTTACCATTGCCCCGTGAAGGCGGTCTTCACGGCCACCATTACCGGTCAGATAATCATTGCCATCTTCACCATACAAAGTGTCGTTGCCTTTGTCGCCGCTGAGCACATCGTGCCCCGCACCGCCGTAGAGTTTATCGTTGCCATCCTTATTGCTGTTGCAACTGCTCTGCTCATAAATATAACCATTGTTGGCATTGGCCAGACGACAGCCACCGCCCAGATAATCGTTGTCGTTGCCACCATAAAGTACATCTGTACCCTGACCACCCATCAGCAAGTCGCCGCCATCATCGCCCCACAGGGTGTCGTCGTTGTAGTCACCAAACAGTTTGTCATGATGGTTGCCGCCCTTGAGCTGGTCGTTACCCCAGCCACCGTGAAGCGTGTCGCTGCCATCTTCACCAAACAGCTGGTCGTTACCACTGTTGCCCTTGAGCGTATCGTTGCCCTGGCCACCATAAAGGCGATCGTTCTGATTGCCCGAGATCAGGGTGTCGTTACCATATTGTCCGTATAAGGTTTGCGGCACCGAAATACTGCTGGCATTGAACGAGTCGGAACCGTAACCCAGGCGCGCTTCAAGGGCACTGATCTGGCTCATAAAGAAGACTTCACAGCTGCTACTGCTACCCACTTTACGGGTCACAGTCAGGGTATCGCCCGATTTACTGAGGGTGAACTGTTCGCTGTGGCGTGACCCCGCAACTTTCAGCGTATCGCCGTCCAGATAAGCCGAGGCACCACCGGCAAGCCCGCTACAGGCCGCCATCGCCTGGCCCGAGACGCTCAGCGAAACCGCCAGACAGAGCGCATTTAACTTGGTATTCATTGTGAAATCCTTAGTTTTTATAGTTTTGTGTTGTTCCTGCCTTAGGGTAGCGGACAAATTTGCATGTAATATGGAGCTGACAACTTAGGATAACAGGATGAATCCGCATGCCGGCGCTTGGAAAAGTCTCAAGGAGCACTGTCCAGGCTATTGAAAAATAGTAAAAAATCAGACAAGTTATGCAGGACTCAATAAAAAGAAAAAGGAAGGAACGTGACAGTAAGAACTACGGTAAAGCTGAGCCTTTGTACCATACTGACGGCACTGGCTGGTCACAGCGTTGCACAAGACAGGTTGCTGGCCAATGATGGCAGGGCGCAAGATTATTTTGGCTACGGTGCGGCAATTGACGGCAATACGGTGCTGGTGGGCGCACACCAGGCTGATGTGAATGGCATTAAAGATGGTGGTGTCGGGTATGTGTATGTGCTCGGTGATAAAGGCTGGCAGCAACAGGCTAAGCTGATCGCCTCACCCCTGTTCGCTGACGACACGCTGGGTGGCAAGGTGGTTCTGAATAATCACACCGCCATGCTCGGTGGCATGAGGCGCGATGATAAAGGCGAAGATGCCGGCGCTGTGGTTGCTTTTGAGCGCTATGCCGATAAATGGACACAGACGCAGATTTTTACCGCGCCCGATGCCAAACCCGGAGATGCCTTTGGCCAGAGCCTGGCATTAACAGACACGACACTGGTCATCGGCGCACCACGCAACGATACAAAAGCGAATGACGCGGGCGCGGCCTATATTTTTCAGCGCACAGTGGATAGCTGGCGCTATCACAGCAAAATCACCGCCAGCGATGGCGCTGCGGGCGACTTATTTGGCATCGACGTCGCGATAGACGGTAACACCATTGTAGTTGGCGCTGACTTACATGATAAAACCGCAGAAAACGCCGGCGCCGTATACGTGTATGTGCTCAAAGATAATCAGTGGCAACAACAAGCCAAGCTGATGGCCGCTGATGCAGGTAAAACCGATATCTTCGGCGTCAGGGTTGCGATTTCCGGTGATACGGCGCTTATCTCCGCACGCAGAGATGATGTGGAACATCTGGGGGTAGATGCCGGCTCTGCTTATATTTTTGAGCGAAAAGGCACACGCTGGACCGAGGCTCAAAAACTCACTTCGCCTGATGGCTCAGCCGATGACCGTTTTGGCCGCGGTGTGGCACTCAGTGGTGATACGGCGATTATCAGCGCGATGAACCATGACGCACAAGGCAAAGACACCGGCGCGTTATATGTTTATAAAAAGCACGCTGATGGCTGGTACTATTCATCCAAAGTGGTCGCAAAAAATGCGCAGCCAGGCGATCAACTCGGCTGGAATGTCGGTCTCTCCGACGGTAAAGCTGTGATAGCCACCCCACATCATGACGCCAATGGCAAAGAGTCCGGTGCGGTCTACGTACAGGACCTGAACCAGTACAGCGCATTTCATATTGAAAACCGTATTTCTGTTGCGGAGAAAGGGAAAGTGAAGTCTTCGCAGTAATTAAACTCAAAGCAAACAGACGTTAGAGTGGGTTATGCTCTGAGCAGAAGCCGAAATCTGACGTCTGACTAATTGCCGGGATCAACAACGATGCCTTAATAAAGCAATGGGTCTAAAGTTAAAACTAACAATGGTGTTTTTGGCTGTGTGATTGATTTATGGTGCCCATGCGCTTGCAGAGAGTGAACTATGGGGTTAAATAGGCCAGCCATTCTTTCGCATTAGCAATGATAAACTCGTAGCTAAGACCGTTTATCAGCGTAACTCTGATTGCCTCTGTCGTTACAGGCAATACACCTGCGCCCTTACCATAACACATCTCTATTTTTGATATGGCGCTTCGCTCAATATGGTACGGCCCTAATCCGAACTTTTTATTCAACGGCTCGAAAATCAAGGCTTCTTTTGTTGCTGAGAGTTTACCTTCAGAGCGGGCGACGCCGTTTTGTATTGTTGCAATAGAAACGCTTGTTGAAGTTTTATTCATGGCTTTCCTTTTAATGAATAAGTGGGTTTTTATTACGGGTGGTTTTGATAAGTCAGCTATTTAAAAGCGATGTGAACTTTAACAAGCAGAGGTTAACATCAGCCTCTGCTTGTCCGTGCTTGTGTCCTTCAATGCTGAGTACTATATGCCTTTTGACTGCCAGCGCCTTTTTTCCACTGAATTGTGCCAGATAAAGAAAACGCCAATATTATTCCCATTAAAATAGTCGTGACGACTTTCGCTACCCATGGATCTTGCACCGCGAACGCTGCTGCGTAACTAAACGTGAGTATGTTCGCGAACAGAGAAGTAAGGTGAATTCTGAAGCTTGTTGCTTGTTCTTTTACCCTTGCAATGTTGAATGTGCAGGAGATCAAAAATGCGATGACCATACCTGGGTTGCTCATCTGTTCTGGCGTTAGTTTAAAATTAAGGCTTATAAATACTATAGCGCCATATGCCACTGCGATTACGATAACAATGTAATTTAATAATAACTCTACCTTTGACTTCATACTTAACCTCTGATTTGTTGGTGTGGTTTTGTATGTTAAGCTCGAGTCGAGCGCTTTTCGGTGATACTGGCCAGTATGGACTGTTTATTTTTATCTTTTTGATTTATCTGTTTTTAATTTCTTGTTGAAAGGTGCAAAGAGGCCAGGTTGGACGTGTTTTTGAATACAAGGGAGTCTTGATGTTCAGTTTTAGTAATATCGTTGCTTTAGGCTGTATTCAAGCCTGCATTCAATCCTTGTATCTCTTGAGGTTTTCTGGTCCGGGCAGATGGCTTGCTGCTTTTATACTGCTTGTTTCAATCAACATGTGTGTTGGCTTCTATGTAGACAGTGGTCTTTTTGAATCGGATATGCTGCTTATAACTATGTGGGAGCGATTAAACAGTTATTTGTTGTTGGGCCCCATTTTTATGGCGTTTGTAATGACAATGACAAATTCAGCGTATCGCTTTGATAAAAAAGATGCGATCCACCTATTACCCTTTCTTGTGTGGGTAGGGTATTTCATTTCAGTATCACTGTATGAGCAAAGTGATTTCCTGACTGAGCAAGCTGTAAACTTACAAACGGTATCAAGCAGACCCTTTACTGAGCGGTTTTCCATAATATCCCTGGTAACCGCAGGGCACTTTTGTCTTTATCTGGCCTATGGTAGTTGGCAAATTTTTATGTTTTGGCTGAAACAACGCGACAGCAGTATTTTTCGCCAACTGTGTTGGCTGCTTTGTGTCACTATGATTTGTTATCTGATGATGTTGAGTGTGTTTATCGTTTCTGTGACAGCCGTAATTATGGAACTTGAAAAATCAGATTGGCTGATTGCTTTGAGTTATTTGTCTACGGTGGCAGGCATCTTTTCTTTAAGTTATCTGTTGATTTGCTATGGGAGGCCTGCTGGCTTTATTCGTGCTCTCGTAAAGAGGGAGATGACTGATACTGATAAAGACTCCGCAGAGCAAATTAAACCTGAAGTATCAGCACAACAGAAAAGGCTTTTAGTGTTGGTTGAGCAAGAGCTCAGGACGAACAAGCACCATTTACAACCTGATTTCAGCCAAATTCAACTTGCAGAAAAACTGAATATAAGCAGACACCAGCTGTCTGACGTGTTGGCCCTGCATTCCTCAGGTGGCTTCTATGAGTTGATAAACAAATTAAGGGTGGATGCGGTGATTGAGGAACTGATAAAAAGGCCTACAAGTGACAGGTTAATTAGTATTGCCTACGATTGTGGGTTTAATTCAAAATCTAGCTTTAATCAGGTGTTTAAAAAGTATACTGGTAAAACGCCAAGTCAGTACCGTGATCTGGTTAAAACAAGTGAGGCAGAATCACGCTAAGAGGAAAAAGTGCATAATGCACCATTGCGTTCCATTCATGCATGGCTGTCATGTGATGTTAATGCTATCCCTTCGTTTAAAAGCGCTTTTACTTTACTGATAACGATGGGTATTTTCCCCAGTAATAATCTACTCTGTACATCCAAATCTGGAATCCCACATGCCATCTAGTCTGGAAAATTGTTTTCCAAGCCTGTACGGTACTACTACTAGCTGCTCAAAAGTGAAAATTGGCAAAACGAGTTCGTTCACTCAAAAAGAAGCCGCGCCAACTGCAACGTAAAAGAAAACCCTGGATAGTTGGCGGTTGAATTTTAGAAAATTAAAAATTGAGCTCGATTTATTTCAGTGGTAGGATTTTGGCAAACTGTTAATCTTTAGTCGCCTGATGCATAAATTGACTCTCATTCTGATCATGCTTTGCATTCTGAGTACCCAGGTATTCGGAAGCGTAGCGTATGAAGGTGAGCATAAGTCTCAGGGCGATGCGCATGCTTTGTTGCACGAAATTGGTCAGCCACACAGCCACGACCATGATGATGAGGGTGAGTTCAGCCTCTCGTTTTCAAAAGAAGCCGTAAAGCACATCAACCAAGATCTTGATTGTTGTACCACGGGTATCGTTGAAGTTTCACCCTACTCAAAATCTGAAGTAAAACCGACAGGCCCGATTGCATCAATTAGTGCTGATTGGTCGCCTCCTTTTATAAAACATACCACACCTCCCCCCAGAGCTTAGTCCAACTTAACTTTTCGTTGTCAGTGACTTGTGTCAGCTGGCAAGTGTTTTGTTTTTTTTGGATTAACTATGTCTTTTACATTGAATATGCTGCGTATGGTGCAGCTGAATGCGAACGTTATTTACGCTGCGCTGATCGCATCGTTATTTGTGGTTTCCAACACGATGGCATCACCCGGGGCGCATGGTCCGAATGGTGAACACCTGGATACGCGAGCGAAAGTTGCGAGTTCCACAAATCCTAAGTTTGAGAGCTTTACAGAAACTTTCGAACTAGCAGGTGAGCTGTTTGAAAATGAACTCGTTATTTACCTTCATGACTTTAAAACCAATACCCCAGTTGCGCATGCATCAGTGGATCTGGAGCTTGGCAATTTAAGTGCAAGTGCCGAATTTTCTGAGCAATTACAAGCTTATGTAGTTACACAGCCTGCAATGCTTTCTCAGTTAAAACAACCTGGGTTACATGAAATTGTTTTAACCATTTTGACTGAACACAGTGGTGATTTATTAGTTGCGAATTTAGAAAACCATCAGGCAGTTGAAGGTGCCGGCGCTCACGCAGATTCTGAGCACGATGAGCATCATCATGACCTCCCATGGCTGATGATTGCATTGTGTATTGGTGTGTTCGTAGCCGGATTGTGTCTGGGTCGTATCTCAAAGGAGCGCAAATAATGACGTTTAAGCATGCTGTATTGTTCTCATTAAGCTTATGTTCGCTCAGCGTATTGGCTTCTCCCGGGGCCCATGGACCCAATGGCGAGCACCTCGATCAAAAACCAAATAAGGTTGAAGGCGCATTAGGTAAACAAGCTGACGGCTCCGTCATTATGCCGATGAAGCACCAGGCATTACTGAATGTACGCACTCAGTTTGTGCGTGAGTCTGAAGTGAAAAAACAGGTTCGCCTGGATGCCATTGTTAAACCTCACCCTGACGGGTACGCAAAAATTCAATCCAGCAGTGACGGCCGATTGGACGCGCCGCAAACGGGTATCCACCCAACTGGTGCAAAGGTACAAGCTGGGGATGTGCTGGGGCTTATCCGTTACCAGGACACCGCATACGAATTGGCAAGCCAAACCAGCGAGTTAATCGCTATTCGCAACCGCATTGATCAAACCAATCGCGATGTGGAGCGCTTAAAAAAGCTGGGAGATTTAGCCTCGAAACAAGCGTTAGAGCAGCTGGAAACGGAGCTGTTAAGCTTACAACAGCAAGCGCAAGCACTGCAAAAAGGCCTAGAAAAACCAGAGGTACTGATTGCACCTATCTCAGGTGTACTCATTAACCACACAGTCTCCAGAGGGCAGTGGGTTGAAGCAGGCGAAGCGTTATTTGAGATCATTGCCCCTGAGCAGTTTTTAGTTGAAGCCAGCACCCGTGATTTTGCGTTAACTCAGCAGCTAACATCTGCGAAAGTTGTCGAGCAGCCTGATATTTCACTCAATTACCTTGGTTTTTCACCTGAGCTGGTCAACGGCTTAGTGCACCTCAACTTTGAGCTGTCACAGGGCCAGGATAATACTAACTTGTTTATTAATCAGAGTATTAGCATACAGGCGCCGATTGATGAAAAGCTCAAAGGCATTGTGATCCCTGCTGATGCGGTCGTACTGAGTCAAAATAATTTGCCACAAGTGTGGATTAAGCTCTCGGCAGAGCGCTTTTTGCCACAGCTCATTCGTTATCAACACCTTGAGCCTGGACTTGTGTTAGTCACTGAAGGCTTAGGCGCAGATAACCGCGTTGTGGTTGACGGTGCATCACTACTCAACCAGGTGAGATAGGCGGTAAGATGTTTAATTTATTAGTCAAAAGCAGCCTTAAAAACCGTTTGGTTGTGCTCTTGCTGGCCTTTGTCATGATGGCTTACGGCGTTTTGCAAGGGCAAAAACTGCCGGTTGATGTCTTTCCAAATCTGAACAAGCCCGTGGTCACCGTACTGACTGAAGCAGGCGGTATGGCACCTGAAGAAGTCGAGCAACTGGTGACGTTTCCACTTGAGAATTTGCTCAATGGTGTGACTGGTGTCACGCGGATCCGTTCAACATCAGGCATTGGTTTATCCATTGTTTACATTGAATTTGAGTGGGATACGGATATTTACCGCAATCGCCAGCTGGTCTCGGAGCGGCTGGATTTGGCCTCAGAGCAATTGCCTGCGGGCATAACCTCGGTGATGGGACCGGTATCATCCATTATGGGTGAAGTCATGTTAATTGCCTTGCCTGTTGATGAGCAGGGCGATACCGATGCAATGGCTGCCAGAGAATATGCCGATTTTGTTTTACGACCACGTTTACTGGCTATTCCTGGTGTTTCGCAGGTGATCCCGATTGGTGGTGAAGTCCGTCAGCTGCGTGTTTCGCCGGATACGGTGCGTATGCGTCAACACAAAGTGAATTTAGAATCGCTTCAGGCCTCTGTCAGTGATTTTGCCGCTAATTTTGGTGGTGGCTTTGTGGATTTGAACAATCAAGAGTACCTAATTCGCCATCAGGGGCGTACCTTAGATGTTAACCATCTTAAAAGCCTTGCGGTTGGCTGGCACGAGGGGCGTCCGGTGTTGCTATCCGAAGTCGCATCGGTGAGTTATGCCGCAGCTGAAAAGCGCGGTGATGGTGGCTTTAATGGCAAGCCCGCGGTGGTGATCAATGTGCAAAAACAACCTAATGCCGATACGGTTCAGTTAACAACGCAAATTGAAGCGGCGCTGGCTGAATTAGAAACGGGTTTACCAAAAGGTATCGCGCAGCCGCAGGTCTTGTTTCGTCAGGCCGACTTTATCAAATCGTCAATTGATAACGTCACAGAAGCCCTGCGGGATGGCGCAATCATGGTCACAATTGTGCTGTTTTTGTTCCTGCTCTCAGTTAAAACAACCATTATTTCACTGATTGCCATTCCGCTTTCCTTGGCTGTCACGGTGTTGATTTTCCAGTGGCTAGGTCAAAGTATTAACGTGATGACGCTGGGGGGGCTTGCGATTGCGATTGGCGAATTAGTGGATGACTCCGTGGTGGATGTTGAGAACATTCTGCGCCGTTTAAAACAAAATGCACAATTGCACTCGCCAAAGTCAGTATTTGAGGTGGTCTGGCAAGCCAGTGTTGAGGTACGTTCGGGCATTGTCTACGCAACCGCCATTGTTATCCTGGTGTTTTTACCTTTGTTTGCGTTACCCGGTATTGAGGGACGGTTGTTTTCACCGCTTGGCCTGGCCTATATCGTGGCGATCCTCGGCTCGTTATTAGTGTCTATGACTGTCACGCCGGTGCTGTGCTACTACTTGCTGCCCAATGCCAAAGTGATCCATCAGGGTGACAGCTGGCTGGTTATTAAACTTAAGCATTTACAAAGTCTTTGGATTGACTGGGCGTTGCCTAAGTCAAAGCAATTGATAGCAGTAACAGGCCTTGTCGCGGTTATTTCAGCGGCCAGTATCACACAATTTCCCCGCGCGTTTTTACCTGCCTTTAACGAAGGCTCTCTGGTGCTCGGCATTATTTTTGAGCCGGGTACATCGCTGAGCGAGTCAAATAAAATGGGCCATTTAGCCGAGTCTCTGCTGTTGTCTGTGCCGGAAGTCACACAGGTTGGCAGGCGAACGGGTCGCGCTGAGTTAGATGAACATGCTGAAGGGGTTCACTCGTCTGAAGTGGATGTTGATTTAGTGCCATCAGCGCGCAGCCGCGAAGAAGTCCTCGCTGAAATTCGTGACAAGCTATCTGTATTGCCTGGACAAGTTGCCATTGGCCAGCCAATTTCGCATCGACTTGATCACCTGTTGTCAGGTGTTCGGGCTCAACTCGCGATAAAACTCTTTGGTGATGATTTAGAAGGGTTGCGGATCAGTGCTGAGCGGCTGCGTAAAAAGCTCGAAAGTGTGCCTGGCCTGGTTGATGTCAATATTGAAAAACAAGTACTTATTCCGCAGCTGAGTGTGCGTTTAAAATATGACGAACTGGCCAAATATGGCCTCACACCGGGCTCTGCACTGCGTCAGTTGAATATGCTTACCGAAGGCACCAGTGTTACGGATGTCATTGATGGGGTGAAGCGCTTCGAACTGGTGCTCAGGCTGGAGGATGCGGATCGCACACCCAGTGCCATCGCCAATACCTTGATTGATTCACCGGCGGGAGCCATTCCGGTCTCGTATATTGCAGATATTCAATTACAAGACGGGCCTAACCAGGTGCTCAGGGAAAATGGTCGCCGTCGCTTAGTGCTTTACGCCAATAGTGAAAATGTTGATGTAAAACAGTTGCTAAGTTCTGTTCGAGAGATAGTGGCGGAACATCAATTACCCGATGATAGTTTTATCAGTCTGGAGGGGCAATTCTTAGCACAGGAACAAGCCATGCGTTTACTGATCGTGCTTAGCGTTTTGTCATTCGCATTAATCTTTCTGGTGCTCTACTTACGTTATCAGTCAATGGTATTTGCAGTCATCATCATGTGTAGTTTGCCGATGGCCTTGATTGGTGCGGTGTTCGCCATGTGGTTAACCAAAACCTCACTATCGGTGGCCTCCGTTGTTGGTTTTATCACGCTTACTGGAATTGCAGCACGCAATGGTATTTTAAAAATCAGCCATTACTTAAATCTAATCCGCTTTGAGGGGGAGTCATTTGATAAAACCCTGATAATACGCGGCGCAAAAGAACGATTGTCTCCGGTACTGATGACGTCAATGGTAACGGCGTTTGCACTCATTCCGTTACTGTGGGCAGCAGATCAGCCTGGTAAGGAAATACTGCATCCGGTGGCCATTGTTATTTTTTCCGGCCTGATGAGCTCGACTCTGCTGGATACCTTATTGACCCCCTTGCTGTACTGGAAATTTGGTAAAGGACCAACGGAGCAATGGCTCAACAGTAATTCAAAAGAGCTAATTTAATAAACCAATGCCCCTTTGTGAAGGCGCATCGGGGCACCATTTTACTATCAACACAAAGAGAGAAATAAAATATGAAAAACACATTGATAACACTTGCTTTCATTGCATTGAGCGCACTGTTTTTTGCACCGTTTTCACAGGCGCACGGTGACACCAAACCGTTACATGGCGGTGTGGTAAAGGTTGAACATGAAATGGTATTTGAGCTGGTACGCGGAGAAACCGGTGCAAGCTTGTATCTTCGTGATCACGGTAAACCTTATCCAACGGCTAAAGTAACAGGCGATATTACTGTACTTGCCAATGGTAAAAAAGCAGATGCGGCGTTAACGGCTGCGGGTGATAACAAAATGACCGCTGACGTTGTGATTCCTGATGGTGCCAAAGTGCTGGTTAAAGTGAAGGAAAGTGGCCATCATTCAGTGACGGTCCGTTTTACATTCTAAAAAACGCACCGAATACCCTAAGCTATGTTTAGGGTATTCAAGGGCGACTCGGGAGCCGAACGGTGCTTAGGTTAACGACCATGTAAGCCGTTTGGTTACGATGAACTTTATCTCATAGTAACAAACTCTTCTGACCCCGTTGGGTGAATCGCCACTACCGAATCAAAATCCGCTTTGGTGGCGCCCATCTTCATGGCCACGCCAAAGCCCTGGATCATTTCATCTACGGCAAAGCCGATGCCGTGCAGGCCAACGATTTTTTCGTCCTCACCGGCACACACCAGTTTCATTTTGCAGGGCTGGCGGTGCTGGGTTACTGCGGTATACATGGCTGCAAAGGTCGAGGTGTAAACCTTGATGTTGTCTTCACCATACTGTTCAATGGCTTCTGGTTCGGTCAGGCCGATGGTGCCGATGGGCGGGTGGCTGAAGACCACGGTCGGGACCAGGTTGTAGTCCATTTTGGCGTTGGGCATATCCGGGTTAAACAGGCGCTCTGCCAGCATACGGCCAGCTTTTACCGCGACAGGCGTCAGCTCAATGCCGCCGTCCATAATGTCGCCCAAAGCATAAATGCCAGATACCGAGGTGTTCTGATATTCGTCAACTTTAACGTAGCCGCCTTCTGTGATGGCCACATCGGTGGCAGCCAGGTTGATTTTATCCGTCACTGGCTCTCGACCTATGGCCCAGATCACATGCTCCACCGTGTGTGACTCGCCGTTTTCTAAGTGCAGGGTTACGCTGCCGTCGTCGTTTTTGCTCAGTGATTTAGGTACGCTGTGGGTGTGTAGTGTTGGCCCTTCTTTGTCCATGACTTCGGTCAGGGTGTCGACCAGGATAGGGTCAAAGTTACGCAGCGGGGCATGCTTACGTACAAACAGATGTGTTTCTGTGCCCAGGCTGTGTAGTACGCCTGCCAGTTCAACGGCAATGTAGCCTGCACCAATCACAGCCACGCTCTTTGGCTGTGCCTTGAGCTCAAAGAAATCATTAGAATCTATGCCCAGCTCCGCACCCGGGATATTTGGAATCGACGGGCGGCCACCCACGGCGATACAGATATGCTCGGCGGTGTAGTGCTCGCCGTTAACTTCTACCGTGTTGTTATCAACGAATTTGGCAAAGCCGTTGATCACGGTCACGCCATTGCTGGCCAGGTACTTATTATAGCCCTGGTGAATACGGCCAATATAGGCTTCGCGGCTTTCAACCAGTTTGCTCCAGTCGAAGTCTTTGACTTCTACATCAAAGCCATAATCCGGTGCGTACAGCTTAATGGCTTCGGCCACCTGCGCACCGTGCCACATCACCTTCTTAGGTACGCAACCTACGTTTACACAGGTGCCGCCCATATGCTTAGCTTCGATGAGTGCCACTTTGGCGCCACGCATTGCAGCGCGGTTGGCTGAGGCAATACCACCGCTACCGCCACCAATGGCGATATAATCAAAATGTTGTGCCATGATTAATTCTCTATAAATGCTGATAAATGGCACTAGCTTAACACTATATTAGCCGGGGCAAAGTCCGGTGGGATAAATTTTTCCGATAGGGGTCATCGCTTTTTTCGATGGCACACAGGTAAGGTCCATCAGGTCAAACTAACACCGACTGAACAAACCCCGATTTAATTTGTCTGGATTGGCTGGTGTACCTTGTTTTTTTTAAAGAAACACCCAAATATAAAAGATAATCAAAGATCAACAGAGAGGCGTTATGACTAACCCGTTAATTGGCATGGAAGGCTTGCCACCGTTTTCAAAAATTAAACCAGAACACGTTGTGGAGGCACTGAAACAAGCCATCGCACATTGCCGAGACACCATAGACGAGGTGCTGAAAAACGATTCATACAGCTGGGAAAACCTGGTGCTGCCACTCGAAGAAGCCGACGATAAGCTGTCGCGCATGTGGTCACCGGTTTCGCATATGCACTCAGTGGTCAATAACGATGCATTACGTCAGGCATTCGATGCTTGTCTGCCTTTGATCTCAGAATACAGTACTTATGTAGGTCAACATCAGGGCTTATATCAGGCATACAAGTCACTCAAAGAATCAGACTCCTTTGCCACACTGAGCACAGCCCAGCAAAAAACCTTAGAAAACGCATTGCGTGACTTCAAGCTGTCGGGTATTGCATTGGCACCAGAACAACAAAAGCGTTACGGCGAGATCAGTGCGCGTTTGTCTGAGTTGTCGTCTAAGTTTGGCAATAATGTGATGGATGCGACACAAGCCTGGACTAAGCATGTGACCGACGAAGCTGCGTTATCAGGTCTGCCTGAGTCTGCATTGGCACTGGCGGCACATACAGCGCAAAGCAAAGAACTTGAAGGCTGGGTGTTCACGCTGGACATTCCTTCATACCTGCCTGTCATGACGTATGCCGATAATCGTGAGCTGCGTGAAGAGATGTACCGTGCTTATGTGACCCGAGCGTCTGATCAAGGTCCGAATGCTAGAGAATTTGATAACTCAGAGTTGATGAGCGAAGAGCTGGCACTGCGCCATGAACTGGCTCAGTTGCTGGGTTTTGACAGCTATGCGCATAAATCACTGGCCACTAAAATGGCACAATCTCCTGAGCAGGTATTTACCTTCCTGAACGATTTGGCGTTACATGCCAAGCCTCAGGCCGAAAATGAGCTGGCAGAGTTAAAAGCATTTGCAGAAAAAGAGTACGGAGCCACAGAGCTGGCTGCCTGGGACTATGGCTATTATGGCGAGAAACTGAAACAGGCCAAATATGCTATTTCTGACGAAATACTGCGCCCTTACTTCCCGGCAGATACTGTGTTAAACGGCTTGTTCGAAACCGTGAACCGTTTGTTCGGTATTAAAGTGACTGAAATTCAGGACTTTGATACTTATCACCCTGATGTGCGCTTCTTTGCAATTCACGACGCACAAGGCACTCTGCGTGGTCACTTCTATCTCGACCTGTATGCCCGTGAGCACAAACGTGGCGGCGCCTGGATGGACGACTGCATGGGCCGTAAAGTACGTGCCAGTGGCGAGTTACAAACGCCAGTTGCCTACCTTGTGTGTAACTTCAATAAAGCGGTAGGTGATAAACCTGCACTGTTCACTCACAACGAAGTAACCACTTTATTCCATGAATTTGGCCATGGCATTCACCATATGCTGACTCAGGTTGATGCATCAGCGGTTGCGGGTATCAACGGGGTAGCCTGGGATGCGGTAGAGCTGCCAAGTCAGTTCCTGGAAAACTGGTGCTACGAAGAAGAGGCACTGGCGTTTATTTCCGGTCATTATGAGACAGGTGAGCCATTACCAAAAGCACTACTGGACAAGCTGCTGGCGGCGAAAAACTTCCAGTCAGCCATGCAGATGTTGCGTCAGATAGAGTTCTCTTTGTTTGACTTCCATATCCATGCGGACTTTGACCCGGCTAAGCCATGTCAGATCCAGCACACTTTGAATGCGGTCAGAGAGAAGACTGCGGTCGTCAAGGCGCCGGAATTCAATCGCTTCGCGCACAGCTTTAGCCATATTTTTGCTGGTGGTTACAGCGCAGGTTACTACTCGTATAAATGGGCTGAAGTGCTATCGGCTGATGCGTTCTCGCGTTTTGAGGAAGAAGGGATCTTTAACGGTCAGACAGGTACCGATTTTATGCAGCATATCCTTGAGAAAGGGGGAGCTGAAGATCCTATGACGCTGTTCACGCGTTTCCGTGGCCGTGAACCCAGTGTCGACGCACTGCTGCGTCACAGTGGCATCGAAAAAGCGGCATAAGCCGTCTTTCTGGCGGCTTTTTGAACATCTGTTCCCCGCATGCCGCCAGACCTGACTTAAAAACACCACATAAGTCGCTTGTGTGGTGTTTTCCATTCGCAAATTAGACAGTTCGCGCTATGCTGTTTTAGAGAACCAACCTTGTAGGGACCGCTGCATGAGCAATTTAGTACTGGCCATTGATGACGATAAACTGGTACATCACATTGTCGAACAATCCTTATTGCACAGCTGCAAAGTTATCCACGCATACAGTGGCGAAGAAGGGCTGAAAATGGCCCAGGAGCAGCAGCCGGATATTATTTTGCTCGACATAGAAATGCCTGGCCCTTCGGGCTTTGAGGTGTGTGAGCGGCTGAAAGCGAATCCTCAGTTGTGTGATATTCCGGTGATGTTTTTGTCGTCTAAGAGTGCCATTTCTGAGCGAATGCGCGGCTACAATGCTGGCGGGGCCGACTACATTGTTAAGCCTTTCGACAGCGATGAAATGCTGGCGCGCATTAAGGTGCTGGATGAGTATCGTCGCCAATCGCTCAAGCTTAAGCAGGATGTGCAAAAAGCACAGATCACAGCCGAAATCGCAATGTCGGATTCTGGCGATATGGGTCGGATCATGCGTTATGTGGGTCAGTCCTATCATGCTCATGACCTCAATACTCTGTCTGAGTACTTTTTTGAATTTTTTGTACCCCTGCAATTGCAGGTTGCGGTGGCGTTCTGGTATCACGAGGGCGAAGTTTTTTATTCTCAGGAAGGCGCCATTCAGCCACTGGAGCAGGAGCTGCTGGAGAAACACCGTGATGGCGACCGCTTTGTGGATTTTGGCCGTCGCACCATAATTAACTACCCCAAAGTATCTCTGCTGATTAAGAATATGCCTATGGATGACGTAGGGTTATATGGCCGTTACAAAGATCTATTGCCGCATATTCTCGAAGCTACCAATGCCAAAATTAAGGATATGGAAGTCAGTGAGGTGGCATTGAACAAAGTAGAGCAAATTGGCCTGGCGTTTGAATCGCTGAGCGATCAACTGGGTGATGTTGCTACAGCATTTAACAGCAAGCTGACCGAGTTTTCTGAGTATGTGGCCGATGAGCATGAAAATGGCAAGCAGGCTGAAATAAAACAATTATACGAGCACTTTTCACTGGTTAATGATGAATTCTCGATTATTCGCTATAAACTGGGTGAAATCACCGAAGTTCGGCATGAACTTATCCAGAGTTTAAACCAGATGGCTAAACCCTGGGGTGAAGAAGACGTGCCAGCACAGACAGATATCGAGCTGTTTTAATCGCAGCTCAGCATGCGCAAGACAGAGATTTCATAACCGTGATGATCCAGATATAATCCCTGCGTTACTATTTGCGGAGCCTGCTGTTGATCATCCATACCCCTTTTGCCGAAAACCGTCCTTATTTAGCGCGAATTGAACAACAGTTTGCCTTGCAAACCTGGCAGCAGGACAATCCTAATTTTCGTTTAACCTTTGATGAGGCCGGATTGCAGCTATTAAAGCTTGATGAGCCTAAGCTGGGTGGTATCCGGGTTGACTTTGTTACGGGAGCGAGCGCACATCGTCGTAAGTTTGGTGGCGGTAAAGGGCAGGCCATCGCCAAGGCAGTGGGGCTAAATAAAGGGGCAACTCCTGTGGTACTGGATGCCACTGCGGGGCTAGGGCGAGATGCCTTTGTGCTGGCAGCGCTGGGCTGTGAAGTGATTTTACACGAGCGCCACCCGGTTGTGGCGGCATTGCTGTTTGATGGTCTGGAGCGCGCTTATCAGGACGCTGAGATAGGCAGCTGGATGCAGCAAAATATGCGTATGGTGTTTGGCTCCAGCCACGATCTGCTGGCACAGAGCGAGCTACAGCCAGATGTGGTGTATCTGGATCCTATGTTTCCGCATCGTGAGAAATCGGCGCAGGTTAAAAAAGAAATGCGGGTGTTCCAGTCTTTGGTAGGCGGAGATGCCGATGCCGATGCCTTACTACCGTTTGCTCATGCACTGGCATCGAAACGTGTGGTGGTCAAGCGACCCGACTATGCGCCATTTCTGAATGAGCAAAAACCCAGTATGCAGATCGAGACCAAAAAGAACCGCTTTGATGTGTATGTTAAAGCGGCAATGAAGTAATACCAATCTCCAAAACTCTGCTTGTCATCTGTATGAAGTAAAGTTCCTGTAAAAGGTATTTACTTCTTCTACGCCAAAAGTATGTTTTTAAAATTGGCTGATTGATTTCTGAGCAATCTACATCAAACTGTCATAAAACATTAATAGTCTACGCCCGAATTTGAATCAATATGGCTGTAGTATCTAATGCGTGTTTCTACTTTTACTCGGCTGCTTGCCGTGTTACTGGCTCTGGCCAGTATCGTGCTGGCCGCCACTTTGTTCTGGGCTAGTCAGGTCTTTAGTGAATTAGACAAACAAAACAACGCTTATGTTACGCTGAAAAACACCATACTGATCGATCTTGCCGGTACGATCGAAGATTATCTGAGCACAGGTGACAGCCAGGAGCTCAGCAAGGCCAGCGAACAAATAGCAGACCTCAAACAGCGTCAATTGACAGCGTTGCCTTCAGTGCTTGCCTCTGACATGACGAATCAACTTGATGCACTTGATAGCGACATTAATGGTAAATACCGTGCCCTCGGTAAGCTGTCGGGTAATGAAATGGCGCTGCTGGACAACGCCATCAGACAAATGTCGGGTTCGGCATCCTCTTTAATGAGCTATACGGCCAAAGCCTCGGAGCATCCGCTGGCGCCACGCTATTACGCGCTGGCATCAGATTATTATGGGGAAGTCACCAACCTCAGTATTTACACCTATCAGCTGGTGATCCACTTTGAGCAGCAAACACGTCAAAACCTGTTAAACAGCGTGCGTCGCCTTCAGGATTTGGCACAGCAGATAGACCGCCTGGCCAACTTAGGGGTAATGAGTGAAATTGACGAAGACGAGTTATTTCTGGGGGCTGAGGCAGAAGATTTAGCACTGGAGATCAAAGCAGAGTTGAACAGCTGGCCCAAGCGTTTCAGTCGCGACCTGGAAAATACCTTGGCTCAGGCTGAACAACGCCAGCAGGGCATGGCTCAGCTGCGAGGGGATATTAAGGCGATTTCGGCCTTGGTACTGAGTGCTGAAGAAGCCCTGCAGGCAGAGCAAAATACGCTTAAGCAAAACGTCTTTACGATTTTTGGTGTGGCCATTGGTTTACTGGTGTTATTGGCCATTGCTGTATATATCGTGCAGTTTAGTCAGGTACTGACGCCACTTCGCCAGCTCCGTAATGGCTTTGCTTTCCTGATAGAAAGCAATGAGCTGAAAAACATCGACAGTCAGAATGCTAATACCGAAATTGGCGAAATAGCCAGTTACTTTAATCAGCTTATTGAACGTCAGCGTGATGAAGCGCAGGAGCGGGAGCAAATGCTGGCGGTGATCAATGACTTTATGCAGGATATGAATACCAACCTGGCCAGTATTAGTGAGCTGGCAGAAACCACCTCCTCTCAGGTGGAGCAGAATCAGCATCAGCTTGACGAGATCAAAGCGTTGGGTTCAGAGGCCAGTGAAATCAATCAGCAGGTGTCGGATAACGCCAGTGAAACTTTCTCTGCGATGAAGCAGAGCGTGAGCTATGCCGAGTCAATGCTCAGCGCAAGTTCCAGTACTCAGCAACGAGTGGAGCAGGGCTTGTCCAGTCTCAATGAGCTGTTAAACGGGGTGGCTGATGTGGGCAAAGTGATTGAAATGATCCGCACCATTGCAGAGCAAACCAACTTGCTGGCACTGAATGCGGCCATTGAGTCGGCGCGTGCCGGGGAGCACGGGCGAGGGTTTGCAGTGGTGGCCGATGAAGTGCGCAAGCTGGCTCAGCAAACGCAGGACTCGTTGTCAGACATCAATGAACAGCTGAACATCCTCAGTGACAATTCAAGTAAGGTGTCGTCGCAGATCAGCGCACTGGCAGACGAAGCACAGCAACAAACTGAACATGCGCAGGAACTGAAGAGTAATTCTGAAGGGGTTGCTGAGCGCGCTCAGGGAGCCAGCCAGGTGGCCGAGCATGCCATGGAGCTGGCTCAGCAGCAAAGTTCGCTGGTAGATAACTTCAGCAGTGCGATGGCCCTGATGAAACAACAGGTGAACGGCTCAAATCAGCAGGTACGGGATATTCAACACAGTTTGCAGGAGCAGATGATCAAAATTCGTGAAAGTATTGGTATTCAATAACTCACACATCTGTTCTTTGCTCGCTGACATGATGTATTGATGTCGGCGAGCAGCTGCTCACCTTTTCGTCTATTTCTGGTAACTTGCCGGTATCTTTGCTACAACTTGGCCATGCGTTATCTGCTATTAAGGACAGCAAGATGAATTGGTTAGTTAACACGCTAACGGCAAGTTTATTTGCTCTGGCTCTGAGCGCCTGCTCCGACAGTGCACAACAAGCCGACCCTGACTTTACCCCACAAAACACCGAGCGCAGCTTTTTATCCGACAATAGTCCGGTCGTTTTTATCGATGAAGCCCACCATAACTTTTTAACCATGAATGGCCGTTTCCGGCCTTTTACGCAGGTACTGCAAAGCGATGGCTATACGGTTAAAGCAAGCAAGGTTACGTTCAATACAGAGCACCTGAATCAGGCTGATATTTTAGTGATAGCCAATGCGCTGGACAAAGACCGGACTGACTGGAATCCCCCCTTTGGCAATGCCCTTACCATGCAAGAAGTCACAGTGGTGACAGAGTGGGTGAAGCAAGGTGGCGCGTTGTTTTTAGTGGCCGATCATACGCCGTTTCCTAAAGTGATAGAAAACCTGACCCATGCACTGGGATTTGAATTCAGCCATGGTCACGTAGGTAATGCACAGTTCACAACTCATGATAATACCTTAGCACAGCATGCAATTACCTTAGCGGTCGTGCCTGCGCTGAGAAAGCTGCCAGGTGCGTCATCCATGACAGGGTTTGGTCTGACGGGCGCTGTAGGTGGTGCAGCTTCAGCGGCAGCAACAGACCAATCGACAGGTCAAATCGAACAGGTTCGCTCGTTTGGTGGCTCGGCATTCAAAGCGCCAGAAGGCGCGATTTCACTGCTTACGCTTGGCCCGCAAGCTATGTCGGTTAACCCTCAGGTACCTTTTCAGATCACGGCGGACACGCCACGTATGTCTGTGGATGGCTGGAGCCAGGGCGCGGTGCTTGAGTTTGGTAAAGGGCGGGTCGCTGTATTTGCTGAAGGCATGATGTTTTCCTCGCAAGTGGATACACAATCAGGGCAAAAATATGGGCTGGCTTCAGAAGGGGCTGAGCACAACGAAGGTTTTCTGCTCAATGTGATGCGTTGGCTGGCAAACGCCGAGTGATCGTCAGGGCATACACTGGGTGACTTGGTGTGTGTCAGTTTGTGAGCCGGTTTAGCAGCGACTATCTTTATCAGGGTGAGTGTCTTACAAAAAAAGTTGAAAGCAAGCAGGAGTAATAATGAGCGACAGTAACTTAACTGATAACTTTGAACATAAACTCAATCTGCGCAGCCTGGAGGTGGAGGATTATGCAGATCTTAAAGAGGTGATGGGTATTGTTTACCCTGATCTGGGAGGCGCCCCGTCAGAGAAGCAGTTCAAGGCTCAGCTCAGCAGCTTTCCCGAAGGTCAGATCTGTATTGAAGACCATGGTAAAGTGGTCGCCGCAGCATTCTCCTTGATTGTGGATTATGACAAGTTTGGCGACCACCATACCTATGATGAAATAACCGGTGACGCCTATCTCACAACACATGACCCGCAGGGAGATGTGCTTTATGGTGCCGAAGTCTTTGTGCACCCTGACTATCAGGGCATGCGTCTGGGACGTCGTTTGTACGAGGCCAGAAAAGAACTATGCCAAAACCTAAATCTTAAATCGATTGTGGCCGGCGGACGCATTCCTAACTATCAACACCATGCCAGCGAGATGTCGCCACAAAAGTATATTGAGCTGGTAAAGAAAAAAGAAATCTATGACCCCATACTCAGCTTTCAGCTGTCTAACGACTTTGAAGTAAAGCGCGTACTCAATAAATACCTGCCGGAAGACAAAGAGTCCAAAGGGTATGCAACCTTGCTGGAATGGACCAACCTGTACTACGAGCGCCATGAATCCCCTTTGTTTGGCGCGGTCAAAAAATCCGCCCGGGTAGGCTGTGTACAATGGCAGATGCGTCCGCTTAATTCCGTTGCTGAGTTGACCCAGCATGTGGAGTTCTTTATTGATGCACTGGCCGATTATCAGTGCGATCTGGCATTGCTGCCTGAGTTGTTTAATGCGCCATTGATGGGCATAGAGGCGCACGAGAACTCGCTGGACTCCATCAAAGCACTGGCGGCATTTTCCAATGAAGTAGTGGAAGCCATCTCCCATCTGGCGGTCAGCTACAACATTAATATTATCGCAGGGTCAATTCCGGTGATAGAAGACAAAGCACTCTACAATGTGTCTTATTTTTGCCGGCGCGACGGTACCATAGAGTCGCAAACTAAAATTCACCCGACCCCGTATGAAAAAAGTGCCTGGATCATGCAAGGTGGCGATAGCCTGAGTGTGTTTGATACCGACTTTGGCAAGATTGGTATTCTGATCTGCTACGATGTGGAGTTTCCTGAGCTGGCGCGCCTGCTGTCAGAGCAGGGGATGCAGATCCTGTTTGTGCCTTTCTGGACAGATACTAAAAATGCCTATTTACGGGTACGTTGTTGCGCGCAAGCCCGTGCCATTGAAAACGAATGCTATGTGGTGACGGCGGGCAGTGTGGGGAACCTGCCCAAGGTGGATGGGGCCGATATTCAGTATGCTCAGTCAGCGGTATTTTCTCCATCTGATTTTGCGTTTCCTCACGATGCGACCATGGCTGAAACCACCCCGAACACAGAAATGACCTTGATTGTCGACTTAGATCTGGAGAAGTTGCATGAACTGCGTCATGAGGGGTCTGTCAGAAACTATCTGGACAGACGACGAGACCTTTATCGTATCAACTGGCTGGGTGAACAAAAAATTAAATAAACGGGCTATGCGCTGTACTGATATGGTCGTAGCCTCTGGCGTATCGAATCTCTGTGAGTTGATTAAGGGGGCCTGATTTATTAGGCGTCTTTGAAGGGCGATATCCAGCGCCTGTGCTGGATATCGCGACTGGGTTATTCTGATTCTAACCCTTCGATTTCAATGCCGAATTGTGTGCTGGTGACCCCCGCCAGGCTTGCAATATAGGCTTTAAATTCACGCAGCTCAGTGTTGGCGTCGGCAGCGAAGATAGCACGGTTGGCTCTGACATAAACCAGCTTCAGCTTGTGTGCTGCGGCAAACTCCCGGGCATCAATCAGTGGCTCCAGCTGCGCTACTACCTCACCTGTTAGAATATAGATCGAACCAGACTTGGCATCTGTGATGGTGGCACCGCTCAGTAATGTCTCGCTGGTGGTGAGGTAATGTTTACCGTTCAGTGTAACGCTGTGACTCAGTGCAGAACTCAGTGGCTGTGCCTCATAAACATCTGTGGTGGACGCGCTGGCAGTGGATATACCGCAGGCGAGTAGCACGGTCGCGATTAGTTGTTTTTTCATGTCAGTACTCCTTATTTACGACCGATGAAACGAATGTCCCACGATTTCAGCAGGCCATTTTCAAGGTTGTTTCTGTGCACCATATTAACATTAGGTGCGCCTGCAGCACGGGGATCAAAAATATAGTATTCATCCTCAGCTGCTGTATCAATAACGCGTAAGGTCCAGTCACCTTGTGCCTGTTCCCCATAGAAGTGGTGGGTCAGCATTTGCGTGTTGTCCATACCACTTTTACCCAGAATTGTACCGGTGCGTGGTGTCATGATGACGCTGCGAGTACCAGCAGGAGAGATCAACTCAATCGCGAGATCTCGGGTGCTGGTGTGGTCGATATTGACGCGCACCTGAACAGCGTCAACTGTCATCGCTTCTGTGGACTGGTAAGTGCTTTGTACACCGTTCACATCACCGTCTGGGATCTCAGCGTTAGCGCTAATCACAAAGCGCTCGGTCTGAGTAAAGTGCCCCAGAGTCTGGTTGTAGAATCGCGCCATATTGACCGCCGCGTCTACATCCACGGCACCAAAGCCGTAATAATTATGGAAGGTATAGCCAGCAGCATTGGTCTGCCAGGCATCAATAGCCTGATAACTGACGGTAGTACCTTGTGCATTATCAAAAGCCAGCGAGACACCCGGGTTATCAGCATCAATTTTGCGTGCCGTCGTGGCCAGGATATGGCGTACATCTTGCCATGTTAGCGCCGGATTGGCCGACATGATCAGGGCGATGGCACCGGCTGCACTGGGTGCGGCAGAAGAAGTACCGTTAAAACGTGCGCCATAATCACAGGTCGGATCCAGTGGATGACCGCCATGCAGATTGTTGCGGCCATATGCCGGGTTATAGCCCGCGTCACACCCACTCAGATCGGTGGTGATCATCGCCGGAGAATAAACACCATACTGTCCGCCTGTGGCAGACACGAACACGGCAGAGCCTACGGTTGAATAGGAAGAGAGCTGACCATCGGCATTATAAGCCGATACAACCAGGTTCCAGAACGAGGTATCCATTCGCTCCAGGTTGACATTTTGCAGCGGTAAACCATGGTTGTCATTGTCGAAACGTAAGTAGCCGGAACCTAAATTGGGGTCCTTAAAGGTTTGTCTGGCATAGCCGTTTCCTGCCGATTTGACGAAGAGTGCACCGCGGCCGCCATGTGTCGTACGCGTAATTTCTTCCTGTGCATCTTCATAGGTTTTAAGCCAGGGTTCTTTGTCATAGTCAAAGCTGACGGGAGAGGACAGTGTACGGCCATAACTTTGGTTAAAAACTCTCGGAAAATCAAAAGAGTGTTTGCTATACCCATCTGAGTACATGCCGTGAGACTGTAGCCAGTTGGCGGTGTTGTAATTACCTGATGAGATCAGGTTAAAGCCCACAAGTCCAGCACGCGGGGCAATACCTCTGCCGCCAACGCCATTAAATGCACTTGCCGCGATAATACCGGCAACGGCTGTACCATGGCGATCTGTGGGGCCGCTGGGCACCAGATCGGGTGTATCAGTGGTAAAGTTCCATGACCCCGGGCGCACATTATCGCGCAAGTCCGGATGAGTCAGCTCCACGGCTCCGTCAATAACGGCAGTAGTAACGCCGGTGCCCAGAATACCCAGCGCATGGGTCAGAGACAGGTTCATATCTTCGCCTGCCTTACCGCCGCGCTCTGAAAACGCAGCCTGTCCGGTATTTTGTAAATGCCACTGGTGAGATACCAGCGGATCGCCCGGCATCAGTGGATAGTCGGCAGCCGAGACGGCCACACTGTGCGAGGCCGCGATACATGCAGCCAGTATAGTGAGTTTCGTTTTGATCATGAGTTTGGATTCTTCTTGTTGATGATTTGTCCCTGTTTTCATGTACCCTATATTGTCACATTTGAAAATGCAAGGTTGCCATGTTTAATGTGCAGTTAATGGTTTTGGGCGTTACAAGGAAGTAAGTTCTAAAAATGCGGCTATTTGGCTGATTTATGAAAGACTTTTACCTGAACGGCTAGGTGTGTGTTCTAACTCATGCTCAAAAATGCAAACTTTCTAATTCGCTCAATTTCGCCTACATTTTTAACATAAATTCTTTCTTGATTTCAGTATGACCAACTTATCGGATATAAATGGCGTTGATGGAGCGACATATAGTGAAGCAGACTTAACAGCGTTTCCTGCGTCGATGAATGAGGCCGAGCTGCTCAGCTTTCTTAAAGTGTCTATGGAATATGCCGCTGATGAAGTGTTTTGGGTGACGTCTGACTCTAGAATTCTCTATGTGAATAAGGCGGCATGTAAAAAGTTGGGCTATAGCAGAGAAGAGCTGATAGGGATGAGGTTGTGGCACTGGGACCCTTGTTTTTCCCAGCAGCGATGGCCTGCGTTTTGGCAACAGCTTCAGAAAAACAAGCATATTGATTTTGAAACCCAGCATCAGCATAAAACAGGGACATATTTTCCTGTCAGAGTGCGCGGTCACTTGATTGAACAAGGCGGTAACGCTTTTTTGCTGGCATTTGTCTCTGATATTTCTGACATAAAAGCGCGAGAGCATGCGCTTCAAGATAGCAGCGACAAGGTGAAGGTGCTGCTGGAACAAGAAAGGCAGAAGTTTGCAGAGTTTGTAAACCTCGCGCCGGTTGGTATTGCCATCAACTATCTCGAAGATGGGCGGTTCGATTATATCAATGCAGAATTCAGTCGCTTTACGGGCTACAGTGTTGATGAATTGAATCAGATGGATTACTGGCAACTGACTCCCAAAAAATATGCCGAACAGGAGGCGAAACAACTCGCTGATATGGCTGACTCGGGGAGTTATGGGCCATATCAAAAGGAATATATCCATAAACTCGGACATACCTATCCTGTGTTGTTATCGGGTGTTCTGATCACTGATGCGAGCGGTCATGACTTTATCTGGTCTATTGTTCAGGACATCTCAAAGCAAAAAGAAGTTGAAGAGCAGTTACGTGCAGCCAAAGAGAAAGCGGACGTCAGTGCATTCAGAATGCAGTTGGCGAATGACTCGGCCGGGATAGGTGTTTGGGAGTGGGACTTGCTGAGCAATGCTTTGGTATGGGATGACTGGATGTATAAGTTGTACGGTATATCAGAAGAGGCATTCTCAGGCGCTTATGAAGCCTGGGAGAATAGTGTTCACCCTGATGATATTACGTCAGCTAAAACTTTGCTTGAGTCGGCCATCGCAGGCACTGGTTACTATGATACTGAGTTTAGAGTGGTCCACCCAGATGGGCAGATTAGAACAATGAAAGCGACAGCTGAGGTGATCCGAAATGAGCAAAATCAGGCTGTCAAAGTTATAGGCGTTAATTACGATATCACTGAAAAAGTGAACGCCATGAAAACTATGGCAAAAGCCAAACAAGCAGCGGAGAATGCTGTTAAGGCTAAAAGTGATTTTCTTGCCAATATGAGCCATGAGATCCGCACGCCGATGAACGCCATACTGGGTGGGCTGCAGCTTCTGCACCAAGCCAAACTGGAACCTGATTTAAAAGTTATTTTGGATAACGCCGCTTTTTCGGCTCAGAGCTTGTTGACCATTATTAATGATATTTTGGATTACTCTAAGATCGAATCGAACCAGTTAACACTGGAGCAGGTGCCTTTTTCTTTGCTTGATGTGCTGGATTCAGTGAAATATGACCTGGATAGTTTGGTGAGCCGAAAAGGTATTGATCTTCTAGTGACCATTGATGAGTCTTTTGCAGACGGCTGGCTGGGCGATCTGGTCAGGGTCAAGCAAGTATTGCTGAATCTTGTTTCGAATGCTGTGAAATTTACGGATCAGGGCTGTGTTAAAGTCATTGTCAGCTGTATAGAGCACAATCGGCAGCAGGCGTTGTGTATAGATGTAATTGATTCAGGTATCGGGATGAGCCCGGAAGCTCAGCAGCGAATTTTTGAACGTTTCTCTCAGGCTGACAGTTCAACGACACGAAAATATGGTGGTACAGGTTTAGGTATGTCCATTACTTTGAGCCTCGTGAAGTTAATGAATGGTGCGTTGGAGCTAACCAGCCAGGCGGGAAAGGGGACCCAAATCAAAGTTGTATTGCCATTGGCACAAACTGCTCTCAAATCAAACGCGCAACAAAGCGAGTCACTGTCGCCACCAGATATGAAAGGTCGCCACATTCTAGTTGCAGAGGACAACAAGATTAATCAAATGCTCATTAAGGCATTTTTAAAAGGTACACAGGCAACACTCACGATTGTTGAAAATGGCAAGCTGGCGGTTGAGGCGGCAATATGCACCGAGTTTGATTTAATACTAATGGATATTCATATGCCTGAAATGGATGGCAATGAAGCTCAGCGACAGATACACGCTCGTAACCCAGGTATTCCGGTCATTGCACTGACGGCGAATGTGATGACGGAGGATGTGAAAGGCTACCTGGCACAAGGCTTTGTGGCACACGTTGGCAAGCCTATAGATATGAACAGCTTATATCAAGTTCTGGCACGGTTCTGAGTGCCTGAGAAAGAGTGATAATATTATGGTCATTACAAAGAGTTAAAAAAGAAGCCGCTAAGCGGCTTCTTTTTTCATATTTAACCCAGAGCCAGGTAACCGACTCAGGCTAAACCATTACAGGCTCTCGATTTTCGCTTTTTGCTCAAGCAGCTTAGCTTTTGCATCGCTGTACTCGGCCAGTTTGGCTTTTTCTTTGTCGAGTACCGCAGCAGGTGCGTTGTTGACGAACTTTTCGTTCGCCAGCTTTTTCTCGACCTGTGCCAGACCTTTCTCTGCTTTTTCCAGCTGCTTGGCGATACGGGCCATTTCAGCTTCGACGTCAATCAGACCCGCCATTGGGATCATGATCTCCAGGTCGCCGATAAAGGCTGTTGCCGATGCCGGCGCATCGTCTTTGCTTGCTAGTACCTTGATGTCTTCCAGTTTAGCCAGTGAGCTCAAAAATGCCTGGTTGTCGTCAAGACGACGCTGGTCCTGCTCAGATACATTGGCCAGTAACACACCCAGAGGTTTGCTTGGGCTAATGTCCATTTCACCACGGATGTTACGAATAGCCAGAATGAATTGCTTAACCCACTCCAGATCTTCCATCGCCTGCGTGTCTACCTGCGATGCATCAAACTGTGGGAAGCTCTGTAACATAATGGTATTGGCTTCGATACCGGCCAGTGGTGCAACACGCTGCCAGATGGTTTCTGTGATGTAAGGCATCAGTGGGTGCATTACTCGCAGCAGGCCTTCGAGCACAGTGATCAGGGTATGACGTGTACCGCGTTGTTGTGCTTCGTTACCCTTGAACAGAATTGGCTTTGTCAGCTCCAGATACCAGTCACAGAATTGGTTCCAGGTGAACTCATAAATGGTGTTTGCCGCCAGGTCAAAGCGGTAGTTGTCCAGGTGCTCACTGAAGGTTTTTACTGTGTTCTGGAACTGGCCCAAAATCCAGCGATCAGCAAGAGACACCTGCATCTCGCCACCGTTGAAGCCACAATCCTGCTCTTCGGTGTTCATCAGCACGTAACGGCTGGCGTTCCACAGCTTGTTACAGAAGTTACGGTAACCTTCCAGGCGGTTCATGTCCCAGTTGATATCACGACCGGTTGAGGCCATCGCTGCCAGAGTAAAGCGCAGCGCGTCTGTGCCGTGTGCTTCAATACCGTCAGCAAAGGTCTTGCGGGTGTTCTTTTCAATCTTTGCGGCCAGCTGTGGCTGCATCATGTTGCCGGTACGCTTCTGAACCAGGCTTTCCAGATCGATACCATCGATCATGTCCAGTGGATCCAGCACGTTACCTTTGGATTTTGACATCTTGTCGCCATTTTCGTCGCGGATCAGACCGGTCACGTAAACGGTTTTGAATGGTACCTGAGGTTTGCCTTGGTCATCTTTCACAAAATGCAGTGTCATCATGATCATACGGGCAACCCAGAAGAAAATGATGTCGAAACCGGTTACCAGCGTGTCTGACGGGTGGAACATTTTCAGGTCGTCGGTGTTCTCTGGCCAGCCTTGCGTGGAGAAAGTCCACAGGGCAGAAGAGAACCAAGTGTCCAGTACGTCATCGTCCTGGCTCAGAGCCACGTCATCCGCCAGGTTGTTGTCGCGGCGCACTTCGGCTTCGTCGCGGCCAACGTACACATTACCTTCGTTGTCGTACCAGGCCGGAATACGGTGTCCCCACCACAGCTGACGAGAAATACACCAGTCCTGAATATCACGCATCCAGGAGAAGTACATGTTTTCGTACTGTTTAGGCACAAACTGAATGTCACCGTCTTCTACTGCTTTGATTGCCGGCTCAGCCAGTGGTGCAACGCGCACATACCATTGGTCAGTCAGCAGCGGTTCGATGACTACACCAGAGCGGTCGCCGTAAGGCACGGTCAGGCTGTGGTCATCGATTTTTTCCAGCAGGCCGGCTTGCTCAAACTCGTCAACGATCAGTTTACGGGCTTCGAAACGGTCCAGGCCATGGAAGCGCTCAGGCAATGGTGCATCCAGCTCCAGTGGCTTGCCATCAAAAGTGAAGGTTTCGCCTTCGCTTAAGATTGCCGCATCTTTGTTAAAGACGTTGATCATAGGCAGCTGATGACGCTTACCAACTTCGTTATCGTTGAAGTCGTGCGCTGGTGTGATCTTCACACAACCAGTGCCTTTTTCCATGTCTGCGTGTTCGTCGGCAACGATTGGGATACGACGGTTGACGATTGGCAGTAAGATCTCTTTGCCGATCAGGTCCTGATAACGCTCATCATCCGGGTTGACTGCCACACCCGTGTCACCGAGCATGGTTTCCGGACGCGTTGTTGCAACAACTATATAGTCTTTGCCGTCTTTGGTTTTAACACCATCGGCCAGCGGATAACGCAGGTTCCACATGTGGCCCTGCTTGTCTTTGTTTTCTACTTCCAGATCAGAAATCGCAGTGTGCAGTTTCGGATCCCAGTTCACCAGGCGCTTACCGCGGTAGATCAGGTCATCTTTATACAGACGAACAAACACTTCTTTCACCGCTTCTGACAGGCCGTCGTCCATGGTAAAGCGCTCACGATCCCAGTCTACTGACGCGCCAAGGCGACGTAGCTGTTTTGTGATGGTGCCACCTGACTCGTTTTTCCACTGCCAGATGCGGTCGATGAATTCATCGCGGCCCAAATCATGACGGGTTTTGCCTTCTTCGGCTGCCAGTTTACGCTCAACCACCATTTGAGTTGCGATACCAGCATGGTCCGTTCCCACCTGCCATAAAGTATTTTTGCCCTGCATGCGCTGGTAGCGGATCAGGGTGTCCATGATGGTGTCCTGGAAAGCGTGGCCCATGTGCAGGCTACCCGTGACATTCGGTGGCGGGATCATGATCGAATAGGCATCGCCCTGACCTGATGGCTTAAAGTAGCCATTCTCTTCCCAGCCTTGGTACAAAGACTGTTCGATATCTTGCGGATTATAGGTTTTATCCATTACACAGAACCTTAAAAATACTTTAGTTGTCAATTTCTTTGGTTGAAATTTCAGCGCCGAGCTGACGCAGTTGCATGAACCGCTGGCGTGCCGCGTGTTTGGCATTGCTTTCAACCGGCACAAAATCATAGATCTTGTCGAATCGGCGCACAAAATCCGGCAGCTGCTGTGCCAGATTAATTAAAATAGTGCGTCTGCCAACGGGTGGCATTTGGCCGATCTCGACCGGTGCGCCCCCTTTGGGGCCTTCGCCTTGCAGATTATGAGGCACAAAACTGTCGGCCTCAAAACACCACAAGTGCTCGTCAACCGCATGGGCATCTTCAACGCTGTCTACGTAAATAAAGACACGTTGTCCGGCGCGATACAGCTTAGCGGCGCTGCGTGCGGCGAGATCAAAATGAGCCGGTACTGGTTTGCCCGGCTCATTGTCTTGCTTTAATACAAAAAAGCGTGCGTTGATGGTCATGACATGTGGTTTTCTAGCTAGCGAAACGCCCTGTCATAGTGGGTAAGTCTGCATATGACACGGCGTTCAAAATAAAGCCGCATTCTGACACAGAATGCGGCTATCATCAATCAACGTGGAGGGGTGACATGGGATGTCACACCATCAATTAGTCCTGAGGTTGCTCAGTGACGTCCACGCGGTTAAGCAGGTATTGCATTAGCATAGGCACCGGACGGCCGGTTGCGCCTTTGTTAGCACCACTACGCCAGGCTGTACCTGCGATATCCAGGTGTGCCCAGTTGTACTTCTTAGTGAACTTAGACAGGAAGCAGGCTGCGGTGATAGTACCCGCCGGGCGTCCACCCAGGTTCGTGAAGTCGGCAAACGGACTTTTCAGTTGATCCTGATAATCATCCCACAAAGGCAGCTGCCATGCGCGGTCGCCACTTTGCTCTGAGGCTTTTAACAAGTCATGCGCCAATGGGTTGTGGTTCGACAACAAACCCGTTGCATGGTGGCCCAATGCAATAATGCAGGCACCGGTCAGGGTCGCCACATCAACCACGACTTCTGGTTCAAACGCTTCTACATAGGTCAGTGCATCACACAGTACCAGTCGGCCCTCGGCATCGGTATTGAGTACTTCAACCGTCTGACCAGACATAGTGGTCAGGATGTCACCCGGACGATAAGCGTTGCTGCTTGGCATGTTTTCACAGCCAGCCAGTACGCCGATGACGTTGAGTGGCAGTTGCATTTGCACCACGGCACGCATCAGACCCAGTACGCCCGCGGCACCACCCATATCGTATTTCATTTCATCCATGCCTTCGCCTGGCTTGAGGGAAATACCACCGGAATCAAATGTCAGACCTTTGCCAACAAAGACGATAGGCGCTTGCTTTTGCGGAGCGCCATTGTAGTGGATCACCGACATGACAGATTCATTGTCACTACCGCGACCAACAGCCAGATATGAGTGCATACCCAGCTCTTCCATTTCTTTCTCGCCAACCAGGTTAACCGTGACGTTGTCGAACTCATCGGCTAATGCCTGTGCCTGCTCACCTAAATAGCGAGGGTTGCAGATGTTTGGTGGCATGTTTGCCACGTCTTTACATAAAGTAGCACCGGCTGCGATGGCAAGGCCATGCTCTATGGCGCTTTCGCCAATAGGCAGTTCGCGACGTGTTGGTACGTTAAAGACGATTTTACGTAGCGGGCGGCGCGCTTCGCTCTTTTTACTTTTCAGCTGGTTAAAGGTGTAAAGGCTATCCTGAGTGGTTTCGACTGCCTGGCGAACTTTCCAGTATGTATCACGCCCTTTAACGTGTTGTTCAGTCAGGAAGCAGACGGCTTCCATTGAACCTGTGTCGTTTAAGGTGCTGATGGTCTTGGCGATGATCTGTTTGTATTGTTTGTCGTCCAGCTCACGCTCTTTACCACAGCCAACAAGTAGCACACGTTCACTCAATACGTTTGGTACATGGTGAAGTAAAAGCACCTGGCCGGGTTTACCTTCTAGGTCTCCACGGCGCAGCAGGTTAGAAATATACCCTTCGCTGATTTTATCCAGCTGCTCCCCGACGGGTGAAAGGCGGCGTGGTTCGTATACGCCGACAACAATACACGCACTGCGTTGTTTTTCTGGGCTACCACTTTTTACGCTGAATTCCATTGCGACTCCTGAGTCAATGTGCTGTCTTTTTTGAACTTTTTATGCCTCAGCGACTCCATTTCTGAAGGCTGAACTAAAAAACGGCTAATTGACGCGTGCATTTGGCGCTTTAGCCTGTTGCTTTAGTAGGATATTTGGATCCGATGGCATATAATAAAGTGATTAAAATAACCAGTTTACTCAAAATTTCCTACTATTCCAGTGAAATGAGACGTTTTATAGGGGCGGACATTGCTTATTTTTCGATATCTGACTGCTGAGATATTAAAATCTCAGGTCGCCGTTTTTATGACCCTTATGACCATCTTCATCTCGCAGAAGTTTGTCCGGATCCTGGCTGAGGCCTCAGGTGGCAGCATACCGGGAAAACTTGTGATGTCTTTCCTCGCTTTAAACTTACCTAAGCTGGCGGTGTATATCCTGCCATTGAGCTTATTTTTGGGTATTATCCTCGCCTACAGCCGGGTGTATGCCGACAGTGAAATGACAGTGCTTAAAGCCTGCGGCGTTAGTGAGTGGTATGTCGTGCGGGTGACTCTGATATCGAGCGTTGTCATTGCGCTGATGGCGGCCGCGTTGAGTTTATATGTCGCACCCTGGGCAGGTGAAAAAGAAAATCAGTTACGTGAGCAAGCCAATGCTGAATCAGGGCTCAGCCAGATCCGGGCCGGACGGTTTCAGCAAACGGGTAACGAGAAAGCCGTGGTGTTTGTACACAACACCAGTGATCAGGGCAAAGAGCTGAATCGTGTGTTTGTAGCCCAGCTGCCGGATCGTGAATCAAATCAGGCGGCGCGGATTGTATTTGCTCAAAGTGGCCGGGTAGTGGAAGAAGGCACCGGTGAACAGCAATTGGTGCTTAGTGATGGTAAGCGGTTCGAAACCGACGGCTTTAGTCAGGCCCTGAACAAAACCGAATTTAGCAGCTATCAGGTGCAGATCCGCGAACAGGAAATAGAACAGCGGCGCCGTAAACTCGAAGACTTACCCTCGTCCAGTTTGTTGCAAATGGGGACGCCAGAGGCCATCGCTCAGTTTCAGCTGAGATTATCTGTACCCATCTCGATTATTTTGCTGACCTTATTGGCGGTACCGCTCAGTGTGGTGAACCCCAGACAGGGCAAGTTTGCCAAACTGGTGCCAGCTATTTGTATTTATCTTGGCTATTTTATTATGCTCAATGCGGGTAAATACCTGGTGGCTGAAGGCAAAGTACCGACCTCGGTAGGACTGTGGTGGATCCACTTATGTGTGTTGTTTATAGGTGCTTACTTGATTGCTAAAGGCCGGCCTTTTGGCGTTTGGGTGCGCTCCATGCTGTTAAAACGGGAGCCACAACAATGATGAAAACGCTGGACTGGTATCTTGGACGCAGCATTTTGCAAACCACAGGCTTTGCGCTGCTGGTGTTTGTGGGCATCAATACCTTAATCAAATTTATTGAGCAATTGCGTTCAGTTGGTCGTGGTACCTACGAAGTGATGGACGCCTTGTTGTTCACTTTGTACAGCATGCCCAGTGATATTGTGGTGTTTTTCCCGATGGCAGCCTTGATTGGTGGCCTGACCGGGTTGGGCGCGTTGGCCTCAAGTAGTGAACTGGTGGTAATGCAGGCGGCGGGTATGTCGCGGTTGCAGATCATCGGCTCAGTGATGAAGTCGGCCATAGTGCTGGCGCTGTGTATGATGGCGCTGGGCGAGTGGGGCGCACCACAGGCTGAGCAAACCGCTAAGCAATTGCGTAATCAGGCGATTAATGGCGGTGAGGTATTTGAAGCGCAGCAGGGCGTATGGGCCAAAGATGGCAGTAATTTTATCAATATTGCTAATATCGAGAAGTCCGGCAACCTGCAAAATATCAATATTTATCATTTCGATGATGACCTGAACCTGCTGAAAATCACTCGGGCTAAGTCGGGTACAGCAACGGACGAGGGCTGGCAGTTACGAGCCGTTGAAGAAGTGCTCATCGAGCAAGAGCAGATCCGTACAGAGTACGCACAAACGCTCGTTTATGCATCTCAGCTGACACTGGACCGACTGGATGTGGCTTCGGTCGAGCCAGATGCATTATCGTTTTCTGGTCTGTGGTCGTATTTACAGTATCTGGAGCAAAATGAGCAGGATACCAGTAACTATGAACTGGCGCTGTGGCGCAAAGTTATGCAGCCGCTGACTATTGCTGTGATGCTGCTGGTTGCACTGTCCTTTATTTTTGGACCACTACGCTCGGTGAGCATGGGCGCACGTATTATCATGGGGGTGATCACCGGACTCATCTTCCATTTGAGCAATGAGATTTTTGGTCCAATCGTGATGGTTTACGAGATCCCTCCTGTGGTGGGGGCGGTGATGCCCAGCGTGTTGTTTACCGCAACGGCATTTTACTTGTTAAACCGACAGCGCGGTTAGCAAATTGGTATGAACACAAAAAAGCCTGACTGAGTCAGGCTTTTTTGTCGCTATTTTGAGCGAAGCAGGCTAGTCCAGGCTATCGTAAATACGTTTATTTTCTTCTTTACTTAACACCACGACTTCGGTGCCACAGATCATGTCTTGTAGTGCACGTTTATGTTTAAAATCGACCAGAACCAGCAGATTTCCCAGTCCCAGCAGTGCACACAATGCCCTTGCACTGGCTCTTGGCCAGCTGAGCAACTCGCCATCTGGGGTTTGCACTTTCAGTCGCCAGGCGCGCATGCCTATGGTCTGGCCGCTCTTAGTCCAAAAGTAAGCAAAAAACAGTACTGAGACGGCAATCAACACAAAACCACGGAAAAATGACAACAGAGGAGAAGCCTGGATCAGTGCTGAAACGTCTTCATGGCTGCCTTGTGAGAGCCAGCCTGCCGAGATAAAGCCTTCAATCACCAATAAAAAAACCACCATTGATAGCATTGCAAATGCAATCACGACCAGACCATCGTAGATCAGAGATGCAAGACGACGGGTTAAGCCCGCACGGGGAAACGAAGCCATGTAGTTCACTCATTAAAGTCGAAATATGGCTTATTCTACCTGATTTTTAATCTAACACTAAAAAACCCGACTAGTTTTCAGCAGTTGTTCATTTACCAAGCACTTGAACGACGTTTTGTAAAAAACGCTTGCTACCCTCCCTCCAATTTGTATAATGCTGGGCATAGAGACGAGGGCATATAAAAAAAAGCCTAAGCTCAAAGTGGTTTTTCTTTATTTTCTCTCAGTTAGAAGATAAAAGAAAAATTATGCCAGTGTGATGGAATTGGTAGACATGACGGATTCAAAATCCGTTGCCTTCGGGCGTGGCGGTTCAAGTCCGCCCACTGGTACCACTTTTTATAACCCAGCTTTTTAGCTGGGTTTTTTTATGTCTGAAATTCAAGTAATCATCTTGAAGTAAAGTGGAGTCGGACTTGAGCCGCACGCCGGGCGTGGCGCTGATGTCAGTTAAGAGTCCGCCCACTGGACCCACTTTTTATAACCCAGCTTATTAGCTGGGTTTTTTTATGCCTCAGTTTTGATATTTTATGGTGTGAAGTCTGACTTGATCAGAACTCACAGCGTCTGAACAAAGCCGCTGTGAGTAAAGAGCAAAAGGGTATTAAAAGTCCAGATTTACATGTACTGTTTTGGTTGCCGTCGGTCCGCATCCGTTGCTGTTACACGGGTAATTGAAACCTGATAATCCCCACTTTCGACCCACCTAGTGTAAAACTGCGCTACTCTGCCCGCATAATTGCCATATGAGTAACTAACAGTGCCTGAATAAGATACCCCATGCCCAGATACCTGGTATTTGTATGCAGTTGCCCGATTTACTAGCCTAAACTCAAACTCAGTTTCATCATTAAACTCTGCCCAGGCAGGGCTGAGGATCACAGGCGCCTCAGATGGTTTACTTTCTCCGGACACTGTGTGTCTGTGTACAATGGTTTCCTCATCGCTACATCCGCGTGCGTTACATGCCTTTATATCGTAGGTGTAGACACCGGAAGACAGACTTTCTGTGAATGACTCACCTGTAAATTTTCCCAGATAGCTATTATCACGATACACTTCGACATATTGCACTTGTGCTTCTTTTTTCCAGCGAACGGTGAATTTTGAGTCTCCAGGGATGCCATCATCAATGTAAGGCTCTGGTATACGGGTGTATTGCAATACTGAGAATGTTTGCTCTGCGGATTCGTTAGAGCACATGCTCCCATTCCAGCAGGCTTCTACGGTGAAATGATAGCGGTAGCCATTCTTTCTTGCCGGTGCATCGCTACCAAAATCCAGAGCAAACCAATCTTGCCAGTACTCGGATGCATCTACGTGGTAGTATTTTCGTTCTCCTAAATCTAAACGACCGTTTCCATTGATATCGGTAAACTCTTCTGATGTTTCATTAATCCGAAAGAAATCAGGATAATTATGTACCTGTTTCCAGATAAGTGGAAAACTGAGGTGTGAGAGTTCTTTGTGTTTTGGGCCATTCAAGGTTGGTGTTTGTGAGCGATGGCGGCCATAGCCATGGCGTAATGACTTTAAGTCCCCTTGCGATAAACGAGTTCCGCCCAGTTGCTCAATCGTTTCACCTGTATCCAGGTTTTTATAACGAAATACCTTACCTGAAGCGTCAGAGGTGCAGCCTGTTCTATCGCTATTGTGATAGTGCATAATGGATTGATAGTCGTATGGTTGCGTACGTGAAACCAGCGATGAAGTCTCAAATGCGCTTCGCAGCGCACAGGGAACGAATTCTTCGTTCACGGTCAAAGAGAAGCGCTCTGTCCCTCGCTGATGATAATCACGATCTGTACGCTGATGCTCATGCCGATACCCTAGTATATGTAGTAGTTCATGGATGGCCACATCAATACCACAGTAGCTTGGGATCCATGCTTGGCGTCTGCCTCCATTGCCAAACCCTATGTTTGCAGAGCAGATTTTGGCTTTCTCACTTTCTTCGTTTAATGCATAGCCATAAATATTTAGGTAGTCAGTATGGCTTGATGTTTTCTGAATGAAGTTGACACGAGAAGCTCGCTCTAGGGTTTCTATTGCTTTTAAAATGTCTTTTTCGTGCTGGCTGCCCCGGGTAACACCTATTAGCTGAAATGGGACGATTTCCTTTGGCCAGCCAACAGCATTATCTAAGCCAGGCGTATTTGTATAGCGGGTCGATGAGAATGTTTGCTGTTGCATTACACTGTCAAAAACCATGTCTCCTTCTACCTGATACTCAGGTTGAAACATGGCAATATTGGCAGCAGAGTTGAGCGGAGCTGATGAGGTTTCAGTTAATGATGCTGTTGTTGCCCCCGCGATAGTGGGGATAGCCGCAGCACCAAAGAAAAGGTATTTTATTGTTGAAAACATTTTTATAGTTAACCTTATAATTAAGTATGTTTGTAGTGAAATCGTTTTTATTGAGTCGGTTAATTGGAGCTTATTTATACCCTTACGTGGCTTACGAAAAAGGGGCTTTGTTTGCTTTCTATTCAGTAATAGCTTTGGCCCTCCTGGCTATATTTGACAAAATGGAGTCATCAACATTGCTCTGAACTACTCTGCATATTTTGCTGTGAGTCCATGCGTGTGTGACGAGCCATAGCCTAGTTTTTCAGTGTGAAGTAATTACTAAGTTTTTATTTTTAATGTATTAAATAGTTTGTTTGTCTTTGTACGGTTAGCAGTTAATTCGAATACTTTTTGTATGTTGTAGATAGCGATTTAATGAGCGCTTACGCATTGAAACGAGTGTGTTGCCCGAAGGGAAACGACGAAAATACAGTACACAGCAAAATTTTTGCTCGTGACAAACGTCTAATTCTGATAGAGCAAAGTAATCTTTGAATTGCCTGGTGCACTATTTACATCATATCTCCCTAAATGCGGCGTGTTTCGTGCCGGGATTGTTGATGGTCTTAGACATTAATTTAGGTGCCGAGGTACAATATCAACATGACAATAAGGCGGGGGAGTGAGCCATTCTCGTTTTTGTCGGTTGGGGAGTGTTTTAGCCCAAGTCAATCAAAGCCGCTTTGTAGACCCTTATATTTCAACGCTAGAGAGATTAAATGAAAACGTTAATTGTATTGCTTATGACCGCTGTGGTTGCTTTTTCAGCCCATGCAGATGAAAAGTCCATTCAGCACCTTAAGGTCGCGGATGTAACGTCGGTTGAGGATGCGAGAAAGATTTTTATTGAAAAAACCTCAGAGATTAGAAGCAAAAGAGACCTGGATGCGGCCGAGCTTCAGGATATCCATGTTATCACTTACACACTTGAGAAAAGTGTTGAGTTTTTCACGCTTAACCTGATTGGTGACAAGAAAAAGCTGGCTGAAGACATTGCCGTTGTGGTTGAAGATATCCACATTAATTCAGAAAGAAACCGTAAAGAAGAAACACAAAAGCACTTAAACCAGTACTTTGTGCTGGCAGATAAATTCATCAAGAGTTTTTAATTTAACACCTCTCATTGAATTATCTCTTGGGTGCGAGCCGTTGCAAATGGCTCGCACTCACCCTCCCTGAGTTTCTAAGGTCCGCTAACCTGAACCTTGGTTGTTTTGTATAAATGGCAAGATGCTGGCGTTTCCATTGGGCTAAAACTCGGTCAAATTACCCGACTGGTTATCCGCTTTACCGGACTGCGACTTTGCATATTGCTTCGCCGTCATACCAAATTGCTTTTTAAAGCAGGCACTGAAATATGAAGGTGAATTAAAGCCACAGTGTTCAGCGGTTTGAGCTATGTTGTGCCCGGCAAGTAACTGTGGCAGAGCCTGATACAAGCGGTATTGACGCAGATATTCGTTAGCACCGATAGACGTCACGGACGTTAATTTACGATGCAGCTGACGCTCGCTCAGGGCCATTTCGCTGGCGACCATAGAGACGGTTAGTGTTGGATCACTGAACAGAGTCGCCAGCACAGATTCCAGTTTATCTAAAAATGCGAGCGTGGCGGGGTTATTGGCAAACTGTTGCTTCGGGGTTTCAGGTGCTTGTATCAGGCGCTTAGTGGCAGGCATAAGTTGCGCTTGCAACTGAGCTTGCGTTGCTTCTATCAGTTTGAAGGTATTGCGTATTTTTAATTTAAATGCGTCCAGATTAAAGGGTTTAGTGAGGTAATCATCCGCTTGTAGTGTAAGTCCTTTAAGGTGTTTCTCTTCATTCAGGTTCGCAGTGACTAACATCAACGGAATATGAGCGGTTAAAGGGTCGGATTTTAGCGCTTGTGTGAGCGCAAAGCCGTCCATGACTGGCATCATGACATCTGAGATGACCATATCCGGTAAGTGGGTACGAGCCAATGCTAATCCCGCTTCACCATCACTGGCTGTGAGCACCTGGTAGTCAGGAGCCAGTACAGTACGTAAAAACTCAAGCATATCGGGCGTGTCATCGATTAACAAAATACATTGAGCCTTATCTGGCGGCACCTGCAGGGGGGCGGCTTCAACGCTTGCGTGAGTCTGAGTATGTGCTTTGGTAAGGGGCAAGCTCACGGTAAAACAAGTGCCTTTACCAGGTGCAGACTCAAGCTGGATCTGACCACTGAGCTGATCGACTATGTCTTTGACCCGGCTCAGACCCAACCCCAGCCCAGAGCTAAATTCATGACCCGCCTTGGTTCGGTACTCGGGTTGAAAAATACGCTCATGATGCTCTGGTGCGATGCCAATCCCCTGATCCGATACACTGAGCATCATATGCTGCGTTAAATGATCCGTTTCCAGAGAAAGGCGGATTTCGCCGCCCTCATAACTGTATTTAATAGCATTACTGAGCAGGTTACTGATAAGCTGCTGCAGTTGATCTGGCGGTGCGCTCACCATTAACCCAGGTTCTATTTGTGTATTGCAGCTAAGAGACCTGTCGGTTAATAAAGGCGTGAAAGCGCTGAGCTGCTCTTGCAGCAACGCAGAGATATCCTCAGCTTGCCATTTATCTTGTGTGACAGGCTCTGCCTGTGAGTTGTTCGATGAAATGAACATGAGGTGTTCGATGAGCACTTTGAGTCGTTTGGTGTTACTGATCACCAGATTGGCCATCTGGGTTCTCTGGTGTTCATCGGTACTATTGCGCAATTGCTCTGCCGGGCCCTGAATTAAAGTAACGGGTGTCATCAGTTCATGAGATAAGGTTTTGAGCAGGGCTGTGCGTTGAGTTTGTGCGGCCTCAAGTTGGCTGTTTTGCATTTGCATTGTATGCGTGTGGGCACGAATTGTATCTTGCAGTTGTTGTTGCCGACGCTTCAGTGCAGAGACTCTGATGCGATAGGCGCAATAAATCAGCAAAGTTGTTAGCAGAACATAGCTGGTCTTTGCCAGTGTTGAAGCATACCAAGGTGTGCGTACTGTAAAATGTAATTCAGAGACTTGTTCAGACCAATTACCCTGATTGTCGGTGGCTTTTAGTCGCAGGGTATAATCTCCCCAGGGCAAGCGTGGGATCATCAAGGTATGCTCATTACCCAGTTCGACCCAGGTATCAGCCACGCCAGACAGCTGATAGCGAAACTTTTGTTTGATGTTATTGATCAGATCGCCATTGGCCAGACGCAGACGCAGGCTTGCATGCTGAGGGTCAATGGCTGGCACAGAGCGGGTATTGTAATAGTGTTGCTGTTCTCCATGAGGCGCCGTGATTGTCAGGACGCTGATCTGAGGGCGTGGGTCTACCCGCTTTAGTTTATCCGGATTCAGGCGCGTTATTCCTTCTGTGGATGCGAACCAAATGTATCCGTCAGAGTGGGTTGCAGTGCCTTCCAGGTAGCCCTTCCTGAACAACCCGTCGCCATGGTTATAAAATGCCACTGCAGCAGAGTTATTTTGCCAATGCCACACTCCCTGTCCCGTTGAAATCCACACTGTGTGTTTATCGTCAAAAGCGACACTGGTTGCTTTCAGTCGATTTAGTGGTTCGGGTAAGTCCTGCCAGCGTTGCTGCTCAGAATGATAAAGACGCAAGCCGCGGTCGGTTTGCACCCAAATCCTACCATCGGGTGCCGGCGTGACTGAATATGTTGCTGTAAAAGGCTGACTGGCAGAGCCCGGAATGGCTTTAAACTGTTCAGAGCTGAGTGAATACATCTGCAACCCCAAATCGGTTGCCAGCCAGAGCCTGTCTTGTTGTTTTGCCAAGTGGTGAAGCTGGTTGCTCAGTAGCGGGCTATTTTTGCTGGTGAAGTGGGTGATAGCCTGGGTATCCGGATCAAATCGACTCAGGCCATCAAAGCTGTGTGCCAGCCACAGTGCCCCATCGTCGGATTGCACCAGAGTGTTGATTGCTTCTGGAATATTGTGGTCTGCCAGATTATAGCGGGCATTGACCTGGGCATTTTCAGGGGTCACCACCAGTAGTTCGTGATACATAGCGGCCCACAGGCGCCCGTCTTGTGCCGGTGTCATTGCCTGGGCAGAGTGACTTTCCGAGGACATACAACGTATAAACTGACCGCTTAATGTGTACTGACACAGGCCTGCAAGTTGATCTGCAAGCCAGAGGTAACCCTTGAACTGTGTCAGTTGATTAATTTCATATTTGCCTGTTTCGCTGGGGTGAGAAAACCCAAAGTTGCTGACAGCACTGTGATTAACAGATTCAATAATCACGCCTTCGTTAAAGGTGCCATAAATGCGCAGGCTGTTGTCTTTGTATAAAGATAAAAGGGGAGGATATGACTGTAAGTGAGTCGTTACTCCATCAATAAGAGAGAGTAGTCCAGTATTCAAAGACGCGGCGTGTATTTTTCCTTTCTCTTTATATAAGTCAAAAACATAACCAACCGTATCGAACTCATTGGGATCCCGATAGGTGAGCTCAACCTTATTCTGGATCTGATTATACACACCCAGGCCAAGCCCATGCATGGCCACCCAGACCTGACCGTCTTCGACAGTCCAGAGTTTATCGGCTATAACGGACTCTGGGGGTGGCAAAGTGACGGGGGTAGCCTCGCCACTGGTCGGATCAAATAAATACAAGCCGCGTGTGGTTGCGAGCATCAGTGCTTGCTCTGATGCCTTTGCAATCGAGAGGATCTTAAAGCGCTGCACCACGTTGTTTATATGAGTCTTGACTGGGAGTAGTGCGTCTTTGCTCACCATGTACAGGCCATCGGCAGCGCCTGCCCAGAGTCGATTGTCTTTAGCCTGGAACAGGGCATAGATGTTCAGTGGTTCAGTGCGTCCTGTGATGCTAAGGGCGCGAAAGTATTCTGAGTTTGGCCCACGCACTTCGAGCCCCTGTTTGCCAGCAATCCAGAGGTTATCTTGTGCATCAATCAGGATATCTCTGATCCACAATGAGTTGCTGAGCGTCGGAGTGTGGTCATGCGAAAAAACCTCAATGGAAGCGCCATCGTAACGCGCCAGTCCCTTGTCGGTAGCAAACCAGACAAAGCCTTTATGATCCCGCTCAATATCAAATATACGGTTGCTTGGTAAACCATCTGCCACGGTTAATGTCGTGTAGGTGGTTGCTAGTACGCAAAAACTAAGTTGCAACATTAATAGAAGAGTAATGAGTCGAAGTAAAGTGGATTGTAAGGCGAATCTCATTTTTCAAGTCTTTGTTATTGTTTGTTATATTTTCTGTGAGGGACGTTTTATCCGAGCTTAAGTGGGCTATCATAGCCCGCGAGCAGACAAAAACAAACTGCCAGTTTTCAAGTAAATGGCTGGAAATTACCTAAATATGTCTGATTTCAGATACAGAGTAAGGCCGCTGGCAAGGTACAATTTGCGCCATCATCAATCCTGATGCGATGTTTAATCGAGTGTTCCGCGTATCAGGCTAAGCAGTACGAAGGAAGCAACAATTATGAATAAAAAACAACTTAGCTCACTCAGTTTACTGGCCTTATGTATCGGCACCCTCTTTGGGTGTGGAGGTGGCTCAGATAACCACCTTAACCAGTCTGTTTCTAGCGATGTGGCGGATAAGAGTACGTCATCGCAAAGCAATAATAATACACAGAATAACTCTGATACCGGTTCGGATGATGCCAATCAGGTTGCGGGTGATGAGAATAAGTATAGCCAGCGTGGACGGGTGATTGATGGCTATGTGTCAGGAGCCAAGGTTTGGCTGGATCTGAATAACAACGGCTTGCATGATGTTGATGAGCCCAGCGCGCGCTCGACAGATCAGGGAAGCTATTTGCTCGAACTCTCAGCGGCGCAAAGACAATGTAGTGTGTATGTGCCCACTTACGTTGATGTGCCTGTAGGTGCAGTTGATGAGGATTTGGGCGAAGTAACCAAGGCCTATCAACTGATATTACCTCCCTCTCTGGAGGCCATTGAAGATGATCGCATAGCGGCGCATGTCACGCCACTGACAACGCTATTGTGGCAGTCACTGAGTGAGTCTGAGACTTTCAAAGGAAAAAGTTGCGCACAGTTGCAACAGGAGCCCAGATTGTTAAGCGAGCTGCTGAGTATCTTACGTCAAACCACAGGCGAAGTAATTGCACATTACAACATTTCTGAACAACAGCTGTTCAGTGATTACATTGCGAATCAGGACGAACAGGCAAAGCAGCTAGCAGAGCGAATTGTATTCGGGCTCCAGGCAAGTCTGAAAAAGCGCCTTGAATTAGCTGAGCAATACCCGGATGCGCATGAGATCCGAGTCGTTCACTATCAAAAAACGCCTCTGGCAGAGCCAGGTAGCAACCAGCTCTGGTATCGCGACATTGTTATATTTGGCAAAGATAACAACACGTTTTTCAATGAAAGGGCTCAGATGGATGATTCGCTGCAGAGTGTGGTATTTGTGGAATATCTGCGCAATACCTCTCATCAGCCTTGGGGAACGCTTGGCCGATATAGCGAGGAAGTGGATCTAATCAAAGAAAATGGCAGTGATTTTGGTAAATGTGTCTACAAAGAGGCGGTTTCAGTTTCACTGGATGGCACTAATTATGAGTTATCAAATTCTATGGAACGCAAACGCGACAATGAAGTGCAAAGCTGCGACTGGCAACAGGACTTTAGTGCGCGGGCTGAACGTTTGCTGTCGATCACATACGGCACAGAGCTGGTAAAAAAATACACTCAGATTGAACAGCGAGACGGGATGCTTGAGGGACTGAGTGATTGGCATTCTCTGGCAAATAAGCACTCAGTGCTGGTACCGCAAGAGTTGGCTGACTACTTTGTTGCCAGTGGCTATGAATTAGAAAAGACACTGACCCTGCCAGCTTTTGGCTGGTACAAGCGGATGACGGATGATAGCGGCGAGTACCGGGTAGTGACAGAGCGATTTGCGGACACAGACTGGCTTAAAACCACGTATCAAAGCGATGGCACTTACACAAAACAATGTAGTGAAGATGGCATAACCTGGGGATCCTGCCAGTGATAATTGTGTTTACGCTCTGGGTGCAAAATAAGTAATTCCACGCCCTCTTGAATTTGATTGATTTGTTTTGCGCAATAACCGCGTTCAACTATGCTTATCATCAGACAGAACAAGGGGGTTGTGATGGCTTTAGTTGAGCTTATTTATGTCAGTACTGTTACTGCGCCTTTGTCGGACGAGCAGCTGATAGAGTTAAACCGTTACTGTAAAAGTACCAATCAACTCATGGGTATTTCCGGTATGCTGCTGTACGACGGTCATCATTTTATGCAAGTGATTGAAGGCGAGAGAGATCATGTTGAGCGCTTGTATAAAAAAATCCAGCAGGATTCGAGGCATACAGGTGTCGCTGCGCTGATTGTGAATGATATTACCAAGCGTAATTTTGCGCGTTGGTCCATGGGGGTCATTGATCTGTCAAAGCATGCGAGCTATCGCAAGGTGAAAAACTTGCGTCCACACAGGCGCCTGCCTTTGAGTTATAAGCTACTTAAATCGTTTCGGGATCATGAAATGGAGTTCGATGAGCGAGTTCGCAAGTCATTTGGTTAGTATTTGGTTGGTATGGGGCAGGTCTTTTTTAAGTGGGGCTTAATTGACTATGCAAGGTTAAGCCTCTTTAAAAAATCAGGTTAGCGATTGCGGTTAAGAAAACGCTCTACGTTAGCAAAAAGTTTGTTACATTTATCAAGCTGACTTTGATACTCGGATGTACCTTCATTTAATGATGCAAGGCTCTCTTTTTCCTGGCGATATTCGTTTACCATTTTTTCGAGCTTTTCTTCAAAACTTACTTTTCGCCCTTTATTGGCAGTCTTTTTGGCCTGTTTTCGCATACTAAATCTCAAATCTATATAAAGTGTTTGTGAGAAAGGTGTGCCTGTAAAATTGATAATGCTGTGATAACTATTAACTTTTTAGGCCAGTTTTCTATATGGGGAGTTCACAAATAAGTGAAGTGGTTTTCTGTTTTTATGTTGTGTAGCGAGAATTTAAGAGATATGTGTTTTGCACAACATATCTCTTTATCATTACACTAAGCTGCAGTGACGTTGGCAGCTTGTGGGCCTTTGGGGCCATTTATTTTATTTCTGGATTTTAAAATGCTCAGCACTGTATTTTATTGCAATATACTGAGCATTATTATTCACTTAGTTAAGACTCTTGCTTGGGATTGGGTAGCAGTAAGTTAAGCACTATGCCTAAAATGGCACACAGGCTCACTCCTTGTAGGCTAAACTCGGTGCTGCCAAGCTGCATACCGCCAATACCGAACACCAGGATCAGCGCGATGATACTCAGGTTACGTGGTGCACTGAGGTCAGTCTCTGACTTAACCAGAGTATTTAAGCCAACCACAGCAATGGAGCCAAACAACAGGGTCATGATACCGCCCATAACAGGAGTGGGAATGGTCTGTAACCCTGCCCCCATTTTGCCAACAAATGCCAGTACAATCGCAATGACAGCGGTCCAGGTCATCACCTGAGGGTTGAAGTTGCGCGTAAGCATCACAGCCCCGGTGACTTCTGAATAGGTGGTATTGGGTGGACCGCCAAACAAAGAGGCTGTTGAAGTTGCCAGACCATCTCCGAGCAAAGTGCGGTGCAGGCCGGGTTTTTCCAGGTAGTCTTTACCGGTTACGTTACTGATAGCCATCATATCGCCAATGTGTTCAATGGCCGGCGCAATTGCTACGGGTACCATAAACAAAATGGCAGACCAGTAAAACTCCGGCCAGACAAACGCAGGGACGGCTAGCCAGCTGGCATTGGTCACAGCATCAAACTGCACTATGCCGTAAAACAGCGACAAGGCATAGCCGGTGATAATCCCTGCCAGAATCGGGATGAGACGAAAAATCCCTTTGGCTGTGACGGCAACCACTAAGGTAACAATGAGTGACAATAAAGAAATGACTAAAGCCTGTTCATAGGCAACCAGCTGAATGCTGCCATCACCACTTTTACCCATGGCCATATTAACGGCGACGGGTGCCAGCGCGAGGCCGATCACCATGATTACGGGACCTACGACGACAGGGGGTAAAATCTTATGAAGAATATCAGCCCCTTTAAAGCGTACCAGCAAGCTCAGTAAAATATAGGCAAACCCGGCAGCCATGAGCCCACCCATAGTCGCGGGGATCCCCCATACCTGCACGCTGGCGATGATGGGCGCGATAAAAGCAAAGGAAGAGGCCAGAAAAACCGGCACCTGGCCGCGCGTCACAAACTGAAAAACCAAAGTGCCCAGGCCTGCGGTAAACAGCGCCACATTGGGGTCCAGACCGGTCAGTAGTGGCACCAGTACCAGCGCACCAAAGGCGACAAACAGCATCTGGGCACCGCTGACAATGGTTTTAAGCGATGTGAAAGAAGTCATTGATGTGTTGGACATTCAGCGTGTCCTACACCGTGCCAAAGATTTTATCACCAGCATCACCCAGGCCAGGCACTATGTAGCCTTTTTCATTCAGGTGACTGTCCAGTGAAGCGGTGAAAATTTCTACATCCGGGTGGGCCTCCAGAGTTTTGTCTACTCCTTCAGGTGCTGCAACCAGCACAATGATTTTGATTTCTTTACAGCCGGCTTTCTTTAGCATGTCGATGGTCGCGATCATAGAGCCGCCAGTGGCCAGCATTGGGTCGATCACCAGGCTCATGCGCTCTTCAATATTACCAACCAGCTTCTCAAAATAAGGCACAGGTTCGAGCGTTTCTTCGTTACGTTGCAGGCCGACCACACTCACCTTAGCGCTTGGGATTAACTGCATAACGCCTTCCATCATGCCCAGACCGGCGCGCAGGATTGGTACAACGGTGATTTTCTTACCTTTGATGTGTTGAACTGTCAGGTCATCACCTTGCCAGCCCTTGATGGTGATATCTTCTAATGGAATGTCCTTTGTTGCTTCATAGGTCAGCAGGGTACCCACTTCCTGACATAACTCGCGAAAGCTCTTAGTGCTGATCCCATGCTCACGCATCAGGCCAAGTTTATGCTGTACAAGGGGGTGTTTGATTACATGAATGCTCATTGAAAAGATACTCCAGATAAAATTTATCGCTATTTTAGCTTAGCTCTTCAAGAATTACCCTGAGATAACGCAAATAATTTATTCAATGAGTTAGGTGTAGTTTACACGACTAACCATGATACTGTCCGCAGCGTTGCACAGGCTCAATGTGATGGTAACGGCAGAGGTACTGATTGAGCGGGCGCCGGTGGTAACGTGAGGGAGATTACACGTCGTTGCGATAGTCTGTGGCGCTGTTGCAGGTAGCCAAAGTGTTTGCGCAGTAACTGTGCTTGCAAGCCGCTATCGCGTGCCTGTTCCAATGCGCGTGTGAGAATAGAGATATGGGCTTTGTTATCGGGATGCAGGTAAAAATGAAAGTCCAGTGGGTAACTCAATACTAAGTGAGGCTCTATGATCAGACCATTGCCCAGGGTATAGTCATCTATTTCGTTGAGCCCCGAGAAAAGTAATCAAAGCCTCGGTTACCGTCTGTGAGCATTCGTAAAATGGTGGTATGGTCACTGGCAATTTCAACATAGGGCAGGTGGTTTGCTTGCCAGATTTGGACGTCGTACCAGCCTGGCGCAAAGACACCGACCAGTTTGCTATCTCGTAAGGCGTCCAGCGATGCCACAGTGTCAAAACGTGGCTGATTGCGCTGATGAATAAGTAACAGCCGTTTGCCTATCAGACCCTGAGTAAGCGGCACTGCTATTTTATGAAAAGTGGCATCACGTTGTGGTGTCGCCAGGCGCATGATCATCGTGATCTTGCCACTATGTAGCAATCGTGATTCACGCTTGTATAAGGGATTAGGTGTCATGGTGAGAGTCAGGTTGTAGCCCAGTTCATAAAGTGACACATGGAGTAGTTCGCTCAGGTACTTCTGTAATTTGACCTGCCGTACCGGCAAGGTTATTTGCAATTCTGGCTTTGCCTGCTGGGTGGTTTGTGCAACGACATAAGGGCTGAACTGCACGAGTAATACCAGATAAAAAAAGTGTTTTACTACCCACACAAGCCCACTACCATTGAAGTCACAACACTGAGAGTATAGGCAATTTAAAGCGGATGTTATGCCAATGCTTTTCTTTTTTGTCGTTTATGTGAGAATTCATAGCGATAATCTGAGGACCCTATGAGCAAAATCACCGCCACATTACTGATGATAGCCGCTTTGCTTGCCTTTATTGTACAAGGCATGGCGAATGCTGTAATGGCGTGTGAAGCACATATGCAGGGTCACGACATGCACACCACGATGCAGTATCAGCATGATACGGCGACGGTTGAAGCAACGGATTCCTCTGTCCAATCCAAGCATGACCACACTATGATGAGCCACACGCAGCAGCAAATGGACTGCTGTGATGATGACAGTGACTGTGTGTGTCCAACTCACGCTTGCGGTAGTGCACAGCTGCTGACAGTTGCTGAATTCAGCTTATTTACTCAGCTTGGGTACTCTGCTGCTTTAGGGCTGGGCGACCAGCTACCTATCTCTGTGGCAAACTCTCTGTACCGCCCACCCATATTTGCCTGACCCAGGTGAAGTGCGTCTGAAATTTGGCGCCTGACCTGTCAATCCAACTTCTTATGATGATTTCACTGCACGTTGCAGTGTGATGTTTACATGATTCTGACCTGCTTTCTTTATTTGAATGGACAGGCAGAAGAAGACGGAGGCAAATTGTGTCTTTTACTACCAATAAATATGGTCTATTTCTGAGCGCCTGTTTGTTCTCGCTACTGAGCCTGAGCAGCCAGGCTCAGCCGGGCCCGCTACAAACTTTAACTGTCTATAAAACGCCAACCTGCGGCTGCTGCAAAAAGTGGCTATCGCACCTTTTGGCGCAAGGCGTTGCTGCGCAGGGCCGGGAGCTGGCGTCGTTAAGTGCGCTTAAATCACGTCACGGTATTGCACCGCGTTATCGCTCTTGTCATACCGCGCTCAGTCATGACGGCTGGGTATTTGAAGGGCATGTCCCGGCTAAGTTTATTCAGCAATTTCTGGCCAATCCTGACACAAATGCCATTGGGCTGAGTGTGCCAGCTATGCCGCTTGGCTCGCCAGGTATGGAAGTCGATGAGCGCTTTACGCCATATCAGATTTTACTACTGATGAAAGATGGCAGCCACCAGGTTTATGCTCAAATCAATACCTATAAGGAGCAGTTTTGATGCACTTTTTAATTACGTCAACAGCGCGATGTGCGCTGTTAGGGGCAATGCTTATGGCAGTCAGTCCTGTGCAGGCATCTGCTGAGTTGCCTTTACAAAAGGCCATAGAGCAAGCAACGGCTCAGGACCCTTTATTGCAAAAACGCCATCATCAGCAGCAAGCTGCCTATGCGCAAGGTCTTGCTGCCGGTACGTTACCCGACCCAAAAGTGTCCTTGTCTATGATGAATTTGCCGGTGGATGGCTGGCAGCTCGACCGTGAGGCAATGACACAGCTTAAGGTGGGCGTAAGTCAGCAGTTTGGTCGTGGCGATGAGTTGGCGCTTAAACGTGAGCAGCTGCATATTGCCAGTGAAGAGTATCCATTGCTACGTGCTGACCGGGTTGCGCAAGTCCGTGCACAAGTCAGTCAGCTATGGCTCGATACCTATCTGGCCGAGCGTACTATTGCTCTGATAGAGCAGGACAAAGCCCTGTTTGAACAACTGGTTGATGTCAGTAAAGCCAGTTATGCCAATGTGGTCGGACGCACTCGCCAGCAGGATGTGATCCGTGCGCAACTGGAGCTGGTACAGCTCGATGACCGTCTCAGTGTCGAATACCAAAACGGGAATCTGCGCGTGCACAGCTGCTGGCCTGGTTACGGGGCGCTCAGATAAATACTGCCTGGTCTGATATTAAACTGCCAGAGGCGTTGCCTCAGCTTCAGGTAGCTGTCCCGCAATTTTTGTACAAGGCAAGCCAGATGCAGAGCGACTACTTGCGCAGCTCACCAGCCATCCTGTGGTGTTGGCGCAGGATGTGCGTATAGAAGCCGCCGGCAAGGGAGTTGCGATTGCGCGTCAGCAATATAAGCCGCAGTGGGGGGTCAATGCCAGCTATGGATATCGCAGTGATATGCCTGATGGTACCAGCCGCGCCGACTTCTTTTCGCTGGGGGTGACTGTGGATGTGCCTCTGTTTACGGATAATCGTCAGGACCAGTGGCTAAGTTCGGCTCAGTCAAATCGCGAAGCCATCAAAACCGATAAGCTGTTACTGCTGCGTGAGTTGTCCGGACAGGTTGAAAAAGAGGCGAGCCAGCTGAGGCGTCTTTTTGAGCGACAGACCCTGTATCGGGAGCAGTTGCTGCAACAAACACACGAACAGGCAGAAGCTGCGCTTACCGCCTACACCAATGATAACGGCGATTTTGCAGAGGTCGTACGAGCTCGCATTGCTGAACTCAATGCTAGGGTGGCTGCCAAACAAATTGACGTAGATGCCCTTAAAACCGTCGCCAGACTGAACTACTACCTCACCACTTATCAGCCAGGAGTGACTCATGAATAATACGCTAAAACTATTGCTAGCTGCTTTGTCAGGTGGTGCGCTGAGCTATGCCCTGATGACGCTCACCGCTACTTCATCCCATACGGCGGAAACTGAGGCTGAAAGCGACAAACCGCTCTACTGGGTTGCACCAATGGACAGTAATTATCGCCGCGATAAGCCCGGTAAATCGCCCATGGGGATGGATCTGGTACCTGTCTATGCTGAGAGTGAAGAACAGGTGGCAGGGGCTGTCACCATTTCTCCTGAAGTGGTGAATAACCTGGGCGTTAGAACTGCAGAAGTTGAAGTGGACCATGCACAGCACGATTTCGACGGTGGGTTACGTGCAATATGATGAAGACAAGCTGGTGCACATTCACCCGCGCGTCGATGGCTGGGTTGAAACCTTGTACATTAAAGCGGCCGGTGAGCCGGTGGAGCAGGGGCAGCCTTTGTATTCGCTCTATTCGCCGCAGCTGGTGAATGCGCAGGAAGAATTCTTAATCGCGTTAAATCGTAACAATGCCACCCTGATCAAAGCGGCACGCGAGCGGTTAATGGCGCTGCAATTGTCGGCCGATTTTATCGCCAGTTTAGAGGCGCAGCGTCAGGTGCGTCAGACCATCACCTTCTATGCTCGCCAAAGCGGCGTGATAGCTGAGCTGAAGATCCGTGAAGGGTTTTATGTTAATCCGGGTAACACTCTGATGAGCATCGCCCAGCTGGATCAGGTCTGGGTGGAGGCTGAAGTATTCGAACGCGATACCGCTTTGGTCAAAGCCGGTCAGCCTGTCACTATGACGTTGGATTATCTGCCTGATGCGCGCTGGCAGGGGAGCGTAGACTACGTCTATCCAACCCTCAACGAAACCACCCGGACCTTGCGAGTCAGGCTCAAGTTTGACAATTCAGCAGGGCAACTTAAGCCCAATATGTTTGCTCAGGTACAAATTCAGGCGGGCAGCAAAGAGCAAGCCATGCAGGTGCCGAGCGAGGCGGTGATCCGCACCGGTAAGCAGGACAGGGTTGTTGTGGCGCTGGGCGACGGGCGCTTTAAATCTGTGGCAGTCACTTTGGGTCGGGTAGGGCTGCAAAGCACCGAGATCCTCGATGGACTGAACAAAGACGACCGGGTCGTTACTTCGGCCCATTTTCTGATTGACTCAGAGTCCAGTAAAAGCTCTGACTTTAAGCGTATGAGTGCGGATGCAAAGCCGGCTAAGGTCTGGGTGGCCGGTACCGTGAGCCACTATGAGGCGCAATCGGATGTGATTAACATTACCCATGATGCCGTGCCCGAATGGGAGTGGCCCGACATGACCATGGACTTTCAACTTGCCGATAAACTGGACCGCAGTGGGCTTAAAACCGGTCAGTCGCTGCATTTTGAGGTGACGAAAACGGATGCCGGGTATGAAATCACGACTATCCATATTATGGCTGAACCGACCATACCAACAGCGACTGTTGACGGCCACATCAAGGCAATAGATGCAGCGTCTCGCATTGCCACTATCCATCGCGGCGCGATTGAAAAGTGGGGCCGTGCGGCGGCCACCATGGATTTTGTGATAGCCGAGGATATTGACCTGAGTGCGTTTAATGTGGGTGACCAGGTAACCTTTACCTTTGAGGTGAGGGATGACTTTGTTGTGACCCAGATGCAGCACGGCGAGCCAGCCTCAGCTATGTCTGAACATGCGCATCATTAAGCCAGGAGTATCATCATGATAGCAGCAATCATAACCTGGTCTTTGCACAATCGCGTGTTGGTCCTGCTGAGCACACTGATGCTGGTGGCAGGCGGCATGTTTGCCTTAAAACAAACGCCGGTCGATGCCATTCCTGACTTGTCGGATGTACAAGTCATAGTCAAAACCAGCTATCCGGGGCAGTCACCGCAGGTGGTACAGGATCAGGTCACCTTTCCACTTACGACCGCGATGTTGTCGGTTCCGGGTGCAACCACAGTGCGTGGGTACTCCTTTTATGGCGATTCTTATGTATATGTGATCTTTGATGACGACACAGACCTCTACTGGCGCGCAGCCGGGTACTAGAGTACCTCAGCCAGGCGGCAAACTTACTGCCTGCGACTGCCAAGCCGCAACTTGGACCAGACGCTACGGGGGTGGGCTGGGTGTATATTTATGCCCTTACTGATCGCTCGGGCAAGCATGATATCAGCCAGTTACGCAGCCTTCAGGACTGGTTCTTAAAATACGAGTTACAGACGGTGCCAGGAGTATCTGAAGTGGCGTCAGTAGGTGGCATGGTGAAGCAATATCAGGTGCAGATTGACCCGGATAAACTGCGTGCCTATGGTCTGCCTTTAAGTCATATTCAGCAGGCGCTGCAACGAGGTAACCAGGAAACTGGCGCGTCAGTCATCGAGATGGCAGAAGCCGAGTATATGGTAACTGCCACTGGGTATATTCGTTCGGTAACCGACATTGCCCAAATCCCGCTGGGTCTCAATGAACAGGGCACCGCACTGACCATAGGTGATGTCGCCCAGATCACGATAGGTCCGCAAATGCGACGCGGCATCGCCGAGCTTAATGGCGAAGGTGAAGTAGTCGGTGGCGTGGTGGTAATGCGTTTTGGTGAAAATGCACAGCAGACTATTGCCGGAGTGAAGACCCGACTGGATGAACTAAAGGCATCCCTACCCGAAGGTGTTGAGGTAGTCACTGTGTATGATCGCAGCCAGTTGATCGAACGGGCGGTTGATAACCTCTGGCAAAAACTACTTGAAGAGCTGCTGGTGGTGGCCGTGATCTGTGCCGCCTTCTTATTCCATCTGCGCTCTTCGCTGGTGGCGGTGATAACCTTGCCACTGGGGATCCTGGTGGCCTTTATTGTCATGTATTTTCAGGGAATAAACGCTAACATCATGTCGCTTGGTGGGATTGCCATTGCCATTGGTGCGATGACCGACGGGGCGATTGTGATGATAGAAAATCTCCACAAACACATGGAGAAGACGCCGCTGACCGACGACAATCGCTGGCAGGTGGTGGCAAAAGCGGCCACGGAAGTCGGGCCTGCCTTGTTCTTCAGTCTGCTGATCATCACAGTGTCCTTTCTACCGGTGTTTATCCTCGAAGCGCAAGAGGGGCGTATGTTTGCGCCATTGGCATACACTAAAACCTATGCCATGGCGGCGGCTGCCGGACTGGCAATTACCCTGGTTCCTGTGCTGATGGGTTATTTTATCCGTGGCAAAGTCACGCCTGAGCGCAAGAACCCGCTTAATCGCTTGTTGATCGCCGCCTATTTGCCAGTGCTACGCCAGGTGATGCGGTTTCCTAAAACTACACTGGTGGCAGCGGTCGCTCTGACTGTCGTGGGCTTTTATCCGCTGAATAAAATCGGCAGCGAATTTATTCCACCACTGGATGAAGGCGACCTTATGTATATGCCCACCACCTATCCGGGGATATCCATCGGTAAAGCGCGTGAGTTATTACAGCAAACAGACAAGCTGATTAAGACCGTCCCAGAAGTAGAAAATGTGTTTGGTAAAGTCGGGCGTGCCGAGTCGGCCACCGATCCCGCGCCGCTGACCATGATTGAAACCTTTATTCAGCTTAAGCCCCGCAGTGAATGGCGTGAAGGTATGACCACGGATAAGCTCAAAGCCGAGCTGGACCGTCTGGTGAAGTTACCAGGTGTTAGCAATGCCTGGGTGATGCCTATCAAAACCCGTATTGACATGCTCGCCACGGGTATCAAAACGCCGGTAGGGGTTAAGATTGCGGGCCCGGATCTGACGGTCATTGAATCGCTTGGCCAGCGCCTCGAAACCATTCTCAACAAGGTGCCTGGTACTGCGTCAGTATATTCTGAACGGGTCGCTGGTGGGCGCTATATTAAGGTGGATATTCGCCGCGAGCAGGCCAGTCGTTTCGGGCTGAACATTGCTGACGTACAGCAGGTGGTGGCCACCGCGATTGGCGGTATGAACGTCACCCAAACCGTGGAAGGACAGGAGCGTTATCCAGTCAATTTACGTTATCCGCAGGATTATCGTAGCTCGCCTGAACAATTGGCGCGCTTGCCAATAGTGACGCCCGGGGGACAGCGAATTGCACTTGGGGATGTGGCCGAGGTGTACGTGGAAAGTGGTGCGCCGGGGATCAAAAGTGAGAATGCCCGCATCAATGGCTGGACCTTTGTTGATATAGATGGTGTTGACCTGGGCAGTTATGTTGAGCAGGCGCGTAATGTGGTGGCCGAGGAACTGGATTTACCTGCCGGATACTCTTTAAACTGGGCCGGACAGTACGAGTATATGATCCGGGCACAAGAAAAGCTCAGCTACGTGCTGCCGTTGACTTTGGCGATCATCATGTTACTGCTGTATCTCAACTTCCGTCGCTTTGGCGAAGTAGCGCTGATCCTGCTGACTTTGCCTATGGCCACCGTGGGAGGCCTGTGGTTGATGTATCTGCAAGGCTTTAACTTCTCCGTTGCGGTTGGAGTCGGCTTTATTGCATTGGCCGGAGTCGCAGTTGAGATTGGGGTGATCATGCTGGTATATCTGGAGCAGGCATTTAAAGACTTGCAAGATGAGGCTAACACCCGCCAATTGCCTGTGAGTGAGTCGCAATACATTGACGCCTTACTGCATGGTGCCGCACTGCGAGTTCGCCCGGTGATGATGACAGTCGCGACTATCATCATTGGCCTGCTGCCTATTCTGTATGGTGCGGGTACTGGTTCCGAGATTATGAGCAGGATTGCAGCTCCTATGGTAGGCGGCATGGTCAGTGCACTGGTATTAGCGCTATTGGTATTACCAGTGTGCTACAGCCTGATGAAAAAGCCTGCGCTGCAACGCTTTAACGCGCAAATACAGCAGGCTCGCTAACGAGATTAGGTTGGGAAAGTCAGGCCATTATTGACCTGTGTGGCGGCCACAAAGGCATCAAAGGCACTGACTTTCCCAAGCAGTGCTACCTTAGTGGCGTGCCATTCGCGGCGCTGATAACCACCAATCTCCTGCCAGGCGGCCATCTCATCGGCACTGGGGTAATAAATGGTCGCGCCATTTCTGAGCAAGCCTCTTTGGCAGTAAAGCGCTGTTTGGCGGGCCATCGGCAGATGCTGAGTAAAGGTTTTCTCTGCCCCCTCCCAAACGGCGATGCGTAGTTTTCTTGGCAGTGCTTTAAGCCACTGCTGGTTAATCACGGATACCCAACCGTCCTGCACTGAGTTGATCAAAGATACAGCCCCAATGTGGCGGTTTAATCCGTTTGGGCCGTTATATAACCCGGTTACCGACGGGTCCAGAGCATCGAAGCGTTTACGAGCAGCAAGCATAGCTGCTTTTTTCCAGGCCACCTGAACAGGAGTGGTGCCACAGAGTTGGTAAAACTGTCTGAGTACCTGACTGGCGGGCACACGAAAAATCACATCAATGATGTCGCTGGGCGTTTTCAGCAATTTGCCGTAATGACGTGTGGAGGTCAGGGTTCTGGCACCTGGCAGATGATAGAGCAAGATCGCGACCTCGCCCCGAGCACGGATCTGATCAGTGACCTGTTGCTGCCATAATTTTGAGGTGATGAGATTCAGGTAAGACTGAGACTGTGCAGCCCAAAAGGGAATATTGAGAATATCGAGCTTAGGCACAATAGGTGACAGGTTAGAGACACTCAGCAGCGCACCCTGAATGGCACCTCTGGAAACCTGTACAGCCAGCTCATGGCCAACACCTAGCTGGCCTTTATCGCGGATCTCCACACAGATCTTACCATTAGAAAAGTCTTCAATATTGTGTTTCAGCTGCTGGTGCATATGAGGAGAAGACAGCCATAACTCGGTATTGTAGGGGGAGGCAAAGACTAGACGGTAACGTGCTCCGGTGCAGTCTGGTTGCTTTGCTTGCAACTGTGTTCCCAGCAGAGGCAGTAAGGCGGTACTTTGGCGCAAAAAAGTGCGCCTGCCAGGGGATAACGGACTATTGGGTTTACCTAAGCTGCTCATGCCTTCACTCTAAGTAACTGCAACCCAACTGCATCAGGTCTGAATGAACTTATGCTATTAAGTCTAGACCGCATTGGATTAAATGAAAATCAGGCTAGGGATAACCATAGCGAGCGGTGCTTTATAAAGGAGAGTATTTTTTACCGTGAGCGAATGATGCAAAGTCTGGTAATGCTCGCCGAACCCGATTATGTTGTCTAAGCTTAGGAGGGATAGGGGCAAGTCAGGAACTTATTTGTGCAGTTAAAACAGTCACTTTTGTTATTCAAAGTGGCCGCCATTGGTGCGGCGTTGATCATTGCGACGGTGAGCTGGTTTCTTTACCGGGAGCTGGATCATAGCAAGCAACTCAACGATCATTTATTTAAATTACAAACCCAGATCCAGCGGTTGTTAGATCAAGAAGAGCGGTTTGTGATTGAAAGGCAGAAAGCTTCGTTGCTCTCTATTGATGATTATCGTTATGCGTATCGGGATAGCTTCAATGAGCTGGTCGCTTTACTGATGACTGATCATCAACATCTTGAGTTGCTGTTTAAGCTCGATGAGCAGGTTAACCAGTTCGCCGAGTTGTACGAGCAGCTGGCCTCTATGCAGGCGCTGCTGGGCTATGATAAAGACGATGGTGTGTATGGTGAGTTCCGTAGTAAAGCGCATGCCTTGCAGGCGCTTGCCAAAGAGGCACAAGACCCGCAACTGGAGATCTTGCTTTTGGAGTTGAGACGACGGGAAAAAGACTTTTTGCTCCGGCTCGACAGAAACTATCTCAATCTGCATGGCGATCTTATCCTGCAAGCCAAAAATCGCATCCGGACACAGTTTCCCGATCGTGCAGAGGCATTTCTGTTGACGCTGGAGCATTATCAGAATGGCTTTGTCGTATACACCAATGTGCTGCAAAAACAGGGGCTGGATCATAACCAGGGCGTACGTGGTGAGTTGGGTGAGCTGAAACTGGCAATACGCGGCCATTTTACAATTGTGGCTAAACAGCTTTTCAGTGCGTATCAGGAGGAGCAGCAACAGCTGATCCTGATCAGCTTGCTATCAATCGTACTCAGTAGCGGTTTTAGTCTGCTGCTGTTGTACTATCTGAACAGTCGGGTATCCGAGCAGGTCATGGCCATTGGCAGAGTGCTTGTCAGGGTTGCTAAACATGAAGACTTTTCTTTACGGGTAAACCTCAAAAGTGAAGATGAAATTGCGCAGATAGGGCACCATCTTGATGAACTACTCGATTTTATTGAGACCCTGATGGCCCGGCTCAGCGCGGCCCAGCAGCGGCTAATTGAAGAGGCCAAAATGGCCAGCCTGAGCAATATGGTCAGTGGCTTTGCTCATGAACTAAACACTCCATTGGGGATCGCTATTACCAGTCAGTCTCATCTTAAAGCACAGGTCGAGAATATGCGCCGCGATTTAGACAGTGGCCAGCTGAAGAAAACCACGCTGACTAATCTTATCGGGGAGGCTGAATCGGCGCTATTCTTGCTCGAAAACAACTTGCACCGCACTGCCTCGCTCATCGACGACTTTAAAAAGGTATCGGCACAGCAGCATTACGATACGGAAATGGAGTTTGACCTGAAAACCCTTGTGGAAGGGGTGTTTGATTGCTATCGCAGCGAACTGCCTGAGGAGGAATACAAAATTGAAGTCGAAATACCGGATAATCTGATCCTCAGCAGTTACCCCAATGTGTTTAATCAGATCATCGGATATAGTCTGAACAACAGTATTTTGCATGGTAAACATCCAGACAGACAGCTTACCATCATTGTCTCGGCGCATATCGTGAATGACTATGTGCACTTCTATTTTAAAGACGACGGGCAGGGGATTGATAAGGAACTGCTGCCAGTGATTTTTGAGCCTTTTGTTACTTCAAAACGTCATTCGGGTGGCACAGGGCTGGGGCTGAGTATTATCTACAACCTGGTGACTCAAAAGCTTGGCGGGGAGATTAAAATACAAAGCCCCGCACATGGCGGGGCTTGCTTACACATTATTCTGGCGAATACCGCGTTCAAGATGGTATCGCCAGAGCCATGTGATTAGGCTTTTTTGCTGGCAACCCATTCGTTCACGAACTGCTCTAGTACGTTCAGCGGCACCGGGCCACTTTTTAGCACTACATCGTGGAACTGACGAATATCGAACTTGTCGCCCAGCTCTTTCTTAGCAGCTTCACGCAGTTCAACAATTTTCAGCATACCAATCTTGTAAGCCGTCGCCTGAGATGGGATCACGATGTGGCGCTCTACCATTTTCACTGCGTCTGACTTCGCGTTTGGTGTATTGTTTACATAGTAATCAATGCCTTCCTGACGCGTCCACTTCATTGCATGGATACCAGTGTCTACGACCAGGCGACAAGCACGCCATAGTTCCATCGCCAGGCGGCCAAAGTCAGAATACGGGTCTTCATACAAGCCCATTTCTTTTGGTACCAGCTCAGAGTACAGTCCCCAGCCTTCAGTGTAAGCGGTATAGCGGCCAAACTTACGGAACTTAGGCATGTTTTCCAGTTCCATTGCAATGGCGATTTGCATGTGGTGGCCAGGAATACCTTCGTGGTAAGCCAGTGCTTCCATCTGATAGGTTGGCATAGCTTCCATGTCATACAGGTTTGCATAGTAAACACCCGGGCGTGAGCCATCAGGAGCTGGTTGCTGATAGAAGGCTTTACCCGCTGATTTTTCACGGAAAGCTTCTACGCGTTTGACTATCATGTCGGCTTTTGGCTTGACGATGAACAGCTCGTCAAGACGACCTTTCAGGTTGTCTATCATGGCTGTCGCGTCTGCCAGGTACTTGGCTTTGCCTTCTTCAGTGTTAGGCAGGTAGAACTGCTTGTCGGTACGCATGAACTGCATAAAGGCTTTTAGATCGCCCTTGAAACCAACTTTTTCTTTGATTTCACGCATTTCATCATGAATACGTGCAACCTCAGACAAGCCAATTTTGTGGATTTCTGCGGCGGTTAAGTCTGTGGTGGTGGTACGTGCCAGCGCATTGTTGAAATACTTCTCACCATCAGGGAACTTCCAGGCACCGTCACGAGTATCAGCACGCTTTTCAAGCTGTTGCAGGTAGCTGATTAGCTTAGAGTAGGCTGGTTTAACCGCTGTTTTAAGTGCTTCTGTTGCCTCGCCAATCAGGGCTTGCTTCTCACTGTCTGCAATGTCAAGTTTGTTGACTTTGCGCTTAAAATCAGCCAACAGAGTTGAATCGTCACCGCTGGCAAACGGCGCACCCTTGATGATATTTTTGCTTGAATCAATGACGTGAGGGAAGACAAACTTAGGCGCGATAATGCCTTTGTCAGCACGGGTATCCAGGTCTTGTACTAGCTGATCGAATACTGCAGGAACACCATTTAGGCGTGAAATATACGCTTTTGCGTCTTTTACATCAGTGATTTGGTGCTGGTTGATCAAAAATGCAGGGACCATCGCGTGAGTGCCGTACATTTGATTGACCGGATAGGTGTGATAACGCCATTTGTAATCGGCAATTTGATTCTCCAGGTTTTGCTTGAATAAGTCATAGCTTACCTGAGTTTGTGCATCCAGCTTACTACGGTCAATTGCCTTTAAAGTAACCAAGTCTTTCTTGGTGAGCTCCAGATCTTCTTTGGCACGAGCTTCAGAGCCATCATCCCACTTGTCGTAATCTTGTTTAATACCCAGGTAAGTTTGGTAAACCGGGCTGCGCATCACGCCGCGCATAAAAACTTCATCGAAAAAGGCATTAGCCTTTTCTACTTCGCTTTGTACCACTTGTTGTGTTACTTCCGCCTTGGCGGTGTTAGTTGGTTGCTCTGCAGTTTGCTGACAACCTGAGAGGAGCGCTGCTGCCACGGCTGCGGCAAGGAGTGTCATTTTACGCATGGGTTACCTTTTTTATTGTGTTCCACTTGGATTCGGGTGTTGGTGCAATGTCACCAACAAAAATTGTGTCCGGCAGGTGTTTTATCATCTACCGGCAAGCTTACCAGCCCAATCTTATCCTAAGAGCAGGTATCAGACGAACAATTCTAGCAGGTCATTGAGATATCTGTGGCCCTTAATTGTTACCAACCATGAATCGCCCTGGTCTATTAGCAGTTTTTGTTCAATCGCCCGGGCAATTGCTGGTTCAATTTCGCTCAGGGATAAGCCGGTATAATCGCAAAAATCCTGTTTTGTACATGGCGCCTGTAAGCGAAAACAGTTCATAAAGAACTCAAACGGGCGATCGGCGGGTTTTACCTGCCAACTGTCGTATAAATAGGGTTTAGTGAGATCCATGTAGCCGCGCGGATGTTTGACCTTGACGGTACGCACTATTTCATTGCTATCTGGTTGGGTGATTTTGCCATGAGCTCCGCAGCCAATGCCCAGATAATCGCCGAATTGCCAGTAATTCAGGTTATGCCGACATTGGTAACCGGCCTTGGCATAGCCGGAAATTTCGTATTGCTGATAGCCATGTTTGGCAAGCAAAGCCTGGCCTTGCTCCTGGATATCCCACAGGATGTCATCCTGAGGCAAGGTCGGTGGCTTAGATGCAAACTGAGTGTTGGGTTCAATGGTGAGCTGATACCAGGATAAATGGGGTGGGTTCAGATCTATCACCTGTTGAAGATCGCTTAGTGCATCTGCAACGGACTGATCCGGCAGACCATGCATCAGATCCATATTGAAGCTATTAAGTCCGGCATCATGGGCTTCAAAGGCGGCATGTCGGGCTTCTTGTTCACCATGAATACGGCCCAGCGCTTTTAACTTATCTGCTTGCAAGCTCTGCACGCCGATAGAGATACGGTTGATACCGGCAGCAACATAGTGTTTAAAGCGATCCGTTTCCACCGTACCCGGGTTAGCTTCCAGGGTGATTTCTATGTCATCAGCAAAGCCTATCAGCGCTTCAATTTCTCCCAGTAACTGAGTGTAGGCTGCGCCACTGAGCAGGCTGGGGGTTCCCCCACCGATAAAGATACTGTGGAGTTTACGACCCTGTACCAGAGACAGGTCGGCTCGCAAGTCCGCAAGCAGGTGCTGAATATACTCCTGCTCCGGGATCTCGCCTTTTTGGCCATGGCTGTTAAAGTCGCAATAAGGGCATTTTTGCACGCACCAGGGCACGTGAATGTACAAGCTTAACGGTGGGAGTTTCACAGCTGACCTTTAAAATGCGCCAGCAGTTGCTGTAATGCCTGACCGCGGTGACTGCGGGCATTTTTCTCTTCTTTACTCAGCTGAGCTGAGGTGCATTGCGTTTGTTCAACCCAGAAAACCGGGTCATAGCCGAAACCCTGTAAACCTTGCTGATCGTCGGTAATGCGCCCCTCCCAGCTGGCCTGACAAATGACCGGCGTAGGGTCATCGGCGTGGCGCATGTAAACCAGTACGCACCAGAATCGTGCAGTCCGCTCTGTAACGTCTGTCATTGCTTCAAGCAGTTTATCGATATTGTCCTGGTCGCTGGCTCCTGCACCTGCATAGCGCGCCGAATACACTCCAGGCGCGCCTTTGAGGGCATCAACTTCAAGACCGGAATCATCTGCAATGGCTGGCAAGCCGGTAATTTTGGCTGCATGACGGGCTTTGATAATGGCATTTTCCACAAAGGTAGTGCCGGTTTCTTCGACATCCCCCACGTTAAACTGGCTTTGCGGCAGGATTTCGATATTCAGATCTTTGAGCATGCTGCCAAGCTCGGCGACTTTGCCCGGATTGCCGGTAGCGAGAACGATTTGTCTGGTCATATTAATCTACATAAAACTTTTGCTGAAATTTGAGCACGTGGCGCGTGTTACCCTGCTGGATGGTGACTTCGAAGCGATAGGTGTCTTCGTGATCCACATCCATCTGCGCGAGATAGTATACCGCATCGCCTTCAACCACTTCTTTAAATGTTAAGGTGGTTTTGTTGCCGATCAGGTTGCGCGCCTGACCGGTGAGCGTGGCGCGCTGCGCTGTGTTGTTGGCATCATCAGCCAGCACGGAAATATTAATGATGGCCTTGCTGTTGCTGCGGGTTAACCCATATGCGCTGGCAATATTTGGCTGAATAAAGGTCGACGGGAAGGCGATATAGTGTACCTGCCAGTCGCCGAGTTGTTTGTATTGGCCTCCTTGTGGATTGGAAGCCTGTGCTGGCTGAGCTAAAAGCAGCATGGCCAGCATTGAAATAAGTGTCAAAAAGGGTTTCATTGTTACGACTCCGACTGCTTAACGAAGCAGGTCCATCACTAAAATCTGTAAAAACTGCATGCCAATCAGTACCACCAGTATCGACAAATCCAGGCCGCCCAGCGGTGGGATAATTTTACGAATTGGGCGCAACATAGGTTCAGTAAGCTGATCAAATACCGCGGCAATCGGGTTATAGCCCTGTGCCACCCAGCTCAAAATGGCACGGATAACTAATACCCAGAACACCAGTGAGAAGGCTTCTTTGATCACGGTCAGGGCACCTGAAATGGCTGCCTGCATGGCATCCCAGTAGCCACCAAACATCAGCATCAGTACCGACATTTTGGCAAAGCCGACCAACAGCGCCAGTACCAGAGATGCCAGGTCCAGCCCGCCTAACCCCGGGATCAGTTTTCGCAATGGGTTAACGGCGAAAGAGGTCGCTTTGATCACGGCCTGACTCAGCGGGTTATAAAAATCCGCTTTGACTAATTGTAGCCAAAAACGCAACAGTACGACCATCAAAAACAGGTCAAAAATAATCCCTACCAAAAATTGCATGGCGTTCATCGTGTGTCCTCTAGATTTGTTGTTCCATTTCTTCTGCCCGTGCAATACAGGCATCCATGGCATCGGCTACAGTTTGTGGTAGCTGATTTGCTTTTAAATGTTCAACGGCTGCGTGTGTGGTACCGCCTTTGGAGGTAACGTTAGCACGCAATTGCTCAATACTGATGTCTTGCTGAGAAAGCGCCATCTCTGCAGCGCCCAGTGCGGTTTGTTGCACCAGTGCACGCGCCTGTTGTGGTGAAAAGCCCAGCGCAATGGCTTTTTCTTCAATGGCTTCCATAAACAGGAAAAAGTAGGCAGGTGACGACCCTGTGACGGCAATAACATCGTTGATTTGTGATTCTTTATCCAGCCAAATAGCGATGCCAGTTGATGAAAATACTTGCTCAATATAGGTTTTTTCTTCATCACTGATATCAGCGGCAAACAGACCTGACACGCCACGCCCAAGTAGTGACGGGGTGTTCGGCATGCAGCGCACAAGCTTAACGTCTTGTGCCAGCATTTCTCTGAGGCGTTTGACGGTGATCCCTGCCGCAACAGACACAAACAGCTTATCGCTGATATCCAGCCCGGCATCGACAAAGGTCTGACACAGATCGGCCATCATCTGTGGTTTCACAGACAGTACGATGACATCGGCTTGTTGAACTGCTTTTAGGTTGTCTTGTTCGGTACGCACCCCGAAATCGGCATGGGCCTTAGCGAGCTTCTCAGCGTTGCGATTGGTTGCGATGATGCTCTGTGGAGCAAAGCCGTTTTTTATCATGCCGCCAATGATGGCGTAGCTCATGTTTCCGGTCCCGATAAATGCAATCGTTTTATTAGCCATTAGGAGTGTGTCACCTTATTGTCGTTTGCCAAAAATGTCCGTGCCTATGCGTACCATGGTTGCACCACCCTGAACTGCCATTTCAAGATCGCCACTCATGCCCATCGACAAGGTATCCAGCTGTTGATATTGAGTCTTTAGTTTATCAAAGCAAGCCTTCATTTGGCTAAAATATTCCAGCTGTTGTTGGGCATCATCGGTTTGCGCTGTGATTGTCATGAGTCCACGCAGCTCCAGCTGACGCGCGCCGTCGATATAGGCGGCCAGTTCATCAAGCTCATCCAGAGCACATCCTGATTTTTGCTCGTCGTTACTGATATTCACCTGGATCAGAACGTTAATCGGCATCAGATTATTGGGTCTTTGCTCATTCAGACGACGTGCGATCTTGAGGCGATCGACACTTTGCACCCAGGAAAAGTGCTCTGCAATCTGGCGCGATTTGTTAGATTGAATGGGACCAATGAAATGCCACTCAATGTCTTTTTGCGGCTGAAAGTAGCGGACTTTGTCGACTGCTTCCTGAACATAGGACTCACCAAACCGGCGCTGCCCGGCAGCGTATGCTTGCTCAATGAGTTCGACCGGTTTGGTTTTTGATACGGCCAGCAATGCGACCTCTTGGTCTGTGGCACACTTTTGCTGTGCTTTTGCTATGCGATCATAGGCGTTGTTCAGCCGTTCTGCTATTGTAACCATATTATTATTTGCTCGTTGTGGAGTCTTAGATGGATATTACTGAATTATTGGCCTTTAGTGTGCAACACAAAGCATCGGATTTACACCTTTCGTCGGGGGTTTCACCGATGATCCGTGTCGATGGCGATGTACGCCGGGTAAACATTCCTGCACTGGAAGCGAAGGACGTTAACAGCCTCGTTTACGATATTATGAATGATAACCAGCGTAAGGACTATGAGCAAAATCTTGAGGTGGATTTCTCGTTTGAAGTACCCAATCTGGCGCGTTTTCGTGTTAATGCGTTTAACGCCAGTCGCGGCCCTGCGGCGGTGTTTCGGACCATTCCCAGCTCAGTGCTGACATTAGAAGACCTTGGGGCGCCCGACATCTTCCGAAAAATTTCGGATTGTCCGCGTGGTTTAGTGCTGGTCACCGGACCTACAGGGTCGGGTAAGTCAACAACGCTGGCTGCGATGGTGGATTACATCAACAGCAACAAGCATCACCATATTCTGACCATTGAAGATCCAATTGAATTTGTGCACGACAACAAGTTAAGCCTGATCAATCAGCGTGAAGTGCACCGTGACACGCACAGTTTTAATGCTGCACTGCGCAGTGCGCTGCGTGAAGACCCGGATGTTATTCTGGTGGGGGAGCTGCGTGATTTGGAAACCATCAGACTGGCTATGACTGCCGCAGAAACCGGTCACCTGGTGTTCGGCACACTACATACTACCTCAGCTCCTAAAACCATTGACCGTATCATAGACGTTTTCCCTGGTGAGGAAAAAGACATGGTGCGCTCTATGCTGTCTGAATCATTGCAGGCGGTTATTTCGCAAACTCTGGTGAAAAAAGTCGGCGGCGGTCGGGTAGCCGCTCATGAGATCATGATGGGGATCCCGGCAATTCGTAACCTGATCCGTGAAGACAAAATTGCGCAAATGTATTCGTCCATTCAGACCGGTGCAATGCACGGTATGCAGACCATGGATCAGTGTCTCACCAATTTGGTGAATCGTGGCCTTATCACTAATCAGGATGCGCAGGCGAAAGCCCATGATAAGAGTCAATTCGGTACCACATATTAATCTCGGGAGGTCATGATGGAGCTTGAACATTATCTGCAAATGATGAAAGACAAAGGCGCATCAGATTTGTTTGTGTCAGCCGGATTGCCTGTGAGTGCTAAAATTGACGGCGAGTTACGTGCATTGGATGACGATGTGCTCGATGCTGAGGCATCGCTGGCTATGGTTGAGTCGGCCATGAGTGACAAGCAAAAGCAGCTGTTTCACGACGAAAAAGAGTGCAACTTTGCTGTGGCGAACGAGATTGGTCGTTTCCGGGTGTCTGCATTTTGGCAACGCGATTGTGCGGGTATGGTGATCCGCCGTATCGTAACGGATATTCCTGAAGTAACCGATTTAGGTCTGCCTTCGGTATTGACCGATGTGATCATGTCTAAGCGTGGTCTGGTATTGTTTGTTGGTGGAACCGGTACGGGTAAGTCAACCTCATTGGCGGCTTTACTGGGCTATCGCAATCGTAACCAACGCGGTCATATTCTGACTATCGAAGACCCCATTGAATTTGTTCACCAGCATCGCAAAAGTATCATTACGCAGCGAGAAGTCGGGCTGGATACAGAAAGCTTTGAAGCAGCATTAAAAAGCTCCTTACGTCAGGCACCCGATGTGATCCTGATTGGTGAAATCCGCTCCCGGGAGACCATGGAATATGCCTTAAGTTTTGCTGAGACTGGCCACTTATGCGTTGCGACTTTACACGCCAACAATGCTAACCAGGCGATTGACCGGATCATGCACCTGGTGCCAAAGGAAAAGCACGATAAGCTGAAGTATGACCTGGCATTGAACCTGCGCGCCATTGTTGCGCAGCAACTGGTTCCGTCGGCCAAAGGGGAAGGGCGTGAAGCGGCCATTGAAGTATTGCTTAACTCTCCGATGATCGCGGAGTTAATCAAAAAAGGGGATATTGGATCAATTAAAGAAACCATGTCTAAGTCCAAAGAAATGGGTATGCAAACCTTTGATCAGGCGTTGTTTGATTTATACAAGCAACAAAGGATCAACTATGCCGATGCATTACACCATGCCGATTCACCCAACGATCTTCGTCTGATGATTAAATTGCAGAACAATGAGCAGCAGGGCGCGGGCTTTTTGCAAGGGGTTACTGTTGACGGCCTGGACGATAAAAAGCGCTGATAAAGCATTATACGGGGCCGCATTGGCCCTGAGTTTGCTTGCCGGCTCCGTGTCTTTTAATGCAACGGCGAGAAGCAGTGAGCAAAATAGTGATACACATAACGCGGTGGAAATGTATATCCGTGACGATGTGTATAGCGATTATTTGCGATTTCTCAATGGCCGTGCACCACTGGAAGTGACACAGTTTTCTGGTGATTACATCCGCCGGGATGTGGTGGATATGGTGCTGGTACAACAGGCCCTGGCGCTGGGGGGCTTCAAAAAAACTTTCATATATCGACCAGGAAATGTCAGTTTTCGTCATTCCAATCTGCTTGAGCAGGGCAAGCTGCTGCTGAGTTTTGACAGCTACTGGCTTGATGATGCGCAGGCTAAGGCTGATAAACTGTTTATCAGTGAGGCAGTGATCCGCCGCGGTGAGTATTTTGCCGGGATTTTCTATGCGCCGGAAAATTTAGCCGTTGCACGCCTGACCCGTTTAAGTGAGTTGCGTGAACTCAGTGCAGTGTCAACCAGTCGTTGGCGGACAGACTGGAAAACGCTAAACAGCCTGGGTCTTAAGCATATAATGAATGAGCCGGTATGGGCCTCACAGGCGCAAATGGTCAATCGTCAATGGGTGGATTTTATGTTGATGCCTTTGATGCCGAGTTTAAATAATGAGTTCAGGTTGGATGACATTTTACTGGTGGCACATCCAAATCTAGTGGTTCAGCTTGATGGCAGTCGTCACTTTGTGGTTTCGCGGCTGCATCCTGACGGTGAACGGGCATTTAAGGCATTACAAAGTGGGTTAATCCAGCTCAGATCACAAGGGCGGATCCGTCAGGCTTACCAGCAGGCCGGATTTATCCCCGATCTAAGGCGCTATCGTGTACTTAACTCCATTGCGCCTCAAAAAAACTCTCCAGAATGATGATAGCAGACATGCCGTCTATCTTATCTTTAGCCAGTGAACGGTATCCACCTTGTTCAAATAACCGGGCTTTGGCATCGGCTGTCGTCAATCGCTCATCCTGAGTTTCGACGGGTAGCCTGAATTGATTGTGCAGTCGGTTGGCAAATTTCTTGGCGCGGAAGGTTAGATCCTGATTCGTACCGTCCATATTTAATGGCAAGCCGACAACCAGTAAATCGGGCTTCCACTGTTCGATATAGGGCGCAATATCCTGCCAGTCGGGAATGCCATCACGGGCTTTTACTGCGCCCAAACTACTGGCTGTACCGGTAAGCTCCTGGCCGACGGCCAGACCAATACTGCGGGTACCAAAATCAAACCCGATGACCGTACGCTGGCCGGGTGCTTTTTTTTCGTTATTACTCATTGTGTATTCTCAAACATTAGGCGCAGAAATCGTCACATTCAGTGTGGCGATAGAGTGAGTGCTCAGGCGTGGCCGGCCTCAGTGCTCAGTTGTCCGGCATCAATGCCAAGCATTTCGACGGCTTTTTCCCAGCGTTTCTCCGGTGGGGTATTAAAAATAATGGCCGGATCAGCTTCAATGATTAGCCAGGAGTTTTCCAGGATCTCTTTTTCGAGTTGTCCTTGTTCCCATCCTGAGTAGCCCAGTGTGATGATAAATGCATCTGGACAATTATGTGATGTCAGCGATGCAAGTACGTCTTTTGAGGTCGTGATCATGATATCTGAGCTCAATTCACGACTGGACGCATAGCCCGGCTTTGGGGTGTGCAGGACAAATCCGCGGTCAGTATGAACTGGTCCACCCGCAAACACGGACTGGCTGGCAGCCTGACTGGACTTGTCGTTATCTATTTCTATCTGATCGAGCAGCTCACCCACAGTCACATTAATAGGGTGATTGACGACCAGGCCCATTGCGCCTTCTTCGTTATGCTCACAAATGTAAGTGACTGTGTGCTTGAAGAAGGGATCTTGCAAATTTGGCATAGCGACCAAAAAATGATTTGCGAGTGATTGCATAGCGAGACCCCCTTTTCGTTACTCTTTAGTATGGTCGAGTTTTGCCGCAATGGCATCAAAAAACTTGTCCATGATGGAAATATCATACGCGGCTTCTATTTCCTTCACACACGTTGGCGCTGTCACATTAATCTCGGTCAGCTTGTCGCCTATGATGTCCAGACCAACAAAAATGAGCCCTTTTTCTTTTAATACCGGGGCTACGGCTTCGGCAATTTTACGGTCACTGTCGCTGATAGGGCGTGCTTCGCCTCGACCACCCGCAGCCAGGTTTCCCCGGGTTTCGCCGCCTTGTGGAATACGTGCCAGACAGTAAGGCATTACCTCACCATCGACGACCAGAACCCGTTTGTCGCCGTCTTTGATGGCCGGGACATAATTTTGCGCCATGGCAAAACGACTGCCGTGCTCGGTGAGTGTTTCACAGATCACGCCGATGTTCGGGTCGTCATGGCGAACTCGGAAAATTGAGGCGCCGCCCATGCCATCCAGGGGCTTCAGAATGATGTCACCATGTTTGGTCAGGAACTCACGGATCTGTGCACTTGAGCGAGTCACTAAGGTGTCTGGCGTGTGTTCACTAAACCAGGCCGTAAAAAGCTTTTCGTTGGCATCACGCAAACTTTGTGGCTTGTTGATGACGAGTGTGCCGGCTTGTTCTGCACGTTCCAGCATATAAGTGGCGTAGATGTACTCGGTATCGAAAGGCGGATCTTTGCGCATCAGGATCACATCCAGATCGCTCAGTGCAATATCGTCTTTCTCTGCCAATTCGTACCAATGTTGTTCGTTGTCAAACACGGTTGCTTTGGCAGCGGTTGCCCGGGCTTCACCCTGGTACAAGTACAGATCCTGCATTTCCATGTAATAAAGCTCGTAACCACGTGCCTGTGCTGCCAGCATCATGGCGAAGCCAGTATCTTTTTTGATATTAAAGCCACTGATTGGATCTGAGATGATCCCAAGTTTCGCTGCCATTGGGGTAACCTTATATAAAGTGAATCAATTCAACTGCTAACTGTATGACTAGGATATGAGGGCGAAACTGGCGTTTTAAAGGGCCAGGTCGCCGAACTCTAGTTGTAATGCACTGAGTACCGTCAGAGCGGCTGTTTCGGTGCGCAGTACGCGTGGGCCGAGGCGAATATCGATAAATCCCTGTTGTGCCGTTGCAGCCATTTCTTCATCGGTAAAACCCCCTTCAGGGCCGACTAAAAAGCGAATACCGTGCTCAGGCACGGGCAGCGTTTTGATAGAGTGCTCAGCTCTGGGGTGAAGCGTCAGCTTAAGTGCCTCGCTGGATTGCGCCAGCCATTCATCAATTGAAATGGGTGGATGGATAGTGGTAATGGTGTTGCGGCCAGATTGCTCCGCAGCTGCGATGGCGATTTTTTGCCATTGCTGATGTTTCTTTGTCAGGCGCTCGCCGCTGAGCTTGACGCCACAACGGGTGGTAAATAAAGGAGTGATTTCAGTGATCCCCAGCTCAACGGATTTCTGGATAGTAAAGTCCATTTTATCTCCCCGAGAGATGCCCTGGCCAAGGTGAATGGACAGCGGAGACTCAACGTGTTTATCAATAAATTGTTCTGGCGTGACCCTGACTTTCTTTTTACTGACTTCGCTGATGGTTGCCAGGTACTCTCCGCCCTGGCCATTAAATAAACTCAGTTTATCTCCTTCGCTCATACGCAGCACTCGGGCTACATGCCCGGCAGCATCATCGCCAAGGTCAATCGTCTGGCCAATGGTGAGGTCGGAAGGCTGGTAAATATGAGGTATGCGCATGGTGGACTATTCCGCTGTTAAATAGCCGTCATGGTAAGGGGTTATGTACAGTGAGTCCAGCACCTATTCTGCTTTGTCCGTGTGATGCTGTGCAAAGTCGATAACCGTATCCTGGGTGGTTGCAGAGACGGTGGAATGACATGTCAGATGGTTGTTATTAAAAGGATCTCTGAGCGGGTGGTACACATATCCCCGGGCGGTTTGCTCGACGGTAATTCGTTGACGATGCAATGAATTAAATATAAACCTTTGTGTCTCGTCGGCGAGGTGATAGTCAATTGCATAGATCAATACGCCACGGACCTTATGATGTTCGTGCAGGTATGAGGCCAGCTCAGACACACTGATTTCATTTGCAAAGTCACAGTAACAGTAATCTTTAACCTGCTCCTGAAACATCATTTTCAGCATCTGTTTAGTGTTGTCACCGGCAATCAGTAACTCACTGGGCACGTCAGGACGCTGCGCTTTTAGATGCGCAGCAAACTCTCTGCTGAACTCCCAGTTGCTGTCGACCAGCAAAAAGTTTTCTAAGTTTAAACGCACTAACAGGCCTGGTTACATTGAGAACATGTTAATAAGTAAATAGCCTATTGCGCAGAAAACAGCAAACTCCAGACAAGCAATCCCGATGTTGTCCTGATGGTCAACTTCCAGCCCAATGTCCACTCTGGGTAACGCCAGTTGCAACAATAAGTAACTGATACCATATAAAAGTAACCACATTACGCCGCAATGCATGACAATTACAAACAGGTTTTCGACCACTTTCGCACCATGATACGGTGCGCTGTGTAAACCGGCATAAATCGCCAGTGCAAGCCCAATACTCTTGCCTGCGTAGCGGATCCCAATCGAGGTATTGGCCAGATTAAAGTTTTGTTGCAAAGAAGCACCTTGGTTATATCTGGCAAAGCGGTGCTCGCGAATTTTACTGTCCAGTGCACACATTAACTGAACGACCAAAAAGCTCAGCGTGACGACCAGCAAGTTGCCAAAGCCTTGCGGGTGGATCCAGTGATACAGCCCCAGGACCAAAATGGTGTTGCCGATCAACATGCCCGAGTCGACCACTGCGGCACAGACATTTTGTTTTAAAATCGCCTGTTCTTCATTGAATTGATAGAGGATCCACTTGCGATGAATATGCTGGCCGAAATAAATAAAGACCAAGATCAGGAGTAAAATAACGCCGCTACGAAAGGACTCTGCTTGCAACACCATCATGCCGGTGTCATTGAACACATAGGCACAACAGATCACCAGTACGGCCAGATGGGTGGCATAACTGATCCCTAAGGCAAAGTTATCCCGTTTAGCCAGCTCGTCTTCCAGCATTTGTCTGGCGCTGAACTGAACATATAAACGCAAGGCGACCGTGAACAGACAAATCACGATAAAACTGACTAAGATGGCGAAAAAGTTGATATTGGCTAAAGACAAATAACTCATGCTAAGTGTAAGGTGATGGCAGTTAAGTTTACTATAACACCGCTTTTTGCAATTGCACTGGAGATTTTTCTATGGATTTCGGTGGCTTGCCCCATTCACTTGGGCATCTTGCACTCGAACGCTGTCAGGCACTTTTTGCCCAACACTCGAATAATCAGGCTGTTTTAAGGCTGCTCGCCCTGAGTGATTTCGCCTATCGTATTTTGCAGCGTCACCCACAGTGGATTGACTGGTTGCTGGATGCCGAACAGATGCGGCTGAGGACTTGTCCATCGCCACTGACTGAGCCACTGTGTGAACTCGATGAAGCCAGCTGCTTCAGGCAATTGCGAGAGTACCGCAAGCGTTACTGGCTTAAGCTGATGTGGCTCGACCTGGTGGCAGGTAACCCCATTGACGACAGTATTGCTTATCAGTCACGGTTGAGTGAAAAGCTGATTGACGCGGCAAATCGCTGGGCACACGCCAGTGTGGCAAAAAGCAATGGACAGGTGTGCGATGAGCAAGGCGAGGCTGTACCTATGCTCGTGTTGGGGATGGGCAAACTGGGCGGGGGAGAGCTGAATTTTTCTTCGGATATCGACCTGATTTTTACCTATCCATTTGCCAAATCCACCGAAGGTGGACGTCGCAGCATTGAGGCACAGGTGTTTTATACCAAAGTGGCACAAAAGCTCATTGCAGCATTGGACCAGTGCACTGCCGACGGTCAGGTATTTCGGGTTGATATGCGTTTACGCCCCTTTGGTGATAGCGGGCCCTTGGTGATGAGCTTTGCTGCTATGGAAGACTATTATCAGGATCAGGGGCGTGAGTGGGAAAGGTATGCCATGCTTAAGGCGCGCCTGCTGGGCGAAGAAAACCGCTATTGGAGCGAATTTAAAACCCTTATCAGGCCCTTTGTTTTTCGACGTTACATAGATTTTTCGGTCATTGAATCCTTGCGTAAAATGAAGCATATGATTGCGCAGGAAGTACGGCGTAAAGGGCTCACAAACAACATCAAGCTTGGCGCTGGCGGGATCCGGGAAGTAGAGTTCATTGTTCAGGCACTGCAGATGATCCGCGGAGGCCGCGAGCCAGAGCTACAGACGCCGTCTTTGTTATCGGCATTGCAGCAACTTCAGCATCTTTGTTTAATCCCCGCTGAAGTAGGCGAAGTGCTGTCTCAGCAGTACCTCTTGTTACGTCGCACAGAGCAGTATTTACAGGCTTTTGACGATAGTCAGACACAAACGCTGCCGGATCACGAACAGGATCAGTTGCGCTTGACGGTGTTGCTTGATTGCACCCAATACAGCGAGGTACTTAACAAGCTGGAGCAGGCCCAGGCTGCTGTCAGGGCCGAATTTACTCAGGTGATTGGTGAAGAGCCTGAGCTGGGAGAAGCGCTGGCGCCAGAGTTTATTTCGGCATGGGAGCAACGCGATATCAGTTATCTGGAGTCGCCCCTGCCTGACGCGGTCAGCGAAGCCTGGCAAACGTCGCTTGATGCTTTTCATTTGGGATTGAGCAAAATACAAATGGGGACGCGTGGCAGAGATGTACTGGATAAACTGATGCCTGCACTACTTAGTGAGATTACCCAGGCACCCGTTGCTGAGATACTGGAGCGGGTACTGCAGGTGATACTGAAAGTTGCTTCGCGAACGGCTTATCTTGAACTGTTGTTTGAAAACCGCGGTGCACTGCAGCAGCTTATTAAATTGTGTGCTCACAGTGTCTGGATAGCAGAGCAAATTGCCCGCTACCCGATTTTGCTGGATGAGCTGATCGATCCGGCGGTGCTTTATCGGCCGTTGCCGCTGAGTGCCTATTACAGTGAAGTACAGCAGTACTTTTTACGCATCGACAGTGAGGATCTCGAATTACAAATGGAAGCGCTGCGCCAGTTTAAGCAAACTCAGGCGCTGCGTATTGCTGCGGCAGATGCGACCGGTGTATTGGATATCATGAAAGTGAGCGATCACCTCACTGCGCTGGCAGAAGCCATTATTGCCAAGGCCGTGGATATTGCCTGGCAACAAATGGTGGCGCGTTATGGTGCGCCCGAAGGGGCTGATGTCGAACACAAAGGCTTTGCTGTGGTGGCCTACGGAAAAGCGGGTGGGCTGGAGTTGGGGTACAACTCAGACCTTGACCTGGTGTTTGTCCATAATCGCGATGGTAACAGCGTTACCACAGGTGATAAGTCGATTTCTTCACGCCAATTCTATTTAAAGCTGGCGCAGCGTTTGATGCACTTGTTCAATACCCGGACTAACTCGGGGATCCTGTATGAACTAGACACCCGCTTACGACCTGAAGGCAATTCTGGTTTGCTGGCAATCAATATCGAGAGTTTCTATCAGTATCAGCTGCAGCAGGCCTGGACCTGGGAACATCAGGCTTTGGTACGCTCTCGTATGATACTGGGTGAACCTGAACTTGTTTCTCGATTCAATGAGATCCGCAGTGAAGTTTTGTGCCATAGCAGAGATAGTGGCGCACTTTGCAAGGATATTGTTGAGATGCGAGAAAAGATGCGAGGACATTTGGATAAGAGCACAGACTCACAATTCGATCTGAAGCAGGGCGTAGGCGGCATGACAGACATTGAGTTCATTGCTCAGTATCTGGTTTTGAATTACAGCCATGCGCACTCTGAATTGGCACGTTTCCCCGATAACATCCGCATTCTCGAGATGGCATATCATGCAGGTGTCATTGATGAGCGCACTCAGAAGGCACTGACCGAGGCGTATTGCGAGTTTCGTGATCAGTATCACTTACATAGCCTGAACGCGGCAGGGCGGTGCGTACCCTTGCAGGATGTCTCTGAACTGGTGGTAGCAGTGCGGGCAGCCTGGCAACAGTTATTAGGGTAAGGCCGGAGAAAGTGCTTCTCTCTCCGGCTTCAATGGATTATTTAGTCAGGCGACGGCAGTTTTCGCGCACAAAGCGTGATGGGTTTTGGGTGATGACTGCCGCTCGCTGGCGATGACAAAAGAAGGTATAGACTTCAAATTCAAAGTCGTCGTTAATGGCTGTGCCAACCTGATACAGAGTAGACACAAAGTTCGTGTCGACCCGGAAATTGTGTTTTACCACATAGTCTTTATCCAGATACCAGAATAGCTCAACGTCTTCTTTCTTTGCGTAGTTGCTCAGCACACCACGCAGGGTCTCGCCGCTGTCAAAACGACGGGGTTGGATCTCGCCGGTCCAGCGCTGAGGTGCGGGTTTTACCACTAAGCCGCGCTGTGCGATGGCATCGTCCAGCGGGTAGGTGGGTTTGCCCAGATCCAGTACGTATTTGTCCCGCTCAGTATTACGCTCGTTGAAGTTGCGTTTAAACCCCTCGTAAAACTGCGTAAACCCCTGCGCGGCGGCATTAGTGGTATCCCTAAATTCCATTGAGGGAAGATTGCCATACAAAAATAATATGCGGCCCACACCAGTAATACACCTAACGACAGGTGTTTGGTCCAGAACCACATGTTTGATAAGCGTTTTGAACGTTTTTTAGCCATACTGTCACGACACACTTAATGCTAAAGTTACTAATAATACGATGGCGCGTTTTCATCCGGACGCGTTTTAAAGCGTCGGTGCAACCACATATACTGCTCCGGGGCCTGTTCAATGGCCTGCTCCATACGCTGGTTAACCCGCGTGACGTCGGTTTGAGGATCGCCACTGGGGAAAGCTGCAAGCGCGGGCTGGATTTCTATATGATATTTTCCTTATCATCCCGGGCGCCATGTAAACTTAATGTCTCACAATTTTTGCTTCCTGCAAAGAGCAGTGTTCCCGTTGTAGATGCAGCATCAGGTACGGCAAAAAAAGGTGCAAATTCACAGCGGTTGCGACCATAGTCCTGATCGGGCAGGTAATAACAGAGTTTTTTATTCTTCAGTGCCTGTAGTAGCCCCTTTACGTCGCGCTTACCAATCAAGAATTCATTAGAGCGCAACCGGCCTTTGGTCATAAAGTATTCCATCAGAGGATTGTTATGCGGACGATAAAAGCCAATACCAGGTTGCTCAGTGCCCAATACTCTGCCAAGCATTTCCAGGTGTAGCATGTGCGGCACTAGCAGGAGTACGCCTTTGCCATTATTCTGTGCCTGTTCAATATGTTCCATGCCTTTGATTGAGCCTATCACGCGGTTGATACGCCACTGTGGCCACCACCATGCCATCGATGTTTCGAATGTAGCTATGCCCGTGTTCTCCATATTTTTTAATACCATATTGGCACGCTGCTGTTCATCCATATCAGGAAAGCACAAACGCAGATTCACATCGGCAATATGCCGACGTTTCTTCAGCAGGCGGTGCACCAGACGGCCAAGCATTTTTCCCAGCCACAATTGCAGGCCCTGCGGAAGCCAGGACAGGGCATATAAGAAAAACACGCTGAGCCAGGTTGGCCAGAACTTAGGGGCTAAAAATGCCAGCTTAAAGGTGGGGTTGTTAACCAAAGGTGGACTCTCGTTCAAACTTCAAAGGGTTAGTTTAGCGATATCGGCTGAACAGCTCAAGAGAGCGGCAATGAGCGCCGACCTCTAATTCATGCCAGAGCAAGGTTTTCTGAGGGCAGAAAAAAACCGGCTTATGCCGGTTTTTTCATAACTTACTTAGGGTTAGCCTGCAACCAGACCTCGGTTGATGGCTTCTAAGTCGCTACGGTTCAAAGTACCTGCTGCTTGCTTTAGTCTTAGCGTAGACAGCACGTATTGATAACGCAGGTCAGCCAGGTTACGTTTGGCGTTGTAAAGGTTACGGGTACTTACCAATACATCCACGATGGTACGTGTACCAACTTCAAAGCCAGCTTCTGTTGCTTGTAATGCACTCTCGGCTGATACAACGGCCTGCTCTAGCGCACGGTAGGTTGCAACGTCCGACATCACCTGATTGTAAGAGGTGATCACTGAGCGAGTCACGTTACGCATTGCGGCTTCTAAGTCTTCACTGGCTGCAACGTATAACGCACGTGCCTGATCGGTCGCAGCCACAGTTTTACCGCCTGAGTAAATTGGCACGTTTAGCGTCAGGCCAATGCTGGTACCATCAGTGCGAGGCTGTAATTCAGCGCCTTCGCTGTTGCTCAATGTATCAGTATAAGACGCCGTTAAGTCCAGGGTCGGGTAATGACCAGACTGAGCCAGGTCGATTTGATCCTGAGCAATATCTAACGCCGATTTTGCGACCTGCAATGACAGGTTTTGCTCTTTAGCCAGAGCAATAAAGTCGTTGGTCTGTTTGCCAGGCTTAACGGTTGAGAACTTGTCTGTGTTCAGTTTGTCCAGCTTGGCATGGTACTTACCTGTGATAGTACGCAAGGTTTCACGGGCAGTTTCGACATTATTTTGTGCCACAATCTCGTTTGCCACAGACTGGTCAAACTGTGCCTGAGCTTCGTGTACATCGGTGATGGCGGTCAGACCCACTTCATAGCGCTGTTTGGTTTGTTCCAGCTGACGCTCAATGGCGCGTTTTTCGGCTTGTACAAATTCCAGTGTATCCAGCTTGCTTAGTACGTCGAAGTAACCTTCTGCAACACGCACAATCAAATCCTGTTGTTGCTGCTCATAATTGGTCAGCGACTGCATTGCTTGTTTTTCTGCAATGGTCAGGTTTTGCCAGGTTGCCATACTAAATATAGTCTGGTTCAGTGTCACAGTACGAGTTAGTTGGTCTCCCCAGGTATCAACAACGGTGTAGCCGGTTGAATCGTTCTGGCCAGGCAGTGTAGATTCACCATCGTTGTCCGTATAATTCATACGGAATCCCAGTGATGGTAAAAGATCGCCAAGGGCTGCGTCCTGGGCATACTTTTGTGCGTCAGCCTGGGCTTTGGCTTTTAATACAGTGGGATCGTTTGCCGTGGCAATTTCGTACACTTGCAACAGATCTTCTGCCTGTGAGGCTGTGCTGGAAAGGGCGCAGGCAACACCGATAAACAGAGATAGAATGCTTTTTTTCATTATTTGCTCAGTCCTTAGACAATTTTCATTGTCGGCATGTTACCTTGTTTTCGTCATTTCCTATATAAGGAAAGTGGCAAATCCGTCAGAACAAGTGTAACAGAATATAATACGGTTCAGTTTGGGGCTTCCCCAGTTAAAGAACGGTAAAATAAGATAAAATTCGAGAACCCCTATGATGGGGGCTTGGGGTTAAAAATTAAACCCCGATCATGAAAAAAATGGGATTAAAGATGAAACCAATTGCACAATTTAATCATCAGGATGTCGAATTTAATGAGCCTGAGCGCTGTTATGACAAATTCTTTAAGATTGACCTGTATGCATTTAAACATGCGCTGTTTGCCGGTGGTCAGTCACAGACCATTTATCGCGAGATATTAGAGCGGGGCCATGCGGTAGCTGTGCTGCCATATGACCCCAAAACGGATCAGGTCTTACTCATTGAGCAGATCCGCATCGGTGCGCTGGCAACTAAGGACTCTCCCTGGTTGCTGGAATGCATCGCTGGCATGGCAGAAGGGAGCCTGGATTATGAAGCTGTGGTGCGCAAAGAAGCGGTGGAAGAGGCTGGGCTGGTGTTAGATGAGCTGCACTATATGACGTCGTATTTATCCAGCCCTGGTGGTTCTACGGAGCGTTTGTACTTATATCTGGCCAAAGCTGACCTCAGTGAGGCTGGTGGTATCTATGGTTTGCCTGAAGAAGGTGAAGACATCAAAGTGCATGTGATGCCTTTTTCTGAGGCTATGGCACGGCTCGAAAATGAGGAAATAGATAACGCTGCTACTGTGATTAGTCTACAATGGTTGGCGTTACACAAACCCGAGATGTTGGCGCAGTGGCAATCTCAGTCCATCTAAAATGAGGTCGTTTGATCAGCGGTTATGCAAAAAGAGTACATCCAGTCATTACCCAAATACATCACTTTATGCGAACGCAACTATCTGCGGGCGCTAAAACTGCTTCCCGAAGAAAGCGTGGGAAGCAGCCGTGAAGTACACCTTGGCGCAGCCAGTTACCAGATCCGCATTGACGGCATTGCCCGTTACACCACAGATATTGCGGTGGTGCAGAAACAACAGATCAGCGCCCATCTGGATGATTTCGCTTTATCTGTACGCTTATATCACGATGCCAAAGTGGCTGAGGTGATCCATCACGATTTTCATCAGCGCATTAAACCGTCCTATCGCTATCCTAATCCGGACATGCACCATAAAGACGAAAAATATCAGCTCAATGCGTTTTTAGCGGACTGGTTAATGGCTTGCCTGGAAAGTGGCAGGGTACCACTCAACTGGGATGTCAATAATGGCCTGGTTTGAGCAGTCGTATCAGTTCGGCGGTGCAGAGTTACGCCTGGCACATATCACAGACAGCCACCTGTTCGGGACTCGTGAGGGATGCTATTTTGAGGTTAACACGGCGGCGCATTTTAGCAGGGTGCTTGATGCCCTGGCTGGCGAGCAGCTCGATGGCGTGGTATTTGGTGGCGACTTAACCCAGGATCACAGTAGCGCCTCTTATGCTTTATTTGCTGAGTTACTGGCGCAATCAGCGCTTGATTGCCCGCTCTTTTGGGTGCCCGGCAACCATGATGATCTTGCTTTGCTGGCACAGATCAGCGAAGGACAGATCAGTGCCGCTAAGTACTTGCAGTGCGAGCAGGGTGATATTGTGTTACTTAACAGCAAGGGACCGACACCCGCAGGCTGGTGCGATAAATCGCATCTGGCAGAGCTGGAGGGCGTGCTGTGCGACGCAACACGGCCTGTGTTGGCATTTTGTCACCATCATCCGGTCCCGATTGACGGTTATCTGGATAAACACATACTGGAAAATGGCCCACAGCTACTTAATACGCTGGTAAACAGTCAGTGTGTTGAGGCACTTATTCATGGTCATGTACATAATGCTTATACACAGCAGTACCGAGGCTTACCTGTTTATGCCACGCCTGCAACGTCTATTCAATTCACCAAGCATACGGCGCAGTGGCAACAGCAAAATCTCGGGCCTGCTTTTCGGCTGATCCACTGGACAGCACAAGGTCTGCACACTGAGGTCAAATGGCTCGCAAATTAATCTACATTCATGGCTTTAACAGCTCGGAACAATCCTTTAAGGCGCAACAATTAGGCCAGTGGCTTGCACAGCAGCCGATAGACTGCACGTACCTCACACCCCGCTTACATTTCGACCCAGCGATAGCTGTGCTCCAGCTGGAGCAATTGATAGACAAAGACGCTGCGTTGATTGGCAGTTCACTGGGTGGGTTTTATGCGACTTATTTGTCGCAACGCCATGGTGTACGCGCTGTGGTCGTCAACCCGGCGGTCAGGCCATTTGAACTATTGCATGACTATCTTGGACCTCAGTATAATCCCTACCAGCAACAGCATTACACGTTGACGCATCAACATGTTGAAACTCTGCGTCAGCTCTACGTTGAGTCACTGCACTCACCAGAAAATATATTATTGCTACAACAAAGCGGCGATGAAGTGTTACCCTATCAACAGGCTGTAAACTACTTCAGCGCCAGCCCCAGTCATATTGAATTTGGCGGGGACCATAGTTTTATTGGTTTTGAGCGGTACTTTGACACCCTTGTCAGGTTTCTCGAAATCACCAACACGAACAAAGAAAGTCAGATCCAATTATGAGTCAGCAGAATTATAATGCCGAAGCCATTGAGGTGTTGAATGGCCTGGAGCCGGTGAAGCGCCGGCCTGGCATGTATACCGACACCACGCGGCCAAACCACCTGGGTCAGGAAGTCATAGACAACAGTGTCGATGAGGCCCTGGCTGGCCATGCCAGCAAGATCGATGTGATCCTGCATGAAGACAATTCGCTCCAGGTGATTGACGACGGGCGCGGCATGCCTGTCGATATTCACCCAGAAGAGGGGATCCCAGGCGTAGAGCTGATCCTGACCAAACTGCACGCTGGTGGTAAATTCTCAAATAAAAACTATCAATTTTCCGGCGGTCTGCACGGGGTGGGGATCTCTGTGGTCAACGCTTTATCAACCCGGGTTGAAATCACGGTTAAGCGTGATGCCCAGGTGTATCAGATGGCATTTGAACATGGCGACAAAGTTGAAGACCTGGAAGTGACAGGCACGGTTGGTAAACGCAATACCGGCACCTCTGTACAGTTTTGGCCTGACCCCAGCTATTTTGACTCTGCCAACTTCTCACTCAGCAAGCTCAACTATCTGCTCAAAGCCAAAGCCGTGCTGTGTCCGGGTTTGCGCATTCGCTTTATCAATAAGCAAACCAAAGAAACGCAGGAATGGTGTTATGAGTCAGGTCTGGAAGATTACTTAAAAGACAGTGCGAAAGGCTATGAAACGCTGCCGCAAAGCCCGTTTGTGGGTAGTTTCAGCGGCTCTACCGAAGGCGTTGACTGGGCATTGCACTGGCTGCCTGAGGGTGGCGAGTCGATCACTGAAAGTTACGTGAACCTTATTCCTACCGCACAGGGCGGTACACACGTCAATGGCCTGCGTCAGGGGTTGCTGGAAGCCATGCGTGAATTCTGTGAATTCCGTAACCTATTGCCACGCGGCGTGAAGCTGACCTCCGATGATGTCTGGGACAAGTGTAGTTATGTATTATCGGTGAAAATGCAGGACCCGCAGTTTGCCGGTCAGACCAAAGAAAAACTGTCATCGCGGTCTTGCGCCACCTTTGTTTCTGGGATTGTCAAAGATGCTTTCAGCCTGTGGCTGAATGAGCACACCGACACTGCCGAAGCATTGGCTGAACTGTGTATCAGCAACGCGCAAAAACGCATGCGTGCGGCTAAAAAAGTGGTGCGTAAAAAGGTCACCAGTGGCCCGGCATTACCGGGCAAGCTAACCGATTGCTCCGGTTCAGAAACCGAACGCTCTGAGCTGTTCCTGGTGGAAGGGGACTCTGCGGGTGGCTCTGCCAAACAGGCACGCGATCGCGAGTTTCAGGCCATCATGCCGCTGCGTGGTAAGATTCTGAATACCTGGGAAGTGGATTCAGGGCAGATTTTGGCCTCGCAGGAAGTCCACGATATTTCAGTGGCACTGGGGATCGACCCGGACTCTGAAGACTTGTCGGCGCTGCGCTACGGCAAAGTGTGCATTCTGGCCGATGCTGACTCCGACGGACTGCACATTGCTACTTTGTTGTGCGCCTTGTTCGTTAAACACTTTCCTGAGTTGGTGCGTCGTGGTCATGTGTATGTGGCCATGCCTCCTTTGTTCCGAATCGACGTGGGCAAAGAAGTGTTTTATGCGCTGGATGAAGATGAAAAGCGCGGCATATTAGACCGTATTGAGGCGGAGAAAAAGCGCGGTAAGGTAAATGTACAGCGCTTTAAGGGATTGGGTGAAATGAACCCAATACAGCTGCGCGAAACCACTATGGACCCCAATACCCGCCGTCTGGTGCAATTGACCCTGGATGAACCAGAGGAAACGCTGGAAGTGATGGACATGCTATTGGCCAAAAAGCGTGCAGGCGACAGAAAGACCTGGCTGGAACAACATGGTGATAAGGCAGAAGTGTAAGCTGGCTGCCATGGTGCTGCGCCGATGAAGCGCGCCGTCAAGTATTGAATTCGGATGATTACGCCAACGCGATAACTCGTGTGCGGTACAACAAACAATAAGGTGTATCATGACAGATCCGCAAACCCTGTCGTTACAGGGGATTGAACAACTGGCGATGGGCCGCTTCACAGAAGACGCCTATCTCAATTACTCCATGTATGTGATCATGGATCGGGCCTTGCCACACATTGGTGACGGCCTCAAGCCAGTACAACGGCGTATTGTGTATGCCATGAGCGAGCTGGGCCTGTCGGCCGCAGCCAAATATAAAAAGTCTGCCCGTACTGTGGGTGACGTGCTGGGTAAATACCACCCGCACGGCGACAGTGCCTGTTACGAAGCTATGGTGCTGATGGCGCAGCCATTCTCCTACCGCTACCCGCTGATCGATGGTCAGGGTAACTGGGGTGCGGCTGACGATCCTAAGTCGTTCGCTGCGATGCGTTATACCGAAGCGCGTTTGTCTAAGTTTTCAGAAGTGTTGCTAAAAGAGTTGGGCCAGGGCACGGTTGACTGGATCCCGAACTTTGACGGCACCATGAATGAGCCAATGGTACTGCCGGCACGACTGCCACATATTCTGCTTAATGGTGTGACTGGTATTGCCGTAGGTATGGCCACAGACATTCCACCACATAACGTGCGCGAGCTGGCTGAAGCCTGCTGTACTTTGCTGGACAAGCCGAAAACCACACTTGAAGAAGTGCTGGAGATGGTGCAGGCGCCGGACTATCCAACTGAAGCCGAGATCATCACGCCGAAAGCCGAGATCCAGAAGATTTACACCACCGGACGCGGCTCGATTAAAATGCGTGCGGTGTATGAAGAAGATCAGGGCGAGGTGGTGATCACTGCGCTGCCCCATCAGGTATCCGGTGCCAAGGTACTGGAGCAAATAGCGGCGCAGATGACGGCTAAAAAGCTGCCTATGGTCGCTGATTTACGCGATGAATCGGATCATGAAAACCCAACCCGCATCGTGGTGGTACCACGCTCCAATCGGGTGAAAGTTGAGCCACTGATGGCACACTTGTTTGCCACTACAGATCTGGAAAAGAACTATCGGTTAACCTCAACATGATTGGCCTGGACGGTCGTCCTCAGGTTAAAGACCTACGTTCTATTTTGGCAGAGTGGTTGGTTTTCCGCCGCGAAACTGTGCGTCGTCGTTTGCAGTATCGCCTCGATAAGGTGCTGGCGCGTTTGCATATTCTTGAAGGTTTAATGATTGCCTTTTTGAATATCGACGAAGTCATTGAAATCATCCGCACCGAAGACAAGCCCAAAGAAGAGCTGATGAGCCGCTTTGGGCTGTCGGACAAACAAGCCGAAGCTATCTTAGACTTAAAACTGCGCCACCTGGCGAAGCTGGAAGAAATGAAGATCCGCGGCGAGCAGGATGAACTGAGCGCTGAGCGTGACAAGCTGGAGCAAACGCTGGGCTCAGAGCGAAGAATGTCGACGCTGCTGAAAAAAGAAATTCGCGAAGCCGCCGAATTACACGGTGATGAGCGTCGCTCACCTGTAGTAGAGCGCCTTGAGGCCAAAGCCCTGAGCGAGAAAGACCTGATTCCATCGGAATCGGTTACTGTGGTGCTGTCTGAAAAGGGCTGGGCCCGGGTTGCCAAAGGCCATGACATCGACGCCGAAGGACTCAATTACCGCGCCGGAGACAGCTACAAGGCATCGGCCAAAGGCCGTAGCAATCAGCCGGCGGTGTTCCTCGACAGCTCTGGCCGGGCATTTGCCACCGATGCTCACAGTTTGCCATCAGCCCGAAGTCAGGGGGAGCCCATGACGGGGCGCTTTAACCTTGCCGCAGGCACCAACTTTGAGCATGTGGTGATGGGTGAAGAGCAGTCGCTTTATTTAATGGCCACCGATGGCGGCTACGGCTTTATTGCTGAGTTTAACGACCTGGTCAGTAAAAATAAAAATGGTAAGGCACTCGTCAGCATCCCGAAAGGGGCTGAACTGATGGCACCCATAACAGTGGGAGATGTGGCGACCGACCGGTGTATGGCCATTTCTAACGAAGGCCGGATGCTGATCTTCCCACTGCGCGATCTGCCCAAACTGGCCAAAGGTAAGGGTAACAAGATCATCTCTATCCCGAGTGCTAAAGTGCAGGCCCGCGAGGAGTTTGTAAAAGTGCTCGCAGCAATACCCGATGGTTGTGCTGTAACCCTACATGCCGGCAAGCGTAAACTCACACTTAAGCCCAGCGATCTGGAACACTACTATGGTGAACGCGGTCGTCGTGGTAACAAGCTGCCCAGAGGCCTGCAACGGGTTGATGGTTTTGAGATTGAGCACAATGGCAATGACGTCGCTGAAGCAGACGACAGTGAACAGCCTTTGAGCGAGTCTTAATCTATCGTGTGGACATTGTGCATGCATGATGTCCACTTGCTTTTCTTCACTCTGTACTCATAAACATCAAATTCATCACCAGACAGAGGTCTCCTCTTCACGTGCCCAGGTATTACAAAGTGGCTGTTTTTTTATTTAAGAGGTTATGCGGACTCTGCAGAGTTAAATTCGCTACCATTTGGCAATATTGCGGTTGGGGCAATATGAAAACCACGCGCTTGGGTAGTGGAGACCCAATAAATGGCTTTTTCTTGGGTGGGTATTTGAACCCCTGGTCTGAGGTGGTTGATCAATCGGACAAGAGTTGCGGTTTCTCTTGGGCTTTGCATGTCACCCATTCGACTACAATCATAAAAAAAGGAGCGCTATGATGAAACTTTGGGGAAGTGGCAAAGTAGCACTGATAAGTTTGTCATACTATTTGATGGGGTGCTCAGCAAGCCCAAATTTGGCGAATGATACGCGTTATGCGCAATTCAGCAGTCAGTGCTATCAACTTTCCCAAGATAGTTTTTTGTACACTATGAATTACTGTAAAGGGGAAACCAAGGAGTGTTTTGGTATTCAGGCTTTTGGTGCACAATCAAATCGTAGTGAGCAAGGTCGAGATGTTCCTAACACCTTAGAAGAATTGCATGCCAATCCAGCTAGATGGAATGCAAGGATCGAGCGGTGGTCAGGCACTGCAGGCCTGAGAGACAGCGAGTATGTTGCAAGTGTTCCTAAAGGCAGCCGATTTAAGATAGTCGGCTTATTCAGGGATACGTATGGCACAATGGGAACCTATTGGTATATCCAAATTCAGTTTGAGGACACCCAGCAGAACAAGGTGGTTGCAGTGCCATCACCTTATTATTTGCTACAGCCTTATTGGCAAACTACGGATGGTAAATTGTCGTTTTCGTCCAGGTTTGTTGAGAATTGTACAGGTGGACGCTGAGACCATAAATAGCAATATACACATCAAGCCGGTGATTACCGAGGTGTACGAGTGTGTCTCTGCGAGTGTCAAATTTCAGAAACTGACTGAGCAGCTTTAAACTGACTGGATAATCGTTAAGGGCTGGCAGAGCGGCCTGCTTTTGGTCAGAGGCCGCCTGTATGCTATGGAGTGAGTTTTAGTTAACCAATGACCGATAACTCTCAATCGCACTGGCTTTTTCTTCACGAATCAGGGCGAGCAGATCCAGTCCGTCTTCCTGCCAGCGATCAGGGATCGCCATGTCATCAATGCGGAACTGACCTGAATCTTCGTTCACAATGCACAGTTCGTCGTGTATCGCAAAGACCCCATGGTCAAACGGCTTGCCAGGAGCAGCTTGTTTGACATAGAACCTTTCTCTTTGATTCTTAGCTGCTTTTTTCAGTGCTCTGTGATGACAATAGGGGTTATTACCGCGCTTGCCAAAAAACACATGAGCGGTCCAGTGACAGCCTGCACGGCATACAGAGGCAAATTCACAACTGCTGCATTCGCCCCACAGGTGGCGGGTGGCATCTTCGGGTGTGGTGATGTCGTTGATGCGCAGCTCCGGACTATTCTGGTAAATATCCTGCAACTTACGGTCTCGAATATTACCGCCGGTATATTCCGCGCTTGGTAATGATGGGCAGCCCTTGATGCTGCCATCGGCTTCAATGCCTATTGCATTTTGACCTGCGCTACAGCCGCGGGTGAAGGCCCACTTTGCTTCTGATGCGATGGGCTCTTTCAGCAATCGCTCATACGGCCCAAAATAGCCAATGTTATTGCCCATGTGTACTCGTATCCCCTCGCTGTTACCCCGTTTGGACAGGTAGGCGAGCAACGGGAACACATCCAGAAGTTCATAAGGCTGTAGTAAGATATGCGAGTTTTCGACGGCATTACCCATAGGGACCGTGAGGGCCAATTGCCACGCGGAAATACCTGCTTTGAGTAACTCTTCGTACAGGGAAGGGAGTTCGGCAATGGACTCACGATTTACCTGTGAGTTACAGCCGACCGGGATCCCTGCTTCACGCAGGTGGGCAATGGTTTCAAAACACTTCTGCCAGGCGCCTTGTTTGCCTCTGAGTAAGTCATGGCTGCGTTCCATCCCGTCAATTGATAAAGAGACCGCCGCAATCCCTGCTTCCTTCATCCGTTTAGCCGTACCGAGAGAAATCCCGTAGCCACCCGTTGTCATGGTTGCCTTCATGCCTTTTTTGGTGATCTCTGCCGCAATTTGTAGCCAGTCGGGGCGCATAAAAGCCTCGCCCCCGATTAGGGTGACTTCTTTAATACCCAGATCTGCCATCTGCGCGACTAAATCCAGTGCTTCACTGGTGGATAATTCATCAACTCTTGCATCGCCAGCTCTCGAACCACAGTGGTTGCAGGCAAGGTTGCATTTCAATGTAATTTCCCAGACTGCATAAGTTTGTCTGTATGCAGCATTTATTCGAATATCAGATCTGTTTGTTAAATCAGTCATACCGGCCCCTAATCATTTGTATTGTGCGTATTACTAAGCAGGCTGTTAGTCAGCCAGACTGCATCCGTAGATTTGTACACCCGGACCAACTGCATCTGCGCACATCACGTCATGTGCCATGCCTTTGCTCATATAGTTGTTACTCAGCTTTGAGCCACCTTCAATTTTTGCTAGTAGCTCTTCTGCTTCGATGACTGCTTTTACGTTTTGTTTAGTTGTTTTCATGGTATTTCCTTGTAATGAGTTAATTATCAATCATATGGCCTGTTGACCTGTCAGTAGCGATAACTGAGCTACTGATGCACCAAGTTAGATATGCAAGTCAGTTCTAATCGGTACGCCATCAATCATGCGAGTTCTCTTGAAGGCTGTCAAAATCAGTGGATAATAAAAATAAACATCTAAAACAGTTATTTAGGTCGTTGTGTTATAAGCGGGATTGAACTCAATAAGGTTTGATAAGTGGATATTGCGAAGGAGCTGAGCTTGAGGTGTGGCCGGTAATCCGCACTGATGGTGAAGATGTAATGATCGGGCAAGTGATGCGATTGTACTCAAACAAAACAGAGTAAATATTTTATAGCGCAGGGCGTCATAGCTGGCGGTGATCAAACAAGGAACTATTATGAAACATCTACCGCATATATTAGGACTTGCTGCTCTGGCAGCCACATCATCAGTGAGCGCCGCGGCGTTACCTGACCCCCAGGCGTTGTTGCAGCAATATCTTTCAGGCGATTATAACGATGGAGATGCGCCTTTAAAGGCTGCAATGGGCTATTTTCAGCACCATGACCAGCAGTTGAGAGAGGTACTTTTAAATCAATCGCCGGAGTTGGTCGATATACTGGAGAGCGCGAGCTATTGTTATGCAGCAATTGCGACAAAACCCGGCCCAGATTTATTACCTGAACTTTTTCACTACCAAGATGGACGCTGCCTTCTGGTTCAGGATGAAGTGACGGAGCAGGGGCACTACTACAGTGACAGCCAATGTCGAATCGATATCGACTATAAAACTGAAACGGATATAGATTTTTGTGTGCGTGAATTTGACCACAAAGCGGAAAAATATGGCAGTACCGCTGATTTAAACTCTACCAGTGATGCCTGGATGCCTGGCTACAGTGCCACACTACCTGTTACAACTCGTCCTCAGTCTTTTAGTGAGATCCCACTGCTGCAACGCAGCACCTATAAAAGAGTGCACAATGAACAAGGCATGTGTCATCTTGAAATGCGTGTTTATAAAAACATGGATAATCATAGCGCAACGCCCGTCATGCTCATCCACGGTGGAGGGTGGTTAGCAAGGCTGAAAACGGCACGCTTAATGGAGGCGCAAATTGCCCAGCTGACCGAGGCTGGCTTCGTTGTGTATATGCCTTTTTATCGTCTGGCTCAGGATCAAGAGGCTGGGCCTGCGTGTAATAATGTGTCGATTGAGGATAGCAAAAACGACATAAGAGATGCTTATTTGTGGGTATTGTTTAACAATTACAAGTACACACACAGCTTCAAATCTATTCGTTTATTGGGGCAATCTGCCGGCGGGCATATGGCGGTATGGCTGTCGCAGCAGTTTCCATTTTTAATCAACAAAATTGCGCCTATGTTCCCGGTAGCAGATTTTGCTCATCAGCTGAAGGAATTGCAAGATGGCAGCTATCCACACAGCTATATCAAAAATATGCTTGCAATTTTGTCCGGCAAATCGGATTGGCAAGAGCTCAGTGGCAATGAGCCACTGATCGTGAATAACAGCCTGTTGGAATACATAGAGCAATATCCTGGCATCGCCCCTGATATGTTTATCAGTCACGGGATGGCGGATATCATCGTTTCCCCCAGTCAATCGCTGAGGCTTTGTAACGCACTTTCAGGCGATATTAGCGATGGACCCGCTCAGGCTAACACGCTTAATTTTAATCAGCAGTATGCGCAAATCCAGTGTCGCAGCGGCAGTGAGTTACACCTGCTGGAAAATGCGGGGCATCACTTTGATGGCTGCGGGTTAGGTTTATGTGATGTTGGCGGTGAGCAAGGGAGTGTTGCCACCAAAGCACTGATGGAAAATATGGTGAACTGGCTGAAATAACCAGGCGCCAATTACCATTCATAGAGTGTTGCGGGCCTGTCTGATAACGACGACAGGCACGCAACGCTTTTATTTCAGCCGAGTACTACATAGTCAGGCCCTGCTTTATATGTGATAGCAGTGCGGTTACTTTTTTCTGCGGGTACTTTCTGCCCGAATAAAATGCATAGAGAATAAGATCTTCAGGCTCATGGTCTAACGGGACTTTGACCAGTGTACCCGCTGCGATTTCTGCCTCGCAGGCATGCTCGGGCAAGATGGCAAATCCCAGCCCTTTAAGTGCAGCCGCTTTAGCCATATGGCCACTGTTTACCTTGTAACGTGATGGCAGGTGCAGGGTCTTATTGCCCTTAAAGCGCCAAGGTGCCCCCTGAAGTACAGTGAAACTGGATATGCAGGGCATTTTGCTGAGCATATCAAGGGAATCAGGCAAACCCCGGGAAGTAATTAATTCCGGGGAGGCGACAACGCAACTTGGAAAGTGGAGCAGCGTTTTAGCCACCCAGCCCGAGTCTTCCAGTGTGCCGCGGTCAAAGCGCACTATCATGTCAAAGCCTTCGAGCACCCCTTCCGTTGGATTGAGTTGCGTGTCACAGCTGAGTTGTATATCTGGGTGCAGCTGGCAAAAGTGCGTAATGAGCTCTGCCAGAATGGGCAGATCCGGGATAACAATTTTAAGGTGTCCCGACAGCTGACTGCTTTGCTGTGACACTTCGACCAGTGCATCATTCATCGCCAGAGTCAGTGGCTTGAGTGTCTGATAAAGCCGGGTACCAGCAGCAGTGGGGCGCATTTTACGGGTTGTGCGCTCCAGTAAGCGGATATTCAGGTGTTGCTCCAGCAAAGCGACATGCCGGCTTACATTAGAAGTGGGTAACTGGCGTTGTTGTGCTGCACGTTTAAAACTCAGTTGCTCATACACTGCCAGAAAGCTTAGCAGCCACTGAAGATCGCTTCGCTCTATCATGATTCTCTCATTAAATGGGATTAATAAAGTCATACTAGCATGTTTATCCCATCTGGTTGCTTTGTAACACTTCATGAAGACATCAATGAATGGAGAAAAGCATGCAAGAAAAACGTCGAATTGCGATTGTCGGGGCAGGTATCGCTGGCATGGCATTGGCACTGCTGGTCAAAAAGCAAGGGCATCAGGTTGTTTTATATGAGCGTACGCAGGCACATGCTGCGATGGGGGCTGGCGTCACTTTATGGCCAAATGCATTATTTGTATTGGAGCAAATGGGCCTGACTCAGCAAATCGTTCAGGCTGGCGGCTTACCTGATTCACTATGTCAGTATGACCACCAGGGAACAGAGATCAGCGCGCTGAGTGTTAAGCAGTTAAACAAATTAAGTGGCTATCTAACGGTGACCATACTGCGTCGTGATTTGATCCGCTTACTGGCTGACGCGTTAACAGCCTTGGGGGGCGTGATCCGGTTTAATACGGCTGTTACTCATGAGGAAATTGACGGACTTAGGAAAGAATATGACCTGGTTGTTGGGGCGGATGGCAGGATGAATTCGGCGGTACGTCAGTACTTGTATCCTCAACATATTGAGCCAGTGTATCAGGGTGTGGTGAATGTTATTGGCATCAGTAAGGCTGAGCCAGGGATGCTAAACAATAGCATTTGTGATTTTCGTCGTCCGGGCGAACGTTTTGGCATTGTACCGGTAAAAAAGGAGCTATGTTTCTGGGCCGGTGCCTGGCGTTCAGAAATTGAGGAAAACCGGCCAGAAGCATCCTTGTATCATGACTTAAATCAGCGTTTTAGTTCCTGGGCTGAGCCCGTACGGTCAGTGCTCAAAGCGGCCAATACCGACGCGATACAGCGTATTTTCGTACATGATCTGGATACACTGCCATATTGGCACAAAGACAACGTTGTACTCATTGGTGATACGGCTCATGCATCATTGCCGACCTCGGGGCAGGGGGCCTGTCAGGCACTGGAAGATGCCTGGCACCTGGCTGGACTGATATCAAAATATGATGACCCATCAGTTTTGCTGGGTACATTTTATGAGCGGCGTATTGCCAAGGCAACGGCTGCACAGCACAGTGGCCGGCAACTGGCCAGGCAGATTTTCTTTGCACATCACGAGAGCCCAACAGAGCGCTCGCCACTTTCCGTGGCAAAGCTGAATCAACTGTGGATGCAGGGGTTAGAATCCTAAAAAAGCCGTAGGTATTGCTGTTGATGAAATAACGTGTTGGTCACGATTTTATTGTTGCAGTAACCGCTAGCAGTCGGGAGGATCTCCCTGATCTTCTTTGCGCTTACGTTGTTCCTGCTTTGCTTTGGCGACATTTTTGAACACAGGAGGTGGGATGGGAAACAAAGAGAGTAATGGAAAAATCGCCATCACCAGGTAGGCGGCTTTGGGCATGCCTTTGGCCCACCTGACGATCCTAATCAGGCACCAGAGGCAGGTTACCACCAGTGTGAAGAGCAGCGCCACTCGCATGAGCAGGTCAAATAGGGTGAAACTGTCTGTGTCCATAGTCTTTGTTCCTTTAAGTCAGTTAGGATACGAAATAGGGACGTGGTGGCGAAAAATCAAGCAGTTTGTATTGCATTGAGATTATTTAAAAATTTTTAATTTCACACACCATGAAGTCAAAATTAATCCATTTTTCTTATTTTAGTGTTGATTTTTTGTGTCGTGCAGCGCATCATATCGGCAGATTGCAAAGATAATAATGGAAGCACTCATCCTAATGGAATAGGAAATCGCATCGTACAATGGACGTGGATGTGTCATTACTTTGTGTTGTATTAGCCTGAATTTGGATGAACCGAACGAGTTTATTACCATGCTAAAAACATCACTTTCTTTGATTGCCCTGGTGGCGTCTTCCGTTTCTTCCGTGAGCTTCGCAAATACCTGTACTGGCCAGTTATATGGCATTAATGCAGGGCGTGGCGATGTGGGGATCTTGTTTGGCCTGAATGAGCAAAATAACAGTGCGTTTGCTCAGACCCTGGCAGAATTTAGTGCATCCGCGCTGGCCTACGATGAAACCAGCAAGCGCATGTATTATCTCTCCGCTCCGAGGCCTTTTGAATATCAGGTTGACGTGAGTCATCTGAACCTCAGCGCTGAGCAACTAACCCATTTACCGATTGAAGGTAAACGCTTTAAATACCTGCGCCTGGCTTACTACGACTTTGCAACTGATACCCATACTGTGGTTGGCAGGAGTGCTCAGGTATTGAGTATGGTCTATGATCCTGAGCGCGATGCGCTGCTCGGTACTGATTTTAAAAAGCTCTATGAGATTAACAAAAATACGGGGGAGGCGACGGAACTGGGGGCACTGGGTTCGCTCAAAGGCAAGTTTCGCGGCGACCTGGTGATCCAAAATGGTAACTGGTACCTGATCACCAGTCGAAGTGTTTATCAGATAAATAAAACCACCTTCCAGGCAACCAAGCTGGCAAATCACAGCCTGACTGCGGCAACCGGGGCTGCGTTGAATCAGGCAGGTGACATAGTGGTCAGCCGCACGCTGATCAACGACTATGGCCACGTTAATCGTTCTAAACTCTATAAACTGAATCCACAATCAGGTAATACGTGTTTGCTTGCCACCGTGCCGGTCAGGCTTAACGACTTAGCGGTGAATACGGATCAGCCAGTTGCCTGTTATGCTACGCCAAGCTGTGAGACAGATCCTGAACCGACCTTTACGCTGGTGCCGCTCACAGATACTGTGCCTGAAGGTGGGCAGCTGGAATATCAAGTTACCCTGAGTAACCCTTACTATCAGGATGTGGTCCTTGATGTCAGTGTCCAGGATGGCACGACGTCCGCGGATGATTATACGGCGCCGGTTTCCAGCATCACCCTTAGTGCCGGACAAACGAGCGCGACCATAGCAATTCCAACCCTTGATGATGCAACGCACGAAGCAAGTGAAACACTGACTTTACAGGTTGATGGCGCGACAAATACCAGTGGCACAGCCTCTTTGAACGGGACTATTGAAGATAATGATCCAGCCTGTATACCAGATGACTATACGCGCATTCATTATCAGTTTGTCAGCGAAAGTGCAGGCTATAACAACGACTGGGGGATCAGGGTTAATGGCAGTTACGTTAAGTTGCTGGATGAGTACGGTGGTGCAGGTAGCTACGATGTGATTGACGGCGCCAGTTACGACTATGTGTTGTCAATTAATGGCAATCCTAATCAGTTGACCTCCAACTATCGTGTTTACGGTGATAAGCAATACTGGGAAGACCAAAATGACCGTGACTACAACGACTTTGTGTTGAAGGTCTGGACGTCCAGTATTCAAAAAGGGTGTGAGTGACAAACTCCGGGACTGCCTCAGGCAGTCCCGACTGGTTTGTGAAGAACGATTATTCGCCTTGTATAAAAGCGTGATATTCCGGGCCCAAATGCCTTAGCAATTGCTCACGTCGCTCCTCTGTGTCATTGCCTTGCAAATAGCCTTTGATGGCATACCTTAGCGTCATAGGCTCCTTATCTTGCGGCCCGAGTAAGTAGTTTGCCAATGTTTCATCACTTTGCGAATAGCCCAGTGTTGCCAGGTTTGCAATGCCATCCATCGCTGCGGCGCGAATACTCAGTTCACGAGATTCATAAGAAGGGCCATGTGTGTGGTCAGAGGAAATTTTTGGCGCGTACGTATAGTCTGGTTTGGAGACAGCAATCTCGTATAGTTTGTTGTTTGCCAACGGGCTGTTTAGTTCACTCAATATGTGAACCGCAGACCAGCGTCGCATCTGGCCCGCAACTGAGAGCTCTGTATTGTCATATATTTTGATAAGCTCTGGGACAACGATATGAGCGTTTTCACGCAGGGCTTCCAGAGAATCCGCATACTGTTGATTGGCATCCTCTCCCATACCAAACAAATTGTTGAGGTGGGCCTCAATCATTTGCTCCAGCCGGGCATTACTGTAATTTATTGCACTGAGCTCAGGTTGTGGGTTCAAATCTTCTGCTTCAGTGATCAGCTCTGCTGGGATAAGGCTGAACAGGTCAAATGGGTAATGTTGAATGTGGGCCCCATCTTCTACGCGGATACTTTTCGCTCTGAACTGACCAATTTGTGGCGTGTTGTTGGGTAATGCTGCCAGGGTTAGCCGCGCAGCTGGTGAAAACCACGCGCCGTTGAAACGGTGTGAGAGCCTGACTTCGCTTGTGCCCAGATATATCACTGCCAGTGAGCCACTGGTACGGTTTTCAATAGCGGGCAGAGTTTCCAGGTCGCCATACACGTAAAGTGTAGTGGGGGTGCGTTTTTTCAGTTCTTGTTGTATGACGATTTTACTGTTTTCACCTGCCGTGAATGCCATCAGGTGAAACACCCCGGGAGTAATGTACCAGCTTGAGTTGGGCTCAAGAGTGACACTTTGGTAACTGCCCGGCTGACTAACAAGGGCTTTCTTTTGCGGTGCTTGCGAAGCTGTGACACTGAGCTGGCTTGTGGCTGCACTGATCTGCCAGTTCAACGCTTCAATGTTCATATCCAGTGCTGCCAGAGGTTGCAAATTGGTACCTGGCTTGGGTGGCTGAGTGTTATATTGCCTGGCATAGAGCTGTGTATTGCCGGGTGGTGCCAGCTCAAAGTTCAGTTTTGTAAACGCCAGTGCATGGCGCACAACATGACCTTCCCCTGATATATCGAACGTTTTATAACTGACTGCGGACCCCGGGACTGTCTTAACATCGCCCGATGGCAGGTGTTCAATTGCACTCAACTGCACTGAGCTTGCCAGCTCTAGCGACTCTGAAGCTGTCAGAGGTATGTGTTTAAGCGCGGTGGTATTTAGCCTGAACAGCGCTACAGAGCAGGTAACATCCGTCTGTGTTGTTTCACAGGTTACGGGCTTAAGCGGGTCTGAAGCATCGGCTTGATTGGCAGCGAATGCAGATACAGACAGGCCGAGTGCGATGACCACAGGCAGAAAATGGGAGTACTTCATACAATAACCTTTCAAAAGCCCTTTGCAGGGGCTGAGTGTTAAATCGAGCGTTATCTGGGGCCTGTCGCGACACAGATCCACGGAGGAGGGCCCATACTGTGTGGATTATGGCGACATTCAACTTTGGTGGGTTGTTTACCATATTTATTGACAAAGCCCGAGGTTGCTTGCGAGCGAACGGTTGACTCAACTCCACCAGCAGCAGTGTAGGTTACTGTTTTTGAAGGCTCCATTGGACGCGTTAAACCAGATGCAGTTGATTTGTTGATGATCTCAGCATCTTTATCTGCATGATATGGCGGCGGCGTGACAAAGCGATGATTGATAGTATAGTTTGCTTGTTGTTCCGCGCTGGCACGCATGGCAGGAGTTGCATCCTTGCCATTTACTGCGAACCACCATAGCCATAAGGCTTCATAGGTGTTCGAGCCATTATAACTCCAGTTGGAATCACAGCTTGAACCACTACATGCGCCACCAGCGCTACCATGTGCTTTGTCCATATGTCTGGCTTCGTGCACTAAGGTTGCGGCTCGTCCAATGACATCCTGATCATATAAACCCGGACGGCTGATGCTCATTTCTGAGCGTTTTACCCACTCCCAGCTGTAGAATTTTTTCTTCCATTTGAATCTGGCATACACACCTTCATCGCAAATAGAATGGGTGTTGTGAACGTCTTTTTGTGTTTCGTGATAGACCCAGCCTAAAATTGAGTTATCACCTGATTTATCCGCATTATCCAGCAACCAGATGCTGTTGAATAATCGCCCCTTGGGAGATGTGTAATCACATGCGTTACCGGCAAAGCTGCTTTCATTGACTGCGAAATTTGAGCGATAGGTCGAGTACTTGTTGCTGTCACAGGACTTTCGACCAATGGCGGCTTCGAATCGTGCGGTCGCATCATGCTTACTGTGTGAGCGCCCACACATTTCATAGCTGTCACTGCCGTAAGAGAGCGTTGCGACCTGGGCGGTTGCTGTACAGTACCATGGTAATGGATAACTTTCCGAACGACAGCTGGCACGTACGTTGGAAAGTGGATTACCATTTGCACGTTGCTCAAGCGACGAGATTGCCGCGGCCTTCCCTTGTTCCTGAGTATGACCATAGGCGCTGGCGGATATTGTTCTGGCAGCGTTTGCGGCAAAGGAGGATGTCGCAATTGCTACCACCAGTAGGGTATATTTCATTCATTTTCCTTATTGATTTTGTAGTGTCACAGAGAACCTGATTAGGGTACATTGTGCGGAATTTAAACACAATGCATTAATCTTTAAATTACATTAATTTTATTCATGTATATAAATGTAATAATTCAACATCAATGTGATAAGGAGCTTGTGGCCTGGGTGCTCAGAGCTGGATAGCTCTGAACTGGCAAGTGGGCACCTGCAATAGCGAATAAAGCTGGGGAAAGTGATTTGAGGTTTTTGTTATACCAATTTGCTATATCTAGATGTCGACATTGTTAATGAGCAGCAATAGATCTGTATCACCTATATCTTCGCCCAGTTGAGAAAAGAGGGTAGAAACTTGCCCCCTGTGATGAGTCTGATGATTAAAAAAGTGCATCAGTACGCTACTCAGGGGCTTGCTGAAAACAATGCCTTTGGTATTTCGGTAGGTCAGAGAAGTGTCTAAATCGGATTCTTGTAGTTCACTAATAAAACATAAAATGTGTTTGTCGAGCCACTGGCGATGTGTAGCCAGGCAAGTCAGGTCTTGAAAAAGACACTGGTCCAGACTGGTGGGGTCTGGTTGTTCCAACATGGGTTGCAGAGCTCTGGAGCAGGCAGCGTTCAAAGCAAAGCGCTTTAGCCAGATTGTGTCAGCCACCACAAGATGGTTTAAGGTGCCCAGTACTGAGCCAAAAAATGCCCCCTGGTCCTGTTTTAATGCCTCTTCGCTCAGACGCGCCGCCGCCTGATAAACTTTTTGATTCATCCACTGGTTGTAGTCGGCGAGTAATCCGAACTGAGTAAGTTGGCTCATGGTTGTGTCATTTCCTTTCGCATGTGCTTAGTGGTTGTTATAAAGACAGTGTAATACTAATACAAGTGGCTGATAAGTAATTATAAAGATAAATAAAAAAGACAGGGAGGCGATGAATATATTCATAGATGTACCTGAGCATATGCATTTAAGTTGTTGCTTTAGTTAACCTATAGTAATTATCTGTTTACAATTTTAACCCATGGAAAAAAGAATGAAGCATAGCCCAAGGAAGCGACAGCAGGAAATTGTTAGATTCAATCAGCTGGTTCAGCGCTCCATTCGCCAGATGCGCAATGAGCTCGGTTTAAGCCAAAAAGAATTGGCTGCCAAAATGTCGTCATCGGTTGACCAGTCAACGGTCAGCAACTGGGAAAGTGGCAAAACGGATATGACCAGTGCCCAGCTGCTGGATATCTTTATGATTTTTGGTAAGGACCTGGTGTCTTTGTATTTTCGCTTTCTGAGCGACAAACCATCGGACTGTCCGGATAAACAAAACGAAGAAGAGGAGTCATAAGATGGATTTTTATACAATAGTCAGTTATTCAGGTATTCCGTTTTTACTATTTGCACTGGTTTACACTTGGAAGTATGAAAGCTCACGGTACTTTTTGCTCTTGATGTTGCTCTTGGAAGTCGTCGATTTAGCCCTATACAAGATTAGTTATACCTGGACGACGCACATGTATTTATACAACATGGTGATATGTATGTTAATCGTAGTGCCTGTTGTTTACCGTAGTCGAATTGCGCTTTCTATATATAAGTTGACAGGTATTCCTTTCTTTTTACGTGTTTATAAAAATCATCACTTCTCGGTGCAAGAGATTGGTTTGATATTCTTACACCTTATAGACTTCATTTTGGCCGCATTTAATTACCTTGAGGTATGGCTATACAAGTTTTATGTGATTGATGGCTGGATAATGAGTAATGGTGTGCGCAATTTTATATTGGTTTCCTTAAACTTATTGATGTACTTATGTTTGTTAACTTATGCCGCTAAAACACCAGCCCGTGAGCTTTTCTATAAGGAGCGTGGGGAAAGCTTTGCTACCAAAGCACCCGATTAGTAGTACAAAATGCTTGGCGCCACTGATTGTTAGGGGTCGTTAGTGCCGGGCATGCTTACAAGCCAGGGTTTACTAATGGCCGCAAAGTGTGTATTTGTATTAATAAATTCATCATGCTGAGTACAATCCCATAGGGTGTGTCAGTAAATAGCGAGGAAGCGTAGGAATGAAAAACATCAGCAAAGCAGATTTGTTAAAAGTTCAGGGTGGGGTTAACAAGCCCGGTGATACGGATTTACCACCAAGAAGGCAACCAATTGAAAAGCCCCCAAGTCGTAACCGCAGCTCCTGCAAAAGAGCTCCAGTGAGTTTGGGGTTATATTGCTAAATATTGACAGGTCAGGTCAACTTCAAGGCTGGATGCAGGGTCAATAGCAGCGTTATCTGCAACTCATATCTTAAACGCCTGTCACTGTGCGTCAGGCGTCATTTCACGTAAGCCAACATCTTTCAAGTAAGCCAACATAAAAGGCCAGCAGTCACACGTATGTGCTTTTTGTGGTTTGTAAGCGTGTAGGATGCATTTGCTGCAACCACCAGAGCAGGCTAAGCCGGTTTAATGGCCGGACCTGCATAGCCTAGTGTCCTCCAGCGGGCCCTTTAGTATGTTTCAAATTGATGAATTTAATAATTACGGTTCATGATATTTTTGTATCTTCTTTGTTGTGGTAACTTTAAATAAAAGGAGATTTAATGTTTAAACCATTGATAAAAAGTGCAACGTCTGTCACTGCGGCCCTGATGCTTTGCGGCATTGCTAATGCAAATGAAGCAATGCTATCGGATGCGCCTGCGTGGACAGATCCGGAGCCTTGTCCGGTTGCACCGCTGGAAGCTGCTCAGGGAGAAACGAGTGGGCAAGCATTAAGGCGCAGCCCCGATGCGCTCATGCCTATGCAGCGTAATTGCGACGATTTTAACCCTCCTCCAACCCGAACTCGTTTCGACAGTGGTTACACGGTTTATCCAAACCGCAGTTTTGATACAGAGGTGACTCGCTATCGGTATGTCTGTATTCGCTGGCGCTGGGATGACGAGCAACCCGTAGGAGTGGATAAACCGGTACATTACAGCGACGGGCTGGAACTGAGCACCAATAGCATTGTTCCACAAGAGGGCGGATTCAGGATCTGTGAAGAGTACGCTTCGCGCCCGTTTACTGAAACCGGTGGCCATGTCAGCATTCGCTATGGTAATGACAACCGGCTGAATAAACCCATTGTACTGGTACAGGGCTATAATTTTGATATGCGGGGCTTTACACCGAATCGGGTGCCCAGTGAGCGGGAGGTATTGGATAATTTTGCTTACAACACCAGGATGTATGAGTCATATTATCGTTCTGTATACGATAATGGCTATGATCTGGTGGTGTTCCGCTATGCCAAGCAGGATGACGGAGTTCGCCACAACGCCAACGCACTGGCGGCAGCACTTAAATCACTGGCGGTGCAGAGCAGTGAAATTCGCTTAGTAGGACACTCCATGGGTGGCGTAGCCGGGCGGCTGGCACTGGGGTATCTGGAAAAAGAAGGCTTTAACCATAAGGTAAAAAACTTTGTGGCTGTAGATGCCCCCTTCAGGGGCGTGCATATGCCAGCGGATGTGATCAGTTTTGCCTATGAGATTGAAAATCAGGCCAATAAAATGAGATGCGGTGTTCGTTACCCTTTCAGTGGTTCCAGACGTAGTCAGTGCCGCCGAGAACGGGATCGCCTGCGCTCAATTAAAGACATTTTTACCAGCACAACCTTTAAAGACCTGCATGAGGGCAGCGCGGCAAACAACACCTTACAAAACCATATCCGTAGTCTGGATAACTACTTTGCCAATATGAGCGGTACTCATACTACGGCCATCAGTTATGGTTCTGATGATGGTAGATCTATTCCTGGAGTCTATACTGGCAACCGCTCGCTGGATCTCAAGGTGGATATTCAGTGGCACCTGTCAGGTGGCCGCCACTCCCGGCTATATAGCAGCGCCCGCTCCGATGATAACGGCAGTTATATTCAGCTCTACTACGATATTTCTCGGGAGATGGATAATGCCGCTTCCTGGGCCATTGGCTATGACAGAGGTATCAGAGATACAGACGACATAACCGGACGCATGAGTTTTGTTAGTGCATCTTCCGCGTTGGATAGGGCTGCTTTTGATGTATCTCGCTACTACAACGCAAGTGTCAAGAAGCATTATGATCATCGCATTATATTATTTTCCAAATCAGATATTGGAATAGATTAATTTTAGAAATTGGCAGCCATTGTGGCTGCCTCAACAAGGAAACGTAACATCATGACAAAGCCGATACTCTTAAGCATGTTAATACTGACTCTGGCAGGTTGTAGTGGTAAATCTTCTGATGAGATATCAGAGGCCAATTTTACCCTAAGTAATATCGACATAAGTATTTCCGAATGGCGAGGCACTCATCTAAAATCGGAAGTAATTGGCGAAGTATGGCTTGCCGATGAAAACACAAAGCGCGCAACTTTGACTGGGAATGACTCTGTGATCTTAGCCGGTCCTGGCGAGATCGAAATCACGGCCCATAACCGGTCAAAAACAACAGGCACAGATTATTGTTGTAACGTGTACTGGGCGTCAGAAAATATATCGGCTTCCGTTGATGGCCAATGGCAACTTAGTATTAACAGGCAATCAAAGCAAATAGATAGTTATCCGCTTGATTTTCCTCAACTTGTAGAGCTAACTTACCCAGCCAGCGAGCAAGACTATGATACGTTCGTCTATTCAGGTAGTGATGTCATCATTACATGGGATCCCAATTCAGCCAGCGATTTAAAAAGTTTCTATTTTCAGATCCGTACATTGAAAGAAGGTGAAAAGTGTAACGCTAAACAAACCATGGTACTAAGCAGTGATGTGACTGTCGATCCGGATAATTTTAGCGTCGAAGAACAGCTTATCATCCCAGCTGAGCTGATTGATTTATGCCCATCTCCTATCAGTATTGAAGTCGGGTTGAGTAGTGAGAGTGTGAGCGTTCCCGTAAAAAGTACAACATACGGTAAGTCTTTAACCGCTAAGCTCGCTTCTAGTTTGGTTATAACGCTCAGTGAGCTAGAACAGAACCCATGATTTCACAAATAAGCAGTGTATAACAAAGCATGATGGTTTTGACTCGCTCCTATACTGGTTGCGATATTTAAGCCTCTAAGATCTTAAGGCTAGTCATCATCCTGTAAAAAAACTGCGCTAGCGCAAGCAATTTTTTTTCGACTCAGCTAAAATACTCGGTTATACGTTATTCTCAGCCGTGCTGATTGCTGTGGTGTCTGTAGTGGCACGTTAAAACGCAGGTTTGCACGGTGTTCTTTGCTCAATGACACGGGGTTTGTATGTCTGACAAGTGCTATATCACGGCGCAACAATTACTTGAAGATTCATTTCGACTGGCGGCTCAGGTTTATGAAGACGGCTTTCGTCCCGACTTTATTATCGGTATTTGGCGTGGCGGCGCGCCTATCGGTATTGCGGTTCAGGAGTACTACGATTACAAAGGCATAGAAACAGACCACATTGCGGTGCGCACCTCGTCTTACTATGGTATTGGCAAGCAGTCGAAAGAGATCAAAGTGCATGGTTTGCACTACATTATCGAAAACGCAAATGCCGGCGATTCGTTGCTTATTGTGGACGATGTATTTGATTCTGGGCGCAGTATTTATGCGTTACGTGAAAAGCTCGAAGAGCTGATGCGTCTGAACCTGCCAAAAGACATTCGTGTTGCCTGTCCATACTACAAGCCAACCAATAAAAAAGTGCCGATGACGCCGGATTACTTTATCCATGAGTCGGATGAATGGCTGGTCTTCCCCCATGAGCTGTCAGGGTTAACACCAGACGAGCTGATCGCCGGAAAATCAGATTTGGCCAATATCAAAGATTTGTTTACTAAGTAAATCAGGCCGACTCGTTAGCTAAAAAGCCGCGCTGAGTGATATCAGGGCGGCTTTTTTGTGGGCGCAGATCTGTTACACTCGCGCTATTGTGCTTTTTGATATGAATTTAGCTCTCTATGACTACTGCTGCGCCCGATTATCAGGCCATTTTGCAACAGGTTGCACAGCAAGTGCAGCCCTTGTCCCATCAGGGAAAAGTGGCCGATTATATTCCTGCTTTGGCAGAGCACTCTCTGGGACAATTTGCCATCGCCTTGCACACTGCCGACGGGCAGACTTATAGTGCCGGTCATTGCGATAGCCGCTTTACCATTCAGTCTGTCTCCAAGGTGATGACTCTGACGCTCGCCTTACAGCGTTATGGCGATGAGCTTTGGCAGCGGGTAGGTAAAGAACCGTCTGGCACGGCATTTAATTCATTGACTCAGCTCGAGTTTGAAAACGGCATTCCCCGTAATCCCTTTATCAATGCCGGTGCCATTGTTACCTGTGATGCTTTATTCAGCCGCCTGAGTGCGCCAATCCACACTATGCTGGAGAGCTACCGAAGCCACACCGCCAATCCTAAGGTGGGGATCAACAAGGTGGTGGCACAATCAGAGTATGATCACCGCTATCGCAATGCAGCCATGGCGTATTTGATGAAGTCATTTGGCAACTTTGACAATCAGGTTGAAGAGGTGCTGTGGTCGTATTTTAACTTTTGCGCCATTGAGCTGAATGTGTGTGAATTAGCCCGGGCGTTCTCTTACCTTTCAACCGGTGGTGTGTGTCAGCAAAGTGGTCAGCGGGTGTTGAGCACACGTCAGACTCAACAACTCAATTCTCTGTTGTTTACCAGTGGGTTATATGATGCCGCCGGAGACTTTGCCTATCGGGTAGGCATGCCGGGTAAATCCGGGGTGTCGGGCACCATCATTGCGGTCGCTCCCGAGCGCTTTACAGTAGCTGTGTGGTCGCCAGGGTTAGATAAAGTGGGGAATTCTGTGGCCGGGATTGCAGCGCTTGAGAAGCTGGCTGAAAAACTGGGTACCGCGCTGTTTTAACTGTGATGCACAAATAAAAACGGGCGCCGCGGCGCCCGTTTTTGATGTTTACTGGTCCCAGTAGGTTTGTTCCAGCGAATCTTCTCGCTCTGGCAAACCACGCGACAGGCGCGGCGAATGCTGCACTAATACTTCGTAACTGGCACGGTTAGCATATTTGCTGATCTGCGCCAGTGAAGAATAGGTGATGGCATGTTGTTCATGCTTGGCAGAATTGGGTACATTGATCTTGTGATACACATTGGCAGACAGGTCATGCAATACCGCAGCCAGTGCACAATCCCCGGCACCATTGGTATTTTTAATGGTGTCTGGACCACCCATGTAAGGGGCGGTGTGGCTGTATGCTTTGATTGGCTTTTCGCAAGCGCTGCGACGCATTGCCCGTGAGAATTCATACTGGTTGAATTCAGGAATGGCCCCTGGCAGCAGCGGATATTCGGTTTCGCGTTTTTTCTCTTCGTCCACGTAACCGGCCATAAACAGGCCTTTTGGTCCGGCTGTACAGATCACTAAATCTACCCAGTCCAGCGCTTTATCGGCGGCCAGCAGTGGATCGTCAAAGCCGGTGATGGCTTCGCCTTCTTCCTCGTTCATAGCAAGAATATCAACGTGTTTTTCAACAAACTCAGCCCACCAGGCGGGATCTTGTTCGATCAAGAACTTAGTGCCGAGCGTGAGTACGACAGGCACCCCTGCATCGTTCGCGTACTTGACAGCTTGCATGGTCGCCTGAGTCATGGTTTCTTCGCCTGAGGTGCGCATCAGATAGGCGCTGATCACTAAGGCTGAGGCGTCTTCAATCAACGACTTGTCAATAGACTCAGGCTTGAGGTGATTCATCATACCTGCGCTGATCGCGAAGGTACGTTCGCCACTGTCGTCAATCAGGGTAAAGCAGCGGCCGATAGGACCGGGCACTGGTTGCAGATAATCAAGATCGACGCGACTGGAAGTGTTACACAAAAACTTATAGGCATAGCTGCCTATTTGAATGTTTTCGCTCATAACGCCTAGTAACACCGAGCGGCTATCTGCCAGCACGGAGTAGTTGTGCATCGTGTTCCCTATGGTGCCGCCAGCAAATTCATAGTCAATCATGTCATCACGTTTCAGGCGGTCATAGAGCGCGTTGGTGACATCATTGTCTATCACTTGAGACATACCGCGTTGCAGCCCAAACTCATCAAGGAAGGCCTGATCGACCTTAGCTTCGATGTCTACTACTATCTGGTCTATACCACAAATGTAGTTGCGTTTAAGTCGGTCGACGACGTGTAACTGGTTAATTATAGGGTCTTTATCTTCGACTGGAAAATAATGTTTATGTCTTCTGCGGCCCGGAAATTTCATGTTTTACCCGTGTGTGTTGAGCTCGTCAAATAAAAAAAGCGGCGAATTATAGCTTAAATTGATATCAATGAGCCATGGCAATTTGCTAATTTTAGCAATATAACTGTCACAGTGCGCAGTTCGTGACAATACGCTAGAATATCCTCCATTTTGTACCCAGGAGCACACAGGTGGACGAACAACAGCAAGATCTTTATTGGATGCAGCAGGCACTGGAGTATGCCGACAAGGCCGAGCAGGAAAATGAGATCCCGGTTGGCGCCGTAGTGGTAAAAGACGGTGAGCTGGTTGGGGTGGGCTGGAATCGTTCGATCTGTTGTCACGATCCTTCCGCTCATGCCGAGATGTTGGCTATCAGAGATGCTGGCCAGCGCGTCGAAAATTATCGGCTGGTGGATTGCACCCTTTATGTCACATTAGAGCCTTGCCCTATGTGTGCCGGCTTACTGGTACATAGTCGTATTAAGCGGGTGGTGTATGGCGCATCGGATGCAAAAACAGGCGCCGCGGGATCGATTATGAACTTATTGCAGGAGCCCAAACTCAATCATCAGGTTGAGGTTACCTCAGGGGTATTAGCAGAGCTATGTGGTGATAAGTTATCGGCGTTCTTTCGCCGTCGTCGTAAAGAGATAAAAGCACAGAAAAAGGCCAGACAGGCCGATTTAAACGACAAAGCGGCTCAGGGTTGAGCCGCTCTTTCGTCTGCCGCTATCTGGATCAATGCATAGATGCGGCGGCGCAGTAAAATTTTACGGTGAATGTTGCGGAGCATAATACGGCGACGATTTGGGCTCGTGTTGCGCGTGTTACGCTTAAATTGATGAGTACGACGTCTTCTTAGCATCGTAACCTCCATTTTTAGTGAGAGAACAACTACGCGCGATAGCTATAGCGTAATAGTATGTCAGCTTAATGACAGAGTCAGGACATAATACCGGATACTTAACACAGCGCCTTGCAGATCAGTTGGTTGGTTGCTCTGAGTCTGTATTGACTTGAAGGGCCCCATTGTCATCTAACCAGATCAGGGCGTCGTAGTACCGGCGAATGTTATCCACATAAGTTACTGCCACATCGCCGCGCGCATATCCATATTTTGTCTTTCGATAGTAGCGCTTTTTGGTGAGCAGTGGTAGTCGTTTTTTCACCTCGGCCCAGCTCATTGGGTCTGCGCCCTGGCGTTCAGTCAGCTTACGTGCATCATTCACGTGACCCCACCCAACGTTATACGCAGCCAGTGCAAACCAGGTTCTGTCCGGTGCACTGATCTGTTTGGGAATACGGTCAATGAGCTTACGCAGATAGCGGGCTCCACCGCGAATATTTTGTTCGGGTTTCAGTCTGTGGGTTACGCCCACCTGCTTGGCGGTACGTTGAGTTAGCATCATGATCCCACGCACCCCCGTGGGAGACTTGGCTCTGGGGTTCCACATGGATTCCTGATAGCTCAATGCGGCCAGTAAGCGCCAGTCAAGCTGGTGTTGCTCCGCATATTGGATAAACCAGTCCTGATATTTGGGTAGTGTGGTTTTACTAGCCTCGACAAATGCCAGGGTGTTGACATAATTAAAGCGTTTGACATGGCCAAAGTACTTTTCCTCGAGTGCTACCAGCTGCGCAGAGTGTTGCATCTTGGCAAAAAACGGTGGCAGTAACGCGAACAATGAATCGTCTTTATCGTGACGCAGCACCCAGCTAACCGGATCGGCCTGAGTGACTGAAAAGGCTATACTGACATTGGGGTGATAGCGCCGAAACAGTGCCAGAGAGTGCGAATCGACAACGGTATACTGGACGTCACCGTCTATGATCCCTTGCAATAATTCTTCCTGATCCCGGTCGTCAACCGTCTGCCAGCTGAGTTCTGGGTATTGCTGCTGTGCCGCTTGTAAAGAAATCACATGGTGGCTGTCGGCTAAAACGGTGACGGGGCCATTCAACTGAGCAAAGTTCCGTGGTCGTGTGTTTCCTTGCTTAAAGACTAATTTTTGGCTGATCTCCCTATAGCTAGGGCCAAAACGAAAATCGGCAGCCCGCTGCGGGTGATAACTGAGTCCGGCCGCTGCAATATCCAGATCGCCGCTTTGCAGGCGTTCAAACAGTTTTTTCAGACTAAAAAAAGGCACCATCTGTAGCTCAACGCCCAGTTCATCGGCAAATTGCTCAGCCAGTTCATATTCGAACCCCTGTTCACCACCAATGCCCTGATAAAAGGTCGCTGGACCAACCAAAGTGCCAATGCGGATCACTTCCTGCGTTTTGATCCGTTGCAACTGAGTGGCAGGCATTTTTTCGCAGCTGCTCAGTAACAGCAAACAGCACAGTATTAGCACAGAGGAAAGCAAATGCATAAGTGACTTTGGGCTCCTTGGTAAACGAGGGTGGCAGAGGGTTCCATGCTCGCAATTAACGGTGCTTTTGTGAAGGGGCTTTTTTTCGATAATTGCTAAATTTGAGTTAAATAAGGAGGGCAAATCGACTATAATGGCGGCCCAAAATATCGTTCAATCCTTAACCCCGGATGAAAATACCTATGTTGATCCTACGTGGTGCACCTGCACTTTCTGATTTCAAAGTTCAAAAAATCCTTAAAAGCTGTAACGATGCGCAATTGCCAGTCACTGGTGTGTATGCCGAGTTCATGCATTTTGCTGACCTGACAGCGGAACTTTCTGAGTCTGAACTGGACAAGCTGAGCAAGCTTTTAAAGTACGGCCCGACCATTGCCGAACATGCGCCTGAAGGAACCCTGATTTTAGTTACGCCGCGAATTGGTACTATTTCGCCCTGGGCATCTAAAGCCACAGACATTGCTAACAACTGCGGCCTGGACAAAGTACACCGCGTAGAGCGTGGTATTGCCTACTATGTTGAGGGCGCGCTGAGTGCAGAGCAGACAGCTGAGGTCGCTAAACTATTGCACGACCGCATGACCGAGTCAGTGCACAGCACACTGGAAGACGCGGGTCAGCTTTTCCGCGTTGAAGAGCCGCGCCCAATGTCATCAGTAGACATTCTTGGTGGTGGCCGTGAAGCGCTTGTTACTGCAAATATAGAGCAAGGTTTTGCATTAGCGGATGACGAAATTGATTACCTGGTTGAGAACTTCACTAAGCTAGGCCGTAACCCGAACGACATCGAGTTATTCATGTTCGCACAGGCGAACTCTGAACATTGTCGTCACAAGATTTTCAATGCTGACTGGACTATTGACGGCGTAGAACAGCCTAAGTCGCTGTTCAAAATGATTAAAAATACTTACGAGACGCACCCGGAAAATGTCCTGTCTGCTTATAAAGACAACGCAGCGGTTATGAAGGGCTCTAAAGCGGGTCGTTTCTTCCCAAATAAAGACGGTGAGTACAGCTACAATCAAGAGAACATTGAAATCTTGATGAAGGTTGAAACCCACAACCACCCAACTGCGATTGCCCCATTCTCAGGCGCATCAACGGGTTCAGGTGGTGAAATTCGTGACGAAGGCGCAACAGGCCGTGGTTCTAAGCCAAAAGCTGGTCTGGTTGGTTTTACTGTGTCTAACCTTCGCATCCCTGGTTTTGAGCAGCCGTGGGAAACTAACTTTGGTAAACCCGGTCGTATCGTTAATGCGCTGGACATCATGATTGACGGCCCTCTGGGTGGCGCGGCGTTCAACAACGAATTTGGTCGTCCTAACCTGCTTGGCTACTTCCGTACTTACGAAGAAAAAGTGAACAGCCACAATGGTGAAGAGGTACGTGGTTACCACAAGCCAATCATGCTTGCCGGTGGTCTGGGTAACATCCGTACTGAACACGTTCAAAAGGGCGAAATCCCAGTTGGTGCCAAGCTAATCGCACTAGGTGGTCCGGCGATGAACATCGGTCTGGGTGGTGGTGCTGCATCATCAATGGCATCAGGTCAATCAAACGAAGACTTAGACTTTGCTTCTGTACAGCGTGAAAACCCAGAGATGGAGCGTCGTTGTCAGGAAGTTATCGATAAGTGTTGGCAGCTAGGTGACGAAAACCCCATCGCATTTATCCACGATGTGGGCGCGGGCGGTCTTTCAAACGCATTCCCTGAGCTGGTAGACGACGGTGGCCGTGGTGGTAAATTCCAACTACGTAATATCCCGAATGATGAGCCGGGCATGGCACCACACGAGATTTGGTGTAACGAATCACAAGAACGTTACGTACTTGCTGTTGCGGCAGAAGACTTCGCTCGTTTTGAAGAGATCTGTAAGCGTGAGCGCGCACAGTACGCTGTAATCGGTGAAGCAACCGAAGAGCGTCATCTAACCGTTGCCGATAGCCACTTTGATAACAACCCTGTCGATCTTCCGCTTGAAGTATTACTTGGTAAAGCACCTAAGATGCACCGTGACGTTGAGTCAAAGAAAGTTGAAGGTGAAGCACTTAACACTGACAGCATCGACGTTGAAGAAGCCGCCAAGCGTTTACTTCGCCTACCAACGATTGCTGAGAAAACGTTCCTTATCACCATTGGTGACCGTACGGTGACAGGTCTGGTGGCACGTGACCAAATGGTTGGCCCTTGGCAGGTACCGGTAGCAAACTGTGCGGTAACGGCAGCTGCGTTTGACACTTACCACGGTGAAGCGATGTCAATGGGTGAGCGCACACCTGCAGCACTTCTAAACTATGGTGCATCAGCACGTTTGGCAGTAGCAGAAGCGTTAACGAACATTGCTGGCGCAAACATTGGTGGTCTTGAGAACATCAAGCTATCTGCAAACTGGATGGCTGCAGCGGGTCACCCGGGTGAAGACGCAGGTCTTTACGAAGCAGTTAAAGCTGTGGGTGAAGAGTTATGTCCAGCACTTGGTCTAACGATCCCAGTTGGTAAAGACTCAATGTCAATGAAGACAACATGGCAAGATGACGGTGAAGATAAAGCGGTAACAGCGCCACTTTCTCTTATCATCACTGCATTTGGCCGTGTAGAAGACATTCGTAAAACGGTCACGCCTCAGCTTCGTACTGACAAAGGCGATTCAAGCCTGATCTTAGTTGATTTAGGTGCAGGTCAAAACCGCATGGGTGCATCAAGCCTTGCACAGGTTTACAAGCAGCTTGGTGACAAGACGCCTGACGTTGATAGCCCAGAGCTGTTAAAAGGCTTCTACAACGCAATGCAAGCACTTGTCGCTGATGAGAAGCTACTTGCTTACCACGACCGTTCAGACGGTGGTTTATTCACAACGGTTGCTGAAATGGCCTTCGCAGGTCGTACCGGTGTCACGGTAAACCTGGATAGCCTGACAGGCTCTGACATCGAAGCGCTTTACAATGAAGAGCTGGGTGCAGTGATTCAGGTTCGAAATTCCGACCTTGCAGCTGTTGAAGCAATTCTTGCTGACAACGGCCTTGCAGCTATCAGCCATACTATCGGTGCGCTAAACACAGAAGATAAGGTTATCTTCAACCGTGGCGGCGAAGCCGTACTGGCAAATACACGTACTGAACTACGTACGATTTGGGCTGAAACCACATATAAGATGCAGGCACTGCGTGATAACCCAGAGTGTGCTAAGCAAGAATTTGATGCCAAATTTGACGAAAAAGATCCGGGTCTTAACGTTAAACTAAGCTTCGACATTAACGAAGATGTAGCGGCACCTTACATCGCAACCGGTGCTAAGCCTAAGATGGCAATCTTACGTGAGCAAGGCGTAAACTCACACGTTGAAATGGCAGCCGCATTTAACCGTGCAGGCTTTGCAGCAGTAGACGTACACATGAGTGACATCCTTGAAGGTCGCTTAACGCTAGACCAGTTCAAGGGCCTTGTAGCCTGTGGTGGTTTCTCTTACGGTGACGTACTAGGTGCAGGTGAAGGTTGGGCTAAGTCAATTCTATTTAATGACATGGCACGCGACCAGTTCCAAACATTCTTTGAGCGTCAAGACACGTTCAGCTTAGGTGTGTGTAACGGCTGTCAGATGCTATCAACTCTGAAAGAGCTTATCCCGGGCACTGAGCACTGGCCACGTTTTGTAACCAACAAGTCAGAGCGTTTTGAAGCACGTTTCAGCCTGGTTGAAGTACAAGAAAGCCCGTCAGTATTCTTCCAGGGGATGGCTGGCTCACGTATGCCAATCGCAGTATCTCACGGTGAAGGTCACGCTGAGTTTGCCAACGACGCAGCAGTGAAAGCAGCACTTGAGTCTGGCACAGTAGCCGTTCAGTACGTTGATAACTATGGCAATCCAACAACGCAATACCCGAACAACCCGAATGGTTCTCCAGAAGGTATTACAGGTATTACGTCAACGGATGGTCGTGCAACAGTCATGATGCCACACCCAGAGCGCGTATTCCGTGCAGTCGCTAACTCTTGGCACCCGGATGAGTGGAAAGAGGATAGCCCGTGGATGCGCATGTTCCGCAACGCACGTAAGAATGTGAGTTAATTGAGAACTCTATAATAGAAAAAGGTCGCTTCGGTGGCCTTTTTTATTGCTTGAAAAGAGCTAACTCTTGGCAGCGATACCCACGACAAGAGTGGAACGATGACAGCCCGTGGATGCGCATGTTCCGCAACGCACGTAAGAATGTGAGTTAATTGAGAACCCTATAATAGTAAAAGGTCACTGCGGTGGCCTTTTTTATTGCTTGAAAAGAGCTAACTCTTGGCAGCGATACCTTTGATAAGAGTGGAACGATGACAGCCCGTGGATGCGCATGTTCCGCAACGCACGTAAGAATGTGAGTTAATTGAGAACTCTATAGTAGAAAAAGGTCGCTTCGGTGGCCTTTTTTATTGCTTGAAAAGAGCTAACTCTTGGCAGCGATACCCACGACAAGAGTGGAATGATGACAGCCCGTGGATGCGCATGTTCCGCAACGCACGTAAGAATGTGAGTTAATTGAGAACTCTATAATAGAAAAAGGTCACTGCGGTGGCCTTTTTTATTGCCTGTAATATCACCCTGTTCATCGTTTAGTATTATTTGTCCCTTATACTTTCTCTCCTTAAGTTTTCTGTGCAAATACCGATAAGTTGTTTGAATTAGTGGCTCTCTTAATCGCCAAAGCGATGCAGGAGGCCAATAATGGCAATCAAGGAGTGAGTATGGATATACAAATACACCCAGGCAGCGCGTCTGTAAGTAAACCCGTATCGCATTCACAGATTCGTGATAACAGCGACAAAGTCTCTGCTACTACCCCAGACCAAGAAGCACAAAGTAATGAAGAGGTCGACACAGTACCTCCATTACTGTCAAAAGAGCTGGATGAAGAGGCGGGGCAGTACAAAGAAGACAACCCGGTATTCAAAGAGGACTATGAAGATCTGGAAAAAGCTATGGAGCTGATCCAGGCCTTGATCCGTAAACTACAGGCACAGATCAACAAGTTAATGCAGTCCGTTCAGCAGCGTCACTTGCAGGTACAACAGCACGCGGATGCTGAGATATCTGAGGAGTCTGTGGCGATTGAGCATATAGGCCTGAAGCAGTATCGTGACGCTTCAAAAGTGGACGAAATAGAAGTGCTTGAACAGCAGTTGTCCGAATATAAGCAACAGGAAGCTGATATTCGCGTTAATATGATAAAAATGATCCTCGCTGAGCGTGAGCGACTGGAAGAGCTTAAGCGCAAGGGTAAATTATAATCGTGTCTATGGCCAATATGATGGCTAACTTGTAAGGGACTTTTGCAGGCTTAACATCTTCTTACTTTGGCAAACATTACATCGCCATCAAGATCCCTTACACTTAAGCCAGTTTTCACTAACTGCCTGGTACCTATGCGGCGCTTTTTTCTTATTATGCTGTTTGCCCTGTTTACGATAGGGATCACTGTCTATTATTTTCGCGTGCCACTGACACTCACCATTGGCAAGCAGATACTGACTGAAGAACAGGGCTTACTTGAGTGCCTGGAGTGGTCAGTCGACAGCTGGGATCGCCTGGCGGTCGAGAGACTCTGCTGGCGCAGTGAAGCGGTGTCGGTTGAAATCAGTAACGCCACCTTTGATGGAGATCACTTTCAGGTAGCCAGTATGATGGTGACTCATCAGCACACCCAAACCGATAATACGACCGAGGTGGTCCATTCCCCGGCGCCTTTAGAGCTCGACTTGCCAGAAGGCATGCCTAGTTTTGAGGTTGAAGCGCTCACCGTATCCAGCCCGTTGCTGGCAGAGCCACTCAATCTCAGTGTAATGCAGAAGGGGGATTTCGCATTTGCCATCAGTGGTGATGTGGAGGCAGATGTTACCCTGAGTGATACACAATTGCGTGCAGCACTGAAGTTGTCCAGTCCGGTTATACAGACGTTGTTACAGCAAGCAGAACTCCCCGTTACTGTTTCTGAGCTGGCCGGAACCTTAGAGTCAACATTTGATGGTCAGGCTGTCAGTATGGATATCCTGCTGAGTAGCTTATTGGTTTATCCATCTGCTCAGTGCCAGCCAGTGGTCCAGGTTAACGGGGCTATCTCGGGGCAATGGGACCTCACCAGCAGTAGTGGCAAGCTGGATCTGAGTCAGCTACCGGTTGAAGTGAATACAGCCGGATGCGAGTTGCTGTTTGCACAGGTTCCAAAACCCTGGCTGGACAGCCTCTGGTCAAAGCAGTGGCAGGTCCGAATTGCTGAGCCTGTGACATTTAATACGCAAATGGTCGGCTTAGCAAAATTATCCGTGCATGGGGTGAATGAAGCCTCATCAGCCACGCTCAGTGAGCTGGAGTATCAGGTTGGCGGGCAGCAGCTACGCGGTAAGCTGAGGATCTCACATCAAAGTGATGAACTTAATCAGCTCGATGCGCAAGCGGATTTTTTACTGGCTGATACGCAGCTGGATAGTAGAGGTAGCGCTGTGATTGAAGTGTCTCAGGCACCGGCAGAAATGCCCCTTGATTGGCAGAATCTGGCTTTGCAAGGTCAGTTTTCATTGGCAGGAAATATTGCTGAGCAGCTGACGCTACATACCACAATACAGCCTCAGGCCAATTCAGTATCGCTGAAAGAAATACGATTAGATAACCTGTCAGGTACCCTGTCCACTAGTACAGTGTTGGCCGTGACTGCTGACAATAAATCGGCGGAATATACACCATTTAAACAAGTGAAGTGGGAGCTGGAAACGCAAGCCGAGCGCTATCAGGCAGGCTCAATTCAGGGACGTAGTCTAGCCCTGAGTGGTCAGGGAGACGTCAACGGGCAGCTGGAAACGACCATGAAAGCAGACATTCGGGTTGGCTCATTTAAACATGATGAGTTCCGTGGCAAAGATCTCAACCAACACCTGGCGTTTACCGGTCAGTGGCAACCTGAAGGACCGCTAGGTGAGCTGACTGGCAGCGCTACCATTGAGCTGCTCGCACATCCGCAACTAGTGCTCAGAGATGTTGTGCTGCAAAGCGAAGGGAGTGTTGCCGGCAGCGAGCAATTGACATTAGATCACCGGCTCACACTGGATAATCTTGAGCTGCAGCTTACTCATCGTCTGGAAGCGGGATTAATGCCATTCACTCTGACTCTGGCCGAACATGGTCTGGGCGCATTGCAACCGCTGGCCAGCCAGTTTGTACCAAAGCTCAAGATTGAGCAGGGTCTGATAAATGCCAAGGTTTCCGGTGAGTTAACGCGTCAGATATTTGATTTTCAGCTTAATGTCGATGATGCCGCGTTTCTGTATGAGCACCATTATGTCTCTGAGCTTGATTTACCGGTAAAGGGCAAATGGCATGCTGGCGAATTAATCATAGAGTCTTCCCCTTGAGTATCACTGAAGTACGCTCAGGGCCGGTATTAACGGAGGTGCGCGGCCAGCTAACGTCTGATAACAACCTGCCGGTATTACGTGAGTTTAGTGCCAGGGTCTTTGATGGTCAGTTAGCAGCCGAGCAGATATTACTGAGTAAGCAGGACCAGGAGATTATAGTGACAGCCAGAGGTCTCGATTTGATGTTGATCTCTGAAGCCGGTCGGGAATCCGGGGTGGAGCTACATGGCCGAGTATCTGGCAGGTTACCTGTGTTTATGCACAATGGACAGGCTGAGATCCGCGGTGGTTATCTCAGTAATGAGGTAGATAGCATGCTGAAAGTACAAGATAATGCGTCGTTTAATGCGTTAAAATCTCAGCGTCCGGAGCTGGAAACTGTGTTTGGTGTACTGGATGAATTAAGTATTGAAACCCTGAGCTGTGATGTGAATATGGCTCAGGACGGACAACTGGAGCTGGCTGTGCAAATTGCCGGTGAGAACAAACAGCAAAAACAACCTGTGAATTTTAATTATACGCACAGTGAAAATATTTATACCCTGTTCAGGGCATTGCGCCTGAGTGACGAAATCACTCAGGAAGTAGAAAAAGCTTTAAACCAATAGGAGCAACTCAGCATGAAATGGATGCTAACTTTGGTGTTTGCTTGTTTGGTATCGGCTTGTACGCATAAAGTACAGGTAGAAACCAAAGAGCCTATCACCATCAACTTAAACGTCAAAGTTGACCACGAGATCCGTGTTAAGGTCGACAAAGAGCTGGATGACTTATTCAGCGATGACAGTGAATTATTCTAAGGAGCCAGATCATGAATGCATCTAAGTTACTGACAACGATTGCCGCGGCTTGCATGAGCTTTTCGGTATTCGCTATTTCACTGGACGACGCTAAGTCACAAGGTCTGGTTGGAGAAACCGCAGCCGGCTACCTTGGTGTGATCAAGGGTAGTAGTGAAGTTAAGAAGCTGGTTGATGAAGTTAACAACAAGCGCAAGGCCAAGTATCAGCAACTCGCCAAGAAAAATGGCATCAGCCTGAGTCAGGTGGAAGCTATGGCTGCAAAGAAAACCTTTGCAAAAACGGCACCAGGCCACTTTGTTAAGGTTGATGGTAAGTGGGTTAAAAAATAGCAATCAGGGCGGCTCAAACCGCCCCAATGCTTAATCCTGGTGCGGGTGACACTGGCGCAGCAGCTGCTGCCAAAAAGCGGCGCCTTTTCTGCGTGCCAGGCGGATATTATTATCCGGAATTGACTCTGGATCGTCGTAGGTCTCCAGCGCTTCTGCCATACTTGCTTCACGGATCACATGCAAAGCAGGGTAAGGGGCACGGTTGGTGTAGTTGGCCGGATCATCTTGCTCTGAATCAGCGAATACATAATCTGGATGGAAGTTGGCGAGCTGGAAAACTCCTTCGTAGCCCTGTGCGACCAGCAATGCATTCGCTAAATCGACCAAATCCAAGAAATCATCAAAATCGCTAAAGCCAGCAGTGAAAATAAGCAAGCTCGTTTCCCGCTCTGGTGTGTCTGACAATGCCTGACACTCGTCCAGCATATCCATGACGGCATCTTCGTGTTTTTGTGACTCACAGACACGATAATGAATGGTGTTTTGCTCAACTTCCCTACGGGCAAACGGGCAGAAGTTATATTTTACGATCACTGAGCTGACCCAGTTTTGCATCGCTTTGACGGCAATATGGTGCATTTATTTTTCCAAAAGAGCGTTTATCATAGTAATACTGCGCGCAATGGCGCCTTGATTGCGTGCCAGACAGGCTTTTGCGTGTGTCCCAAGTTCTATGGCATCTTGCCGAGAGTGTAAGTAGACTAGCAAAGTATCGGCAAGCATCTGAGTATCTGCCACCTCTATGGCGCCTTTCATTGCGATCAGCTCGGGGTAAATATGGGCAAAGTTATAGGTATGTGGCCCAGTTAGCACACCCACCGAACAGGCTGCGGCCTCAAGCGGGTTATGGCCGCCACGTTCAATCAGGCTGCCGCCAATATAGGCAACCTGAGCGCATCCGTAGAGGAGCTTTAATTCACCCAGAGTGTCTGCCAGCAGCACCTGTGATGACACGCTGAACTGTTGAGAGCGACGACTATAGCTGAGTGTCTGTGCTTCAATTAAAGCCGCGACTTTGTCGAATTGTTCTGGGTGTCTGGGAGCAATGATCAATAGTGCATCAGGAAGCTGAGTCAATATTTGTTGATGTGCGGCCAGCACCTGTTCATGCTCCATGGGATGGGTGGAGCCAGCAACCCAGACTGGGCGTGTACCCAGTTGCGCTTTAATCGTATCAATTTTTTCCTGTTGATTGTCATCCAGGCTGATATCAAACTTGATGGATCCCGTTACCACCACTTTTTCTCTTGCCAGTCCCAGTTCGACAAACCGCTCTGCGTCTTCTTTGTTGTGGCTTGCAAGCATATCTATCTGGTTCATCAGGAATTGGCTCAGGGGGCTACTTTTTTATAGCCGGCCTGAGATTTCTCTGACAGGCGTGCGTTGACCACGGCAACCGGGCAGACTGCTTTTTTAGCGTAATAGAACAAGTTTGGCCAAAGCTCGGTTTCAAGCACCAACAGAAGTTTGGGACGCAGCTTTGTGATAAATCGTCGTGTCGCGAAAGCAAAGTCGATCGGCAAGTAGCAAATCGTGATGTCCCGATTCTCTTTATTGAATAACTGAGTGAGTTGCTCCCGTCCTGTTGGTGTGTTGCATGTTAGTACAAAAGGAGTATCAGGGTGTTCGGCCAGTAATGCTCTTATCAGTGGCGCGGCAGCCAGTACTTCACCGACAGAGGCACAGTGCACAATAATTGATTGCTGTGATGTACCAGAGGGGGCTGCGCCGAACCGTTCAGAGAAATTGGCTTTATACAAGGCGTTTTTTTTTCCTCTGATAACGTACAGATACACCACAATGATTGGGCACAATACTAACAGTAGAAGGGAATATAAATGTCGAATCATGGCAGCCATTAATGTATAAAACGCTTATTTTAACTTGTCGGCCTGAAAAAGCGATAACAGGCGTACAAATTATCACAGTTGTTGAGGTGCTCCGCGGACGGGAATTTGCTAGGATCGGGCAAAATCCCTAATTTCAAAGGTTTTAAGTTGTCCTTTCGTAAAATCACGCTGTCTTCATTGTGTCTGCTAGGTGCAGCGCAGTCTTTTGCCATGCCAACGGCTTTTTTACCGTTAGGTAAAGACAACATTCTTGAATACCAAATTGATCAGATGTTTGTTTTAACGGGCACAGCCCCAATGGCTAAGCCTTATCGAATTACTGAAATCAATAAAACTCTGTCTCAGCTCAAAACGCTCGATCCTGCCTTGTTTCAGAGTATCAAAACACGATTAGCCCCTTATCTGCAAAGGGATGCGATTACACGTCGTGGCGTCAAATTGAGAATAGACTCGGGCGAAACACAGCAGCTTGCAAACGACAGGGGAAACCACAGTAGTGAATATGCGGAGTTATCGATTGATGGGATATGGCGTGGCAGCGATACCAGCCTGGTTCAAATCGGTGCGGAGTATCGTGTGGATGCTGGCAAGGTTGTGCCCTATAACACTTTCTATGCTTTAGGTGGAGATAATCTGCAGCTGACTTTAGGCTATAAAGAGCATTGGTTCTCGCCGTTCAAGCACAGTGCTCAGGTATACTCAAATAATGCCAAAGCTCCATTGTCCGCTTCGCTAGGCTTAAACCTACCGCTGGACAACTGGTGGAATTTTGACTTCGAGCTGTTTTATTCTGAACTAGAACATGTTGAAAAAGGTATTAGTTATCAAGGTGAGTTGCATGACGGCACACCAAAACTAGCTGGTACGCACATCAGCTTTGAGCCGCTGGACAACTGGAAAATCGGCATAAACCGAATGATGCAGTTTGGGGGAGGACCAAGAAAGGTCGACCTGAAAGATGTTGTAAAAGCCTATTTTGACCCTGCCGGTAACGATAACAGCGGGCTAACAGGTGGTAGGGATAATGAGCTGGGAGACCAATGGGCTACTATCACCAGTACATTTACAACTAATTGGATCCAACCTGTTCAGTGGTATCTGGAATATGGTGGTGAAGATACCAAAAATCATAAAAACTACCAGTTTGGTAATACGGTAGCCAGTTTTGGTGTGTACCTGCCATCACTGACCAAAGATATCACACTGCGCTACGAATATACCAATATGCACAGTCTCTGGTATGTAAACGGAATTTATGAAAAATCGGGTAACACAATAGATGGATTTGTGGTGGGTCATGCAGCGGCGAACCAGCGCACATTTGGAGATGCGACGCCTACAGATGTACAGATGTTGGAAGTGAGCTATCGAGAGAGTCTGGAGTCTCTTTGGCGAGTTAAACTCTCAACCATAGACAATACCAGCAATTACCTTAATGAACTTGGTCAAACTGGCGATGCATATGAGCAAGCTGTTGAGCTGTCTGTCTCCAACACACGGCAGATGTATGAGAAGCAAGTGGAAACATCACTGACCTACGGTAAAGACGTGTTCGGAGAAAGCTACACTTGGCTGTCGGTCGATGTATACTGGTAATTGGGTGCGAAGTGCCTCCTAATTATTAAAACACGGGTTATATTTGATTTTGCAACGAATGCAAAGTCGCATTATTTTTTAAGGATCACTATGTCAATCAATGATCACATCAAACAAAGCTATCAGGCCAGCTTAGAGCGACACATGGCGTTGTTCGCAAAAATGGCTGATTATCATACCCAGTCACTGGAATTACTGGCTGCTTGTAAAGCAACGCTGGAAGCTGGTGGCAAGGTGATCTGGTTTGGTAATGGTGGCAGTGCGGCTGATGCGCAACATTTAGCTGCTGAGTTTGTGGTTCGTTATAAGTTGGAGCGTGGGCCACTGGCGTCCATTGCGTTGACGACTGACACCTCCATTTTGACCGCGCACAGCAACGACTACCACTTTAATACGGTTTTTGAACGCCAGGTTCAGGCTCTGTGTAAACCTGAAGACTTGGTGATTGGCCTGACGACCTCGGGTACCAGTGAAAACATTAACCTTGCACTTAAGGCTGCGAACGAAATCGGCGCTTTTACCGTTGCTCTGACTGGCCGCAGTGGTGGGACAGTAAAAGATATTGCTAAGTTACCGATTATCATAGACTTTGACGAAACAGCACGGATCCAAGAAGCACATATGTTCATTGGCCACTGGTTATGTGAAGCTGTGGACATGGTTATTGCGGAGCAATCAGCATGAACCTGAGTGCACTGAGAAACTTAAATCAGGCCAAAGTCCTGGTAGTCGGCGATGTGATGCTGGACCGATATTGGCATGGTGACACAGGGCGCATATCTCCGGAAGCGCCTGTCCCGGTTGTCAAGGTTAGCAGCCTAGAAGACAAAGCTGGTGGTGCTGCAAACGTCGCGAAAAACATTGCTCACCTGGATGGACAGGTTGGCTTGTTGGGCCTTATTGGTGAAGACGACAATGGTCGTCAGCTGGAATCTATTCTGGCAAAAGAGCAGATTGCCTCGCAATTGGTGACGGTTGCTGAGTTGCCAACCATAGCTAAAATGCGCGTGATCAGCCGTCATCAGCAGGTTGTCAGGTTGGATCTTGAAGAGCCATTTATACAGTCTCATAGTCAGTTGCTATTGACCCGCCTGGAGCAGGTTGTAAACGACTATGATTTCATCCTGTTTTCGGATTACAACAAAGGTGCTTTGACTTGTATTGAACAGATGATTGCCGTCGCCAAAGCAGCAGGTAAAACGGTTCTGATTGACCCCAAATCTTCTGATCTGAGCCGCTATCGAGGTGCAGATTATATTACACCTAACCTCAATGAATTCCGACTTGCAGGTGGTGATGACCGTGATGAAGCAGCGCTGACAAGCAGCGCTAGAGCGCTGATAGAACAAGCCGGTATTGGTGCTATGCTACTGACTCGCTCGGAGCAGGGCATGTCGCTGATCACCCAAGATGAAAAACACGATTTTGCTGCACAGGTCCAGGAAGTGAGCGATGTGACAGGTGCTGGTGATACGGTGATCGCGACATTAACGACTATGTTGGGTGCCGGGTTTTCGGCCAGTGAAGCTGTCGAGCTGGCTAACCTGGCGGCAGGTATCGCTGTTGCTAAACTGGGCGCTGCAACTGTGACTCCAGAGGAACTGAGCCGTAAATTGGGCCAGTATCTGCGCCAAACCGGTGAGCATTATCAGACGCCATATGAGGAAGTACTCAAACACATCGAGTTTGCCAAACAAAACGGCGAAACCATAGTGTTTACCAATGGCTGCTTCGATATTCTGCATGCCGGACATGTGCGTTATCTGGCGCAAGCAAAGGCCAGAGGTGACAGACTGGTCGTGGGACTTAACAATGATGAGTCAATTTCCAGACTGAAAGGTCCGGAGCGGCCAATCAACCCACTCAATGAACGGGCTATGGTACTGTCGGCACTGGCTTCTGTTGACTGGGTGATCCCTTTCGGTAAAGAGAGTGAAAACGACACGCCTGCTAAACTGATTGAACAGATCAGCCCACATATTTTGGTGAAAGGTGGTGATTATCAGGTGTCTGAAATAGCTGGTGCTGATCATGTCTTAGCAATGGGCGGGCAGGTTGATGTCCTGCCATTTTTGGATGGATGCTCGACGTCGAATATCATTGCTAAGGCCAGAGAAACAGAGTAACCCCGCGATGTTATAGAGCAAAAAAGCCGGTTTATATCGGCTTTTTTGTCATTGCATCCTGATAAGCATCGAGACATGTTTGCCAGTCGTTCTCAGAACAGAAAAACTGTGCTGAACGCGATGCTTCTTTTTTAAGTGAACGTGCCAGCCTGTCTATGTTCGCCTGCTGCCAGGCGGTCTCTGGCGCTCTGAGTGCGCCCTTGTCAAAATCTATCAGGTAAACCTCGCCGCTCTCATCAAAGAGAATATTGTTGCAGTTTAAATCGTCATGATACGCTCCGGCCTGATGAAAGCGAGCGAGTGTAGATGCGACCCGCTGCCAATCTCGCACAGATAAAGGTGCCGATTGCAGCCGTTCACATAAGCTTTGTGCACCAGCGATTGCATCCGTTAATATATCGGCACGATAAATTCCTGCTGATACGCTCACGCGAGCTCCTAAAGGCGTTGGAACTGGTAACCCCAGACTGGCAAGCTGGTTGAGCAAATCCAGCTCCTGGTACACTCGGGTATGTTTTAGGCCGGTATACAAGTATTGATCTTTGAGTAATTTGCCAATTAAGCCTCCGCGCCAATAATGTTTGAGTACGGCGATATTATGTGGTGCATAACGCACGAACCATGCAGCTGCTCGACCCTGTTTAGACGTCACAACAGCATCGTGTTGTTGCCAGTAGATCAGGTTAAACCAGTCCAGAGACAATGCCTCAGGTGTATGGCTGGTACGAAGCAAATAATGAGTGTGGTGTTTTTCTATTTTTAGCATGACTTCTCTGTAGTGCGTGCTGCGACGACAGGCGTCAGTGTAACGACTTTTCCCTTCGGGGAAAATCTCACTGGTTGCAAAATGATGGGTTTTATTTAAGATCGGATGCTTATTTTCAGTTACAGGCGAAATGTGTGTCTCAGGCAATTTCTTCTATATGTATTCTTCGGCTTTCGGCCATTGGTGATGTATGCCATGCCGTTGCAGCGGTTCAGGCGATTCAGCGGGCGCACCCTCAGGCAAAGATCACTTGGGTGATTGGCAAGGTTGAAGCCATGCTATTGGCAGATCTGCCAGGGGTGGAATTTGTTATTTTTGACAAAAAGCAGGGGAAAGCGGCGTTTAAGCAGCTAAAAGCCCGGTTTAAAGGACACAAGTTCGATGTGCTTCTGCATATGCAGGTGGCGTTTCGCGCCAACCTGGCCGCTCGGTGTATTCCTGCGAAAGTTAAAATTGGCTTTGATAAGGGTCGTTCTAAAGAGCTACATTCGCTGGTGATCAACCAGCGCATTGCGCCACAAAGTGAGCCTCATGTGCTGGAAGGGTTTCAAAATTTTGCCCGTGCGATAGGTGCTGAGTGTGACGCCCCACGCTGGGAAATGCCGGTGAGTGATACTGACAAGCAGGAGGCACATGCACTTTTAAACGGGCTGACACGCATCTTTGTGATTTCTCCCGCGGCCAGCAAAGCCGAACGAAACTGGTTGCCCGAACGGTATGCTGCACTGGCAGAATATGCTACGGCGCAGGGTTTTAGCGTGGTGCTCACTGGTGGACCGACTGAGCTCGAGCGTACTCTCAGTGATGAAATAATTCGCCATACTCAGTGCGATATTTTAAATCTGGTTGGTAAAACAAAACTAAAAACCTTGTTATGCGTGTTAGAGCAGGCACAACTGGTGTTGGCGCCAGACACCGGACCTGCCCATATGGCGGTGACGGTTAGCACGCCCGTGATTGGTTTATACGCACACTCTAACCCTAAACGCACCGGTCCATACCTCTATCAGGATTATGTGGTTGAGGTTTACCATGACAGCGTCTTGGCACAAAAGGGCAAAACGGCACAGCAGCTTAAGTGGGGCACTCGTGTGAAGGGCAGCGATTTGATGAGTCAGATCTCTGTTGAACGGGTGACCCAGATGTTCGATCATGTAGTACAGCAGGAACAGTTATGACACACAAAGCCGTGTTTTTAGACAGAGATGGGGTGATCAATCAAGACCATGCCTATGTCCACAAGATTGAAGACTTTCAGTTTATAGATGGTGTATTTGAAGCATGTCAGCACTTTCAGGCTCAGGGCTACAAGCTTATCGTAGTCACTAACCAGTCGGGTATCGGTCGAGGCTATTATAACGAAGCTCAGTTTGTTCAGCTGACAGACTGGATGTGCAGGCAGTTTCTGGCCCATGGCATAGAAATTGAACGTGTGTATTTTTGTCCTCATCATCCGCATAAAGCCCAGCCCCCCTACCAGCGAGAGTGTGATTGTCGTAAACCTAATCCTGGGATGTTACTTCAGGCTATTGAAGAGTTTGATATCGATCCTAAGCGTAGTGTGATGGTTGGAGATAAAGGATCTGACATGCAGGCGGCACGCGCAGCAGGCGTGGCAACCAAGATACTGGTGGAATCTGGTCAGACTTTCACTGACGAAGTACGGGCAACGGCTGATTATGTGTGTGGCTCACTTCGTCAGGTTATTGATGTACCTCCGTTTATCTCATAAACGTTTACAATACGCTGGTGAACAAGATAATCACAAACCGTGCAATTGAGGTGCGAACCTTTTAAAATATCAACAATGATCTAAATGACACAGCCGGTATTGACCATAAACGATATCGGCGTTTTAGTGTGTGCCAGGTGTACACACTCCGTGCAACTAATGGAGACTCCCGATGAGAGCAGCGGCATTTTTCAGCCAGCTTCAGCAACAGATTGAAGAAGTAAAAGCTGAGGGTTTATACAAAAAAGAACGTGTGATCACTTCTCAGCAGCAAGCAGAAATCGCAGTATCAACCGGCGAAAGTGTTATCAACTTCTGTGCAAACAATTACCTTGGTCTGGCTAATCACCCAGACTTGATAGCTTCTGCTCAGCGTGGTCTGGACGATCATGGCTTTGGTGTGGCGTCTGTACGCTTTATCTGTGGTACTCAGGATATCCATAAAACACTGGAAGCCAAAATCAGCGATTTTCTGCAAACCGAAGACACCATCCTGTATTCTTCGTGTTTTGATGCCAACGCAGGTCTGTTCGAAACTATTTTAGGTCCGGATGATGCGATTATTTCGGATTCTCTGAATCATGCATCTATCATTGATGGTGTGCGTCTGTGTAAAGCAAAACGTTTCCGCTATGCCAACAACGACATGGCTGACCTTGAAAAGCAGTTGATCGCAGCAGATGAGGCGGGTGTAAAAACTAAGCTGATTGCAACCGACGGCGTATTCTCAATGGATGGGGTAATTTGTAACCTGTCTGAGCTATGTGATCTGGCGGATAAATATGATGCACTGGTGATGGTCGACGACTCTCATGCCGTAGGCTTTGTGGGTGAAAACGGCCGTGGTACGCCTGAGTATTGTGGTGTTATGGATCGTGTTGACATCATTACAGGTACTTTAGGTAAAGCACTGGGTGGCGCGTCAGGCGGTTATACATCTGGTAAAAAAGAGATTGTAGAGTGGTTGCGTCAACGTTCTCGTCCATACCTGTTCTCAAACTCGCTGGCTCCGTCTATTGTTACAGCTTCAATCAAAGTATTGGATATGATGAAAGAAGGCCAGGCACTGCGTAACAAGTTGTGGGAAAATGCCGCGCATTTCCGTACTAAAATGGAAGCAGCAGGCTTTACCTGTGCAGGTAAAGATCATGCCATTATTCCGGTGATGTTGGGCGATGCAAAAGTGGCATCGGACATGGCAGACCGGTTGCTTGCTGAAGGGATTTATGTGATTGGTTTCTCTTATCCGGTTGTACCAAAAGGCCAGGCACGGATCCGTACTCAAATCTCTGCGGCGCACACCACAGAGCAGCTGGACAAAGCAATTGATGCCTTTATCCGCATTGGTAAAGAGCTAGGTGTCATCTAATTACTCCCTGGTGGCGTTCAGCAATAAGCGAATTTTAACGCAGGCCACGGGCTTGCGTGTTTCTAACGAGTGAAAACACATGAAAGCATTATCCAAGTTAAAAGCAGAAGAAGGGATTTGGATGACGGATGCGCCCAAACCGGAAGTAGGGCATAACGATCTGCTGATCAAAATCCGTAAAACCGCCATTTGTGGTACCGATGTCCATATTTATAAGTGGGATGAATGGGCGCAAAACACCATTCCAACTCCTATGGTGGTTGGGCACGAATACGTAGGTGAAGTGGTCGATATGGGCCAGGAAGTGCGTGGCTTTGAGATTGGCGACCGTGTATCAGGCGAAGGCCATATTACCTGTGGTCACTGTCGTAACTGTCGCGGTGGTCGCGTCCATTTGTGTCGTAACACAATCGGCGTAGGCGTAAACCGTGAGGGTTCTTTCGCAGAGTATCTGGTGATCCCGGCTTACAACGCATTCAAGATCCCTGATAACATCTCAGACGAACTTGCCTCTATTTTTGACCCATTTGGTAATGCTGTGCACACGGCATTGTCGTTTGATTTGGTGGGTGAGGATGTGCTTATCACGGGAGCAGGCCCTATTGGTATAATGGCCGCCGCAGTTGCAAAACATGTTGGTGCTCGTCATGTTGTGATCACTGATGTGAATGAATATCGTCTTGAGCTGGCTCGCAAAATGGGTGCAACCCGTGCCGTGAATGTTGCCGAAGAAAAGCTTGAAGATGTCATGGCGGAGCTGGGCATGACTGAAGGCTTTGATATAGGTCTGGAAATGTCGGGTGTACCTGTGGCATTTAACAGTATGCTTAATAACATGAACCATGGCGGTAAAATTGCCATGTTAGGTATTCCACCAAGCGATATGGCTGTGGATTGGAATCAGGTTATCTTTAAAGGCTTAGTGATCAAAGGCATCTATGGTCGCGAAATGTTCGAAACCTGGTACAAAATGGCCAGCTTGATCCAGTCGGGCTTGAATCTGGAGCCGATTATTACCCACCAGTTCCATGTCGATGAGTTCCAGCAGGGCTTTGATACGATGATCTCTGGTCAATCGGGTAAAGTGATCTTAAACTGGGATTAAGGTCCAAACTAACCTTCTTGAAAACACCTCGGGCCTGTGGTCATTAACGAGGTGTTTTTTGTGTCTGCTTAATGAATTGAGAGTATTATGAGTTTTAAACATATTTCAGTGGCCCAAACAAAAGATATGCTGGCGCAATCAGATCTGGTTATTGCGGATATTCGCGATGCTAACTCGTTTGCACAGGGGCATATTCCCGGCGCCGAGCACCTTTCCAATGATAATTTGGGACACTTCTTGCAGGAAAAAGAGTTTGAACAGCCAATCATCGTTGTGTGCTACCACGGTATCAGCTCACAGGGGGCCGCAAACTACCTGGCTGAGCAAGGGTTTGAAGATGTTTACAGCATGGATGGTGGCTTCACACAGTGGGCACAGGAGTTGCCTGATAGCGTGGCAAAATGAAACTATTAGGCTCCCACGATAATCCTCGCGCGGTTCAGGGAGTCGCAGACTACCTGAGGACTCAGCATATTGAATGCCATGTCGCCAGTGAAGATGGGCACGTTACGTCAGTATGGGTGAGTGCTGAACAATGGCCTCAGGCAAATGAAATTTGGCAAGAGTTTGTTACCAATCCCTATAACGACAAGTATCTTGCTGCCTCCTGGCAGCTTTCCCCCAAAGATTCACCTTTGGTATACCAGGGTACCAAGCTGAATTTGTGGCGCCGTTTTAGCCAACTGAGTTGGGTGCTCAAATCTGTCTTTATTACTTCGCTGGGTATTTATCTGAGCTTCTTTGTTTATGGTGTCGAGTCTGTCTTTAGTACTTTCCAGTTTGATCCTCACACCCCCTGGCGCTGGGTCACACCAGCTTTTTTGCACTTTGGCTTATTGCATTTGGTGTTCAACCTTTCCTGGTGGGTGTATCTCGGTAACCTGATTGAGCGTCGTTTAGGTAACTGGGTGTTAAGTGCAATTTTTATTACAGGCGCTTTGCTGAGTAACTGGATGCAGTACCTGCTGGCTGATGCTAACTTTGGTGGGCTCAGTGGCGTGGTTTATGCTCTGTTGGGTTTTTGCTGGATCCATTCTGTATTACATCCAAAATCATCGCCGTTGATAAGCACGCCTGTTGTTGGGTTTATGCTGGTTTGGATGGTGTTAGGTTTTACAGATGTTTTGTTTATCAATATGGCAAACTGGGCGCATTTATTTGGTTTAATTGGCGGTATTGGTGTGGCTGTGCTGGTTCGAACCAGAGATTAAGTATCAGGCTAATCAACAGAGCAGCCTGATTAGCCTAATGATATAAATATTTGGTAAACAGCACTTCCCGGATGATTTCTTGTCCGGTCTCTTCTTTTAATAAAGTTTTGAGCTTTTCAGCACAACGCTGACGAATTTCCTCACGTCCGGTAAGTGATTTTACTGTTTCTTCTGGCTCTTTACTTAATATCTGGACAATGGCATCACGCAGTAATGGGGTGTGGTGTTCGACAACCGCGATATTGCTCACGTCATCAAGCATTAAATCGACCGTGACGCGCACATAACCCAGCTTTTTATTAGATTGTCCGATATAGTTGGTAATAATGTCAGGCTCAAATCCAAAGTAACCAACGGTTGATTCAGCGCGTAAGTTTGTACTCACACAAATCAGCACAATTGCCATCAACGCGACATAGATACGATTCATAATAGCCTGAAAATACTTAACTAAATACCAACAATAGAATTAGTTTATACGTAAAACCGAGTTATGAACAGCAGTGAGTAAGGGAAAGGTAAACTTTTTTGCCGGAGTAAGCTTTGCTATTATGACGCGGTTATTACCTGAATTGAATTATCGACTTGTTTAATCTGCCAAATTTATTGCGATCAAGCTGGGAACCGCTTTCCCAGTATAAGGACATCATCCCAGACAGGTTGCACCCTTTGCTGTGTGAGACTGGCTCTTTGACAGCTTTGCTGCGCGCCCGGTGTGGCGCTTTGCATGTAGAAGTGCTCAGCGAACAAAAGTGCAGGCTGGAGCATGAGGTGAAGGCTATCCTCAAGTGTGACAGCGCGCTGTGTCGTGAGGTCGTGCTATATTGTGATGATATCCCTGTGGTGTATGGGCAAAGCTGGATCCCTGAGAGTGCAAACTCACTTGGTCTGAGCAATATAGGCAGCACACCGCTGGGTGAGCGCTTGTTTGACCAACAGGCATGGAAACGGGGCGAGATTGAGGTAACAAAGCTACAAAAAAGGCATTACCCTCATTTTTACCAAGTAAAGGCACATTAGACAGCGATATCTGTTTTGCAAGGCGTAGTGTGTTTACGCGCCAGGATAGCAAAGTGCTGGTGTGCGAGATATTCCTGAATGGAGTTAAGGTATGAAGCTATCTCGGCTTCGGGCTGATCACATCGAAGAATACAAACAGTTAATGCGTGTTGAGAAGCCGATTGGCACTTTGTTGCTGATGTGGCCAACACTTTGGAGCCTATGGATAGCATCTGGCGGCGTACCACCGTGGCATTTGTTGCTTATATTCGTTCTGGGCACTTTCATGATGCGAAGTGCAGGTTGCGTAATCAATGATTTTGCTGACCGTAAAGTAGATGGTGCCGTAAAAAGAACAGCGCAAAGGCCTCTGGCCAGGGGCGCTGTAAGTGAAGGTGAGGCACTGACCCTGTTTGCTTCACTCATTGGTGCCTCTTTCATTCTGGTTCTGATGCTCAATTGGCAGACCATTTTACTGTCCTTTGGTGCTTTGGCGCTGGCGAGTGTTTACCCTTTTATGAAGCGTTATACACATTTACCTCAGGTAGTGCTTGGTGCTGCGTTTAGCTGGGGCATCCCAATGGCCTTTATGGCGGCTCAGGAAACAGTGCCTGTGCTTGCCTGGGTGCTGTTTATTGCTAATCTGCTCTGGACTGTTGCCTATGATACAAAGTATGCCATGGTTGATAAAGATGACGATGTGGTCATCGGGATTAAATCGACTGCCATTTTGTTTGGGCGTTGGGACAGGCATGTGATTGCTGGGTTGAATTTGACCTTTTTGGTGTGCATGGCCTGGGTGGCGATTCAGGTAGGTATGTCCGTGTGGTTCTGGGTTGGATTTGCAGTTGCCGGGGTCTGGCTTGCAAAACTACAATGGCAGATCAATGACAGAAGCAGAGATAAGTGTTTTAAGGCTTTTTTGAGCAATAATTACGTGGGTCTGGCGATGTTTGCAGGTGTGGTTGCTGGCGTTTAACTCGCGGGCAAGCCAGGTGGTTTGAAAAGGTGCCAAGAAAGATGAGGGTGAGCGAATTTTTTACTTTGTGACTCGTTCGTTAGACCTAAAAACATCGCCATTCGAACTGAGTGTATTGCTTAAAACTCGCTCAAAACTCCCATTTAACTAAACAGGACAAGAAAAACGGTTAGCCAGATTGGTTAACTGTTTACGGCTGTTGCAACCGCATTTTTCTGTGCTGTTTGTTCAATTAATGACAACAAGTTACTGACGTGTGAACCACTACCAAGTTGGTGACTGGTTTGCACGACAATCTGTTCATGACTCGCATCCTTGTTAGTCTTGAGTAAGATTAGCTCAGGATCCTGGGCGATGACCTTAGAATGTTCAATGCTTGCAATTGCAAAGCTCTGGCTATTCTTCAGTCCATCAATCACCTGGCTGATGTTACCGATTTTGACGTTGGTTGACTTGTTAAGCCCTTCAACCGCCTCATTGAGCATGTTCTGCACCTGTTTTGACTGAGAAAAGCAGCCATACATAGGGTATTGAGCAAGCTCGCTGCGACGAATACTGTCTTGTGTTGCCAGTGGGTGTTGTTTAGCTACAAACAAAACAAGTTGGTCGGGCAGGTGGATATCACTCACTAAGCTGGTTGCAGACTCCAGGTAAACACTGATATCGATTTCACCAAGCTGAAGCTTGCGAAGTAGATCATGTTCACTTAAAAGTTGCATTTCAACTTTGACGTTAGGGAAATCCGCCAAAAACTGTCCACATGACGTTGGCACTATGCTACTTGCTTGTGCAGTGTAACCAACAACAACGCGCTGCTGATCACGACCAAACAAGCTTTGTTTGATAGTGTTTCTGGTTATGTCTAATTCCGACAAGGTCGACTTACAATAATTTAAAAAAAGCTCGCCTTGCTCGGTCAGTTTGACGGAGCGGGTAGAACGTTTGACAAGTTCACAGCCAATCTCATCTTCCAGTGTCTGAATGCTTCTGGTGAGTGCGGAAGTACTGATATTGGTTTGTTCTGCGGCTTGCCTAAAGTGGCGTAAATTGCCTAAAGCAACGAATTGCTCGAGTTGTTCAAATCTCATGTGAAATTCCTTTTATTTCAACAAAAATGCAATGACAACGTTGATTCCCTAATACTAATACAGTTTAGAGAAACATCCAAGTGAATTTTTTACATTTCGCTTACAAAAACTAGTCTGGGTACTGATCACGTATTGCGACGAATTGTTCCAGATTTTCTACAAACAGATCAACCAGTTTGGGATCAAATTGTTGACCTCTTTGGCTTTTTATCTCTGTTAGAATTTCTTCAAGTGTCCAAACAGGCTTGTAACATCGAACACTACCTAGTGCATCGAACACATCTGCAAGCGCTGTAATTCTCCCGGCGATGTCTATTTGCTCACCTTTCAGGCCTTGAGGGTAGCCACTGCCGTCCCACTTTTCATGATGTTGATGAGCGATGATCGCGCCACATTGCAAAATATCATTTGTTGAGTTTTTTAGTATTTCATAACCTTGTTGGGCATGTGTCTTCATTATTGCCCATTCTTCGTCATTCAGCTTTCCAGGTTTATTAAGAATGACGTCCGGGATACTTATTTTTCCAATATCGTGCAAGGGTGAAGCAAGCTTTATAATTTCGGCCTTATAATCGTTCAATCCAACCAATTTAGCCAGTAATAAACTGTAATGAGCTACCCGTTTTACGTGTGAGCCTGTTTCTTTGGATCGCTTCTCGACTGCTTCACCGAGAATATAAGAGAGCTCTTTTTGCGATTCTTTTACTGTTTCCCTTAGATTCAGGTTGTCATATGCAAGGGCAATATTGTTGGCAAAAAATGCGAGTAACTGACAATCAGTAGGCTGCAACAGGCCTTTTTTACTGACATACAACATAGTCTCTAGCCCAGCCTGGCTGGTAAAGTAACCCACATACTCATGATCTGATTTACTGGATGTTTTGCGATTATGTGTTTCTATAAAACGGCTTTTTACCTTATCAGGCAATGCCGTTTGCTCTGGCTCGATACCAGCACCTGAAGCGGCAAGTAGCTGAAATTCTGCCCCGGAGCCATTTTGCTTGTTTACTGCGGCTGCGCAATAGATATCCGAATCGCTCAGGCCCATTACATCGGCAACGTGAGACAAAATGGTTGATGCGAAGTCCTGGACATTATTGCATTTCAAAAAGCTGGAGGATGCATCAATAATCCGTTCAAGCCCCTGTTTGTGTCGTTCAATCGTCTGAATATCGCGGTGTGAGCGTAACGCTGAATAGAGTAAAGTTTTTAATTTAACCGCAGTCAGCTCGGTTTTGTTTTTATAATCATTAATGTCATAGTCGCGGATAACCGACTCTTCCGGTGCTTCACCAGGCTGTCCGGTGCGCAGAATAAGACGAATATCATGGTTGGCCATGTCGTTACGGATGAACTTGATAAGGTCTAGACCCGCATGGTTACTTTCCATCACAACGTCAATCAAGCCAACTGAAATGGACTCTTCCGAATTCAGTATGTCCATTGCCTGTTTGGCTGAATACGCATGATGAAAGCGTAGTGGCTTTTGCTCAAACCGGAAATCCGATAGCACCAATTTGGTGACCTGATGAATGTCTTCTTCATCATCGACCACCAGAATATCCCAATATGCATTATCTATGGTAATTTGCTCGTCATCCTTAAGTGGCTCATTTGAAAAGAGAAAGCTGCTCACATAGAACCTCTGCTCAGTATGCGTTCTCTGTTAGTATAGCCAGCAAAAAACTGAGTTGCTTAATCTTGTATTGGCTTTTTTTCAATATTGTTAAGTTCTATCGCAATGGCATCACAGGAAATGTGGATCTCATATAAAGAAAGAAGTAATGAGAGTGTCAGACAACACAGGCTGGCGCCAAACAAGATCACGCCGAAGACAGCCACGTCGATAAACAGTGCAAACATCGACAAGGTGCATAGTAAGAAGGCGATTACCCCCATACTTGCATCAGGCGAATCAGTTTGATGCGTTTTTTTAGGTTATCAATTTGGGCAATGACCAGCGGTCTGAGGTGTTCCCCCTCTCTGGCGTTTAACTCTCTGATCAGCTGTGCCAGCACTAAAAACCGGTTGGTATATGCCAGCAGCAGCAAAGAGATTGCGGGGAACAACAATCCGGGTGTGGTGAGCGTCATTTTTGTACTCCGTATAAGCACGCTACAATAGTGATTATCATAGCAAAAATTTGGAGTCCAGCGATGAGTAATACTATGTTTGACTGGACGTGTGTGTATCGCACGGATAACCCATTAGAAGCCCATATTATTTTGGGCTTGTTGACACAAGCGAGGCTCAAAACACATGTTGAGGGTGCAGCGCTGGCTACCGCATTGGGGGAGATACCATTTTGTCAGGAGACAATAAAAATATTTGTCTGCGCGATAAAAGTACCCGAGGCGGAAGAAATCTTGGTAAACTACCAGCAAAACAACTTATCGGAAGATTGGCAGTGTCGCGGCTGCTCTGAACACAATGGTTCAGGGTTTCAATATTGCTGGCACTGTGGAAAAAGCTATGACGAAAGCAAATAATTTTCAGCGTATCAGAGAGCTAAATTATTTACAGAAGGCAGTCCTTGCTGCGGCCATATTAGAACGTATGCTGCCCAACTACGGCCTGTTCAGTGAGGCAACTGGATTCGGCGATGAGGCGATATTGCGCAGTGCGCTAAATGTATGCTGGGAAAAAGTGCTTTTGCCAAAAAGCAAAATTAGTCTGGAAAAGCAAATCGAGAAGATTGAGCCTAATGTCCCGGAGCTGAAAGATTTTGATATGTTTGGCACGTATGCGGCTATCGATGTTGCAACAGCACTTCTTGGTTTTATTCAGGGTGTGATGAGTAAAGATGAGAGTGAGTTTGTCAACGTGGCGAAGATTTCTCAGGCAACCGTTGCAAGGTACATTGAGTTTTTGCTAATGGCAGAAGACATTCAGCCAGACAATCAACAGGTCAGAGAGCACCCTTTAATGCAGTACGAAATAGAAGTACTTGGCGAGCTGATTGACTGTGTTGCGGACATGCCTCGTATTGATAATCAGTCGGTTAAAACTCTTAAGGCATTGGCGCTGAGCGATGGGCAGACCAATATAGGTCTGGCAATTGAAGTCTGATTTTTTATCCAAATTTTTAGTAGTGGAGAATCAAAATTGCGAATTTTAGGTATCGAGTCTTCTTGTGACGAGACGGGGATTGCTATCTATGATGATGAGCAGGGACTTTTGGCACATCAATTATATAGCCAGGTAAAAGTTCATGCTGATTATGGTGGCGTTGTTCCTGAGCTGGCTTCAAGAGATCATGTTCGCAAAACCATTCCGTTAATTGAGGCCGCTTTTAAACAGGCGGGCTGTGGTCCAGAGTCTCTGGATGGCATCGCTTATACAGCAGGCCCAGGGTTAGTAGGCGCTTTACTGGTGGGAACATCTATTGGCCGTTCACTGGCATTTGGCTGGAATATCCCAGCTGTGGCAGTGCACCACATGGAAGGTCATTTGCTGGCCCCGATGCTGGAAGAAGAGATGCCTGAATTCCCGTTTGTTGCGCTACTGGTCTCAGGTGGTCACACTATGATGGTTAAGGTGGCTGGAATCGGCGAATACGAGGTGCTGGGCGAGTCTGTGGACGATGCTGCTGGTGAAGCCTTCGATAAAACGGCCAAGTTGCTGGGGCTAGATTACCCCGGTGGTCCAATGCTTGCTAAGCTTGCGACAAAAGGTGTGGCGGGTCGGTTTGTGTTTCCGCGTCCGATGACTGACAGGCCCGGTCTGGATTTCAGCTTTAGTGGTCTCAAAACAGCCGCTGCAAATACCATTAAGTCGGCCGGCGATGATGAGCAAACTAAAGCGGATATCGCGCATGCTTTTCAGACGGCTGTAGTCGATACGCTTGCCATTAAATGCAAACGGGCGCTGAAAGAGACGGGAATCAAGCGTCTGATCATCGCAGGTGGAGTCAGTGCTAATACTGAATTGCGTACCAAGCTTGAGCGCATGATGCAGGGCATGAAAGGGAAGGTATACTACCCGAGAACTGAGTTCTGTACAGACAATGGTGCAATGATCGCATACGCTGGTATGCAGCGTCTGAAAGCTGGCCAAACCGCTGAATTGAGTATGAAAACTCAGCCACGTTGGCCGCTGGACAGCCTGCCGCCATTGTAAATTAGGAAAGATTAGTCGACGTTCTTTTTGCCGAGCTTTGGCTCGGTGCCGTTCAGGAGCCGACGTATGTTGGCTCTATGGCGAAATATTATCAAGACGGTAAGAAAACACACGGGCAGCGTGTACAGAGGCTTTATCATCCAGGTATAAGCAGGTGCTGCTAGCACAGTGATTATGGCCGCAAGTGACGAGTAGCGAGTGAGTGCGACAACCAGCAGCCATGTACTAATTAACATCCCCCCAGTGATAGTCCAATCGGCAGCAGGGCACCAAAGGCCGTTGCAACCGCTTTTCCACCATTGAAATGAAAAAACACAGGGTATATGTGGCCCAGGCAGGCACATACTGCGACTATACCAAGCCAGATGGGTTCAATACCAAGAAAATAAGCGCCCCAAACGGGAATGGTGCCTTTAAGAATATCAAATACCAATACCAGTGCAGCGGGGAGTTTACCTCCGAGGCGCAGTACATTGGTTGCGCCTGGGTTATTTGAACCTGCAAAGCGGGGATCGGGCAAAGAAAAGAGTCTCGAAATCAAAATCGCGGAAGAGATTGAACCAAATAAATAAGCACAAACACATATTAAACTGACTATCACAAGCTTCCTTATTTTTTCTTGCCGTTATTTGGGCTATCATCGTCGCTTTATTTCAAGGCGGCTAGAGTACGTGAAAAAGCCGATCCGAATCAGTCATGTCAGGAGTTTACATGGACACGGTCTATATCTCGCAATTACACGTCGAGACCATAATAGGAGTTTACGACTTTGAAAAAGAAAGTAAACAAAGCCTTTTCTTTGATATAGAGATGAAGACCGATATCTCGGCTGCCGCGCAACAAGATGACATAACTCTGGCCGTGGATTACGCCAAGGTGAGTGAGCGAGTAATAGCGCATACCGAAGCAAGCCGGGTTGAACTGCTGGAGACCTTGGTCGAGCAACTTGCTGCCATTATTTTGCAAGAATTTGCAATTCAGGCAATCACCATTCGGGTCAGCAAGCCGGCAGCCGTTCCTCAGGCACAAACAGTTGGCCTGGCAATCACGCGGACAAGATAACATGGCGCACGTTTTTATCAGTATTGGCTCCAATGTGGAGCGTGACCGTCATTTTAGACAGGGGCTTAAGGCCCTCATTGAATATTTTCCTGATTATATTCATTCAGATGTCTATGAAAGTGAACCTGTGGGCTTCAGCGGTAAGAATTTCTACAACTCCGTGTTTGCGGCACATACCGATATGTCATTGCAGGAACTATGTGCTTTGCTCAAGCAGATAGAGCGTGATAACGGCAGGACGCCCCAGGATAAGAAATTTAGCCCGAGAACACTGGATTTGGATATCCTGTTTTACGACGATATGATCTGTGACAGCCCAGCGCAGTTGCCACGAGATGAGATCACCAAGAACGCATTTGTGTTAAGGCCGCTGGCAGAAATAGCGCCCGAATTTATTCACCCTGTGCGGGGCTGCAGCATGGCTGAAATCTGGCAAGCATATGACAACCAAAAACAAAAACTATGGAAAGTGGAGTTTTCCTTATCATGAGTATCATTGAAATTATTGTACTGGCTCTGATCCAGGGGTTGACCGAATTTTTGCCTATCTCCAGCTCGGCGCATTTGATTTTGCCTTCACAGATATTAGGCTGGCAGGACCAGGGATTAGCGTTTGATGTAGCCGTTCACGTTGGCTCTTTGGCCGCTGTATTGATTTACTTCCGCAAAGAAGTGACAGATATATTGAGCGCCTGGTTTAAATCGTTTGGCAAACAAGGTGTAACGGAAGACAGTCGCCTGGGCTGGTGGATCATTGTCGCGACGATCCCAGGTCTAGTTATAGGCTTCTTGGCCAAGGATTTGGTTGAGGACTTTGCCCGCAGCGCCTGGGTCATTGCGGCGACTACCATTATTTTTGGTCTTTTACTCTGGTATGCCGATGCCACAGCAAAACAAACTAAGACCATTTACCAGCTCAACTGGCGTAGTGCCCTGATCATTGGTTTTGCACAGGTGGTTGCAGCTTTACTGCCGGGTACATCACGCTCTGGTATCACCATGACGGCCGGTATGATGCTCGGACTAAATAAGCAAAGTGCGGCTCGCTTTTCGTTTTTGATGTCGATCCCGATTATTGCAGCCGCAGGTGGCTATTACACGCTTAAGCTGGCTACCGGAGATGAAGTGATTGATTGGGGAGCCATTGTGACTGGCACTATCTTATCTTTTGTTTCCGCTTATGCGTGTATTCACTTTTTCCTTAAGGTGATTGAGCGCATGGGTATGTTGCCGTTTGTTATCTACCGATTATTACTGGGCCTGTTCCTGGTCGTATTCCTAACGATCTAATGCTGTTGACAGCGGGCGTGAGTGCCCGCTGTCCTTATATCGCCTTACGATAATAAACCGCGCCCACGGGCCCATCTGGCCCCTCATGAACTCCCTCTTTTAAAAAGCGCATCGAGAGTTTCTTCATGATGTTAATTGACCCCAGATTGTCTTTCAGGGCAATCGAGCTCAAATAATCCATCTTATTCTGCTTAGCCAGATGCTCTGCAATATGCTTAGCGGCTTCTGTGGCATAGCCTTTCCCCCAGGCGGCTTGCTTGAAGCGCCAGCCGATCTCCAGGTCTCGTTCATCCATGTTACCCTCGAAGAAGTTCATTGGGCGGATCAAAACCCAGCCCAGAAAAGTTTCGTCGTCAATCAAACTACAATGCCACAGGCCCCAGCCTTGTTGTGGGTTGGTAAACTTGGCCAGGCGTGGCAGATAAAACTGCTCAATTTGCTCGCGAGAAGTAGGTTGGCCATTAGTTATATAGCGCATAACAGCAGGATCGCTGTCGAGCTCAATGAGCAACTCAGCATCCTGCTGCGTTATAAGGCGGTATTTTAAGCGTGTTGAAGGCGCAATTATCATCATTGTTATACTGCTTTTATCATCAGAATTGTCTAAGATAGCCGGCCCAAGTTTGAGGAGAAAAGCGTGGAAAACTCGGTACTGGCATTACGAGCTCAACAAATAGCATCCGCGAGGCGGGAATTCAAGGCTCGGGGATCAAAATTGCCCCGTTGCGAGCGGTGTTTACTGGCTGAACCTTTATGTATCTGTGCCGGTATTCAGGTAGCTGAATGCAACAGTGCAGTATGCTTACTGATGTATCACAATGAGAGTTTCAAACCTTCTAATACGGGCCGCCTGATAGCGGACATTGTGCCAGACAATCATGCGTTCCGCTGGGACCGCACCGATCCTGATGCTGATTTACTGGCTCTGCTGAATGATCCCGCGTATCAACCTGTGGTGGTTTTTCCGGCGGAGAATGTCGAAACTGAGCGAGTGATACATCAGGTGACGCGACAAAGTGGTAAAACACCACTCTACATTTTTCTCGACGGGACCTGGCGAGAAGCGAAAAAAATGTTCCGAAAAAGTCCATATCTGGATAAGTTTCCTGTTTTGTCCGTGACACCAGAAAGCTTATCTGATTATAAGCTGAGGGTAGCCCCACATGCTCACCAGCTGGGAACAGCGGAAGTTGCTTGTGTGGTGTTGGCTGAAAACGGCGAAAATCAGGCTGCGGAATACCTGACCCATCATTTTGTCGATTTTCGTGATGCGTATCTGAAAGGGAAGAAAAGCAAATTGGCGTGAGCAGTTGAACGCCTAATACCAATTTGCTTAATTAAGTGTTCTATTTTGAGGCGAGAAAATATGTTCGATAACTAGGCAAAAATTTGCGAACTCATACCTTAGGTAAAGGTTCTAAATGAGAAATTTTTAACACAGTTAGCGTCATATTTGCTCCGTCAAATTGATCAGGTATTAAGTGAAATTGGTATAAATTTAAAAGGGCCATAAATAAGAAGAGCGCGACCCTTGCGGGCCGCGCTTGACGGAATCTTCTAAATAGCGTCCTGCTATGTTGATGAGATCAACTCCTTACATGCTCTTCCATGTCTCGCCTTGCGTTGTCATTCTGCGAGATGTACATCCTGTACTGTCCTTAAAGCAATCAGCGCTCCCATATGCTGACTTAGTCCGTGCTTACCATCCTTTGTGTCGTCATCCTGACTTGTTCCTGTTTCCCTGTATTCCTGTGCACCATCCACCTGTGCATCAACGTCCTTACTTAAACGGCATATCCTGTTGTCCGAAGCCTAATCCTAGTTCCTGACATTCCTACCGCACAAACTCCATGACCAGCAACTCAATCCATTTCCCTGTTGCTTTGTGCTCTCCCCTTGAGATGACTAAAGTATATGAGACTCTGGGTGAGATAACACCACAAAAAAACGCTTAGAAATTCGATTAATTAATTTGGCTACAAAAAAACTTGTTATCTAACAAAGACCTTTTTGTATTTTGTTGATAAAGTCAGCGTTATCTTCATAGATAGCGACAAGCTTAGTGAGAGATGTCTTACAAACAAATGTCCTTATGTCGCTATTTAATAAAATTGCAATATGCCGAACTATCGGCTGTATTTTGCCTGGTTTCGGGTTACCATATCCTGAGAATAGTAATTGTTTTTATTTGGAGCTCCTATGAAAAGTGCAATCTTAACTCTGCTTGCTGCCGTTAATAGTTTATCTGCTGTCGCTGCGGATGAGGTAAACATCTATTCCTATCGTCAACCTTTTCTGATCCAGCCAATTCTGGACGACTTTACTAAGCAGACTGGTATTAAAACCAATGTGGTGTTTGCGAAAAAAGGCCTGATTGAGCGAGTAAAAAGGGAAGGCAAACATGGCCGTGCCGATCTTGTGCTAACCTCGAATTTCAGTGCGATGATCCAGCTTGAGGAGCTTGGGTTGACTAACCCGATAGAAAGTGAAGCGGTTGACAAAAATATTCCAGCTAGCTTTCGGGATCCGGATGGCCACTGGGTCGCCTTGACCAAGCGTGTACGTAATGTTTATTCCTCAAAAGACAGATCAGGAAAGCTAACCAATCTGAGTTATGAGGAACTGGCTGATCCTAAATACAAAGGCAAAATTTGTACGCGTTCAGGTAAACACCCCTACAACCTGGGGCTGGTAGCGTCTATGATTGCACACCATGGTGAAGCTGAAACCAAGACCTGGCTGCAAGGGGTGAAGGCCAATCTGGCACGTAAGCCACAGGGCAACGACCGTGCGCAGGTTAAAGCTGTAAAAGAAGGTCTGTGTGACCTGGCACTGGGCAACAGCTACTACTTTGGTAAAATGCTTGAAGACAGTAAGCAAAAAGTCTGGGCTGATGCGGTTTATATTAATTTCCCAAATCAGACCGACCGTGGCTCGCACCTGAATGTTTCGGGTGTAGTAATGACCAAGTACTCGAAAAACAAAGAAAATGCCTTGAAACTGATCGAGTTTATGACCGACAATAAAGCCCAGAACATGTACGCCTCGATGAATATGGAATATCCGGTTAAACCGGGCGTCGAATTGTCGAAACTAGTGGCATCCTGGGGCACCTTTAAGGAAGACAGCTTACCTTTGTCCGAGATCAGTAAATACCGTCCGATGGCGCTTAAGCTCATCGATGAGGTAAAATTTGACCTGTAAATGCAATTAAAACAAAGTCTGTCCTCGTGGCAGTGCATGGCGTGGTTGATAGGCATAGCCCTGTCAATCCCGCTGGCATTTCTGATTTTCGAAGCACTGCAAGGTGAATCGGAAGTATTCAGCCATTTATGGCAGAGTGTGTTATGGGATTATACCCGTAACACCATAGTGCTGATCGCCGGTGTGGTGACGCTCAGCTCACTCATTGCCCTGCCGCTGGGGTGGTTAACAGCCTACTGTCATTTTCCCGGCAAGCGGATATTTGAATGGGCATTGATGTTACCCCTAGCACTTCCTGCTTATATCATCGCTTACGTTTATACTGATTTACTCGATTATGCCGGGCCGGTTCAGATTTGGTTACGACAGCAATTTGGTTGGCAGGGGCCAGATGATTACTGGTTTTTTGACCTGCGCACTTTGCCTGGCGCCATAGTCATGATAGCTCTGGTACTTTATCCCTATCTCTATTTGATTTTCAAAACTGCTTTGCGAGAGCAGTCTTTCAAGCTGGTACAGGCCAGTCAGCTGATGGGCATGAGTCCGGCGCAGAGTTTCTTCAAAGTGAGCTTACCTTTATCCCGTGGCGCAATTGTTGCCGCATTAGCGCTGATCAGCATGGAAACTATGGCGGATTTTGCCACCGTGCATTACTTTGCGGTAAGCACCCTGACAACAGCTGTGTACGACACCTGGCTGGGATATTATTCGCTGACTGCCGCAGCCAAGATCTCGGGTATCATGCTGTTGTTTTTGTTTGTCGCGCTGTTACTTGAGCGTATGAGTCGTAAAACACAAGTGGTACATGAGCGACAGTCTGGGGTTAATGACACCTATCTTTACGATTTGACCGGTTATCAGGGGTGGCTGGCCTGGGGCTTCTGTATGCTGATCCTCGGTGTGGCGTTTTTTGTGCCGGTTGGAATACTCCTCAATTACGCGTGGCATTATTTTGATCAGGCCTGGAATGAGGAGTTTTTTAATTACGCGCTGCAGAGTTTGAAGATCAGTTTATACGTGAGTGCTATCGCTATGATGATCAGTTTATTGGTGGTGTATTATCAGCGCATTGAACCGGGCAAACTCTCCCCATTGCCGGGCCGGTTTGCCAGTACCGGATATGCATTACCAGGAACAGTTCTGGCAATTGCGGTGCTGTTACCACTCACTTTAATGGACACCAAACTAAATGAATGGCTTGATGGTTCAGGCTTTGAGCCCGGCCTGTTGCTGAGTGGTACCTTGTTCGCTATGGTTTTTGCCTATGTCGTGCGGTTTTATGCGATTGCCCATGGTGCCGTGGAATCGAGTTTTGTGCGTATTAGCCCGAGTATCGATATGGCCAGCTTATCACTCGGGAAAGGGCGCTTTCAGACCCTGACCCGGGTTCATATGCCCTTGCTGAAGCGTGGATTGCTGACCGCTGGTTTATTGGTGTTCATTGAATGTATGAAAGAACTGCCAGCTGCACTGCTGTTAAGACCATTTAATTTTGAAACCCTGGCCACCCATGTTTATCAATATGTCAGTGATGAGCAACTTGAACTGGCCTCTATCTCTGCCTTGTTTATCGTCCTGGTTGGACTGATCCCCTTATACTGGGTTAATCGCTCAATGGAACAACACAACTAATGCCAAGCTTAGAAATCCAATCGTTACACTACCATTATGATGGTCACCCTGTGATACAGCAGCTTGATTTGACAGTGGCTGAGAATGAAATAGTTTGCCTGCTCGGTGCCAGTGGCTGTGGTAAAACGACAACCTTAAAGGCCATTGCCGGGCTATTGCATCCTCAGCAGGGTGAGATCCGCATTAATGGCAAAAGTGTCAGCAGCGAGCTACATTTCGTCGCGCCTCAGCATCGCAATATCGGTATGATGTTTCAGGATTATGCACTGTTTCCGCACCTAACTGTTGAGCAGAACATCGCCTTTGGTCTCAATAAACTGAGCAAGCCAGAAAGGTACAGCCGTGTGGCACAAATGTTGGAGCTGGTGCATCTGGAAGGGTACGCGAAACGCTTCCCCCACGAGCTATCTGGTGGTCAGCAGCAGCGGGTCGCCATTGCCAGAGCCCTTGCATACCATCCCAACCTGTTGTTGCTGGACGAGCCGTTTTCAAACATCGATGCGCAGGTGCGTTTTCAGCTGATCAAAGATATTCGCGATATTATTAAAGATCAGCAAGTATCGGCTATTTTCGTCAGTCACTCCAAAGATGAGGCTTTTGCTTTTGCAGATCGGCTCGCCATTATGCATCAGGGGCAAATTGCCCAGCTAGGCACGCCCAAAGAGCTCTTCCAGCATCCGAGTAGTCGCCAGGTGGCGGAATTTTTGGGGCAAGGTGCCTATGTAGCAGCGCAGCGCCATAACGGTGCCCAGGTTGAAACGGCGTTTGGTTCAGTGGAGTCTCTGATTGATATTCATAGCCCGGTACAGGAAGGGCAGATATATCTCAGACCCAGCCATATTGAACTGTTTAATGCTGAACAGGGCCAGGTTGAGGTGATGCAACACCGCTTTGTCGGGACTGAGTATTTGTATGCCATTGAACTGGAAGGTCAGGTGCTGGAAGTCGCGATGCCGTCAGATAAACCTCTGGATCTCAGTAGACCAGTGAGTTTGAAAATTAAGCCCCATGCGATAAACTTCTTTTCTTAAGGCATAACAATTCGTTACATTACCTAGTAGTAAGTTAGGGTAGAGCGGTGACCGGGCGTGAACAGAGACACCCACAAAGAAGGGGCACAACCGCACCCTACAGGGCTCATTATGGCGAGTTTTTATGTCAGATGTAATACCAATTTGCTCCTTCGAATTGAACAAGTATTAAGTGAAGTTGGTATTCGTACGTTGAAATAATCATAGGGTGGGGTAATGGCGCAAGCACAATCCGGGATATGTGCCGAGGCAAATCTGCATGGTTTGCACTTATTTTTTAACGTACTGGATGGCCAGGATGAAGTCGTACGCTCGGCGCTCAGTCAGGCTGGCAGGTTACAGGATGAGCTTAGCGACCGTTTTTCAGAAGCTATGCTGAGCAGTTTTGTGGCCATTGGTGCACAATACTGGCCTCATATTTACCCTGAGTTTATTCCTCCCCAGCTTAAAAGTTTTCCCCTGATTAAAAGCAGTGAGCACTTGTGCCACAGTCAGCCCTTCGATCTGCTTTATGTGATCCGTTCTGACAGAGAAGACGTTAATCATCTGTTTGCTCAAAGCGTACTGCATATGCTGGCGGGTAGTATTGAGCTGGTTGCTCAGGTACGCGCATTTCGATTTCTCGATGGCCGCGACTTCAATGGCTTTGTCTATGGCGCTGATATCCCTCATGGGCGCTTTAAGCGCCAGGTTGCACTAGTGAGCAACCCAGACGGCCTGGATGATCAGGGGAGTTATATTCATGTACAGCGTACTCAGTTTGATTTGGCGCGCTGGCAGGCATTGCCCTTAGCTGATCAGGAGCAGTTAATGGGACGCACCCGGCTGGATAATGAGCTGATTGAAGATGCCCCCCCTACAATCACGCTCGGCTCAACGAGATAAAAGACAGCGAGGGGAAGCCTTTGTTACTCAATCAGAGCATGCCGTATGGTGATGTATATGAACAAGGCAGCCTGTGGCTCAGTTGTGCAGCGAAAGGCAACGCGTTTGAACAACTGCTGCATAGCCGCTTTGGGTTATGTGGTGACGGAGACTACGACCCTTTACTGGACTACTCTCAGGGGGATATGGGGGCGGCGTTTTTTGCGCCATCGCTAAAATTTTTAAAGCAAATGGCGCAGAAGTAAGTGTTATCAGACATTATCAAATAAGGTTTTCACACGCTCCAGTGTCTCATCAATTTCAGAGACCTTAGCGGGTGCAATAAAAATGGTATCATCACCCGCGATAGTGCCGAGGACGCCATCTGCAGAGCCTAAAGAGTCCAGTAGTCGGGCAATTAACTGCGCGGCTCCCGGGCTGGTACGAATAATGATCATCATTTCATTATGTACTATGTCAATCACCAGCTGGCGCAACGGGCTTTTGGCTGTAGGCACGCCCATTTCTGCCGGTAAACAATACACCATTTCCTGTTTAGCATTGCGGGTCCGGACAGCACCGAACTTGCTTAGCATCCGAGAGACTTTGCTCTGGCTAATGTTATCGAATCCCTGCTCCTTTAGGGCATCGACTATTTCACCTTGAGAACCAAAATTTTCTTCTTTTAACAGGGCCTTAAAGGCTTTGACGAGGGCTTCTTGTTTTTCCTGCGGCTGCATACTCTGTACTTCTTTGTGACTCAATTGCTAGGATTTTACACAAAACCACCCTGTTACCCAAATTTATGCACAAGAAGTTTCTTCAAGCGAGGAGGATTTCCTGAATGTGAAACCTACATTGAGGCGTAAACCATTAGTAGCAGTATTTGTCGCGAACTTTACAACTATAGTCGAAAAAAAGACGAAAATTGCGCGGATAAATTTGTTTTTGGCGGCGCTTTTCATTATCTTTACAGCACATTTAATTCCACCTTCAAATTATGGAGAATTCCAATGAAAGTTGCTGTATTAGGTGCCGCTGGCGGTATCGGTCAAGCATTGTCTCTTTTGCTTAAAAACGGTTTGCCTGCTGGTTCTGAGCTTGCGCTATACGACGTAGCGCCAGTAGTACCTGGCGTAGCGGTTGATCTGTCTCACATCCCTACAGCGGTAAAAGTTGCTGGTTTTGGTAAAGATGACCTGGATGCAGCGCTAGTTGATGCAGACATCGTTCTGATCCCTGCGGGTATGCCACGTAAGCCGGGCATGGACCGTGCTGATCTGTTCAATGTGAATGCAGGCATCATCAAAACTTTGTCTGAAGGCATTGTTAAGAACTGTCCTAAAGCCCTGGTAGGTGTTATCACAAACCCAGTTAATGGCACTGTGCCAATCGTTGCTGAAGTGTTCAAAAAAGCGGGTACTTACGATCCTGCTCGTGTATTCGGTGTGACTACACTGGATGTTATCCGTGCAGAAACTTTCATCGCTGAGCTGAAAGGCCTGAACGTAAGCGACGTGAAAGTGCCAGTGATTGGTGGTCACTCAGGTACTACAATTCTGCCTCTGCTTTCACAGGTTGAAGGTGCTGAGTTCTCTGATGAAGAAGTAGCAGCACTGACCAAGCGTATTCAGAATGCAGGTACTGAAGTGGTTGAAGCTAAGGCAGGTGGCGGTTCTGCAACTCTGTCTATGGGCGCAGCCGCAGCACGTTTCTGCTTCTCACTAGTTAAAGGCCTGCAAGGCGAAAACGTTGTTGAGTATGCGTACGTTGAAGGCAACACTGGCGATGCGACTTTCTTCGCACAACCTGTACGTCTTGGCAAGAACGGCGTAGAAGAGCTACTACCATATGGCGAGCTGAGCGCGTTTGAGCAACAAGCAAAAGACGACATGCTGGCTACTCTTGAAAAAGACATCAAAGAAGGTGTTGATTTCATGGCATAATAGCCATCTTATTGAGTAACATATTGCTCAGTATATGAAATAAAAAAGCCTGTCATCAGACAGGCTTTTTTGTCTCTGTTACCAAAGCCGTTAGTGCAGGATACGGGCACGGATGGTGCCTTCAACTGCGCTTAACTCTTTTAAAGCAACTTCAGAATGATCGCTGTCGACATCAATCACCACGTAACCTATGCTTTCGTCGGTTTGCAGGTATTGAGCTGCGATATTAATACCATGCTGTGCGAAAGCCTGGTTAATTTGCGTCAGCACGCCAGGGCGGTTCTCATGCACGTGCAGCAGTCGACTGCGATTAGATAGTTCAGGAAGAGATACTTCCGGGAAATTCACCGCTGTAACCGTTGAGCCATTGTCTGAGTACTTGGTTAGTTTACCAGCAACTTCAATACCAATGTTTTCCTGAGCCTCCTGAGTGGAGCCTCCTACGTGTGGGGTTAAGATCACATTGTCGAATTGGCGCAGTGGTGAGACAAACTCTTCGTCATTAGACTTAGGTTCGACAGGGAATACGTCAATGGCGGCACCTGAGAGTTTACCTGCGCTGAGTGCTTCTGCCAGTGCATCGATATCCACGACTGTACCGCGCGATGCATTGATCAGAATGGCACCTTGCTTCATTACTTCCAACTCAGCCATACCGATCAAATTCTTGGTTTGCGACGTTTCAGGTACGTGCAAACTCACCACATCAGCACGTTGCAATAGCTGAGTTAAACTCTGTACCTGCTGCGCATTACCTAAGGTGAGTTTATCTTCAATGTCGTAAAACTCGACTTTCATACCGATGTTTTCAGCCATGATCCCCAGCTGAGTTCCTATATGACCATAACCAATGATCCCCAGTGTTTTACCGCGCGCTTCAAAGGAGCCAATAGCTGATTTGAACCATTCACCGCGGTGTGCCATGGCGTTGCGTTTTGGAATGCCCCGTAATAGTAGCAGGATCTCACCCAGGACCAGCTCAGCCACTGAGCGCGTATTAGAAAATGGCGCATTAAATACGGCTATACCGCGTTTTTTAGCCGCGTCCAGGTCGACCTGGTTGGTACCAATACAGAAGCAGCCAACAGCAACTAGTTTTTCTGCAGCTTCCAGCACGGCTTCACTCAGGTGAGTACGTGAGCGGATCCCGACAAAGTGGACATTCTTGATCCGCTCAATCAGTTCACTTTCAGGTAGCGATGTCTTGACGTACTCGATATTGCTATAACCATTGCGTTTGAGTGTTTCAACTGCGCTCTGGTGCACGCCTTCCAACAATAAAATGCGAATTTTGTCCTTTGACAACGATACCTTACTCATGACTTATTCCTGTTACTTAATTTGTGGCCCCTCTGGGGTACCTGTAATGACGATGTTGGCGCCGCGCTGAGCGAACAGGCCATTGGTGACAACACCGACGATTTGATTAATTTTTTCTTCCAGCTCGGCTGCCTGAGTGATGGACAGTCCATGTACGTCTAAAATCACGTTGCCATTGTCTGTCACGACGCCCTGACGATAGACAGGATCACCACCGAGCTTAAGTAATTCGCGGGCAACATAGCTTCGTGCCATTGGGATCACTTCAACCGGTAAAGGGAACTGGCCCAGTACGTCAACATGTTTAGTGTTGTCGACGATGCAGACAAATTGTCTGGCAACTGCGGCAACAATCTTCTCGCGTGTCAGTGCTGCACCACCACCTTTAATCATCTGGTTATGTGCATTAATTTCATCCGCACCATCCACGTAGATGTCCAGCTCAGAGACATCATTAAGCTCAAATACGTCGATCCCCAGCGCTTTGAGCTTTTCTGTGGAAGCCTCAGAACTTGAAACCGCCCCTTTAATGGTATCTTTGACACTGCCTAATGCATCAATAAAGTGGTTTACGGTAGAACCTGTACCCACACCAACAACTGTACCAGCTTCGACATATTGTAATGCCGCCCAGGCAGCTGCTTTTTTCATTTCATCTTGAGTCATAACGCGATCACTGTTTTAGTTAATTATTGGTTCGCAATTATACGCCCAAAGCGCAGAAAAGTATGCCAGATGCCTTTAATAGAAGAATTTATGATCTGGCACTATTGTGATGAATCAGTGGTGGGGGAGATACATTATCAATGCGTTTACCACTGATAGCATTTTTGCGGCGTGATTATGGTTGATAAGGGCACGTCCCAGGCTTCTGTTGGCAATGCCGGGACTTTCTGACAGTCATGTGCCAGTCCAATTAACTTTGGTTGTTGCCAGTTTTCACGATAATAACGCGCCAGTGTACGATCATAGTAGCCACCTCCCATACCGAGGCGATTGCCTGCGTCGTCAAACGCCACCAACGGAAGCAGTAAATAGTCTAACTGCGCCAGTGGGCAAATTTCGCTACAATTTAATTCTGGTTCTAAGATAGCATAGCGATTCCGCTTCATGGGTGAGTTTTTTTCATACTTCTGAAACAGCAAAGTGACCTTACTAAAAGGGTGGATCACAGGCAGGAAAAGTGACATCCCTTTTGACCAAAGTGATTGAATTAAAAGGTTTGTTCTGAGTTCGCCATCGTTCTCAAGGTAGATCCCGATTCGGGCCTTTTTAGGTAAGTCTACATGTTGAATAAAATTAATATTTAATTTTTCTTCTGCATCTTTTTGTTGTTCTTCAGAGAGGCTGTTGCGAGATTTTCTAATATCATTCCGAATTTTCTTCCTGATAGTTGCAGTATTTTCATCTAAGCGTGAATTTATTTTCATTACATTGGCACCAACTCTGGGAAAGCGAGGCTGATCCCTAGAACAACTAGCAGTAACACTAATAGTGATAGCAGAATATATAAGAGCTTTTTAGAACGTTTAGGTGGCTCACTGTCCAACTCAAGTTCACTGAACAGGGTTTCGTCTTCCCATTCATCGTCTTCACTTTGCTCGCTTTGTACTTGCTTACCGTCGATGCGTTGTTCAAGTTCATCCAGCTTTTCTTCGATGCGGATCAGACTGCTGGTGATGTAGTCCAGAGCATCAAATACGCGTTCATTCGCAGCGTTTTGAGCGCCTCCAGCTACTGATGAGGTGTGTGCTTGTAGCTTGCTTTGGATCCCATACATCGCAAGCAACTTAGCCTGCTTCAGACACTTTTGTTTGTCAGCGGGACCAAACAAGGGCTTACCTGAGGTGAATTCGGTGACCTTTTGCTCTGGTACTTTTAACTTGGCTGCGAGTTGCTCTATGGCTGCCTGGTCGTCGGTACCGGGCTTAAAGCCAGAAAACACAACGCGAAAATGCTCGCTCATGAGGTTTCCTCACTATCTGTACTTCGGGCCCACGGCTCACTCTTAACCCAGCGGATTGTTGTTAACTTATTGCTGAGTAAGCAGAATAAAAACATGGGCATCTTCAATTGTTGTTTTGAGTATACCTAACTTTTGCAATCTGTGTGTGAAGTTATCTGTGCTCGCCGCAAGGGAAATAAAAACGGCGCCTCAGTTGGGCGCCGTATTCTCGTCATTCAACTGGATTCAATATTTCGCTGACTGGTTGAATTTTAGCGAGTCGGTGATGAATTCTCGCAGGTCCTGATTGGCTTGAGTCAGGTCAGGGCGACGCAGATACATCATGTGACCTGAGCGATAGCCCTTAAAGCGCAATCTGTCCTGCATTTTACCGCTGGGATCGAGATGCCAGAGGTTGTACTTACCATCAAAGTAGTTGGTGGCGCCATCATAGTAACCTGACTGCACCATTACGTTCAGGTAAGGGTTTTTCGCCATTGACAGACGCAACTGCTCACCGACATCGTTATTACTGCGATCCCAGGGGCGCACGTCACCAAACATATTGTATTTTATGTCGGTTTTATAATTCAGCTCGGAGCGGAAATAATGGTTGATTGCAGGTGTAAATGCGTGCAACCAGGCATCCAATTCCGGCCAATAATCTGGCTTTTCGCCCGCCTCTCGTTTATCAATTCCAAGGTAACGAGAGTCCAGGCGACCGACAGTGTAACCGCGTTCGCGTAACAACTCTTTCCAGAAAGCCTGGTTGGGAATATCGAGGTTATTTTGCAATACGAACTGCTCTGATAGCCCACTGTAATGGGCAACTTTTTTAGCAACTTTCTGGCGTGCCTGTTCATTCAACATGGCGCCTTTGGCTAAAGCGGGCAGATAGTGGTCGAGTGTATAGGCTTCGACCTGCTCAAGTACGCTAAGCAGATCCTGATTCTGTAGCTCTTCAGAGAGCGCATTGTGATACCAGGCAGTTGCGGCGAAATATGGCAGACGGTTAGCACTTTTTACAGGCCCCTGACGTTTAATGCCTATGTCAGTGGGAGAAACCAGTACGACCCCATTGAGAAATAGCCATTGCTTGTTTTGTAGCTCATGGGCTAAACCAGAAACACGGGTTGTGCCATAGCTTTCGCCGATCAAAAATTTAGGAGAGAGTGCGCGGCCATGGCGGTTAACAAAAGTATTTAGCCAGCTTGCAAGATATTCCACATCGGCATTGATACCAAAAAAGCGTTTTTGCAGAGTTTGTTTGTCGGCCATTGAACCATCTTGCTCGGGGAGTACACGCGAATAGCCTGTATTAACTGGATTCACAAACAGGATATCGGCCACATCCAGCACAGAATCTGGGTTATCTTTCAAACCATACGGTTGCATTGGATAACCTTCATCGTCAATTTTCAGTACCCGGGGGCCAGTATAAGCTATGTGCATCCATACAGAGGCAGAGCCCGGTCCGCCATTAAAGGAGATCAGCAACGGACGAGTGGCGGGATCTTTGACTTTGTTCTTTTTATAGTAAGTGTAATGTAGCGTCGCAATGGGGTGGCCTTCTTTATCCCATACCGGTTGAGTGCCCGTGGCAGCCGTGTAGGCAAAGCGTGCTCCGTTAAAGGTTCCTTTGTGCTCAGTAATAACCTGCGCATCGATTTGCTGGGTTAACTGGCCTTGGGTATCGGTTTGTGCCTGTACTGTTTGCGGCAACGTGGTGAGTAGAGTGGCAGAAAGTGCGAAAAGTAATGGCTTCAACAACATGTTCTTGTAATTTTTTGATGAAATGAATCGACTTATTTAAGACGGATATTAAGGAGAATTCAAAGAACTTGAGACTAATAGCCAAAAAACAGGCTACGCGTTCTGTATGTTGATTTTATGTATTAATAAGTTTCTTTTTTGTGCCTTAAATGGCTCGCGAGAACAGAGGTTCGGCGTATGTTGGTTGCTGTCTGTTTACAATTTAATTGAGTCGTGAGTTTTTTTTGTCACAGAAATCGCGTATATTTAATCCTTATGTCCGTAGTATGAAAGTATTTAGCGCTGTTAAATTCTTGTATCTCTTCCCTTTTCTCGTAGTTTTAGTAGAGCATAGTAATGCAAAGAGTATTAATCGTCGAAGACAGTAAGGTTGTGCAGCAGATCCTACGCCACCTTGCGTCACAACACCTGGATGTGGAAATTGATTATGCCTGGTCACTCAAAGAAACCCAGGCATTGCTCGAGAGCCAACATTACACCCTGGCATTGGTAGATCTGACCTTACCTGATGCGTCGGACGGTGAAGTAGTTCAGTTAACTCTGAGCCGCAATGTTCCTACGGTGGTACTGACCTCCAAAATAGATGAGTACAGTCGTCAGCAAATGCTTGAAATGGGGGTCGTGGACTATGTGATTAAAGACAATCGGGATTCTTATTTGTACGCTATCAAATTGGTATCGCGTTTGTTGCGCAACGAGGGGTGTCAGGCGCTCATTGCAGACGACTCCATGATCAGCCGTGCAGTGATGCGGCAAATGTTGGAGAAGCAGCTGTTCACTGTATTTGAGGCTCAAGATGGTGAGCAAGCGCTCAATATGCTCAATGCCAAACCAGAGATAAAGCTTCTTTTGACTGACTACGCGATGCCAACTATGGACGGTTTTGAGTTGGTGAAAGCTGTGCGAAATAGCCGTGGGCGTGATGATCTGGCCATCATAGGTTTGTCTGGAGCGGGCAGTCACGGTCTGTCAGCTAAGTTTATAAAATATGGCGCCAACGACTTTTTGACAAAGCCGTTTATGAATGAAGAGTTTCACTGTCGTGTAATGCAAACGATGGACCAGCTAAATCTGATCGCAGACATTAAAGAATATGCCCACCGGGACTTTTTGACGGGCCTCTATAATCGCCGCTATTTTTGCCAGCACATGGATAAGGTACTCAAAAATAAACCGGATCAGTTCACGCTGGCCTTGCTCGATCTGGATCATTTTAAGGCGATCAATGATCGGTATGGCCACCTTGGTGGTGACAAGGTCTTGTCTCAGGCGGCGGAATTGTTGAATAGTTCATTCAATCATTGCTTAGTTGCTCGTGTGGGTGGAGAGGAGTTTGCGGTGCTGATGCCGGGTAATGATCTGAAAGTGGCCAAAGACAGTTGTCAGGACTTTAGAGAACGCTTTGCCAATACTGAGTTTATGATCCAGGATGAGTCACTGCACTGTACACTCAGTGTTGGGATTGCCCGATGCGATAAAGCGACACTCAGTGATGTAATGCGTGCGGCAGATAATGCGCTGTACCGAGCTAAAGAAGCCCAGCGCAACTGCGTTATGGTCAGTGAAAGCTAAACCGGGCCACGTTCTCTCAACTTTGCACCATTTCAAGTCAGACAACAAACAAGCGCACCAGTTCGGTGCGTTTGTCCTTTCTAAAATGCGATAAAAATATCCTAACCAAATAAAAGATAAAGATTTTTATTTTTGGCATAAAGGTTGGATTACCCCCTGTGACAGGATCAGCTGCCCTGGGGGGGCAAATAATGAAAATGATAAGCGCAATAATTAAACCATTTAAGCTGGATGAGGTTCGCGAAGCCCTGGCCGAGCTCGGCATTGAAGGCATGACCGTGGTTGATGTAAAAGGCTTTGGCCGTCAGCGGGGTCACACCGAGTTGTATCGTGGAGCCGAATATCAGGTCGATTTTATTCCTAAAATTAAGCTGGAAATTGCCACGCGCAGTGAAAATACCCAACGTGTTGTTGAAGCTATTACAGAGATCGCCAGCACAGGCAAAATTGGTGACGGCAAAATCTTTGTTTATGACCTCGAACAGATAGTCCGGATCCGTACCGGTGAACTCGACGAAGAAGCGATTTAAGGGGCAAGACGATGGAAAACACGGTAATAGAATTACAATTCTCTCTGAACACATTTTACTTTCTGGTCAGTGGTATTCTGGTGATGTGGATGGCCGCGGGATTTGCCATGCTCGAAGCTGGGTTGGTTCGCTCTAAAAATACCACAGAAATTTTGACTAAGAATATCGCCCTGTATGCCATTGCCTGCACCATGTTTTTGCTGGTCGGCTATAACATCATGTATGTTGATAATGTTGAAGGCGGAGTAGTACCTAACTTTGGCGCACTGATTGGTAGTGCTGCGGCGGATGCGGACCATGCGCTGGAATCTGACTTTTTCTTTCAAGTAGTATTTGTAGCCACTGCGATGTCGATTGTCTCTGGCGCGGTTGCTGAGCGCATGAAGCTTTGGGCATTTTTATTGTTTACAGTCGTTCTGACAGGCCTCATCTATCCGATTGAGGGTTACTGGACCTGGGGCGCTGGGTTTTTGTCTGAGATGGGCTTTGTAGACTTTGCGGGCTCCGCCATTGTGCATGGTGCCGGTGCCGCGGCTGCTCTGGCTGGCGTGCTGCTGCTGGGTGCTCGAAAAGGTAAATATGGCAAGAATGGAGAGATTTATCCAATTCCAGGTTCAAACTTGCCATTGGCGACACTGGGTACTTTCATTTTATGGATGGGTTGGTTTGGCTTTAATGGTGGCTCTCAGTTATTTCTGGCTGATAAAAGTAACGCCATCGCAGTGAGTCAAATCATGGTTAATACGAATGCAGCGGCTGCGGCTGGTGCGATTGCTGCGCTGGTGGTGTGTAAACTGATGTGGAAAAAAGCAGACCTGACAATGATCCTAAATGGTGCGCTGGCCGGTTTAGTCACCATCACGGCAGAGCCTGCGTCACCGACACCTATTCTGGCCTGTATCCTTGGTATGTTGGGGGGCTCTTTAGTGGTATTCAGCATTGTTGCATTAGATAAACTGCGCATTGACGACCCTGTGGGCGCCATCTCTGTTCATGGTGTGTGTGGTGCGCTGGGTATTATGATGGTGCCATTTTCCAACAGCGACGCCAGTTTTGCGACACAAGCCATTGGTCTGGTGACTATTTTGGGCTTCGTATTTATTGCGTCATATATTGTCTGGGGTATGATCAAAACTCTGATGGGGATCCGTGTCGGGGAAGAAGAAGAGCTTAGTGGGATGGATCAGCATGACTGTGGTATCGATGCTTACCCAGAATTTGTGACCATTCGCAATAAGTAGTGAAGAAACAACCAAAAAGTGCGCCTCATCGCGCTTTTTGGTTTAAGCGGAAGTTAATCTGAGATAATCTAGCATCCATTAACTCTCAGCAAACATTCCATGGGCAATGGCAGACAATAAAAAAGCACCGAGCAAACCCCGTAAATCCCCACGCAAAACATCTGCCAAATCAGGCAAGAAAAAGACTGCCAAATCTGCAACGACAGTAAAGCAACGTTTGGGTGCATTTCGTCGTCGTGTCCTGAGTACGCTGTGGTCATTGTGCTGGAAGTTGAGCTTGGCGATGGTATTTGCCGTTGCCGGTTACGTGGTCTATCTCGATGCTAAAGTCAGTCGCCAATTTGAAGGTAATAAATGGCAACTGCCAGTACAGGTATACGCCAGGGCGATGTCGTTTTATCCGGATCAGTACCTGGCTGAGCAGGAAGTGATTTGGGAGCTGGAGCGGCTCAATTATTCCCGTGTTAATCGCATTAAACACACGGGGCAGTTCGTGGTTCAGGGTCGTACCATCACCGTTTATCGACGTACTTTTGAGTTTCATGACGGGGTTGAACAGGCCCGTATATTCACGCTGAATTTTGCCGGGAAAAAGCTTGCCAGCATCGTTAATGAGCAGGGCAGGCGAATTCAGGCGGCAAGATTAGAGCCTGTACAAATTGCCCGGATAGGCAATGAAAGCCGGCAGGACAGGGAGTTTGTACCACTGGCGAAAATGCCAGATATTCTCAAAAATACCCTCCTGGTTGTTGAAGACAGGGCTTTCTATGAGCATCATGGCGTATCGGTATGGTCAATCATGCGTGCCCTCTATCATAATATTCGTGCCGGACGCACAGTGCAGGGAGGTAGTACCCTGACCCAGCAACTGGCAAAGAATTTTTATCTGACCCGAGAGCGCTCTTTGCTACGTAAAGTCAATGAAGCCTTTATCGCCCTTATTCTGGATTTCCGTTACAGCAAAGATGAGATCCTGGAAGCTTATCTTAACGAGGTATATCTGGGCCAGGCTTACAATCAGGGTGTGCATGGAATGGGTTTGGCAGCAGAATTCTATTTTGCAAAGCCGGTCGATGAACTTGAGTTTGATCAGATTGCCATGCTGGTTGCTATGGTGAAAGGCCCTTCGTATTACAATCCACGCCGTTATCCGGAGCGCACAATGGAGCGGCGCGATCTGGTACTCAGGTTGATGGCTGAGAATGGCTTGATCACCACGAATGAATACCGTCAGGCGTTGGAGCGCCCCATCAGCATACAGCCTTTGAAAGAAAGCCTGATGCAAACCTACCCGGGATATCTGGAGTTGGTCAATCGTGAATTACAACGCTTGTTACCTGACGAAAATGTGGTTAACGCTGGGATCCGGGTATTTACTTACTTCGATCTGCAAAAACAGACTGCAATGGAAGATGCCATCAGTGAGGGGTTACCCTATCTTGAGCGACGTTTTTCGACGGCACAACTAGAAGTGGGCATGCTCTCGGTAAATATTGAAAAAAGTGGTGTTTCTGCGCTGGTCGCCGGGCGTCAGCTACGATACTCAGGGTTTAACCGGGTACTGGATACCCGTCGCAACGTGGGATCTCTGGTGAAGCCCGCTATTTATCTTTCAGCGTTAGAACAACCACAGTATAATTTAGGCACTTTGCTTGAAGACGCTCCGCTGCAAGTCACCAACGCGGCAGGCAAAACCTGGCAACCGGAAAACTTTGATCACAAATTCAGAGGTGCGGTGCCGTTGTATCGTGCCTTTAGTGAAAGTATTAACATTCCTGCCGTGAATCTAGGTCTGGATGTGGGCGTTGATACGGTTGCCCAGACTATGCAACAGTTGGGGATCGACAGTGATATTCCTCTGTATCCTTCTATGCTGCTGGGTGCTGTGGAATTGTCTAGCTTTGACGTCGCACAGATGTATACGACACTGGCTGCCAGCGGCCAGTATGCGTCACTCACGAGTATCTCTGCCATTACCAACACCACAGGGAAGCGCTTGTATCAGCATCGCGTTGCTCGCCAATCTCGTTTTTCTCAGGAAGCTATGTATATGACGCGTTATGGACTCAAAAGAGTAACAAAAAGCGGTACTGCAAAGCGTCTGAATCAGCATTTTCCGTCAGTTCAGCTGGCAGGTAAAACAGGGACAAGTAATGAGTTGAGAGACAGCTGGTTTGCGGGATTCGATCACAATACAGTGACGGTGACCTGGGTCGGGCGTGATGACAACAAGCCTGCAAAATTGACTGGGGGCAGAGGTGCGCTGGAGCTGTATATCCGCTATTTAAAGCCTCTGAACCCACAAGCGATAGCGGACCAACGCCCTCAGGGGATACGCTGGGCGTTTATTAATGAGCGAACCGGAGAGCAGGCCGCACCGCATTGTGGGCCAACTATTCAGTTACCCATACGTATTGAGGAATTTAACCCTCGTCCCGGGTGTGGTTAACCCGAAGGCTGATCGTTATTCGGTTTTGAACTTAGCAATCAACTGCTTCAAAGTGGCCGCCATATTACTGAGTTTTTGAGCATCGCTTTTTGTGGCCTCTGCGGAACTTAGTGTGTGGTCGGCAAGGTGGCTTATTTCACTCGACTCTGCCAGTGCCTGTTGGGTTGCAACAGCCTGGCGTTGTACCTGATCGCTGATCACATGACCTTGCTGGTCGATATCGGCCATACTTTGTTCTGCGGCGCTGAGTACCTGGTTTGTCTCATTGGCTGCACTGACACCTTGTTCCATTTTTTCGACACTACTGAGCATTTTCTTTTGCGTATCATTCGATGCCTGTTGCAATGAGTGAATAATGGAATGGATCTCTTCAGTCTGTTGCTGAGTTCTCTGCGCCAGAGTACGCACTTCGTCTGCAACAACTGCGAATCCACGACCTTGCTCTCCCGCTCGAGCAGCCTCTATGGCTGCGTTAAGTGCTAACAGGTTGGTTTGTTCCGCAATTTCACTGATCCCCAGGCTCACTTTGCTGATGTTTTGACTATCCTGAGCTAGTTTATCCAGCGCGATACGACTTTCTTCGAACTCTTGTTGCAATACCGTCATATGTTCGGCCAGTCGAGTGGTATTTTCACTGCCCTGTTTGACTTGTTGCGCGGCTGTGGCGGCCAGCTCAGTGGCATGGTGGGCTGAGTTTTCAACGGCATCCGCAGCATTGGCCATTTCACTGAGGGCCTGGTGTACTGTCTGGATTTTAGCTTGCTGTTGTGCCACGTCTTCCCGGGTATCCTGGCTTATCTGACTGAGCTTGTCTGTTGCGCCGTATAAGTCGATTGATGTAGTTCTGACATTTCCCAGCAAGTGGACAAAGGCATCCAGCACGGCATTGTACTGGCGCAAGATTTCGCTAAGCTCATCTTTGCCCCGAGGGAGTGCTCTGACAGCCAGGTTGCCCCCGGCAGCTTGTTGTGCTGATGCTGAAAACTCCGCAATGGTATCTACCACAGCAAAATAGAAACCGAGCATAAGATAAAGTGCTAATAGCAGGCTGAGCACAGAGGCCAGCGCCACCAGATTGCGGATCCTGCGTTCGCTCGTCAGTTTGTTATCGAGTAGTGTTTTCAATGTCGGCGTTGCTTCATTGATCAGACCACTGAGTTGGGTCAGTACATCACGATGCGCGCTGTTAAATGCACTGTTGGTCAGCTCAATGTCATCGGGCTCAAGCAACTTATCTTTGATGGCTCGATGATAGTTATCGAGTGAACGATTCAGCGCTGAAATTTTGTCTTTGAGACGTTTATTAACTTGTTTGTTATGTGCTGTTGCCACGCCCAGTTTGTCGTTCATCTGCGCTTTAACCAGTGGCAGAACTTTGTTTAGATTAGACAGCGCGATAAAAGAATCCGGCGTAAAGCGGCCCTGGCCAATGATATCAGTGGCTTGCTGGGCAATATTATTAACCTGGGCTATCAGGTTTGGCAGGGATTCGACCAAAGAGCGATTGAGATAAGAGCGGCTGAGATCATTATCAATGGCGAGTTTGGAAGCGATGGACAGATGTTCGAGTTCATTACCTGGCTTTAAACCTGCGGAAAATGGACTGCGTGCCAGCACCTGGGCATTGCGTTGGGCTTGCTGGTTGAGCAGGTTTTCTAAAATAGGGGGGTAAAATTGCAATCCGGCACGCTGTTGCTGACTGACCTGAATAGACTGAGTCAGGGTAGAGTTCAGAAAAAATAAGCTCAGACTGAGTGGCACCAAGAGAATGCCAAATACCAGGCTGATTTTTGTTTTGTATTTTAGCTGTGCCATAAAAGCGATGGCTGGGCTGGCGGCTGATCTGAGTCCTGTCATAATGTTATCTTTGCTTATAAGTCACTGTTAGGAGACCGTGAATAAGCAAAGAATAGTTCAAAGCATCGAAAGTTTTTACTGTCAGCCACAAAAAAAGCCCCATTGGGGCTTTTTAGGTATTTGAGCTATACGGATTTATCAGGCAGCAAGCTTAGCAAAAGCGCGTTCTGCGGCCTTGATTGTTTCAGCAATATCTTCGTCGCTGTGCATGGTGCTGACAAAGCCGGCTTCGAACGCGGACGGAGCCAGATAGACACCTTCTTCCAACATCAGGTGGAAAAAGCGCTTGAAGCGCTCAAGGTCGCATTCAGTCGCCTGCTGATAGGTGTCAACACGTGTAGCTTCGGTGAAGAAGAAGCCAAACATACCACCTGCATAGTTGGTGGTTAGTGCAATACCCGCTGCATCTGCAGCACGCTGGAAACCGTCACAAAGTTGCTTGCTTTTGGTCTCAAGGGTATCGTGCAGTCCTGGCTCAGACAGCAGCTCAAGAGCTTTCAGGCCAGCGGTCATGGCAATCGGATTACCGGATAGCGTGCCTGCCTGATAGACTGGGCCTACAGGGGCAATGTAATCCATGATTTCACGCTTACCACCAAAGGCACCCACAGGCATACCACCGCCAATCACTTTACCCAGACAGGTCAGATCTGGCTCGATATTGTAATAGGCCTGAGCGCCTCCCAGTGCCACCCTAAAGCCTGTCATGACCTCATCAAAGATCAGGACTGATTGATGGGTATTACAAATCTCGCGCAGACCTTCCAGAAAGCCTTCGACCGGAGGAATACAATTCATATTGCCCGCCACAGGTTCAACAATGATACAAGCGATTTGATCCGGGTATTGTTCAAAGATGGCTTTCACTTCGTCGAGGTTGTTGAAAGAGACGGTAAGTGTGTGTTTAGCAAAATCAGCTGGGATCCCAGGAGAGTTAGGTACGCCCATTGTCAGCGCACCTGAGCCTGCTTTAACCAGTAGAGAATCCGCATGGCCATGGTAGCAGCCTTCGAACTTCAAAATTTTATCTCTGCCTGTATAACCACGGGCCAGACGGATTGCACTCATAGTGGCTTCTGTGCCGGAGCTGACCATACGTACTTTGTCAATTGACGGAACAAGTGCTTTGACTTTTTCAGCCATCAGAATTTCGCTTTCCGTCGGTGCACCATAGCTCAGGCCATTTTCAACGGCATCCAGCACTGCTTGTTTAATTTGAGGGTGGTTATGGCCCAGGATCATCGGTCCCCAGGAGCCAACATAATCAATATAACGTTTGCCATCGGCATCAAAGGTATGCGGGCCTTCAGCCTTATTGATAAACAGCGGCGTGCCACCCACGCCGTTAAACGCACGGACGGGTGAATTAACGCCACCCGGGATAGATTCCTGGGCACGAGAGAAGAGATCTTGACTGATTGTCATAGTGTGTCCTTTGTTATGTGCATAAGGTATCTGGTGTTTTTTACCAAATACCTCAAATCATGAGAATAAGTGTAACAGCTTAGCTGTCCCGCTTGCGACTGAACCAGGGCACATCCACTTCATATTGCTCAACCTTATCGGCAACGCCCAGTGTCAGTGCAAACAGCGCCATGCGGATCAACACGCCGTTTTGAACCTGACGGAAGATAGCCAGGTTGTCGTTATTATTTAAATCATTGTCCAGTTCGTTGGCATCCCCACGGCTGTCGCGTGGTAGTGGGTGCATCAGTACCGACTCCGGTTTACAATGTGCGTCATAAATCGCCTGACTGATGCGAAAGCCGCCACGGTATTTATTGGCTTCTTCCTGTGACGGAAAACGCTCTTCCTGAATACGTGTCTGGTAGACGATATCTGCTGCCAGGTTGCCTTCCATCTGAGATACCAGCTCAATCTGGTGACCCGCATTACTGACCGCATCCAGAATATAGTCTGGCATCTGTAACCCGTCCGGGGCGACCATAGAAAAGCGCACGTTTTTATAGTGACACAGTAATTTAGAAAGGGAGTGCACTGTTCGGCCATATTTAAGGTCGCCAACCAAAGCGATATGCATGCCGTCAATGCCACGCTCAAAGCGTCCCAGTTCACGCTCAATCGTCAGCAGGTCCAGTAAGGCCTGAGTGGGGTGCTCGTTCGGACCATCACCACCATTGATCACTGGTACATCTGAACCGGTAGCAAACTCTGCAACCGAGCCAGCATCTGGATGGCGCATCGCTACTGCATCCGCGTAGGCCGAAATGACTCGGGCTGTGTCATACAAGGATTCTCCTTTGGCTAAAGCGGAACTTTGCATACCTGTGGTCTCGCGGACCGTGCCGCCTAGCAAATTAAAGGCGGTGCCGAAACTGACACGCGTTCGGGTACTGGGTTCAAAAAACAGGTTAGCTAATACAGCACCTTCTAACACGTTGGTACGTTTGTGCTTTTTAGCGTAGGGTTCCATTTTCTTAGCAACACTGAAAATCAGCTCAATGGCATCTCTGTCGAGTTCGTTGACGGAGAGGATGTTTTCACCTTGGAAACTTAACATGCGGCGATTCCTAATCACAGATTGACAACAGGAGGCGGGGAGCACTCCTAACCGAGCTCGCAAAGCAGGGGCATAAAGCGCACGCTGCGTTGGGTAACTGGAGCGACATAATAGCACAATTGTGGTTTTTTGGGCGCGGAAAATGACGGCTGGCTCGCCGTCATACTGTGTTATCAGAAAACCGGTTTCACGATGGCGAGCATGATAATGATCAGCAGTAAAATGACCGGGAATTCGTTAAAAATACGGTAGAAGCGATCGCTGCGCTGATTTCGATCGTGCTTAAAGTCCGCCAGAAGTTTGAAACAATAGGCATGATAGAGATACAGCATGATCACCGGCACTAGTTTATAGTGCAGCCACAGGTTTGCGCGGAACCATTCACGCCCGTAGCTGGTGATCAGCAAAATGCCAAAGACTGCTGTGAGAATGGCAAACGGGGTGACAAAATAGAGCAGCCGCCGCTCCATGATTTTAAGCATTGCCGAACAGGGCTTTTCGTCTGTCATAGCATGGTAAACAAATAGCCTGGGCAGGTAGAAAATCCCGGCAAACCAGGCAACCATAAAAAAAATGTGTAGCGCTTTATACACGAGCAGAGTAGTCATAGAACCTCTTGGTTGTCTTTACATTCAATTACAGCAAGCTGTTTCTTGTAGTGAGAATATGGCGGATCTGATCCCACCTTAGCAAGCCCATAATTTGTTCGTTATTCTTTTGATTATACACGTATACTGCGCCGGAGCGCTTGTCTTTAAGAATGTCGAATGCGTCGGCGAGCGTTGCTTGTGTACTCAGACCTTGTAACTCAATATAGGTGATAGTCATGCTCTGCTCTGAAATTAAACTGAGGTCATATTCCGCAAGCCGGTAACCATGCTCCGCGTCGTGCACTATCAGAGGCGTCTGGCTGTCGATGGCTGACAGAGTTTCTCGGATCTGATCTTTGTCATCTGAATAGAGGAGCTTGAAGCCTTCATCCATCTCTTCCATGATCCCCACCTTTTGCAGGGCCTCCTTGGCGGGAGAAACCTGATAGGGCAACCCTTGGAAATCAAGCTGTTGCAAGAAGATTGAGCGGTTACCAAATACTTGCAGTGCGGTGACATAGGCACAAGAAATCACTATCATAGCTGGCACCACAATCTGTGGACTGGAAGTCAGCTCCATGACCGCAGTAAGGGCAGCCAAAGGCGCATGTAAAGTGGCCGCCAGCAGGCCTGCCATACCCAGTACGCCATAAGTGCCAGCAACACTGACATCCGGTGAAATATACTGAGCGAAATACGCCATCAGGGTGCCAATTAACACGCCTAAACCAATCACAGGACCAATGATACCACCTGGGATCCCGAGCCCAATGGCAAAGATAGTGGCAAGCAGTTTCGCAATTAAAATCGTGGTGAGTAATTGAAGTTCTCCAGGGGTTTCGACTGCGATTTTAATGGCACTCATGCCTGAGCCCATGGCTTCTGGTACCAGGTAACCGATCAGACCGGCCAGTAACCCTGCAAGCATCAGGCGGGGAAACATACTGATGGGCTTAAACGTTTTTATAATAAGCATCAGGTTTTGGTTAAATGCAAAGGCGATGGCTCCAAGCACAAAACCGCATAAAATGAGAAATGGATAGTGCCAGAACGAGAGTGTTGAAACGCTGATCAATGACAGTTCCAGATCATGGCCAAACACATATTGCGTGGCCAGTGCGCCAGTGACCGCGGCAAGCATAATAGGCACAAAAATATGGATCTTATATTCCCTCAGTACCACTTCCATAACGAAAATCACCGCAGCCAGAGGTGTATTAAATGACGCAGCGATGCCGGCTGCAACACCACATCCGGCGAGTGTACGGGCTGCATTCATGGGGAGGTGCAGACGCTCAGCCAGAATGCTGGCACCGGTGGCACCCATGTGCACGGACGGGCCTTCCCTGCCAACGGAAAAACCACTGATGAGCGCGACGGCACCACCAAAAAATTGGTTGACCGAATTCCAGATTGGCATTTTTCCGTAGTGCTGTTTGATGCGATAGATAACAAACGGGATACCAAGGCGGTAATGCTTAAAGCCCGTCAAGCTGGCAAACAAAGCGATCAGTAAAGCGGCACCAACAGGCAGTAAAACGCGCTGGTGTTCCGGCAAAGTGGTGAAATCATCCGGACTATCTAAAAATATGCTTTGTACCAATAAGATGGTCAGACGAAATAAGATGATCAAGACTGCAGCAATCAAGCCTGCGCCAATTCCCAGCAAGCAAAGCTGAATGGACGTTTTTGGTTTCGCTAAGCGACGGCGTAAATTATCGAGCGACATACAATATTGGCCTGTAGAGAGTCTTGGTTGTGAGCAGCCTAGTGCCTTAGTGCTGCATTGAGTACCTTTAATGCATCTGATAAGTGTATCAAATATTCTAAGTCCTTGTAATTAAGTAAATCAGGCAACAGAGTACTTGAGTAGGAGTTTAGCGTTTAAATCGGCTCATAGCGAAGGTGACTCTATACTTGATTAAAATAGTCAGGTATTAGATAATTCCGCCACTAAATGTACAGGGGTCGAATACACATGTCTGATCAGATACCGATTAAATTTTCCGACGCGGCGGCAAATCGCGTGAAAGAGCTTATCTCTGAGGAAGAAAACCCTAACCTCAAGCTGCGAGTGTATGTGACTGGCGGCGGATGTTCTGGGTTTCAGTATGGTTTTACTTTTGATGAAAAAACCAATCCAGGTGATTTAGAAATCGAGAAAAATGGGGTGTCTATGGTTGTGGACCCTATGAGTATTCAATACCTGGTTGATGGTGAAGTAGATTATACCGAGGGCCTTGAAGGCGCGCGCTTCTTTGTCAGTAACCCTAATGCAACGACGACTTGCGGTTGCGGCGCGAGCTTTAGCGTATAAAACGACTCTAAATTGACGTTTTTAAACACCCTGGCCATGCACTCGCATGGCTTTTTAGTTTCTCTATTAGACAAACCGCTACCATTATTTTTCCCTGAGTTCTGGTACAGTATAAGGTACTGTATTGATCGTCTGTGGGAAGTCAGAGCTGTCTTGCTAGCCAGGGTTGGTAAGATGCATCATAAGCACAAAGAATCCCAACACCAGAGTGGAAAAAGCGAGAATATAGATGAATCCGCGTTTGCCTTGTTTGAGCGGAACGCCGTTGACGCGCAAAAAGTAATACCAACCCACACACAGCAAAATGGGTAGCAAAAATATGAGCCGGATCATCAAAAATTCTCCTAAAATTTGTTATTTTGTTACAGATTAGCTCTAAACCACTATTTTTTAAAGAAAAAATAAATTATTTCGTATACTGGTACAAGTTATAAAATATTTGTTAAAGTGTCACAGTAATCTTACCTCTCTATTTTAGGTAAGAAAGTTGAAAATTTAATTAGGTGTTAGAGAAAAGATCGTCTATACCTAATTTGGTACATAGGAACAAGGCAGCGTAAATCTGTATTTTATGATTTGTTTACCTGACTTGTGAAATAACAAACCGCCAGTCGAGACGGGCAAATTTCGTACGGCGGTATTAATTAATCATCGAGTAGGAGATGTTTTATTATGATGGGGAAAACGGTTTCTTCTGAAGAAAACAGTAAGTTGACTAAGTGGCTGAAATCAAAACGTCACGAGAAAGGTCATACAATGCGCAGTTTGGCTCAGGTGTTAGGTACACCGCATTCTTTCATTGGCAAAATTGAAAATCAGGAACGTCGTTTAGACGTGATTGAGTTTCTGCGTTACTGTGAAGCGCTGGAAGTCGACCCATATGAAGGTCTAGCTCTTATCAAAGAAGAGCAGATGTAAACGACTGGCATTGCCAGTACGTGTGCAGGTGCAAGGAGCTGCACCTCTATCCTCTTAAAATGGACCTGACACACCCGTCATTTATTCCGTCGTTACTTACCCTGACTATGATAGTTTTGCTCTATCTCGTAGAGCTTGTGACGAATGGCATACAAGAACACCAGAGACGGTACAACCATCAAAGCCGTCAGCGCGAAAAACACTGCCCAATTGCCACCTAACCAATCATCAATAACGACACCACTGTAACTGGATAGCACCGTTCTTCCCAGACTCCCCAGTGATGCCAGAAGGGCGTAATGGGTTGCGCTGAAAGCGCGGTCGCAGAGCATTGAAATGAATGCCACCATAGCTACCAGTGACCAGGCCTGAGTAAAGCCATCGATCACGATTGCAAGGGCATATAAATGCTCCTTTGGTCCCGCAATGGCAATCCAGGAGAGCATCAGGTTGGAGGCAGCCATTGCAACACCACTGATAAACAGCCCTTTTACGATGCCATATTTGTGGTTAAAGATACTGCCCAAAAACGCAAAAACAATCGTGATAAGACCGGTTCCGAGCTTTGAATATTGAGCTATCTGACTGTTAGTAAAGCCAACTTCTTTGTAGAAAACGATAGACATACGGGCCAAAAAGGCTTCGCCGATTTTGAACAAAAAGATGAATGCCAGCAATGCCAAAGCGGCTTTTACGCCATTGCGATTGAAGAAACTGCGAAACGGCTCTACCAGTGTGACGGCAAGCCACGCGAGAATGCGTTGTAGCCTGCTGTGATCCAGCCCGGCCAGCCTTGATTGATATTGTGCCTGTAGCTGTTGTTGGGTGTGCTCACGATGAGACTGAGGTTCTTGTGCTGTCAGTGTGATGAAAAACAAAGCCACCATGATTATGGCCAGTAATGCGTAGATGTCGGCCCAGCTTACTCCGGGCAAATCCGCCGCAAAAAACGGAATAGCACCTAGCAGGGCGTATCCACTCCACCACCCGGACGTCGCCATGGCGGCCGCGGCGGTAGATTTTTCACTCTCTTCTGGGGGAAGGATGTCAATCCGATAAGCGTCTATTGCAATATCATGGGTAGCCGCACTCAGAGCAATAATGAAACACAATAATGCAGCCTGATAAAGATCCGCTTTCAGGTCGACCTGACTTAACGCCAGTGCTGACAGTGCAACAATCAGTTGCCCGGCTGCTATCCAGCTACGCCTTTGCCCCAGCCACTGAGTCAGCAATGGCAGACGAACCCGATCCAGCAGGGGAGACCATAAAAAGTTGATGGTGTAGGCACTGAACACGATACCAAACAAGCCTATCATACTGCGGCTCAGACCCTCATCTTTGAGCCAGGCAGACATCACTGAACCAATGAGCACCCAGGGAAAGCCCTGGCTAACCCCAAATGCAAATACGGTGAGCAAGCGCTTATCCCGATAGTAGCTGGCATAGTCACGCAGGCTGGAAGATATAATCATAGTGTTTTCCAACATGGTATCGCCCGCCTTGTGCTGGGCGATACGAGGTAAGTGGTTATTCGAAGGTCTCTTCCGGCAGCATTTCAATGCTATGGATGATCACGGGTACTTTGGGGATAAAGGTGTAACCCAGCTTTTTATTGTAGTCGGTTTCGACTTGCATGATTTTGTCCAGCGTGTCAAAGCCATCGGATACGCTACCGAACACCGCAAAGCCCCATCCGCGTCCTGGGTTAAGATGGTCGTTGTCATCCATGTTAAAGAAAAACTGACGCGTACCTGAGTGTGGTTTATTGTCCTGGTAGGCCATTGCTATGGTGTACATATTGTTCTTCAGGCCATTGCCACTTTCGTTAAAAATAGCCGGACGCTCAAACATGCCATCATAGTCTTTATCATAGCCACCACCTTGGATAACAAAATCCCGCTCGTTCGCGTCATCCCGTTCAACGCGGTGAAAAACAGAGCCTTTGTAATCTCCGTTGATCACATAGGTCAGAAAGTTATTAACTGTGATTGGAGCACGGGAGCGGTCCAGTTCGACGATCACTTTACCCAAAGAGGTGTTGATCTGAACTTTAGGAAAAAGATTGTCTTTTTGGACGAAACGTCCTTCTTTATTGTTTGCAAATGAGAAACAGCTCACCAATGCCAACATGAACAGAATAAGGGTACGAAGCATAGCGAGACCTTTTTATTGTTGCAAAAAGTTGATCAATTCTTTATCCGACAGCAAGCGCGTGATCACCTGCTCGGCGAGGCGGTTTAATTGTCCCTCAACTTGAGACTGGTCATGTTTCAGCGGTTTACTGAATTGCGCTTCGCCATTGAAAGGTTTTGAAAAGGTTCGCTGCCCTTTGACTACTTCGACAACAAAATCCGCATTTGCCGTGCTTTCGTGACGACTGAGAGATTCATCAACCTTGGCGACAAAGGTACGAATTCGCAGTGTCAGCTGAGTGTCACTGTGTTGTGCCAGCGTAACGCCGTTGGCTTCCAGAGCCTGAGAAAGCAGCTTGGTTAAAGTGACTGGCAAATCCGCATTTGGCAGATAAACAGCGGGCTCTTGTTCCAGTACTTTAATGGTAAATTTAGTGGTACGGTTGTCGACAACCTTAATTGCCATTGTAGTGGATAACTGGCTTATATTGCCGCCCTGATAACTGGGATTAAGGATCACAGATTTGGGGGCACTACTACATCCAGCCAGTAGTGTGATTGCTGCACCAAAGAGGGTGGCAGAAAATGCTAAACGCATGATTAGCTCCTTTTAATAGAACTGAGTACCGTAAACTTTTTATTATTGCCTATCACCTTACAATTCCCGAACAGACGCTGCAACTTATCAAGGTAATCAAGGTGGCGATTGCCAATGATCCTAAGCTCACCGCCATTTTTTAGAGTGTGCTTGGCTTGCAAAAACATCTGCCAGGCGATGTGGTCGGTGATTGCCTGCGCCTGATGAAAGGGGGGGTTACACAACACCAGATCTGTAGTATTTGATGTAAAATCACTGAGGCAGTCATTTTGGGTAAACTGACAATCTGCCAGCCTGTCTGGCAAATTAAACCTGACGTTCTCTTTGGCACTGGCCACCGCCATGGCAGACTCGTCCACAAAGGTCACTTGCGCATTTGGCATACGTGCCAAAGTTTGCAGTCCGATCACACCGTTACCACAGCCCAAATCTATCACCCGCAATGGCTTCTTGCCCGCTGGCAGGTAATTCATAAAAAAGCGTGCGCCGATATCCAGTGAATCCCGGGAAAATACATTGGCATGGTTGTGAATTGTGAAGGGCGAGTTTTCCAGAGACCAGCTGACCGGGAACTTGTCAGTTACGGGTTTACCAGTGGTGGCACAGAAGATCAGGCGAGATTTCTTAACCGCCAGGCTGGTGGTCGGCTGTTGCAAAAAGTGGCTAAAGCTTTTCAGTGTAGAAGTATGGATTTCTTTGGCTTTACCTGCTGCTACAACGGGTATCCCCGGAGCGAGGTGACTAAGCTGGGATAGCTGATGTTGCAGTAGTCCTGCATTTTTTGGCACCTTTATTAAAATCAGATCGCACTGCTTTGGCAAGTCAGCCAGACTATCCAGCTGGGTGAATTTAGCGTCGCCCTGTATCCAGTCCAGCTGATTTTCAGCCAGGTTATGGCACGTTGCTTGCTGGGCCACGAATGAGTCACTCACCTGTGTGATCTGCCACTGCGGGTGATCTTTCAGTTGTGCTGCCAGCGTACAGCTTAATGCCCCAAAGGCATCATTGAGGATCAGGATGTCGCGTGCATCCGGGTAGGCTGTGGTAATATGGTCCAGCAAGTATTCGTCGGCCGCATCCCAGGCTTGCAGGCTGCGGTTTTTTTGCTCAAGGGGAAAACGATGCAGGGTCAGAGCCGTGCCGGCCAGTACAGCGTCGGTGATCATGACGGGGTTAATCTCACTCATGGTTGGTGCTAACACTTTGCAAAGTGTTGGCAAAACTAACAGAACACGTAATATAGCATGTCGAGACTGAACAAAGAATGTTTGCCCGGGCAAACGCCGCAATTGCCGCCAGGCTTTAAGTTTTTGCCCGCTTGTATCGGGTTTGAGAAAAGTTTGTCGCTGTATGAACATTTGGCGACAACGCTTAACTGGCAGCAGCCCAATATCACACTTTTTGGTCGAACCTCACCAATTCCCAGGCTCCAGTGCTTTATCGCTGAGCCGTCGGTATCATACGGATATTCGGGCACTCAACTCAATAACACCCCCTGGCCAGAAGTGCTCAGAGCAATGCGCTCTCGCCTGGAACGTGAGTATGGGCAGGACTTTAATGCTCTGTTGGTTAATTGGTACCGCGACGGCCAAGACAGCATGGGCTGGCATAGCGATGATGAAGCTGAGCTGGGCCTCAACCCGACGATTTTTTCCTTATCGCTGGGCGCAACACGCGCTTTTAAAATTCGCCACAAACAGACACGTGAGACAGTGACGCTGCCCCTGCCAACCGGTTCTGGGCTATTAATGACGGGCCGTAGCCAGCATGACTATCAGCATGCACTACCCAAACAAGCGCGGGTAACTCAGGGCAGGATCAACCTGACGTTCAGAACAGTTGGTTAATGGCGTATAAATGCGTATAGTATGCGCTAAATTTTCTCCGTACTGGGAGTGAGTTATGTCAATGCAACAACAAATCTACAGCAAACTCGCCGATGCCATTGCGTGCAAACACCTTAATGTTCTCAATGAAAGCCATATGCACAGCCGAGGCAGTGAGTCACACTTTAAAGTGATTGTGGTCAGCGACAAGTTTGCCGGACAGCGCCTGTTACAGCGCCACCGTTTGATCAACGAGGTATTAAAGGAGGAGCTGGCAAATCATATTCATGCGCTGGCGATCCACACTTATACTCCGGAAGAATATGCCGAGCAACATGGCGAAGTGCCAGATTCACCGAGCTGCCTGGGCGGTTCAAAATTCGACAGCGAGTGATCAGACCTGTATTTTCAGGATCTGCATTTAAACTAACGCGGTTTTCATAATACAGAATATGTAGGAATAGACATGGTCATCAAACCTAAGATCCGTGGTTTTATCTGTACTAATGCCCATCCAGTGGGCTGTGCTGAGCACGTAAAAGAACAAATTGCTTATGTTAAGGCTCAGGGCCCAATCAATAATGGTCCTAAAAATGTGTTGGTGATCGGTGCATCGACCGGCTATGGTCTGGCCTCTCGTATCACTGCTGCATTCGGTGCTGGTGCAAAAACTTTAGGCATCTTCTTCGAGAAAGAAGGTACAGAGAAAAAAACGGCTTCTGCTGGCTGGTATAACACAGCAGCATTTCAGCAGGCGGCTGATGAAGCTGGCCTGTGGTCAAAGAACATCAACGGCGATGCTTTCTCAGATGAATTAAAAGCCAAGGCAGTTGAAACCATCAAAGCCGAGATGGGCAAAGTAGACTTGATTATCTACAGTCTGGCATCTCCGCGCCGTACCGACCCTAAGTCGGGCGAGACCTTTTCATCGGTACTTAAACCAATTGGTCAGACAATCACAACCAAAAACCTTAATACCTCCAAGCGGATCATCGACGAAGTGACTGTGGAAGCAGCGAATGAGGAAGAAATCGCGAACACCGTTAAAGTGATGGGCGGCGAAGACTGGGAATTGTGGCTGGAAGCGCTGAAAGAAGCGAATGTACTGGCTGAGGGATTCAAAACGTCGGCATACACGTATATTGGTAAAGAACTGACCTGGCCTATTTACGGTCATGCGACTATAGGTAAAGCCAAAGAAGACTTGGATCGTGCGGCTGACGCTATCAAAGCCTCAACCAAAGCGTTAAATGGTGAAGCTTACGTGGCGTCATTAAATGCTGTGGTAACTCAGGCGAGCTCGGCTATTCCTATAATGCCTTTGTACATCTCTACGCTGTTCCGAGTAACCAAAGAAGATGGCACTTACGAGGGGACTATCGAGCAGATCCAAGGTTTGTTTAGCGAAAATCTGTACGGTGAGACGCCACGTTTTGACGAAGGCGGCCACCTGTTCCAGAACTATAAAGAACTGGAAGACGGTGTACAGGCACGCATCAAAGTGATCTGGGATAAAGTAGACACCGACAGTATTGATGAGCTGACAGATTACGTTGGTTATCACAATGAATTTCTGAAGCTGTTTGGCTTCGGCATTGAGTCAGTTGACTATGACGCAGACGTCAATTCTGTGGTTAAGATTAATCACCTAATCTAACCGACAGACGGGCGAATTCGTGTAGTTCGCCCGTTTTCATTTGTGCCCACAGTAGAGAAAATCCCTTCCCGGTTTGCCTTTCGTTTTTCATCAATACCACTTTGGTCTATATTTAAATTCTTGCAGTGATGCCCAATGAACTAAATCCATTGTTAAGTCGTATTATTTTCATATTTCCACTCGCATAGTCAGTACGATTAATGTTAAAATTGCGGAAATATGTAAGGACTATATACCACGGTGCTCGTTTCCCGTTGCGGACAGGTTGGCCCGACTTTGTGTATGTTGTGCCAGCTCTTTGACTCCAATACAACTCAGAGAATAGTGCCGTGGTAAGTAAAGATTTATCAATTTCTTTCCGTTAATGTAATGCAAGTGCGTATGATCAACATAAAAAAAGGTCTGGACTTACCCATAGAGGGCGCACCACAGCAAGTTATTCATGATGGTTCTGCTGTCAAACGAGTAGCTGTGTTGGGTGAAGAGTTTATTGGTATGCGTCCAACCATGCGAGTCCGTGTGGATGACCAAGTCAAGAAAGGCCAAGTTCTTTTTGAAGACAAAAAGAATCCTGGCGTCAAGTTTACTGCGCCAGCCTCTGGTGTAGTTAAAGAAATTAACCGTGGAGCCAAGCGTGTTCTTCAGTCCGTTGTGATTGAAGTACAGGGCGATGAGCAAATCACTTTTGAAAAGTTCCCGGCTGCTGAACTCGGCAACCTGGATCGCGAAAAGGTGAAAGAAGTGCTGATCGAATCGGGTCAATGGCCAGCGTTGCGTGCACGTCCTTTCAGTCGTGTAGCAGTACCTAGCGCGTCGCCAAGCTCGATCTTTGTTACCGCAATTGACACTAACCCTCTAGCTGCGGATCCTGCTGTTGTGATCGCTGAAAACGTGGAAGCGTTTGAGGCTGGTCTGGCTGTGGTTTCGCGTCTGACTGATGGCAAAGTGTTTGTTTGTAAGCAAGCTGGCAGCAAGGTGCCGAGCTCTTCGCTTTCTCAGGTAGAAGTACATGAGTTTGCGGGTGTTCACCCTGCTGGTCTGGTTGGTACACACATTCACAATCTTGATGCTGTTGGCGCTAACAAGCAAGTATGGCACCTGGGTTACCAGGATGTGATTGCTTTCGGTAAGCTATTCCTAAGCGGTGAAGTCTACTCAGATCGTGTTGTTGCTTTGGCTGGTCCGAGTGTGAAGAACCCGCGTCTTGTTAAGACTCAAGTTGGTGCGTCGTTAACCGATTTAGTTGCAGGTGAACTTGAAGATGGTGAAAACCGGGTCATTTCTGGCTCTGTGTTAGCTGGTAAAACAGCCACTGGTCCTCATGCTTACCTGGGTCGTTACCATGTACAGGTTTCTGCGTTGTCTGAAGGTCGCGAAAAAGAGCTGTTTGGCTGGATCGCACCAGGTAGTACTAAGTTCTCTGTAACCCGTACCTTCATTTCTCACTTTGCGCCAAGCCGTCTGTTCAAGATGACTACCTCTACCGGTGGCTCAAAGCGTGCGATGGTGCCAATTGGTAACTATGAGCGTGTAATGCCGCTTGATATCCTGCCAACTCTGTTGTTGCGTGACCTGATCTCTGGTGATCTGGACAGCGCGATTTCACTGGGTGCGCTAGAGCTGGATGAAGAAGATCTGGCGTTGTGTACTTTCGTTTGTCCAGGCAAATACGACTATGGATCAATCTTGCGTGATTGCCTGACTACAATCGAGAAGGAAGGTTAAAATGGCCTTAAAGAAATTTTTAGAAGACATTGAACCTCACTTTGAACCTGGCGGTAAACACGAGAAGTGGTATGCCCTGTACGAAGCAGTTGCAACTGTTTTCTACACGCCTGGTTATGTCAACAAAGGCGGCACTCACGTACGTGATAATATCGACCTGAAACGTATCATGATCTTGGTATGGATGGCGACATTCCCAGCTATGTTCTTCGGTATGTTCAACATTGGTCACCAAGCAGCTATCGCGCTGGGCAATGGTTTTGAAATTGCAAACACTTGGCAGGCGGCGCTATTCCAGCTGTTTGGCGGTGAGCTTTCGGCTGATTCTGGCTGGGGCGCGAAAATGTTCTACGGGGCCTGTTTCTTCCTGCCGATTTACGCCACTGTATTTGTTGTTGGTGGTTTTTGGGAAGTACTATTTGCCTCAGTGCGTAAGCACGAAGTAAATGAAGGTTTCTTCGTAACATCAGTACTGTTTGCCCTGATCCTGCCTGCGACGATTCCGCTATGGCAAGTTGCGCTGGGTATCACCTTCGGTGTGGTAGTGGCAAAAGAAGTATTCGGTGGTACAGGCCGTAACTTCCTGAACCCGGCACTGGCTGGTCGTGCATTCCTGTTCTTCGCATACCCAGGTGACATCTCAGGTGACACAGTATGGACAGCGGTAGACTCTTTCTCAGGTGCAACTTACCTGGGTCAGGCTGCAACAGGCGCGCTTGATTATGACAACATGGTACTGTGGTGGAACGCATTCTACGGCTTTATTCAAGGTTCAGTAGGTGAAACTTCTACACTGGCTATCATGATTGGTGGTTTGTTCCTTATTTATGTTCGCATCGCATCGTGGCGCATTGTCTTGGGTACTTTCCTGGGTATGGTCGTGATGTCTATGCTGCTGAACATGATCGGCTCAGACACTAACACAGTATTTGCTATGCCTTGGCACTGGCACTTAGTACTGGGTGGTTTTGCATTCGGTATGTTCTTCATGGCAACCGACCCGGTATCTGCGTCTTTCACAGACAAAGGTAAGTGGGCATATGGTGCATTGATTGGTGTAATGGTTGTGCTTATCCGTGTTGTTAACCCGGCATACCCAGAAGGTATGATGTTGGCAATTCTATTCGCAAACCTGTTCGCACCACTTTTCGACCACATGGTTGTGCAGTCAAATGTGAAGAGGAGATTAGCACGTGTCTAGTAACAATGAATCTATCGGCAAAACGCTAGGCGTTGTTGTTGGCCTATGTTTAGTGTGTGCGGTTGTCGTATCGTTTGCGGCAGTACAGCTTCGCCCACTACAACAGGCAAACAAAATCGAAGACGTGCAGCGCAACATTTTGGCAGCTGCTGGCGTTGAGAACGTTGAAAACGTGTCAGAAACCTACAACCAAGTGATCGACGCACGCGTTGTAGATATGAAGACCGGTGAGTTTGTAGACACAGATCCTAACTCATTCGATTTCACTATGACTAAGTTCGACGCGGCGCGCAGTGTTGCTCTACCAAAAGCAAAAGACGTTGCGGGCGTTCAGCGTATGACGACTGAGTCTCCGGTTTACCTTGCTAAGAATAGCAATGGTAAATTTGAGTCTGTGATCCTGCCAATTCAGGGTTACGGTCTTTGGGGTATCATGTACGGCTTTGTAGCATTGGACCTGGACGGCGAAACTATTCAGGCAATCAAATTCTACCAGCACACTGAAACTGCGGGTCTGGGTGGTGAAATCCAGAATCCTAAGTGGACTGCAACCTGGGAAGGCAAGAAGCTACCAATCGACGTAGTGAAAGGCACAGCAGGTAACGATGTGCATAAAGTAGATGGTCTGTCTGGTGCAACGTTAACGTCTAACGGTGTTGAAAATACATTTACGTTCTGGACAGGCGACGATGCGTTTGGTCCATTCCTTGCGAAAGTACGTGAAGGGGCATTGAACTAATGGCAAACTCAAAAGAAATGAAGCAAGTCCTGTTTGGACCTGTCTTCGCAAATAACCCAATTGCACTGCAAGTACTGGGTATCTGTTCTGCGCTGGCAGTAACATCAAGCCTGAAAAACGCACTGATCATGTCAATTGCATTGACTGTGGTAACTGCGTTCTCAAGCTTGTTCATCTCTATGATCCGTAACCACATTCCGTCAAGTGTACGAATCATCGTTCAGATGACCATCATCGCGTCTCTGGTTATCGTTGTTGACCAGGTACTTCAGGCATTTGTGTATGCCACGGCAAAAGAACTGACGGTATTCGTTGGTCTGATCATTACCAACTGTATCGTAATGGGTCGTGCAGAAGCCTATGCAATGAAGTCGCCACCTCTGATGTCATTCCTGGATGGTATCGGTAACGGTCTTGGTTACTCAGTTGTCCTGATCGCGATTGGCTTTGTACGTGAGCTGTTCGGTGCTGGTGCACTGTTCGGTGTTGAAATACTGCCACTGATCTCTAACGGCGGTTGGTACCAGCCTATGGGTCTGTTGGTTATGCCATTTAGCTCGTTCTTCCTGGTAGGTGCATTCATCTGGGCACTACGTACCTGGAAGAAAGACCAAGTAGAAGCTAAGGCATAAGGGGAGAGAGATGGAACATTATCTTAGTTTATTTGTAAAAGCGGTTTTCGTTGAAAACTTAGCGCTATCTTTCTTCCTGGGGATGTGTACTTTCCTGGCGGTATCTAAGAAAGTAACTACCTCATTCGGTCTGGGTGTTGCGGTAATCTTCGTACTGGGCGTTGCTGTACCAGTCAACAACGTGGTTTATCACGCTATCCTGGCACCGGGCGCACTTGAGTGGTTAGGTTTCCCAGAAGCTGACTTAAGCTTCCTGAAGTTCCTGACATTTATCGGTGTAATCGCGGCACTTGTACAGATCCTTGAAATGACACTGGACAAGTTCTTCCCGGCACTATACAACGCTCTGGGTATCTTCCTGCCTTTGATCACGGTTAACTGTGCGATCTTTGGTGCGGTATCTTTCATGGTTGAGCGTAACCTGAACTTTGGTGAGTCAGTGGTCTTTGGCTTAGGTTCTGGTGTGGGCTGGGCGCTTGCTATCGTATTGTTAGCAGGTCTTCGCGAGAAAATGAAGTATGCTGATATTCCTGATGGTTTACGTGGTCTGGGTATTACCTTTATCACGGTAGGTCTGATGGGCTTTGGCTTCCTGTCATTCTCTGGTATTTCACTTTAAGGTAGCGAGGAAACTATACGATGGAAACTATTGTATTAGGTGTAAGTATGTTCATCGCTATCGTTGTGGTGTTGGTACTTATCATCATTGCAGCGAAATCTAAGCTGGTACCTAGCGGTGACATCATGATCGGCATTAATGGCGATCCTGAAAAAGCAATTAAATCTGCACCAGGCGGTAAGCTGTTAGGCTCACTGGCTGATGCTGGCATCTTCATTTCATCAGCCTGTGGTGGCGGTGGTTCATGCGGTCAGTGTCGCGTCCACGTTCACTCTGGTGGTGGTGATATTCTACCAACTGAACTTGATCACATCACTAAAGGTGAAGCCCGTGAAGGCTGTCGTTTGGCGTGTCAGGTTGCTGTTAAAACAGACATGGAGATTGAAGTTGAAGATTCAATCTTCGGTGTGAAGAAGTGGGAATGTACTGTTATCTCTAACGATAACAAAGCAACCTTCATCAAAGAGCTTAAACTGGCTATTCCTGACGGTGAGGTTGTACCTTTCCGCGCGGGTGGTTACATCCAGATTGAAGCGCCTGCACACCATGTTAAGTACGCAGACTTTGATATTCCTGAAGAATATCGTCCGGACTGGGAGCGTTTTGGCTTCTTCAAGCTGGAGTCTAAAGTAGACGAAGAGACAATCCGTGCATACTCAATGGCGAACTACCCGGAAGAGTACGGCATCATCATGCTGAATGTACGTATCGCAACTCCGCCGCCTAATAACCTGAGCCTGCCTTGTGGTAAGATGTCATCGTACATCTGGTCACTGAAAGAAGGCGACAAAGTCACGATTTCTGGTCCATTCGGTGAATTCTTCGCGAAAGACACTGATGCGGAAATGGTCTTCGTTGGTGGTGGTGCGGGTATGGCGCCAATGCGTTCACACATTTTCGACCAGCTTAAGCGTCTTAACTCTGATCGTAAGATGTCTTTCTGGTACGGTGCACGTTCTAAGCGTGAAATGTTCTACGTGGAAGACTTCGACGGCCTGCAGGCTGACAACGATAACTTCCAGTGGCATGTTGCACTTTCTGATCCTCAGCCTGAGGATAACTGGAAGGCTACACAGGCTTCATTCACAACGTACTTTATGAAAACTACCTGAAAGATCATGAAGCACCAGAAGACTGTGAATTCTACATGTGTGGACCACCGATGATGAACGCGGCGGTTATCAACATGCTGAAAGACCTGGGTGTTGAAGATGAAAACATCCTGCTTGATGACTTCGGTGGTTAAGCTGAAATACATATGATCTTAAAGTGGTTTTTAAGATAAAATAGAAGCCCCTTAGCAGTTATGCTGAGGGGCTTTTTTTATGGGTAATGCTCCGCACCAGGCGGGGGTTACTGGCAATTGAAATACAAGGGATGACACTGATGCTAAGACAGAGCCAGTTTTGTTTAGTTTTTTTATTGAGCATGCTGCTTGTGGCATGTGGCCAGGCAAATAAACCAGCAGAGCCCATTGTGCTACAGGGTAGTACGATGGGCACAACCTACAATATCAAAGCGTTTGCAGAGAACACCACACTGACAGAAGCGCAGTTACATACAGACGTAGAAGCGGCACTGAAAGCGGTGAACCAGTCTATGTCGACCTATATACCGGATTCTGAAATCAACCAGTTTAACCGCCTGGCCGCTAACCAGGTCATGCCTGTCAGTGAGGACTTCAGAAAGGTGGTGGCTGAGTCCATTCGTCTGGGCCAGTCTACTGAAACTCTGGATGTAACCATGGGGCCGCTCATTGATTTATGGGGATTTGGCCCGGACAAACGCCCAACCAAGCGACCTTCTGATCAACAACTGGCGCAAATGCGTGAGGAAATTGGACTGGATAAGCTCATTTTAACCGATGCGGGCCTGGCAAAAACTCTGGATCACCTGGAGCTGTCTTTTTCAGCAACCGCAAAGGGCTATGGCATAGACAAAGTGGCCGAACTCATCGAGTCTCACGGTATCACTAACTATATGGTGGAAATTGGGGTGAGCTGAGATTATCGGGTACTAAGCCGGGTGATGAGCCCTGGCGCATCGCTATTGAGAAGCCGGATGCACCGGTTGGACAAAGACAAATTCACAAAGTGATTGAGCCGGGTAAGAACAGTGTGGCGACGTCAGGCGATTATCGTATTTTTTATGAAATGGATGGTGAGACCTTTACCCACCTGATCGATCCGGGTACAGGTAAACCTGTCAAACACGATCTGGTGTCTGTGACGGTATTACACCCTTCTGCGATGACAGCCGATGGACTCGCGACAGCGCTAACCGTGATGGGGACTGAACGCGCCAGAGCCTACGCCGAGCTACACGACTTAGCGGTCTACTTGATCAGCAAAAGTGATGATGGTCTGAAGGTGTATGCCAGCAGTGCATTCAAGCCTTATTTATAAGCGGATCTGTGTCGCGAACGTTTCAACTTAAGCGCGTTTAGTTATATAATGAGCACAATTCACCGTCACACATCCACACCTGTGGATGAATATGCAAAAGGGGCCTGAGATGTCACTATTTTTACTTACCTTCGGATTGCTGTTGTTGATCGCCGTTGCAATGGCGGTAGGCGTTATAGTACAGAAGAAATCAATGGCCAGTAGTTGTGGTGGACTGGGCTCCATGGGCATCGACAAGATCTGTGATTGTGACGACCCGTGCGACAAACGTAAGAAGCGTCTTAAGAAAGAGCAAATGTGGAAAGAGAATCAGATTCTCTAACCCATTGAACCCATCGAAAACGCAAGCTCAGGCTTGCGTTTTTGCGTTTCAGGCCCCCAAGTAACAGAGCTATAAGCCCATGCAACAAACCTTGTATTTTATTCGCCATGGTGAGCCGCTTGAAACTGGTCGCTTGCTCGGGCGCACAGATATGCCGGCAAGTGTATCGGGTAATGAGCAGGTGTATGCCCAACTGCAGGCTTGTGATGCCATTTCACAGGTAATTAGTTCTCCGCTGCAGCGGTGTCAGACAGTGGCGCGCGCGTTTTGTGAATCAACTGGTTTGACATTACAGGTTGACCCCAGGCTCAGTGAAATGGACTTTGGTGACTGGGACGGACAAAGCTATGAGGTGCTCTGGCAGTCAACGCAGTCGCCCGGTATTGGGGATTTCTGGCAGAGCCCGTGGCAGCATACGCCACCTAACGGTGAACCGATGTCAGTATTTCACATGCGCTTAAGTGACTGGTGGCAGCAGTTGATAACAACGCCCTCACCCCAGAACACCGCCATTGTCACCCATGCGGGCGTGATTAAACAATTGCTGGCAACCTGGTTAGGCTTGCCTGAGGGCTTTGATACGCATTTATCTCGACTGGAGATAGGCTATGCCAAAGTGATTAAAGTAAATGTCTTCTATGATGACACCGGTCGTGCCTGGCCGAAAGTTGTGTTTTAGACGTCTGGACTTCATAATAGGCGTTAAATCTAGAATCGTATTGTATTGGCAGTCATTGGGAATGAGGTGTAAACCCTCAGCTGTCCCGCAACTGTAATGGACTTTTATACCAATTTGCTTAATTAAGTGTTCTATTTTGAGGCGAGAAAATAGGGTCGATAACACCGCTCACGCGTCCTGCTATCGCTGAGGCACCTATGTCCATATAGGCGAGGCAAAAATTTTTTATTTAGTTGTTCTAAATAAAAAATTTTTAACGCCGTTAGCGTCATATTTGCTCCGTCAAATTGAACAGGTATTAAGTTAAATTGGTATTAGTCTGAAGCCAGATACCAAGGCCAATACCTACACTTAAGCGGGCGCACTTAAGTCAGTACAGAAGGCCAGTCGTAGCAATACGAGTGGCCAGCTCTGCTGCCGTCCGTATTTGAGGCGGTATGAGTTCACCACAAATCTCCGTGCACAACCTGAGCCTGAACCTCGGCAACAAGCCTGTGCTGAGCGGATTAAATTTTGCTATTTCGCGCGGTCAGTTTATTGGTCTGATTGGGCCAAACGGGGCGGGAAAATCCAGCTTATTACGCTGCTTGTATCGCTACTGGGATCAGACTGAAGGCGAAATTCACTATGCGGGTAAACCTGTGTCTGACTATCCGCGCCGGGCTTATGCGCGTCAGGTTGCGGTTGTTTTACAGGAGATCCCCAGTCAGTTTAACCTGGCGCTGTTTGAGGTGGTGGCGATGGGGGTCACACCACATAAAACCCTCTTTAGCACAGTCAATGCCGACGATAAGCAGCGTATTTTAGAAGCCATTGAGCGTGTGGGCCTGAGCCACAAGGCGCAGCAGCAGTTTGATTCTCTTTCCGGTGGCGAAAAACAACGAGCAATGATAGCGCGGGCCATGGTCCAGCAACCTGAGTTGTTAATCATGGACGAGCCAACCAGCCATCTCGATGTGAAATACCAGATCCAAATCATGGAGCTGGCTAAAGCCATGGGGGTGACAGTGATTGCTTCTTTTCACGACCTAAACCTGGCGGCTGCGCTCAGCGATGAGTTGCTGGTACTGGCACAAGGTAAGCTGATGGCTCAGGGCACACCTCTGGATATCATAACCCCCGACTTACTCAGCGATATTTTTGGGGTGTGTGCCGAAGTAGAAACGGTACCCGGACTCCACAGCAGCGCACCGGGTGTGCCCCATATTCGTTATCATTATGGGTATCAGCTATGAAGGTTTTACTGATACTGGGTCTCATTTTGGCCTGCATGTTCAGCCTGCTCAGTGCGCTGTCTGTCGGCGCAGTTTCTCTGAGCTGGGGTGAAGTCTGGCAGGCTCTGAGTAACTATGATAGCAGCATACTGAGCCAGAAAATTGTGGTTGAGCTGCGATTACCCCGCACTTTACTGGCATTCTTCGCCGGTGCCGGGCTGGCCATTGCCGGGCTCATTCTGCAAACGGTCACCCGAAACCCATTGGCCGATCCTTACTTGTTTGGCATTTCCTCTGGTGCCTCATTTGGTGTGGTGTTGCTGGTAGCGCTGTTTGGTGTGCAAAGTGCGCTGGCGTTGTCCGGCGCTGCGTTTGCAGGCAGCGCTGTGGCTATGAGTTTGTTGCTGCTGATTGCCTTTCACAAAGGCACCGCCCTGGTTGAAAACATGCTGTTGTCGGGCGTCGCTTTGACCTTTTTATTCTCTGCCTTTACCAGTTTGCTGTTGTACTGGAGCGATCCGCAGGCCATCAGCGCGATTATATTCTGGAGCCTGGGTAGTTTCAGCCGCGCAGACTGGCAATGGTTGTGGTTACCCGCTTTGGTTGTCTCGCTGGGGTGTACCCTCATGCTGTTAATGCGCCGCAGCCTGAATGCCTTGCTGGTTGGAGATGAGAGCGCGGTGACGCTGGGGATCAACGTCCACCGGCTCAGGCTGGGCATGCTGATCTTGGCGTCGATGTTAACGGCCGTGATTGTCGCGGCCTGTGGTGGTGTCGGCTTTGTGGGCCTGATGATCCCCCATATCGTGCGCTTTTTTATCTCTCAAGTTCGCACAGCGGGTATGTTAGCGACGGCCTTATCTGGTGGACTCATGATGTTGTGGGTCGATGTACTCGCTCGTACCCTGATAGACAATCAGGAGCTGCCGATTGGGGTGATCACCTCAGCGATTGGCAGCGTGTTTTTCTTATCGCTGTTAATCGCCAAAAAGCGCGCCGCCAGCATCTGATCTAACCGGAGACTTTATGATCCCACAACTCAACCGCCAGCATGATGCGCATATTCAGCACACCATAGATATGAAGACTAAGCCTCAGGGCGCGTTAGGCAAGCTCGAAACGCTGGCACATCAGCTGGTCACGATTTTAAGTCAGGGCATGGAGCGCAGTCAGCTTGAAAGCGAAAGACCAGATATTGTACGGCCTCAGATGCTGATCTTCGCGGGCGATCATGGCATTGCTGGGGAGGGCGTTTCCATTGCACCCAGCGAGGTGACAGCGCAGATGGTGGCTAACTTTGCCACTGGTGGCGCGGCCATTAATGTCTTGTGCGCTCAGCTAGGTTGGCAACTGAGTGTGATTGACTGTGGTATTTTAACGCCACCGGCGCCCGAGCTGAATGTGGTGTCACAGCGCCTTGGTAATATCACCCGGCCTTTGCACCTTGAACCCGCACTGAATGAAGCGCAGCTCGAGCAAGGGCTGGCATTGGGTCAAGAAGCGGTAAAGCCTGCACTGGTATCAGGCACTAACTTATTTGCATTGGGCGAAATGGGGATCGGCAATACCACCGCGGCGGCGGCCATTTTTTCTGCCCTGAGCGGGCTGACAAGTGCTGAAACAGTCGGGCGAGGCACCGGCGTCAGCGACGAGGTGGTAGCGAAAAAGCAACAACTTATCGAGCAGGCTTTGCGATTACATCGTGAAGCATTACATGAGCCACGTGAAGTATTGCGCCGTTTAGGTGGGTTTGAAATATGTCAGATGGTCGGCGCCATGCTGGAGATTGCCCGTGCTCAGAAGATCGTTCTGGTGGACGGCTTTATTGCGACAGTCGCGGCCATGCTGGCTTATCGGATTGCCCCTGCGTGTAAAGATTATATGGTTTTTGCCCATTGCTCGGGTGAGCAGGGGCATCAGGCGATGCTGAACTGGCTCAATGTTGAGCCGCTGTTGAACCTGAACATGCGACTTGGTGAGGGCACCGGTGCCGCACTGGCTTTACCCCTGTGTCAAAGTGCGCTGGCGTTTTATTATCAGATGGCCAGCTTCGAAGCTGCGGCCGTCACTCAGGTGGTCGAAACCTCATGAATGCGCTGAGACAATTTAAACTGGCGGTGATTTTTCTGACCCGTATTCCCGTTAAAGTGACGGGCGAGGTCTGCAGTCAGGATATTAACCAGGCCAGTGGCTACTTTGCCTGGGTTGGCGTGTTACTGGGTGCTCTGCTGGCCCTTATCTACTTAGTGCTGAGCAGCTTCTTGCCCGAAGGCATGGCGGTATTGCTCACGCTTGGCGGCGGACTGCTGATCACCGGCGCATTCCATGAAGATGGCTTTGCCGATGTCTGGGATGGCTTTGGGGGCGGCTGGAGCGTGGCCGACAAGCTGGCCATTATGAAAGACAGCCGCCTTGGCACTTATGGTGCTGCCGCATTGACTATCTTGCTGCTTAGCAAATATCAGGCTTTACTGGCACTGAGTGAGCGCGCCCAGTATGTCTGCGGTGCGCTCATTCTTGCCCATGGCCTGAGCCGGGCTATGGCGACCAGCCTGATCGGTAAACTGGACTATGTGCAGGCGGATGCGCAAAGTAAAGTAAAGCCGGTTGCCCAGTTTCTTGCCCATGAAAGTAAGCAGTTACTCTACGTTTGTGGGCTGAGCTTGCTGATAGTGAGCTGGATAGCCGGGCTGTTCACGTTATGGCAAAGCATCGTGCTGCTTGGTGTACTCTGGCTATGCCGCACGATTTGTATTTACTGGTTTAAGCGTCAGCTCGGTGGGTATACCGGAGACTGTCTGGGCGCGGCGCAGCAACTGGGTGAGGTGGTCGTGTATCTATTTTGTCTGGGCGTCTGGTTATGACAGGGCGGGTGGAATTGATCCTCGGCGGAGCCCGTTCGGGAAAAAGCAGGTTAGGTGAACAAAGAGCCGAGCGCTGGCTTAGGGATGGCAAAGTTACCCGGCTAATTTATGTGGCCACGGCACGCCCTGGGGATGAGGAAATGGCCGCGCGGATCGCCCACCATCAGGCAACGCGCACCAGGCACTGGCGGCTAATCGAGGAGCCCTGGGCATTGGATCAGGTCCTGAGCACACTTGGCCCCGATGATGGCGTGTTGGTTGACTGCCTGACGTTATGGCTGACCACCGCACTGTGCGACTACAGCAGCTCGGCATTTCAACACAAGCGGGCGGCGCTGCTGAGTGCCCTGAAATCCAGCCATGCACAGATTATTCTGATCAGCAATGAAGTGGGCCACGGCATAGTGCCGCTTGGCGAGTTAAGCCGCCGTTTTGTTGATGAAGCTGGCTGGTTACATCAAGACATTGCCGCGCTGGCGGATAAAGTCGATTTTGTGATGGCGGGATTGCCACTGGCGCTTAAAGGAGGCGATATATGAATACGTTAATGGTGCAGGGCACCACCTCTGATGCGGGTAAAAGCACGCTGGTAGCGGGCTTGTGCCGGGCATTACAGCGCCGTGGCATTGAGGTAGTCCCGTTTAAACCGCAAAATATGGCACTCAACAGTGCGGTCACGCCAGATGGTGGCGAAATTGGCCGGGCTCAGGCGTTACAGGCCATGGCCGCCAAGGTACCGCTCAGTACCGACCTTAACCCCATCTTACTTAAGCCGAATTCAGATACCGGCGCGCAGGTAATCGTACACGGTCGTGCACTGAGTAACATGGAAGCGGCGGGCTATCACGACTACAAAAAAGTTGCGATGCAGGCGGTACTGACCTCACATCAAAGGCTCAGCGAACAGTATGCACTGTGTGTGGTAGAAGGGGCCGGTAGCCCGGCAGAAATCAACCTGCGGGAAAATGACATCGCCAATATGGGGTTCGCCTGTGAGGTGGATTGCCCGGTGATCATCATTGCGGATATCGATAAGGGCGGTGTGTTTGCTCATCTGGTTGGCACCCTGGCGCTGCTAAGTGAATATGAGCAATCCCTGGTAAAGGGGTTTGTGATCAACCGTTTTCGCGGCGATATAGCCTTACTGCAAAGTGGTTTGGACTGGCTGGAGCAGCATACCGGTAAACCCGTATTAGGCGTGCTGCCTTACCTGCATGACCTGGCGCTGGATGCCGAAGATGCCGTGACTATTGCCAATCGCATCGACAGCCCTGAGGTCAAAGTGGCTGTACTGCTACTGCCCATATAAGCAATCACACCGATTTTGATACCCTGCGGTTAGACCCCAAAGTGGACCTGCGTTATGTGCGCCACACCGAAACCATAGGCGCAGCCGACTTGGTGATTATTCCCGGCAGTAAGAATGTCCTCAATGATCTGGCCTTTTTGCGCGCACAAGGCTGGGACCTTGAGCTGCAACGTCATGTGCGTTACGGCGGCAAGGTACTAGGGATCTGTGGCGGATTTCAAATGCTGGGCAACAACATATACGACCCTGAGCAGGTTGAGTCGACGCTCGGCACTGTTCAAGGCCTGGGACTGGGGGATTTTGATACCAAACTGACGCGCAGTAAAACTCTGACTCAGGTGCAGGCAAGCTGCCTTTTAAATGCACAACAGACACCTCTGAGTGGCTATGAGATCCACTGCGGGATCAGTCAGGGCCCTGCTTTAGCGCGGCCATTTCTGCAGTTTGTCGCACATCCATCGGGATGGAAAACCGATGGCTTTATCAGCGAGGACAACCAGCTGGCAGGCACCTACTTGCACGGACTGTTCGACAGTCCCGAGGGGCTAACCTGTGTACTACACTGGGCAAGCGAAGGTCGCTACAGTGGCGGCGGATTCAATCTGGCTGAGCACCGGGAGCAGCAACTTGAGCGGCTGTCAGATGTGTGCGAAACCCATTTAGACATAGATAAAATTCTGGCAATCAGTGAACAGAGGACAACATGAGCGAACACAATCAGGACAAACACAAGGCAAGACAGCAAAAAGTGAAAGAGCAGGTCGATGCCAAAATCGAGCAGGCACAGGAAGAAAAAGGCATCTTGCAGGTGATCACCGGCAATGGCAAAGGTAAGTCCACTTCAGGTTTTGGCACTGTAGCCCGGTGTGTGGGCCATGGCATGAACGCTGCCGTGGTGCAGTTTATTAAAGGCATGTGGGAGTGCGGTGAGCGTAACTTGCTGGAGCGTGCGGGTGTGCCGTTTGCCGTTATGAAGACAGGCTTTACCTGGGAGACACAAAACCGTGAGACAGATACCCAGGCGGCGCAGGCTACCTGGCAACAGGCAAAGCTGTGGCTCCAGGATGACAGTATCGACCTGGTACTGTTGGATGAGCTCACTTATATGGTCAGCTACGACTATCTTGATTTGGATGAAGTGATTGAGGCGCTGGAAAATCGCCCTGTGATGCAGTCGGTGATCATCACCGGCCGTGGTGCACATCGTCGCCTGACTGAGCTGGCCGATACCGTCAGTGAGGTGCGCAATGTGAAACATGCTTTTGAAGCGGGGATCAAAGCACAAAAAGGGTTCGACTTCTGATGAACAAGGTCCTTATCATCTCGCTGAACATGGTGTTCTTGTTGACTGCGATATCAGCGAGCGCAGATGATAGCTCCGCGTCGCCTGCCAAGCGGATTGTGGCTTTGGCGCCACATATAGTCGAGAACCTATATGCCATTGGCGCAGGGGAGCGCATCGTCGGGACCGTGGAGTACGCGGACTTTCCTGCTGAGGCCAATCAGATCCCACGTATTGGCGGTTATCATGGTATTGCACTGGAGAAGCTGCTGGCTTTATCGCCCGACCTCGTGATTGCCTGGCAGGGGGGCAATCAGCAAGCCGACCTGGATAAGCTTGAGCAACTTGGCATCAAAGTGGTGTACAGCGAAACCAAAGATTTACAACAGATCCCTGATGCGCTGCGCTGGTTGGGTCAGTTAACCGCTCTGGAAGAAAACGCTGAGCAGGTGGCTCGGCGCTTTGAGCATGGCCTGGTAAAATTGCAGCAGCGTTATCGCTCGGCCTCGCCAGTGTCGGTATTTTACCAGCTGTGGCCTGCGCCTATGATGACAGTCAATGGTACCACCTGGATCCATCAAACCCTGGAGGTGTGCGGGGCCAGTAACGTATTTGCCGATGCCACCACAGCATATCCGCAGATCAGTATCGAAAACGTGCTACATTCAAAGCCACAGGTGATAGTGATCCCGCAGGAAAAGTCCAAAAAAGTGCAGCCAAAAATTGACTGGCAAAAGTGGCCAGAAATCCCGGCTGCCAAGCATCAGCAATACATAGAAGTGAATGCTGATTTATTGCACCGATATACCAGCCGGGTGCTTGAAGGGCTGAGCGGATTATGTGATAGACTTGATACTTCGCGAACTTACTATCAGAAACTCACAACCACTGGGAACTAAACATGACAACCTGGAGTGACGTGCTCGGGCACGAAAAACAACAAGCGTATTTTCAGGACACCCTAACCTATGTTGCTGAGCGTCGGGCGCAGGGCGTGACTGTTTACCCACCTCAGGAGCACGTATTTGAGGCGTTCAAGGCGACCCCATTTGATCAGGTCAAAGTCGTGATCCTGGGGCAGGACCCTTACCATGGACCTAATCAGGCTCACGGGCTGTGTTTCTCTGTGTTGCCAGGCGTTAAGGCACCACCGTCACTGGCCAACATGTACAAAGAACTGGCACAAGATATCCCGGGCTTTCAAATTCCTGACCACGGCTACTTGCTACCGTGGGCAGAGCAGGGCGTACTGCTGCTCAATACTGTACTGACGGTTGAACAGGGACAGGCACACTCGCACAAGCATCTTGGTTGGGAGCGCTTTACCGATGCCGTCATCGCACAGCTTAACCAACACAGCGAAGGGGTTATTTTCTTGCTGTGGGGCGCGCATGCGCAAAAGAAAGGCAAAGCGATTGACCAGCAACGTCATCATGTGTTGCACGCACCTCACCCATCTCCGCTGTCAGCGCACCGCGGTTTTTTTGGCTGTCAGCACTTCTCGCAAACCAATGCGCTATTGCAAAGCATGGGCAAAGCGCCCATCAACTGGCAAGTCTGAGTTTAGATTTAAAAAACAAAAAAGGCGCTCAATGCGCCTTTTTCGTTAAATAAAGTCAAGCTCGTCCAGATCGACGCTGTCTGCGAATATGTCCAGTTCTTCCAGTTCCTTACGCAGGCGTTGTTTGTCTTTCAGCGCTTCAATTTCGCGCCACTTTCTTTTTTTGCCTTTAGATGAGGTTCTTCTCTTTGGTGCAGGACTTTCTAGTGTTGAAATAAAATCGTCTAGGCTATCCATGAATTTCTCCTATTGATGTACTAACCTCAAAGATTTGTGTTTACGCATTACTCAATTTGAATGAAAAACACACTTCAAGTAATGCTGGTATACCACAGACAAGAGAAAAGTAAAATAAAAATGTGTCCGTCAGGTTAAAAGCAGGTGACAGTTTGATGAAGCTCAAATTTGCTTCAAGTTCTGCTGAAGTTAGGAAAACAAAGCGCTGGCGAGCAGAGAGGCGGTGAGTTGGGTAATAAAATCGCGGGGAATAAAAAAACGCCACACAAGGTGGCGTTTTTCGCATTATATGCTTTGTGCTTATAGCGCTTTGAAGCGTGCTTCCAGGGTTTCCTGAGCCGCAGCAAAGGCACGAATACCTTCAGCCAGCTTTTCAGTGGCCATGGCATCCTGGTTATGTAACCAGCGGAATTCGCTTTCGCTTAATGGTGCAGGCTTTGCTGTAACCTCATACTCGCTATCCAGCAGGTAATCTTCAGCAGCTGGCAGCTCACCCAGCTCTTCTAACAGTGCTGGACTGATGGTTAGCTTGTCACAGCCTGTCAGTGCGATAATCTCACCAGTGTTACGGAAGCTTGCTCCCATCACCACTGTGTTGTAGCCATGACGTTTGTAGAATTCAAAGATACTGCGTACAGACTGTACGCCCGGATCTTGTAGTGGATCAGTCGGCTTTTCCAGGCCATTGGCGACGTGCCAGTCCAGAATACGGCCAACAAATGGCGAGATCAGGAACACGTTAGCGTCGGCACATGCACGGGCCTGCGCCTGACTGAATAGCAGGGTCAGGTTACATTTAACGCCTTGCTTTTCCAGTGCTTCTGCGGCTTTGATGCCTTCCCAGGTAGAGGCAATTTTAATTAAAATCTTGTCTTTACTGACACCCAGCTGCTCATACAGCGCCAGCAACTGCTGTGCTTTGGCAATGGTCGCTTCGGTATCGAACGACAAACGAGCATCGACTTCGGTCGAGATATAGCCAGGTACAATATTGGCAATCTCTTTACCAATCAGTACGGCAAAGTAATCACAAGCCAGTTCCAGTTGTTGTGCCGCGTCGTCATGCTGACTTTTGGCGTAGTCCCAGGCTGCTTTCAGATAATCCTGATAAGCAGGCATCTCGGCTGCTTTTAAAAGCAGAGACGGGTTAGTGGTGGCATCTTCCGGTTGGTGTTTACGGATTGCCTCGATATCTCCGGTGTCGGCGACGATAGATGAATGCTGTTTTAGCCTATCTAATGCTGAAGTCATGCTGTCCTCATTCCAATTCATAGCAGCGTGTCAAAAAGTCTACTTTTCCTATGTTGCATTACCGTGACCTGTGTGAATAGGTCATATGTCCGTATTTGCGAGGTCGCTTCACGAGAAAATCCGAATGTTCGATGCGGGTGCACTTCGTCAGTCGGGGGTCTGTGTGACGAACTGCAAACAGGCTGGTCTGCCAGCAACTGGGCAAGCAGTGTCGAATCCCCGAAGAATATTGCGCTTGCGCTCATCTGGGGATAGTGTTGAAATTGACATTTATCAATAGTTAAGTCAATAGGCAGGCCATGATCACTCTCGTTTCTCCGGCAAAAAATCTCGATTATGATACTCCGGCGCACACCGCGCGTTTTACCCAGCCCGAACTGCTCACACACAGTGAAGAATTGATCCACGTGTGTCGTGACTTATCACCGCAACAGATAGGTACGCTGATGAAGATCAGCGACAAGCTGGCGGGTCTGAATGCGGCGCGCTTTGCTGACTGGTCGCAACCTTTTACTCCCGATAATGCCAAGCAGGCTGTGCTGGCGTTTAATGGCGATGTTTATACAGGCCTGGATGCATCGAGTATGGACGACGCAACACTGGACTATGCACAGCAGCATTTGCGCATTTTGTCTGGCCTTTATGGCGTGCTGAAGCCACTGGATCTGATGCAGGCGTATCGCCTCGAGATGGGCACTAAGCTGGACAACCCGCGCGGTAAAAACCTCTATGAATTCTGGGGCCGTATCATTGCCGATAAGCTTAACGAAGCGCTGGCAGAGGCGGATAGTCAGGTATTAATCAACCTGGCATCAAATGAATACTTTAAAGCAGTAGACAAAAAAGCGCTGAAGGCTGAGATCATCTCACCGGTATTCAAAGACTGCAAAAATGGTCAGTTTAAGGTCATCAGTTTTTATGCCAAAAAAGCCCGAGGCATGATGGCGCGTTATATTCTGGATAATCAGGTAGAGTCACCTGAGGCATTAAAAGCGTTTGATGTGGCAGGCTATTACTACAGCGAAGAAGCCACCCAAAAAGCCTGTGAGCCGGTGTTTTTACGCGCTGAGCAAAGTTAAGCAGGATGAATAAAAATGTCTTACTGCTGGCCTGCTGCCAGGGCCTGATCACCACAGGCAATATTCTGCTGGTGACTATCTCTGCGCTGGTCGGGCAGTTGCTCAGCCCGTCGGCAGCGCTGACCACTTTGCCGGTGGCAATGCAGATGGCCGGGCTGTTAATGGCGACCATTCCTGCCTCGCTGATCATGGCCAAAACTGGTCGCAGACTGGGTTTCTCGCTAGGTAACCTGATCGGTATCAGCGGCACCTTATTGGGGGTCTGGGCGCTCAGAGAAAGTCATTTTGCCCTGTTTTGTGTGGCGACGACTTTGATCGGTATCGGTATTGGTTTTGCCACCTTGTATCGATTTGCGGCCATAGAGGCCAGTGACAAGCCCGCTAGGGCCATTTCGACCATTATGGCCAGTGGTGTGGTGGCAGCGATTTTGGGACCGAACCTGGCCGTCTGGGTCAATGAGGTGTATCCGGCGCTCAATTATGCCAACTCTTTCGTTGCACTCAGCGGCTTGTATGTGCTCGCCTTACTGCTGTTACAGGGCGTACGCTTTACGGAAGTAGATCCACAGACCACTGAAGCGCCCGCCCGGACCCTGAAAGAAATTGTCGCACAGAAGCAGTTTCAGCTGGCGGTGCTGGTGGCCATGATCAGCTATTCCGTGATGAATTTTCTGATGACTGCAACGCCGCTGGCCATGCATCGTCATGGATTTGATCTGGCGGATTCCGCGCTGGTCATTGAATGGCATGTACTGGGTATGTTCTTGCCATCGTTTTTCACCGGCAAGCTGATTGAGCGCTTCGGGGCGCGGGTGATGATCCTGTCGGGCTGTGTGCTGTATCTGGCCAGTGCCGGCATTAACCTGCTGGGCGTGAGCCACTGGCATTTTTTACTGGCCTTATTTGCCCTTGGCGTAGGCTGGAATTTTATGTTTATCAGTGCCACGCAATTGGTCAGTCAGACGTATGCGCCGCAGGAGCGTGCCAAGGCACAAGCCTGCAATGAGTTTCTGGTCTTCAGCATGGTGGTGGCATCTTCGCTGAGCGCTGGATTTTTGGAAGCCACGGTGGGCTGGCAGACGCTCAACTTGTGGAGTATGCCTGTGGTAGTGATCGCTTTGTTAGCCACCGTAGTGCTGTCCAGAGGCAGTGTCACACCTGCACGTTTACCGGCAGGCTGAGGTAGGCAAGCACCACTTCATCACGAAACAGGATATCCTGGTGTTTGCCCTCGTTGCGGTAGTGCTGGCACATGGCCTGGGCACTGTGTGTTTGCGCTTTTAACAGCTGGCTGGGCATATCAACACTGGCCGCGGCGCTGTGCCATTTGTCGGTGAGTGCCGGTGGCGGTGCAGGCAAGGTGGGCAGCACCCGCTCAACCAACTCAAAGGCACTGTTGCGTGCCAGTAGCAGCATGTCGTCGTTGGCGGCGGCAAACCAGCTAACACCGGTATGACCCACACACACCAAAGGCATAAATGGCGCCAGCGCCGGAAAAACCTCATTACGATAGACGTCGACTTCCCAGTAGCTGCGAGCGATTTTAACGAACTGCTCAAAGCTTGTGATGGCACCAAACCCCGATTCTGTAAGTAAGCGTATCTCGACCCGGGGTTTATTGGGGTTGACGGTGTCGTTGGCTGCATCTATGTACCAGGGGCCGGCCACCAGTGCATTCTGAAAATACTCATCACGCAGAGACCCCCATACCGGCTCGAGCGTCAGGCCACTGTCCAACAGCGCTTTAAGCGGTTGCAGAGGTGCCGCAACGGGTGCTTTTGCCAGCTCTGCTTTGAGCAGATCCTGGATAGCATTGCGAACTTCTTTACAGCGCCCGAGCGGATAAGGTTTGCCCGCAAAGAAGGGATACTTTTGTGCCAGTGCGGGGTCAATCTTCAGGCGTAATTGCGCCAGATAAACTTCCAGGTCGGTGACTTGTTGTGCTGTGAGCATCGGGGTTCCTGCATCAGTGAGTACTGTAAGCAGTGTAACCCCGTGTCTGACAAGATAAAAGCCGTTGGCTTATTTTATGCAGCTGATCAGATAGCTGAGAATAGCATCTGGATGATCCGGGTCGCGGCTATAATCCGGCAGGTAGGCCGGTTTATCCAGTAACTGACGCTCAACCAGCATGTCAATGGCATCCAGTTGTGCCAGCCCGGTTTTGCCCAGATAGAGGTTATCCAGCGAGCGCTGCTGCGACAGCTTCACTACGTCTCTGAAGCCTTTCAGATACAGATGGTCTTTAGTAAACCCGCCACCGCGAAACACCCGGGTTGTCAGGCCAAATGCCTCGGCACTGCCCAGATAACTGGTATCACGCAAAAACTCGTACACCTGATAAAACTGCTCACCTTTAACCATCTTATCCACGGCCAGCACCCGCAGCGCCAGTGTTTTCAGGCGCATCAGGTTGATATTCCCCGACTGGAACTCACGGAAAATCGCCAGCCCTTCCTGGGTATAAGTATTGCCCGGCAGCCCCAGGCGCAGCAGGTGCAGCGGCTGTTGCTCGGCATTGAGCGTGGTGAGCAGGTGCACACCAATTTCATGCTCAATCAGCGCTCTTACATCCAGTTCAGAGAACATCGCCGTGCTGTTAACCAGCAGGGTTTTCTTGCCATTATCCACCATGGCCTTGGCCACCAGCTTAGTCGACAGACTCACCTTACAGGGCAGCTGCATCTGTGCAATGGCCTGCTCAAAGCGGCCCAACGCCTGCTCGGCATTAATGGTTTTTGGCGCCGCCGGCTGTGGCTCAGTGGCATGAATGATAAAGCGCGCGTTGGCGATGTCATCGACGCTTGGTTCACCATAGTAACGCAGCGAGTTATACAAGAACTGCTCTTTGCCGACCTGAGTGATCACATCAATTTTGGTGGCAAAGTTATCAATCAGCTTGCGATAAATGTCTTTGATCAGCGGATCGCCGATATCCGCTACGGGCAAGCGATAGAGCTGCTCTTTAAATTCATAGGGATCCATACGCAGCGGACGATACTTAAACTGCGGCCGGTAATGGCTTTTGTTAAAGAAACGGCGCTTTTCCTGAGCGATGTTGGTCGGGTTGACATAATGCAGAGTGTCCAGGTTACGGGCCAGTTTATACAGCGCCAGATCGACCGCCTTGATGGCCGGATCTATATGTTGCTGAACATGGTTAAACTGCACCATGGCTTTGGAGCAATAGCGTTTAATAAAAAACCGCGCGGTCTGGGTCAGGGCAATATGCAGGTTACGCTTGAGCTTTTCGAACACCAGCGGGTAGAGCTCCCCGGTTAGCTCATCCATAAAGAACTTACGCACTTCTAGTGGCAGGATCAGGGTGTTTTTATATGTTTTAGTCACAAACGTAGCCTGATAGCCGTCACCCTGGAACACGCTGTTTTCGGCAAAGCTCAGCGGCGCGCCCTGAAACTTCTTGCGGCACAGCTGTTGCCTGAGGGTATTAAATACCGGACGCCAGCGCAGTGCATCGAGCTGGGCAGTGCCGAGGTTAAAGTCGGGCGCAAAGTCGTACTGGCGAACCTGCCAGTTGTAGCTGTGAATGTCGAACACCAGACAGGCACCGAATTTTTTCTCCAGTGTATCCAGTACCAGCTTAAGCACCTGATAGTAGGCCGCATGTTTAGACAGACTGAGATCGCGCTCGGTGCCATCGGGCTGCTGTTGCCAGACTTCTTTGCCCCACGCCTGAGTATAAATGGCCTGCTGCGGGGCACGGTTAAGGTCGTACTCGTAACGGGAATCACGGGCTATCAACACAATCGGCATGGCATCAATCAGCTCGCCGGTGTGGGGATCTTCCTCTTCAAAACGGGCCTGCTCGCTCAGCGCCATATTGCCTTGCAAGGATGGTCGCAAGCGGCTCCCGGCATGGACGGCTGTGGCTACATAAGGCACATATTCGCGAATGTGTAAGTACACGGCACCGCCGGCCACTTCCCCTTCAAAGGGTTGCTGGGCGGCAAGGGCCGCGACCAGCGCTTGTTCAGACTGCATGGGCATCTTCAATTACCTGACGAAATGCATTTTTACGATGGTTTACCAGCTCTTTGGCATGCACGACACTTTCAACAAAGTCGATCACCTGCACCTGCAAGCGGGTTCGATTCAGACGGTTGATACGAGAGATCCCGCCCGGACTGAGTACATTCACCTCAATCAGCTTGCCACCAATCACATCAATGCCCACAAAGTACAGACCATCACGTACCAGCTTAGGGCCTATGTGCTTGCACAACGCCTGCTCCTGAGCGGTCAGTTTATGCTTAACCACTTTGCCACCGGCATGCACATTGGCTCGCACCTCATTACTGGCCGGAATGCGTTTCATCGCCCCGATGGGCTCGCCATTGAGCATCAGGATCCGCACATCGCCCTCTGCAGCGCCGGGTACATATTCCTGCAAAATCACATAACTACTGCCTTTGCCAGACTCATCGCCACCAATATAAAACTCCAGCAGGGAGCTGAAACTTTGCTTGGCGCTTTTCTCCAGCACAATGACGCCGCGACCACCGTAACCGTCGAGCGGCTTGAGGATCATTTTGTCGCAGTTGGATTCGGCGAAGATCCGCTCCAGATATTCTTTGTTTTTTGATACATGGGTGGCCGGAATAAACTCACTGGCGGTGCCCTGAAAGGACGCGGTGTACAATTTATTGTTAGCAATACGCAGCCCGTCGATATCGTTCACGATAAAGGTATCGTCGCGCACAGAATCAAGAAAGTTCATGGCCAGGGTATCGAGCGGCGGATTGGCGCGCATAAAAATCACATCAAAACCGGCCAGCGGTAGCTGAGTGCGCTTAAACTGGGCCTTGTTGTAAAAACTGACGAAGTTGTCAGAGACTTTGTCCTGTTTGACGAACACATCGCAAAAGGCGCTAGCAACACTGTCGCGAATGGTCAGGGCATTGACTGTGGTAATGGCAACAATATGATTGCGCGACACAGCTTCGTGGATCAGGCGCAGGGTACTGTCGTTCTCGGCGTCAACCCGCTCCCACGGGTACATAATAAAACAAATTTTCACTGTCGGAATAGATCACTTAATCAGGCTTATTTTTGGCGACTATAACGACAAAAGCGGTGCTTAGCTCGCGAGTTATTTTTATCGTCAGGATAAAAAATAAAGGAGGATACTAGAAAGTTGAGCAAGATAGTGCAGGACGCCGGGCAGCGTCCTGAAATGGCTCAGGTCAGGCTACTTCTTCTTTTTCGCTTTGACTTTGGCGGCCTTTTTCTTGGCCTTGATTTTTGCCGGATCTTTTTTCTTTTTCGGCAGCTTAGCTTCTTTGTGTTTTGGCTCCAGCCCTTCAATCACCCGGCGTTTTAGTTTCTGCTCTGTGTAGCGTTCAACCTTACCGAGGATCTCAGCATCATGGGCCTCAACCAGTGAAATGGCGGTGCCTTTTTTACCGGCACGACCGGTACGACCAATACGGTGTACATAAATGTCGGCAGTGCGCGGCATATCAAAGTTAATGACATGGCTGATATCCGCGACGTCGATACCACGCGCCGCGACATCGGTGGCGATCAGGATACGGGTGCGACCACTGTGGAAGCTGGCCATGGCAGCCATTCGCTTATCCTGCGGCATTTCACCACGTAGCCAGGTAGTTTTGATGTCCTGGGTGTATAACTCGCCAACCAGCTTTTCGAGGCGCTCACGGGTCTTCACGAATACAATGGCCTTAGTGACATCTTCACTTTGCAGCAGGTTGGCCAGCATCGCCAGTTTATGCTCGTAATCATCAGCCAGATGGATCCACTGATGAATTTTACCTTTTTCTTTGCGCGAAGATTCAGCTTCAAGCAGTGCCGGATCTTTTAAGATACGCTCTGCAAACAGCTCAACACTGTCGCCTTCCAGGGTGGCCGAAAACAGGAAACACTGACGGCGGTTTTTTCGCTTCGTTGCAAATCTTGAGCATTTCTTTTTTAAAGCCCAGGTCCAGCATGCGGTCAGCTTCATCGAGGATCAACAGCTCAACGTTATCGGCATGGAAGTTCTCGGTTTCGAGGTATTCCATCAAACGCCCCGGTGTGGCGATCAGAATATCGTTGTTCTTTTCGAAGATCTCTTTGTGGCTGCCGTAGTTTATTCCCCCGGTCACCACGCCGATCTTCAGGTGCGTGCCTGCAGCCAGCGCTTCGCATTGCTCAAACACTTGGTAGGCCAGCTCGCGGGTTGGCGTCATGATCAGCACACGGGCAAACCCAGGGTCGCGACGCGGGAAATCCATTAAATACTGAATTGCCGGGATCAGAAACGCGGCTGTTTTACCTGTGCCTGTTGGCGCGGAAGCAAGGATATCGCGGCCCATCAGGGCCTCCGGAATGGCCAGCTGTTGAATGCTGGTGGCCTGCTCAAAGCCCATTTTTTTTATGGCAGTCAGTAGCGTGCCGTCGAGATCGAATTCAGTAAATTGCATAATGCATCACAAATAAAGGACAATAGCGGAATTATACTTGGCAATCCGGGTTTCTCAAAGGAGCAAAATGGCTGGCTTTGCATTTAAGCAATTTACGGTGGCGCAATCGCGCAGCGCAATGAAGGTGTCAACCGACGGGGTGTTATTTGGTGCCTGGGTTTGCGTGACGAGTGCACAGCGCATGCTCGACATTGGCGCAGGCACGGGGTTACTGAGTTTGATGTGCAAGCAGCGCGCCCCACGGCTTGTAATCGATGCGGTTGAAATTGATGCGCAGGCTTGTCTGGACGCCACTGACAATATTAACGCCAGCCCCTGGTCGGATATTGCTGTACACCAGACACCCATTCAGACATTCATCTCAGATCAGCCTTATGATTTGGTGATCAGCAATCCGCCGTACTTTAATCACAGCTTAAAAGGGCCGGATGCCGCCCGTAACACCGCGCGCCACACCGACAGCTTGAGTTTTGTACAGATAATAGAAGCATTTATGCGCTATAGTCACGAACAAGGCCGGCTGGCGGTGATTTTGCCAGCTCAGGAAGGGCATGAGTTTACTGCTCTGGCTAAACACCGAGGTCTATTTCTGGCACGCCGTTGTAATGTGTCCATGACGCCCGACAAGCCTGTCACCAGGTTAATGTTGGAATTTCACCGTAACGAAACCACACAGGATCTGCAAAGCCTATGTGTCAGAAATGAAATGGGTGAATATAGCGATGCGTTTGTTGATCTGTGTCGTGATTTCTATTTGAAAATGTGACCTCACCCGGCAGCACAATGGGCGTTATTGAGGTAATCTTGTGTAATACCTATTGTGTTTTACAAACGTTACACTCGCACATGATGACATAAGACTAAACTGGGTTAACGCTTACCCAGTGCAAGGAGCCGATAATGGATCAAGATACTCGAATCATATGTAACTTTCTGAGTGACATTAATTTGCCCCATGCGCTTTGCCCTGTTGAGGGGGAGATGTTTTTGCCGGGACTACAAATCGTACATGGCGTACTGCATATAGATGTTGATAAGCTGGTTTGCCCTGGAGATATCTTACATGAGGCAGGCCATATAGCGGTATGTGAGCCGATATTCAGGCCACAGCTTCACAAAGATGTCTACAAAAACGGGCTCAAAAATGGGCGTGAAAAACAAGCTATGGATGGTGAAGAAATGGCGGCAACCGCCTGGTCTGTTGCAGCGATTTGGCACCTTGGCTTACCAATCGATCTGGTGTTCCCGGAGAATAGTTATCAGGGCATGAATCAGGCTCTGAAGGAAAGCTTCCAAAGTGGTGGTGTGTTTGGCGATCCGCTGCTCACAGCATGGGATATGACCTGCCCGGAGAAGGGATTCCCTAAAATGACGAATTGGATGAGAGAAATACGCTGGGTTACCGAATTGCCACAGCAGCTTGCAGAAGCTTAGATGCCGTTGAGAATTCGCCCTCAGAGTAAGGTTTAAACATGCTCTGAGGGATTTAGATTAAGCCTGGCCGTGCTGGCGTATTTTGGTCAAAAAGTCAGATACATCTACAGAGCAAAAAGTCACCATGGCAAAAAATTGATTGAGCTTTGGCTGGCCTACATCTCGCTCCCAGTTTTCATAAGTCTTACGACAAACCCCAACTGAGTCGCCATCGCCTGCGTGGTCACCCCTTTGTTCTTTCTTAACTTTCTCAGGTCATCACCGGTAATATAACGGGAAAAGAAATCCATGCTGTTTATTCCTTTGTTTATTTTTTTAAAGGTAAAGCCGGTTCCGGTTAATGCACTCATCGCATTACTTAAAAGACGGATCACCGGGCGCCTATTGCTATTTCCTGCAATGGGTAATTTGTAACTCAGGTTGCGATGAAATAAATAATAATCTGCATCTATTTTGCATGTTATGAATTGATTCATCAGAGAGACAGTGCGCCGGTGAAATACGCGGGTAAAGAAGGCCTAGCATAATCAGAATGAAGGGGGTTAAAGCCATAGTGTGGTGGTGAATCGCTGTTCCTTTTTTGGTTGACCTGAACAGTGCATGAACAATACAATACCATCCGTTTTTTGACCTATTTTCCTCTGTTGGATTATACATCGGGCGAGGGGCCAGTATTTTGTTTTATTTATTAATGCGTTACCTAAATTGACATGGGAGGCTGTGTGACTTAGGTTTGATGCGGTGATGAGTATAGCTGGCAAAGGGTCTTGGATTTTACTGTCACGGGATATCTATCATGCAAGGTTTCACTCAGGGAGGGAGGAAACTCTCTCTTTTGTATGCACTTTTCAGTATGTGTTTGCTTTACCCACTTTACTCAAGCGCCACTGAAGGGTTTGAGCAAGCGTATGTACCTATTCAGGTTGGAAAAATAACGACATTTATTCCGATAGAATTGCGCCCAGACGCGATAGTTAAACTCTCAAGCCAGGAACTTGATGGATATACAAGTCTTGCCTGGACACCGTCACCACAGGCCGAGTACTACCAGATACTCAAGTTTGATGGCCAAACCTGGCAGTTAGTGGCATCTCGTGTAACTACCAGCTTTTATCGATACAACGGTAGCGGCAGCTTCAAAGTTGTAGCCTGTCATCGTTTTGGTTGCTCATCAAACAGCCAAGAGAACATGAATGTGAATGAAGCCCTGGCGGTCAAAGCTTTTTATACCCAGGGCGATAACGCATTGACAGCCGGTAGCTTTGCCAGGATTGGCTGGCAGCTTTCTGGTGCGACAAGTGCAGTGATTACGCATACTCAAAATGGTGGCAGTCAAACTACCTCTATCTCATCCACAAGCATGGGCACACAGTCTTTCGCTGTATATGGCGATTCGAAATTTACTCTAACGGCTTATGGATTCAATGGACAAAGCACCTCAACGTCTATTCAGGTGCCGGTAATTGAGGAAAATCCGTTCTTAGCTCAAGGCGCTCAAAGTGACTACAAACAACCTTTATTTGGTTTAAATTTGGACATTATTGAGCGTACGGTCTTTCAAAACGAACATCACCTGATTTTCTCGACGCATGATGGCAAATTATATTTTTTTAGAGCACATAAAGAGCAGGAACAACCCGTTTCCTGGCAGCAGGAGTGGTCTATCGAGTTAGAAGGCGTGGTGAACAGCGTCCCACGCTTAACAGAAAACCACCTCTATTATAATGAAACGAACTCGGATAATCAGGGGCGAACCTGTAAAGTTCGCTTAGCAGATACTGACTCTCTGATATGCACAACTTATGAAGACGATGCCTTACTTACCAGCCCGGTCATAATTAATAACGATGGAGATTATTCTGCGAAATTTATGGACTCACTGGCGGGTGTAAATCAAAAAGCCACGGGTGTCTATGCGTTTTATCAAAGTGGTAAAGTGAAGATTTTTGATCAGCAAGATTTAACCCCGGAGCCACAGAGTTTTACACTGACAGAGCATATTGAACAGCCTGTTATTAATACCCCAACTTTATTTCTGAATAAAAAGAACATTCAAGGTTTAACCGAGTTAATACTCGTCAAAGACCAGGATCAGGTACTAGGCGTAGCTGTTCCGACTGCGAGTTCTGTGCAACAACAGTCACGTAGTTTTGGCGTGCTGTCGGTAAACGCACTAAGTGAGCCTAAGCCGATGACCTTACTATGGAAGGGAGCGCTTTAACATGAAAAAAACAATAATAACCAAAGCGGCTACCCTATTGGCGTTTGCTTTAATGAGTGGCATGTCTGCGTCCGCTTTGGCGAAGGCATGTACTAATAAGACCAATTTACGGTTTCAGTCAGATAGTGCGCCGTACAGAATAGATCTTACTAATATGGAAGATTATGAGGTGCATTCGACTCATCACGAGCGAGAGTTCGGCGGTATAGCATCAGTCGAGGTTGGTACAACGACTTATACCAGTGATAGAGGTAACAACTGGTCGGGCGATGCTAGTTTTATATCTGACGAAGTGTATATTCCTTTCATTGTGCTAAAGAAGCTACCTGAATTTGGTACGCACACACTCACCATTGCAGTCCAAACAAACAGCGAAACTTGTAGTCAGGTGGCCTGTAACCAATCAACTAGTCAGAGTACATGCTCCATGGTCGTTACTTATACGGAGAAGACGACCCCATACTTTTTAAATATAGATAACCTGAGAATTCAACAGAACCAGCCAGTTACTTTGAATTACACAGCCAAAGATGATGGCAGAGATTTAAAGAAGGTTGTTATTACAAAAGACAGCAACGAGCTTAAAACTTGTAATAGTAATGGGACATCTAGTCTCAGCTGCAGTGTAGGTTTTGCTGCTAATTCATTGCCTGTTGGTAACAATTACGTGCAGGCCACCGCGACAGACAGTTTCGGTAACAGCACAAGAAAAGCCGTGCACCTTTTCGTTAATGAGCCCAATTTAGCCCCGGCTATTTCCAATATCACCATAAAAAACAATAATGTGCTGATGCCAGGTGACGATGCATTGGTGTCGTTTACCATTACAGATCAAAACCGCCACTCATACAACCAACTGGACTTGGACACCTTTAAAATCAACGCAGTTCAATATAAAGGGAGTAGCCACTGTACCTCTTCAACGAGCAATATTACCTGTACCGACGTACCAATCGCTGCTACACCTGGGCAGGGAGCGATGAGTTTCCTATTACCGTCAGTGTGAGCGATAAACAGGGAGTTTCGGTATCTAAGCAAGCCGCTGTGAGCTTTAATTATGCACCCGAGGTCAGTTTGAATGCTTTGCCAGATTCAGTGACTAAAGATGAAACCATTGAGGTTACGGCAACCGCAAGGGATGTCAGCGGTGTGAAGCAGGTGAAAATCTGCTTAAATTCAAAAGGCCAGAGTGAGCCATCGGTCACGAGCTGTGCAAAACTGTTAAAGCAATGCGATTTTTCAAATAAACCGGGTAGTGCTGAGTGTAAAACGAACTTCTCTTATTATAATGCCGGCGGGCATGTTCTGACCAACTCAACTGAATGGTATGTGTCTGTCCATGCTAAAGACGCCCACGACGTAGGGCTAAGCACGCCTACCAATCATTTACTTGTATTTAAAGACCGTTTTTCTTTTGCGGTAGCTAAGGCGCCCAGTGCCAGTTCAAATCCGGTCCGCGTTGGTGAAACCGTTACGGCTAAAGTGAAGGTAGCCGCTTTTTCACCTGACTCAAATAAATTAACCGGCCTTAGCCTGACCAGTAATAACGTAACTCAATCTGTTACGGTGAGTCCTGCATTGCAAATTACACTGCCGCAGGCAACTATTGCTAGCGAGGCACAGGAAGTCACGCTTTCCTGGCAAGCAAATACAGTTGGTGAACAAGAAATTCAGCTGACTCTGACAGATAACACCGGTGAGTCAGTTACCAAAAAGCTGGGCAATATTGCTGTTGAGCATGAGATACCTACAAAGCCCACAGGGCTGACACTCAGCTCAGAGAGAGTTGAAGGGGGCGAACAGCTCATTATGAAGGGCTTTGAGGCAACTAAACAGCTGATTGTTAAAGTGTACCTTGATAATAAGGAAGCCCCTGAGGACGAGGAAACCCTGAATGTCAGTGGTAACATTGATTTAAGCTATACCTTTTTAACAACCCCTGCATTACATGGCAAACAACTGACATTTACCGTAACACCGGTCAACTTTTATCCCAACAACCCAAATAGGGTGTACGGTGATGAGGTGACTGAGGTACGTACAATTGTTCACCGAATTCCAGATCCGGTACCACCGCGATTTAATGATCACAAGCGGCAAGTTGATGGCCGCTACACACTAAGCTGGCTTGATAATGCGGATGGTGTCACCGACTACTACCTGCTGAATAGCTGGCGCGGGTTACCGAGCGACAAACACAGTGTGCCGAATCAGCTATCTGCTAAGATAACGTCAAAACAGTATACGGTGGTACACTTAAATCAAGGTCAGTTTACCCACGAACTGATCGCGTGCAACAACATGGATGGCTGTACAGCGGGTCAACAGATCACCATTGCTCATATGCCACCGATACTGCAATCTGCAACCGTATCTGCGTGCTCCGAAACGCAATGTGATTTCACTGTAACAGGGTTGTTTTTAGGGGGGGACGAGAGTCGAATAAAGGCTCGTAACCGTGCAACGGGTGAAGTCTTTTCAGCCTATAGTTATCGTGTTATTGATGACAACACCATCACAGTCAAGATCGATAAAAAAGTCGAGGAAGCGTTCTTAAAGGGTGGCTTGCACGTCACTGCGACCAATGGGATATGGAACGACGGCAAGTTGATGCAAAGCTCGCTGATGGTGGATTCCACAGGTAGCAGTGGCCAGCCTGATCTGCTTGATGGTCAGATGGCTATGAGTGATAACGGATACCTCTATGTTGGTGTGGACACCGGTCTGGCGGGCTACAGTGCTTTTAACAAGGAGTTTATAAAGTTATGGGTATTTGCACCAGAAACAAATAACAGTGGGCGTGATGATATTCCTGCCAAGGTGATCGCACGGCCCTTAGTTGAAAGTGTGGCAGATGATGATCACATTTATTTTGGTTCAGAAAATCATCAGTTCTACAAATTGCGTCACAGGCCAAAGCAAAGTAGTGAATCCTTGAGAACAGTTCAGGATTGGCTGTTTACCTCCAAAGGGCCAATTATTGCCCCTGCGCAGCTAGACCAGGATGGCAATCTTTATGTTGGTTCCATGGACAGCAACCTGTACTCACTGGATAAGCAAACAGGTCAGGTACAGTGGCAGTACCAATTTCCAGCCGGCATTAATCATCAGGTAGATGTTGCTGCATCAGGACAGATCTATGTTAAAACGGCAGACGGTGAACTGCATGTAATCGACAGAACCATGATTTCTGCCAATGCGATTAAATGGCGAGATTTAGGTGTTTTACATGACGCCTTCAAAGAGCAGATTGCACAATGGGAAAGTAGCCGCTGGCAGCCCAATCAGGAACATACCCAGCTAGTCGCACTGACCAAAGCCATGCTGGTGCTGCTGCAGCGCGCACCGAGCAAAGATCAATTAAGCCTGCTGGCATATCTGTATGACAACGGATATTCGTTTAATGAAATTATCAGTGCTTTAATAAACGCCAATCCTGACTTGGCGAATGCCGATGATGTCGTGTTTATCAACACTCTGTTCCAGTATTTCCTGGGAACACTGACTGGCGACGAAATTTTGGGAGGAGGCGATCAGGCATACTGGGTTGCCCAGCTCAGATCAGGTGTTACCCGTGCTGAAGTGTTTATTGCATTGCTGGAAGCAGGCGCCGCCAGGAGCCAGTATGACAATGCCACATTCAATTTACTCGACTACTTCTATGACTATTGTCGGGTGGTGAATGACTGCCACTATGACTATGACTCAGACAAAGATGGGTTAAGCGATCAGGTTGAAATCGAGCTAGGGACTAACCCGGTTGATGCGGCTGATGGGATTAGTGCACCGTCGCTTACCCTGAACAACAACGGAGGTGGTACGGTTGAACTGACCATGTCCTCGGATTCGCTTGTTGAGGAATATGAGCTCTATGTGTCACAGCACAATCAGGATTACTACCGGGCCGAGGTTATTCCAGCACAAAGTGCGACAGAAGGGCCAGTAACAGGTGATAGTACCTCTTGGGTAAATGCCTATGACAATGGCGAATATCGCTTTAAGGTTAAAGCCTGTGTCCGTGTTGCCCTGGAAGGAAATCCAAGAGTATTGCACTGTAGTAATAACTTCTCCAATGAGGAGCGAGTGTTGATCAATGACAGCACTCAGACTGCACCAACCAGTATTTCATTGCCATTTGTACAGGCGCAGAATAATGCGCCGTCAATGGATGTGCTGTCAACGCACGCCCGCTTCACCCCAACTATGGGTAGCTTCCGTGTAACTGAGTCAGGGTCGGCGGCCTACAATGTACCGATAGAGTTACCAGCCGGTATTACGGGCGTTAAACCGTCAGTCAGTCTTGATTACAACTCTCAAACGCCCCGTACAAGCATAGCACTGGGCTGGAGTTTAAATGCCTCATCCAGTGTCGCACGCTGTCGCCAAACTTTGGCTCAGGATGGTCAGTTCAAAGGGTTAACCCTGAGTGATGACGATCGCTTTTGTTTAGACGGTCAGCGCCTGATCAAGCTGGATGTGGATGAATCTATTGACGGCCTTTCGACGATCGCTACCTATGAAACTGAGATTGAGAGTCACCAGACGATTATTTTGACCAACAACCCAGAGACCGGGTTAGATATGTTTGTCGTCATGGGCAAAGACGGTTCTTACAAGTACTACGGAGGTACTGAAAACAGTGAAGTACGTATTGTTGATAGCGAAGAACAAGAGCATGTACTGACCTGGATGATCCAAAAGGTAACAGATAACCTGCAAAACGATGAAACTTCCATCAATTACACCTATGCAAAGGAAGCGTCAGATGGACAGAAGCTTGGTAGCAACGAGAAAGTACTGAGTACGATTGAGTATAGCGGCAATACTGTGCAGTTTACTTACTCTGCAACAGATAGTTACCGCACAAGCTACATTGACGGTGCCAAGCTGACCCAGGCCGCACATCTGGAGGGGATCAGAGTAACTAATCACAACGGCTTTGAGTTAAGTGACTATTCACTTGCATTTAATACTGAGAATAATGGCCTGCGTACACTGAGGAGTATCAAGCAGTGTCGTAACCAGATATGTAAACTCCCGGTAGAATTTGACTACAAACCGTTTGCCAGTGACATAAAGTACAAGTCGTACACCGAGGTCTTCGCGCCATCTGGGGATAACAAACTAGCAGCCATGACGCTGATCGACTCTCAGGGCGATGGTACTGCAGAAGTAGCTACTCTGGAAAAAATCGGAGATAAGCGTTACGAGCTATGTCTCTGGGAAGGCAACACCTTTGAACCTGCAAGTCAAGTTGCTTGTAGTGAGCTATCCCGTTACGACAATTCAGACACGGTGGATATGCAGGCGGTTGATGCCAACGGTGATGGCAAGCAGTCGTTGTGGATCAGCCTGCAAGATAAGCACAATGGTGACCATAAAATTAATCGTTACTACTGGAAGCGTGCATATTTAGATATGGGGTCGATTGCCTGGTCGCCTTTACCTCTGTCTGACAGCTATGGGCCATTTATCAAAAGCAGCAGGTTTGCTGATTTTAATGGCGATGGTTATGCTGACCTGGTATTCCAGCAAAAAGAAGCGCGTTTGCCTGGTGATAGTAAGTGGCATGCTAAGTTCAATGATAAAAATGAAATTTTTGTCGCGTTTTACGACCCTGTGACAAACGAATTCTTAGAGCCTCGCGTTGCCAATTCAAATAGACCGGGTGACTACTCGCAGATGACCCAGAAGAATACGCCTTGGTATGCAATGGACGTAAACTTCGATGGATTGGCGGATATTGTGTCGCTTAGGTGCCCCGACAATAATTGTGGTGATGACAAAGCGAGCTATGTTTATGTCAATATTAACCAGGGCCTGACCAGTAGCGGGTATCTGAAGTACTTTGATTCGAACTCGATTACCAAGTATCCGGCAAAAAATATTGAACTCCTCACGCCTGCTGATGTGAATGGGGACGGCCTGATTGATTTTATCTATCTTAAAACAGCGAATTACAATGATGCTGTAAAGGATTGGCGTATTGTGCTGAATCAGTCAAGTGAGCGCATTTTATTCGAAGATATGCACCTTGACTGGTCTAAAATGGTTCCACATCGTGAGGGTCTAATAAGCGATAAAATTGCGCCAATGGTGATGGATGTCAATAAAGACGGTCAAACGGAGCTGTACTTTCCGGTTGAACATGGCCAGTCAAGTTCCCTTAGTTGGGTGCAATTTGTGTGGCAAGTTGCACAAGAACAGTTCGTTAAAACACCAAGTTACACGCCATTTTTGACGCCTTATATGCAATTGGACAAAGGGGATACCGCGTTTTTCAGCGACTACAATCGCGATGGTGTACCTGATCTGATGTTTAGAACCGGTGACAAAGTGTTGGTGAAATTCAACCTGGATCAATCACCTTATGAAGGGTATTTGTCAGGTATCACTCAAGGTTACCGTAATAAGACTCAAATAGATTATGCACTAATGTCTGATGAGACTGTCTATAAACCTTCCTCATCAGCACATGGAGTACCTCGTTTTGCAGAGGATAAGAAAGATAACAGCACATTTAAAGCCCAGGGCTTGAAAGTAACGCCTATCAACGGTGGGCCTATGGTGCTGGTATCGCGGGTTGAGACAGATAGCCCAAGTTATACTGATGATACTTTGATAAGCGCTGTTGAATACAGTTATGAAGGAGCACAAGTACAGTTTGGTGGCCGAGGCATGCTTGGCTTTAAAGCCCTGACCACTATCAATGTCAAAGACGGTCAGCAGTTTAGTACAACTACACGTTATCATCAGGCATTTCCGCTAACAGGTATGCCAGCCAGAACCATTAAAGCGTTCAATGGCACGGTGATCAGTAGTGCGGTGAACGACTATTACCTAAAGCCCAACCAGCATAATTCAGGGCGAACGTATCAGGTTTATAATCAGCTGTCGAAAGAGTGTACCAGCCGGATCAATATGAATGCTGGCTCGACAATTGGTTCAAGTCAGTGTTCAAGCACCGAAACCGAGCAGGACGAGTTTGGTAATGTCACCAAAACCGTTTCTCAACAGCTAGCGGATAATCGCGTCACGCCGATTGTTGATTATTACAATGATTCAGCCTGGGACAAGATTGACAGCTTAAGCGTGACCAGCCCGTTATCAAGTGTGACGACCAGCAACAATTATGGTGCAACTGATAACTATAAGAAGCGTGGTCGTCTGGTTTCATCAACGGTTACGCATTCAGCCATTGATAAGGCGGATCATACGCTGACGTCAGACTTTACTTATTATGGTGCCAGCCACGCTAATGCGTATATGCTTGAAAGCGAGACGATTGCAAAAGGCAAAGGGTGTGAGTATGAACTGACAACCAGCTATCAATATGATGCCTTGGGTAATCTGTTGCAAAAGAGCACCTCAAACAGTGGGTGTGTCGACGAAGAAAAACAAACCCGGGTCACTGAAACCATTTATGATTCAGAGGGCAGATACGCACGGTACTCAAGACAAAAAGCCAGTAAAGAGGAACTGTCAGAGGCCGATACGGAAGCTGATGAAGATGATATAGTTTGGGCAAAGGGCACTGAAGTTAAGGCGCGCAATGTCTTCGGACAGGCAACTGAAGTGTTGTCTGTTAACGGCACAAAGATCACCACTCTATACGATGTATTTGGTTCAAAAATTGGTACGTATAGTGCGTCAGGTGCGCAAAGCTATCAGTATCTGACTGCCTGTCAGGACAGTGACAAGTGTGTTGCTCAGGTCAATAAAGTTGTCAATGGTGAATTGGTTGAGAAACAATTCATGGACAGAGTGGGGAGGGTTTATAAAACCAGCTCTATCACTGTTCTGGGGACCTGGCTTAATGCGAAAGTAGAGCATGATCAGTACGGCCGTGCTCTGATGCAACAGGCGCCGGGGAGTTCTGAAGTGACGTACAACTATGATGTCTTTGACCGTGTAACGTCTACTACAGATAACAATAGTAAGGTGACAACAACCTACATTCAGAATGATCTGGTTAGCACGGTTGAGCTGACTGGTGCCGGTGTCTCTACTGGTAAGCAAACAACCTCGACCACCAAGAATGCACTGGGGCAGATTGAATCAGTCACTGATGCCAAAGGCAATGTTCTGCAATACACCTACGACAGTCGCGGTAACCAACTGACGGTCGATTCGTCCGCAGACAATATGATTCTGATAGACAACAGCTACGACTTGCTGGGCCGTAAGGAAACCACAAAAGATGTCGACCGTGGCGATTGGAGCTATGAGTACAATGCGTTTGGAGAGCTAATCAAGCAAACCGATGCGCGTGGCGTTGCAACGCATATTGAGTATGATCTGTTAGGACGCAAAGTTCGTCAGTGGCATACGCAGCCGGGCAGCACGAGTGCTAACTCAACCCACATTGAACAGACCGACATTGTGTATGAAGGCGAGAGTCAATGGCACTTTGGTACCCTGGCTGAGAATGTGCACCAGTTACAGTCTGCAACTCAGGGTGATAACTGGGCACAATACTACTACTACGATACCTTTGGGCGTGCAGCCGCAACATTGACGGCGCTGGAAACACAGCAATGTACTGAAGGGGTTGTATTCAACACGCGCCTGAATGATTTGCGGATTAAGCAAGGCTACAATGATCCGGACACGCCGAGTCCGGACCTTTCTAATCCGCTTTCTTCCAAATGTGTGATCCAACAAATAGCCTATGATGAATTTGGCAGGGTCAGCTATCAGTTTGATGATTATCGCAGGATGGAAAACGGCGAATATATCGATGCCCGAGGGGTGAAAAATACTTACCAGCACGGTCTGATTGCACAGAAACATGAAGCGCGAGAAGGGCAGTACGCTCAGCAATACTATGAGGTGCAGTCACTCAATGCTCGTGGGCAAGTTACCCAGTATAAGAAAGGTAACGCAATCATGGCGGTGTCGTATGACGATGCGGGCATGGTGAAGACCATTGCAAGTACAAACTATAGCCATATTCAGGCTGATTCTTACAGCTTTGATGGTCTGGGTAATTTACTGAGTCGTGCTCAGATTGCGTTACCTGAGCAAAATTATAAATATGATTTGCTGAACAGAGTGACACATGTCGAGAATAAGGAGTTATTCAGATACGATGCCAGTGGCAACTTAAGGTATAAAGCGAACTTGACTACCAGTTCACTTCCTACCGGTAAGTGCACCCAAATAGATAAACAATGGACACAGGATTATGGCCAGGGTGAAGCGCCCAGACACGCCATAACTAGTCGCTCTTACAATACCGGAGATATTGACAACAGCTGTAGCTCTGCACCGGTTATTTTGCCGCCTCCTATTGATCCCATCCTTCCTCCGGGAGATCAACTGTTTAGCGCGGATATTGGCGTACAATCCGCATCGGCTGACACAGACCGAACGGTGACAGAACGGTTTGCCTATGACAAAAATGGTAATCAAACCAAGCTGTATATAGACGGTACGGATTATCGTAGCATTGAGTACACAGCGCGAAATAAAGCGGCTAACATCACCGTAGATGGTAAAGTTGTACGCTTTAATTACGATGCGAATAATCGCCGTTATAAGCGCGTAGATGAAAATCAGACCGTCTATTACGTTGGTGCGCTGGAGCTGACCGTAAGCTCCAAGGAAAGTGGCGACAATACGCCATTTATTAAGCGCTATATCGGCAACGATGCGCAACAAAAGTACTTTATGAATGGCAATGGCGCCATACAGTGGATGTTTACCGACCATCAGGGCTCGGTTATTGCAATCGCAAATCGTAACTACGAGTTACTGGCCCGTTATTCCTATGATGTATTTGGTGCCCAAAAGTATGAGGGACCTCAAAACCAGGTTGATGCGCAGAACTTTTCAACGGCGCAGCGTATCTTCGATATGGTATCTGATAACTTCCGCGGTTATACCGGTCATGAACCCGTTAAGATAGGCAATGATAACCGCATCATTCATATGAATGGTCGGATCTATGATTCAAGCACAGGCCGGTTTATGCAAGCGGATCCGTTTGTTCAGGCGCCGAATAATTTGCAGAACTACAATGCTTATTCTTATGTGCTGAATAATCCTTTGTCATATACGGATCCTAGTGGGTATTTGATCGCATTCACGAAGCCATTTAAAAAGGTGTTACGAAATGTAATCAGAGCTTCTACAAAGATTTTTGGAGCTACTCTGACCAACATTGTAGGTAATATTGTTTTCTACAAGTTTGCAGGCCCTGCTGGCTCTGCCTACTGGAGTTATAACTTTACTCGCGCGATGGGCGGCTCTTCATCACAGGCATTCAAAGCAGGGGCAATTGCAGCTGTTTCCGCAGAAGCATTCAACCAGATAGGAGACGCATTTGATGGCACAGGTGGCGCTTTCTGGAAAACTGGTGGTGTGGGCCATGTTGCTACGCATGCAGTCACCGGCGGGATAATATCCGTATTACGAGGCGGCAAATTTGGTCATGGTTTTTGGAGTGCGGGGTTAACTAAAGGATTAAATATAAATGGCTTAATATCGACTCCTGGGACAGAGTATGACATTGCTAGGATTGCGATTGCGGCAATAGTTGGCGGGACTGTTTCAAAAGTCACGGGTGGCAAGTTCTCAAATGGTGCTACGACTGCTGCATTTGCTCAGGCGTTTAATGCTAATAGCCACATTAAAGGCGGAAGAAACAATCCAATGGGTTTTAAAACTGAGGGGGCAATACCTAAACGAATGCCGGATGGGAATTACTACTGGGTAGATAAGGAGACATATTTTAAAAACTTTGGAAGTGATTACTTAGCTAATCAAACTGGCGAGGATAATATGTCCGATTATAATGAAACTACAAATAGAGAGGCGAAGATATTTCTCGGTACTGCATCTGTAATAACATCGCCTATTCCTCCGCTGTCCATTGCTTTCGGTACTGCTTCAGCGTATTTTGGTTATCGAGAATCAGATAACTTAGAAGAGTTCTCAGGTCCCTATACAGATGCTGTGATCTATGGTGTTGGGTCTGCGATTCCCGCTTTGAATGTACCAATGACTGTACTTGGCTATACAAGTACACTTATTCAAGCGACAGATTTAGCTAAATATAGCACTTGTTCAATACCATATGAATGTTAGGTAATTTATGCACTTATACTCAGTTTGGCTCATATACATGGTTTTATCTAGTTTCTCGTTCTTTCTTTTCATGATCGGAGAAATGATAGGCGTAGTTTTTTACTTTGGTTTTCTATTAGGCTGCTATTTTTTGCCGTTGTTTAAGGAGTGGAGGCACAGCGTTGAGGGTTTCAAGAGAGTTGAAATCGTCAATGTAGTTATTTGCCTATCACCACTGTTAATGATAGTTGATAAATCATTTGAAATGCCGGTTTTATGGGGGTGGGTACTTATATTCAGCATTAATAACTTCGGAGTGGATAGAAGAATTAGAGCCTTATATGAAAAATAGAAATATAGTTTCAAAGTTTCAAAGACACCCACCCTAAACTGGCGCACAGGATGTGCGCTGTCTAGTTACATGAACCGTCTAGTTACATGTAGTTACATGGGCACCAACCCGAAATTGGCGTACGGAATGTACGCCGTCTACCTTTAGGTAATACCCAATGGATTGAGGATGATAGATTATGCCAATGGCAAGGAAGAGACAGGTCAGCTTATCGGATACCAATTATTATCACTGTATTTCCCGGTGTGTTCGTCGGGCATTTTTATGCGGCGAAGATCGCTTCACAGGCCGCTCATATGACGGCGAGACTGGGTCGAGGAAAAACTGCTGGCTTTGGTTAAAGTATTTTGTATTGAGGTGTGTGGTTATGTGGTGATGAGCAATCACAGGAGTTACATGGACACCCACCCCAAGCTGGCGTACAGGCTGTACGCCGTCTACCTTTAGGTATTACTCATGGATTGAGGATGCTAGATTATGCCAATGGCAAGGAAGAGACAGGTCAGCTTATCGGATACCAAATATTATCACTGGAAAATATAAAAGACACCCAATCTAAAGCCCCTGCACCCGCTGGGGCTTTTCTGTTTTTGGTCGTATGTCACCGATTTTTTGGTCACATTAGTTTTGAAAAAGTTTCAAAGATGTGTGACTAGTTACATAGTCGATTCTGAATAACCCACTTTTTTAAGAGGAGTTTCAAAGACATATATGGACGCTCCAGCGATGTCAAGCCGAGTAGGCCTGCGGGGTAGCGAGTTTTCGTTATCCCGTTCGTTATGTTACCCGTGTTGCCACGCCTGATGTTTGGTCCAGTCCGCTATAAATGTGTTGCTCTGACATATATCCGGGCTTGACTGGTTATCCAACGCCCCTAATGAGTTCCGAGCCTGCACACCCTAAAATTAATACACCCACTCGGCCTGTAACGACCGTGCCTTTGTCGGGTTTTGCGCAGGCAGGGTTGGACCTTTTTTTCATCGTACTTTGGCAAACAGATAAGCGGTTGTCAGTGGCTCACAACACCCACACGGGTTCAATGACCCTTGTCTTTTCCGAACTCTCCTGACAACCTAATCCTTGATGCATTGTGTCGCCCCCGATTGTGTATATTGCGGCTGATATGGTTCATTTTTCTGTAGTAATATCCACATCAACCTGGCCAGCCGGTGGGCAGTGGCCACAATGGTTTTATTGACTCCAACACGCTCTCGCAAAGCGCTGACCCAGCGATTTAAATCATCGTCTTTTTTATGTGCGTGTGTGACCACAGTACGAGCACCGTGGATTAATTGCTTGCGCAGGTACCTGTCCCCTCGCTTGGTGATATGGCTCAGAACGCTTTTATCGGCGGAAGCATATTGTCTGGGTGTGAGTCCTAGCCAGACACCGAACTCTTTGGCACTATTAAATGCTTGGCCTTTATCTATGCTGGCACTAAAAGCAGACGCGATGATAGGGCCAACACCTGGCAGGGATTGCATGATTTCAGCAGCCGGACTGCGTTGGTTTGCATCTCGAAACAGAGAATCGAGTTGTCTTAACTGGCGTTCAAAGGCTCTCAGTTCGGCGCAAGTTTCGTGTATAAGCAACAAAATGACCGGTTGCAGTTGTTGGTCGAGTAAGGTCTGAATGTGATTGTAAAAAGCGCGATAACTTTTAGGTGTTTCAATGCCAAATTCAAGCAAAAAACTCCGGGTCTGGTTCAGACATGCGGTACGCGCCTTAACCAACCTTTCCCGCATCCGGTGCAGTAATAATACGGCTTGCTGCGATTGTGATTTCACAGGCACAAAGCGAATGTAAGGTCGCTGACTGGCTTCATAAATGGCCAGGCAATCATTTTTATCGTTTTTATTTCCTCTTACAAAAGGGGTGACATGCTGCGCAGGTACCAAATGTGTTTTATGACCTGCTTTGATACACATTCTTCCCCAGTAGTGGGCACAGCCACAGGCCTCCATAACGACTTCACAAGGCGGCATATTCTGAATGGTTTCTTTCAGTTTCTGACGGTTAACCCTGCGTGAGAAACAGGGCTTGCCGTGCTTATCCACAGCAAGTAACTGAAAAACGTTTTTAGCCAGGTCTATGGATAATGTGCTAACTTGATTCATGATGGATGCTCCTGTTAACTGTGTAATCACTATCAGTTTGGCGCATTGACGCCGATTTAGGAGCGTCCATCTCAATCACCCACCCTAAACTGGCGCACAGGATGTGCGCCGTCTAGTTACATGTAGTTACATGGGCACCCACCCGAAACTGGCGTACGGAATGTGCGCCGTCTACCTTTAGGTATTACTCATGGATTGAGGATGCTAGATTATGCCAATGGCAAGGAAGAGACAGGTCAGTTTATCGGATACCAAATATTATCACTGTATTTCCCGGTGTGTGCGGCGCGCATTTTTGTGTGGTGAAGACCGATTAACGGGTAAGTCATATGAACATCGACGAGACTGGGTAGAGGAAAAACTACTGATGCTGGCAAAAGTGTTTTGTATTGAGGTGTGTGGCTATGCGGTGATGAGCAATCACACACATCTTGTGTTGTATGTGGATGATAAGAAAGCACAAAGGTTATCAGATAAAGCGATAGTGATTCGCTGGCATAAGTTGTTTAAAGGTAACTGGCTGACGCAAAAATTCGTTAATGATGATGAGCTGAGCGAGTCAGAGCGCAGTATGCTGGATGCGGATATTAGTGAATTCAGAATACGCCTTGCGAGTATCAGTTGGTTTATGCGGGTATTGAATGAAGACATAGCCCGCAGAGCCAATAAAGAAGATGGTTGTACAGGTCGGTTCTGGGAAGGGCGATTTAAGTCACAAGCCTTGCTGGATGAAGCGGCACTGGCAGCATGTATGGCCTATGTTGACCTGAATCCAGTCAGGGCCCAAATGGCAGAGACTCCGGAAACTTCGGATTATACCAGTATCAAAAAACGCATTGAGTGCGCTCGGCAGGGCAAACAACCTAAAAGCTTGCGACGCTTTGCAGGCAACCCCAGAGCCAACATGCCAGGTGGCCTCCCGTTTGAACTGACCTACTATATTCAGCTGGTTGAATTAACAGGTCGGTGTATGCGGGCAAACAAACGAGGATATATCAGTGATAGCCAGCCGCTGCTGACCAGGTTGCAAATAGAGCCTGACAACTGGCTTAAACTTACCACCCGATTTACCAAAGTGTTCCATGGTGCAGTAGGGCGAAAACAAGCAATGACGGATTACTGTGAGCATTTGGAGAAAAAGCGACGTGCCAATCTGATGCAATGCGAGCGCCTACTGGGCTAACACCTATCCTTTTTCAGTATCATTACGATTTATCTAAATGCAGGTTTAGGTGTGATTTCGTATTGCCTGAGGCCGATTATTTTTCGAAATTTGAGTTTAAACTTACGAACTTCACAGCTCAGAGTTTATAAAAATCGCGATGTTCAATAGTCTTGTATTTCCAAGTTGAACCTGCCTTTGAAAGCTGTTGAATGAAAAATTGGATGTCTTTGAAAACTCCATTCAAATGTTGTTGCTCAAAATGGCTTGTATGATGTTGTAAATTTAGGCTTTTTTGGGTACATATTTACTCCGAATGCTCATTGGGTTGACAGGAATACTGCTGATCACTCAGAGTACAATTATCCTTGGCTTGATGAGTTGTGGTGATAGGAATGAAAAAAGCTGTGCTGTTTATAGCTATGTTCATAGTAAGTTGCGCTAGAGCTCCCAGTGTTTCTAATGTTGTATGGCCTATTTCACCAGAAAAAGAGGTTGTACTACTTATCATCGCATCTGAGCGAGCCTATGTTGCTCCTTCCGAGCATTATCAAATATGGATCAGGCACGGTGAGCCGAAGAGTTTGTTTTTTGGTAGATGCATATATTTTTATATTAATGATACAAATACCGAGATGTATCTCAAATTTAGAGGTATGAGTGATGACTTCCCAACGACTTCTCTTACTTTGAGTCATCTTAAACCAGGTAGAACGTATTTCTATGAAAGAGATTTGATTGCTTCTCGTGATGCCAGTAAGGAAATTTTTATTGAGTCTACAAAAGAAGCTGTCACTGAGGCTTGTAATCGATTGGGGTTTTAAGAGTTCAAGTTAAATTAAAGAGATAAGTAAAAAGTTAAATGGACACCCACCCAAAATCTTAGACATTCAGTCTGGCTATGTTCTAAATTGAAGTGCACCACTATAGTTCAAGTTAGCTATTTTGGAGGTGCAAAATGGGTCAAAAATACTGTCATTTGAGTCATCAAGAGCGGAAGCTTATTTTTAATTGGTCTCACTATCAGGATAAAACGATACGTGAAATTGCACGTTTACTAAATCGCTCTCATTCCACTATTAGTAGAGAGCTCAAAAGGAATATCTATGACTATTACGTGCCAACATACTATCCAAATCCAGCTCATGATATGTACAAGGCCAGGATGAGTAAGCGTGCTCAACGTGAAAAGCTGAAGACTTCTGAGACACGGCTGTATGTGTTAGATAAGCTCAGGAAAGGCTGGTCCCCTCAGATTATATCAGGACGTCTCAAGCTTACTAATGAAGCTCCCTATGTGTGCCATGAATCAATCTATCAGTTCGTTTACAGTTCGCCTCCTGAACTCATAGCGTGCTTGGCTAGAAAACACAAAAAGCGCAGAAAAAAGTATCCATCACGTCGATATAACAAAAAATGCTCAATGAAAACAAGCATCCTGGAACGGCCCACATTTATAAATGAGCGCTCCCAATTAGGCCACTGGGAGAGCGATTCCGTAGTATCTAAGCACAAGAAATCGGCACTGAATGTCATCATAGAAAGAGCAACACGGCTAGTGCATATAACCAAGCTAAGCTCCAAGAGTGCATTAGTAACAAGCAATGCAATAATAAAACGCCTAAGTTCACACCCCGCAGGATTTGTTCAATCGATTACTTATGATAATGGGTCTGAAAATGCTCAGCACATAAAGGTAAACGGGACATTGCAGTGTGATTCTTACTTTTGCCAGCCCTACCATAGTTGGGAAAAAGGAGCTGTTGAGCAGATAAATAGCCTAATTCGAAGGTATCTGCCAAAAGGTACTGATTTCTCAACTGTAACCAACAAACAGATTCAAGAAATAGAGCATAATTTAAACTCAAGGCCCAGGAGGTGCCTTGATTACAAAACTCCATTTGAAATCTATAATGAAAAAGTTGGTGCACTTCCAAGTTGAACCTGCCCTGGGCTTTGGATGGTGGATGGACACGCCTAAATCGGCGTTAGTTGACCACTAGACAGTCGCCTTGTGAATTTACGGGTGGGTGTCTACTGAAAACTAATACAAATACCGAGATGTATCTCAAATTTAGAGGTATGAGTGATGACTTCCCAACGACTTCTCTTACTTTGAGTCATCTTAAACCAGGTAGAACGTATTTCTATGAAAGAGATTTGATTGCTTCTCGTGATGCCAGTAAGGAAATTTTTATTGAGTCTACAAAAGAAGCTGTCACTGAGGCTTGTAATCGATTGGGGTTTTAAGAGTTCAAGTTAAATTAAAGAGATAAGTAAAAAGTTAAATGGACACCCACCCAAAATCTTAGACATTCAGTCTGGGCTTTGGATGGTGGATGGACACGCCTAAATCGGCGTTAGTTGACCACTAGACAGTCGCCTTGTGAATTTACGGGTGGGTGTCTACTGAAAACTACAACGCTATACCTGTGTACGTTCAATCGAGTGAAGGAACTATCTATAGGTTTCTACATAATCAAAAAACCTTGTCTTGGGATAGTATAAGTGATGTTAATAAATAAAATATGCTTTTTTACTTTTATAGTTTTAAGCTTCAGTGTTTTAGCAGACACTGAGTATGAAGTGGAGAAAAAGAAGCTTCTAGCTAACGAAAGGGTAGAGTATTGGTCTAATAAGGTTTTAAAGGAGCATAAAGCTATCTTTAGAATGCTAAGATATCTAGAGAAAAACCCTAGTAAGCACATTACACCTCAATACTTAGAGTTAATTTTTGAAGATATGAAAAAGAATGATCCTGAGTTACTTGAGATAACTACAAGTGCAAAAAGATTGGGAATAATTAATGGCAAGACCAATAGTTATGGTACTTCTGGTTTGTTATTGATGGTTTTTGAAAGTCGAAAATACTATTTTACTTATAGTGTTACATTTGATTCGGAGGAAACGAGTACAATGCTAGCGAGAACTTGCCCAAGCTCTAAACAAGGAGGTTTGTGCAGCTATTTTAAATCAGGTGGACTTCACTTTCTCTATAGTTTTGAGGAGAAATAGTACAGCCTGCAAAAAGTAGTGCATGTACAGCCTCCCAAAATTGGATGTCTCTGGAATGAAACAAGGTGCTGCATAATATGTTTATTACACAGCACCTGTTGTGTTATTTAATGTAGTACTTCAGCGCATCCTGTTCAGGGTGAGAATACAGCGTTGAATACGGCCAGATGGTAAATTGTCGTTCCGGGTTGCCATTAAAAATCGACGCGCCTGCAATATCCCATTGATAGTATCCAGTATTATCGGCGAGCTGCGCCATGGTGAAGGTTCCGCTATTAACGTAGTTACAAGCAACCCCCGTGGGCTCAGACCTGAAAATATTCAGCCCTTCAAGATGACGGGTGTTGTCAAATGTTGCTGTCAGATCAGCAGCGGTGTCGTCCAGTAGTCCCTGACATCCTACGCCAGTTGGATTGGTGACATTATAGGCCGAGATCATCGATACTTTGCTGTGCTCATCGATAAACATCAGTCCTTCGGTCATTGCAGCGCGCAGTGCCTGCCATCTAGAGGATTCCAGCACACCATATTGGTCGACTCTGACCGGCTCACGGATCAGCTTTCTTTCAACGCCATCGGCATGGTTGGCAAACAGCGTCCAGCCACCGCCAAGGGTCTCCATATCACAATACGCCACAAACGGCGCAACGCTGCCATCCCCGTCCGGGTCTATGGTGTAATAGCCAGACTGGCTGGTCGGATTGGTTTGTTGAATGTCATGACAAGTTTTGCCCTGTGCCTGTGGACTGTTATTGGCAAACTCATCAACAAAGAAGCCGTAATATTCCATTTCATCGATTTGAGTATAGTCGCCAGAGCCATGGGTGCTCAGCACCAGCAATCGGAAGCTGCTTCCTAAAGCAGCCTTCGAGAGTTTAACGTGGCTGGCCCCTTTTTCCATGGTAATGGTTTCATGATCGGTAAAGGTCACGCCATCGTCCGACACCTGAAAAATGACTTCTTTTGGCGTCCGGGGTGAAAACTCCGCATGCTTCATCGACACCTGAGTGCTGAACCCGGTGATCACGGCTTTTCTGGCAAAGGAGACTTGCAACCACTCGTTACTGTTGGTTGGGCCAAGCCAGATCCCGTGCGTCAGCAGTTCACCTGCCTGAGGGTTAATTTTCGGATTTGGATCCGTGTAATACAGGTGGCCGTCAAATGCACCAGCCGGACTGAACTGGTTAACGGTGCCACTGGCGGTGTAATTACCCGGTGAGAGTGAATTTGTGTAGACCAGGGCAATGTTATTGTTGGCGCCAGTGGTATCACCATCGGTGACAACCGGGCGGGAGAGTGTCAAGTCTTCAAAGTGACAGAAGTACTGGATTGCAGGTGCGCCACCTGGGCCGTCCGCATCAATCAGATATAAGTTGGATGTTGCAGTTGGGTCACTGAGGGCAATGCTTTCACAGCTGATCCCATCACTGGGGTACACTTCCTGATTGAGGACATTGACCATGTCGAGTAAACGGGCGTACTTGGCTTCCAGAGACTGGCTGGCATTATCGACATACCGTTTGGTGACCAGATGGTTTGGCGCGATAGGATCGTTGGCGATGGCATTACCAATGACTTCCAGCGCTGCACTGGGTGACTGGGTGCCTACACCGACGGAAACGGCGGTTGATACGGTTGTCGCACCATCACGCCAGTGTGTGGTGCCAGGCAGACCCTGCTCCCCTTTGGGACCTTGCAGGCCTTGTTCACCTTGTGGCCCTTGTATGCCAGGTTCTCCTTGTTGTCCGCGCTCACCTTGCGGCCCTTGCAAACCTTGTTCACCTTGTGGTCCCTGAGGCCCTTGCTCCCCCTGTAACCCCTGTTCACCTTGTAATTCTTGCCAGAGTGCGCCATCACAGCTAAAAATCTGCTTATCTACACTGCTGTAGTATATCGAGCCTGTGTGCTCTGGGTTGCAAGGGACCGGTGCACTGGCATTAGGCGTTAATCTCAGGGCACCTGGTATTTCCAGGTTGGCCTGCGCCAGTGGCTCAAATAATGCCGGGTAACTGTTGGGATCAGTGGGGTCAGTATTAGCCAGAAACTCAGCTAAGTTACTGGCACTATCCTGATCTACATCTGCACTGGCATCACTTGTATCTGCCGGATTTAGCCCATAGCGAATTTCCCACTCATTGGTCATGCCATCGCCGTCATCATCCAGTGGTTTAGCCAGGCTGATAACGGAGACGGCATCTATATCAATGGTGTTGGCATCAATGCTGGTATTGTGTATTTCCAGTGCCATCGTATCAGTTAACTCAGCAAGCGCACGATGCGCCTCGGTCGGCTCAAATGTTACATCAAGCTGGACAAATGCCCCTTCGACTAACGCGAGATCAGGAGTTACATCGATAAAGTGCTCCGCAATGCGAAAGCCAACTCTAAAGTTGGCCGGGTTAACACTGGCGCGCACACCTAATTTAGCCTGGATCCGGTAGTTGCTGGTTAAACTCAATGGAACAGACAAGGCCTGACTCAGAGATGCACCCTGGCCAATGAAGGCGACGTTATTTACAGCCTGATGATCGGCATAATGAGCTGCGGAGAGGTTAATGATCCCCGCCTGACTATCGGAAAATGTCCAGACATCAGAGGTGTGGCTTAACTGTGCTTCAGCCAGTGTTTGTTGCTCGAACTGGCCATCCTGTACCAGTTCAGTTGCCGATGCGTGCCAGCATAATGTGGCGAGCATGGCAGGTAACACTCGTTTTTTCATATTTTTTCCTGTGTAAGAGTAGAGTCTGATTAATGTATGATGAATATTGTACAGGATTACGAATTAATGGCTGCTATAATTATTTTTGCCATCCTTTAGTGTGGTTTTTGTTGCGCGGTTGGAGTCATTGTCGTGTGAGCGTGAAGCAACAGAGAGGGTCTGCGAATCGATGAGTTTGTTGAAGGTGACTGGAACGGGCGAGTAAGAAGAGTGACAGGTCAATCCGGGTGCATTGCACCCGGTTAGTATTGATTAAGCGCGCCTAGGGTAGGCACCCAGAATACAGATCTGCCAGCCAATAGCTAAATAGGGGCTGAGAACACTAAATGGTTGACTTCCACCTGCATTTTTAACTTGTATCTGTGTTTCGACACTTTTACTGGCCGTCAAAAGTTCTGGACTCTCAAAATCAGAAGGAACAAAAAACTGTTCGTCACTATCGATATTTGAGGGCGCAAAATAACTTGGGTCCTCTTTAATAGGTTCAAAAGTGTTGCCATAGTTCTCTGCTAAGTGAAGCTTGCTATCTGCTTCGGCAACATGTGTGTGACTAGGCATGTTCATATAAGAGAGTTGGACTTGCTCTCTGCCTCCTCTTTGCCCCAGCTTGTATTCCAATAGCCCGGGCCCCTGTCCAAATCGTATCGGGCTTCTGCCACGCAGATCCGGAGTTGCAAATGTGCTGCGCCCATCTCCACCGTATTTGGTGCCTAATATAGTAAACAGTGCCTGATTCTGGTTGACTGACATAAGGCTACCATCGCATGGTGCGTAACCTTCTACAGTAAAGTCACCGCCATACGGCATCATATCACCCTGGTATGCTTCAACTAGCATGGTTCTACCTCACAGTTAGATGTTATTAAAATAGCGATAAAAAGTGCATCAGATGGATGCAATGAATGGCATTGCCTGAAGGCGTATGGCAAGCGTAAGTAGGCTAAATTCAGTGTGCAACCTGTTGCTGACAGGAGTTCACTACCTGCTATCTGCCAAGGCAATACGATGTCGCTTTGTAACCGTAACATTTCGCATCAGGAGAGTCGCCTCCCGATGCGCGGTGGTCTAATTAGCTATTATGCGCGGGATGGAAACAGTCCATTCAAACACACTTGCCAGTTAACCGTGGCAAACGGGCTCAGTAAGCTAACTTCCTGGCCTAAACCCGTGTTGTTTACCGTGACCGTTGCGTTGTCGACTACCGATTGCACCTGCACGTCAGGCCCCTGGATTTCGACCAGTTGCTCTGCTTCAAATGCACTGGGTACAAAGAAGCTCGAATCTTGTGGTCTGCCAAGGTAAGCAGCTGTTGTCGGTGCAGGGTTGTTGGCATTGTTGGAGGCCACAGATAGGGTAGCCGTGGCCGTACTAGATACGCCGACAGTGGCTGTTGCCGTATGAGAGTGCGCAGGGAGCTGTGCGGTTGTCAGTTGGACTGATTCGCTGCCGCCTTTGCTACCTAACGGGTAGAGGGATAAGCCCGGTGCTTGCCCTTTGCTGACGGGGCTTCTGCCACGTAAATCTGGCACCGCAAAGGTACTTCTGCCATCGCCACCATAGAATGTGCCCATGATGGCATAGGTTGCTGAGTATTGTGAGATAGAAATGAGTTGCCCACCACACTCTGCGAATTGGCGTACTGCAAAGTTACCTGTAAACGGCATCATTTCACCGATAAATGCGTCGGCAGCCATAACATGCTCTCCCTAAATCATTGTTGTTAAAATCGTTATAGTCAAAATCAAACATACCTCATCCCTTTTCAGAAGTATATTACTTTGTATTACAGCACACACCGACAACACCATAAGCAGGCAATATCGAATGCGAGCAGCGAACAAATGAGCCTGGCTCTGATCAAGGACGTGGCGGATAGATGTTGTCTGCACAAATGAGCCAGTTTACAGCCTGAACCGGATTGCGGATATCAACAGACTCGTTCTGACCTGTATCATGCAACTCAACGTTGGCCCAGGCCGAAGACTGAACGTCGACATTCATTCCTTTTATCTTAACCGGTTGGACAGCCTCAAATGCACTTGGCACAAAGAAGCTTTGATCCTGTGGTTTGCCTAGGAAAGCGCTGATATTGGGGGCTGGTGTGTTTGCGTTATTGTTCGCAACAGACATGGATGACGTCGCCCCGCTATTGAGGGTCGATACCTGAGCCGATGCGGTGTGATTGTGTGTCGGTAAGTGATATTCAGTGAGTGTTTTTTCTTCAATGCCACCGATCATACCGATTTGATAGTCATACATTAAGTCGGGTGCCTTTCCGTGGCCAACAAGGCTGCGGCCGCGCAGATCTGGCATGGCAAAGGAGACCCGGCCGTCACCACCATAAAAGGTACTCATTAATGAGTAAAGGGCCGTAAATTGCCCTATGCTGACTAGCTGGCCGTCACATGCCAGATACTCTCTTACGACAAAATTACCGACAAAGGGCATGAGCTCGCCCGTAAATGCTTCTGTTGACATAAAACAATCCCTAGCGCTTTGATATTAGATACTTACACCAATCTTTATCCTACATGCTCGAATGCCGCAAGTATATTACTTTGTATTACAAGGGGTGTATGAGGCACGCTGGGAACAGGCTTAAAGCTGATGTGCTTCTATGTCAATGGCCGCAATTCTGTAGGCTGCTTTGAGCATCACAATGAGCGCAATCACATTAAACACCAGGCTGAATATGGCTTCAAACGCCATGATATCAATATTGAAGGTGCGCAAATACCTTGTGATTTGATCAACAATCTCGATGGCTATACCTATCACAATCAACATAAAGCCATAGTATTCAGAGGTTGCATTCAGCGCACTGTGTTGCTCAAGCGTTGGATCGTTTTTACTTTCGAGCATACGTTTTGAAAAAATTTTCCGGCCATCCATGATGGCCCCAAAGCCAATTAGCAAAATGGTGATGGTCGACTCGTTGTCTATGACTTTCTGATAGCCATGCTTATCCAGGTGGCCTAGTAAGTAGCGAATGTCTTCTGCGGTAATACTGCCAACCAGCAGGCTGATCAGGATCAGTGGAAACAATAAAAATCCCCGGTTGAGTACAACCGCATAAATGATCTGTCGGGTTTTGGTCATAAGTTCTGTGTATATAGTTAAAGCAATGGTCTTAGATTTGCCTGATGAGGTTATGCGCCACGGCTGACGCATAAGCCCGTCAAAGTTACAGTGCTTTAGTCGTCATTAAGGCCAGCTGGATCATTTCTTCGAAGGAAGACTGCCTGGCGTCACTACTCAAGTGCGTGTCGAGAGTGATGTGGTCGGCAACCGTTAAAATGGTCAATGCCCTGGCACCATATTGTGCGGCAACGCCATATAAGCCGGCAGCTTCCATTTCTACACCCAGGATTCCCATGTTATCCATCAGGTCAAACATATCTGGCTGTGGAGTATAAAACAGGTCGGATGAAAATACATTGCCAACCTGCACTTTTAGCGCCATGTCCGACGCGGCGTCGACACAGGCGTTGAGCAGGCTGAAGTTGGCGATAGCCGCAAAATCATGATCTTTAAAGCGCATTCGGTTTACCTTTGAGTCGGTACAGGCACCCATGGCAATAATAATATCGCGCAGCTGCACGTGTTTAGACACCGCGCCACAGCTACCCACACGGATCAGGTTTTTCACTTTGTATTCTGTGATTAACTCTTTGACATAAATGGAGCAGCTGGGGATCCCCATACCAGTGCCCATTACAGAAAGTCTGTGACCCTGAAAAAAGCCGGTATAACCTAGCATATTGCGCACCGTATTGACGATTTTTACATCATCCAGAAAGTGCTCCGCAATGAACTTTGCGCGTAGCGGATCGCCCGGTAGCAATACTGTATCGGCGAATGCATCATCAGGCGCATTAATATGTACTGTACCTTGAGAGTTAGTGTCCATCCTCAGTATCCTCCCTTAGCTTCACAGACAAAACCTGTCAGTGTCGACAGTACATCACTGAGCAAGCCAGATGCACCAAACCTAAAGTGTTGCTTGTTTACCCACTCCGGGCCCATTATTTGACCGGCCAGGGTCAGATAAGCCTGAGCATCGGTAACCGTACGTACGCCACCAGCGGCTTTAAAGCCGACATTTTTGCCACTGCTTTTGATGGCATTGAGCATCACCTGTGCGGCGTCTAAAGTAGCATTGACGCTGACCTTGCCGGTACTGGTTTTGATGAAGTCTGCACCTGCATTGATTGCGATACACGATGCCTGCTCAATTAATTTTGGTGTTGCCAATACACCAGATTCAATAATCACTTTGAGTTGTGCTTTTGGGCCGCAAACTTGTTTGCATTGCTGAATAAGTGTATGACCGACATCTGGATTGCCTGCCATCAGAGCTGTGTAGGGAAAGACCACATCTACTTCATCGGCACCGAGCGCAACTGCCGCACGGGTTTGTTCAACTGCACGGGCGATATCCTCTGAGCCATGAGGGAAGTTAGTGACAGTGGCAATCCTTACCCCCGCTGCCAGATGTTGTCTGGCCAGAGGGATATGTTGAGGGAAAATACAAATCGCTGCGACGTTGCCGGCCTCTGAGCTGGCCTGCTGGCAAAGCCGGATAATGTCTTTGTCGCTTTCTGCGCCGGTCAGGCTGGTTAAATCCATACAATTGAGTGCCAGTTGTGCGGCATTTTTGAGTGTTGCTAATGACATAGGGGACTCCTATTGTGCTGCCGATATAATGTGGTCAGGCAGCAAAGAACCACTTTCCCAAATGTTCGAGGAGGGCGCGCAGGTGGGCATAGCTCACTCGACAATTGGGGACTCGAGTGGACTTGGTTCCGTGAAGACTTGTACGCTGTGTGCAAGCTAATTCCGTTTAATCACCGGCGTATTGTCTGTTAGTCAGCATCGGATTACCAGCTTAAAAGGGTGTTGTTTTGATATGACGCAAATCAAACAAGTAAATACCAATTACAAAAAAGCCACAGCAAGGTCTGTGGCTTTTTAATAGCAAAGCTGACTGCGCTATAATACCGCTTCGATTCGTTTCTGGATCCCGTCGGCATCCAGGCCCATTTCGGCGTGCATCTCATCCTGAGTACCATGCTTGATGAACTCATCGGGAATGCCAAGGTGCAAAACTGGCTTGAGGATCTGCGCAGCGGCTAAGTGCTCACTGACGGCACTACCGGCACCGCCTGCGATGGCGTTATCTTCCAATGTCACTAGCAGGTCATGCTCGGCTGCCAGCTTTTCAACCATGTCGCCGTCTAGTGGTTTCACAAAACGCATATCAACCAAAGTTGCATCCAGCGCATCTGCGACTGGTTTTGCGTTATGTAATAAGGTACCAAAGTTAAGAATGGCGACCTTCTTACCTGAGCGCAGTTGGTTTGCCTTGCCTATTTCCAGCTCGGTCATCTGCGCCTCAATCTCTGCTTCACCGGCAGACCCTCTTGGGTAACGCACTGCGGCAGGTTGCTGCAGGCGGTGGCCAGTGTAAAGCATCTGACGGCATTCATTCAGGTCACTTGGGGCCATAATCACCATATTGGGAATACAACGCATAAAGCTCAGATCGTAAGCGCCCTGGTGTGTCTCACCATCGGCACCAACAATGCCAGCACGGTCAATGGCAAACAGCACCGGCAGGTTTTGCAATGCGACATCGTGGATCAGCTGATCGTAACCCCGTTGCAAAAAGCTGGAGTAAATGGCCACGACCGGGTTCAGGCCTTCACAGGCAAAACCGGCACCTAAAGTCACGGCATGCTGCTCAGCAATTGCAACGTCAAAGTACTGGCTTGGATGCTCTTTTGAGAAGCGCACCATACCAGAACCCTCACGCATAGCCGGGGTAATGGCCATCAACTTGCCGTCTTGTTCTGCCATATCACACAGCCAGTCGCCAAAGACTTTCGAGAACGTTGGCGCGCTTGGCTTAGATTTAGGTAAGCTGTGTATGGATGGGTCGAATTTGGGTACACCGTGATAGCCAATCGGGTCGGCTTCCGCAGGCTGATAACCTTTCCCTTTTTGGGTTTTTACGTGCAACAGCTGAGGACCTTTAAGGTTACGCATGTTTCTCAGCGTATCAACCAGCATATTGACATCATGACCATCGATTGGGCCGATGTAGTTAAAGCCCAATTCCTCGAAAAAGGTACCCGGTATCACCATACCCTTAAGGTGTTCTTCAACCTTGCTGGCCAGCTCTTTGACGGGTGGTACGCCCGAGAGTAGCTTTTTACCGCCTTCGCGGATATTGGTGTAAAAACTGCCTGACAGAATGCGCGCGAAGTGATTATTTAATGCGCCTACATTTTCGGAAATAGACATCTCATTGTCGTTGAGGATCACGAGCATATCTGATTTTACATCACCGGCGTGGTTCATCGCTTCAAAGGCCATGCCCGCGGTCATAGCACCATCGCCAATCACGGCAACCACTTTGCGCCCTTGCTGCTCTTTTTCTGCGGCAATGGCCATGGCCAGTGCTGCTGAAATTGAAGTACTTGAGTGGCCAACACTGAATGTGTCGTACTCGCTCTCTTCACGGAACGGGAAAGGGTGCAGACCGTCTTTTTGACGAATCGTATGCATTTTGTCACGGCGACCTGTGAGTATTTTATGCGGGTAAGCCTGATGGCCAACATCCCATACTAAACGGTCTTCGGGAGTATTGTAGACATAGTGCAGCGCCACAGTAAGCTCTACCGTTCCCAGACCTGAGGCAAGGTGACCACTACTTTGCGAGACTGAGTTTAACAGGTAATCACGCAGTTCATTACTGAACTCGGTCAGTTTGTGTTGCGGCAAAGTTCGCAGCTGATCGGGCTGCTCTATCAAAGCCATAAGGGGATACTTGCTGTTATCAAGACTCATATTGATTATGTTATCCTGGGCAGAGTTTGCTGACTTAGCTGTCATCATTGTCTGCCATTTAATTTATAAAATCTGTTTCTGGTGTTCAGCCATACTGGCAGGCCACTTATGACCGCTATTTTCGAGGTACATGCTGCAATGCACCACAGTATAACTGAACTAGTTATTAATTTAGCGACTTATCAGTCGATTGCTAGTCTGTTTGCTGGGTTTAGTGGTCTCTGGCGATGATATAATCTGCTAGCAAAGCCAGAGCCTTTGTGTCTGCATCAATGTCTTGCAATGCCCGCTTTGCTTCATCAACCAGTGCCTGCGCTTTTTGCTTTGCGCCTGACAAACCCAGTAGTGCAGGATACGTAGATTTATTGTGTTCCAGATCAGAACCCTGCGGTTTGCCTAGTACTTCGGTGTTGCCTTCGATATCCAGAATGTCGTCCTGAACCTGAAACGCCAGGCCAATATTTTGGCCATATTCACGTAACCGTGCAAGCGTATGTGGTGACACATTGGGTGCGCATAGAGCACCCAGCTCAATGGCACAGGTGAGCAGAGCACCTGTTTTTAAGCGGTGGATACGCTCAAGTTGCTCCAGCGTGACTGATTTGTCTGTTGCAGCTAAATCTAGTGCCTGACCCCCGACCATGCCCTGTAAACCAGAAGCCTTTGCAAGTGTATTGATCATGACAATCTGATTATTTGCCGGCACGGAGAATGCGTGTCCTGATAACAACTCAAATGCCAGCGTCTGCAAAGCATCACCTGCCAAAATAGCCTGTGCTTCATCAAAGGCGATATGGCAGGTCGGTTTACCGCGACGCAGGTCATCATCGTCCATTGCAGGTAAATCGTCGTGGACCAGTGAGTAGCTGTGAATACATTCAACAGCAGCGGCTGCAACATCCAAGTCATCAGGTGCAGCGCCAAAAATCTGACCTGCCGTGTAAACAAGAAACGGGCGCAATCGCTTGCCACCATTACTAATACTGTAACGTGTTGCAGCAATGGCTGTGCTGTCACTGTCCAGTTCCTGTGCAAAGTATGCTGCTACGGTTTTGTCTACCTGGGCTCTGGCTTGGGCAAGTTGTGCTTGTAAATCCACCGTTTATTATTCCAGCTCGTCTGTAAATTCGTTCAGTGGGCTTTGCTCATCGTTGCCCAGCAAAATTGCGACTTTCTGTTCAGCCTGTTGTAGCTTTTGTGAGGAAGCATTGGCCAATTTAATACCCCGTTCAAATTGTTTGAGTGATTGTTCCAGGGTCAGTTCGCCGCGTTCCATGTCCTGTACTATGCCTTCAAGCTCGCCAACAGCTTCTTCAAAGCTCATGTTTTCCGGTTTTTTTGTCGCCATGTGCAATATTCACTTTGAGCTAAATTAAAAAACGCCTAATTTTATGAGTATTACAGATTGAGGTCAAAGATCTCTCGGACTTTTTACGTTATATAGTCCGGGGGGAATTGCCAATGGCTTATGAATTCGCAATTTCAAGGCAATTTAATATAATTGAGTTAAGTTATTGCAAAACTGGCCGATAACTCTGTCGATAATAATAACTGCGTGATAGATAGCGGGTAATTTCTTTTGGAGGGTGTGTGGATTTAGCAACCGTGATTGGGATCTTAGGGGCCATTGGCTTGATTGTGATGTCCATGGTACTTAGTAGTGATGGCCAGGTCGCCATGTTTTACAACACTCCATCAGTGGTTATTGTATTTGGTGGCTCGATATTTATCGTGCTTTCTAACTTTACCATGAGCCAGTTTTTTGGCATTGGTAAGGTGGCCGGTAAGGCCTTTATGTTTAAACTGGAAACACCTGAAGAGTTAATTGAAAAAGCAGTTGAACTGGCTGATTCAGCACGTAAAGGTGGGTTTTTGGCGTTAGAAGAAGCGGAGATCCCTAATTCCTTTATGCGCAAGGGTGTTGATATGCTGGTGGATGGCCACGATGCAGATGTCGTCCGGGCAACATTGCAAAAAGACATTGCACTGACCTCTACTCGACATGAGATGGGCGCCGGGTTGTTTAAGTCTCTGGCGGATATCGCTCCGGCAATGGGTATGATAGGGACCCTGATTGGTCTGGTAGCTATGTTATCGAACATGGATGATCCTAAGGCAATCGGACCTGCTATGGCCGTAGCACTATTGACCACTTTATATGGTGCGTTTTTAGCGAACGTAGTCGCCATTCCTATTCAGGTAAAACTGGAGCTGCGCAAAGACGAAGAAGAACGTAATCAGCGATTGATCCTGGATGCTATTTTGGGCATACAGGATGGGCAAAACCCGAAAGTGATTGAAGGTATTCTGAAAAATTATCTGCCTGAGTCTAAACGGGGTGGTGAGGCCGAGGAGTAGTTATGTCGGACGAGAACGAATGCAAATGTCCCCCCCCAGGCTTACCTGCCTGGATGGGGACCTTTGCCGATCTGATGTCGCTGCTGATGTGCTTCTTCGTTCTGCTGCTGGCGTTTTCGGAAATGGATGTACTGAAGTTTAAGCAAATAGCAGGCTCGATGAAGTTTGCGTTTGGTGTACAGAACAAAATTGAAGTAAAAGACATTCCCAAAGGTACCAGCGTGATTGCGATGGAGTTCACACCGGGTAAACCCGAGCCGACACCCATAGAAACGATTCAACAGCAAACTGTTGAGATGACTCAGCAAATGCTTGAATTTCAGGCCGGGGACGAAAGCTCGGCGGGTGGTCGACAAGAACAAAGGGGCAACAAGCGTGGTGGTGAATCTTCCAGTACGGCCCAAGAGCAGTCGATGACTCAGGCAATAGCAGCTGCGGAGCAAGAGCAAGTAAACGAGCTGGTGAAAAAAATCGCCCAACAGCTTGAAAAACAAATCATGGATGGTGCTATTGAACTTGAATCACTTGGTCAGCAGATCATCATACGTATTCAGGAAAACGGTTCTTTTCCATCGGGCAGTGCATTCTTACAACCTAAATTCAAGCCTGTGATCCAGGACATTGCGCAGTTACTCAAAGATGTACCCGGCGAAATAACGGTGTCCGGGCACACTGACGATTTTCAGTTTTCAAATGAGCTTTACAGCAATAACTGGGATCTGTCTGCGACCCGCGCGGTTGCGGTTGCAACTGAAATGCAAACTGTACCTGGGTTTGATAAAAACCGCATGGTGGTGGTTGGTCACGCAGATACCCGGCCACTGGTCCCCAACGAAACGGATGTAGATCGACGACGTAATCGCCGGGTGGAAATATCGATTATGCAAGGCAAAGCCAAAGAATCCGACCCAATAAATGTGCGTGGAAACAACTAGAAGTATTGCGTGGTACCGATTCTTGGGCTAGGCTATTCAGCGGATTTTAATCTAATAATGTTAATGGAGAAAACAATGCTAAGTAAATACGCGTATATGCCGGGTTCCAATGGTGGTGGTGCTGACGAAGGTGATGAACAGCCAAAGTAATGGCAGTAAGGTTATAATCTGATAATGACGAGTATCGATATTCTTGGGCCCCACGTCCCGGTTATTCACAATACACTGATAGCGATCATTGATAGCCAGATGATTTTGGTGTCGATAGCCGTTGTATTGTTCTATTTTTTAAAGGACAGACAAGCGTTAAGATACTCGTTACTTTGCCTCGTTTTCTTTATCAATGGTTATTTAACCTACGACCTAATTTTGAGTGTCGATGGTGGCAAAGTCTACCGTTACATTTACTGGGCAGCGATGGATGTACTCTTTATCGCCATAGTTGCCTACTGGGCACTTAAAGACAAAATGTATATGTGGCAGAGTATCATCTGTCAGCTTGTGGTTATCCCCGCCCCCTTATTACAACTTTTCAGGCTCGTTGATCGCCATCTGATGGATCTCAGCTACTCAGGTTACCTGTACATGACGGTATTACCTTTGGTTAATTATGCAACCGTGTTCTTATGCTTTGTGCCGCTTATCTATGTGTTGGGTAAAAATAGAAAAACCACTAAAGTAACCGAAGAAACCAGCTAACCCCGGGCTGTTACCTGCTCCTGTTTACAGGTCGGCTTAACAATCCGAAGTTCATATTTTCTCGCCTCAAAATGGAACACTTAATGAAGCAAATTGGTATAACCCCTCGCGTGCGAGGCGCCAGGAGCGCATAGGTAACACTGCCATAGGCTTGTTCAATTTGAAGGAGTAAATAGGACGCTAACGGCGTTAAAAATTTCTCATTTAGAACAACTAAACAGCAAAACTTTTGCCTTGTTATCGACCCTATTTTCTCGCCTCAAAATAGAACACTTAATTAAGCAAATTGGTATAAAAACTACTTAATGTCGATTTGAGTAATACTCAGTTCGGCATCATCGTTGTCTATTGCGAGTGTGCCGGAGACCTTTACAGCTGTTTTATTACCCGAGCTGTCAGGCAACGCCACACTGGTTGTGCCAAACTGACATGACTCTAGTTTATCCGTAGTTGTTAAAGCAACGCTCAGGCAATGTGTTGTTGCGTTATCACCTGTACCCTGAGTTTCACAGAAGCTAGGGTTTAAGGTATCCAGCTGGCTTTGTGCTACCTGTGATAATGAATAGGATAATGCGAACCCATCTTGGGTGCAGTTCATAGTCACAGGGTTCTGGTTGCTTTCTGATGTACCTAACGTAAAGCGGTTTTCATCTTTATCACGGTACCAGATAGTGATGTCACTGGCTGGGGTTGTTAATGTGGTATGTGCAGGAGAGCCCAGGCTGCGCCAGTCATCAAGAGATTTCAGCTCAGGTAAAGCACCAGTAAATGTAATTGCAGGGCTGTAGTAATACAATTCTCCCTGTTTAACCGAGCCATTGTCGTCACCTATCCAAGTCTGGGCACCACTTGAACCAAATATGTCGGCTGCCAGCAAGCACAGTGTTTCGTCTGAACTGAGCTGGTGAGAAGCATTTAATGAAAACTTGTCTGCATAGATAAGCAGCTGCGGCTTTGATTGCAACCGTGCTCCTTCGATCTGCCAGAAAACAGCGGTGCGCTCAAACTTGTTGAGCGAGCGTTGCGCACTAAAATCGTTGCCGCAACTTTGTACGGTTGAGCTTGTATCCGATGACCATTGTTACTTGACGAATTTGGATCGGCTTTTAATGGTTCGCTGTTTTCTCCGCCACAGGCAATTAGCAAAACGGTTGGAAGAATGAGGGGGATGAGATGTTTCATGCGGTCCTTCTTAACTACGGCTGGGAATGTCTTAGTGCGGACATTATATCGCCAGCCACAGTTAAATCGAGGCAAAAAGTGTGGTTAATTGTTAAAGTGCCGGGATCACACCCAGCATTTGCAGACATTGTGCAGAAATGATCAGTACACCACATAAGCCAGCACAAATCAGTCCAACATTACCGCCAACAACCTGGTAGCCGTCAGCTGTCGGGTTATCGCCTTTGGTCGTCTGATGCGTTTTACGTTGTTGCCAGACCATAGCAACGGGGAGGAAAATGGCGAGCACAACGAGTGCGATAGCAGCATAGCCCAGCGCCATGATAAATCCCTGCGGGTAAAACAGTGCAAAGCCAAGAGGAGGCAAGAAAGTGATCAGCGCAGTGATCACTCGCTCAGACACGGTATTGCGTTTTTTAAAGGCGTCTGCAAAAAAGTCGAACAGACCCAGGCTGACGCCAAGAAATGACGTTGCCAGCGCCAGATCGGCAAACAGGGTGACAAAAGTGCTTACTTGCGGACTATGCGCAATATTAGAAATACTGGCAACGAATCCAGGCAAACCTTCACTGTTGAGTAGGGCGCTCTGTGCCATCACGCCCTGGCTAAGCAGTTGCCAGCCGATATAAATCACTAGGGGTAATGAAGCCCCGACTATCATCACTTTTCTTAAAGTGCGTATATCCAGCCCAACGTATTTAACGATGGAAGGAATAGAGCCATGAAAACCAAATGACGTGAAGATAACGGGTAGTGCAGAGATGATCAGCCCTTGTTCTACCGGCATATCTAATAAGTGCTGCCCGCGCACATAGGGAGTCAGAACAAAAAACAAACTGGCCAAAACAACTATCTTGATTGCAAACAGAACACGGTTGAGTTTATCAACTGTACTGGTGCCCAGAGTGACGATTGTTGCAACAAGTACGGCCAGCAACACTGAGCCTGCCTGAGGTGCTATCTCCATATTGGTTAAGGCTGTAAGTTTTTCTTGTAGCTGAGCGCCTCCACCCGCGATATAGGCTGCACACAAGGCATAGAATAGAAAGACCATGGAGAAATTAGCAATATACTGACCTTTCTTGCCTAAAATGCGCTTGGCCAACGTGTTCAAGGTCGCTTCTTTACTGGCGTACTGGTGCAGTTCTAACATCAGTAATGCGGTATAAGTCATTAACACCCAGGTTGCCAGTATTAAGAGTAAAGCAGTGGTAAAGCCCAGGCCTGCTGAGGCGATAGGTAACGCCAGCATGCCAGCTCCAATTGTGGTGCCGGCGACAATTAACATGCTGCCGATGGTTTTGTTCTTTTGCACACATAGCCCCTAACTTTGTGAGAGAAGCAGGCACAATATAACGGTTAACTAAAAAATGAAATAGTTTTGCTACAAATCAAGGTACAGGCTTGTAATTTGTGCATTACAACTGTGTTAAGGCCATTGATATTAAATATAAAAAAAGCCGGCGAATGCCGGCTTAAGTGAAATTAAGATTTAACGAATTCTATTATTCGTCATCTTCTACCAATGTCATCAGAGAGGTATTACCACCCGATGCCGTGGTATCAATACTAATTGTTTTCTCTGTCACCAGACGGCTGATCAACGTATCGTAGTACTCAGCGCTGATCACTGGCAAAATGGCGCCCTTGCGCGCAGCCAGTTGCTGACTGAAGTAGCCCAGGCGTGATGAGCGGGCAGCAACCACTGCGCCAGACAGGTGAGGGTGCGCCAGAATAGCCTGTAACTGGTTTGGCTTAGCAACCTGGAATACCCCTTCGGCAACGCCAGTCGCGATAAACTTATCGCGGAACGCCTGTGCTTCTTCATAGAATAACTCAGAGGCAACCGTAATTACCGTGTTACCGGCAGCCAGAGCGGTAATGACCGACAACGCCCAGAAGTTAAATGAGGTACTCTTATCGGCATAACACACTACACAGCCACGAGGCTCAAGGTGCAGGGTGTTAGATTCACCCGTTGGCCCAGGTAATACTATGTGTGAACGCATACGTTTTTCCAGGCGGTTCAACTGGGCACGAGCATCTGCCAGCGTCAGGGCTAAGTCATCAGCCAACTCGTCGATGATCTCAACCGTGGCTACCTTAGCCAGTAGCTGACGCACCGCAGAAACACGGTCATTCAGTGGAGTTGCACGCCAGATCTTCTCGTCGCGCAGCGAGTTCTGCATCAGAGCTTCAACCTGCTCAACGGCACCCGGGAAGTGGTGTGTTTCCAGCTCATCTGGTGTCAGATTGGTCATCTGCACGTTATCCGGAGACGCTTTTTCTTTAACCAGGCGCAACAGGTAGTTTGGACCACCTGCTTTAGGACCAGTACCAGACAGGCCTCGACCACCAAACGGCTGAACACCAACGATAGCACCAATCATATTACGGTTAACGTAGACATTACCCGCGCGAGACATCTTAGCCAGGTACTCACAGCGTGCTTCGATACGTGAGTGAACCCCCATAGTCAGGCCGTATCCAGTGCCATTGATCTGGTCGATTACCTTGTCCAGATCTTCACCTTTGAAGCGGATGATATGGACAACCGGACCAAAGACTTCGCGTTTAAGTACTGACAGGTCAGAGATTTCATACAAGCGCGGTGCAAAGAAGTAAGCACCATTCTCGCTGTTGTCCGGGATCTTAGCTTCGAACAATAGCTTGCCATTGCTCTTCATAAATCAACGTGCTTGGTTAGCGCATTCAATGCTTTTTCGTCGATAACTGGGCCTACGTCTGTAGACAACATGGCTGGATCACCAACATGCAGTTCTTGCAGTGCACCCTGAAGCATTTTGATAATGCCATCAGCCACATCTTCTTGCAGGAACAATACACGTAGTGCAGAACAGCGCTGACCTGCACTTTGGAAGCCTGATGAAATCACATCATCCACAACCTGCTCAGGCAGTGCTGTTGAGTCAACGACCATACAGTTCTGGCCACCCGTTTCAGCGATCAGAGGTACCTGGATATCGTTACGCTCAGCCAGGATCTGTGAAATCAGGGTGCCGGTTTCAGTAGAGCCGGTAAACATCACGGCCTGAATACGCTCATCCGGTACAATGTGCTTACCCACTTCACTACCACGGGCAATAACTGGCTGTACGACGTGCTCTGGCAAGCCCACAGTACGCATCAACTCGATACAACGCAATGCAATCATACTGGTTTGCTCAGCAGGTTTTGCAATAACTGTATTACCAGTCACAATAGCAGCGGCAACCTGACCAAGGAAAATCGCCAGCGGGAAGTTCCAAGGGCTGATACATAAAATCACGCCACGGGCTTCAAAGCGCTCGTCTTTAGCCAGCTCTTCGGCACGGGCTGCATAGTAGCGACAGAAGTCGACGGCTTCACGGACTTCATCGATGCCATCTTGAGTGATCTTACCGGCTTCTTTAATACAGATTGCAACCAGCTCATCGTGATGACGCTCAAGAATGTCACCGACGCGGCGCAGCAGATCAGCACGCTCTTTTACTGGTGTTTGCGACCAGTCTGCAAAAGCGTTTTCGGCATTACTTAGAATGCTTTGCATGTACGCATCATCGTGCACAGGCACATGACCGACAATCTCTTTATGATTGGCCGGGTTACGAACCGCCATACGACCTTCTGGCACATCATTTTCTTCGATACGATGTTCATTGAACCAGTTGTCCAGATTCTCTTTGAATGGCGTCAGCACGTTGATATCAGTCAGGTCCATACCCTTTGAGTTAGGACGCTCAGCACCATACAGCTCGATAGGCAGGCTGATCTGCTTGTTGTATTTGTTGCGCAGGCCTTGCAGGGTTTCAACCGGATCTGGCAGTAACGACTCTACCGGCTTAGTAGTGTCGACAATGGCGTTTACAAACGATGAGTTAGCGCCATTTTCCAGTAGACGACGTACCAGATAAGCTAGCAAGTCTTCATGATGGCCAACCGGTGCATAAACACGGCACTGAATGCCTTCACTTTCAACGATTTGATCAAATAGTGACTCACCCATGCCATGCAGGCGCTGGAATTCGAATCCAGTATTGTCGCCTTTCGCAACTTCAAGGATGGTTGCGGCTGTGTAGGCGTTGTGTGTTGCAAACTGCGGGAACAGCACATCACGTGCTTCCAGTAGCTTGATAGCACAGGCTTTATAAGACACATCGGTGGTTGCTTTACGGGTAAATACTGGGAAGTGGTCTAAACCGTCTTGCTGCGTGGTTTTAATTTCAGTATCCCAGTAGGCACCTTTTACCAGGCGGACCATCAGCTTGCGGCCAACGCGTCGTGCCAGATCAGCAACCCATTCAACAACGAAAATGGCACGTTTTTGATAGGCTTGTACCGCCAGACCGAAACCATTCCAGCCATCCAGCTCTGGAGCTGAGAAGACGGCTTCAATTACGTCTAAAGAAATGTCCAGTCGATCGGCTTCTTCAGCATCTACGGTAAAGCCGATGTCGTATTGCTTGGCCGCCACAGCCAGTTCTTTCAGCTTTGGTACCAGCTCGTCCATTACACGGTCGCTGTGAGAAAACTCATAACGTGGGTGGATAGCAGAAAGCTTAACAGAAATGCCCGGGCTTTTGATTGGACCACGACCCGCCGCTGCTTTACCAATGGCATGGATCGCATTCATGTAGCTCTGGTAGTAGCGCTCAGCGTCGGCCATTGTACGTGCGCCTTCGCCCAGCATATCGTACGAGTATACATAGCCTTTTTGTTCTTTTTCTGCGGCGCGGGTAATGGCGTCCTGAATGGTCTCACCCATTACGAACTGCTTACCCATGATCTTCATAGCAAAGTTTACAGACTTACGGATCACCGGCTCACCAAGGCGGCCAATGGTACGTTTCAGAACACCAAACTGCTCTTCCTGATTTTTATCGCTGTAGTTCACCATTTTACCGGTAACCAACAGGCCCCAGCTAGAGGCGTTGACGAACAGAGAATCACTGCTACCTAAATGCGAGCTCCAGTCACCTTTGGCCAGTTTGTCACGAATAAGCTGATCCTGAGTTTCTTTATCTGGCACGCGAAGTAGGGCTTCAGCCAGACACATCAGTACTACGCCTTCTTCTGACGACAGAGAGAATTCGTTCAGCAGTGCGTCTACACCATTCTGGCCATCCTGATCGCGACGAATATTCAAAACCATCTGACGGGCTCTTTCCCAGGCACGGCTACGTGCCGTTACGCCGACTTCTGCCAGCGGCAGAATATGGTCGATAACTTCGTTTTCATCGATGCGGTAAAAATCGCGGATCTTCTGTCTGATAGGACAGGTGGTTGTCAAATCGCCGTTATAAAGCATAACTCAGCCTCATAAAATAAGAGTCAAAAATGATTGTAAATTGAACAACTTAATGCTTTGCGTGCTAACAAGGTTGGTAAGTACTTGCTAGTCGTTGCGTACCTATTAAATTTGGGCGGTACCTGCAAAAAGTCTCAATTACGACAATATGATGCGGTCATAGTGCTAACCTTAACACACCTCAGGGCGTGTTCAACTTTTAGCCAGTCTCGCGTTCTAATAAATGGTTTGCCACGGATACGATCTTAATGTGGCGGTTACGTCAAATTTCGGGGACATTCTATCGAAAAGACAGCAGAATATGCTGTCTTATTTTTTTTGATTACGGTAAATTTGCGGGTAATTGCGAAGCTGCACAGAATTTTATGCTGAATGACCACTTCAATTAAAACGCGGGTGCTCGACAGGATCGATATGGCAATTCTGGATATCCTGCAAAAAAATGCCCGTATTTCCAATGTAAACCTGGCGAAAGCCGTCAATCTGAGCCCCAGTCCATGCCTGGATCGCGTGAAAAAGCTGGAGGCCGAAGGGTATATTGAGGGCTATGCTGCTCAATTAAATGCGGCAAAGCTGGGACAGCACCTGGTTGCGCATGTTGAAATCACGCTTAAAAGCTCCACTGAGTCTGTATTTGAAACATTCAGGCAGCATGTGGTGGAGATCCCCAATGTCGTAGCCTGCGATATGGTTGCAGGGGGATTTGATTACCTGTTGAAGATCCGGGTGCAGGATATGCGTCAGTACCGTGAAGTACTCGGGCAGATTGTTGAAATACCTGGGGTTGGAACTAACCACACCTATATGGTGATAGAGCACATCAAAGAAGACAGAGGCGTGGAAGTGTTGAACTTTCAGTGATCACAAGATGGATTATCAGCTCATGGACAGATAATCCGGGTTTCATATTTTGTAACAAGCTTTTGGCCGCAAGTTAGCTGTAATTAGGAACAGAGTTGTTATTATAAATGAGATAAAATAACAAAACTAATTTGTGAGGCTTATGAAACTCAAGCATCTAGTTGCCGCTATAGCGGCTGTAGCTGCCCCATTGGCGGCTGCATATCAAACTCAGGACACGCGGCTACTGCGTTTCCCTGATATTCATCAGGACAAAGTCACTTTTGTATATGGCGGTGATATCTACATTGCGGATACCAAGTCGGGTAACAGCACCCGCCTGACCGACCATGTTGGCTTTGAGACCTTCCCCAAATTTTCACCAGATGGAAAACGCATTGCGTTTGCGGCCGAGTACAATGGCAGCCGACAGATTTATGTGATCGATGCCGATGGCTCTAATCTGAAGCAGCTTACTTACTACAATGATGTGGGCCCAATGCCGCCACGAGGTGGGTTTGATTACCGAGTGTTTGACTGGACACCGGATGGCAAGCATATTGTGTTTCGTGCCAACCGCACGCCCTGGGGTAAACGTATGGGTCGTCCTTACATGATCCCTGCTGATGGTGGACTAGAGCAACCGCTGGCCATTCCAGAAAGTGGTGGTGGTATGCTGTCACCAGATGGTAAGCAGTTTGTCTATACGCCGATTGACCGCGAGTTCAGAACCTGGAAGCGCAGCCGGGGCGGTCGTGCACAGGATGTCTGGGTGTATGATTTAGAAAACAACACCTCAAAACAGCTGACCGAACACAGAGCAACTGATCAGCAGCCAACCTGGGTGAACGACAGCATATACTTCGTATCTGATCGTGACTATACCCTAAACCTGTATAAATACCGTGAAGGGAAAGCACCGGTTAAGATGACCAACCACAGTGAGTATGATGTACTGTGGCCATCTGCCGGGCCAGATGCCATCGTGTATGAAAATGGCGGCTATTTGTATCGCTTTGATGAAGCAACTAAAACCACAGAAAAGCTGACCATCAATGTGCCCGGGGTACGCAAGTACGCTATGCCTTACACAAAAAATGTCAGCAAGTTCATTGACTCAATGGACGTTTCTCACGATGGTAAACGTGCCCTATTCACGGCGCGTGGTGAAGTATTCTCAGTCCCGGTTGAGCAGGGCCCGACGCGCAACTTGAGTATGACGGCTGAAGGCCGTGAAATTGCTGCGAGCTGGTCACCGAATGGCCGTTATATTGCGTATATGAGTGACGCAACGGGTGAGTATGAGATTTACCTGAAAGACCGCGCTAATAACAATGAAGTTAAGCAACTTACCAGCAACGGGTCCATCTGGCGTTTTGACCCTATCTGGTCGGCCGACAGCTCAAAGCTGCTATTTGCTGATAAGAACCACACTATGTGGTGGCTGGATGTAAGCTCAGGTGAGCTGCATAAGATCGATACCGGCAAGTACGACGATGATGGCATCACCCAGTATACCTGGTCTCCAAACAGCGAAGATCTGATCTTTGTAAAGAACAATGCCAATCGCTTTGCTTCTTTGTGGCACTACAATACCCAAAGCAAAGTGCTGAGTCGTCTGACTGATGATATGACCAATGAACAGAACCCGGCTTTCTCACCGGATGGTCAGTATCTGTATTTCACATCGGAGCGCGATTTTAACCTGACCTTCAGCGCTTATGAGTTTGCTTATTTGTATAACAATGCAACACGCCTTTATGCCGTTGCAGTGAATGACAAGGTTTCATCTCTGACACAGTTTAACAGCGATGAAGCGGCAATTGTCAGCGAAGAGAAAGACGATAAGAGCAAAGACAGTACAACTGAAAATCAGCTCCAGGTAGATGGCTTTATGTCACGGGTTGTAGCATTGCCTGCGAAAGCGGGTGACTATGGAGACTTAAATGGCGTCAAAGACGGCGTACTGGCGCTGTCTGAAGGCACATTGAAGCTGATCCCAAATAAACAAGATGGCAAAGTGCAAACGGTTGCCAAGGGCGTACAGGCCTATAAGGTGGCGGCAGGTGGTGAGCACCTGATTGTGCGTGCAGGCGGCAAATACAGTGTGATCAAGCCTAAAGCCAAGCAGGACCTGAAAGCAACGCAACTTGATCTGGGTAACATGATACTGAAGATTGACCCTAAAGTTGAATGGCAACAAATGTATGTCGAAGGCTGGCGAACGCTCAGAGACTGGTTCTATGATGAAAACCACCATGGTCAGGACTGGGATGCTATCCTGAAGCGCTATCAGCCGATGGCTGATGCCGTGGCACACCGCAATGATCTGGACTATGTACTGAGCGAAATTGCAGGTGAGATCAACGCGGGTCACATCTATGTTCAGTCAGGTGATGAGCCTAAAGCGAAACGCAAGAAGCATGGTCTGCTCGGCGCCCAGATCAGTGCCCACAGCTCAGGCTTTGTGCGCATCGAAAAAATCTATCAGGGTGAAAACTGGCATGAAGAGTTCCGCTCTCCATTGGGCGAGCCTGGCGTTAATGCCAGTAAGGGTGACTACATAGTGTCGGTTAATGGCCGTGCGGTAAACACCGTGAGCAACTTCTACGAACTGCTGGAAAATACTCAGGGTACTCAGGTTGAACTACGCCTCAACGACACCCCAAGCCTGGATGGCGCCTGGAAGGTAACGGTGAAGCCAAGCGCCAGTGAAGGTGGTTTGCGTTATCTGGAGTGGGTTCACTCTCGTATGGACTATGTGGACAAGCTATCGGGTGGTCGCATTGGCTACATTCACCTGCCAAATACGCTGTTTGAGGGTAACCGTGCGATGTTTAAGCACTTTATGCCACAAACAACCAAAGATGCTCTGATCATTGATGACCGTTACAATGGCGGTGGCTTCATTCCTGAACACATGATCACCTGGCTGGCACGTAAGCCTCTGAACTACTGGAAGCGTCGTGGTGTTGAGCCGACGAAAACGCCTCAGTTTGCTCACGATGGTCCTAAGGCGATGTTGATCAATGGCTACTCTAGTTCTGGTGGTGATGCGCTACCTTATTACTTCCGTCAGGCAGGGCTTGGTAAGCTGATCGGTACGCGTACCTGGGGTGGTTTGATCGGTATTTCGGGTAATCCTCGTTTGGTTGACGGCGGTCAGGTGATTGCCGCGACTTTCCGTATTCTGGACAATGATGGCAACTGGATCATTGAAGATGAAGGTGTCAGCCCGGATATCGAAGTGATTGATCGTCCTGAGCTGATCCACGCGGGTAAAGATCCATCAGTGGAGCGTGCTGTTGAGGAGTTGCTTAAAGAGATGAAAGCAAACCCGAAGAAGCAGCTCACGGTGCCACCAGCACCAACTGAGTTTGGTCGATAATCAGTGCTAAGTAAGTATTTGATACAAAGCTTATCAACAATATAAAGGGGTGCTTGGCACCCCTTTTTTCAGGAAAAATAATAACAATGAAAAAAGTAGTATTAATAACAGGCGCAAGTCGGGGGATCGGTGCCGCAACGGCTAACTTGCTGGCGGAGCAGGGCTATCTGGTCGCAGTTAACTATAAATCGAATCGTGCGGCAGCCGAGCAGGTGGTTGCTCAGATCCATGCACAAGGTGGCATAGCACACCACTTTGCTGCTGATATTAGCGAAGAAGCACAGGTGGTTCAGTTGTGCGACGACATCAAAACACAGCTTGGGCCGATTTCACACCTGGTCAATAATGCCGGAGTACTGGACACCCAAATGCGCGTGGAGGATATGACCGCAGAGCGTATCAATCAGATGTTGTGTACTAACGTGACACCGTATTTTATCTGTGCCAGAGAAGTGCTTAAACAGATCCGTGCCCATCACCAGATGGACAGGTGCGCCATAGTGAATGTCTCATCGGCAGCTTCTTATTTGGGTGGTGCCAATGAATACGTAGATTACGCCGCAGCAAAAGGCGCCATTGATAGCTTTACGCGAGGTTTGTCTCTGGAGCTGGCAGCAGAAGGGATCCGGGTTAATTGCGTTCGCCCGGGCTGCATCTACACCGATATTCATGCCGATGGCGGTGAGCCCGGCAGAGTCGACAGGCTGGCATCACTCCTGCCACTGCAAAGAGGTGGCAGGCCCGAAGAGGTGGCCAGCGCCATCGCCTGGTTGCTCAGTGAACAGGCAAGCTATGCGACTGGTACTTTTATAGATTTGGCTGGTGGGAAGTAGGGCGACTCATCAACCTGAGAGGGAGCACATAAGCTCCCTCTATTGCATTGCAACCTTTTTATTTTACGTAGTAGTACAACGTATTTTGCTCTGCGCCACTGTAAGTTCCATGGCTATAAGGCCATACATCGAACTTAACGCTGTGTTGGTATAACGACGCGCCAGCGCGCAGGTAGCCATCGCCTCGACTGGTAGATTTTATACTCAAAGCAATAAATGAGTAATCTAATCCTGACATACTGCACCCAGTATTTTCGTTATGCCATAAAACGGCAATATCGTAAGGTACCTGAGGCTCAGTTAAGTCATTATTTTGTTTCACAGAAATACAGTTAGCGTTTACGAGTTTGCTTTTGCTTATTTGTGAAACCTTGCTGTGCTCATCAACAAACATCATACCCGTTGTCATGTTGTTGCGAATGGCCTGCCATTGATCATTTGCAAGTACACCGACCGTGTTTAAGGTAACAGGTGAGGTATGTACGATACTTTCAAGTCCATCGGTATGATGCGCAACTAACGCCCAGCCACCGCCATTTTGTGTCATTTCACAGTATGCACTAAACGGTGCAATGCCATTGTCGCCATCAGGGTCAATGTCGTAGAAACCAGAGCTGGCAGTTGGGTTTTGCTGCTTAATGGTGGCACAGGTAATGCCATTCGCTGGATTTGGCTCTTCAGTTAGTACTTCAGGAGCGCCATTGCCAACAAAACCGCCATAATATTCTAATTCTGAAATCACACGATAGTTATGCCCGTGCGTAGAGTGGATCTTTAACCTGACAAATTTCCCGATTGCCGGCTGTGTAAGCTCTACGGTTTGATCATAACTTCTGGTTAGGGTAAATGACTCATGATCAATAAAGTTGGTATTATCATCAGACACCTGTAACGTGATGTCTTTAACACCCATACCAAGGTCAGCGGCACTGTTATGCACCATAAGTCTAAATGACGTAATGTAAGCTTGTTTCTCAAAGGCAACCTGAAGCCAGTGTTCCTGAACCACAGTACTTAGCCAAATACCTCGTTTAATCTTTCCTTCAGTGGCGTCATTATTTACCAGTGTTGAATTGTTATAGCCGTCGAATGCACCAGAGGCACTATCCGCATAGTAGCTTTGGCTAGTCGTGTAAGATGATTCGGTTAAGCCATTTGAACCGATTAAAGCGATATTCCCGTATTGACCTGTTTTATCACCAGGCTCAATTGTGAATGTGCTGGAGGTTTCTAAGCGAAGCGACATGGTATCTTTACCGTAGTGGGTGATGTCTTGCGCAAAGAGTTGGTTTTTCAAATTTAGAATATTCACCACTTCCAATACATGGTTTGTCTCGGAGTCTTTAGATTGCTCTTCTTGTATAAAAAGCTTGCCGTTCAGGGTTTGAAAACCGGTTTGATTGGTTGCTTGATGCGTTAGGTTATAAGCCAGGTTTTCATTCGTAAACCCATTATTAGTCTCTTTATAGATAGCAAGATAACCAATGGTTTCATCTGTGTGTGCACTACCAAGCTCCTGTACTTCTAAGTCTGCACCAAAAGTCAGTTTGGAAACGCTAGAAGCACGCAATGTATATGCATCACTGCGGTTTTGAGTTTGGCCACTCAGTAGTACACTAGGTGCATGCGCAAAGCTTTCTTTAAAAAATAGCTGAGTATTGCCACTTTTAAGGTTAAATTTTCCGGCTTCCCAGATGCTGCCATCTTCAAGCTGGTGGCGGCCATTTTCAACAATTAAAAATGACACACGTTCTTCTTCGTGCACGCCATCAAGATATGGCCACTCTTTAAATTGAACATCAAAACTGGTTGAGGTCACATTCGAAATGGAAATAACGCCCGGTTCACTGTCATTGAGTGTTGGCACCGATGAAATAATAACGGGATCAGTGTAACCATTAAATGTAATGGTTTGTTTTTCACTGCTAACTGCAACATCTTCAATTAATGTCAATGCGTGCGCTCTGTTTACTATGATGGTAAAGAGTATTGCAACTACTCCAAGTATTGCCCTCATGCAGGCTCCTTTTTATAAATAAAAATAAAATTAAATCAGTGGGTTAATTGAAAGTCAACAACCTTTTAATTTTACTCCCTGCAAGTGCACTGGTTGCAATGGGCTTATTTTGACAATCATCAATCGCTTGGCATCGGTTACGCTTGACCGTTGGCATAATCAAATATCATTAATTTATTGAGCCGGTCTAAGGGCAGATGGCGCATTATCTACGTCAGTTTGAAATAACGGCTAGAAGGCCTGAGCTAGAAGACTAATTTAGATGGGTACCACACTAAATTCCATGTATATTAAGTGCTATCCCACCAAGCCACTTAGCTAGACACTACTTGGACGTTTATATATTTCTATGAAAAATGGTTATGTAATGTTGGAAAAAAGCGCCTTTCTTATGATAGCAATGATTGCATTTCAGAGCTTTTCTTGTCAGGACGAATTAGATACATTGGCACATATTCGCTTTCATTATGTGAGCGAGGATACGTTCCCTTATCAGCAGCTTGGGGTCGAGACGGTCAGAGCCAAGCTGTTTGGCCTGGAAGTCTTAATGGCGAAGGGGGAGCTTCAGGAATCAGAAGAGATCTCGGTTGCTGAGGAAGTTTATAAATCTAATATCTATGCACATCCTAAGTATGAGCTGAGCTATACTGTGAGCCCGGCCCCTTTTTCCAGTAAAGAGAAGGGGAGCTTTGAAGTTTTACTGGCAAGCATATCAGAAATTTATAAACTGCCCTTTTGCAGTGATGAGTTTAGCAATAAGCGGATGGAGATCGTCTCCTTGATTGGTAAGCCTGAGCCGCCGAATATACTGAATGTATACATAGATAGAAATAACAAGCATATTTTGTCGGTTAATGAAGATTCTTGGCTGAGTATTTATCCATCTATTATTCAGGAGCGACTGGTCATCGGTTCAGGAAGCCCACCTGAGGACTAGGCACACGAGTAACGGTATTCACTGCTTATTTAGTTTACTGAGCTAACTTAAAAATGCTCCGCTAGTTGGCGCATTTTTTATAACAGAATGACTCCTAAAATAACAAATTTTGGCAATGTCTATGCCCGACCAGTCAGTGATCTGGACTTTGTTGCCAAACAACTACAACTTCAGGAGCGAAAAGATGTCCAATTTAGTAAAATTAAGTTTTTGTATTGCATGCTTTGTAGCATCATTTTCGGCATTGTCTGAATCCACTCAGGTGTCACTACTTAAAGTTATTGTTGACCCTGAACGTTACGATGGAAAGGTCATTAAGGTTACAGGGTTACTGTTGAGATCACAGCGCAGGAACCCCGTATATCTGTATTATGGCGAGGATGCGGCGAGAAGTGGTCGGCAATTGGAAACCATTTTGCTTTACAACTTGACGGATAGGGATAACGCTATATTGGAAGATGGCAGGCACTATGAGGTGGAAGGGGAGTTTGATGTTGGTTGTCGCTCCAGGCTGGAACCTGGTGCTAAGTTTATTATTGAATACTTGGGCTGCATAGACCCTGTATTAAGTATTCGTAACAGTACAAATGGTACCTATCGTTATAAAAGGGAGGTGTCTTTATTTCCCCCGTTACCACCACCATTTAAAAAGGACTAAAAATGAAACTATTTTTATTACACCAAATCGTGCATGGAGAGTCGGTGAACTAGCCCAGTGATGAAATTATTTAAAGTGAAAGCATGTACTTGGTTTTGTTTGGGATTGTTTATTCTGCCGATGCTGGGTTTTTCGTTGTGGTTCAATTATTGGCAAGGAGAGGCACGTCACCACAAGCTCATCACCGGGCTGTGTCAATTAATAAATGTCGCTGATGCGTTGAAGCAAGACCCTGATAAACTGGAGTTGATAAACAAACCCAACTGGCAAAGTGTCATATATCACCGTATTAAGCACGACGAGTGTGATGAGAAGATCGTGCTTATAAATGGACGTATGGTCGATGTGTTTGGGAACAGCTATGTTCTTTCCAAAGAAGGAGAAAAGTTGATTGTTGCGTCTGACCTGAAAGTAGAAAGAAGCAAGGTGCTGGCGGAAAACTTTATTGTTACGCTCAATTGATCAAGCCGTTGCTGTGGAAAACAGTCAAAACTTGCTATGAAATAAGAGAGCTGCATCCGGACTAAAACTTCTATATCTTCATAGTACATTACTCTTTATTAAGTTATACCAATTTGTTTAATTAAGTGTTCTATTTTGAGGCGAGAAAATAGGGTCGATAACAAGGCAAAAATTTTGCTATTTAGTTGTTCTAAATGAGAAATTTTTAACGCCGTTAGCGTCATATTTGCTCCTTCAAATAGCACAGGTATTAAGTGAAATTGGTATTAGCCTGGGGAAGCCAGCTTAAAATAATAGCTGGTGGCATACAGGACGCCTTGTTGATCACTCACAAAATGGGGGATCTCTCCGCTTTTGGTAAAGCCAACGGCCTGATAAAACAGCTCTGACTTATCACCACTTTGTGTATCTAACACTAAGAGCTTGATACCCAGCTGACTGGCATAAACTTCGAGATGCTGCATCAGTGTTTGGGCGATACCCTGACGTTGATAATCGGGATGTACAAGTAATTTTTCGACTTCACCCCGATGCCGGCCATTTTGTTTTTGACAAGGGACCAGTTGTACCGAGGCAACCAACTGCTGATTGATGTAAGCGCCTAGTAAGAGGCGTTTTTTCTCCGTGAGCTCAGTGTTGACCTGAGTCCAGTAATCGGTCGCGTCAGCGTCACAAAGAGGGTGATAGAACCCCAGGGATGCACCCTGAGCGACACAAGCTTGTAATTGACATGAAAGTGCTTGCTGATGCGCCATGGTGAGCTGTGCCAGAGGTTCAATTATGAGTCGCATAGCCATCCTTTTGCATACAAGCCAGTTCTTCACGGATCTGACGAAGCTGAGACTCCAGTTGTTGCTTTTGAAGTAACAGCTGCGAATAGCGAGGCTGAGTGCGGGGCTGTTTACCCCGAAGTGCCCTGTAAAGCGTGCGCTGGGATAAGGCAAACTGTGCGGCTGCTTCATGAATGGTCAGCTGCTGGCTTTGCACCATATGCACCGCACGCAGTACACTGGGGTGCGTGGCAGAGAGTTTAGCAGCCATATTAGCTTTCCTCACTGTTAAACTGTTGGTCCCGCAGTGGCCATACACTGCAGTCTATTCGCCAGATCAGACTTAAGGTGTCGATAAATGTATAGAGCATATTTTCATTCCTGCCGAGTTCATTATTATTGAATAAGGAAGAACTATGCCAAAAATATAATGCTAATACTTTCAGTGGTTTAATAAAAATGAAGGCATAATGAAAGTGATAGTGCACTTTACTAAAGCAAAAAGCTCACAAACATGGTGCAGTATCTGAGAGGGGCTTCAGTGTGTAAAGGTTAGTCGGAAACCTCTTTGCTCAAAGCGTGACTACTTTTATAAATAGTCACGCTCAACCCGGTATCTAACTCTGATTAATCCCTTTTCGAGCATGACCAGCGTGGTCAAAAGCAGCAACAATACCCAAATCCACGTATTGCCATGCTGACTATACCAGCTATTCCCGCTCATCAGTTTTACGTCCAGTAACATCGTTTCCTCAACAAACTGAGGGAGCGTATGCTGAGTCTGGCTGAGTGGATCATAAATCCCACTGATCCCATTGTTGGTCACTCGGATCAGAGGACGTTGTAGCTCCAGCGCACGCATGCGGGCTATTTGCATATGCTGATGCGGGCCGTGCGAATCACCAAACCAGGCGTCGTTGCTCACGGTAAAGAGCATATCCGACTCGCTGGTGTAATTGTTTCTCACCAGTTCGCTGAAGGCAATTTCGTAGCAGATAGCAGGTAAAATATGCAATCCGTTGGCTATCAGGTTCGGCTGCTGCGCTTCGCCTCGCGAGAAGGACGACATCGCCAGGTTGAACAGCGGCGCAATGGGTCGCAACCAGGTTTCAAAGGGAACAAACTCTCCGATCGGCAATAGCTGGTGTTTCTGATAGCGGTTGGGATGCAAATAGCGATAATGACCTTGCTCATCCTCTGCTTGCTGTTTACCAACCACAATCAAAGTGTTATAGACATTGCGGGTATCAAATTGATAATCCGGGATGCCGGTAATGAGTGCGCTTTGATTAAACGCGGCGGCTTTATCCAGATTATGCAAAAAGTCGAAGGCTAAGTCTTCCAGCTCAGGAATCGCAGCCTCCGGCCAGACAACTAAGTCGGCCTGCTGCCACAATGGGCGGGTCATATCCTGGTATTTTGACATGGTCGGCCAGAACTGCTCCGGCTCCCAGCGCAGGCTTTGCTGAATATTGCCCTGAACCAGCAAGGTTCGGGTTTGCTCGCCGTTATAGTGCACCGGGTTATCCACTATGCGTGTAAACAGGATGAGTGCCAGCACAGGCAGCAGGGCAATCATGGTCAGCTGATAGCGCCTTTGCCAGAGCAGGTAATACAGCAGCGCGCCAAGTAACACGCACACCAGGGTCAGGCCAAACTCGCCAATCCAGGGGGCAAGCATGTTAAGCGGTGCGTCGGTCTGGCTATAACCAAAGCTAAGCCACGGAAATCCCGTCAGTAAGGTGCCACGCAGATATTCAAATATCGCAAAGCCACTTAACAATAGCGCAATACGTTGCCAGGGTTTATTCGAAAAACGTGTCGCCAGTGCAAATGCCAGTGCAGGGTAAATAGCCAGATAGGCACAGAGTAAGCCCATCAGTAGCAGCGAGGCCGGTAAGGGTAAACCCCCGAACTGAGCGATGGAAACATGTACCCAGCTTATTCCGGCTGCAAACCAGCCAAAACCAAATAAAAAGCCATATTTCGCGGCGTGTCGGGTAGTGGGCTGATCTGTGACATAACACCCAACTGCGAGCGCCAAAAAAGTCAGGGGCCAGAGCCCAAAAGGGGCATAACTAAAGGTCAGTGAGGCACCGCTAAGCAGTGCCAGCCACGCAAACTTGTCTTTCAGTAAGGTGGTGAGTTTATTCGAAAACGTCTTCAACATGTTCAGCTTTTGGCATGGTCACCTGTAACTGCAAAATACGGCGATTGTCCGAGTTGGTAACCTTGAACTGCAAAGGTGCAATATCAATGGTTTCACCCCGGCTTGGCATATGGCCAAAAGCATGCAGGATGATCCCGCCTATGGTGTCAGCTTCTTGCGTGTCATATTCCGTTTTAAAGAAGTCGTTGAATTCATCCAGTGGGGTCAAAGCCTGAACGTTGAACACGTGTTTAGAAAGCTGGCGAATGGCCTGCTGTTCGTCTTCGTTGTCGTGCTCATCTTCAATTTCACCTACTATGGTTTCCAGAATATCTTCGATGGTCACCAGGCCCGAAACGCCGCCGTACTCATCGATGACAATGGCCATGTGATAGCGTTTTTGACGAAACTCATTGAGCAGAGCATCAACACGTTTGCTTTCTGGCACCACAACGGCAGGTCGCAAGTATTCACGGATGGTTGGCAGTTCACTGTCGCGCTGAACAATCAGCGGTAGCAGATCTTTGGCCAGTAAAATGCCTTCGACATGATCTTTGTCTTCGCAAATGACCGGGAAGCGCGAATGGCTCGATTCAACCATAGCGGGTAACTGCGACTCCAGGTCCTGATCAATATCCAGCGTCACCATCTGTGAACGTGGGATCATGATGTCTCGGACTTTCAGTTCAGAGACACTGAGTACACCTTCCATCATATCTTTGGTTTCAGGGTCGATCAGGGCTCGTTCCTGCGCGTCGGCAATTACTTCTACCAACTCTTCTTTATTTTGGGGTTCCCCTTGCAGCATCTGAGTGATGCGTCCCAGCCAGGTCTTGCTCGAAGAACCCTGACTACTTTGCGAGTTTTCGTCGCTCATTGCGGTGTGTTACTCCAGTCGGTTAAACGTCATCTCGATATGGGTCAGCAATGCCCAGATCGGCTAAGAATTCTTTTTCAAGACTTTCCATTTCATCGGCGTCCTGTTCATTTATATGGTCAAAGCCCAACAAATGCAAGCACCCGTGTACCACCATGTGGGCAAAATGATCATGGAAAGTTTTTTCCTGTTCTTCGGCCTCACGAAAAACCACCTGAGGACAAATAATTAGGTCGCCAACTAAAGGCAACTCAATTCCAGGCGGCGCTTCAAAAGGAAAAGACAACACGTTGGTCGGCTTGTCTTTGCCACGGTACTGGCTGTTCAGTTCCTGGCTTTCTGCTTCGTCCGCAATTCGTATGGTGACCTCGGCCTCTTCCTTATACGCAAGGAGTGCTTTTTCGGCCCACAACTGAAATTGTTCAGCAGAGGGCAGGTTGGCGAAGTCACTGGCAATCTGTAGATCTACCTCAAGCGACATTATGAGCGCTCCTCATCGTTAGCGTTTGGCTGTGTATCAGCCGGCGCGGTATTGGCCTGTGCCTGTAATCTTGCCTGCTGTTTGTTAAACTTTTCCTTTCGCTCGGCTTCTTCTTTTTTCTCGTAGGCCTCAACAATGCGTGCCACCACAGGGTGACGCACTACATCATGAGACTTGAAGAAGTTAAATGAAATCTCGTCTACTTCACCCAACACATCAATGGCATGGCGCAGACCAGAACGCGCACCACGTGGTAAATCCACCTGAGTGATGTCACCGGTGATCACCGCTTTAGAATTAAAGCCAATCCGGGTCAGGAACATTTTCATCTGCTCTGTGGTGGTGTTCTGGCTTTCATCCAGAATAATAAAGGCGTCGTTCAGCGTTCGCCCACGCATGTAGGCCAGTGGTGCAACCTCTATCACGTTCTTTTCGATCAAACGCTCAACCTTTTCAAAGCCCAACATTTCGAACAGGGCGTCGTACAGCGGGCGCAAATAAGGGTCTATCTTTTGCGTCAGGTCACCGGGCAAGAAACCGAGTTTTTCGCCGGCTTCAACGGCCGGACGAGTCAGCAGAATACGACGAATTTCCTGACGCTCAAGGGCATCTACCGCTGCCGCTACCGCCAGGTAGGTTTTACCTGTACCCGCTGGGCCAATACCAAAGCAGATGTCATGGGTCAGAATATTGGCCACATACTGGCTCTGGTTGGGGTTACGAGGCTTAACCACACCACGACGTGTTTTGATAAACACTTCTTTTTCCCACACATCTGGGGCTTCCTGCTCCAGGCAGTTCGCTTCGGTGATAGCCAGGTGGACCTGATCCGGTTCAATATCCGCAAATTTACCGCGCACAGGCTGGGTTTCGACATACAGAGATTTCAAGATGTCGACTGCGGCTTTTGCCACAACCGGCTGGCCGGTGACTTTAAACCAGTTATCTCTGTGGGTAATTTCTATGCCCAGACGACGTTCTATTTGCTTCAGGTTGTCATCAAAAGGCCCGCATAAAGAAGATAGGCGGTGATTGTCGGAGGGTTCCAGATAAAATTCGATATTCTTGACTTGGTTACTCAAAACAACTTCCTAATAACAAGACGCCAGCATCAGCTGGCGTCGAAATTCCAAGACTAAGGCGTAAAGGTCGCTACACCCAGTTCGTTGGCTTCAGGTTCTGCCGGGGCACGATTTAAGATATCAGATGGTGCCACATCACGGCGTAAGTCCATCTCTGCTTCGGTCCTTAACAGCTCACCACGTAGCGAGTTTGGCAGCGCCTCTGTAATACGTACATCAACAAACTGACCGATCACTGAGTGAGGACCTTCAAAGTTCACCACTCGGTTGTTCTCGGTACGGCCACGCAATTCCATCGGGTTCTTTTTCGACGGACCTTCGACCAGAATACGCTGCTCAGTGCCATGCATTTTGCGGCTGATATCCTGCGCCATTTGATTAATACGGTTTTGTAGCAAGTACAAACGCTCTTTCTTTTCCTGCTCGGTGACATCGTCAGGCAAGTCAGACGCTGGCGTGCCCGGACGCGCTGAATAGATAAAGCTGAAGCTCATATCAAAGCCAATGTCGTTGATAAGATTCATGGTTGCTTCGAAGTCAGCTTTGCTTTCGCCCGGGAAGCCAATGATAAAGTCAGAACTCATGCTCAGGTTCGGACGGATCTTGCGCAGCTTGCGGATAGTCGACTTGTACTCAAGCGCCGTATGGCCACGCTTCATCAGGTTCAGAATGCGGTCTGAACCACTTTGAACCGGTAAGTGCAGGTGATCAACCAGCTCTGGTACGTCTGCGTATGCGTCGATGATGTCCGGTGTGAACTCAACCGGGTGCGAGGTGGTGTAACGAATACGGTCGATGCCATCAATGGCCGCCACAAAGCGCAGCAGATCAGAGAAATAGCAAATTTCGCCATCGTGCATTTCGCCGCGATAGGCGTTTACGTTCTGACCCAACAGGTTCACTTCACGCACACCTTGCTCTGCCAGTTGGGCAACTTCAAGTAAAACATCATCAAGTGGACGGCTTACTTCTTCACCACGAGTATAAGGTACAACGCAGAAAGTACAGTATTTAGAGCAGCCTTCCATAATAGAGACAAAGGCACTCGGACCTTCTGCTTTTGGCTCTGGCAGGCGGTCAAACTTCTCGATTTCCGGGAATGAAATATCGACTACAGAGCCTTGCTTGCTCTGCACTTGTTTGATCATCTCAGGCAGACGGTGCAAAGTTTGCGGGCCAAATACGATATCAACAAAAGGCGCACGTTGACGAATGGTGTCGCCTTCCTGAGATGCTACACAGCCACCGACGCCAATCACCAGATCCGGGTTGTCGTCTTTGAGTAGCTTCCAGCGACCCAGTTGGTGGAATACTTTTTCCTGTGCTTTTTCACGAATTGAACAGGTATTGAGTAGGATCACATCCGCTTGCTCAGCTTCTTCTGTTAGCTGATAGCCGTTGGTGGAGTCAAGCAGATCCGCCATTTTCTGGGAGTCATACTCGTTCATCTGACAGCCCCAGGTTTTGATATGCAACTTTTTACTCATTGAAATAATGCCTCGTTTTCAACTCGGTGAATAGCACGGTGTGCGACGCTAAAACAACTAATATCACTAAGCCGACCCGCTCATCACCTGTGCCAGTACAGAGCATAACCTGTATCTTTGCCAGGATCTTGCGTGAAATTAGTTTAAAGGACGCGTATTTTATATGACCTAATGACACTAGCCAAGTATAGTTTTTAACTTTAGAAACCAAGATCAAGGCATCTTGTATTTGCTCGGCTACACTATGCAGGGCTGTGAACCTTTCAGAGCGAATTGGGTTACAATAGCAGGATATGACTTAGCAAGCAGAACTAAGGAAAAAGGGTATGAAAAACAAAGTGCTGATAGTAGGCGGTGGCATGGTGGGCGCAGCAGCGGCCGTTAAGCTCGCGCAGCAAGGCCTGACAGTCATTGTGCTCGAAACGCATCCATTGGATGCCATGCAGGCTCTAACGGACGAGACCATAGATATTAGGGTTTCAGCCATTAATCGCTTCTCAGAAGCTTTGCTGGATGAACTCCAGGCAATGCCGTTGCTTCGCAATGCCAGACTGGCACCGTATCAGCAGCTCGAAGCGTATGAGCAGGAAAATAACAGCCTGCTATTTGATTGCGAGGAGCTGGCTGCAACGCATTTAGGCCACATTGTTGAAAACCGTCTTATTCAGGCCAGTTTATGGGCACAGTTCGAACGCCTTGGCATTCAGGTCGAACAGGTTTCTGGTACGCCGCAGGCAATCAAGCAAAATACTGATTCGGTTGAGTTGATTTACCCGGAGCAAAGTTATCAGGCCGATTTACTCTTGGCTGCTGACGGCGGACGCTCTGTAGTACGCAAACTGGCCGGCATTGGGGTGACCGGTTGGCAATATCAGCAGCATTGTATGGGTGTGCTGATCAAACTGGATGCGCCGCAGCAGGTAAAAACCTGGCAGCAGTTTAAGTCGTCCGGGCCGATTGCCTTTTTGCCCATGCAATACCCGTATGCCAATCTTATTTGGTATCACCATGGCAATGAGCTGGCGCAGATGAAGACGTTATCTAATACACAGTTAAAGCAGGAGATACAAAATCACTTCTTCGATTTACCCGGTGAATTTGAGGTGTTACAAAGCGCGGTATTTCCGCTGGCCAGACAACATGCCAATCAATACCATCAGGGGCGTGTCGTCCTGATTGGCGACTCAGCACATACCATTAACCCGCTGGCAGGGCAGGGCGTTAATTTAGGGTTCAAAGATGTGGCTGCGTTGGCAAACGCACTTGAAGGCGCTGAGGACATTGGTAACGCCACCTTGCTGCGTCGCTATGAGCAGAGCCGTCGTAACGATAATCTGATGATGATGAGCATGATGGACGCCTGCTACTTTGGCTTCTCTAACGAAATTGCACCATTAAAGCATTTACGCAACCTGGTGTTAAAAGTGGCTAATCATGCTGGTCCAATTAAACGTGAAGTATTGAAACATGCTATGGGTGGCGTCGTTTAGACGTCATTCATGATATGTGATGACAACAAGGTTAATTAAATCGGATTAATAGAACAGTAAGAAAAATTAAGAGAATAGAGAATTATGACTATAAGGGAGAAGATTTAATAACTAAATGGTGCGGAAGGAGAGACTTGAACTCTCACATCCGAAGATACTGGAACCTAAATCCAGCGCGTCTACCAATTCCGCCACTTCCGCATCGTATATTTAGTTCATCAATGGAAAAGAAACCTGAATCTGTTAGAAAACAGCCAATTCTGCATTGAGTATTTAATTCTTTAAAAGAAGAAAAGTTTCAAGATAAGAGTTAGATGGTGCGGAAAGAGAGACTTGAACTCTCACAACCGAAGTTACAGAAACCTGAATCCTGCGCGTCTACCAATTCCGCCACTTCCGCATTAACTATCTATCTTTACAATGAAAAGAAACCTGAATCCTGCGTCTTATTCGACAACACCCAATTCCGCTACTTCCGCATCGTATATCTAACTAAATTTTCATCTCGTGATGAGATGGCTGGAGTACCAGGATTTGAACCTGGGAATGGCGGGATCAAAACCCGCTGCCTTACCGCTTGGCGATACTCCAGCAATAATTCAAATCTTGAATCCAGATAAATCAAAGAGATAATATCCTTCTTCTTAACGCTTGATATTACAGAAATAAAAAGCGTAATCAAGAGTTTTAGTTCTAACTTGAAGAACATGGTGCGGAAGGAGAGACTTGAACTCTCACATCCTAAGATACTGGAACCTAAATCCAGCGCGTCTACCAATTCCGCCACTTCCGCATGTTTTTTCGCTTTGATATTGGAACCTAAATCCAGCGTCTAATTCAAGACATCTGGCCAATTCCGCTACTTCCGCATCAAATTGTATCTCTCAAAGAAGAGATGGCTGGAGTACCAGGATTTGAACCTGGGAATGGCGGGATCAAAACCCGCTGCCTTACCGCTTGGCGATACTCCAACAAAGTTATTCAAAGTTGTTTCAGTTCAAACTTTAAGAACATGGTGCGGAAGGAGAGACTTGAACTCTCACATCCGAAGATACTGGAACCTAAATCCAGCGCGTCTACCAATTCCGCCACTTCCGCATTTTTATCTCATAAGAGATGGCTGGAGTACCAGGATTTGAACCTGGGAATGGCGGGATCAAAACCCGCTGCCTTACCGCTTGGCGATACTCCAACGAAAAGTTGATTATTTTAGTTCTTATCGAGAACATGGTGCGGAAGGAGAGACTTGAACTCTCACATCCGAAGATACTGGAACCTAAATCCAGCGCGTCTACCAATTCCGCCACTTCCGCAACGTGGTGGCTATGCCCTGATTTGAACAGGGGACCCCATCATTATGAGTGATGTGCTCTAACCAGCTGAGCTACATAGCCATTGGCTGGAGTACCAGGATTTGAACCTGGGAATGGCGGGATCAAAACCCGCTGCCTTACCGCTTGGCGATACTCCAACGAAACTAAATCTGTTTTAGTTCTGACTTAAAAGAACATGGTGCGGAAGGAGAGACTTGAACTCTCACATCCGAAGATACTGGAACCTAAATCCAGCGCGTCTACCAATTCCGCCACTTCCGCACATCTTTTGCTTCTATATTGGAACATAAATCCAGCGTCTATTTCTAGACATCTGGCCAATTCCGCCACTTCCGCGTTTTGCTAGCTCGATGAGTTTTGGTAGTAATTAAAGCATGGTGGCTATGCCCTGATTTGAACAGGGGACCCCATCATTATGAGTGATGTGCTCTAACCAGCTGAGCTACATAGCCATCTCTTTAATTTCTCATCATCGCTGATGCGGGGCGTATTATGCGTATATGCCCGTATGTCGTCAACACCTTTTTTGCAAAAAAATACCTAACACAGTTTGTTTGCAGATAAATTAAGCGAAGCGGGCTGTTTTTAGCGCAATTCAGCCAATAATTCTTCATACAGTGTAAGAGAAAGACAAAAAAAGCGCCATCAGGCGCTTTTTGTTAGACCAATAAACTTGGTCAATATTGAATGCAGTTACTTAGACATTGAACAAGAAGTTCATCACATCGCCGTCTTTTACAATGTAATCTTTACCTTCCTGGCGCATTTTACCTGCGTCTTTAGCACCGCTTTCACCTTGGTATTCAATGTAGTCATTAAAACCAATGGTTTGTGCACGAATAAAGCCACGCTCAAAGTCGGTGTGGATCTTACCCGCTGCCTGTGGCGCAGTGGCACCAACAGGAATAGTCCATGCGCGTACTTCTTTAACACCTGCTGTAAAGTAGGTTTGTAGCTTCAGTAGCTCGTAACCGCCACGGATCACCAGGTTAAGCCCTGGCTCTTCCAGACCAAGGTCAGCCATGAACTCTAGCTTGTCTTCTTCTTCAAGTTCAGACAGTTCAGATTCAATTGCAGCACAGACCGGGATCACAACCGCTTCTTCAGCTGCGGCAATCTCACGTACCTGGTCTAAGAATGGATTATTTTCGAAACCATCCTCAGTCACGTTTGCGATGTACATGGTCGGCTTAATCGTTAAGAAGTTAAGCGGCTTAATCGCAGCTAACTCTTCTTTTGTCAGCTCTAATGAGCGCAGTGTTAACCCTTCATCCAGGTGTGCTTTGACCTTTTCCAGTACTTCGTTTTGGAATTTAGCGTCTTTATCGCCACCTTTGGCTTTTTTAGCATTACGTTGTGCTGCGCGGTCGGCCGCTTCCATATCTGCTAAAACCAGCTCAGTGTTGATAACATCAATATCGTCTGCCGGGTTTACCTGACCAGATACGTGGACGATGTTTTCATCTTCAAAGCAGCGAACAACATGACCAATGGCATCTGTTTCGCGAATGTTTGCTAAGAACTGGTTACCCAGACCTTCACCTTTAGATGCGCCCTTTACCAGGCCTGCGATATCAACAAACTCCATCGTGGTTGCGATGGTTTTTTGTGGATTAACGATCGCAGCCAATTGGTCCAGACGCGGATCCGGAACGGCAACTACGCCGGTGTTTGGCTCGATAGTACAAAAAGGGAAGTTCGCGGCTTCGATGCCCGCTTTGGTTAATGCATTGAATAGGGTTGACTTACCTACGTTAGGCAGGCCAACAATGCCACATTTAAAACCCATAGTTTAAAACCTTTAGTTTGCCATCAATCACAGCTGTAACGGGACTGGAGAGTCGGTGTTACGGCTTAAAAGAATGTAGTCTATTTTGTGCTTTTAACACACCGTCTTTGGCCAGAATTTCCATACAACGCACGGCTTCATCTACCACAGCATCGATTTTTTCCTGATCTGCCTGAGGGGCTTTGCCCAGCACCCAGCCTGTTACTTTGTCTCTGTGTCCAGGGTGGCCAATACCAATACGCAGGCGCATAAACTCTTTGTTATTGCCCAGCTTGGCGATAATGTCTTTGAGACCATTGTGCCCACCGTGACCGCCGCCTTTTTTGAGTTTGGCGACACCAGGTTCCATATCCATCTCATCATGTGCAACCAGGATCTGCTCTGGCGGGATCTTATAGAAGTTTGCCAGGCTACCTACGGCTTTACCGCTTAGGTTCATAAAGGTGGTTGGGATCAGTAGCTTAAATTCCTGATTGTTCAGAATAAGCTTGCCACTAAGGCCATGGTGTTTTGAGTCAGTTTTGAGGGGGACGTTGTAGCGCTTGGCCAGTTCTTCGATAAACCAGGCACCGGCATTGTGACGGGTGTTTGCGTATTCGGGGCCTGGATTAGCCAGGCCCACTAGCATTTGAATAGTATTCAAGGTGCTAACACCTTAAAAATTATTCAGCAGCTTCTTCAGCTGTTTCTTCAGTAGCGCCGCCTTTAGGTGCGTTTACAGTTACAACCGCTTGGTCGTGGTCTGCACCTTTAGCTAGCTCAACAGAAACTACACCAGCTGGAAGAGTGATGTCTGAAAGGTGTACCGTTGCGCCAACTTCGATAGCTGCTACGTCAACTTCTACGAACTCAGGAAGCTGAGCTGGCAGACACGTGATTTCGATTTCAGTTACGTGGTGAGCAATAGTGTTGCCGCCTTTAGTTGCTGCTTCTTCGTTGATGAAGTGTACAGGCACTTTAGTGTGAAGCTTTTGAGAAGCGTCAACGCGTTGGAAGTCAAGGTGAGTTACCTTAGGCTTGTACGGGTGACGTTGGATGTCTTTCAGGATAGCTTCAACAGACTCACCACCGATGTTCAGAGTCAGGATGTGCGTGTAGAAACCTTCGTCTTCTTGCATCTGGATAACTTTGTTGTGGTCCAAAGTAAGCGAAACAGCGTCTTTGCCTGCACCGTAAAGGATAGCAGGAACTTTATCAGCGCGACGTAGGCGGCGGCTCGCACCAGTACCCAGAGTTTCGCGTACTTCAGCGTTTAATACGTATTGTGACATGAGTGTCTCCAATTATTTTAGTTAATACTTCGAAGGGCTCGCGACCAAGCACTTCGGTAAATCACTGCACTCGCCGTGGTTGTATCCAAAGCAAGCCCAGTAAAAAGGCGCGCTAATATACCACTAACCAGCAGCCTTGCAAACCTTTGGATATAAAAAAAGCACCCTAAGGTGCTTTTTCTTTGCCAGTGAACACGGATTAGTGTTCAAACATCGCAGAGATAGACTCTTCGTTGCTGATGCGGCGGATGGTTTCAGCCAGCATATCAGCCAGCGTCAGTACTTTGATCTTATCAACAGACTTCAGCTCGTCCGACAGCGTAATTGAGTCAGTGACAATCACTTCGTCAATCACTGAATTGCGCAGGTTCTCTGCGGCATTGCCAGACAGAACCGGGTGCGTAGCATAAGCAAACACGCGCTTAGCACCGTGCTCTTTCAGTGCAGCAGCGGCTTTACACAGCGTACCACCTGTATCAATCATATCGTCGACGATGATACAGTCGCGGCCTTCCACATCACCAATGATGTGCATGACCTGAGAAACGTTAGCCTGTGGGCGACGTTTGTCGATGATAGCCAGGTCTTTGTCATCTAGGAGTTTGGCGATTGCACGTGCACGTACTACACCCCCAATATCTGGCGACACGACCACAACATCGTCAAAGTCGCGCTCTTTCATGTCTTCAAGCAGCACCGGGCTACCAAACACATTGTCTACAGGTACATCGAAGAAGCCCTGGATCTGCTCAGCGTGCAGGTCTACGGTCAGAACGCGGTCAACACCAACGCTTGATAAGAAGTCCGCAACAACTTTTGCAGTGATTGGCACACGCGCAGAACGTACACGACGATCCTGACGGGCATAGCCGAAGTATGGAATAACGGCGGTAATACGACCTGCAGAAGCACGACGTAAAGCATCCACCATCACAATGAGTTCCATCAGGTTGTCATTGGTTGGTGCACAAGTGGATTGGACGATGAATACATCGGAACCACGAACATTTTCATTGATTTGAACGCTGATCTCGCCGTCGCTAAAACGGCCTACAACGGCATCACCTAATTCGATAAACAAACGTTTTGCAACTTTTTGAGCTAGCTCAGGTGTTGCGTTACCAGCGAAGAGCTTCATGTCGGGCACGGTAGGGTTCCTCAGGCACTGTAATATATATTTTGCAATGACGGCGTCTGTGACAGTGTCAAAACAGGCTAACTTAAACTATTTTACTTCATCTTCACGCCATGCAGCCAGTTGCCGGTGGGCAATTGACTCGCTTGCGCTTTGTGTAACAAAGCCTGTCCAGTGAGACGGGAGTTGTTCGAGTACACGCTGTGCCGCCTGTGCTGAATCAAATTCTGCAAAGCAGCATCCTCCGGTTCCCGTCATTCTGGACGGCGCATATTTTAGCAACCAGCTCAGGGTTTTTTCAACCTCGGGGTAGAGCTTTTTGACTAATGCCTGACAGTCGTTGTGTGTCTGCTCGATGGTCCAGCCCTCAGATAATTTCGGGGTATTTCGCGGCAGCTCTGGGTGTGTGAACACTTCAACAGTGCCAACATGGACATTGGGAAAGACCACCAGATAGTGTTTTGTTGCCAGAGTATAGGGGCTCAGCTCCTCCCCAACCCCTTGCGCCAACGACGTTTTTCCGCGTACAAAGACAGGCACATCCGCACCGAGAGATAATCCGATATCCGCAAGCTGGTCGATTGACAATTCACATTGCCATAATGTGTTTAATGCAAGCAACGTGGTTGCAGCATCGGATGAGCCACCCCCTACGCCGCCACCCATAGGAAGCTTTTTAACTAGCTGAACATGGACACCAAGTGGTGATTGTTTATAGGGCCGGAGCGCTTCTGCAGCACGGTAAATCAAATTGTCTTGCAACGGAATGCCGGCGACATCGCCCTCGATCTCCAGCACATCTTGCTCGATAAGCGAAAAAGTCAGCTCATCGCCGTATTCCAGCATAGTAAACAGGGTTTCGAGTTCATGGTAGCCATCAGCACGACGTCCATTGATGTGCAAAAACAGGTTCAGTTTGGCCGGGGCCGTTAATGTCAGTGTCTTCATAAGGTCTCAAAATGCCAGTTGCTGATACGGATCTTAATGGTGATGTCTTTGTGCGTCAGCGTTAGCCGGGTTGGCAGTGTCAGTCCGTTAACGCGTTGATAGGTTTGGTAAGCAACCTGCCAGCGCAGACCTTGTTCGTCTTGCCAGGTGGCCTGAGTTAATTGTTGTTTATCATTATACTGATTGCCAGGGGCGTCTATGTTACCCGTTAACCATTGCGGGGCTTGTGACACAGGGAGTTGCCAGCCGCTCAGACGGTACACTAAATCGCTGCTGTCTGCACTGGTGTAAGTGTTATCTTCGAGCGTCAGCTCACTGTGCTGGTCAAACTCTTCTAATTTTAATACCTGAGTACCAATAAAGGTATTCAACGTCAGGGTTTGTTTTTGTGCCCGGTATTGCCAATTAAAGTTTGCAGACTGGCGCTCCTCGGGAGAGATAAAGGCCAGCTTACCGGTTGCTCGCCAATTGTTATAACTTTCGGGACGATTCTGCTGTAAATGCTCGTCAGGCGCGGTAATTCGCTGTGCACACCCGCCCAGAAACAATAAAAACATGAGCAAAATCAAATGAAACTGTTTCAAACTAAGTTCCTTACTTTCCATATTCGATTGATTTTTGGTAAAATTAGCGGCTTTAAAGCAGGGCTTGAGCAACACTGGCAGTTATGACCATCATCGCACTTGGGATCAATCACAAAACCGCGTCCGTCGAATTGAGGGAAAAAGTCGCCTTTTCTCCGCAACAGCTATCGGATGCGCTACAGCAACTATCACAGTTGCCGCAGTTTAATGAGTCTGTGATTGTTTCTACCTGCAATCGGACCGAAATCTATTGTAGCCTTGGCGACTCGAATTCCCAAGCGCTTCTGGGCTGGCTGGCGGATTTTCACCAGATAGAAGAGCAAGAGCTGGCCGAAAACGTCTATGTGCACCACAATCAGGATGCCGTCAATCACCTGATGCGAGTGGCCTGTGGTTTAGATTCTTTGGTGTTGGGTGAACCTCAGATACTGGGTCAGATTAAGCAAGCGTATAACAGTGCGAAAGCGCATAACGGCATTCAACCGGTGTTTGAGCGCTTGTTTCAGAAAACGTTTTCTGTGGCTAAGCAAGTGCGTACCGAGACTGAAATTGGTGCAAGCGCCGTCTCTGTGGCCTATGCAGCGGTAAACCTGGCCAAGCATATTTATGGGCAGCTGGAAAAAACCAACGTATTACTGATTGGTGCCGGTGAAACCATTGAGCTGGTTGCCAAACACCTGTCGCAACACAACCCCAAAGCAATTACCGTTGCCAACCGCACCATTGAGCGGGCTCAATCTCTGGCGGATGAAATTAACGCGCATGTCATTTCTTTAGCTCAGTTACCAGAGCAATTACACCAGGCGGATATCGTGATTAGTTCAACAGCCAGTACCTTGCCAATCATAGGTAAAGGGGTCGTTGAGCAGGCTCTTAAAAAACGCAAACATAAGCCGATGCTGTTTGTCGATATTGCTGTGCCACGCGATATCGAAAGCCAGGTAAATGACTTAGACGCTGCCTACCTTTATACGGTAGACGACCTGCAGGCAATCGTGAATGAAAACATGGCTTCGCGCGAACAAGCAGCACGTGAAGCACAGCACATCATTGATGACAAAACCCATGAGTTTGCACAGTGGCAGCGTTCACTGACATCGGTGGATGTGATCCGGGAATATCGAGAATCTGCCCAGACGATTAAATTAGAGCTCGTGGAAAAGGCGTTAAATCAGCTACAATCGGGTAAGAATTCAGAAAAGGTCTTGTTAGAACTGGCAAATAAACTCACTAATCGACTTACTCACGCACCGACCCGAGCGATTCAGTCGGCAGCTAAAGAGGGCGACGTTGAGCGTATTGCAGTATTAAAACAAGCATTAGGTATTGAGCAGGAATAAGAGTTAAATGAAAGAGTCCGTTTATCGTAAATTGGAAACTTTGGTAGAGCGCCACGAAGAAGTGGAAGCCATGCTGGGGGATCCGGAAGTCATTGGCGATCAGAACCGTTTTCGCGCATTGTCAAAAGAGTACTCAGAGCTTGAGGATGTGGTGAAGGCGTTTACTGCTTATCAGCAGGCGCAGGAAAACGTAGCAGCAGCCGAAGAAATGCTGAAGGATTCTGATCCGGATATGCGTGAAATGGCTCAGGAAGAATATAAAGAAGCAAAAGAACAAATTTCAGAACTGGAAGAGCAGCTCCAGATCCTGATGCTGCCAAAAGATCCTAAAGACGACAACAACGTATTTTTGGAAGTCCGTGCCGGTACGGGTGGTGACGAAGCGGCTATCTTTGCAGGTGACTTGTTCCGTATGTACAGCCGCTATGCCGAAACTCAGAAGTGGCAGGTTGAGGTTGTTAGTGCCAATGAAGGCGAACATGGTGGTTACAAAGAGATCATTGCTAACATCAAAGGCGATGGTGTATATGGTAAGCTGAAGTTTGAGTCAGGCGCACACCGTGTACAACGTGTACCAGAGACTGAGTCTCAGGGCCGTGTCCATACTTCAGCGTGTACAGTGGCTGTGATGGCGGAGATCCCGGAAGCGGAAGCCATTGAAATTAACCCAGCAGATCTGAAAGTCGACACCTTCCGTGCCTCGGGCGCCGGTGGTCAGCACGTTAACAAAACTGACTCTGCTATCCGTATTACCCATATTCCAACCGGCGTTGTGGTTGAATGTCAGGATGAACGTTCACAGCATAAAAACCGTGCTAAGGCTTTGTCAGTATTGGGTGCGCGCCTGCAGCAGGCGGAAGACGAAAAACGTCAGGCTGCCGAGGCAAGTGAGCGTCGTAACCTGGTCGGTAGCGGTGACCGCTCTGAGCGGATACGGACTTACAACTATCCGCAGGGTCGTATTACGGATCACCGTATTAACCTCACGCTTTATCGTCTGAATGAAGTTGTAGCAGGTGATCTGGGCGCTGTTATCGACCCGTTAGTGTTGGAGTATCAGGCTGATCTGTTAGCTGCCATGGGCGACGATTAATGACGCAACATTTAACCCTTGCTCAGGCGATTGCCTGGGCGAGCGGGCAACTTCAGAGCAGCTCAGAGTCGGCGAAACTCGATGCCGAAGTGCTGCTTTTGCATATCCTTCAAAAAAACCGTAGTTATTTATTTGCCTGGCCCGAAGCAGAATTAAACGCCGATCAACAGCAGCGTTTTGCAACCCTGATCGCGCGTCGAGAAGCCGGAGAGCCGGTCGCTCATCTAACGGGAGAGCGGGAGTTCTGGAGCCTGCCTTTATACGTCAATAACAGTACTCTGATCCCACGCCCGGACACCGAAACCCTGGTTGAACAGGCGCTGGCATTGGCTTTGCCGACACAGGCCAGAGTACTTGATCTGGGCACCGGGACGGGCGCCATTGTGCTGGCGTTGGCATCGGAGCAACCTGGTTGGCAACTAATCGGTGTTGACTTCTCAAGCGATGCTGTGGCGCTGGCAGAGAAAAACCGCCAGCGTCTGGGTTTTGAGCATGTGCAAATCCGCCAGAGTGACTGGTTTTCAGCGTTGACAGATCAGTGTTTTGATCTGATTGTTAGCAACCCGCCTTATATTTGTGAAACAGATAAACACCTGAGTCAGGGGATGTGCGTTTTGAGCCTTTATCCGCTTTGGTGGCACCGGATCAAGGTTATGCCGATATTCGTCATATTATTGAGCAAGCGCAGGCGCATCTTACGTCTGATGGGTATCTGATGTTTGAGCATGGCTATCAACAAGCTGCTGGTGTTCAGCAGATTTTTGCACAAATGAACTATCGCAATATACTTACAATAAAAGATATGGCAGGCTGTGATAGGGTAACGATGGCGCAAAAGCCGCAATAATCGTTATTTCTTGAGCAAAGCTACAATAAAAGTAGCGATGCCGTATAAGCGAGCAACAAGCCGGTTATCCTCAACCGGTTTCATGTCCGTCAGCACGCGCAATACTGGCGAGATACGAGTACAAAAGAGTGTTAAGGACTCTCCAATGGATGATTTTTTGTTTTCAGACGATCCGGGTGAAGTAGAAGTACAGGAAAAAAGTGGCACCTGGAAGGTGATCATTGTTGATGATGAACCCGAGGTGCATGCGGTAACCAAACTCGCGCTAAGTGACTTTGAGTTTCAGAAAAAGCGCCTTGAATTTCTCAGTGCCTATTCTGGCGAGGAAGCAAAAAAGGTGGTTATGGACCACCCTGATGCAGCGATTGTGCTACTTGATGTTGTGATGGAAACGGATGACGCAGGGTTGAGAGTTGCGCAATATATTCGCGAGACGGCTAAAAATAACAACATTCGCATTATATTGCGTACCGGACAGCCAGGTCAGGCCCCGGAGCGTCAGGTCATCGTCAATTACGATATTAATGACTATAAATCCAAAACTGAGTTGACGGCACAAAAGCTGTTTACTGTAGTGATGTCGAGCTTGCGTTCCTACCGTGACATTCTGTCTATTGATCAGTCTCGTCAGGGGCTGGAAAAAATCATCACTGCATCACGAAATATTTTTGCTTCGCATTCCATCGACCAGTTTATCGAAGGGGTGATCCAGCAGCTGACTTCTTTGTTAGGGACTGTTGATGAAGCCATTTATGCAACGTCTTTGGTTGCCAGCAATGACCCCTCCAATAGCAGTGACAAACTGGTGGTGTTTACAGGTCGTGGCGAGTTTGCCAGAAGTGAAGGTAAGCCGATTGAAGACGTGCTGGACCCAGAACAAATGGATGCCTGTCGTCAGGCATTGCAAGACCGTGGCATAGTTTATAAGGACAATTATCTGTTTGCGTATTGTTCGAGTGAATATAACCATGCGTCTATGCTGTTTGTCTCAGGTATCCCTGAATTTTTGACCGACACGCAAAAGCACTTGATCAAAATATTCTCGCAAAACGTACAACTGGCCTATGAAAATGTTCAGCTTCAGGCAGAGATAGAAGACACTCAGCAGGAGTTGGTATATCGATTAAGCGAAGCGCTTGAGCAGCGCTCTACGGAATCGGGCAATCATGTTAAGCGCGTTGCAAACATCTGTTATGTGCTGGCCAAGCACTACGGTCTCAGCTATCGCGAAGCCGAGCTGGTACGTCTTGCCTCACCCTTACACGACGTTGGTAATGTAGGCATTCCCGACGCGATTTTGAACAAGCCACATAAGTTGGAGCCCGAAGAATGGGATGTAATGAAGTCTCATACTCAAAAGGGTTACCAGATTCTGCGCGACTCACGCCGTGAGATAGTTAATGCCGGCGCTATGATCGCTCGCGATCACCATGAACGGTGGGACGGTAGCGGATATCCGAGTGGTAAAAAAGGTGAAGAGATCCATATCTTCGGACGTATTGCGGCGATTGCAGATGTCTACGACTCCATGCGTCACGAGCGTTGCTATCGCCCGGCGTACAGCCTGGACGAAGTGGTGGCCGAAATAAACAGTCAAAAGGGTAAGCACTTTGACCCTAAGCTGGTTGATGTGTTCAATACTGTAATTGACGAGCTGGAACAGATCCTGGCTCGGTTAGAAGATTGATTTTATAGCTGATTTAAATAAGGGGCAATTTTGGACTACATGGCACTTAAACACACGCATGTGATGTTTGCAGTTTTAAGTATTATTTTGTTTTATACCCGCGCCGTTTCGCGTTTGGCCAGTGGCAAGCTGGCTGCCAATAAAGGGGTGTTTATCGCCAGTCATAGTGTCGATACTTTACTGTTGATCAGCGCTGTTTCACTGGCTGTGATGGCCAGTCTGAACCCTGCGCAGCAACCCTGGTTGATGGAAAAAATCGTTTTGGTGATTGCGTATATTGTGTTGGGCTTTGTGGTTGCAAAGTCAACAACAAAAGCAAAGCAAGTAGGAGCTCTGGTACTTGCGACTCTGACCCTGCTGGCCGTTGGCTACCTTGCCAGCGCTAAAAACGCGCTCATATTGTAATATTTGCGCCGGGCAGCCCGCTGTCCGGCCACCCGCCCAAAGCTCTGTCTATTTTCCTCAAAATAAAAATCCCCTTGGGAATGTGATGAAAAATGTTACACTAGCCCATTATAATTTTAGACAGTAGAAAACAGTTCGTTATTTATGACTGATATCTGGTTCGATGAACACGACGCAAGTTCGGAGCATTTCTCTACCCCGGCCTTGTTACGTTGTATCTGGGCTGAGCCACACTGGGATGCTCAGGCCGATACCTCCCACACGCTATGTTTACTGGCAGAGCTTGAGCAGGCCGTTGACGACATTTGCCATAAAAATGCCGACAAACACACGTGCGTGGATGCGCTGCTCGATACGTTTTATACCCAATGGTTATTTAGTGGCACGGACCAAAAAGTGCCAGAACATTTACTAAACAATGTTTGTTACGCTTTAAAGATGCACAGTGGCACCAGCATGGCGTTGGCGCTTATTCTGGTACATTTGCTGGAGCGAGCTAACCTTACAGCAAGCCTGGCGATTAATCAGGGCGATGTGCAGGTACACATTGCTCTGAGCGACGAAGAAGGCTATATAATAGACCCCAGCTCAGGCCACCAAGCCTGGTATGTGATCCCTGAAAATGGTGATGACAAAGAGCAGGAGCCTCTGGAGCTGGTGTTTGGAGAGGAAGCCTTCAAGCTTTATCTTGCTCAGCAAAAATGGTCGTTTATTGCAGCTGAGAAATTTGGTCATGCACTGAGCTGTGTCGAGATGTTGATGGAATTACTGGGTGATGACCCTTATGAGCGTCGTGATAGGGGCTATCTGCTTAATCAACTCAATTGTCCAAAAATGGCAAAAGATGATCTGCAATTTTTTGTTGATGAATGCCCAGACGACCCAACCATTGAACTCATTCAAAATCAAATCGCTGAGCTGGCCGACCATAATAATATCCTCCATTAGGTGAGGTCAGTGCGCACTGCACAGGAGGGAGTTATGCCTGTCATCGGTGCTAACTTCCTGAGCGGTTTTTGTATAATCAAGGAAACAGAGAGATCCTATGCAAGAGAGTAGTGTACTCATTACCAATAATGCCGTTGTGCTTGGCCTGTTAGCAATTATCCTGGGGTTTGTGTTTTATACCTCTAATCTGAAAACGGGATTCTGGGCCAAGTTTTATCGCTATGTGCCCGCCCTGTTGATGTGCTATTTCCTGCCATCTTTGCTAAACACCTTTGGGATTGTCGATGGCAGCGGTAACGATGTTTATACGGTTGCTAAGTACTTTTTATTGCCAGCTTGTCTGGTGTTGCTGACGTTGAGCATCGATCTTAAGTCCATCATGGGGCTGGGTAAACGCGCCATCATTATGTTTCTGACTGGTACGGTCGGCGTGGTGCTTGGCGGGCCGATAGCGCTACTGATCACGGCCACTTTTATGCCTGAACTACTCGGTGTCGCCGGGCCTGAAGCGGTATGGCGCGGTATGGCTGCACTGGCCGGTAGCTGGATTGGCGGCGGTGCCAATATGGTGGCGATGAAAGAAATCTATGGTGCCGGCGGAGAGATCTTTACCATTATGGTCACAGTCGACATAGTGGTCGCCAACTTGTGGATGGCTGGTTTGCTATTTTTGGCCGCCAGGCATAAAGACATTGATGCGCGAACCGGCGCAGATACGGCCTCGATTGAGCGCCTGATTGACAAAGTGCAGGCCTTTGAAGCGGAGCATGCAAGACGGCCTGAATTAAAAGACTTAATGCTACTGGTCGCCTTTGCTTTTGGCGCAACCGGGTTGGCGCATTTCGCCGCCGATTTGCTGGTGCCTTACTTCGCCAGTAATTTCCCAGAGCTGAAGAAGTTTTCCCTGCATTCTAAACTGTTTTGGATCATCGTTCTGGTCACCACCATTGGCCTCGCTCTGTCATTTACAAAAGCGCGCAACTTTGAGGCTGTGGGCGCCTCCAAAGTGGGCAGTAGTTTCTTATATATCCTGGTAGCAACCATAGGCTTGCACATGGACATCACCAAAATTGTTGAAGCCCTAAATACGTGGTAATTGGCCTGATCTGGATGGCGGTGCATGTGGGGTTATTATTTTTGGTGGCTAAACTCATTAAAGCGCCGGTGTTTTACGTGGCGGTTGGCAGTAAAGCCAACATAGGTGGTGCGGCATCAGCGCCTGTGGTTGCGTCGGCATTCCACCCGGCGCTGGCACCTGTAGGTGTGCTGTTAGCCGTATTGGGCTATGCGTTGGGCACCTACGCAGCCTGGTTGTGCGGACAAATTTTACGTGTAATTGGCAGTTAGTGCCGCCAGTTAGCGACTATTTTTAGGAAAGACAATGAATACACAGATTATCAAAGTAGCAGACATCGAGGTTGCAAACGACAAACCTTTCGTGCTGTTTGGTGGCATGAATGTGCTTGAATCACGTGACCTGGCAATGCGCATTGCCGAGCACTATGTTGAAGTGACCAGCAAACTGGGCATCCCCTATGTGTTTAAGGCATCGTTCGATAAAGCCAACCGCTCTTCTATCAACTCATACCGCGGTCCGGGTATGGAAGAGGGGCTTAAAATCTTTGAAGAAATCAAAAATACCTTTAACGTGCCGCTGATCACTGACGTTCATGAGCCTCATCAGGCGGCACCGGTTGCCGAAGTGGTTGATGTGATCCAGTTGCCAGCCTTTTTGGCGCGTCAAACTGATTTGGTTGTGGCTATGGCTAAGACCGGCAATGTCATCAATGTAAAAAAACCTCAGTTCTTGGCGCCGCATGAGATGCGTCACATCATCAAAAAGATGAGCGAGGCGGGCAACGAACAAGTGATCTTGTGTGAACGCGGCACCAGCTTTGGTTATAACAACCTGGTAGTCGATATGCTGGGCATGGATGACATGAAGCATATGGCGCCGGTGATCTTCGATGCCACACACGCTCTGCAGCGCCCGGGCGGTCGCAGTGATTCGGCCGATGGTCGTCGTGCACAGGCGGCTGAGCTGGCACGCAGCGGTATGGCGTTGGGTCTGGCAGGCTTATTTATTGAAGCACACCCCAATCCAAACGAAGCCAAATGTGATGGTCCGTGTGCACTGCCGCTGGCGAAGCTGGAAGGGTATTTGCAGCAGATGAAAGCCGTGGACGATCTGGTAAAGAGTTTTGCTCCGCTGGATACCAGCGCTGCTGATCTCTAAGCATAGACTTGTTGGCGGAGGATACTCCGCCATTTTTATAAGCCTGGTTTGGAATTCCCGCCATGTCACGACGATTACCTCCATTAAACGCACTGAAAGCTTTTGAGGCCGCAGCCCGGCACCTGAGTTTTACCAAAGCTGCCGAAGAACTGTTTGTGACCCAGGCAGCCATCAGCCACCAGATCAAGATTCTGGAAGAGCACCTCGGGGTTAAACTTTTCTTACGTAAAAACAGGTCTCTGCTGTTGACCGAAGAAGGGCAGGGCTATTTCCTGGATATCAAAGAGCTGTTTTCTCAGTTGATCGATGCCACAGAAAAACTGTTGGCACGGGGTGCAAAAGGATCTCTTACAGTGAGTCTGACGCCCAGTTTTGCGATTCAGTGGCTGGTGCCCAGGCTCAGCCTGTTTAATGAACTACATCCGGACATTGATGTGCGAATAAAAGCACAGGATCTGGATGAAAACTCATTAACCGATGACGTGGACGTGGCCATTTATTATGGCCGGGGCAACTGGAGCGGCGTGCAAACCCATAAGCTGCACACCGAATACCTGGTGCCCATGTGTAGCCCTTTGCTGCTCAATGGCCCTAAGCCGCTGGATCAGCCCAGCGACCTCGCGAATCACACTCTGCTTCACGATACCACCCGACGCGCCTGGAAAGCCTGGCTGAAAACCGCCGGGGTGCGCAATGTGCCGGCTAACACCGGACCAATTTTCAGTCACTCGTCTATGGTGACTCAGGCAGCGGTGCATGGCCAGGGGATCGCGCTGGGCAATAGCGTGTTGGCCAAACCCGACCTGGATGCCGGCCGTTTGATCATTCCATTTAGCCACCACCTGGAAAGTAAAAATGCTTACTATCTGGTGTGTCGTGAATCTCAGGCTGAATTAGGTAAAATAGTGTCCTTCAAAAACTGGATGCTGGAAATGGTAGAGCAGGAACAACAATGACGCAGAGCGATGTAAAGATTGATATCGAGTGGCATCAGGCTGACGCACCTCAGGCGCAGCTGATCCTGGCCCATGGCGCAGGAGCGGGCCGTGACAGCGACTTTATGCAGGACATGGCAAACCGCCTGAGTGCTTTAGGAGTCACCGTCGGGTTGTTTGATTTTGGCTATATGCAGATGGCAAAGGCGCTGGATAAACGTCGCCCGCCGGAGCGAGCACCTAAATTGCTGGCCCATTATCGCGATGTGCTGAGCGCGCAGCTCGACGGCTTACCTGTGTTTATCGGTGGTAAGTCTATGGGCGGGCGGATGGCATCTATGCTGGTCTGTGAAGATGATATTCAGGTACAGGGCGTGTTTGCGCTGGGTTATCCGTTCCACCCACCGGGCAAGCCCGAGAAACTGCGTACCGAGCACTTTGCCGATATCCCTTGCCCGTTTGTGGTGCTGCAAGGAGAGCGTGATACGTTTGGTAATCAAGCCGAGGTCACGGCTTTAGCTGCACAAGCTGAAGAGCAGAGCTGGCCAGAGCTGGTATGGCTTAAAGATGGCGACCATTCATTGAAGCCGCGCAAAGCCAGCGGCCTGACAGAAGCGCAAAACCGCCAGCTGGCCGCTGAGGCCATTGCTGCTAAAATTGCGGAGATACTCAATGGCTAAGCTATTCTTACTGCTGGGCGGGGCATTTTGTATGCTGTCGGTCATGCTGGGGGCCTTTGCCGCTCATGGCCTGAAAAGCCGTTTGAGCGACTATGCCATTGGCATATTTAAAACCGGCGCTGAATATCAGATGACCCACGGTCTGGCCTTGCTGGCCGTGGCCTTGCTCCTGAAATGGGGCGTGAAAGTTCAGCTCTCGGGCTATTTATTTGCGACCGGGATTGTCCTGTTCAGTGGCAGCCTGTATTTGCTGGCGCTGACCGGTGCTAAGTGGTTGGGACCAATTACGCCACTGGGCGGACTGTGTTTTATTCTTGGCTGGGCCTGGCTGCTGTTTCAGGTTGCCCGCCAGCCCTTTTAATTGATTAGAGACTTTTTATCACTATGTCTAGTGTGGTTATTTATTGCCGAAGCGGCTTCGAAAGCGATGCGGCGGCTGAAATTACGCATCACGCCGCGTTACATCATGTCGCCGGTTACGTAAAAGCTAAGCCCAATACGGGCTATGTGACCTTTGAGTGCTTTGACCCGGCTCAGAGTGAGCAGCTACTCAAGCAGGTTGATTTTTCCAGCCTGGTGTTTGCCCGCCAGTGGTTTGTGGGTGTGCTGTTAAGCAAAATGCCCGTTGAAGACCGCGTATCTGAGATCAAACAGGTGGTTGGTGATTTCCCTTTGTGTGGCGATCTGCGGGTAGAAACCCGGATACCAATGAAGGCAAAGAGCTGTCGAAGTTCTGTAAGAAATTTTCGACGCCACTTGCCAAAGCGCTTGAAAAGCAAAATAAGCTGACCCGCGACCACAAAGCCCATAAGCCAGTGCTGCATGTGCTGTTTCTGGCAAACGACACCGCCTATGTCGGTTACTCATTCAGCAATAACAACTCGCCGTTCTTTATGGGGATCCCCAGGCTGAAGATGCCAGCCGATGCACCGAGCCGCTCAACGCTTAAGCTGGATGAAGCTTTCAATGTCTTTGTTGGTAAAGAGAACGAGCCTGAGCGGGTTCGCTCTGGCATGCGCGGCGTGGATCTGGGTGCCTGTCCGGGTGGCTGGACCTATCAGCTGGTACGCCGTGGGTTGTTTGTAGCGGCAATCGACAATGGCCCGATGAACGACGATTTAATGGAAACCGGGCAGGTGAAACACTTCCGTGAAGATGGCTTTAAATACCGCCCCGAAAAGCGCAACATTGACTGGCTGGTGTGTGATATGGTCGAAAAACCAACCCGCGTCAGCGAATTGATGGTCGACTGGATAGTGAACGGTTTTGTCCGCGAGCTGATCTTCAATCTCAAACTGCCCATGAAAAAGCGCTTTGATACGGTTTATGAGTGTTTAACGCTGATCCACGACGAGCTGAAAAAGTACGGCGTAGGCTATGAGCTACAGGCCAAACATCTTTATCACGACCGCGAAGAAGTAACCGTGCACATTCAGGTACTGAAAGTGCCGCAAAACCTCTACAGCTAAGCCCTATTTAGGCGGTGCCCTTGCAGGGTTGCCGCCTTCATTTTACTTGTTTTATTTCCCGCAATATTTTCTTACGCTCTTGTTTTTGCACTTTGCTGTTATTTAAATAAAATCAGCAGCAAAGGAGTAACTGATGACAAGACTACTGCAGCACACTGTGTCTCCTCAGCTAAAGGCAACGCTGAGCTATTATGCGCCAGGCAGCATGATGCCTGCACATCGACATGATCATGCACAGTTATCCGTGCTGCTCAGTGGCGGCTTGCGTGAGCAAACTGAGCAGTCGGCTTTCGATATAGCAACGCCGGGATTATGTTTTAAGCCGCAGCATATTTTGCACAGCGATCAATACGGTGCTCAGGGTACGCTGATCTTCTCGTTTTCCTTGTCACCTGAGCTGCTTACCCGGTTTGATAAATTAACTTCACCTCGATATCAGTGGCAGTCTCGGCTGACTGCAGGCCCCCGGACAGGGCAGGCATCTTATTTACAGGCGTTGTATCATGGTCAGTTAGATACGTTGCATGACCTGTTCTGGGACACACTGAGTGAATGTGGTATCCCTCAACATACCGTCAGAGAGCGGCAGCGACCCGACTGGCTGGTGCGAGCTAAAAAGTTGCTGGAAGAGGCCGAACAGCCAGTGTCACTTAGCGAATTGGCAACACAGCAAGGGATCCATCCGGTGTATTTTTCCCGTGCATTTAAACAATACTTTCATATTTCTGCCAGTGCATATCAACAACAGCTGCAGTTGAGTAAAGCACTGCGCTCGATGACTCAAGGCCTGCCCTTGAGTGATAGCGCATTTCATGCCGGTTTTTCCGATCAGAGTCATATGAGCAGAGCTATGACGAGCAGGTTAGGTCTGTCACCCGGGAAACTTCAAAAGTTGTTTCATAGCAAAACAGGTTAAATCTGTTCAATACAGTGCTAAATCAGCAAGCTAGGATATGCACAAAATAATAACCATCCGGAAATCATTATGAAATTACACGCACTACTCACTTTAGCTTGTGCACTGACGCTGAATCCCCTCTCTGCATTGGCAGCCACACCGCAACAGGCTGCAGATTATATTGCCGATTATATCGAGCGTACACCGGAGCTTGGCCCAGGATTTGGTATGGTGGTGGTTAATCAGGATAAGGTGTTGCTCAATAAAGTATGGGGGAAGCGCAGGGCTGGTACCAATTTGCCTGTCACGCCACAGACACCGCTTTACATTGCTTCTCAGACAAAAGCCTATATGGGGCTGGTTGCCGCTCACCTGCATCATCAAAAGGTGCTTGATCTGTACGCACCTCTTAGTCAGTTTTGGCCTGCCAGCAGTTTTCCCGAAGGAGTTGATGCCAAACAGTGGCGTTTAATTGATTTGCTCTCTCACCAGGTACCTGTCAGTGCGGATTTTGTAACTGAAATGGAGGCCTATATGACGGAAGTGGCGGTCGATGACTATCCATGGCTTATCAAGCGGTATGGTAAAAAACGCGATGAAGGATTCGAGTATGACAACCTTGGGTATAATATTTACGGGGCAATCTTACAACAGGTAACTGGTCGCAGCTGGCAGGACTGGCTTGCAAAGGTACTGTTTAAGCCATTTAACATGCCGCACAGTTCAGCGCGTACATCAGACTTTGCGGCTAACGAGGTTGCCTGGAACCATATCTGGCAGGGAAGTGAAGCGGGGTGGAAAGCGGTTCCGCCAAAAACCGATGCAATGATGCACTCTGCAGGTGGTATAGTCACCTCTACCTCAGACATAGCACATTGGTTGCAACTGAATTTGTCCGCGGGTAAGGGCAATATTTCTGCCGCGGATCTGGCACTGTCACATCAGCAGGCGGTAGCGCTTGACCCGCAAGCGCGCAATGTTTACCGGATCCCCTGTCATGGTTATTCACTTGGATGGAATATCTGCACCTTTAAAGGTTACTCTGTGCTGATCCATGGTGGTGGCTATACCGGCTCACGTTCTTTGATGGCCATTGTGCCAGAGCTAAAAATAGGACTGGCGACTTTTTCGAACTCAGACAATATGACGGGCCGTTATACCATTCAGACGATTAAGCAGTATTTGTTGTATTTGCTGGATGCACCTGAATATAAAACCGCTGAGCGGGAAAATCTGAGCACTTATCAGGACAAAGTCGCCAAACTGCTTAATCGACGTCAACAACGCCTGAATGATGCCGAGCAAGCTGAACACTGGCAGCAGTGGCGTTATACGCCTTCAAAAAAAGAGCTAGCAAACTATGCCGGACACTATCGCGGTGACAATGCTTACCTCGATCTGACTTTGACAGTAAAGGGTGACCATCTGAGCGGACAGAGTTTTGACTATCATTTTATGCTCAAACCGGCTACTCAAGCTCGGTTTGCACTCTATGATGTGCCGTTTGCTCAGCCTCAGCCTGTCGAATTTATACTGAATGAAGAAGGGAAGCCTGTCAGCCTGGAGTGGGCAGGTCGGGTTTATCAGCGTCTGTAGGTAGAGTGGATGTGTTGTGGTTCACTTCCACAGTAGTTGACCCAGGTGTGTAATATGTTAAAACTGACCTTTCGATGACATTACACAAGGACGGCACAGTGGCACAACACGGCACACTCTATTATTTATGCGGCAAGATGGGGGCTGGCAAATCCACCTTGTCGCGTCAGCTGGCTCAGGAGCATCAGGCGGTGGTGTTGTCGGAGGATGACTGGCTGGCGGCGCATTACCCGGGCCAAATTCAAACCTTCGATGATTACATCGATAAGTCCCGGCTAATCAAACCTTTTATTAAAGCGCATGTGCAAAGCCTGTTGCAGCTGGGGCTGAATGTGGTGATGGATTTTCCGGCTAACACCCGACGGCAACGCACCTGGTTTGTTGAGCTGAGCGAAGCGGTACAGGCCAAACATCAACTTTACTATCTGGATGTCAGTGATGAGCAATGTCTCGCCCAGCTGGCCAAGCGCCGGGTTGAACAGCCGGTGCGAGCCCACTTTGATACCGAAGCGGTGTTTTATCAGGTTAGCCAGTATTTTGAACCACCTGAGGAAAGTGAAAACCTGACCTTAGTACAAGTAACGGACGTCAGCGGCTCAGACGTCCAGTGAGGATGCCAGCTGTTGCTCAAGTGCAGTCAAAGTTTCTTCTGCGCCATCAAAATCAAAATCCTCAATCTGGTTAAAGAGTTGCTCAGCGAGGGGCTGCTGGGGTGTGCCGCTTAGCGCCTCCAGTAATGTATCAGCCCGGTCGCTGGCATCCATATCCGAATCACTGATCAGTGCTTTGAGTTCAGCCAGTAAAGCCGTTATATCAATGTGCTGATGTGCGTTTTCTGAATGACCTGCCTCGCTGGGAGGGTCTATGTCCTGCGACTTACCCAGTGCCAGCGTCATTGCATCAATCAGTGCAGTCAGGCAGGGGAGTAGCTCATCCATTATGGCTTGTATCGGTGCATTGTTGGCACAGGCGGTTTCTAACTCAGCGGCCAGCTGTGCCACCTGAACAGCCCCGATATTACCAGCGCTGCCTTTGAGTGTATGGGCGCACCGCATCGGGCCCTGTGGATCTGTGTCCGTGTGTGACTGGGCTTCGACAAAGGCTTGTTCAAATTGCGCCTGTTTATCACAAAATCGTCCCAGCAGCTTTTTGTACAGGGCTGAGTCGCCTTCGCTGATGGCGAGTCCCGTCTGGGTATCCAGCCCGGCTATCGCAGCTAAGTCCTTCGATGCATCCGTGGATGCTGGCAATGTCTGTTCGCTGGTGGCTGGTATATCCGCAGGTCGAGTCGGGGTTATCCAGCGGGTTAGGGTGGCAAACATTTTGCGTGGGTTCAGGGGTTTTTCAATGATGTCGTTCATGCCACATTCCAGCGCCTTTTGGCGATTATCCAGCATCACACTGGCGGTCATGGCTATGACCGGCAGGTCCTGCCATCCGGGTTGCTGGCGGATAGCTTCAGTTGCACTGTAGCCGTCCATCACTGGCATCTGGCAGTCCATGAGCACACCATCGTAGTCACGCTGGTGCAGCATCTCCAGTGCCTGTTGGCCGTGCTCAGCTACATCAACCTCAATGCCATTTTTTTCTAATAAGGCAATGGCCAGCTCCTGATTAAGGTCGTTATCTTCAACCAACAGTAGGTGTGCGCCCGCGACAGCGTTGGGGTGTTCGTCGGCACTCGTATCGTGTTGCTCGCAGGTACTAGGATCGCCAAACAGGCTAAGCAGGCAGGCGGCAAGTGGCTTGGGGAAAACCGGCTTTGACAAGGTATAGCTGACCTCGCTTTGTGCCATTTCTCCACCGTGATTCAGCAGTATGACGGGGAGTTTTGCGCGCACTGAGTCGGGTAAGATATCCAGGCTACGACTGTCCGCCAGAATGAATTGCGCGTGCGTCAAAGCAGGCGCTTCATTGTCTAAGGTGTCCCGGCTGATGGCCTCTGCGCTGATCCCAAAAACATGCAGGTAGCGTTTTAGTGTGCTTGCAGCGTACTGATTATCATCGAGGATCACCGCGTGTTGCACGGACAACTCAGGTAAACGGGTATCGCAGTTATCACATAGCCGCACCACAATATCAAAAGCAAAGGTACTGCCTTCACCGGCAATACTCTGGCAGCTGATCTGACCGCCCATCAGCTCCACCAGCTTTTTACAAATCGCCAGTCCCAGGCCTGTTCCTCCGTATTTACGTGTCGTTGAAGTATCCGCCTGGCTAAAAGATTTAAAGAGTTTCTGCTGTTGTTCATCGGTCATGCCAATACCGGTGTCTATAACCGCAAATGCCAGTGTGAGGGTATCTTTATCGCCTGCCTGTGGTGACACATCGATGATCACATCACCGCCCTTATCGGTGAACTTAATCGCATTACTGCCTAAGTTTAATAATATCTGTGAGATCCGCAGCGGGTCGCCTACCAGACGTGCCGGGATCCCAGGATCCAGCATCACACAAAGCTCAATGTCCTTTTCCCGGGCCTTGATAGCCAGCAGATCTATGCTTTGCGTCAGGGTTTCTTCCAGATCAAACTCAATGGCTTCAATATCGAGCCGTCCCGCTTCAATTTTAGAAAAATCGAGAATGTCATTGATGATCCCAAGGAGCGACTCGGCACTGCGATTGATTTTCTCGACATAATTACGTTGCTGACGATCCAAAGTGGTTTGCAGGGCCAGATAGCTCATACCTATGATGGCGTTCATAGGAGTACGGATCTCATGGGACATATTCGATAAAAAGTCGGACTTGGCCTGAGTGGCGCTTTCCGCTTTATCCTTGGCTTTTTGCAGCGCCACTTGCAGCGCTTTGGCGTCGCTGATATCCATATTAATACCAAACACTTCCTTGCCACCGGGACCATGTTTGGCGACCACACTGCGACCAATACTAAGGATCCACTTCCAGCTGCCATCGGCACATTTCATACGCATTTCATGACGAAAGGTATCGCTTTCACCACGCGCATGGGCCAATAGTGCGTCTTCGGTGGCACTGAGGTCGTCCGGGTGAATGAGCTGGTGCCAGCGTGCAATGCTAGGGCCGTACAGCTGCTCCAGCTCATCGTACTGGTAGCCCAGCATTTCTGACCAGACATCGTTAGTGATCAGTTGTCCACTACTGATATCCCATTCCCAGGTGCCGGCATTGGCACCTGACATTGCCAGCTCCAGCCGCTGTTCAGCTTCTTTGAGTTCGCCATAGGATAAGGAGTTGGCCAGAGCCACAGCGAGGTGATTGGCAACGACACGTAATATCGCGCGCTGTGCCCGGGTGAGCGCGTGCTGATGGTTAAATTGTAGGGTAAACACGCCCAGCACTTCGCCATCGACTATCAGCGGAGCACAAAATACAGTTTGTGTGGCAGTGCCATGAAGATTGTCAGCGGCATCTAACGCCAGTTTGTGCCAGTCTTGCGGGCTGGCAGCATAAACCTGAGTGGCCTCTTTGACACAGTACACATCGGCGCCCCGGCTGGTGCTCAGTTTGCTGATCAACGCTGCAAACGGCTCGTCATCTTGTACGGCGTAGATGTAATCTATGTACTGCTGCTCGCGATGATAAATGCCCACCGCACAAAACTCACAGGGCAGAGTTTGCTTGAGGTGTTGATAAATGGTTTCGCAAATGACTTTCATGTCGTAGGTTGCCGCCACTTCTTTACCCACTTCGCCTAATACCACCAGATCCTGAGTGCGTTGTGCGACTTTCTGTTCCAGTTTTAGGCTGGCAAGGCGCAGTCTGCGCTCCCTGATATGCACTATGGTCACTATCGAGATGATGAGCACAGCAGGCAGCAGCACTTTAAACCACAGGGTTTCATACCAGGCAGGCAAAGAGATGATAGGTAAGCCAATAGGCGTATCATTCCAGACACCATGATTATTGCTCCCCACAACCTGCAGCACATATTCGCCAGGCTCAAGTGAGCGGTAACTGGCGCGGGGTGTATCTGTGATTGTGCTCCACTGTGCATCGTGCCCCAGCAACTTATAGCGATAGCGGTTATCTTCTGTGGCATGGTAATCTAGTGCGGCAAAGTAGACGGTCAGGTTTCTGTCTCTATGTGTAAACTCAATACCGCTATCGAGTTTGTTAATTCGCTCCCCATCGCGCTCAGCATGGGTAAAAACCAGTGGCGGCGGGGAAATATTGACGTAGACCGTGAGCGGGTTAAACCCAGTGATACCATCTATGCTACCAAACAGGATCTGTTCATTATAGGTGACAAACGAGCGCGCCAGAAAGTGGTTGTTGCCCAGTCCGTCATGGGTTGTAAACTGATGAAAGATCCCACTGAGTGGATCAAGCTGAAAGACGCCGCCAGAGGTTGCCAGCCACAGTAATCCCAGTTCATCGGCGACAATGGATTTCACCGCAAAATTGGCTTGAGATGTGGTGTTACTAAAACGCTTAAACTGCCCACCATCCAGTGTATAACGAGTTATTCCATTATTGCTGGCAAACCACAGGTTACGGCCGCTCTGAATACCCTGATTGATATGGCGGCCATCCAGACTGGTGGGGGTGTTATCGGGCAGGTAGTGCTGTATTTGTGTTAAGTCCGGGCTCAGGCGAAACAGGCCATCCCCATCGCTGCCTATCCAGACTTGACTGTCACTGTCGAACAGCACAAAAGTCGGATCCGTATTGGGCAGGAAGTATTGTACTTCGCCGCTTGGTGGGTGCCAGCGTGTGACTCTGCGCTCACCAGCTATGATCAGCCACACCCACCCCTGAGCATCAAAGTTGATATAATCGACGGGTGAGCCCTCTCGCACTCCGGCTGGCATAAAGGGAGTTAAAGTACGATCTAGCTCATCGACTTTAAACAGACCAAAATTGGTGCCTGCATACAGCTGACCTTCGGTATCCCGGTTGAGGTGATGTACTCTGAGGCGATAGTCGCCCGTTAGCTCCTCGGGTGACGCGAACGGGGTAAATTGCCCGTGACCATCAAAATGTACTAAGCCACGACCGGTACCAAGCCATACACCGCCTTCAATGGCCTTTGCCATACTCAGTACCTGATTAAATAGCCCAGAAAGCTGTTGGTCTGCCAAAAAGTGATGCCAGGCTTTAAAAGCAGGCGGGTGGGGGAATACTTTAATAACACCTGAGTAGCGCGTAGCCGCCCACATCAGCCCGGTCTGATCAATTAATACCTGGCGAACATCGCGGTTTTGCAGTAAAGCCAGTTTGCCGTCCTGTGCTGTGGGTATAAATTTCTCTTGCAATGGAGAAAAGTGGTAGATACCGGCAAAGGTCGACAGCAGAATATCGCCCTGGTGGTGTAACAGGCTGGATACACTGGGCAGGCTGTGATCATGGAGCTGATAGGTATGAAAACGTTCAGCATCCGGGTCAAAGCGTCCAAAGCTGGTGCGGGTGGCTACCCAGAGTCGGCCATCGGCAGCAACGGAGACTTGTCGGACTTCCGGATGATCCAGCGACTGCGGGGCAACCTTAAATGCGCTGAACTGGCCACTTTGGCGGTCAAGTCGGTAAAGTCCGTCTGAGGTAGCACACCAGATAGCACCATCCTGCGCTTCGGTAATACTCCACACTCGGTCGTTGCCCAGGCTCGTTGGGTTGTCCGGGTCGTGGACAAAACGCTCGAAGCCGCTGCCATCTGATTTGAGACGATTGAGTCCACCGCCATTGGTGCCAACCCAAAGACTGCCATCCTCACTTTCGAACAGGGCTTGTACTTTGTCTGCTCCCAGAGACTGTGGATTGTTGGGGTCATGGCGAAAATGCTGAAACCCTTGCTGTGCACCTAAAAACAGGTTCAGGCCACCGCCCCAGGTACCGGCCCACAAACGGCCACGGCTATCAAACAGTAACACACTGACACTGTCGGCTGACAGCGAGCTGGGGTCGTTTGGGTCATGTCTAAAGTTACTGAACTGATAGCCATCGTAGCGCTTAATGCCATCGGCGCTGCCAAACCACATAAACCCTTGCTGATCTTTGCTCACGGCGTAGATCTGGGGCGTGTTCAAGCCGTTATAGGTGGCGATATTTTCAATCTTGAGGGTGGTAGCCAGTACTTTTTGTGCGAATAAAGCACATAAGATCCATTTCACCGCTAAACTAACAGTGAATGCTAAACCCCAGCGCGTTGGTCGGGTTGTGCTTGAGACAGAGGTGACGGGCATAGTGTTTGGCCTGCTGGCTGGTCCATTGAATCGCTGTACAAATGTTAGACAGATATTAGAAACCTGTGCACAATAATAGCAAATAAATTTTCTGACCTTGCAACACCTTAACTGTGCCAAGCCTCATGCTGAGGCAATGAGCTTTAGGAGAGAACAATGGATAATGGCAGTGCAGTAACCACTATGACTATTCTGGTTGTTGAGGCGCACGAAACCATTCGTTCTATGGTGGCTAATATTGTGACTGGCCTTGGGCGGGTCAATGTATTGCAAAGCCCCAATGGTGCCGATGCACTTGATAAGCTGCAGTATCAGGATATCCACCTCATAATTGCCGACTGGATGTTGCCTAAGTTGGCAGGTATCGACTTGTTAAAAGAAGTCAGAAAAAACCCGCGTACTGCTGCGATTCCTTTTGTCATGACTGCTACCTCCATTCAACAATCTCAGGTGTTGCAGGCCATAAAATGTGGCGTGTCTGAATATGTGGTCAAACCCTTTTCCAGCAAAATCATGTTGGAGCGATTGCGTCGGGCTCTGAATAAACCGGTCAGGCCCTACCATGGAGAAATGAGCGAAGAAGAAACCGTTGTAGAGCAACCCATTCAGGTGCTGGTGGTCGATGATGTGGCAGACAATATTAAAATTATCGGTGATGTGCTGCGTAAAGAATACAAAGTCAAAGCGGCGTTGAGCGGCGCAAAGGCATTGCAGATCTGCGCAGCAGAGCCACAACCGGACCTGGTTTTACTGGATATTATGATGCCGGGTATGGATGGGCTGGAGGTCTGCCGTCGTCTTAAAGACGATCCTCACACCCAGCATATTACGGTGATTTTTTTAACCGCGCTGGAGCAAACGGAGCATGTGGTACGGGGGCTTGAACTGGGAGCGGTCGACTATATTACCAAGCCTGCGAACCCGTCGGTGGTTAAATCCCGGGTGCGAGCGCATTGTCGTAATATAGAATCGAATCGTCTGATGCGTGCACAGATAGACGCCATGCTGGATAATGCAAGATTGCGGGATGAGTTTGACAGCCTGACGCAGACTAATCTTGCCAAACCGGTATCGGATATTCGCAGTTCAACGGCGATGTTGGCAAGGCACATCAAAGACCCGGAGCGTGCCAGACGTTACCTGAGCTTTATTCAGCATAGCTGTTTACGGCTTCAGCATGCTATGGACAGCATGTCAGCGTTGGCAAAAATTGAAGCCAATGAGTATCGCCTCAATCCGGTCACTCACCCTTTGCACAAAGTCATAGAAGCAGTACTGGAAGACTTAGCCCCGCTGGTTGAAGCCTCAAAAATCCAGCTCCGCACTGTGGTATCTAAAGATCTATTGTTTTTTGGTGAACCGGCTTTGTGTTACACCTTATTCCATAATCTTATCAGCAATGCGCTGGAAGCGGTTAAGACCAAGCCCCTGGTGACCATCAGTGCACAGCCTGCGGAGCAACAGCTGACGGTGATCATTCAAAATCCCGATCCGGTGCCGGACGGTGTCAGAACGCGTTTTTTCGATAAGTTTGTGACTTTTGGTAAGCCTGACAGAGCAGGTGTGGGTACTTACACCGCCAAATTGCTCGTCGAAGCGCAGCAGGGCCAGATAGATTTTAACACCGATGAGCAAAGAGGCACTGAGGTGACGGTCAGTTTGCCCTTAGGAGAAAAAGCAAACTAGCCTCCTGGGTAGCACTTATGCTCAGGAGGCTAGTATTAGCGGTTAGTTACGAAATTGGGGGCGGTAATTCTCGACCCACAATTTGGTTGCGCCACATACCGCTGCCGGCATCACAATCAAATTAACAATCGGAATGCTGGTTAACACCATGACCGCAAACCCAAAACCATAAGACAGCCCCTGGTGTGCTTTTAAAGTGTCTTTCATCTCTTTAAAAGAGACTTTGTGATTGTCGAAGGGGTAGTCGTTGTACTGTACGTTGTACATCCAGCATGAAAACAACACCCAGAGTATCTGACCAATGAAGGGGAGCATCCACAGCAGGATAAAAAAGCCTATGGCACGCGGCAGGTAGTAAACCAGTTTGCTCCATTCGCGGCCCAGCATACGTGGCACATCTTTAACTAAATCGGCGAAACCATCATCATTAATTTTTTGCCCGGTCAGATGTAGCTCGACTTTTTCGGACAGCAAGCCATTGAATGGCGCAGCAATAAAGTTGGTGATAACGGTAAACACCATGCTGTAACTGAATAAAATCACTAACACAGCAATGGGCCACATTAACCACTCCAGCCAGCTTAGCCAGTCAGGCAGTAGTTCATTCAGATAGGCAAAGCCTTGTGTCAGCCAGTCATATAGGAAAAACAACGAGCCGCCAAATAGCAACACATTGATAAGCAAAGGAATAAATACAAAGCGTTTAAGTCCTTTTTGGCTCAGTAAGGAAAAGCCCGCGACAAAATACTCCATACCTTTGGTCAGTTGCATTGAAATACCTCTGTATTTAAAGTTCTATGCCCATTATAAGGTCAGGTCGATAAAAAAGGGCAGTCTGTTCAGTAACAAATTGTGCATGCCTGTCATCTTATTGTGTTTGCGAAGGTTTCTCGTTAACTAAGCAAAGCGGAACGAGTGTACTTTGGTGTAAGGAAAAATAAATTTACAGATTATTGCGCTTTGCTGGTTGAAACCGCACCTGCTTGCCTATACATTCAAGTTATCGTACTCGGGGAGTTTGCCCATGCAATCGCATTTTTGGTTATTAGCATTGTGTCTGATGGTGTCACTGACAGTGAACGCCGCTGGCAACAGTGCGTCAGTCAAAACTGCGCAGCTGGTAGAGCTTTTATCTGACCCTGACGAAGATAAACTAGACTGCGATTCAGACACTCCTGTACCTGGCTCTGCCAACCTGGAAAATGTGCAACCTGCTCGCGACTTCCCGGATACCGTCAGCTTATATCACCCGTTTACTTGCTATCATCAGGGGATTAGAGCCCCACCTGTTTCAGCCTAAATCACTCATTTCTTATTTGAACTTTGCACGCCTGATGGGCTGTGCCGTGATGTGCTTAAAGTCAGTGCTGCTATTTCCTATGGCTCGCGACTGGCAATGACCTTTGTGTGAAAACACCTAGCCAAATTACAGCGTATAAACTCAGCGTATTATCGCCGGAGTTGACTTGCCTTTGGTTGAACAGGTGTTAAATCGCATTGGTATATTCCCGAAACAGAGGTGAATAATGAATACGTTTAACAGACTTAATACGCTTGATGTGACTGCTGATGTTCCTGTTCAGGTTAACCCTTTACTGGGTGGAGCCGAAGAGAATGGGCTTGATCGCCTGTCGGTATCGGCACAAAAGTATATGCACAATCTGGATGGCCAGAGTGCAGTGTATCTGGACCCGGATACCAGTGTTGATGAAGCCACGCTGGTGCTGAACAAAACCCATGTGGCCTCCATGTTTGTGGCTCACGATGGCGTAGTGCTGGGGATCATTTCCCAGGCCCGACTGGGCAGTCGGCATATTTTAAAAGAGGCTCAGTTGCGTGGCTGCAAGCGCAGTGAGCTTGTTGCCAGCGACGTTATGCTACCGCTTAAAACACTCAAGCAAATAAGTCTGACCGATTTGCGTACAGCGCGCTCTGGTGATGTACTGGTGACCATGGAAGCGCATGGCCTTGATTACTTGCTGGTAACAGCGCCTGAAACTGGCCAGATTTGTGGCTACTTTGATTTGGTGGAGTTGATAAAGGTAGGTGGTCGTTCAGTTAATCAGCTGCGCCCGGCGGAACACTTTAACGACATTGTGGTGTCTGTGCTGCATCACAGCGAGTTGTAAGACCAATCAACCCAGCATAGTCCAACCGATTTATTTCCTAAAGTTAATGTAAATTAACGCCAAGGCACCTGAGGGTGCCTTTTTTATACCAATCAGTTCTTTCAAATTGAACAATGTATTAAGTGAAGCGGGTATTACTCTGGAAATTTAACGCCGTGGCGTTTGGCATACCAGTAGCACAACGGCAGTTCAATCAGGGTAAAGGAAATCACGGTAAACCAGGTCCAGTTCACCTCAAATAAGACCAAAGAAAAAGATAACCCAGAGTCATAGTAGACTGAGCCGACAATAGCCAGTGAAACGACGGTTGCTATCAAATCCTGAATCGAGACCTTTTTTAAATCATTACCAGCGTAACGTGGGTAAATGACAAAATAGGCCAGACATAAAATAATAAGGTTGAGCAGGATGACCTGGAGTTCAATGGACATAAATACAACTTATAGGTATGAAGACGTCCCTATTTTAAGGCGCGCAGTGGCGCTTTGGCAAGCAAGCAGATGGATGAGTCTGCCTTTTCTGTGTTATTGCGGTTATACTTCGCGGGTAAACCAATGAGGTAGGTATGCTGTCGAAAAATCAACAAAAGCTGCTCCGCGCCCTGGCGCAAAAAAAATATCGTAAACAACATGGCCTGTACCTGGTGCAGGGGGCTAAAAATGTTCAGGAACTTCTGAATGCGGGTAAACCGGTTAAACAGATCTTTGCCAGCGCCGATTTTATTGCTGCCAACCGGGCCTTGTTGGAGCCTCATGAGCTGGTGTTGTGCGATGAGGCTGAGTTGAGTAAGGTCAGCACCCTGGTCAGTAACAATGCGGCTATTGCCATTGCTGAGACAGAACCACAGGCAGAGCTGAACACAAGCGGGCTGGTTCTGGCACTGGATGACGTATCCGATCCTGGCAACCTGGGTACCATTATTCGTGTTGCGGATTGGTACGGTTTGCGCCAGATAGTCCTCAGCGAGCACAGTGCCGACCACCTTAATCCCAAAGTGATCAGCGCAACCATGGGTTCTTTTGCGCGGGTTGATGTAATAAGAACAGACCTATGTACCTTGTTAAGTACTTACGATGGCCCGGTTTATGGGGCTTTTCTGGAAGGTCAAAGCGTGCATGCGACGTCATTTGCAACGCGAGGTATTTTGGTGATGGGCAGCGAATCGCATGGTATCAGCGCTGCCGTGGCAGAGCATATTAACCAGCCCATTACTATTCCGGCTTTTGGCGGCGCGGAGTCGCTTAATGTAGCGATGGCCACGGGGATCATCCTTGATAACATGAAACGCCATGGTTAAGGTAGACTGACCTTGAACTATTGCGTTTGTCATTAAGCTGTTATCTCTATGCGCCTGAGCAGCATTAAACTGGCCGGTTTTAAATCCTTTGTAGAGCCGACTAAAATTCCCTTCCCGGAGCCAATGACCTGTGTTGTTGGTCCCAACGGATGCGGCAAGTCCAACGTGATTGATGCTGTGCGCTGGGTGCTGGGTGAAAGCTCCGCCAAAAACCTCCGTGGCGATGCCATGACGGACGTGATCTTCAATGGCTCGACCCACCGTAAACCCGTCTCTCAGGCTTCCGTTGAGCTGCTGTTCGATAACACCGAGGGGCGTTTGCCCGGCTCTATGGCAGACCGCACTCAGGTTGCAATTAAGCGTCTGGTGACTCGCGATGGTCAGTCGCTGTATTTTCTCAATGGCAGTAAATGCCGCAAACGTGACATCACCGATATTTTTCTTGGCACCGGCCTGGGCCCACGCAGTTATGCCATCATAGAGCAGGGGATGATCTCGCGCCTGATAGAGAGCAAACCGCAAGAATTACGCATTTTTTTGGAAGAAGCTGCTGGGGTTTCCAAGTATAAAGAGCGTCGCCGGGAAACTCAGACGCGGATCAAAAGCACCAGAGAGAATCTGGAGCGTCTGCTGGATATGCGTCAGGAGCTGCAAAATCAGCTCGACAGATTGGCCAAACAGGCTGAAGCTGCACGTCAGTACCGTGACCTTAAGGCCGAGGAACGCACCCTTAAAGGCCAGCTGGCAGTGCTAAAATGGCAGGAATTGCATGCCAGGCAGCAGGAAAAAACCAGCCAGATAGCTAAGTTAAACGACAAACTGACTTTTTTAGAGCAAGCCCACGGCGGACATGACGATGTGCTGGCAACCTTTGAGCAACAGGTTACCCACTTCAGTGATGCGCAGACAGAATTACAGCAGCAACTTCATAACACACAAACCCAGTTAACGCGCATTGAACAGCAAAAGATCCACTTGAGCGAAAAACGCCGCGAACTGGCAGATAAACAAACTCAGTTGAGCGAAGAAATTGCGCAGGCTCAGGCGCTTCATGAACAACAACAGCAACATTGCGCAGAGCTTGCTGAGCAATGTGAAGTGCATCAGGAAGCAACACAGATCAGTGCTGAAAAGCTGGCAGAAACCGAGTTGCTCATTGAAGAGAAAATGCAGCAGTTACATGCACATGAAGCAAGCACTCAAACGACACAACAGGCGCTGGAAAAAGCACGTCAGCATACTCAGCAGTGCCAGCTGGCGCTGCAACGCCTGACTCAACAACAACACCACCTGACGCAGCAACAGGCACAACTGACGCAGCAACAAGCACAGCACAGTGCGCAAAACCCGGCTGAGGCGCTCGCTGAGCAACAAACGGTCCATCAGGAGCTGGTCCACGCAATGGCCCTCTCGCAACAAGAAAACCAGCGCCTGGGCGCAGAACTACAACGTCTGAGCGAGGCAAAAGCGGCATTACAGCAAAAGCTTCAGGCGCAACAAGTCAGGCTTGGGCAGGCGCAGGCCCAAGTTCAGGCGCTGGAAAAACTCACCTATGCTCAGCAAGGAGACAGTCAGGACGCGCCAGGAGAACCATTGCTCAGTGTGCTGAGAGTAGAGCCGGGTCTTGAAGCCATCGTAGAGCGTGCCATGTTCGGGCTTGGGTCTTTGCGGATCACTGAACAAGACTATGCCAGCCGTATCTGGGGGGCGCCGGAGGGCGAAAAAACGCCGGGCAGTGTGGCAACGCTTGTGCAGTCAGAAATTTACCCGGACTTTCTCAACCAGATTGCATGGCTGGGGCAGGCTCGTCATTTTAACGTCTGTGGTACTTTCTTTGCCGCTATCGACGATGAAGGCACCTTATATGGTGGCAACTGGCAGGCGCAGGAGGAAGATGGTCAGTCCGGAAGTTTGCTTGCGCACTACAGCGAACTGCGCGTTCATAAGGCCGCGTTACCGGAAATCGAAGCGCAGTTGAGTGAGCTGGAAGCGTCACTGACGCCTTTAGAATCTGCTGTGACAAAGTGCTCACAACAGCTCGAAGCAAACAAGCAAGCAGTCCATGAGGCGGCTAAACAGGTGGCCAGTAGCCAGACTCGGGTGGATATGTTACTCGCTCAGCAAGCCAGCTGGCAGCAGCAAAGCAGTCAGCTTCAGAGTAGTCAGGGCGAGTTGGATGAGCAGGGCGAATTGCTGGTGGCGCAGCATGAAGAGAGTGAGCAGGCCCTGTGGCAGGCACAAGAAGCGCAAGAGCAGCTGCAACTGCAAATGCTCCAGGCGGGCGAGGCACTTGAAGTACTCAAACGGGCACATCAGCAACAGCAACAGCAACAACGCGATATTCAGCAGCAGTACCATCAGGCCAAAATGAAACTCCAGCAGGCGCAAAGTGATGCGCAACTGGGTCAGACTAAACTTAGCCACCTGGTGCAAAGTCTGGAGCAGGGCAGTGAGAACTTGGCTCAGGTACAACAACAATTACATAGCTGTGAGGAGCCAGGTGTTGAACTTGAGCAACAGCAAACAGAGCTGCTGATCCGTCATACTGAACTGGAGCAGGCAGTAAAGGAAACGGCAGCAAAACTGAGTGAAGCAAAACAGCAACTCGCCGATAAACAGCTGGCGCTCAAGGATGCCCAGGCACAAAGCGCGCAGCTTAAAGAGCAACGCCAGCAGTTAGCACTGCAGGAGCAAAGCCTGATGGTGAAGGCGCAGGCCGCACTTGAACCTTTAGTTGAGCTACGTCAGACACTTAAAGACGTATTAGCGCAGTTACCGGAAGATGCGCAGGCGAGCAGTCATCAGGGCAAGCTAACTCGTATTGCGCAACAGTTAAGTTTACTGGGAGCGGTCAACCTTGCGGCGATTGAAGAATTTGATGAGGCGCAGCAGCGCAAGCGTTACCTTGACGAGCAGCTGGATGACCTCAGCGCGGCACTGGAAACGCTCGAAGGTGCCATTCGTAAGATTGACCGCGAAACACGCAGCCGCTTCAAAAGCACCTTTGATCAGGTTAATCAGGACCTGGCGGAGCTGTTTCCTAAAGTGTTTGGCGGCGGTAGTGCCTATCTGGAACTCACCAGCGATGACCTGTTAGAAAGCGGTGTAACCATCATGGCAAGACCGCCGGGTAAGAAAAACTCGACAATTCATCTGTTAAGTGGTGGAGAAAAAGCCCTGACCGCATTATCATTGGTATTTTCAATATTTAGGCTAAATCCGGCTCCTTTTTGTATGCTGGATGAAGTAGATGCACCGCTGGACGATGCGAACGTTGGGCGCTTCTGCCGATTGGTCGAAGAAATGTCGCAAACGGTGCAATTTATTTACATCAGCCACAACAAGGTCGCGATGGAAATGGCGGGCCGGCTGACGGGGGTAACCATGGCGGAACCCGGGGTTTCACGTATGGTTGCCGTAGACATAGAACAAGCAGTGCAAATGGCGCATGCATAATAAGTAAAGGTGAGCAATGGCCACAGAATTAAGATGGGCATTAATCGTGATCAGTGCGCTGATCATTGGTGGATTATTGATACATGGCTTATGGTCGGTGAGAAAAAAAGAGAACCAGGACACCGATAACCCCGCAGCCAACAAAAAAACCGCAGCCGCACCTCAGCCGCAGCGCGAGGAAGAGCCCCAGCTGGATGAAATGAGTTTTTCTGCCGTCGATGAAGACAAAGAGTCTGCGGTAGACCAAAGCCAGAGCGAGGTTGTAGAAACACCTTCAGATTCTGCTGAGCAACAGGAAGAGGCACAGCAGGAGGCTGATTCACAGGAAACAGTGCCGCAGGACTTTATTATTCTCCATATCGAGATGCCAGAAGGCCTGACAATGGCGGGCTCTAAGCTGCTGCCTTGTGTGTTGAGCCTCGGTTTTAAGTACTCAGATGAAGGCTTTTTCAATCGCCATGTAGAGTCATCCGGCAATGGTCCGGTCTTGTTCCGGTTAGTGAATATGTATAACCCGGGCACGTTCGATATCGATAATATGGAACAGTTCAGCACCGGAGGTGTCAGCCTGTTTATGACGTTGCCGTGTGAAGGTGACAGCATGGCGGCGTTCAATATGCTGCACAGCGCCGCGAAAAAGCTGGCCGATGAATTTGGTGCCAGTGTGCTGGACAGCAGTCGTGAGCCACTCACAGTGAATACCACCCGTGCCTATGTTGAAAAGGTGCGCGAATATACCGTTTAAGCGTTAATACTGCCTGCGGGCATAGACGCGACAGAGCCACGGACTTAGGTCCGTGGCTTTTTGTGTTATTAAGAGGTTGTAATGTCAGAAACTATCAGCAAACAAATCAATGAATTAAGACAGCAGTTGGAAAGTTATAACTACCAGTACTATGTCTTGGATCAGCCCACGGTACCCGATGCCGAATATGACCGGGTAATGCGCGCTCTGATTGAGCTGGAAACCCAGCATCCTGACTATCTAACCCCGGATTCTCCCTCACAAAAAGTCGGTGGTGCTGCGCTGAGCAAATTTGAGCAGGTAACGCATCAGGTGCCTATGTTGTCACTGGACAATGCATTTGATGAGGCTGAGTTCAATGCCTTTAATCGTCGCATAAAAGAGCGCCTGCTGCACAACGACGAGCTGGACTTTTGTTGTGAGCCTAAGCTGGATGGTCTCGCTGTGTCTATTCTCTACCGTGATGGGGTGCTGGTTCAGGCCGCAACGCGAGGTGATGGTCAGGTAGGTGAAAATATCACCGAAAACGTGAAAACCATACGTAACATTCCGCTGCGTTTGCGTGGTGACGATATTCCGGCTGAGCTGGAAGTGCGTGGTGAAGTCTTTATGGATAAGGCCGGATTTACACGGCTGAACGAAACCGCAGCAAAGCGTGATGAAAAAACCTTTGCTAACCCGCGCAATGCAGCGGCGGGAAGCCTGCGTCAGCTGGACCCTAAAATAACCGCTAAACGCCCGTTGATGTTTTATGCCTATTCAATGGGTGTAGTGCAGGGCGCTGAGCTGGCTGATACCCATTATGCGCAATTGCAGCAGTTAAAAGACTGGGGCTTGCCTATGTGCCCGCAAACAAAAAAGGTAACGGGCGCCAGTGCCGCTTATCAATACTATGAAGCCATTATGGCTGAGCGTGACGCGTTGCCGTATGAAATTGATGGCGTGGTCATCAAGGTCGACAATAAACCGTTTCAGGCGCAGCTAGGCTTTGTTGCGCGTGCACCGCGCTGGGCCATTGCATTTAAATTTCCGGCACAGGAAGAGTTAACGCAGTTACTTGATGTGGAATTTCAGGTGGGCCGCACTGGCGCCATCACCCCAGTTGCGCGGCTGGAGCCGGTATTTGTCGGCGGCGTGACCGTCTCGAATGCGACTTTGCACAACCGTGACGAAATCGACCGTCTGGGTGTCAAAGTGGGCGATACCGTGATCATTCGACGCGCCGGTGATGTGATCCCGCAGATCACCCAGGTGGTGCTGGAAAAGAGGCCTGAAGATGCTCGCGATATCACTTTCCCGGATGTCTGTCCGGTATGTGATTCCCACGTTGAGCGTGTGGAAGGTGAAGCTGTTGCGCGTTGCACCGGTGGTCTGGTGTGCCGCGCTCAACGTAAAGAAGCGATTAAACACTTTGCTTCACGCAAGGCGTTGGACATCGATGGACTGGGCGACAAGATTGTTGAGCAACTGGTTGAGCGGGAACTGATCACCACGCCTGCTGAACTGTTTACCCTGCGTCAGGGCCATTTTGAGTCACTGGAGCGGATGGGCCCTAAGTCGGCCAAGAATCTGGTTGGTGCGCTTGAAGAAGCCAAGCAAACGACCCTGGCTAAGTTTTTATATGCCCTTGGGATCCGCGAAGTGGGTGAAGCCACTGCACAAAACCTGGCAAATCACTATCTGACGCTTGAAAAGGTGATGAATGCCTCCATTGAGAGTTTACAGGAAGTGAGTGATGTGGGTGTTGTTGTTGCTCAGCATATTCATGCGTTTTTCAGTGAACCACACAATCAAAAAGTGGTGAGTGACTTGCTCGAGCAAGGATTGCACTGGCCTGAAATTGAGGCAAAAGCAGAAAGTGAACAGCCACTGGCTGGCCTGACTTACGTGCTGACGGGTACGCTGAGCCAGCTTAACCGCAACGACGCTAAAGCGCGATTGCAAGCTTTAGGTGCCAAAGTGTCCGGCAGTGTCTCTAAGAACACGCACGCACTGGTGGCGGGCGAAAAAGCGGGGTCTAAGCTAACTAAGGCGCAGGACCTGGGGATCGATATCCTGGATGAAGCGGCATTGATTGCATTGCTTGACTCACATCAGAGGTAATACCAATTTCACTTAATACTTGTTCAATTTGAAGGAACAAATAGGGCACTTAATTAAGCAAATTGGTATAAACAACAGGCGGGCTGATTAGCCCGTCATCAAATGAGAGAAGTGGTATGAGCAAGTTACAGGCTGGGTACGGGCCCGAGTACTGGGATAAATACGGGGTATATCGCACGCCTGTTGGATTTAATCTGACCTTGCTGGTGCTGCTCAGGCCGTTGTTTTTGTGGCTGGTGTCAGCCCTGACCTGGCGTCCGGACCTAGACCTCATGTCATTATTTTTTCATTCGAAGCAGCATTTTTTTGTAGCAGTCATGATAGCTAGCCTGGCCTTGATCCCGACCGTGCTGTTTTCTTTGCGCAGGCCAACCAGCTCACCTAAATTAGCCCGCTACTGGCGTCATATGCGCTGGCCACTGCTGATCGCTGCCTGCTTAGATTTGGTGTGGCTGGGGATGCAAATTGTCCAGGCACACTATCAATTCTCTTTTTATCTGGCTATTCAGGCGGTACTCGTCTCCTGGGTAATTTTGTATTTACTCAAAAGCCGATACTTAACGTGTTTTTTTGGGGATTGGCCTGAACCTGAAAATAATTGACTTGACGCTGACGGGCTGACAACTAAACATTAGGGCGAATGTGGCTTTCATACTGGCGTAAAAATATAACGTTAATCTGATCCTGATTAGCTCATGACACTCTATAACAATAAGACAAATCTTAAGTGTTTGCCAATATGGAGTAACTCTACATCAACCGGAGAACGAGACATGTTGACTTGGCGAGATATTCTGCAATTCGCAGATAATGGCAACCCACAGCCCCCCAGGCGGGTTGAAAAAAGCCTGATGCAGTGGCAAGCCATATTAGAACCTTCTGTATTTCATATCACCCGAAACCGCGGGACTGAGCGTCCATTCAGTTCACAAAGCTGTAGCGTTTTTTCCCCAGGCAAATATCACTGTGCTTGCTGTGATCAGCTCCTGTTCGATGCGGATGAGAAGTTTGACAGTGGTTCTGGCTGGCCTTCTTTCACTCAGCCACACAGTGCAGATTCGGTAGCTTACCGACTTGACAGAACGCACGGTATGGACAGAGTAGAGATAGTCTGTAATGTGTGTGATGCCCATCTCGGGCATGTGTTTCCAGACGGCCCTAAACCGAGTGGATTACGCTATTGTGTGAATGCGTTGTCGCTGAAAAAGCAGGAAGAGGGCACACATTAATAGCTGTTACTTAGCTGCCTCTGTTCCGTCAGGGTCTGAAATCCAGATTCATTTCTTCTAGTTGAGCCTGTAGTTTGTCAAATCGCTCTTGCTGTTCAGGCTCAAGCTGAGCTGCGCTCAGTGTTTTGTAGCACTTCGCCGCTAGGTTTGAGTTAAATGTAGCGGCTTTCTTTCCTGTTGCATCTGCAAGGCATTGCAGCAGATTCAGTGCAATACTGGCGTTTTTAGGCATCACCCTAAATGCCTGCGTAAAGGCTTCCAGTGCGACGTCAAGTTGTCCTTTCTGGAATTGTTTTACGGCATGATTATTGAGCTCTTTAGGGCCCATTGTGATATGACGACGTTCATCTTGCTGTTGCTGAAGCAGGTGCATAAAAGTGGGGTCGTCTTGCTGTTGATGACGCTCGCAGTGTGTGATTATCTGGCCAAACAGTGCCTCTGCTTTGTGCTGAAACCCCAGTTCATGGAACGCCTTAGCTTTGTCCAACGCTGCATCAACAGAGCGGATCTGAGGTTCATCCTCCAACTGCTCCATCAGTTGTCGTGCTTTGGTATGTTCATCTTTGAGGTAATGTAATCGAGCATTGAGCACGTCAATCTGAGTCTGGTTATTGGCATTGGGAAACTGCTTTTTTAGATCGCTCAGGTATTGCTGGGTCTGCCTGGTCAGGCGGGTGATCTGATCGTGTTGATCTGTGCTGAGTGCGAAATCAATCCCGGCACGGGCGGCATTCAAATAAACTTCAGGGCTATCGTGCATCGAAAAACGAGCAAAATTGGCTATTTCTTTTTGTGCGTTGTAACTGCACTCATAATCATGGTTGATGCGTGCGACTGTACTGAGTGACTTTTGCCTTTCAATATTGCGTGGCGCAATCTGTGAGGCCTGTACTAGCGACGCTTGTGCCTCCTCAAATTGGTTAAGCTTAAGCTCCAGACGAGACAATAAATCCAAAGCAGCCAGGCGAGTCTCGCTTTTTTCGATCAGGGATTTCAGCATTTTCTGCGCCAGCATGTCTTCGTTATTTGCAATTAAGGTTTCCACAAGGCCGAGCTTAGCCCAGGTAAACTTTTGTAGCTCGAGCATGGAGCGGTAGAACTGCTTGGCTTCGCTATATTGTTTAAGCTTTAACAGTATTTCACCTTTGAGTTTAAGCAATATCGGGCTGTAAGCGTGCTCACCGCTTTCAAGCTCTGAGTTAATAAGTTTAAGTGCCTTAGAGTAGTTTTCGTCGTCAATCAGATTGTAGAGCGTTTTAAGGCTACGTTTACGCTTTAAAACACGCTCGATGCGTGCTTTGAGCTCTTTAATACTGAAAGGCTTTACCAGGAAGTCATCAGGTTGCAATTCAACAATACTGTGCACCAGTTCAGGGCTGGTTTCGGCTGAGGTAAAAATAAACCCGGTACTTTGGCGTATCAGGCGCTTTTTAAGTAGCTCTTCGTAAAGCTGATAACCATTTTGACGCTTGCTCAGGTCAAACGAGCAGATGATCAAATCGAATTTATGATGGATACAGCTTTCCTTTGCCAGTTGGGCATTTTCGGCAAACTGAACGTTTTTATAAGCCAACTGGTCCAGCGACTGTTTAATGTAGCTCAGCGCCAGTTGCTGTTCTTCCACGATCAAAATTTTTGCATTTACAAAGGGTTGAACAGACATAGAGTAAAGGGCAAGGAATAAACTCGGAATGCTTTTAGTCTAGTCGTTTATCTTTTCTTTTGAAACATAAGGATTAAAAAGCTTGGTAAGAATACAGAGAAAGTAGGGGACCAGGCATTGTTTTGGGTGAGCGCGATGCCGCATCGACCAAAACACGGATGATAGAGCGAAAAATAAAAAAGTGTGAGTGATTGTGGTCTTTTTTAAGTGATGGTGGGTTGTACTGGACTTACACCAGTGGCCCTCGCCTTGGTAAGAATGAGCGCGATGCCGCATCGATCAAAACACGGATGATAGAGCGAAAAATAAAAAAGTGTGAGTGATTGTGGTCTTTTTTAAGTGATGGTGGGTTGTACTGGACTTACACCTGTGGCCCTCGCCTTGGTAAGAATGAGCGCGATGCCGCATCGATCAAAACACGGATGATAGAGCGAAAAATAAAAAAGTGTGAGTGATTGTGGTCTTTTTTAAGTGATGGTGGGTTGTACTGGACTTACACCAGTGACCCTCGCCTTGGTAAGAGTGAGCGCGATGCCGCATCGACCAAACCACGGATGATAGAGCGAAAAATAAAAAAGTGTGAGTGATTGTGGTCTTTTTTAAGTGATGGTGGGTTGTACTGGACTTGAACCAGTGACCCTCGCCTTGGTAAGAATGAGCGCGATGCCGCATCGATCAAAACACGAATGATAGAGCGAAAAATAAAAAAGTGTGAGTGATTGTGGTCTTTTTTAAGTGATGGTGGGTTGTACTGGACTTGAACCAGTGACCCTCGCCTTGTAAGGGCGATGCTCTCCCAACTGAGCTAACAACCCATGCATAAATGCAGGAAAAATACTCTAAAAGAAATGGTGGGTTGTACTGGACTTGAACCAGTGACCCTCGCCTTGTAAGGGCGATGCTCTCCCAACTGAGCTAACAACCCAGAGTATTTTTTGGCAATTAGTTTTTAAGATGGTGGGTTGTACTGACTTTAATTCAGAAACCTTGCCTTGGTAGGAATGAGCGCGATGCTGCATCGACCAAGTCCACCAAATTAATGGTGGGTTGTACTGGACTTGAACCAGTGACCCTCGCCTTGTAAGGGCGATGCTCTCCCAACTGAGCTAACAACCCATCTTAAAATTTTGTCTCTAGTTATGGTGGGTTGTACTGACCTGAATCAGCTCCCTCGCCTTGGTAAGAATGAGCGCGATGCTGCATCGACCAAGTTCACCAAATTAATGGTGGGTTGTACTGGACTTGAACCAGTGACCCTCGCCTTGTAAGGGCGATGCTCTCCCAACTGAGCTAACAACCCATAACTATTCTGACTTTTGCGTATTGAGCCATAATCTTTTGTTCTATTATAGACAATCAAATTATGGTGGGTTGTACTGACTTTAATTCAGTAACCCTTGCCTTGGTAAGAATGAGCGCGATGCTGCATCGACCAAGTTCACCAAATTATGGTGGGTTGTACTGGACTTGAACCAGTGACCCTCGCCTTGTAAGGGCGATGCTCTCCCAACTGAGCTAACAACCCAATACGCTGTTTCAAATGTGAATGTCTATACTGACCTTCCCCCAAATCTTGGTGAAAACTAAAACGATGCTACATCGACCAAGTCACCAAAATTATGGTGGGTTGTACTGGACTTGAACCAGTGACCCTCGCCTTGTAAGGGCGATGCTCTCCCAACTGAGCTAACAACCCATATTTGAAACCAACTACACATTGCCGTGTCGTTGTGGGGCGCTATTATATGTTTCCTTTCAAAGGAGTCAACACAAAATCCTGATTTTTTATCTGTATGCTTCTTTTGTGTTCAGGTGTTCGTTTTTTAGGTATTTCTCTTCATTATATGCCTAAGCAATACATGTATTGCAAAATGCAATGATAGCTGAATGCAATAGGGCAGGGGGTGAGCAAGTAAGTACATGTGTATAAGAGTTGTATGAACAATAGACTTTTTAAATTAGGGCGGCTTTATGGGTATATAAAGACATTTATGTCAAAGTGGTATTTCTGATTTGAGTAACGGTTGATCGTTGAATGATTACAGAGCGTCTGTCAGGCCTTATTGTCTGCGTTGATTGATAACATGCTTAGAGGCATTGATATATTGACGAATTAAACGATTGCTAGTCTCATTGTGAATAATTGGTTTTTAATTAAGCAAAAACAGATACTTCTATTGATTGGCCAGGTGAATTCGCTTATATTCTGTCCTCTTGGGGTGTTTTTGCAGCAGTTAGAAAAAACTTGCAGAAAAGGTGTTGACTTTGTTTTCTGTGATGCATAGAATGCGCCCCGCACTCAGCGATGTGGCGTTACAGTTTCATTGCTGTTGGTGAGGGGCTATAGCTCAGCTGGGAGAGCGCTTGCATGGCATGCAAGAGGTCGGCGGTTCGATCCCGCCTAGCTCCACCAAATTCAGTGCGTAAATGTCCTAGTGATATAATATTTGGAACTGGCTTCGAATGCTGCTTCTAAATGATTGTGTCCCCTTCGTCTAGAGGCCTAGGACACCGCCCTTTCACGGCGGTAACAGGGGTTCGAATCCCCTAGGGGACGCCACTTACTTTTTAGTAAGTACCAACTCGTATGGTAAGAGTATAAACAACCAGTCCTAGTGACACATTCAGTGTCCCCTTCGTCTAGAGGCCTAGGACACCGCCCTTTCACGGCGGTAACAGGGGTTCGAATCCCCTAGGGGACGCCACTTACTTTTTAGTAAGTACCAAACTCGTATGGTAAGAGTCTAAATAGCCAGTCCTAGTGACACATTCAGTGTCCCCTTCGTCTAGAGGCCTAGGACACCGCCCTTTCACGGCGGTAACAGGGGTTCGAATCCCCTAGGGGACGCCACTTACTTTCAGTAAGTACGAAACTCGTATGGTAAGAGTCTAAATAGCCAGTCCTAGTGACACATTCAGTGTCCCCTTCGTCTAGAGGCCTAGGACACCGCCCTTTCACGGCGGTAACAGGGGTTCGAATCCCCTAGGGGACGCCACTTACTTTTTAGTAAGTACCAACTCGTATGGTAAGAGTATAAATAGCCAGTCCTAGTGACAAAAGATTTTGTTAAAGGAAGTTCGGTCTCGCTGGCTCGACTTTCACGCTAACAAAAAATTATTGAAGCGGTGCTTCAATAAGCAAATTTTTTGTCCCCTTCGTCTAGAGGCCTAGGACACCGCCCTTTCACGGCGGTAACAGGGGTTCGAATCCCCTAGGGGACGCCACTTACTTTTAGTAAGTACCAAACTCGTATGGTAAGAGTCTAAATAGCCAGTCCTAGTGACAAAAGATTTTGTTAAAGGAAGTTCGGTCTCGCTGGCTCGACTTTCACGCTAACAAAAAATTATTGAAGCGGTGCTTCAATAAGCAAATTTTTTGTCCCCTTCGTCTAGAGGCCTAGGACACCGCCCTTTCACGGCGGTAACAGGGGTTCGAATCCCCTAGGGGACGCCACTTACTTTCAGTAAGTACGAAACTCGTATGGTAAGAGTATAAATAGCCAGTCCTAGTGACACATTCAGTGTCCCCTTCGTCTAGAGGCCTAGGACACCGCCCTTTCACGGCGGTAACAGGGGTTCGAATCCCCTAGGGGACGCCACTCTTCTTAGTAATACTATTCCCTCAGTAACACTCCTTTTTTCTCCGATTATCTCTATCAATCTTAAATATCAACATTTAAATGAATTTTTTCATATATTTCATTTACTTAAATTGTTTGATTTAAAACAAAGTTAGGGCTTTATTAACAAGCTCACCTACGAAAAATGGGTTAGTATCGCGTTTTTTAGGTGAGTATCATGGCCAAAAGATGTACCGATTATACGGATAAGGAAAATGATTATCCGGTCTCTTATAACCTGCTGTCTACCACAGATACCAAAGGGCGGATCACATATGCGAACCAAAGCTTTTGTGACGTTGCTGGCTTTGAACTGGACGAACTTGAAGGTCAACCACACAATCTGGTACGTCACCCAACCATGCCCAGGGCAGCCTTCAAAGATCTCTGGCAGTTTATAGGCTCCGGCAAGCCCTGGATGGGCATAGTAAAAAACCGTTGTAAAAATGGTGATCATTACTGGGTAAATGCTTATGTGACGCCTATCAAAGATCAGCATGGTCAAACCGCCGAGTATCAGTCGGTCAGAACCAAGCCAGATCGGGATGTGGTAAAACGGGCTGAAAGTATCTATCAGCAGCTCGATAAAGGCGTTGCGTCTGCCAAACTGACACGTTCTTCTATGTCTTTGTCCGCGCAGATGATGTTGATCTTAGTTGTGTCTTATATCTTAAGTATGGTTTTTACCAGCTTACCGGCACCGTGGAACTATGTCCTGGAAACATTACTGTTAATTGGTGTGCTCGCGCTGACTTATCAAAGGTTGTCTCCGGTGCGTCGTTTGAGTGAAAAAGCCAAACAGGTCTACGATAACCCTCTAATGCAAAAAATTTACCTGGATAAAGTTAATGATGTCGCGGCGATTGAACTGGCACTGCTGGCACGGGGATCTGAATTACGTGCGGTCCTTGGCAGGGTTCAGGATGCCAGCCAGCTGGTTGACCAACATGCGCAGGAAACGGTGTCGGAATGTCACAGCAATACAGAGCTGTTACAGGAGCAGCAGAGCCAGACAGGCTCTTTGGCTACGGCTATGAACGAAATGACGACCGCTATTTCTGACATTGCCGGCAATACCAGTGATGCAGCGAATCGCTCAGAAGGTGCACTGCGATCGGTACTGGATTCTAACTCTGTGGTGCAGGCCAGCATGCAAATCAACCACACTTTATGCGAAGAATTGAGTCGTACTCAACATGATATTGCCCAATTGAATGAGCAAACGGTGCAGATCGGCGGAGTTGTTGACGTAATACGAGATATTTCTGAGCAAACTAATTTGCTGGCTCTGAATGCTGCGATAGAAGCGGCAAGAGCTGGTGAGCAGGGCAGAGGGTTCGCTGTGGTGGCAGATGAAGTCAGAGCGCTTGCACAACGCACTCAGGAATCGACCAGAGAGATAGATGATATTGTTGCAGGGCTAAAGCAACGTGCCGAGCGCGCGGTAGAGGCCATTCAAAATGGGGTTGAAAAGTCTAATGAATGTGTAGCACAAGCGGAACAAACCAAAGAGAACCTGGCATCGATAGAGCATATGGTGAAAGATATTTCTGCTTTGAATTACGAAATCGCCACTGCAACTGATCAAATGTCGGGTGCAAGCAACGAGATAAATGACAAGGCGGTCAATATCTCGCAACTGGCCAATGCGTCTATGCAAAGTGCAGACAACACCACAGCAGCAATGCGGAACACAGAGCAAGCGCTGGCAGATCAGGCTGCTCTGGTTGATCAATTCCTGCTCAGGCTTAGCCATTAAAGAAAAATATTAAAAAGATGTGAATAGAAAATTCCTTGCTGGTATGATTTCGCTTGGGTAATTTATGTGGCAAAATCGCCGCTTTTAACCTGGATATGCACATAAAAATCACACAAAGGGATGATGAATGAGCAATTTACAGAAAACTTTAAAAATAGGTGCCACTGCGCTTGTTATGACTCTGGCCAATACGCAAGTGAGCGTCGCAGGGGTTGATGGCGGTTATTTCTCTGGCAAAAAGCAAGACTGCGAGATCTGGCGAGACGTGGCACCTTACAACTGGGCTAACACTACGCGCGGCAACCAGTCCATGATTTTCTATTGCAACCGAGGTGGTTATACCGTCACCACGGTTGAGTTAAAGATCAAGCGTTTGAGTGACAACACCGTCGTGTTTCGTGAAAAAAGAAAACAAAACCTCACATCAGGGTATGGTCACGGTTTTTATCCTGACCTGAGCGCCAATATCAACGAAGAATATAAAATGGAACTGGATTATACCTTCGTAAAATTGAAACACGGAAAGCCGGTCTGGGACAATAAAAAAACCAAAACCTGCAAACGTACTTTCACCCCAACCAATGCTAATTCAACGCGCGGAGAAGTATTCTGGTCAATCAAGAGTGCGGGCACAGCCTATCATAACAATGGTTGTCAGGGCGTACGCTTCGATATTCACTAAGCGCTACCTGGGGCTGGCACAATAAGGTCAGCCTTAGCTTTACAGCCGGGATTTAACGATGAAAGCAAAATACCTGATGATCAACGTGTTGTGCTTTATGCTCGGCTTTCTCGTGGCTGCCGCGACACTGCACAAAGAAGTGTCCCACCTCGATACCTCAGCAGGCGGCATAGAAAGCCTTGACACTATATCTGCACCTCAGGCAGAGGAGCGCCCACCGCGATTGAGCTCGGAACAGCCAATACAGGAAGAACGGCTTTACACCAGTGCGTTGTCCGCGCACTCAGAGCTTAATGATGAACCTGAAAACAAAGACGAAAACAAGGCCAGGCTGTTATCAATAGCGCAGGATATAGGCTTAAACAGCAGTGTTTATCCGGATCTGGCTAATTATGAAAATCAGGATATAACCAGACTCATTGAACAGCATCTGCTGACAAATCTGCGTACTTCACAGGGCGATGTGTATGCTCAGTTTGATGAGGTAGAGCACTATCTTGAAGCCATGCCACAGATTGCCTCCGTGCAGTTTTTTTCTGATTTACTGACACAAGCCAGGCACAAAGGTGAGCTGTCTCAGAGTTTTGCCATTCACCTGCTGGCGCAAAGCGTGGAGCAGTTTGAACCAGGCACAGAGCCGCTCAGTCAGATGCAGGATATTGTCGCCAAAGCCCGTCACAGCGAGAGTGAACTGGTACGCCTGAGTGCGCTGGAGTCTCTGGCAACAATAAGCGCGGATCAGGCACAACTAAAGCGCCTGCTTGAACAGTTTCAGGCAGATGAGTCGGCGGTGATACAGGCAAAAATTACGCTGCTTAATTATCATATGGCACAGGCTGATAAATTAAATAACCATTGAACCAGTGTCTTACCTCGCGCAATGCGATAATTTAAAGCAGCCAGGCAATCAGGCTGGCCGCCAGGCAGTAATAGAGCATTGGAATCAGGGTGTAGCGAATAATATCCCCCTCTTTGCCGTGCAGGCCGACGACACTGGCGGCGGCAACCACATTCACCACGGCAATCATGTTGCCGCCATTCGCGCCGAGCATTTGTAGTGCGAGCACCAGTTGCATCTCCAGCCCGGCTTCTGCCGCCAACGCTTGCTGAAAGCTGGCAAACATCAGGTTAGAAAAGGTCGCCGAACCCGCGATAAATGCCCCCAACGCGCCTACCAAGGGCGCGAGAAATAACCACAGATCACTCAAATGCATGGCAACCGTCTCGGCCAGCGCCATGGGCATAGCTGGGAGGGCGGCGTTGTTGACCTCAGAGTGAAGAAAAATGCGCACCATAGGCACCGCTGCACTCAGCGCAATCAAAGAGGGGAATAACATTCTGACACTATTGCTCAGGGCTACGCGCAGCTGTACCGTCTTGCCATTTTGCAGCCAAAGTGCCAGGAGCGCGGTCACAACAAACACACTGCCAGGCAGGTACAGAGGCATCACATTCACAGAAATGGCTGACCCCAGGATCTGATCCCATTCAAAGTTCACGCTTTGCAGCATAGCCTTAAAAGGTAGCGCAGGGATCCGGGTCAGCACCAGGAGTGTTGCAACCAAGACGTATGGTAACCAGGCTCTGAGTAAGCTTAGTGAGGGGACGGGTGTATCTTCAACTTGAGGTGCTGTTGAGGCTTCGGGTTTCGGCAATAAGAACCCCTTACGTGCTAGAGGGCAGACGATGGCCAAGCCTGCCATCGCTCCAAGTACAGAAGGAAACTCAGGCCCCAGCAACCAGGCGACGCTATAGGCGGGCAGGGTAAATGCCAGCGCACTGAAAACCGCAAAAGGTGCCATAACGAACCCGGTGCGCCAGCTGGGTGAGTCGCTGAAAAAGCGGCAATACAGTACAACCATGATCAGAGGTAGCAGGGCGGCGGCAATGATATCAATACCAATGGCAGTTAAGGCAATGTGCTTCACCTCGGCGTAATCAATATTCGCCGCACCCTGACCAATCCCGACAATCGCAGGTGTACCAACGGCACCAAATGAGACCGCACTGGAGTCGGCAATCAGTGCCAGCACCACGGCGCTCAGCGGTGTAAACCCCAGCGCAACCAGCAAAGGGGCGGCAATGGCAGCGGGCGTACCAAACCCCGCGGCCCCCTCCAGAAAACTGCCAAACAACCAGGCAATGATGATCAGCTGCACCCGCTTGTCGGGGCTTATCCCGGCAAAGCCATGTTTAATAGTATGGATAGCGCCAGTTTGCTGCAGCACTTTCAGTAAAAAAATTGCGCCGAAAACAATCCACACTATGGTCAGGGCGATGACAAGCCCTTCCAACGTGGCGGCAATGATATGCGCTAAAGGCACTTGCCAGATAAAATAAGCCGATAAGGAGGTAACGAGCAGGCTAAATGGCATGGCCTGCTTAGCTGGCAGTCTGAACAGGACCAACAGGATAAATACGCTGAGAATAGGCACCAGGGCCGTGAACAGTTGTGGTAGCGTCATCGGGGTTTAAGAAATCCATTACTTAATGTGATGAGCTTAGCATGCCAATAAGACAATGAATATGTTGTTTATTACTGAACAGCCATGGTCTTATTGGCGCGATAGGTTAGCCAGAGGTTTTTTCTTTAAACTCACATAAATCTTCAATAATGCAGCTGCCACATTTGGGCTTGCGCGCGGTACATACGTAGCGGCCCAGCAAAATCAGCCAGTGATGTACGTCGACTTTAAACTCTTTGGGGACTACCTTTTCGAGCTTTTCTTCAACCGCGACGACGTCTTTGCCCATGGCAAATTTGGTGCGGTTTGATACACGGAAAATGTGGGTATCGACGGCGATAGTAGGCCAGCCGAAGGCACAATTAAGCACCACATTGGCGGTCTTACGACCCACGCCAGGCAGGGCTTCCAGCGCTTCGCGATTCTCCGGCACTTCGCCGCCATGCTGCTCCATCAAAATGTGGCACATTTTGTAGACGTTGTTGGCTTTGGAGTTAAACAAGCCGATGGTTTTGATGTAGTCCCTGAGGCCATCCACACCCAGATCAATAATCCCCTGTGGTGTGTTGGCGATTGGGAATAGCTTACGGGTGGCTTTATTCACGCTCACGTCTGTGGCCTGGGCTGATAAAGTGACGGCGACCAGCAGCTCAAACGGTGAGGTGTATTCCAGCTCAGTCTCCGGGTTAGGGTTGTCATCCCGCAGACGGGTGAGAATTTCGAGTCGTTTTGCTTTATTCATAGTACTGACTTACTTGCTGTTGATCCTATCTGAGCTCAGTGGGAGAGTGACGGCTCTCCCACCGCGCGTTAATCTAAGCTGGTGACACGGGCACGGGGCGCTTTTTCCAAACTGGCGACGGGCTCAGCCTGGGCCTCTTTACGTGCATCAATATAGTTTTTGGCAGCGATGATTAACCCCAACCCTAAAAAGGCACCTGGCGGTAAAATGGCCACCAGAAACTGACTGTCGAACTCTATGACTTCGATGCGTAATGCGGTTGCCCAATCTCCCAGTAGCAGGTTGGCGCCATCAAACAGCGTGCCCTGACCAATCAGCTCACGCATGGCTCCCAGTAATACCAGTACAGCACCAAATCCCAGACCCATCATGACCCCATCCCAAGCTGATAACAGGGGCGTATTTTTTGAGGCATAGGCTTCAGCCCGGCCGATGATGGCACAATTGGTCACAATCAGCGGAATAAAGATGCCAAGTGACTGGTACAGACCGAAAGTGTAAGCATTCATTAGCAGCTGCACTATGGTTACAAAGGCGGCGATGATCATCACAAATACCGGGATCCGAATGTCTTTAGGTACCCAGTTTCGCACGACGGAAACCGTGACATTGGAGCCAACCAATACCAGCAGTGTGGCCAGCCCCAGGCCCAAAGCGTTGGTTATCGTGCTGGTGACGGCCAGCAACGGGCACAGACCCAGTAGCTGGACCAGTGCCGGGTTATTCTTCCACATACCTTCATGGGCGAGTTGTTTAAATTCACTCATCGATGGTCTCCTGACAGTGGTTTGGCTCTGCGAACAGCGCGTCAAAGTTGCTGCGAGCATACCAGGCAGCGGCATTGACGCTTTGCACTACGGCGCGTGGTGTAATCGTTGCGCCGGTGAATTGGTCAAACTGTCCGCCATCTTTTTGTACATTAAAAGCGGGGTCTTGCTCCTGGGTCACGGTTGTTCCCCTGAAACGGGTGATCCAGTCAGATTTGGCCAGTTCTACTTTATCGCCAAGCCCGGGAGTCTCCTCGTGGCGAGTGACCCGCACACCGGCAATTTCACCTGTGTTATAGACCGCGCTCAGTATGTCGATATTACCGCTATAGCCACGAGGGGTGATATGTTGCACCAGCAAGGCGACTGGCTCATCCTGTAAGCGCGCGCGGTAGATAATATGCGGGCCATTGGGGCCAAGCTCTGGAGCTTCACTCAAAGTACAATCGAGGTAAAGCTCGTTGTCGTATTGCGCTTTTGGAATGACCTGGGTCAATATGCGCATTAGGTGGCGTTGTTCCTGTTTGGCAATCTCTGGCGCTGTAAAGGTTTGTACCAGCGCAACACTGCCGGTGGTCGCCAGTGCAAAGGCGGTCAGGATCAGGCCGTTCTTTTTCATCGATGACAGGATCATGAGCTTGCTCCATGCCCGTAAGTACGAGGCTGCGTATAGTAATCAATCAAAGGTACCGCCATGTTCATGATCAGCACGGCAAAAGCGACGGCATCCGGGTAGCCACCAAAGTGGCGGATCAGATAAACCAATAGACCAATCAGCGCACCATAAATTAAACGGCCACGGTTGGTGGTACTGGCCGATACCGGATCGGTGGCAATAAAAAACGCGCCCAGCATAGTTGCACCACTGAATAGATGGAAAAGCGTACCCGCCTGTGCTGCAGGTGACAAAACATAGCCAATGCCGCTGCACACCGCCAGGGTCACGATAAATGCCACCGGGATATGCCAGTTAATGACTTTGGTTTTTAGCAGATACAAACCACCCAACAGGTAAGCCAGGTTAACCCACTGCCAGCCTTGCCCGGCATAGTCGCCGAACGCGACATTGTTAGTGGCTTCTGAAACAGTCAGATTTTGTGATACGGCCGTTTTCACATGGTCAAGCGGTGTGGCTGAGGTTGTGCCATCAATCACCTGACGCGCTTCTGCCAGCGGGATGCCCGACAGGGTTTGTTCGGTAAAAATGAGCACCAGTTGATCCACGGTTGACAGCGGCGTTGCCTGTATTTCGATAATGGGTGTCCAGCTGGTCATTTGCACCGGAAATGAGATCAACAGCAACACATAAGCGGCCATGGCGGGGTTGAACAGATTAAAGCCCAGCCCGCCATAGAGCTGTTTAACTATTGCAATGGCAAACACACAGCCAATTACGGTGACCCACCAGGGAGCCAGAGGCGGAATGCTCACAGCAAGCAGTACGGCAGTCAGCCAGGCACTGCCGTCACTGAGTGTTGGCCACACTGGGCGGTTGCGCAGTTTCATCATTGCGGCTTCGGTCGCGCTGACCGTTAACAGTGCCAGCAAGAGCTGAAACAGGGTGCCGGGGCCAAAAAAGTAACTTTGTACCAGAATACCCGGGATACAGGCGGCGATAACCGTCAGCATCAGGCGGCTGAGGGTTTTGTGGCTGTGATTGTGGGGCGATGAAGCCATGGTTAATTTCATGACGGATCATTTCCTTCTTGGTCTTCGGCTGCGGCCTGCTTTTTTGCTTTTGCGCGTGCAACAGCGGCTTTAATCGCGGCCTGACGTTTTTCTTCGGCGCTAAGCGGCGCTTCATGAGTGCTCTGAGGCGCGTCGCCAGGTTCTATACCTGTTTGTTGCTCGGCCTCTTTGGCGGCTTTCTTCGCCTTAGCACGGGCAATCGCAGCGGCAACGGCGGCCTTGCGGGGATCTTCCGGCTCAACGGGTGCCTCGACAAGTTCTGCGTCTGTTTGCTGCTCGGCTTCTTTGGCGGCTTTCTTCGCCTTAGCACGGGCTATTGCAGCGGCGACGGCGGCCTTACGGGGATCTTCCGGCTCAGAAGGTGTATCGCTAGGTTCTACGTCTGTTTGCTGTTCGGCCTCTTTGGCGGCTTTCTTCGCCTTAGCACGGGCAATCGCAGCAGCGACGGCGGCCTTACGGGGATCTTCCGGCTCAGAAGGTGTATCGCTAGGTTCTGCGTCTGCTTGCTGTTCGGCCTCTTTGGCGGCTTTCTTCGCCTTAGCACGGGCAATGGCAGCGGCGACAGCGGCCTTGCGAGGATCTTCCGGTTCAGCGGTAGAATCGGCTGGCTTAGCGTCTATTTGCTGTTCGGCTTCTTTGGCGGCTTTCTTTGCCTTAGCACGGGCAATCGCAGCGGCGACAGCGGCCTTGCGAGGATCTTCCGGTTCAGCGGTAGAATCGGCTGGCTTAGCGTCTATTTGCTGTTCGGCTTCTTTGGCGGCTTTCTTTGCTTTAGCACGGGCGATGGCGGCGGCCACAGCAGCCTTGCGAGGATCTTCGGCTCCTGTGTCGCTTTGCGACGGCGTCGCCTCGTTGTCCTGTTGGGCTGACTTTTTCGCCTTGGCGCGTGCAATGGCAGCAGCGACAGCGGCTTTACGCGGATCCTCTGCTGTGGCAGCAAAAGAGTCAGTCGCGTCATTTTGTTGTGCTGCTTTTTTAGCTTTAGCCCTTGCTATGGCGGCGGCAACGGCATCTTTGCGTGAGCCTTCTCCGCCGGCATGCATCTCAGGTGCAGCTTGTGCGTCTTTTTCTGCTTTGTACTGACGCGCTTTTTCTTTGCGCTTAGCACGCTCCAGTGCCACTTCTGAATTGTCCGGCTCCAGCGTGCCATCGGCCGCTTTTTTGGCTTTGGCCCGCTCAATCGCGGCTTGTACAGCAGACTGGCTGTCTTTTTTCTGTTTGACGCGCTCCATTGCGGCGCTGACTTTATCGCTTTGCTCTGCACTGCGGGTACTGCTGCGAGCTGAGCGCTTATGACGATTCTGACGTTCTTCCTGCTCCCGCTCGAGTCGTTCTTTACGTGCCTCAAAGCGTTCTTTAGCACGCTCTGCCTTCACTTTTTCGAGCTTTTGTTCGCGGATCTCGGCTTTGGCAACCCGATAATATTGCACCAGCGGGATTTCACTTGGACAAACATAGGCACAGGCACCGCACTCAATACAGTCGAACAAATTGTGCTCTTCCAGCTTGTCGTACTCTTTGCCTTTGGCAAACCACTGTAGTTGTTGTGGCAGCAGAGTTTGAGGGCAGGCATCAGCACAAGCGCTACAACGAATACATGCCTGCTCAGGGCCGGCAACGGCCAGCTCCTGGTTATCCGGTGCCAGAATACAGTTAGTGGTTTTTACGACTGGAATTCGTACCGTTGGCAGGGTAAAACCCATCATAGGCCCCCCCATGATAACTCGCTGTTCAGTTACAGGTTCAAAGCCCTGGCAAGTAAGTAAGTGCTTAATCTCTGTGCCTAGCAGTGCCCAGACATTTTGTGGTGTCTGGATGGTGTTTCCGGTCACAGTTACCACGCGTTCAATCAGCGGTTTGCCTTTGCATACGGCTTCGCTGACGGCAAACAAAGTACCGACATTCTGTACCAAAACGCCAACATCGGCAGGTATTCCACCGCTGGGGACTTCTTTAGAGGTCAGTACCTGTATCAATTGTTTCTCACCACCCGAGGGGTATTTCACCGGTAGACCGCGTATTAGGATTTTATTATTGTGAGCCGCCGCTGCGGTCATCGCCTGAATGGCTTCAGGTTTATTGGTTTCAATGCCAACCAGCACATACTCCGGATTTAGCAGGTGCTGCATAATCTCTATGCCCTGTACAATTTGCTCGGCATGTTCGCGCATGAGCAGATCATCAGCGGTGATATAAGGCTCGCATTCAACGCCGTTGACCACTAAAAATTCAACAGGTTTATGCTTTGCGCTGTCTGCTTTGACATAGGTTGGAAAACCCGCGCCGCCCATCCCGGCAATACCAGCATGGTGAATAATGTCGATTAATGCCTGGTTATCGAGCTGGGTGAAGTCCGGAACCGGCCTAAGTTCACACCAGCTGTCCTTGCCGTCCGGGGTGAGTACGATACTCAACTCAGGCAAAGCGGAAGGGTGTGCTGAAGGCATAGGTTTGATGTCACAGATCACCCCTGAAGTAGGGGCATGCACAGGCAATGACCAGTTTGCGCCCGGGCGGGTTAGTGCCTGACCTTTTAGTACGGTGTCCCCTTTATTTACCAGCAGCTGACCGTTGGCTCCAATATGCTGCTTCAGAGGTAGCACCAGATAGTCGGGCAGGGGAATACGACCAATACTCGCCTGATTTGACACAGATTTTTGCTCCGGTGGATGAATGCCACCGGGAAACTGCCACAGTTTACCGTGTTCAATTTGCTCAAGTAAAGTTTCCACTTAAACCTCTTAGTCGATTTGCTTTACAGGAATGGCGTCAATTTGCCACTTCCAGGTTTGGACGGTTGGTGCCACCGGGATCATATCAATACAATCGACAGGGCAGGGGTCGACACACAGGTCGCAGCCGGTACATTCGTCTGCAATGACGGTATGCATTTGCCGGGTCGCGCCGACGATGGCATCAACCGGACAGGCCTGAATGCACTTAGTGCAACCAATGCACTCATCTTCGCGTATATAGGCAACCTTTTTAATGGGCTCGGCTTCTTCGCCACCGGCCAGGGGTTTGGCCTCAACGCCCATTAAATCGGCCAATTTTTTCACCGTTGCCTCGCCACCTGGTGGGCATTTGTTTACGTCGTCCCCATTTGCAATCGCTTCTGCATAGGGGCGGCAACCAGGATAACCACACTGACCACATTGTGTTTGCGGTAAGATGGCATCTACCTGATCAACAATCGGGTTACTTTCAACGCGGTACTTAACAGCGGCGTAGCCGAGAATAAGGCCAAAAACCAGCGCCAGTGCGCCGATGGCAATAAGTGCATAAAACAGTGTCATCTTAGAACTTCACCAATCCAGAAAAACCCATAAAGGCCAATGACATCAGTCCGGCTGTGATCATGGCAATTGAGGCACCTTTAAACGGTGCTGGTACATCTGCGACGGCCAGACGTTCTCTCAGTGCGGCAAATAACACCAACACCAGTGAAAAGCCAACGGCCGCGCCGAACCCATATACTGCCGAACCAATAAAGGTGTGATCGTTTTTGATGTTGAGCAGCGCAACCCCTAACACCGCGCAATTGGTGGTGATAAGCGGCAAAAAGATGCCAAGTAAGCGATACAAAGTGGGGCTGGTTTTACGAACGACCATCTCTGTAAACTGCACAACCACAGCAATCACCAGAATAAAGCTCATGGTGCGCAGGAAAGTCAGATCCAGGGGAAGCAAAATGTACTGATTGACCAGGTAGCTGGTGACAGAAGCCAATGTCAGAACGAAGGTGGTCGCGAGTGACATACCAATAGCGGTTTCGAGTTTGCCTGAGACACCCATAAACGGGCACAAGCCGAGGAATTGCACCAATACAAAGTTATTTACCAGCACTGTGCCAATAAGCAACAGAATATACTCTGTCATGCTTGCCCCTTAGTGTGAATGAATTTACAGAGAACCAGAATAGACTGAGAATTCTAACAATTTCGGGCCTGAGATCACAGCATTTAGCCGGGAGAGAGGGGGAAAGTTTGTTAAAAATGGCTAGTAAAGTTGACAAAAGGGCGACAGACTCGCCCCTTTGTCATCAGAGTATTAAATTTCTTTTGGCTTTTCGATGTAGTAACCCTGAACGCCATCCAGACATAAGGTTTCAACTATGTGTTTTTCTTCCTGACTTTCGACTCCTTCGGCAAACACACTGACCCCGATGCGGTGAGCCAGGTCGACCATCAGACGCATAAAGTACTGGTTGTTTTTGTCCTCTTCCAGTCCCCGGGTATAGCTGGCATCCATCTTAATAAAGTCGGGTTTCAGGTCGCGGAAGAACTTAAAGGATGTGAGTCCAACACCGAACCGTTCAACGGTTATCCGAGCACCAACCCGGTGTACCATATCAATAAAGCGCTTACTGGCTTTGATATTCTGTTGCAATCCGAATTCGCTGACTTCAAAGATAAGCTTAGATGCCAGGTTGGCTTCTTTTAACAAGCGTCGCTCAAGCCAAATAACAAACTGGTCGCTGTGCGCACTGGAGGCGGTTACATTGATCCCGAAGAACTTCTCATTGAAATTGCGCGACTTAATCATCTCGATTGAGGTGTCGATGATGAGTTGATCAATTTCTACCGCCATTTCCAATTTCTCGGCCATAGCGAGGAAAGAGGCTGTGGGTAGCATTTGCCCGTCTTCGGTTTTAAAGCGTGCTTGTATTTCGGCATAGGCTTTAACATTTTTACCAATTGGCATAATGTTTTGCATCATTAGCATAACGCGACGGCTTTCAATGACTTCACGAATAACACGTCGCCAGTTTTGATTCCCGAAACCCGCGCCGACATTATTCACCAAATCGGTTTCGCGTTGTAGGTGCCAGGCGTTGGCTTGCTTGCTTTGTGCCATACTCATTGCGTTGTCCACAACGGATAGCAACTCGCCTAAGGGCTTGCCAGACTCATAAGGGACAATACCTGTGTTCGCAACCGAACTTAATTCCTGGTTTTGCTGATACTGTGTGAATCTGGCTTGCAGGGTTTCACCAAAGCGTTCAGCTTCTTTAGACGGGATATTAGGTAAGATAACCGCAAAATCAGAGCTGTTGAGACGGAACACCTGACTACCGGTGTAAGTACCGCTGACATGTTTGACGATGTCGGCAATCCCCTTAATATACAAATCGCCTTTCTGATAACCACGAGTTTGGTTAATCATTTGCAGTTCACTACAACGCACCATCGCCAGTGAGCCGAAACTCTTATCGCTGGCGGACTCAATTTGGTGTTCATAGTACTCAACAAACATATTGCGGTTTCCAAGTCCGGTCACCACATCTTTATAGGCTTCTTGCTTGATAGACTGTGCCGCAGACTTAATGTCTTCCTGCTTGCTCTTCAAAAAGTGGGCAAGGCGATTGAAAGAGGGCGCCAACTCAGCACCAAGTTCAGCCACTTTATTGGTGTTGAAATCCTGATCTATGCTTTCAGTTACTTGGTTTTGCGTAATATAGATGTCTACAGCATCGGCAACTGTCATACTCACATTGCGGTTGAGCTTGCGGTAAATTGTCTTCATATAGAAGATGGGTATAAAGGCCATCAGTGCGGAGATGATGGTCATGAAAACGAGCGCCTGCTGTAACAGTTCAGCCTGACTCTGCACATTGATCAAAAATTCAATTTTGATGTCTTTACTTTTATTAACCGCAAACTGAGGTCTGATAGAGTTTAGTGTGTCGGCAATAATGCCCGCTAACACTGGCATTTCGCTTTGGGTATTGATGTTTAGTACGGTTTGACCTGCAAAGTCGCGCACTATAAAGGAAGAAAACACATTGCCACTGCCAAGAGACAAGCGAATATGCTCTGGCGTGACATCTGCCATAGTTTTTTCCTGAATATAGTTACTTACCATACTCTGTGCATTTTGCTGGGCTCTGCTGACGGCGTTGTCAAAGCTACTTGCAATTAAGAAGCTACCAAGCGCAGAAAAAACAATCCAGGAAACGAGCTGGAGAAATATGAGTTTTTTAAAACCTGCCATTGTTATTCATCTACCTGAAACTGGGATTAAATTCCGTTCGTCGACTGACTTGCTTTAGCAGCATTTTTGAGGAGTGAAATAGCCGCCTAGAATGCCTGTAGGGTAGAGCATTCATTGGAAAAAGTCTAATATAATCGAACAATTGCCAATACAAAGAAAGCTGAGATTAAGTAAAAAGAAGGGAATGTAATGAGATGGCTCCCCCTCCCCGACTCGAACGGGGGACCTGCGGATTAACAGTCCGTCGCTCTAACCAACTGAGCTAAGGGGGAACAAAATGCTGTTACTCAAATTGGCTCCCCCTCCCCGACTCGAACGGGGGACCTGCGGATTAACAGTCCGTCGCTCTAACCAACTGAGCTAAGGGGGAACTTTTTGAGTAAATAACGATGAGCCAAAATAAGTGGCTCCCCCTCCCCGACTCGAACGGGGGACCTGCGGATTAACAGTCCGTCGCTCTAACCAACTGAGCTAAGGGGGAATCGTTTATATTGAAAGATTGGCTCCCCCTCCCCGACTCGAACGGGGGACCTGCGGATTAACAGTCCGTCGCTCTAACCAACTGAGCTAAGGGGAAGCATGTCTCTCAACGGGGCGAAATATTAATGACCGCTAGGCAAGGTGTCAACAATAAAAATCATTGAATTGTAAAAAATCAGTTCGTTCGTTGAATTAATGCTCGATTTGCCCCTTTTTTAGCTGCCTTTAAGCTATTTGGACCCCTTCTAATGAGAGAAGGGGATAACTAGTCAGAGTGGGACAAAGTTACGAAATGTATAATTTTTGATGCTTATGTCGTTATTTTGTTCGAAGCGAACTTTTTTTGCACTTTAACAGAGATCCGATTTGTCTGTGGTTTGAGATCCCGCGAAGATCGTGAAAATGATCGAATAACAATACAGTATAATTGGAATTTATTGCACAAAAATTACCCAATATATACAGAATTATTGCATATAAATGTTCTAAAATATATAAAGTCATTTTTTATCAATTGCTTAGGTGTTTTTTGGGGTCGTTGCTACCAATTTGCAATATTTTGATATTGGTCTAGCAGCGCTGGATCTTTCCTTGAAATGTGACTCGATCCAGATCGAATAAGCTGATGATCAGGTGCAAGGGCGCGATCCTTCATTTGGATCGCGAGCTAGGCCTTTATTTTTAAAGGCTGTGATAAGTTATCCACGGAATCTGTGGATAACATTGTTTATTAAACTTTAAAAAGTGCTACAACGCCATATATTCCGCGGCATAGCGACGATGCAAGTGTTTTGATGAAAAATAATTAGTTGTTACATTTCAAGTGGTTATTTAATTTGCACCATACTGGAACGAGAAATGCACAATATGACGGATTTATTTCGTCCTCGCCCCATAGATGTGCAAAAAGTGACCCGAATCAAGTTCTGTTTTTCTAAAAAACCAACTTTTTGCTAAAAATGTTTGAGTTGGTGTGAAATACCCCAATAAAACAATTTTTAATGCACTGCCAGGTATCCGCGAACTTAACCGCTTCACTCGTTTGTCGTCAAAGCAGGATATTGTCATGCGATGGCCGTTTTGGACTAAACCCTGGTAGCAGTGCCAAACGTAATACATAACAGCTGTTTAATCCGCACAGGCTGGATGTTTAATTAAGTGCATCATCGAAAGTGATCCATTAGAATACTCGCTTCCAAATGAGGTAAAGCAAACTATGTCCGCAGTTCGTCAATCAAATCCCGGTAGTGATATTCTCAATGGGTCAATCGTGGAAACGCTCAGACGTATGACCGTTCCCATGATTTTTGGCATGATCACTCTGATGAGTTTTAACTTAATCGACACTTTTTTTATCAGCTTACTCGGCACAGAGCCTCTAGCGGCTGTGAGTTTTACCTTCCCAGTAACTTTTACTGTTATTAGTCTTGCCATCGGGTTGGGTATTGGAACATCTGCGGTCATTGCAAAAGCCTTAGGTGCCAACAACATGGAAGAAGCTAAATTCGATGGCTTTGTTGCACTGCTGGTATCTGCGGTGATGGTGGCAATTTTATCAGCCATTGGTTACGCATCGATAGAGCCTATTTTTACCTTGCTGGGTGCCAGTGCGCAAACCATGCCTTATATCTATGACTATATTTCAATCTGGTTTGCGGGCGCTGTATTTCTGATTATGCCGATGATTGGTAACTCAATCCTCAGAGCCAGTGGTGATACGAAAACGCCAAGTTTGATTATGGGTTTGGGCGGACTGATTAACGCCATTTTGGATCCCTTGCTGATTTTTGGCTATGGTCCATTTCCTGAATTAGGTGTCAAAGGGGCGGCCATTGCCAGTGTGATTGCCTGGAGCGTAGGCGTAGTATTTATTTTATATCTGCTGGCAGTTAAGAAGCGTTTACTACAATTATCCAGTCCGCAACAGAGCATTGTTCAGGCGACCAGTAAAATATTAAAGATTGGATTGCCAGCTGCAGGGGCCAATATGCTCACGCCAATAGCGATGGCGGTCATGACGGCGATTATCGCCACGTATGGTGCAGAGGCCGTGGCCGCTTTTGGTGTTGGTAGCCGTATCGAATCCATCGCCAGTCTGGTGGTGTTAGCTTTGTCTATGACCCTGCCTCCTTTTGTCAGTCAAAATTTCGGAGCACAGAAATATCAGCGAGTTGAAGACGCATATCGTACCACTCTGAAGTTTGTCATGGCGTGGCAATTTGGTATTTATATATTGCTCATTACGGCTTCCCATTGGATCAGTCAGGCCTTTGGTGATGAACCACAAGTTGTCGAGATCATTAAATTATTTATCTATACCTTACCCTTAAGTTATGGCTTGCAAGGGGTAATCATCCTGACTAACTCATCGTTCAATGCATTGCATAAGCCAATGCGCGCATTAGTATTAAGTGTGGTTAGGTTGTTTGTCTTCTATATACCATGTGCCTATCTGGGTTCTCACTTTGCTGGCATTCAGGGGCTATTTATCGGTGCTGCATTTGGTAATCTATTTACTGCCATATTGGCGTATAAATGGTTCACCAGTACGTTAGCAGCAATGCAGCTAAGCACACGACAGGAGGAAGTGGTATGAGTGATGTATTTGACCTGGTTTCGGACTTTTCACCCAGTGGTGATCAGCCTACGGCAATAGCTCAGCTCTGTGACGGATTGGAAGCGGGTTTGGCCCATCAGACTCTGCTGGGGGCTACCGGAACTGGTAAAACCTTTACCATGGCTAATATTATCCATACCCTGAATCGGCCAACCATCATCATGGCGCATAACAAAACACTGGCAGCGCAGCTGTATGGTGAGATGAAAGAATTTTTCCCTAATAATGCGGTTGAGTATTTCGTATCTTACTATGATTATTACCAGCCAGAAGCTTATGTGGTGGCCAGTGACACCTTTATAGAGAAAGATGCGTCAATCAATGAGCACATAGAACAGATGCGTTTGTCTGCGACAAAAGCATTGCTGGAGCGTCGGGATACGATTATCGTTGCATCTGTCTCTGCCATTTATGGTTTGGGCGATCCAGATTCATATATGAAGATGATGCTGTTGCTTAAAGTGGGCGAAACTATGGAACAGCGCGCAATGCTCAGGCGTTTGGCTGAACTTCAGTATACCCGTAACGATATGGATTTTAGCCGCGGCACATATCGGGTCAGAGGCGAGGTAATTGATATCTTCCCCGCAGAATCAGATACCTATGCTATCAGAGTAGAAATGTTCGATGAAGAAATCGAGCGTATCAGCATGTTTGACCCACTAACCGGCGCTGTGGAAAAACACTTAGTTCGGGCCACTATTTATCCTAAAACTCACTATGTTACACCGCGTGAAAAAATTCTTGATGCGATTGAAAAAATCAAACTTGAGCTCAAAGAGCGGCGCAACAAGTTATTGACTGACAATCGGTTGATAGAAGAGCAAAGGGTCGCACAACGCACACAGTATGACATTGAAATGATGACCGAGTTGGGTTATTGCTCAGGCATCGAAAACTATAGCCGTTACTTATCTGGTCGTGCACCTGGAGAGCCACCACCGACCTTGCTGGATTATTTGCCAGATGATGCCTTGATGATCATTGACGAATCTCATGTCACCGTTTCACAGATTGGTGCCATGTATAAGGGGGATCGCAGCCGCAAAGAGAACCTGGTTGAGTACGGGTTCAGGCTACCTTCTGCCATGGATAATCGCCCACTGAAATTTGAAGAGTTCGAAGCGATTGCACCGCAGACTATTTATGTCTCTGCTACGCCTGGGGACTATGAACTCAATAGATCCAGTGGTGAAGTGGCCGAGCAGGTGATCCGCCCTACGGGGCTGTTAGACCCGGAACTGGAAGTACGCCCCGTGGCAACTCAAGTTGATGATCTCTTATCTGAAATTTATCGTCGTGTCGAGCTCAAGGAGCGTGTTCTGGTTACGACTCTGACCAAGCGTATGGCAGAAGATCTTACCGACTACCTCAATGACCATGATGTCCGGGTACGTTATTTACACTCTGATATTGATACCGTAGAACGAATGGAAATTATCCGGGATCTGCGCAAAGGAGTGTTTGACGTCTTGGTTGGCATTAACTTGCTACGTGAAGGCCTGGATATGCCAGAGGTTTCATTGGTTGCCATTCTGGATGCGGATAAAGAGGGCTTCTTGCGCTCAGCACGGTCACTTATTCAGACAATTGGTCGGGCTGCGCGGCACATCAATGGTAAAGCCATTTTGTATGGGGATTCGATCACCAAATCTATGCGTCAGGCAATTGATGAAACAGAGCGACGTCGAGCTATTCAGCATGCTTACAACGAAAAGCATGGCTTAAAACCGCAAGCCTTAGTGAAGAAAATCACAGATGTAATGGATTTGGGTGAAGAAGTCTCGGCAGAGCAGTCTAAAGTTATGCCGAAAATGTCGAAAAAGGCAACACCTTCTAAGCAAACACACAGTGTTGCTGAATTGACTGAGCAGATAAAGCAGCTAGAGTCTCAGATGATGCAATACGCACGTGAGTTGGAGTTCGAGAAGGCGGCTGCAATACGAGATGAAGTGCATCTGTTGCAGCAACAATTGCTGAAAAGTTAAATACAATAAAGCGCAGCAAGGGCTGCGCTTTTGGTTTTTATTTAGAAGCGGTAGCTGACACCTAAACCTAAGTTTGTTGTGTCCAGGTCACCCATATCCAGGTATTGAATACTGGCGTTAACCGACATCCCATTGTCCCAATCGTACTGCCAGCCGGCTTCTGTCAGGAAACTGATGCCATCTTCTTCAACCATGGTTTTGCCTTTGTAGCCAATTTCATAGTCGTAATAATGTGCGCCGAGCTTAGCATACAGGTAGTTATTATCGCTAAGCTGGTACTGACCTTTAACAGCCAATACAAAGTTGTCATAGTCTAACTCGTTTGCACCAAGGCCAAACAAGGCTTTATCGTTACGTGTACAAGTGAACTTATCATCACTATCGTCCTTACATTCCCATTCATCCGCTTCCATACCTGTGTTGTAAGCGGCTTCCAGTGCCCAGGTCGAATCGTATTGATAGTTGTAGTAAAAGTATACATGGGTAACACCGTCACCATCCTGATCGGAGCTATTGTAAGAGGCGCTACCGCCAAATAGCTGAGCACCTACGCGGTGTTGTTCATCATGCTGTGCAGCCTGCGATGCAAAAGAGGCTGAAACTGCAAAAACCAGTGAGAGGAGAGATAAAGATTTCATTGCTGTCATTCCGTTTGATTAACTTGCTGACAAGTTTATTCAGACTCCTTGTGAGAGTCTGTTTGTGGGGTGTCATAAAATGTAAGCGCTTGTAGGGGGGCTGTGAGCAAATATGAATCAATTAGTCAGTAGGGTGAAAACCACGGCTGATTTGCTTAAGGTCTGTCTCCTTGACAGGGTTTGGGGGGGTATTGCTTCTGATCAGAACAACGTCTATAGAAGGTAATGGTGGCAAATCCTGATCACTAAGAATATTAAGACCTTCTACGCTACTTCGTGCGAGCGCGCCGATTGCTAACTCAGCCTTAACCAGAGCGCGTAAAGCTGAAGCATTTTGGCAATTAGCAATGACTTTAAATGGCCGTTCCTGCTTCATTAACCCCTCAATGGCGGCCTGATGAAAGCGACAATCTCGTTGAAATACGGCGAGTGAAATAGGCGTTTCTGGATGCCAAGTGCCAACCCATACCCCCTGATCATGGTATAGGAATAATCCTTCCTCGGAATCTGGGCTTCGCGTGATCACACCCAAATCCAGTTCACCCTGATCGAGGGCGTCTTTTATTCGGTTGCTGGACATGCAGTGAATATCAAGTTCAAGGTTCTGCCAATGTTGATGCAGCAAAGTGATGAGTGAAGGTAAAATAGTGTCAGCATAATCGTCAGGACAACCCAGCCTGAGCAGTGTGGCTCGTTCGCTTTGACGCATGTGTGTCAGAGTGTCATCGTGCAGTCTAACTAGTTGTTTTGCATAGCGCATTAAAGTATGCCCATCTTGAGTTAAATGCATTTTACGGCCTGATTTTTCAAACAGAGGCTTACCTATATCTTCCTGGAGTTTTTTCATCTGCATACTAATGGCTGACTGAGTGCGGTGTAGCTGGTTAGCTGCACGAGTAAAGCTGTCGTTTTCGACGCAAGCGATAAAGCTGCGCAATGATTCTATATCCATACCCATAAGAGTTCTTGATGTTTGATATTAGAATTATCCGTTGGTTTCGCTTGATAAAGCAACTTAAAGTGGGGGCTGTAAAAATTATCGCTATTGAAAGAAGGACGACTATGAAGCTTTATATCGGCAACAAAAATTACTCTACATGGTCTTTGAGAGCTTGGTTATTGCTTGAAAAGTATGACTTAAATTTTCAGGAAACCATATTGAAACTAGAAACAGACGCATTTTATCAGACCTTGTCTGGTATTAGCCCAACCAACAAGGTGCCGCTTCTTGTTGATGGAGATGTGGTGGTCTGGGAGTCTTTAGCAATCTGCGAATACATCAACGAGGCTTATCTTTCTGGGAAGGCTTGGCCTGCGAACCCAGAGTTACGGGCACGGGCACGTGCACTTAGTAGTGAAATGCACAGCGGTTTTTTGGCGCTTAGAGCGGAAATGCCAATGAATATTAGGGCAAAACGTTATGTGAACTTATCTGCGGCAGCACAAAAAGACATAGAAAGGATCACACAAATTTGGCGAGAACAATTGCAGGAATTTGGCCAGCAGGGAGGCTGGCTATTTGGTGACTGGAGTATAGCCGATGCCATGTTTGCGCCGGTTGTAATGCGATTTCTCACCTATGGCATAGAGCTTGGCTCTGAAGAAAGTGTGTATATGGAAAAAGTACTTGCTTGCCCTGCCATAGATAAATGGCGAGCCGCTGCCTTGCTTGAGCGGGATATAGTGCCAAGTGATGAAGCTGGCAGTCCTCGCGACTAATTAAGCCGCGGGTATTAAAATCAGGGTTATCTGCATACTGTGTCCTTATTTGAGCAATATACTTATTGCTGTATGTTGCTCAATAGCGGAAATGTCTAATGCTGACCCCGGTTACCCCTGTTAATCAAACCATCTATAATAATCTGGCTCAGGCTTACGAGGCTGAGTTTTCTCCTCTCACAGATAAAAGCCCGGGCCCTGACGGGCTATTTGCATTAGATACTTTGTTGGAAGGGAGTGTCACGGGCTATTTGTGTTATGTAAACAAAACGCCGGCAGGGTTGGCCGCGATTGCACAGCATCACGATAAAGAGTTTGAGGTCTGTGAATTTTATATAGTACCTCGTTTTCGCAAAGCAGGACTAGGTACTCGGTTTGCTCGCGCTATCTGGGTCAATTCACCAGGCCTGTGGACAGTTAAGCAGATTGCTGGTGCTGACTATGCAACGCAATTCTGGCGCAGGGCAATTGCTGAGGCCGGCGTAAAAGATATGGAAGAAGATACATACGATGACCCACATTGGGGCACTGTAACGCGGCAACGATTCAGAAACGATGTGTAATCAGTCAAACTGAGTTGGCTGTCAGGCGCGTATTTGTGTCAGAATGTGCTGGCAGTCTGGCAGCGCCATAAAGTGTGGTACTGGGTAATCTGGATGAGCCTCTTCAAGTGCCTGGACTGCCAGTGACTGAATATCGTCACTGAGTACTTCACTGAGGTGAGCCTGAATGTTGAGCTGTGTCAGCAATTGCGTAATGTGTGTGATGAAGTCTTGCGCTTGTTGCTCAATAGGGTAATCCAAAGAAGTCAGGCTACAATGACGAGCAATGTCCGCCAACTGACGATGTATTCTGCTGCCGTACCAATGTAGAACTGGTAACAGCAATACTGCGTTTGCCAGACCATGTGGGGTACCATATCTGGCTGTGAGTTGATGTGAAATGGCATGCACATAGCCTACCGATGTTCGTGTGAATGCTTGCCCTGCCAGGAAAGATGCATATAGTAGTTTTTCTCTTGCCAGCAGGTTCTGACCATCAGTGTAAGCAATAGGCAGATGGGTGAATATGAGCTCACATGCTTCGAGTGCTTTGGCATTCGTGAGCTTAGTCGCGTTTATGCTTAAGATGGCTTCAATGGCGTGAGTCAGTGCGTCGATTGCTGTAGTTGCTGTTATCCCGGCCGGTAAACTGGTAGTGAGCTGGCTCAGCAAAACAGCACGTTGCGGGACCAGACAAAAGTCCGCAGCAGCGAGCTTTTTACCCCTTTTTTCGTCGTTGAACACAGCTGCAACCGTTGTTTCAGATCCTGTGCCAGCTGTAGTCGGTATTGCAATATTTGGTGGTAGTGTTTTAAGCACCTTAAACAAGCCTGAAAAGGCATCAACAGTGTGTTTTGGCCGAGCAGCCCGAGCACCAATAAGCTTTGCTGCGTCTAGTACCGAACCACCCCCAACACTGATAATCGCCTTGCACTCATTTGAAAGGTAGGTTTGATAGCCTTGTTCTATGTTTTCTACCGTGGGGTTTGCCTGAACTTGATCATAAACGACAGGGCGCAGGTTTTGAGCCTCCAGTGCTGTGATGACGGGTGAAATGACGTTTAGCTCATTCAGGACTTTGTCTGTTACCAGCAAGACCTGAGTATCATGTGGTAAAGTCAGATCTTGAATGGCGCTGTTAAGCCCCGTTAACCCTTTATAGAGTTCCGGTGCCGGAATACCAATAAATCTGACAATGCATTTCAGTAAAAAGTGATAACAGCGATAGAGTAGGTGCATAACCCGGATAGCTCGAGTGGTGGTTTATTGCACAAAAGCATAGCTGAAATTGCCCGTGTATGGCAAAGATTTAATGTGGCAGGTACTTGAAATTAAGCTACTTTAGAAGGAGGGTGAGCCAGCTTAAGTGCTGGCCCATACGCAGAGAGTTACACTACTCCGCGTGGTAAACGGCAGTCATGGTCCTTTTCTGCTAGCTCAATGATCCAGGCCTCTTCTGCGGTATAGCCATCTTCATTTGCTTTGACAACCGTGAATGGGGTTGCTTTTTTAACCGCTGGCGCTGCTGCCTTGGTTGTTGCTTTTTTCTTTGGCGCAGGTTGTTCTGTCGCGGCTGTTCCTGAAGTTAGCTCTTCGGTTAAAGCTGCTACATCTGCCAGACGCATATTTTTGCCACCGTCAATGCTGTACCAGCCAGGTTTAGTGGTGATCTCTGGCTTTTTGCCGTGTGCGGCTTCATATGCGGCTTCAAATGCACTTAAAACTTCAGTTTTATCTAGTTTACTCATCGTAAATCCCAGTCGTGTTATACGCGGATACGCAGGTTAAGATTAAACGATATTTATACCTATTTTTGAGTAATTTTTCAATTTTTTGCGTTTTTAAGCTCTGATTCATCGCAAATCAGTCCCTGCTCAAGGGGGAAATATCCAACTTTTGGATTAATTAAGTGAAATTGGTATTACAAAGCCTGTGGGTCGATCATTCGGCGCAGTGCTATCCATTGCTTTCCTATCAGTTCATGGGCATAGGTGGTTACAGCGTGTAATACAGATGCATTGGCGATAAAGCGCCGATACTCCGGCGAATTGCCGTAACTATAAAATTGTACGGGCGCGGCAAGGGTATCGACACCCTGTGCAGAGAATAAATCCTGAGCCCGCGCCATGTGGCTGGCGGAAGTGACCAAGGCTACTTTACTGTCAACTAGTCTGGTTGCGAGTAATAAAGCTTCTTCAGCTGTGTCTCTGGCCTTTGGATTTTGAATAATTTTGTTTGCCGGTATGCCAAGGGCAATTGCAGTCTTGGCCATCATAGCGCTGTTTGTTGTTTTGCCATATCCGGCGCCTGAAACAATTAGCTGAGCCTGTGGGTAGATGTGAATCAGCCTCAACCCCTCGGACAGGCGGGAAAGCGCACAGCCTGATAGTTGTAAATTTGCCGGCAGCTGGGGAGCTGGGTGTACACCACACCCCAGTACGACAACATAGTCTACATTTTTATGCTTGGTTGTTGAAAACGGGGTCAACTTTTGCTCTGTGGGTGTAATGAGTACATTTGCAAAGTAAGGGGTACTGATTGCCCAGAGGCCAATCACCAATAGCCAGCTGGTCAGGTATGACTTGTGGTTTGTCCTGGCGACAAACAGCAAGCAGAGCGCAAGCAACAGCAGGGTCAGTGGTAAGGGCATCAATAGCGACCCAATCACCTTTTTTACCTCAAACATAAAATGATCCGTTTATATCAGTTTGCCCCTAGTTTACCTCATTATCTCTCAATTGCTTGGGTAAATCTGCTGACTACTTGTTCAGCGATTGACGGATTGTTTACATGTATTCAGGAAGTGGCGGTAAACTGGGTTATCCTTCATATTTTTTTTCATTGCAAGATACATGGGGCGATTCAGGCCCAATGCGCCTAACGGTATAGATTTGATCAACCCCTGACTTTCATAAGGGGTAACTAACCAGTCTGGCAGGGCTGCTACACCCATACCAGCACTGACCAACTGAAATATCAGTAGCCCCTGGTCCACAGTTTTCAAAGTGCCATCAAATCGGGCATTCTGGATAAAATGTTTGAAGATATCCTGACGCTCTTTGGGGATGGGGTAAGAAATGATGGTCTCGTCTTTTAGGTCCAGTGCAGTGACATAGGCTTTTTTGGCGAGCTCATGATCAGGTGCAACAATGAGTTTCAGTTTAAAGTCAAAAATATGTGCATACTCTACGTGCTCAGGCTCGCGAATATCCGAGGTCAGGACTAAATCTAACTCATCACTGAGTAATTCGGGGATTGCGTCGTAGCTAAAACCACGTTCATAATCCACCTTTATGTCTGGCCAGAAGTTATTGAACTCTTTTATGGTTGGTAGTAACCAATGGAAACAGGCGTGACATTCAACACTGAGTCTCAATTGTGAGATAGGTTGATTCAGACTTTCCTTCAGACGACATTTGGTTGCTTCTACTTTAGGTAAAACATCATTGGCCAATTCTAGTAACAGCATACCTTGTGGAGTGAATCGGACAGGCTGGGTCTTGCGTTCAAACAACTGACAATCTAGTTTGTTTTCCAGATCTTTGATTTGGTGAGAAAGTGCTGACTGAGTGAGGAATAACTCACGCGCTGTATTGACCAGTGATCCGGTTTCTTTCAGGGTCGCTATGGTTTTTAAGTGCTTTATATCTATCATCATCAACAAATCTCATTCTAAACGTGAGTAAAACTCAGATTACACCCATACTACGCTGTGAACCTTAGCTATTCAACGTCTAGACGTCTAAAAATCCAACAGCGATTGACTAAATATTTACAAAATCACTATAGCATTATTTTTGACAGCGTTGTCATTCTTTATTTGACTTTTTTTTAAAAAAATACAATTTAATTTTACTCAAGTTGGTTTTGAGAAAGCATCCGTTGTGAAAATGAGAGCTGAGGTGCAAATTTTGGCCATCTAAACTTTCAAAAAAACTTGGCATGCTGACATGATACACTCAGAGACTTTCGTTTATCTCGACGCAGTGTGCTCTCAACTGAACAGTTAAAAGGATTTAATGAGACAACCAATACAACAGGCGCTGCTAAGGGTCTTCACGCCCCAGTGAATTACGAGGCATGAAAGAAATGTATCATGGTCGGTTAACTTGTCTCGAAGCACTGCCGGGTTTGAGTTTGCCGGGCAGGTCTAATAGGGGAGTGACATAATCAATTCAATATGCATAAAAACATTGAGAGCCACACCGGCTTAATGTGTAAGCCAGTTAACCAATGCCCCTCAGGGGGCATTTTTCATTGTACCCGTAATCTGTCCTGTTTGTAGAAAGGCCAAAGCCTGTGCAGTTTTAAGAGGGTGAGAAATTAAAAAGCCTTGTCCATACTGACATGATTTTGTGCTCAACAACTGAAACTGTTGCTGAGTTTCTATGCCCTCTGCAACAACTTCCAGGTCCAGTGACTTCGCGAGTGATAAAATGGCGTCAACCAGTGGGTTTTCTTCATCAGTTAGTTGATTGATAAAACTCTTGTCGATTTTAAGGACATGGATCGGTAGCTGGTGCAGGTAGCCAAGCGCCGAATATCCGGTGCCAAAGTCGTCCAGATATAACTTCACACCAAAAGGTGACAGGCCATTGATAACCTTGGTAGCCAGATTGAGGTTTTCAATCAGCCCAGACTCCGTGATTTCAAGACTGAGCGCCCCCTGGTTCAGTTGGTAGGTATGGTATAAAGCTGCGATCTGCTCTACAAATTCCAAACTGGCAAAGTGACGTGAAGAGACATTGACGGTCAGGCTGATGTCCTGAAACCCGGCGCTCTGCCACTGTGCTACTTGTTGTGCCGCCAATTCAAGTAAGTGTAAATCGAGCTCAATAATTTGCCCCGTCTGTTCGGCGATGGGAATAAAGTCATCCGGTGTGACGAGGCCATTTTTAGGGTGGTGCCAGCGAACCAGAGATTCGAAACTGACTACTCTGGGTTGAGTGAGTGTAAAAATTGGCTGATAGTACAGCTCAAACTCTCCGTTCTTAATCCCATTTTGTAGATCGTTTTCTATATCGGCCTGTTGCTTTAACTTTTTACGCATTTCATTATTGAAATAGCGGATCTGACTACGTCCTGCAGATTTAGCTTCGTACATGGCTGCATCGGCCTGTTGCAGCAGGGTAATTGCGTTGTCTGAGTCGCTCGAGGTAAAGGCGACACCTATGCTGCTTGAAGCTTGCAGTAGGTGACCGTCGATTTGAATGGGCTTGGCAATGGCTCCCGTGATCCGCTCCAGGGCCAGCTCGACCTGGTGTTTGTCACTAATGTTTTCCATAAAGATGGCGAATTCATCACCTCCCAGGCGCGCAAACGTGTCAGTTTTGCGAATGCAGCCACGGATAAGATCAACTATGGCCACTAAAAAGTGATCGCCGACATCGTGCCCCAGCGCATCATTGATGCTTTTGAAGCGATCCAGGTCAAGGTATAACAAACAATGCTGGTGTGCAGACTGACTCCGCCCTAAAGATAAAATGGCATGTTTGATACGCTCCAGTAATAGGTAGCGATTGGCCAGGCCGGTCAAGTCATCATGCAGTGCTCTGTGTTCCAGAGCTTGACGGGCAAGGCGTCGGTCGATAGCCATACTAAGCTGACGACTGATGTAGGTTAAAATGGCTTTATGGTGTTGGCTGAATGCCTGGTCGTTGTCATAGCTTTGCAGTACAACGACGCCCTGATATTGATCATTGACGACAAAGGGAACACCTAGCCAGGAGCGGGGGGAGCGACCGACCATCTTAAAATTCTGCTGCCTTATATGTGTTAAAAACTGCTGGTGATCACACAATAAGGGTTTTTGTTGTTTGATAATATAGTAAGAGGCTGTGTGCTTGATCTGTTCTTTGGAGACCTTTTGGTGAGCACTGCATTTTACGCCCGCCTCGATTAGATAATCTATCTCCAGGACGTCAAGTTGGGTGTCGTAAAGCCCGATAAAGCAGTTTTCCGCAGGTAGTTGTGAGCAGATGATGCTATAAAGTTCATCATAAAATGCCTCTAGGTTTCTTGACTGATAAGTGATATTCGCGATTTTCAGCAAGCACTTTTCCAGTTGTTGTGCCTGATGCAGTTGATCTACTGTGGCTGTAAGGTGGTCCAGTGTTCGCACCTGATGAATCTTAGCACTGAGTAGGTGGGCAACTGTAGAGAGGATCTGCAAATGCCCCTGTGTGAAGTAATCGGGCTCAGGGTGCTCACAGTCAATCACGCCCAATAACGTGTTTTCATAAACCAATGGCACACATAGCTCTGACAGCGCAGGCCGGGCGTCGGCTATGTACATAGGTTCAAGGGCAACGTTACCAGAGAGAAACGGTTGCTTAGTACGCGCAACATGACCTGTGATCCCAGCTGCAATAGGGATACGTTGTTGACGTACTTCGTGGCCAATGTCTTTGTGTGCAACCCCCATACTGGCGACGACATCCAAAAACTGACCCGCAGGGTCGCTAAGATAAATAACACAATCAACAAACCCCAATCGGCTTACTACCTGACTGGTTACATACTCAAAGAGTTCATCCAGGTGCGTGATCTGCAATAGCGACGATGAAAACTGGTTAATGATGCTTAACTGTTCGGTTTTTGATTCTAGTTTTGTTTCTGACAGTATTGGCATGGCATGGGCCTGATTACTTAATCTTCTACCATGTTAACGCTCTTAAATCATGCGTTACAGTCAATGTTGCAATTAAATTGCTATTCGCTGTAAACCTGATGACACTTTTGCGACATTGCAAATCCCAAAGGGTGTCGGGTTAACCTGAAAAACTTTACTAACCTGCTGGCTCGGCCTATGATCGGGCAAATTCAGTAGTGGGAAATAGCAATGACAAGTAAACAGACCTTAACAATCACTCGTCCGGACGACTGGCATGTGCATCTTCGTGATGGTGCGGTACTCGTTGACACTGTGCGCGACATCAGTCGCTACATGGGGCGTGCTATCATCATGCCTAATCTGGTGCCGCCGGCGACTTGTACGCAAAGCGCACTGGCTTATCGGGAGCGTATCCTTGCAGCACAGCCGAAAGCGCAATTTGAGCCGCTGATGGTATTGTACCTGACTGATAATACCAGTGCTGATGAGATCCGAGCTGCAAAAGCCAGTGGACATATAGTTGCTGCAAAGCTTTACCCGGCAGGTGCGACCACCAACTCAGACTCTGGTGTGACTGACGTTGAAAATATTTACCCTATTCTTGAAGTGATGCAGGAAGTGGGTATGTTATTGCTTGTGCACGGTGAAGTGACGGACTCTTCGATTGATATTTTCGATCGTGAAAAAGTGTTTATCGACACTAAACTTAAAAAAGTTGTCGACGCGTTTCCCAAACTGAAAATCGTGTTAGAACACATTACCACTGAGGATGCGGTCGAGTTTGTTGAATCGGCACCGGATAATGTCGCAGCGACAATTACTGCGCACCATCTACTGTACAACCGTAATCACATGCTAGCTGGTGGCATCCGCCCTCACTACTACTGTCTACCGATACTAAAGCGCAATACACATCAGCAAGCGCTATTGCGTGCTGCGACCAGTGGCAGTAAAAAGTTCTTCCTGGGCACGGATTCGGCGCCTCATGCTAAAGATAAAAAAGAAGCGGCATGTGGTTGTGCTGGTGCTTATACAGCCCATGCAGCCATAGAGCTGTATGCAGAAGCATTCGAAGAGGCTGGCGCACTGGATAAACTAGAAGGTTTTGCGAGCCACTTTGGTCCGGATTTTTACGGTTTACCACGTAATGCAGATACCATCACACTGGAAAAAAACAGTTGGCAAGTACCTGAGTCTTATCCTCTGGGCGCTACTCAGGTTGTGCCAATCAAAGCGGGTGCCAGCGTTGATTGGCAGGTTATCGCTGAGTAACCACTCAACCACACATGAAAAGGCAGCCTCGGCTGCCTTTTTTGTGTAATTTGATACAGTGCGATCTAGCTGGCTTCGCTTCGCACTCGTCAGGGATGTGTCGATTTTTGCAAAACGGTGTTCAAGGCCGCATCCATTTTTGTGATAAAGTCAGCTTTAAAGGGATATTTTCCTTCGTACCCTTTCAAGTATCCGATATGGGCACTGCGGCTCAGTACCACACGGTCTTCGACAAATGATTGTGCTGATAATCCGGGCAATTGATCCTGTAGCTCACTAATACCAATTAAGGTTGAGAGTCGGTCATTAATGTAACAGTCGATCCTCTTTTTAAATAGCTTGATGATGTTAGCGCGGGTGTTCTTGTTTTCCCAGACAACAATATGTCCGTTTTTTCTTGCTTGCTTGAGTGCATCGTCCAGGATCAAAAAGCCCGCGTTCAAGCCGATATTAATTGGCTCCTTCTCGCTATGACTCTGAGTGATATTTTGTAACGTGACACCGGGGTTGCAAAAGGCCACGACTTCTTCTTGTTTGAGCGCAACAGAGTAGGGCCAAATATAGGGGCGTGTGTCAAGATGGATATAAGGTGGCATCAGAGCGAATGCTTCACCATGTTCTAGCGCGGCAACGCCTCTTTTCCAGGGAATGGGACGCAACTCAACCAGATATTCTTCCTTAATGAGTTTTGCGGCTTCCAGGATTAGGGTGGGGTATATCCCAACCAATTTTCCATCTTGAACATAAGAGTAGGGTGGATAGCTATCATCAGCTAAAATAGTGACTGGTATCGGGCTTGCGGCACGTACAAGGGCGCTGGCAAAAAAAATACATAACACCAGCAAGCGCACCGCTTGTATATAATCTGAATACTTTTGATGCAGTTTCCTGCATCGTCTCGCCTTACCCACTTCTGACACGGCTGTATTTCCAGCGGTAAATCTTATTTTAACTTTAGATAATATCTGTCCAGATGCCAGTATTGGATTTACATACAGAATTAATAATGCAAGCTACGAAAAGTGTAAGGCGGCGTAATGTCATCATTATGAAGTAACGATTACAATCTCATGCTCAGGAGTTGGGTATTTCTTCTTTGTGAGATACGCACTTTAGCAAGATTCGACGTTAGGATACTCAGATAGGCACAGGCATGGCACATCTTTTATTAACACAAACCAATGACCACATCCTTCTTAAATCTAAGCACCGTTTTGGTCGGGCAGAGAGTGAGGTTGATACTTTGGTGTTAGGAATCGAGATATCGCGTCACCATGCGGTAATTGCCTGGACAGGTGAGCATTGGACGCTCAGAGATATCAGTAAAAACGGTGTGTTTGTGAACCAGCTTAAGATATCACCTGATGCAGATAGAGTGCTTAACCTGGGCGATGTGATCACTTTTTCAGATTTACACCCGCACAGCTTTATTGTGAGTTGCTTGGCGCCGCCCGGTTAAAACAGAATGACGTCCTAGAGCGTACGGCCCATGACGACAAATTGAATGTCAGGGAAAAAAATACCAGCCTGTGGTGGTAGCAGCACCTTAAAGCTATGTGCCCGCATAGCTGCGACCCGTGAAACCGGACAATCTAACACGATATTCCGACAACCCAATTCTTTAGCCAGCATCAGGCGCGCTTTAATCAGATGATTAGCCAACCCTTGGTTACGCCACTGCGTAGCGACGGCAAGCCGTCCCCAGGTTGCCAGCGGGGTAAGCAGTTGGTGACTCAGCGGTTGGTAAAGTTGTTGTTCGGGTAAATGTGCCAGGTCAGTGCAAAGGTTCATTCTGGCTGTGGCGATGATGTTTCCCTGGTGTGCTGCCAGCCAGATATATGCCTCAATATCTGCGCTCTCAAGCCATGAATCGGGTGTTGGGCAGTGACTGACGATATGGCCTTGCTCGCGCCATACTGCGCTGCGAAACTCACCCAGTCTAAGCTTGTCTATATCGTTAAGTGTGCCCGGTGCATAGCATTGCAGCGAATAGGCTTGCTGATGTGGCTGGATTAAAGCTGTCATTATGGTCCTTTATTGAGAGCAATGGCAGCTCAATATTAGCCCATATTTGAAAACATGCTAGATTGTGTTCCAGATTGAAATGGCGAGAAAGCGGGAAAGGAGCAGGTGCTATGTGCACCTGCAATATAGGATTTAGCTATGGTAGTTTTCGCAGGCCTCAAGTGTGTTCTCAATTAAGCTTGCGACGGTCATTGGTCCTACACCACCGGGCACAGGGGTGATGAAGCTGGCGCGTTGTTCGGCCACATCATATTGTACGTCGCCGACTAACTTGCCTGATTCAAGTCGATTAATGCCCACATCGATGACTATGGCACCTTCTTTTATCCAGTCACCTGGAATGAACTCAGGTTTACCAACAGCAACGACCAGCAGATCGGCACGCCTCACGTGGGCTTCCAGGTCTTGGGTGAACTTATGGCAGACAGTGGTTGTGCATCCTGCGAGCAATAGCTCAAGCGACATGGGGCGGCCAACGATATTAGACGCACCAACAACGACTGCATGCATCCCTTTATATCTAACGCCCGTTGAATCAAGCAGCGTAATGATCCCTTTTGGCGTGCAGGGGCGTAGCGCTGGCATACGTTGCGCCAGTCGTCCGACATTATAAGGGTGGAAACCATCAACATCTTTGTGCGGGTGAATACGTTCCAGCACTTTCTCGGCATCTAATCCGTCAGGCAATGGAAGCTGAACCAGGATACCATCAACGCTAGGATCTTGGTTGAGTGAGTCCACCAATTCCAGTAACTGCTCTTCACTTGTGTCTGCGGGTAGATCATATGACTTAGATACGAAGCCTACTTCTTCACATGCTTTGCGCTTTGAGCCTACGTATACCTGACTAGCGGGGTCCTGGCCAACAAGTACAACTGCTAGTCCTGGCGCTCTGAGACCCTGATTGATCCGCGCTGCAACGCGGTTGGCTACGGTGCTGCGAACTTGTTTCGCAATGACTTTACCGTCGATGATGTTTGCCGTCATGACTGACCTTTAAATTTAAGGGTTAATTACTTGAACGATTATAGAGTGTATTAAAGAGGATACTCTATTTATAGGAGTTCACTGAGTCATCTGTATCAGCGTGAGGGCTTGCTCAGAACTGAGTACTGAAAAACTTATGAAGCCGCTACTATTTTCGCAAAAATCCCTCAAATAGCCAAGCTGGATCCGATGCCGCGTAACTTTATTATCTCAGCGACAGGCAAAATTGCTGAAAAACCAGTCGTCTTGTTATATAAATTAAACGTTTTGCAGTAAAAATAGTCAGTTGGCATGATTTCTAAAAAAAATGTTTGACCTCACCCAGGCAAATCACTATTATGCACCCCGTTGTCAACGAGGGGCTCGCAAGAGAAACTCTGAAAATAACAAATCGGCGATTAGCGCAGCTTGGTAGCGCACTTGGTTTGGGTCCAAGGGGTCGCAGGTTCAAATCCTGCATCGCCGACCACTTTACTTACTAAGAGTAAAGTAAATCAACGAAAGTTGGTGGTATGCACGAAGAAGCATTCTTTGCGCCGCGCCCGTAGCTCAGTTGGATAGAGCAACGGCCTTCTAAGCCGTCGGTCGAAGGTTCGAATCCTTCCGGGTGCGCCATTTTAAATCCACATTGTAGTGGCGGCTGTAGCTCAGTTGGTAGAGCCCCGGATTGTGATTCCGGTTGTCGCGAGTTCAAGCCTCGTCAGTCGCCCCATCTACAAAACCTATATGTTCGGCGATTAGCGCAGCTTGGTAGCGCACTTGGTTTGGGTCCAAGGGGTCGCAGGTTCAAATCCTGCATCGCCGACCATCTTCAAAAAGTTAAAATTCGGCGATTAGCGCAGCTTGGTAGCGCACTTGGTTTGGGTCCAAGGGGTCGCAGGTTCAAATCCTGCATCGCCGACCATCTCTTCTTCTCTTTATTTCGTACAAATCTCTTTTTATCCCCTTATTTTTACTCTTTGCTATATCAATTATTTGCTGTGATTACTCGACTCTCCCGTTTTATAGGTTATAATGCCGCGTCTATTATTTAACATAGCGCCCTGTCTGGGCAGGCAGCAAGTCTGACGGGGATCAGCACTGATTCTAAACATCAAATGTAGGGGTGTTTTTTGCGGTGGTCTGCTCAATCGAGATTGAGTAGATATGATGCTCTGCTGTCATCTGATCTGACAAAAAGTCGGCTTGTTTGTAAGGAAGGCGCGTAGTCGCCAAAAATGAAAATTGAGGTTATATCATGCAAGTTTCTGTTGAGACGACTCAAGGTCTTGAGCGCCGTCTGACTATCACAGTTCCAGCTGAGAACGTTGAGACTGAAGTAAAAAAACGCTTACAACAACTGGCTAAAACACAGCGTATCGATGGCTTCCGTCACGGTAAAGTACCTGTATCTGTTATCAAAAAGCGCTACGGTGCCGCTGTAATGCAAGAGGTTGCTGGTGAACTGATGCAACGCAACTACATCGAGGCAATTATCGCTGAGAAAATTAATCCTGCTGGCGCACCTACTTTTGCTCCTAAGTCACTGGAAGCGGGTAAGGACCTTGAATTTGATGCGACTTTTGAAGTTTATCCAGAAGTTGAACTGAAAGACCTGGAAAAGATTTCAGTTGAGAAGCCTGTTGTTGACGTAACAGAAGAAGATCTGGCTAACATGCTGGAAACTCTGCGCAAACAGCACGCAAGCTGGACTGAAAGCGATGCAGCTGCGGGTGAAAAAGACCGTGTAACAATCGACTTCCTGGGCACTGTTGAAGGTGAAGAATTCGAAGGCGGTAAAGCTGAAGACTTCCCACTGGAGCTAGGCCAAGGTCGCATGATCCCAGGTTTCGAAGATGGCATCATCGGTAAGAAAGCAGGCGAAGAAGTGGTTGCAGATGTGACTTTCCCTGAAGAGTATCACGCTGAAAACCTGAAAGGTAAAGCGGCTCAGTTCAAGATCACTGTGAAGAAAGTTGAAGTTCAGGAGTTGCCTGAGCTGACTGACGAATTCGCAACTAAGTTCGGTGTAGCTGAAGGTGGCGTTGACGCACTGAAAGAAGAAGTGAAGAAAAACATGACGCGTGAACTTGGTCAGGCTGTAAAAGCTCAAATCAAAGATCAAGCGATCAAAGGTCTGTTAGAGACTAACGAAGTTGACGTGCCTAAAGCACTGATCGACCAAGAAATCGACGCGCTACGTCAGCAAGCTGCACAGCGTTTCGGTGGTGATGCTAAGAATATGCCTGAGCTTCCGGCTGAGCTATTCCACGAGCAAGCAGTAACACGCGTTAAAACGGGCCTTCTACTGGGTGAAGTTATCAAAGCGAACGACATCAAAGTAGACGATGCAAAAGTTGAAGAGTTGATCGAGACAGTTGCTTCTGCTTATGAAGATCCAAGTGAAGTTGTTGCTTATTACAAAGGTAACGACCAGCTAATGCAGCAAATGCGTAACGTAGCAATGGAAGAGCAGGCAGTAGATGCGATTCTGGCAGCTGCTCAGGTTGCTGATGTTGAGAAGTCTTTTGACGACATCATGAACCCACAACAGGCGGCTCAGTAAGCCCTTTTGATCTCGTCAAAGACGAAATTATTGACTTACTGTTAAGCTAACGTTTAAATGGCTCGTATTGCTCTGTGTTTTGCAGTGCTGCGAGCCATTTTTGTTTATTTGCTCAAAGCAACACGGTTGTGTGTATACTTTTGTTTATCAGCATCTTATGTATAAACTTATGTCTATAAACTCCTAGTCAATTGAGTAAACGAATATCGCTTGTCTTCCCGATGAGACTGACAGGTGGCCAGGTTTTGCAGTGCACTTCCCTGTTTATAAGGAATCTATAAAATGAATGACGGTATGTTTGATCCTCTAAACGCTTTAGTCCCGATGGTTGTTGAACAAACAGCAAAAGGTGAGCGTTCGTATGACATCTATTCTCGTTTGCTCAAAGAGCGGATCATTTTCTTGACCGGTCAGGTTGAGGACCATATGGCAAACTTGATCGTTGCTCAACTGCTGTTCTTGGAATCAGAAAGCCCTGAAAAAGACATCTACCTTTATATTAACTCTCCTGGTGGCTCTGTCACCGCGGGTATGTCTATTTATGATACGATGAATTTTATCAAGCCAGACGTTAGCACTGTGTGTGTAGGGCAAGCCGCAAGTATGGGCGCATTTTTGCTATCTGGTGGCGCGAAAGGCAAGCGTTACTGTCTGCCAAATTCACGAGTGATGATCCACCAACCTCTTGGTGGCTTCCAGGGCCAGGCGTCCGATTTTGAAATTCATGCGAAAGAAATCCTGACGATCAAAGAAAAGCTTAATCGTCTGATGGCTGAGCACACGGGCCAGCCTTATGAAGTGGTTGCGAATGACACCGATCGTGACAACTTTATGAATGCAGAACAAGCCGTAGATTATGGCCTGGTTGATGCTGTTCACAGCAGCAGAAACATCAAATAATCTATTTGGGTCAGGGGCAATCTGAGATTCGTTAGATAAATGCAACTGGCCCGGCTATGCTAAAGGCAAATTTCTTTGGTATAGTTAAAATATGTATTGTGTTATCTAAATAGATAACTGACCAAATTTAAGAGGTAGCTGAATGTCAGACACTCCTACAGACGGCGACAAGAATAGTAAGCTCTTATACTGCTCATTTTGTGGTAAGAGCCAACATGAAGTACGCAAGTTGATCGCTGGTCCGTCAGTGTACATTTGTGATGAATGCGTCGAACTGTGTAACGACATCATTAGAGAAGAAATCAAGGATATAGCGCCGCAACATGATTCGTCTGATAAATTGCCGGTACCTAGAGAGATCCGAAATCACCTTGATGACTATGTAATCGGCCAGGAGCATGCCAAGAAAGTGCTGTCGGTTGCAGTGTACAACCATTACAAGCGTTTAAAAAATCAGGGTCTGAAAGGCGATGTTGAGCTGGGCAAAAGTAACATTTTGCTGATTGGTCCAACAGGTAGTGGTAAAACACTCCTTGCAGAAACACTAGCGCGTTTGCTAGACGTGCCCTTCACAATGGCTGATGCTACCACGTTGACTGAAGCTGGCTATGTGGGTGAGGATGTTGAAAATATTATCCAGAAGCTCTTACAGAAGTGTGACTACGATGTAGAAAAAGCGCAACGTGGTATTGTCTACATTGACGAAATTGACAAAATTTCACGTAAGTCAGATAACCCGTCAATCACACGTGATGTATCTGGTGAAGGTGTGCAACAAGCGTTGCTAAAATTAATTGAAGGCACAGTTGCATCAGTACCACCGCAAGGTGGACGTAAACATCCGCAACAAGAGTTTTTGCAAGTTGACACATCAAAAATCTTGTTTATCTGTGGTGGGGCATTTGCGGGCTTAGACAAAGTGATCGAGCAGCGCAGCCACACTAACACCGGTATCGGATTTGGTGCTCAGGTTAAATCTTCGGACAGCGAACGTTCTTTGAGCGAAACCTTCAAAGATGTCGAGCCTGAAGACTTGGTCAAGTATGGCCTAATTCCTGAGTTCATTGGCCGTTTACCTGTCGTGGCTACTTTAGCCGAGCTGGATGAAGATGCTTTGATCCAAATCCTCAATGAACCTAAAAATGCATTAACTAAACAGTATGGTGCACTGTTCAAGATGGAAGGGGTTGAGCTTGAGTTCCGCGAAGACGCGCTTAAAGCGATTGCTCATAAAGCCATGGAAAGAAAAACCGGTGCTCGTGGGTTACGTTCCATTGTGGAAGGTGTGCTACTAGACACCATGTACGAACTACCTTCGATAGAAGATGTGAGTAAAGTTGTGGTAGACGAAACCGTCATTAAAGGTGAGTCAGACCCAATTTTAATATACGAGAATAACAATCAGGATAAAGCAGCGTCGGAGTAATGGCCTCGTTTTATCGCAAAAGGAGCCTCGGGCTCCTTTTTTTGTCTACAGTTTGGTAGTACCAGTAATCTATAATACCAATTTCACTTAATACCTGTTCAATTTGACGGAGCAAATATGACGCTACCAGCGTTAAAAATTTCTCATTTAGAACAACTAAATAGCAAAATTTTTGCCTTGTTATCGAGCCTGTTTTCTCGCCTCAAAATAGAACACTTAATTAAGCAAATTGGTATAAACTCAAACTAGAAATCGATACGGGTTGGTAGATAGGTTGAACTTTTTGAAGACAACCCCCATATACCACCCTAATCCTTGAAATTAATGAAGTGCGAAGAGAATATAATGACGCTTGAGAGAATGGATCGAGTCGAGATACCCGTATTGGCACTGCGTGATGTGGTCGTATACCCTCATATGGTGATCCCGCTATTTGTAGGCAGAGAAAAATCAATAAAATGCCTCGAAGCCGCGATGGAAAATGACAAGCAAATTTTTTTAGTGGCACAAAAAGAGGCATCTATTGATGATCCCGACACTGATGATATTTATCAGGTCGGTACTGTCGCCACTGTCTTGCAATTACTAAAGCTGCCTGACGGTACTGTCAAAGTACTGGTAGAAGGTACTCAGCGAGCGAAAATTGAAAAGTTTCTGGTAACCGACGACTACTTTTTAGCAGAAGCACAGTTTATTGCCTCTGAAAACATCGAAGGCCCGGAGCAGGATATCTTTATTCGCAGTGCCATTAGTCAGTTTGAAGGGTATGTAAAACTCAACAAGAAGATCCCGCCAGAAGTACTGACTTCCGTTTCCGGCATTGATGAAACGGCACGTCTTGCTGATACTATGGCGGCCCACATGCCAATAAAAGTGCCAGAAAAACAAAAAGTATTGGAACTTTACAATGTCACTGACCGCCTAGAGTATCTGATGGCACTAATGGAAGGTGAGATTGACCTGCTTCAGGTTGAGAAGAAAATCCGTTCGCGCGTTAAAAAGCAAATGGAAAAGTCTCAACGTGAGTATTATCTCAATGAACAAATGAAAGCCATCCAGAAAGAGCTGGGTGAGCTCGATGATGTGCCAGACGAGTTTGAAGCATTGAAAAAACGCATTGCTGAAGCTCAGATGCCCAAAGAAGCGGAAGAAAAAGCGACCTCGGAGCTGAACAAGCTTAAGATGATGTCGCCCATGTCTGCTGAGGCGACTGTGGTACGCTCCTATATTGACACTTTGATAGGTGTGCCGTGGAAAAAGCGCTCTAAGGTCAAAAAAGATCTTGCGAATGCGCAAAAAATCCTCGACGCCGACCATTATGGACTTGAGAAAGTTAAAGAGCGAATTATCGAATATTTGGCGGTTCAACAGCGCACCAACAAGCTGAAAGGGCCCATTTTGTGTTTGGTCGGTCCGCCAGGGGTAGGTAAAACCAGCTTGGGACAATCGATTGCTCGTTCAACGGGACGTAAATATGTACGCATGGCATTGGGTGGCGTGCGAGATGAGGCTGAGATCCGTGGTCACAGACGTACTTACATCGGTTCAATGCCAGGTAAGCTCATCCAGAGCATGACCAAAGTGGGTGTAAAGAATCCGCTGTTCTTGCTAGACGAAATCGACAAAATGTCTTCTGACATGCGAGGCGACCCTGCTTCAGCGCTACTCGAAGTGCTGGATCCAGAACAAAACAGTAGCTTTGCCGATCATTATCTCGAAGTAGAGTACGATTTGTCTGATGTAATGTTTGTGGCGACCTCCAACAGCTTCAACATTCCAGGTCCTTTACTTGACAGGATGGAGGTGATCCGCCTTTCTGGCTATACCGAAGATGAAAAGCTCAACATCTCTAAGCAGCACCTTATCCCGAAACAAATTAAACGTAATGGGTTGAAGGAACACGAAATTGAGATTGAAGATAGTGCCATTATTGATACTATCCGCTACTACACGCGTGAAGCAGGCGTACGTAACCTAGAGCGTGAAATGTCCAAACTATGCCGTAAAGCGGTTAAGAGTATTCTGCTAAGTAAGTCTAAGGACAAAGTGGTGATCAATGCCGACAATCTGGAGAGCTATCTGGGTGTTCAGCGCTTTGATTACGGTAAGGCAGAAGATGGCGACCGCGTTGGTTTAGTGACTGGTTTGGCGTGGACAGAAGTGGGTGGTGATTTACTGACAATCGAGTGTGCGGCGGTACCTGGTAAAGGTAAGCTTGCTTACACGGGCTCTTTGGGCGATGTAATGCAAGAGTCGATTCAGGCTGCAACGACGGTGGTACGTAATCGCGCTGAAAAGCTCAGAATTAATGATGATTTTTACGAGAAGCGTGATATCCATGTGCATGTGCCAGAAGGGGCGACGCCCAAAGATGGCCCCAGTGCCGGTATCGCCATGGTGACAGCCCTGGTCTCAAGCCTCACAGGCAACCCCGTACGTAGCGATGTGGCTATGACCGGGGAAATCACGTTACGTGGTGAAGTTTTACCAATCGGTGGATTAAAAGAAAAACTGTTAGCTGCACATCGAGGTGGCATCAAAACTGTTGTTATCCCTAAAAAGAACGAGCGCGACCTCAAAGAGATCCCGCAAAATGTTCTGGAAGGTCTTGAAATTCATCCGGTGAGCTGGATTGATGACGTTTTATCGCTGGCACTTGCTCATCCGGTAGACAGTTTTACCATTGAGTCGCAAAAGTCGGCCGAGTAAAGCAGAAAAAGTACATAAAAGTGCGTAAAAAGGGTTTTCAAATCTAAATGGTATGCTAACTTAAGCACTGTATTTAGCCTGGTAGCTCACAAACCCCCGTAGTTACTAGGCTTTGAGACATTAGATGAAATAGAGAGTCGTCAGATCTCTCTGAGTTAACTACAAAAGTGATGTTAGTGGTAAGCCCTCATCGCTCTTGATAATAACAATGTAAGAGGATGATATTGTGAATAAATCTCAATTAATCGATCAAATCGCAGCTGATGCTGATATTTCTAAAGCGGCTGCTGGTCGTGCTCTGGATTCATTCATTGAGTCAGTAACTGGTGCGCTAAAAGATGGTGACTCAGTTGCCCTAGTTGGTTTTGGTACTTTCTCAGTACGCGAGCGTGCAGCACGTACTGGTCGTAACCCACAAACTGGCGCCGCAATCGAAATCGCTGCAGCTAACATCCCTTCTTTCAAAGCCGGTAAAGCTCTGAAAGACGCGGTAAACTAAGCAGATTCAGCTCAATCTGTCGAACTACCTATGTTAAGATAGTGTAATTAGACGAGATAAGCTTCAAGATAAAAAGCGTATCTGCTAAGATACGCTTTTTTTATACCATCTGGATGATGCCGCAATTGGCTTGCTCCATTGTGGACTGAGCTAATCATACTGAAGTGTAAGTGGCTTGCCGACAGGTCGCGTGAATATGCTTGCAATCGCAGCACTTATCCATATAAATAGGTACAGAGACAAGACAGGTGCTGATGTGCCATGCACAACAGACCTGGATATGCGATAAACCCAAAGTACTGAACATGCTTTGACTTAGATAAGAGATAGAATAAATGCTAGAAAAGATTAGAGAGGGCTCACAAGGCCTGGCAGCCAAAATTATTCTTGGTGTAGTGATCTTGTCTTTTGCGTTGGCAGGGATCGGTGGTTACCTAGGTCAAACCACAGAGCAGGCCGTAGCAGAAGTCAATGGGGTAAAGATCACACAAATGGAATTCTCACGCGCCTTTGAAAATGAACGTGCACGTCTGGAGCGTCAGTTTGGTGAGTATTTTACGCAAATCTCTGCTGATCCAGCATACATGGCTCAGGTCCGCAGTGGGGTCGTTGACCGTCTGGTACAACAAGAATTACAAAACCAGTTAGCGATAGAGCTGGGACTCAGAGTGAGCGATGATCAAGTAAAGCAGGCAATTTTTGAGCTGCCTTACTTCCAGCTTGGTGGTGAGTTCAGTAACGACAGATATCTACAGCTGATCCGTCAGATGAACTTCCAACCGGATACATTCCGCGAATACATGCGTGAAGAAATGACCCGCAATCAATTGGTTTCTGCCGTGGCTGGTTCCGATTTTGTGCTGGATAACGAGCTTAAGCACACTTTGGCATTGCAACAGCAGACCCGTGACATTGACTACATGACGCTGAGCAAAGATACAGTGAAGCAAGACGTGGTAGTTACTGAAGAAGAGATTTCAGACTACTATCAGCTGAATCAAGAGCAATTCCAGGCTCCTGAGCAGATTGCATTGCAGTATCTTGAACTGAAATCAGACGATATTACATTGGAAAAGCCGATCTCTGACGAAGAGGTACGTGCTTACTATGAAGAAAACCAGGCGCAGTACCTGGAAGAAGAGCGTCGTCGTGTGGCGCACATTCTGATTGAAAATGCAGAAGACGCAGATGCGGCGAAACAAAAAGCGGAATCTCTTTACCAGCAGTTGCAAGGTGGAAAAGACTTTGCTGAGCTTGCATCTACCGAGTCCGATGACATTGCGTCTGCGGAAGTGGGCGGTGATCTGGATTGGATCGAGCGCGACATGATGGAGCCTGAGTTTGAAGAGGCTGCATTTGCACTGGCAAACGTCGGTGATATTTCTCCGGTAGTTGAAACTGAATTTGGTTTCCATATCATTAAGCTGACGGACCTTCAGGCTCAGCAGTCTAAAGCATTCGAAGATGTTGCAGCAGACTTAAGAGCGGAGTTGGAAAGCACTGCGAAGGCAAATGCGTTTTATGAAAAACAATCTCAAATTGCTGAGGTAGCCTTTGAAGTGGCCGATTCTCTTGAAGATGCAGCAGCTGTGGCTGACATTGAACTTAAAAGCACTGAGCTGGTATCGCGCATGGCGTTGCCTGCACCGCTTAACGACCCGACAATTGCTAATGCCATTTTTACTCCGGAATTGATTGAAGACCGAGTAAATTCAGAAGTATTAGAAGCGGGTAATGAGCACATCGTTGTGGTGCGTGTACTAGAGCACAAGCCTGCAACAGTTAAACCACTGGAAGATGTGACTGCACAGATCAAAACGCGTCTTGAGAATGAAAAGGCTTCTGAGCTTATTAAAGAGAAAGCGAAAACTTTATTTGCACAACTTGAAGGCGGCAAAGCACTGAGCGATATCGCAGCAGCAGAGTCTGCTGAGGTTAAAAGTGAAGCTGCGCTGAAGAGACAAAGCTTTGCGGTTGCTCCTGAGATTGTCCAGCAGGCGTTTAAACTGGCTCACCCAGAGAGTGATAAGACACTACCTGCTTTAGTTGAGCTAAATAGCGGTGACGCAGCACTGTTAGTATTGAAAGGTGTAACTACCACGGCAGTAACAGGTGAGGTTGAGCCACAACAGAAACAGAACATCACTATGTCAGTCGTGAATAAGAACTTCCTGGCATTATTGAATGCGCTGGAGTCTGACGCTGATGTGGTGCGTCCGACGCTTCAGTTCAGCGACGAAGTTCAGTAATTCACTGTATTGAATAAAAAACGCCGGTATTGTCCGGCGTTTTTTTATGTCTGGATAATGCGTTAGTTGGTATTATACTGCCAGAAGCTTCTGCATAACTTTAGATTTGGGCGCGCGAAAAATAGACTCGCTCTGGCCATACTCAACGCTTTTACCTCGGCTCAGGACGAGTAGTTTGTCACTCATATGGCGCACCAGACTCAGGTGGTGGGTAATCAAAATGTAGCTGAGCCCGGAATCACGTTGTAATTGTAGCAGCAGGTTCACAGTCTGAGCACGTACTGAAGGGTCGAGCGATGACAGTGCTTCATCCAGTACCACGACTTTAGGGTCCAGGATTAATGCCCGGGCGAGTGCGACCCGCTGTAATTGTCCGCCACTGAACATATGTGGGTAATAATCATAGTGCTCAGAGAGCAACCCGACTCGAGATAGTGTGGCAACTATTTTTTTGTCACGCTGGTGTTTGGTGAGCTGCGTGTTTAATCTCAGACAGTCGTCCAGCATATCGCCAATGGTCAGACCCGGGTTAAGCGAGCGAGTGGGGTCCTGAAAGATAAGACGAATATGACGACAATCATGATTTTGATGGCCATTGTCTTCAATCATTTCACCGTTGAGCAAGATCTGCCCTGAGTCTGCGTGTTCGGCACCTGCCAGAACGCGGGCCAGAGTGCTTTTTCCAGACCCTGTTTCGCCAATCACAGCCAGTGTTTCACCGGGGGCAACTGCGAAGGAAACGTCTTTAAGCACTTTGACGCGCTTTCTTCGGAACAGACCTGCGCGCGTGTTAAAAGTCTTATTCAGTGATTGCACTTTTAACACGGGTTGCATTTTTTCTTCTCCTGAAGCAACGGAAAGTGGCAGGCATAGGCATGGCCGTGCGACTTAACCTGATCCGGTGTAACGACACACTCACGCTGTGCTTGCGGGCAACGAGGGCCCAGCCGGCAACCTATTGGTAAGTGCTGTAACGGTGGTATTGTGCCTTTAAGTGCAAAGAATGATGCTTTGTGGCCAATTCCGTGAGCATAGTCAGGCAGTGATTTCACCAGTGCTTGTGTATAGGGATGGTAAGGGTGGCAAAACACTTTCGTTGTGGGTCCCGCTTCGACCATCTGGCCACAATAGAGCACATGCATAGCATGAGACCAGTCGGCGATTTCTTCCAGCTCATGAGTGATCATCAAAATTGACATATTTTTAAGCTGGTTGAGGCTTTTCAATAAACGGAAAACCTGCGCCCGGGTCGTGGTTTCGAGTGCTGTAGTCGGCTCGTCTGCAATTAACAGTTTGGGACTTCTTGCAATGGCCATGGCAATCATCACCTTCTGGCAGACACCTTCTGAAAGCTCATGAGGGTAGCTGCTCGACACGCGACGGTGATCCCGGATCCCGACTTTGTGCAGTAAGGCTTTTACTTTTTCTTTGCGCTCATTGCGGCGACTAAAAAAGCCGCCTTTAAAACAGCTATCGGGCAGTGACTCTGCCACTTGCTCAAAAATCTTGGCGGTCGGGTCCAGACTCCGGCTTGGCTCCTGATAGATCATGGCAATATCCCGGCTCACCAGCTTACGGCGTTTTTCCGGGCTCAAGCGCATCAGATCTACCCCCTGCCAGTGCATGCGGTCAGCGGTAACGCGCCAGCGGTTGTTTAAAACCCCAACGATGGCTTTTGCTATCAAGCTTTTGCCAGACCCGGATTCACCCACCAGGGCATGCACCTCACCCTCCTTAAGACTTAGGCTAACCCGGTCTACAGCGCGGATCACGCCATTGTCAGTGGGTAATTCGATGGTGAGGTTTTTGATATCAAGTAATTGCATTAATCTGCCTTTCTCGCCTGCAATGCGTCGCGTAGCCCGTCACCGACAAGGTTAGTCGCAAGCACGGATAAAAACAACAGCGCGCCGGGCAGGCCCACGGTCCATGGAGCCAGATAGATCAACCCCAGGTTTTCCGCCAACATCGCTCCCCATTCAGTGGTGGGGGGTTGAGCACCGAGTTTTAAAAAGCCCAGGGCCGCGATATCCAGAATGGCAGTCGACAGAGCTAAGGTGAAAATAACCACGATATGTTCATAGATATTGGGTAGTACACCACGCATAATTAATTGCCAGCGGCTTGCACCATCCAGTCTGAACGCGCTGATATAATCCTTATTAAGCTCTTCAACCACCAGGTTTCGGATAGAATGAATATACTGAGGGAGCAACGCGAAGATAATCGCCCATACAGTGTTAAACAGACCAGGACCTAAAATGGCGATAATGATAATGGCCAGTAGCAGCGACGGGATGGCCAGGGTAATATCCAGTAGGTGGTTGAGCAAGCTAGACTTAAAACCCTGACTACACCCAGCTAACGTGCCCAGCACTACCCCCATCAGAGTGGTTAACAGTGCCGCGACGATTGACAAGCCAAAGGTGTAAGTGGCACCTCGCATCAGGCGAGACAAAACGTCACGTCCCAAATCATCTGTACCCAGAATAAAGTTAACATTCCCCTCATCGTGCCAGGAAGGGGGAAGCAATAAGGCATCGGCATGCTGCTGATCGATACCATAAGGGGCTAACAAAGGAGCCAACAGGGCGAGCAGCGTCAACGCAATAAATAGCCACAGCCCAACCAATGCCGGGTGGTTCGCTTTAAACTTACGCCACAGCCGGGATAATGGAGAGCGGTTAGACTCTTCTGTAAAGAGGTTAAACTTTGCCATGGGCCTGATTCCTGGCTAGCGGGTCAAGGAGTGTGTGGATCACATCTGCCAGCATATTCGCGAAAATAACAAAAAAGGAGACTGCCAGCAGACCCCCCTGAATTGCAGGATAGTCGCGCTGATAAATACTCTCTATCATCCAGCGACCGATCCCCGGCCAGGAAAATATCACTTCTGTAACCATGGCCAGCGTGATCAGCGTACTAAATTGCAGCCCTATTTGCTTGATCACTGGTAATAAGGCGTTGCGCAGCGCGTGGTCAAGGATCAACTGCCGACGGTTAAGGCCTTTAGCCCGTGCCGTTTTAATATAGTTTTGTTCCAGTACGGTTAGCATGGAGTCTCGGGTAAAGCGAACAAGCACTGTAGTTGGGTACATGGCTAATACGACTGTAGGCAGCGTCAAGTGGTGCAGTGCATCTGCAAAGGCCTGTCCACCATAGGGGAAGTCATGCAGCCAAATATCCAATAAAATAAAATTAGTGACGGGCGGGATCTCGTACAGCAGACCAATACGACCCGACATAGGAAACCAGCCAAAACTGAGACAAAAAATCATGATCAGTAACAGTGCCAACCAGAAGACTGGTATTGAAAAACCAAGTAAAGTCAGTGAGCTGATCACTTTATCTGGCCACTTGTTGTGATACGCACTGGCAATCACTCCCGCAGGGATACCAAGGCATAGTGCGACAATCAATGCGTATACACAAAGTTCTATGGTGGCCGGAAATAGCTGTTTTACATGGCCGAATACTTCCTGACCAGAGGATAAGGATAATCCCCAGTCCCCCTGAAAGAGGCGGAGCAGAAAGGCCTGATACTGGACCAGAAGGCCGTCATCGATATGGTATTTTTGCTGTAAAATTTGTGTCTGGCTAAAATTGGTACTCAGTTCTCCGCTGAAGTTGGTGAGCAGATCTCCAGGGAACAGATAATTCAGTGCAAAGGTAAACGCGGTAAGTGCAAACAGCATGAATAGCAACAGGCTGAGACGACGAAATAAAAAGTCTGCAAACATAATCAGTTTTTCCTCGCGTTAGCCAAAGAAATACCACCAAAAGGACGTAGCTCTATGCCCATCACACTGGTGTTACTTGCCTGAAAACGCATGCCGTGAGCAATCGGTACAACGGGCAGTTCTGCAATTAACATTTGCTGAGCTTGCTGATAAAACTGTTTACGCTGTTGCAGATCACTGGTATCAAGTGCCTGAGTGAGTAATAGGTCAAACTCCGGGTTACACCAGTTTGCGGGGTTTTTGCCACTGAATGTTGCTGTGCAGCTTAACAAAGGGCTGAAAAAGTTGTCCGGATCTGGCGTATCAGCGGCCCAGCCGAGCAATACACTGTCGTGTTCGTGTCGGCCAACTCGCTCCAGGAAGGTGTTCCACTCGTACTCAACTATGGTCGCACGGATCCCTATTTCGCGCAGGTCACTTTGAATAAGCTCGGCCATTTTTCGTGCATTAGGGTTATAAATTCGAGAAACCGGCATGGCCCACAAATCCATTTCAAAGCCATCTGGATACCCTGCCTGTGTCAAAAACTCCCGGGCGCGCTCCGGGTCATAGCTGGGCATTGCCTGAGTCTGAAAGGCCCAGGATGAAGGCGGTAAAATGGAGCGAGCCTGGATCCCGTTGCCGTAGAATACCGCTTTCATGATTTTCTGAAAATCGATGCTGTGTGCCAACGCCTTACGCACCAGAACGTTATCAAAAGGAGGCTTTTCGGTATTAAAGGCCCAGTAGCCTACATTCAGGTTGACGGCCTTATCGACTCGGATGTCTTTGCGCGCCGCCAGAGTTTCCAGCTGAGTGGCGCTGGGGTGCGCGGTAATGTCACACTCTTTGGTCAGCATTTTGGCAATACGGCTGGTGTTATTGGTGGTGATGTCATACACCAGCTGATCCATGGCCAGGTCATGTTTCCAGTAACCCGGATGTTTGTGGTAACGGATTAGGTTATCGCGCAAAAAGCCCTTGTATTTGTAGGGGCCGGTGCCCACAGGTAACGCGTCGAAATCCTGTTTTCGCTCTTGTGCTACCAGCTGCATGGCGTACTCCTGCGACAGGATCACCGCAAAGTCGGTGGCGATGTTGGATAAAAAGCTACTTTCACTGCTGAATAGTTCGAATCTTACTGTGTAGTCGTCTACTTTGACTATTTGGCGAATAAGCTGATCCATGCCCACACTTTGAAAATAGGGATAATTCGCATCACCCACAAAATGGAATGGATTGTAGACATCGAACAGACGGTTAAACGAAAACACCACGTCATCGGCAGTCATAGTGCGGGTCGGGGTAAAATAGTCTGTAGTGTGAAAAGTAACGTCTTTGCGCAGCGTAAAGGTGATTTGCTTACCGTCTTCACTGATCTCCCAGCCGGTTGCCAGCTCAGGGCGAAACTCTGCAGTGAGCGGATCTATGCTGATCAGGGTGTTGTATAGCTGGTTAGCAATAATATCTATGGTTGAACCTGTTGTGGTGACCTGCGGATTAAACGACACCGGGTTGGCTTCGGCGCAATAGACGATCCCCTGGATCTTGCGTTGGGCCTGTGCAGTGTTGTCACTGCAGCCTGCGAGCAGCGCACTTAGCAGGGCTGTGACGGGGAATAGCCAGTATTTAGCTATGTACCGACACTGTTGCCGGACGCAGGTCGCCCGGGTGGAGGAGGTATCAGTTGCTCTGTTAGCCACGGCTAAGCCTCTTGTTGCGAGTCCAGTAGGTTGTACTTCTTCAGATAACCACGCAGCTGATGATAGGTCAGCCCCAGATTCTGAGCGGTTTTTTTCTGGTTAAACTGGCTATGCTCCAGCGCATTGCGCAGCAGGTCAATTTCAAATTCATTAGAGAGCGACTTCAGGTCGCACGGAAATGAGCAAGCAGACGGTTTGGCCTGCGGCGTTTCTGTCATGGTGATGGGGGCTGTAGTAGTTGCCTGAGCCGGCATTTCCGCGGCTTTTTTTATTCTTTGAGTGGGTCTGTAGGGGCTGGCAAACGGGTCGAATACAATCTGGTGTACGGCCAATTGCTCGCTGCCATGACGATATAAACTGCGCTCCACCACGTTCTTAAGTTCACGAATGTTACCCGGCCAGGCATAGTCGAGCAGCATTTCTGTGGCGCTGCGGGTAAAGCCACTGAATAAAGACCAGCCTAAATCGCGGGCCATGTTAATCGCAAAATGTTCAGCTAACAGCAGGATGTCTTCTTTGCGCTCACGCAGGGGCGGCAATGTAATAACGTCAAAAGCTAAACGGTCGAGCAAGTCATGGCGAAACTCGCCATTCTCAGCAAGGGTCGGTAAGTCTTCGTTGGTGGCGCAGACAAGTCGGGTGTCTACTTTGACCGTTTGTTTCCCGCCAACTCGCTCAAATTCGCCATACTCTATGACCCGCAGGAGTTTTTCCTGCACCATGGCCGAGGTATTAGCCAGCTCATCAAGGAACAGGGTGCCGCCGTTGGCACGCTCAAAACGACCTTCATGCCGTTTACTGGCGCCGGTGAATGCGCCACTTTCGTGACCAAATAGTTCGCTTTCCAGCAGGTTTTCGTTCAGTGCAGCACAGTTGAGCTTGACATAATTCTGGTCCCATCGCTCGGATAAATAGTGTAAACGGGCCGCGATTAACTCTTTACCGGTTCCCCGCTCACCGATGATCAGTACCGGCTTTTCCAGCGGAGCAAGCTGAGATACCTGATCCAAGACAGCAAGGAAGCTATCCGACTGGCCGAGTAAATTATCCTGTTGGCGAAACTGACTCATATTGCCTAACTCTTAGTATTTTTGACTAACATCTAGTGTATTTTAAAAAAAGATGAAGCGAAAGTATTTTTCTATTATTATAACTTGTTGATTTTAATAAATTAAATTTATCGAAAAGTTGGCAAGCTAATTGATATATCTAATCAGCAAACTAAATTACTAACCAAAGAGGTAATAGATTATGGGAATCTTTTCACGTTTTGCTGATATTGTTAATTCTAATATCAATGCGATTCTGGATAAAGCGGAAGATCCAGAAAAAATGGTCCGTTTGATCATTCAGGAAATGGAAGACACCTTAGTGGAAGTGCGCTCGACGTCGGCAAAAACGCTGGCAGAGAAAAAGGAGCTGGAGCGTCGCGTTGAGCAGTTACGTACTCAGGCAGATGACTGGCAGCAAAAAGCAGAACTGGCACTGACTAAAGACCGTGAAGACCTGGCACGTGCGGCCTTGCTTGAAAAGCAAAAAGCCACCGATGCGGCAGACAGCGTGACACAAGAGCTGGCACATGTTGAGTCGCATATTGAGAAGCTGCAACAGGAAGTCACCACTTTGCAGGAAAAGTTGGCTGATGCCAAAGCGCGTCAAAAAGCCATTGTATTACGCCAGCGCTCAGCCGAGTCTCGTCTGGATGTTAAGAAGGCACTGGATAGCAGTAAAGTCGAAGATGCCCTGAATCGCTTTGAGCGCTATGAGAGCAAAATCGATGGTCTGGAATCTCAGGTTGAGTCTTACGATTTAGGCAAAAAATCACTGGCAGATGAAATTGCCGATCTGCAAAAGAATGAGAAGGTGGATGACGAACTTGCGGCATTGAAGAAAAAATTAGCCGATAAGTGAATTTGACTGCACCTGCTGTTAAGGTAGGTGCAATAATGAAAAGAACAACGTGCCCAGGTTAGACAGGAGAGGAATATGTTTGATGCAGAGATTTTAGTCGCCCCGATCATCATCTTTATGATTGTTGTGGCACCGCTATGGTTGATCCTGCACTATCGTAGCAAAAAGCAGGTCAGTCAGGGGCTGAGCGAGCACGAACACCGCCAGCTGGTAGAGTTGGCACACAAAGCAGAGAAAATGGCGCAACGCGTTGAAACGCTGGAGGCCCTGCTTGATCAAGAGTCACCAGAGTGGAGACGCAAAGTATGAGTAAACGTAGACGAGAATTATACCGTGACCCGAAAAGGGGCAAGTTAGCGGGCGTGTGTGCGGGGCTGAGCGACTACTTTGATATGGAGCTATGGCTGGTCAGGATCTTGTTTGTAACTGCGGTGCTGTTATCCGGTGGGCCACTGTTTATTGTAGTCTACGTTGCCTGTTGGTTTATTCTTGATAAAAAAGCAGAGACACCACAGGCGCCAGGCGCGGACAGCAACTACTCAAGCAAAGACGAAGATCCCGTGTCGGTAAAGTTTAAAGTCTGGCAAAAAGGCGAGCCGCCACGCCAGGCGCTGTTTGACCTGAAAGAGCGTTTAACGCGCCTCGACGGTCGCATCCAGCACATGGAAACGTATGTGACGTCGAGCGAATACACGGTAAAACGCGAAATTAACAAACTCTAGTAACAGACAGATACGCAAAGGGGCGCTGCCCTGGGGTCGGCAGCCTTGCCACCTTTGCTAAAAAATAAGGAATGTGTGCCTTTATGAGTGTATCGGGCCTGACTGCCAGGGCGCTGAAAAAATTACAGCAAACTACCCACAAAACTCTCTCCCGGAGTCTGGACAGACATGTGAAACTGGCTGTAACCGGGTTCAGTGGTAGTGGAAAAACGGCCTTCATCACAGCTTTGGTTAAACACCTAACCACTCAGGCTACGGCGCAAAACCTGCCTTTTTTGGAAGTGGTGCGGGAGCAGCGCCTGATAGCCTGCAAACAGGTGCCACAGAGTGCGCTGGATATTCCCAGCTTTGAATACCACAATGCGGTCAGCCATTTATTAGCAAACCCTCCCAGCTGGCCGCCTTCAACACAGCGGATCAATACACTTACACTGGCGTTGAAATTTCGATCCGTAAAAGGTGTCAGGCAGCATCTGAGCGAAACTCATACCGTCTATCTTGAGTTGATTGATTATCCGGGTGAATGGTTAATGGATTTACCTATGCTCAACCAAAGTTTTGCCCAATGGAGCGAGCAACAGCTCAAGCGGCTGGCGCAACCCGATTATGCGCAAGTAAGTGCGCCTTTCTTGCAGCAGCTTGCACAGTTTGATGCTCATGCAGTGGTTAACGAAAGCGAGCTGGCGGCAATGGCAAGCGTTTACGCGGATGTCCTGAAACAGCTCAAGGCTCAGACCCGGCTGGCGCAGCTGCAGCCCGGGCGTATGCTGATCCCCGGAGAGCTCGATGGTGCGCCGATTTTACAGTTTTTTCCATTAGCCGTTTCTGATAATACTGCTGAGCAAAGCCAATATCATCACCTGGAGCAGCGCTTTGAAGCCTATAAAAAGCAAGTGATCACACCTTTTTATCGAGAACATTTTTGCCGCTTTGACCGCCAGCTGGTACTGGTGGACCTGCTCAGTGCGCTCAATGATGGCCATACCACATTGACGGAAACTCAGAGTGCATTAAGTGACACGCTGGCAATGTTTCGCCATGGTAAAAGTGGACTCTTGTCACGGTTGTTTCGTCCCAGTATCGATAAGGTGTTATTTGCGGCTAATAAATGTGACAGTGTGGCGCTGGCCGATCAGGATAAGCTGACGCGCTTATTGCATTCTTTGCTCTTACCCAGCGAAAACGAATTAAAATTTTCAGGCGTGGAAATCGATACTATGGCTATTTCGTCGGTGAAAAGCACGCAGCCGAAGCAGGTGACCGAGCAGGGTAAAACCTTGTCCTGTGTTTATGGCAAACCAGTCGGTGAATCGAATTATATCAGCTATCTGCCGCCGATCCCGCCAGAACATCTGCCTGGTACACAGCAATGGCCCAAACAGGGATATGCGTTTTTGTCCTTTGAGCCTTTCCCTGCCTACCAGGGGCAAATTGAGCATATCCGTCTCGACCATGTATTACAGTTTTTATTGGGAGATAAACTTCAATGAGTGAGCCAGCCCAGTCATATCGTGGACGACGAGTTCAGGTTGAAGCAGATCCCGAGACTCTTCACTCAACGGCTGCGCCAGAGGCCGAACAACAGGCCCGGCGTATCGAACAAAGCGCTGAGCAGGAGGGTGTAGATACATCACCTGCACCTGATCAGACTTTTGATACTCAGTTGCCGTCACTTTCCATGGAGCCTGTAACACAAGTCTCCAGATCTGGATTGACCTGGCGCAAACTGTTATTGCTGGGATTGGCTGTTCTGATCCCGGTAGAAATGGCCCTGACATTGCTGGATGCGTTAAGCCGAAGCTGGGTGTTGGCCGCGCTATATGGGTTTGTGATTGTGAGTGCACTGGTTGTACTGTGCAAATTCTGCTGGTCTGAAGTCCGCGCCCTTGGCAGATTAAAAAAGCTTGAACAACAACGCGCCGGGGCACAAAGGTTGTTAAGTAGCAACCAAATTGGAGAGGCACAGAGCTGGTTAAAGCCGCTTCTGAAGCAACATGATCAGCAACAGGTCAGCCAGTTCATGGCGACCATACAACCTCATTTTACCGATCGGGAAGTACTGGCACTGTACGACAAAACCTTACTGCAGGATGTAGATGAGCGCGCCCGAGCGCTGATAGCACAGTTTGCCAGTACGTCTGCCTTGATGGTGGCAATCAGTCCTATGGCCATCACGGATATGATGGCCGTGTTGTGGAGGGGGGTTGTTTTGATAGAAAAGATCAGCCAGCTGTATGGAATTAAACTGGGTTATCGCAGCCGCATTGAACTTTATCGTTTGCTGCTCAAGCAGATCGTTTTTGTCGGGGCCAGTGAGTTACTGAGCGATCTGGCGGCTACCAGCCTGGGTGCCGAATTACTGGGTAAACTGTCGGCGCGCTCTGCACAGGGGCTCAGCGCAGGGGTTTTCACAGCGCGACTGGGATATAAAGCGATGGCTTTATGTCGACCAATTCCCGCTAGTGCGCCTGCCTCCGGCTACTTATCGCAGACGGCACGTAAACTGGCGAACCTGTTGATCCGTCAGTCTACCAACAGATCGGATGAGACAGTTCAAAAATAGTGTGTGACCACTCACTTTTATTCTTTTTCTTGATTTAATTGGGTTTTTACTTATACCCATTCTCCTTTTGACAACTTATGTGTACACCCGGGTTAATTTAACCGGCCCGGGTTAGCCATCTGCGCGTCCGGCACGCTTGTACATTGCAGTGTCATGGAATATCTAATTGGTATTCGTCCGAATAACAAAAATAGGCAAGCAATGAAGAAGTTACATGATCAGACCAATTGTATTCATGGTCCACACCACTTTGAAGATCCACATGGTGCCCTGACAGCACCTCTGTATCAGAGTTCGACGTTCAAGTTTAAGGATGCGGCACAAGGCGCTGCGCGTTTTGCTGGCGAAGAAGCCGGTTATATCTATACGCGTCTTGGTAACCCGACCACCCGTGAGCTGGAAGAAAAGGTGGCCCAGCTTGAAGAGATGGAAGATGCTGCCGCTACAGCGACAGGCATGGGTGCAGTATCAGCCTCTGTATTGAGCTTTTTACAGCAGGGTGATCATCTGATTGCATCCAAAGCCTTGTATGGGTGTAGCTTTGCTTTATTTGCGCATATGTTACCTAAGTTCGGCATCGAGGTGACTTTTGTCGACATGACGGACCCGCAAGCACTGGCCGATGCGCTGCAGCCTAACAGTAAGATGTTGTTTGCTGAAACACCGATCAATCCCAATATGACGGTACTGGATTTAGCCATGCTGGGACAGTTTGCTCAGCAACACAAGTTGATCAGTGTGGTCGACAACACCTTTATGACGCCATTACTGCAAAAGCCCAAACACTTTGGTATCGATATCGTGATCCACAGTGCGACCAAGTACCTCAATGGTCACGGTGACGTCGTAGCCGGCATTGTCTGTGGCAGTGCTGAGCACATAGAAACAATCAAGCTCACCGTACTAAAAGACATCGGCGCGACTATCAGCCCACACGATGCCTGGCTTATTAACCGAGGACTTAAAACCTTACATGTACGCGTTGCAAGACACTGTGAAAATGCACAAAAAGTGGCCGAGTTTCTCGATAACCATCCAAAGGTGGATACGGTTTACTACCCTGGCTTGCCATCTCATCCTGGCTACCGTTTCCTTGGAGAGCAGATGAAAGGTGCCGGTGGCGTGATTGCATTTGAAATCAAAGGCGGGGTTAGTGAAGGTGAAAAGTTCATTAATGCGACTGAGCTGTGTACCCTGGCGGTGAGCTTGGGTGACCCAGAAACACTGATCCAGCATCCGGCATCGATGACCCACTCTCCTTACACACCTGAGGAGCGTCAGGCTGCGGGGATCTCTGATGGCCTGATCCGCATTTCTGTCGGACTTGAGGCGGTCGAAGATATCATCGAAGACCTGGAAAATGCATTTTCATGTATATAAATGTTTACATAAAGGTGCTCTGTATGGCTTGTTTTATATGGGGTGTGATTTTTTGTGTTCACTTGTGTAATTTTAAGTGTACAAAATAAGCCTTTCTGGCCGGGCCGATTTCGGGCCTGGCTATTAAACTTTTCCTCACTTTTACATAGTATCCGGATAACACTTTGACGCGTTGTTTTTGTTTAAATACGACGCAATACCAAGAAGGTTACTATGGCTAAATCGAGTAAATACACGTCTAAACAGCCCAACGAGCAGGGCCTGATCGAATGGACAGAAGAAGAAAACCAGATCTGGTCTGAATTGGTTGCCAGACAGCTTGAATGTATCAAAGGTAAAGCGTGTGATGAGTATCTCGAAGGCCTGCGTAAAATCAATTTACCTCACGATCGTATCCCGCAGCTGCATGAGCTGAACGAAGCACTCGAGCGTGAGACTGGCTGGCAAGTAGCGCCAGTACCTGCACTGATCGATTTTGATGAGTTCTTCCGCCTGCTAGCTAACAAGCAGTTTCCGGTTGCAACCTTTATCCGTAGTCGAGAGGAATTTGATTATCTGCAGGAGCCAGATATTTTCCACGAAATTTTTGGTCACTGTGCCATGCTGACTAACCCCGCGTTTGCTGAATTTACTCACAAGTACGGCCAGCTCGGTTATGCGGCTGAGAAGAAAGACCGCGTATACCTGGCGCGTCTGTACTGGTTTACCGTTGAATTTGGTTTGATGCAAACCGAAGAAGGTCTGCGTATCTATGGCGGTGGGATACTGTCCAGCCCAGGGGAAACTCAGTACGTATATAGTGGTGAACCAGAGATCAATCCTCTAGAGGTACTGGATGTACTGCGTACACCATACCGAATTGATATTATGCAGCCTTTGTACTACACCATTAACGCCATTGATGATTTGTTTGATATCTCTCAAATGGATATCATGGCGCAAGTACGTAAGGCCAAAGAACTGGGTCTGTTCGAACCTAAGTTTCCACCTAAAAACAAACTAGCAAGTTAAGGATTTATTGATGTCTGATTTAAGTGCACAAAAATGTGAAGCGTGTCGTGCGGATGCGCCTAAAGTGTCAGATGCCGAATTAGCTGAACTGATCAAGCTGATCCCGGATTGGGTGCCAGAAGTACGTGATGGCATTATGCAGCTTGAGCGTGTTTACAAGTTTAAGAACTTCAAGCAAGCCATCGCATTTACCAACAAAGTGGGTGATATGGCGGAAGATGAAGGTCATCACCCGGGTCTGTTGACTGAGTGGGGCAAAGTAACAGTAACTTGGTGGAGCCATTCTATCAAAGGTCTGCACAAAAACGACTTTATCTGTGCAGCTAAAACAGACGAGATTTTTGCCGCACTATAAATGTCGGGCAACATAAAAAAGGCGCATCAGCGCCTTTTTTAATGCCTGTTACTCACCCAAACGGCCTTCTTTAATGCGTTAACGTCGGGCCCGATACAACCTGGGCGTCCTGCTTCAGGTGTTCCAGTTCATCAATTAATTCGAGCAACTCCGGTTCAATATGATCAAAATCGCGTGACTGTTTTAATGCAGTTTCCAGTGTTTCGGCGAGGTTTTTAAGTGTCGGTACGCCCGTGTAGCAGCAGGCTCCGTGGAATTTGTGGATCACGGTCAGCAGTGTTTGAGTGTCTTCCTGCTGCGCCGATTCATTCAGCAGACCAAGCGTCTCTGGTACACTTTGCAACAACATATCCAGCATCTCCAGTGCCAGCTCAGGCTTATTTCCAGCGCGTTGCAGGGCAAGTTCCCAATCCAGTAAGTGACTCTCAAAGGGAGCTATGCTGGCGACCTGGGGCTGTTGTGCTTTTTGTTTTTCCGGCGGCAATGACGGACTGTAGTCACAAATAATCTGACGCAGCATGTCTTCATCGATGGGCTTAGTCATATAGCCGTTGAAGCCATCTTTGATCAATTGCTCTTTTTCACCCGTGAGTGCGTGCGCCGTCACGGCAATGATAGGGGTATCATCATTTAAGGAGGATTCTTTAATGGTTCTGCATGCGGTGATGCCATCCATGATTGGCATCTGAATATCCATAAAGATCAGGTCATATTTTTGCGATTTGCATAAACTCACTGCTTGTGCGCCATTGTGAGCGGTATCTATGGTATCGACCTGCTCTTCGAGTAACGTATAAAGTAGCTTTAAATTGGCATCATTATCATCGGCTATCAGCACTTTGAGCGGCAGGTGTGCAAAGTCTGTGTCGTCAATCGATACGCTTGGGTGATCTAAACGGTAAGGTGCTGCCAGCATGTCGCACAGTTTTCTGTGGTGCATAGGTTTGCTGATACAGGCATCGGCCCCGCTACCAATTAAGGACTCGCGCATATTATGAGAGATGGTATTAACCATCAGGTAAAGGTAATCAGCCATTTCTCTGGCCTGAGTAATATAGGCCTTAACCGTTTGCATATCATCTACAGTTGCCATATTACCGATCAAACAGATGTCATATTTAAACTCCTGCTCCAGAGCCTTGAAGAATGTTTCTTCATTCTTACAGCAAGTCACCTGCATTGCCCAATCCTCAAGCTGAGCCTGAACCGCATTGCGGGTGTGCTCTTGCGGCTCAAAGTAAAGCACGCGCTTGTTTTCCAGGGGCTTAGTAGGCAGGTCGTCGTCAAACAAGCGGCTTGGCAGATTAAAAATGGCGTTAAAGGTAAAACACGAGCCATTGCCCGGCGCAGAGTTTAGTGTAATGCGGCCACTCATGGCTTCCACGATATGTTTGGTGATGATTAGACCCAGGCCTGTACCGCCAAACTTGCGGGTGATACTGGAATCAGCCTGAGCAAAAGGGGTAAACAGGGTGTCCTGCTTTTCCTGTGCAATACCCAGTCCGGTATCACTGACCGAAATAAGCAGTGATGTCTGGCTGTCACCTTTTAATCTGTGGCTGATATCGACTTTGACCGAGCCTTTCTCGGTGAACTTGATGGCATTGCTGATCAGGTTAATCAGCACCTGTTTAAAGCGTGTCGGGTCTCCAACCAGGTTGTCCGGGACCTGGCGGTTAATGGCAATCGACAGCTCCAGTTGCTTCTCATAAGCACTTGGAGCAAGCAGTGTCATTACTTCATTTACCGCATCCCTGAGCTGGAACTGAATACTCTCAAGCTCCATGGCACCGGCTTCCAGTTTAGAGAAATCTAGTATGTCACTGATGATGGTCAGCAAGCTGTTAGCCGATAACTCTATCGTATCCAGATAGTCTTTCTGGTGCTTGTTAAGGGGAGTTTTATAGAGTTGCCGGGTGAAACCAATTACGCCATTTAGCGGGGTTCTTAATTCATGACTCATCTTGGCAAGGAAGTCTGATTTAACCCGGTTGGCTACCTGTGCTTCTTTTTTGGCGATATTAAGCTGAATATTCTGGGTCTCGTACTGCTCCAGAGTTTCACGGTAATCACAGGTAGCCTGATCTATGTGTTTTTGCATTTCATCGCGCTGCAGCACCATTTTTTCGCTGATGGTGATGAGGCCCTCACGGAGCAAGTCAAATTCCCCTTGCATGGGTTGATCTACGCCGATTTTGGTTTTGCCCTCGAGCAGTTTATCCGTTGCCAGTAACAGATGAGAAAGGGGGGTGGAGAACATTCTGCTGAGTCGGGTCGACACAAAGGCACTGAGTAACAAGGCCACCATAATGATAGCGCCACTGAATAGCAGGGCTTGTTGCTGCCCAATGATCGCCTGATCTTTACTGAGCTCAATCATGAGCACTGCGGTGGTACGTGTGTGGGCATTTTGCCAGTCAGCAGCGGGCTGTTGCTGTAGCTTAACGGGTGCAAAAATTATGTATCTGTCTAAATGTTGCACGATTTCAGTGGCGTGTAACTCAGTGACATTGCCGCGATAATGCAGTTGGTCAAAGTCGTTGTGATAGTTGCTGGTCAGCAGTAGTTGATTATCTTCATTGAACAGCGCGATGCTATTGACGAAGTTGCCATGCTGATTGTGGGTGGTGGTGATCACCCGATGCAACCTGGCTTTATCTCGTTCTGCCAGGGGCTGCTCTACCGTCATTGCCAGAGTATTGGCCAGACTGGTACCTTGTTGCTTGAGGATTTGTTCAAGCTCAACGTAACGATTTATAGTAAAATAACCGCCAAGTACCAGGCCGATTAACACCGTTGGGATCAGGGTCAACACTAATACGCTGTCGCGCAAACTCAATTTAGACATAAATTGGATGTAAAACAGTAAGTAGTCTGAGTCCTAGAGTATCGAGTTAACAGGTGTTTAGCAATCTTATAGGGGCGGCAATATGGCACAAATTTTTCGTGCTGGAAAATCTTCTAAACAACGTAGTAAACAAGCTGAAACAATCGAGCTGACCATCGACTCGCTGGATCATCAGGGGCGGGGGGTGTGCAGACATCAGGGTAAAGTCGGTTTTGTAGACGGCGCACTGGCCTCAGAGCGGATCAAAGCACGCATTAGCACGCAAAAAAGTCGAATTTTCGAAGCGTATACCACGAAAGTGCTTGAACCAAGTGTGGAACGGACTACGCCTTTTTGCCAATACTATCAGCAATGTGGTGGCTGTTCATTACAGCATCTTGATGCCAGTGCTCAGTTGGTGCACAAACAGCAGGCGGTTTCGGCCTTATTTGACAAATTTGCCAAGGCAACAGAACTGCCCTGGTTGCCACCTCTGGCAGGGCCCGAGCGTCACTATCGCCGGGCGGGGCGTATTGCCTGTATTTATGACAAGCAAAATAACCTGGTCAGGTTAGGTTTTCGTGCTGCCGGGTCAAAGAAAATTATTGAAATTGACCACTGTGCGGTCATGGTCGATACCTTTGCTGGTGGCTTTGAGGCATTACGCCAGAGTTTAAATGCGCACCCAGAGCTGCGTAGTGTCAGTCATATCCAGTTTTGTGCGGCAGATAACGGCGCATTTGTGTTGTTGCGTCATACCCGTTCAATCAGCATCCAGGTGAAAGCGCAATTTGCAGAGCGCCTTGCTGCTCAGAACTGGGAGTTTGTCTGGGATGACGGTAAGTCGCAGCCTGAGTATGCGTCATTGCCGGCTTATGAAAGCGCCGGGGTGACCTTTGAGTTTAAACTCGATAACTTTATTCAGGTTAACCGCGATATCAATGAACAAATGCTTCACAGGGCGTTGGACTGGCTTGAACTCACTGGCGACGAGCAAGTATTGGATCTGTTTTGTGGAATTGGTAATTTCTCTTTATTGCTGGCAAAACATGCAAACAAGGTGGTCGCAGTCGAAGGAGTCGCGGCGTCGGTTGCAATGGCACGACAAAATGCGCACACTAACCACATCGACACGGTTAGTTTTCATCAGTTTGACCTCACTCAGCCACTGACCGAAGCCAATTGGTTTCACTCGTCGCTGGATGTATTAGTGCTGGACCCTTCACGTACTGGTGCATATGAAGTTTTACGCCAGTTACCGTTGACGCAATTTAAACGGGTTTTATATGTGTCCTGCGATCCGGTGACTATGGCCAGAGATGCGGCGCTGTTACTGGAAGCTGGCTTTGTGGTCGATAAAGTGTGTTTAATGAATATGTTCCCGCACACTGGACATATAGAAACCATGGCGTTGTTTCAAAGGAGGTAGTCATATGGTTGCGACTCGCCAGTCTCATCAATCCGGTCTTCCGGCAGACTTTCATGCCCGGCTTGCACTGCTTAACTTATCGCAGGAAAAACGAGACCGGCTGGATCAGGTCTATGCCTTGTGTCCGGAAGAAGAAGCGACAACGACCCTGGCCAAAGCCATAGAGATGGTAGAGATCCTGGCGGAACTGAATTTCGATTCAGAGTCACTGGCCGGTGCTTTCCTGACGCCCTACTTTTTATCCGGTCAGGTAGAAATCGATGCCATTGAACAAGCACAAGGCGAGAATGTCGCCTTGCTGCTCAAAGGGGTTGAGCAAATGGCGTCGATCAGCACTTTGGCACACCAAGGCAAAGGCAGCCTGCAAATAGACAAAATCAGGCGTATGCTATTGGCCATGGTGGAAGATGTTCGTGCTGTGGTGATCAAGCTGGCAGAGCAGATCTGTTATCTGCGGGCCGTTAAAAATGCTTCTGAGGAAGAGCGAGTGGTGGCAGCTAAAGCCACAGCCAATATTTTTGCGCCACTGGCGAACCGCCTGGGGATCGGACAGCTCAAATGGGAGCTTGAAGATCTCTCTTTTCGTTATTTACACCCGAAAACCTACAAGAGTATTGCCAAGCAGCTGTCGGATAAGCGCCTGGACCGTGAAGCCTATATGGCTAATATGGTCGACCTGGTGCAGAGTAAGCTCAAAGAGGCGGGCATTGAGGCCGAAGTGTATGGCCGCCCCAAACACATTTACAGCATCTATAAAAAAATGATGCAGAAGAATTATGAATTCGATCAGCTCTTTGATATCCGCGCGATGCGGGTGGTGGTCAATGAAATTCAGGATTGCTACGGCGCACTTGGCATAGTACACACCAATTGGCGTCATCTGCATAAAGAATTTGACGACTATGTTGCCACACCAAAGCAGAACGGTTATCAGTCTATCCACACAGTGGTGTTTGGTCCTGAAGGCAAAACGGTTGAGATCCAGATCCGCACGCAAGCAATGCATCAGGATGCTGAGCTGGGCGTAGCAGCGCACTGGATGTATAAAGAAGGGGCTTTGCCGGGTCGAGGATCTGGGTATGAGCAAAAGATCAGCTGGCTGAGAAAACTGCTGCAATGGCAAGAAGAGGTCGTTGACGGCAGCGAGCTGGCCGAAGAGCTCAAAAACCAGGTTGTAGAAGACCGGGTGTATGTTTTTACCCCCAAAGGCGATATTTTTGATTTGCCATTAGGGGCGACACCACTGGACTTTGCCTACTACATTCATTCCAATGTTGGACATCGCTGTATCGGTGCCAAGGTATTTGGCAAAATCGTGCCCTTTACCCATAAGTTATCAACCGGCGATCAGGTTGAGATACTGACTCAGAAAAACCCCTCACCCAGTCGAGACTGGCTCAGCCCTTCACTGGGTTATGTGCACTCATCCAGAGCACGCAGCAAGATCCATCACTGGTTTAAGCAACAAGACAGAGATAAAAATTTGCAGGCTGGTAAAGAGATCCTCGATGGCCACTTGCAAAAGCTGGATTTAACATACAAAGACCTGGACTCAGCTATTGAGCGCTTTAACTTTAAAGAGCTCGACGATTTGATGGTGGCCATTGGTGCAGGTGATATCCGCATCAATCAGTTCCTGAATTATGTTCAGGACAAGCCAGACCCTATGCCTAAGCTTAAAATGAGTGCGCCGAAAAAGCACAAAGGCGATAGCAATGGCATTGTGGTTGAAGGCGTTGGTAACCTGATGAGTCATGTAGCCAAATGTTGTCAGCCTGTCCCTGGTGATGAGATTGTTGGTTACATTACCCAGGGGCGGGGCATTGCTGTGCATCGCGCTGACTGTGATTCCTTTGCGCATATATGCGAGCAGCATCCGGAGCGGGAAATTGCGGTTAGCTGGTCAGATGAAGTACGTGCCTGTTATGCGGTCACCTTGCATATTGAAGCTAACGATCGTCACGGTCTGATCCGTGATATCAGCTCGGTACTGGCCAATGAAAAACTCAATGTGATGAATATGAACGTCAATACTCATGATGATAAGCACATCGCTATTTTCACTATGAAGCTGGAAGTAGGCGACTTGTCTGCCATGAACCGCTTACTGACTAAGCTTATGCAAATAGAGGGTGTGTTTGAAGCCAGGAGACAACACTGAGTATGAGTGCCTCATTACAGCAACTACTTGAGATCATGGCGACCCTGCGCGACCCACAAAAGGGTTGTGCCTGGGATCAACAGCAAACCTTTGAAACCATAGTGCCGCATACTCTGGAAGAAGCCTATGAGGTGGCCGACAGCATAGAGCAGCGAGACTTTGTCGGGCTTAAAGATGAACTGGGCGATTTATTGTTTCAGGTGATTTTTTATGCTCAGTTGGGCAAAGAGGCCGGGCTTTTTGAGTTTGACGACATAGTAAAAGGGCTTAATGATAAGCTGGTACGCCGCCATCCCCATGTCTTTGAAGCACCGGATAGCACTTTGAGCGATGCTGAATTAAATGCGCAGTGGCAGGCCATCAAAGATAAGGAGCGCAGTGCAAAGCCTGTCCGCTTTGGCGACGATGTACCACTGAATTTACCAGCCTTATCCCGCGCTGCGAAAATTCAAAAGCGTGCTGCCTGTTTAGGGTTTGACTGGCCAAGCTATCATGGCGCAATGGATAAAGTCGCAGAGGAAGTGGCCGAAGTCAGTGAGGCACTCAGTCATGACCCTGACTCTGAGCACAGTGCGGAGGAGCTCGGCGATCTGCTGTTTGCTACGGTGAATGTGGCACGCCATATCAAACGTGATCCAGAGCAGCTTTTGCGCCGTGCCAGTGACAAATTTATCGCCCGCTTTAGTGACATCGAGGGCATTCTGGCGGAGCGGGAAATCGCCTTGTCGGACGCTAGTCTGGCGCAAATGGATGAGGCCTGGGAAGAAGTCAAACGACGTCAACGTTCAGGTGAGAATAATTAAAGGGGGTGATTTTTCGCTGGATTGCCCTTTGTGCTTTTGCTATACTATTGCCCCGTCTTGATTCTTATTTAAATTCCATTTTTCCTGATATTCTAGGGTTCGCATGAGTACAAAATTTATCTTCGTAACGGGCGGAGTTGTTTCCTCCTTGGGTAAAGGTATTGCAGCTGCTTCATTGGCTGCGATATTAGAAGCGCGTGGTTTAAACGTCACTATCCTTAAGCTGGATCCTTATATCAATGTTGACCCTGGCACGATGAGCCCGATCCAACATGGTGAAGTCTTTGTGACGGAAGACGGCGCAGAAACTGACCTGGACTTAGGTCACTACGAGCGTTTCATTCGCACCAAAATGACCAGCCGCAACAACTTCACGCAGGGTCGTGTTTTTGAAGATGTACTGCGTCGCGAGCGTAAAGGTGAATACCTGGGCGCGACCATTCAGGTAATCCCACACATCACCAACGACATTAAACGTCGTGTATTGGAAGGTGCTGAAGGCCATGATATCGCGATTGTCGAGATCGGTGGTACTGTAGGTGACATTGAGTCACAACCTTTCCTTGAAGCTATCCGTCAGCTGGGTACAGAGCTGGGCCGTGAGCATGCTTTATTTATGCATCTGACCTTAGTACCTTTCCTTGGTGCTGCAGGCGAAGTAAAAACCAAGCCAACTCAGCACTCAGTGAAAGAGCTGCGTTCAATTGGTATTCAGCCTGATATTCTGGTGTGTCGTTCAAACTGTAAATTACCAGCTAATGAGCGTGCCAAGATTGCGCTATTCACTAACGTGGAAGAGAAAGCGGTAATCTCATTGCAGGACGTAGACAGCATCTACAAAATCCCGGCACTGCTTAAATCACAGGAACTGGATGACCTGGTTTGTCGTCGTTTCTACCTGGATGTACCAGAAGCAGACTTGTCTGAATGGGAACAGGTGTTATATCAGGAATCAAATCCAACGGGTGAAGTGACCATTGGTATGGTTGGCAAATACATTGAATTGCCAGACGCATACAAGTCAGTAAACGAAGCGCTTAAGCATGCTGGTCTGAAGAATCGAGTGACTGTAAATATCGAGTATGTCGATTCACAGGATATCGAGAGCAAAGGTACTGAACTACTGGACCACCTCGACGCAATTTTGGTACCGGGCGGCTTTGGTAACCGGGGTGTTGAAGGTAAGATTTTGGCGGCCAAATATGCCCGTGAAAACAAGGTGCCTTATCTGGGTATCTGTTTAGGTATGCAGGTTGCGTTGATTGAATACGCGCGCAACGTAGCGGGCCTTGAAGGTGCTAACTCAACTGAGTTCGATGCTAAGTCTCCACATCCTGTAGTTGGCCTGATCACTGAGTGGTTAGATGCAGATGGTAACGTTGAGACCCGAACTGAAGAGTCAGACTTGGGCGGCACGATGCGCCTTGGAGCACAGCTGTGTCACCTTAAAGAAGGCTCAAAAGTACGCGACGTATACGGCAATGCCGAGATCACTGAGCGCCACCGTCATCGCTACGAGGTAAACAACCACTACGTTGAGCGCCTTGAGCAGGCTGGTCTTGCCTTCACTGGTCTGTCGGAAGACAAGAAACTGGTAGAGATCATCGAAAACAAAGATCACCCCTGGTTTATTGCGGCTCAGTTCCACCCTGAGTTTACGTCAACGCCGCGTGACGGCCACCCTCTATTCGAAGGGTTCGTTGCAGCTGCGTTCAGCTACCAAAAAGCTGATTCTTAATGATGAAAAGCCGTGCCTCAGTGCACGGCTTTTTTAATCGCCAAAGTAATACCAATTTGCTTAATTAAGTGTTCTATTTTGAGGCGAGAAAATAGGGTCGATGACAAAGCAAAAATCTTGCTATTTAGTTGGTCTAAATGAGAAATTTTTAACGCCGTTAGCGTCATATTTACTCCTTCAAATTGACCAGGTATTAAGTAAAATTGGTATACCACCGTATTGCTATGTAACTGCAACAAGCGGGTATATAGCAATGCGAAAGCAGACACACAACACACTCACTACTTTGGGAAAAGAGGAATCAAGATGTCAAAAATCGTAAAAGTGATTGGCCGTGAAGTTATGGACTCACGTGGTAACCCTACCGTTGAAGCCGATGTTCATTTAGAGTCGGGCGCATGGGGCCGCGCATGTGCACCATCAGGTGCATCAACAGGAACTCGCGAAGCACTTGAATTACGTGACGGAGATAAAGCTCGTTACCTGGGTAAAGGTGTACTGACCGCGGTAAACTATGTTAACAACGAAATCGCAGCAGCCCTGAACGGACACAATGCCCTTGAACAACGTGCAATTGACCAGCTGATGCTGGACTTAGACGGCACTGAAAACAAAGAAAAGCTGGGTGCCAACGCGATTCTGGCTGTGTCTTTAGCAACGGCTAAAGCGGCAGCACAAGAAAAAGGCGTCGCACTGTACGAGCACATTGCAGACATCAACGGTACAGCTGGCCAGTACTCTATGCCTGTACCTATGATGAACATCCTGAACGGCGGCGAACACGCTGACAACAACGTTGATATTCAGGAGTTCATGGTTCAGCCAGTGGGTGCGAAAAGCTTCCGTGAAGCACTGCGCATGGGCGCAGAAATCTTCCACAGCCTGAAGAAAGTATTGAAATCACGCGGCCTCAACACCGCGGTAGGTGATGAAGGTGGTTTTGCACCAGATCTTAAGTCAAACGAAGAAGCGCTGGAAGTGATCGTTGAAGCGGTTGCAGCAGCGGGCTATGAAATGAACAAAGACGTGACATTGGCACTGGATTGTGCGGCGTCTGAGTTCTACAAAGATGGCAAATACGACCTGCAGGGCGAAGGTAAAGCGTTCGACTCTGAAGGCTTTGCTGGCTTCCTGGCAGATTTGGCTGCACGTTACCCAATCGTGTCTATCGAAGATGGTCTGGACGAAAGCGACTGGGCTGGCTGGAAGATCCTGACAGATAAGATCGGTGACAAAGTACAGCTGGTGGGTGACGACCTGTTCGTTACTAACACTAAGATCCTTAAGCGTGGTATCGATGAGCAAATCGGTAACTCTATCCTGATCAAGTTCAATCAAATTGGTTCACTGTCTGAAACTCTGGACGCAATCAAGATGGCACAGGACGCAGGCTTCACTGCGGTTATCTCTCACCGCTCAGGCGAAACAGAAGACGCAACCATCGCTGATTTAGCTGTGGGTACCGCTGCTGGTCAAATCAAGACTGGCTCATTGTGTCGTTCTGACCGTGTTGCTAAGTACAACCAGTTGCTACGTATCGAAGAAGCGCTGGGCGACAAGGCTGTCTATAAAGGTCGCAGCGAGATCAAAGGTCAGTAATCTAAATAATCTGACTGAAAAAGCCGCGTAATTAACGCGGCTTTTTTGTGTCTGCCTCTGAGTTACCCCACAAACTGCTCGGCCAGGATACCCTGAGTAAACTGCATTTTCAGATAAAACCCGCGGGGCAGGGTTTTTATGAGTTTGCCCTGTGGGCCAATGGCATCGGTCAGGGCTTTACTGTTGGCGGCTTTCGGCCTAATCTGCATGACCTCGCCCAGCTTGCCACTGATCTCATCCACACGCCCCAGTGCAATTAATTCAATCTGTTCTTCCCAGTCACGCTGTAACTGGTATTCCTGGAGTTTATTGGGTTGCCAGAGAAATCCCGTGCCGATAGTTCTATTCACAGGGGGAATATCCCGCTCGGCTAAAATAGGTAGCCATAAGACATGATTCAGTTTTTTCTTAACGGTGCTGTCTTGCCAGCGTAATCCAGTCAGGTTAGTCAGTGGTACCACAGACACATAAGTGGTTTCGAGCGGTTTTCCATTATACCCAATGGGTAAGGTCTTTAGCTCGACACCAATAAACTCAAAGTCAGGCACGGGTTTCGAGCCTGCGCTGGCGCCAAGCACATATTCAATCAGCTGACCTGGCCAGCCTTTTTCGCGGTTTAAGTCCTGAGGGGTCTTAAAATGAAACTGCGCGGCTACCTCTCCCAGAGTTTGTCCGGCAATGGCATCAACACGAGTCATGAGTTCAGCAATTGAGCGTGGGGGAGTGGGCTTTTGCACGGTCTGGCTCTCTTTGTTTTGGTGGTGGTGTATGGTACCAAAATCAAATCATCGATGTGGATTAAAATATCTTTGTGTGTTTTTTGAACGCTCTCGTTGTGGGTTACTCTTTAAGCTGTGACTTTATCGGTTTACCTTATTAATATTATGATTTATATGAGGTTTTTAAATTTCAGGCAATAAGGGGGTGACGTAAAAACAACCATGCCTTGGATAAATACAAGTATATAAACATAATTATCCACAGATTCTGTGGAGAAAATACCAAATTCACCATGAGATTGTGGATTTGTTTGTAAAATCATCATGAATAATTAAACTTATGCACAAGTTGTGGGTAAGTTGCGTAAAAGCAGGAATTAAATTTGCCCAGTGCCCTGAGTTGTGGAACAATCAAATTCATATAAAAAAGTATACGAGGCACTTAAGGTGATTGATGCCGAAGGATTTCGTGCCAATGTAGGTATTGTTATTTGTAACAATCAGGGGCAGGTATTTTGGGCGCGCCGCTATGGTCAGCATTCATGGCAGTTTCCGCAAGGTGGTGTGGATGAAGGAGAAACGCCAGAACAAACCATGTACCGAGAACTGCATGAAGAAGTTGGATTGCGGCCGGAAGATGTAGAAATCGTTGCAAGCTCAAAACATTGGTTACGCTATAAATTGCCAAAGCGACTGATCCGCAAAGATTCAAGCCCAGTCTGTATTGGCCAAAAGCAAAAGTGGTTTCTACTGAAACTCAAGTGCAAAGATGAAGATGTAGACTTAATGCGGACTCATCACCCCGAATTTGATGATTGGCGCTGGGTAAGTTATTGGTACCCGGTACGTCAGGTGGTCTCATTTAAACGCGATGTGTATCGCCGGGTAATGAAAGAGTTTGCGCCGTTTGCAATGCCGTTCAACCGCAAAGAGCATTCGCATAAAGATCACTGGCGACGCCGTTAAACGACAAATTAGCAGCACGTACCCGGGCTGCACAAAGGTTCGAAAAAACAGAAAGAGTAAATGAGCAGTACAGAGCGATTTCTACCAATTTAGGAGTCAGGTGTGTTAGCAACATTACGGACTATCGCAGAGGTAGTCTCACAGCAGGATAACCTCGAAACGGCTTTATCTCGCTTTGTGATGATGGTAAAGGAAGCAATGCACACTGAGTGTTGTTCCGTTTATTTTGCCGATTATAGTCAGGATAACTTTGTACTGATGGCCAGCGATGGCCTCAACCCGGATGCTGTCGGGCAATTTCGGGTTGGCTTCACCGAAGGGCTTGTTGGGCTGGTTGCTCAGCGAGAAGAGCCCATCAATATTGCCCATGCACAAAGTCACCCCAGGTTTAAGCTGCATGCAGAAGTGCACGAGGAAGGCTATAACGCCTTTTTGTCAGTGCCGGTTGTGCACCAGCGCAAAGTACTGGGCGTGATCGTTGTTCAGCAGCGTGAAGAGCGGGTCTTTAGCCACGATGAAGAGTCTTTTTTAATTACGCTGTCCGCGCAGCTGGCCTCTCAGCTTGCACAGGTTGAGTTACAGTCGGTGCTCAAGCAGGATGCGTCCAGTCACAAAACATCGGTACTCAAAGGTGTGGCCAGTGCACCTGGTATTGCACTGGGTGAGGCCTTTGTGGTTATCCCCAAGCTAGACTTTGCCAGCATTGAATCTCAGCAATGTGAGCAAATCCATCAGCAGCGCCAGTTATTCCAGCAAGCGGTGGCCGCGACCCGACAAGAATTTCATGTATTAAAAAACACCCTCAGTGACTCTTTACCCAAAGAAGCCTTGGCTGTCTTCGAGGTGTATCAGCAATTACTGGATGCACGTAGTCTGGGGCAACGTGTAGAGCAAGAGCTGGAGCAGGGCTGGAATGCGAAATCAGCATTAAAGCATGTGATTGTGGAGTTGGTGACGCAATTTGAAGCTATGTCAGATCCATATATTCGGGAGCGAGCGGTTGATGTCAGAGATTTAGGGCTCAGAGTGCTACACCACCTGGTCAGCACGGAAAGCATGGTAAAAAGCTATCCGGACAATACCATTTTAATCGCCAATGAACTGACACCGGCGATGCTGGCCGAAGTACCTAAAGACAAACTCAAAGGGGTCATCAGTGTTCATGGCTCAGCGAATTCACATGCCTCTATTTTGACCCGGGCAATGGGTATCCCGGCTATCTGGGGGATTGAGGACATTCCCTTGCTGCAATTCGATGGCAAAGACATGATCCTCGACGCCTATGCTGGCCGTGTCTATATTTCGCCTTCTGATGTGCTGCGCAATGAATATTCTGCACTGAAGCTTAAAGAGGGTCAGCTGCACGATAAATTTGAAGCCGAGCATCATTTATCTTCCGTAACCGCTGATGGTGAACGGATAAGCCTGTTGCTTAATGCTGGCCTGGACTTGTCTACCGAGCACCTCAGTGCCAAATACTGTGATGGTGTGGGTTTGTATCGTACTGAAGCCTGGTTTATGCAGCGAGGTCAATTTCCTTCTCAGGCGGAACAGGAGAGTTGGTATCGGGACGTACTGGCCCGCTATCACCCTGAACCTGTGATTATGCGTACGCTGGATATTGGTGGTGATAAAGTCCTGGATTACTTTAATATCAGTGAAGATAACCCGTTTTTGGGTTGGCGAGGGATCAGGGTGACTCTGGACCATCCTGAGTTATTTTTAGATCAGCTCAAAGCCATGCTTAAAGCCAATGCGGGGTTAGGTAACCTGAGAATTATGTTGCCTATGGTCAGTCATACTGAAGAGGTCGACGAAGCGCTGGCACTGCTGGAACAGGCATACTTTGAATTACAGGAAGAATGGGCGGATCAGTTTTATACCATAGATAAGCCTGATATTGGCGTGATGCTGGAAGTGCCATCAAGTATCTTTTTACTGCCTGAGTGGGCCGAGAAGGTCGACTTTTGCTCGGTGGGCAGCAATGACCTGACCCAATATTTGTTGGCTGTTGACCGCGCTAATGCACAGGTAGCGGAACTGTTTGAGCCTTATCACCCAAGTGTCTTGCGCGTACTGAAAAAAATAGCCGACGATTGTCAGCAGCTAGAGCTGCCCTTCAGTTTATGTGGGGAGCTTGGCGGAGAGCCGGAAGGTGCTATTTTACTTGTTGCCATGGGATTTCGCCGCCTCAGTATGAATATTTCGTCTTTGAACAAAATAAAATGGACGTTACGTCGGTTGGCCGTCAAAGATATGGAAACCTTGCTTAATCAGTGCCTGATGGTATCCAGTGCCAAACAGGTTCATCGTCTGTTACGTGAGTTTCTGATAGCGCATGGTCTGAGCGAGCTACTTTATACCAAAAGCGATACGGCCTGAACCGCGACTGGAGGCGCGTGCGCAGATACGCTACTATAACGCGCCCATAATAATAAGAGTGTCTGTATGACAATCAGTGTGTTACTCATTCTATGCTGTGCCTTACTTGGCTGTGTCGTCGGCTTTCTGGCCGGGTTACTCGGTATCGGCGGGGGGCTGATCATTGTACCTGTATTGTCGGCCATTCTGTTGTACTTCGATGTGCTGGAAAGTGACTATGTAATTGTTGTCGCGATAGCGACTTCACTGGCTTCAATCTTGTTTACCTCAACCTCTTCTGCGCTGGCACATCATCGTAATCACAATGTACCCTGGGATATCGCCCCCTGGGTAATGGCGGGCGTCGCGGTGGGGGCTTTGATCAGTGGCTTCATGGTCGCCCTTATCCCGGTGCACTGGGTAAAGTGGACGTTTGTCATTTCTGTGTTGTTAATCGCCGCTAAAATGGTATTCAGTTCACAATCAAATGCCCCTGAAAAGTCGCGTAGTTTGCCCTCCGGCCCTGTTTTGGCAAGCATCACGACCTTAATGGGCGCGTTGTCGGCCATGATTGGCATTGGCGGTGGGGTGTTAATTGTGCCGCTGCTCAGTTATTTTTCTGTCGATATGCGTAAAGCAATTGGCTGTGCCGCGGTTAGCGGCATCGTGATTGCGTTGTTTGGTTCCGTTGGTTATGTGGTCTCGGGGGGCCAGGCATTGAAATTGACAGATGGGTTTGCCGGTTTTGTGTATTTACCGGCGTTATTTGGTATTGTGCTGACTTCTTGGTTTGTCGCTCCTATCGGGGCCAAAGCAACGCACTATCTGCCAGTGCCTGTGATTAAGAAAGTGTTCGCGTTACTGCTCGTGGTGATTGCGGGAAAAATGTTATTTTATTGAGGGAAAGCGATGGCTTTGCAGTTTCCAGAAATCGATCCAATCATATTCTCGATTGGACCCCTAAGTGTACGCTGGTATGGCGTAATGTATTTAATCGGTTTTGCGTTTGCGATGTGGTGGGCAAACAAAGAGGCTGACAAGCCCAATTCTGGCTGGACCAAAGATGAGGTCAGTGATCTGCTGTTTTACGGCATGCTCGGCGTGATCTTGGGTGGCCGAATTGGCTATGTGTTGTTTTATCAGTTCAGTCACTTCCTTGAAAACCCTATGTATTTACTACGTATCGATCAGGGCGGCATGTCATTCCATGGTGGCGCACTGGGTGTGATAGCCGGTATTTTTATCTTTGCATGGCGGTTTAAGAAATCTCCGCTGGCTGTGGGCGATTTTGTTGTGCCTATGGTACCGGTTGGTTTGCTCGCGGGGCGTATCGGTAACTTTATCAATGGTGAGTTATGGGGCCGGGCTACGGATGTTCCGTGGGCGGTGGTTTTCCCGACTGGAGGTCCGATTGCTCGCCATCCATCGCAACTTTATGAAGCATTTCTGGAAGGCCTAGTGTTGTTCATTATACTGATTTGGTACAGAAAACAGGAACGTCCGGCGGGAAGCGTTGCTGGCCTGTTTTTACTCGGTTACGGCACTTTCCGTTTCATTGTTGAATACTTCCGCGAACCGGATGCACATATCGGCTTGTACGCAGGTATGATTTCTCAGGGACAGATTTTGTCCTTACCTATGGTGATCGGTGGTCTGGGTTTGATGCTCTGGAGCCACAAGCGTACTGCGACAGCACGCGCTTAAACCATATCGGGGCCCTAATCTTGGGGTCCCGTTTTACCTGTCAATAAATCCTATCGTGAATTAGTTACCCGGGCCTGCGAACGTAGTATACTTTCGTGCTATACAAAGCCCTTGAGCAGGGTCAATAGTGAGATCATTGTGAGGAGTAAAGCATGAAAGTGTATTTGGAGTTATTGCGAGATGTATTAGAAAACGGCACCCAGAAAGGGGACCGCACTGGTACAGGTACGCGCTCCGTGTTTGGCCGTCAGATCCGCCATAACCTCAAAGATGGCTTTCCTTTGCTGACCACCAAAAAGCTACACTTTAAGAGTATTGCCAACGAGTTAATCTGGTTTCTTAAAGGCGACACCAATAAAACCTGGCTCAATGAAAACGGCGTTAAAATCTGGGACGAGTGGGCGCTGGAAGATGGTGAGCTGGGTCCAATATACGGTAAACAGTGGACGGCCTGGCCCACTAAAGACGGTGATGATATTAACCAGATCGACTATGTTGTTGATACACTAAAAAACAATCCCAACAGCCGTCGTATCCTATTCCATGGCTGGAACGTTGAGTATCTGCCGGACGAGTCGATGAGCCCACAAGAGAATGTTGAGGCTGGTCGTATGGCCTTACCTCCGTGTCACTTGTTGTATCAGTTTTATGTCGCAGACGGTAAGTTATCCGGACAGTTGTATATTCGCAGCTCAGATATCTTTCTTGGGTTACCCTATAATATCGCCAGCTTGTCTTTGTTGGTACATATGCTGGCGCAACAATGTGATCTGGAACCCGGGGAGGTCATTGTCAGCTTTGGTGATTTGCATGCCTATTCAAATCATATGGAGCAGATTGAGCAACAGTTGCAGCGTGAGCCTAAGGGACTACCGACGTTGAAAATTTTGCGCAAGCCTGAGTCTATTTATGACTACCAGTTTGAGGATTTTGCGATTGAGGGCTACAACGCCGATCCCAATATCAAAGCGCCCGTTGCAATTTGATCTTAGGCTGTTCCAGATATGTAGTAGGCGGCCAGTGAGGGCCGCTTGTTGTAGAAGGAGAAAGACATTATGTCTATCCATTGTGAAGTAGCTCAGCGATTGCCTTATCAGCGCGTTGGCAAGTGGACCGCACTACTGGCGGCAGTCGGGCTGTTATCCGCGTGCAGCTCAAAGCCAACAGCTGACGAAGAAGCACAAGCACTTGCCAGGGCTGAGTTGATCAAGACCTACAATGAGCATAAGGCGGGTATCGAGCGTGTTGCCGCGATGGAGCAGGATTTGTCACAGCTACTGGCATTGTTGTCTTCCGCCAATGATATCAAGCCGCTTGAAGAGAAAATCGCGCAGCCAGAGAAAGGCGTTGTCACTCATCAAGTGGCGCCAGACTCCGCCAGCAAGCAGTTCAATACACCAAACTCTGACTCCATTGTTGTGCAGTTTGGTCGTCACCTTTTGAATACTCGGGCTCAGGCACAAAATGAACGGATAAAAGCATCTTTGTCTCTCATACAAAGTTACTATCCTGACATGTTCAGCTCCGTATCAATATATTTACAAACACCGGCTGTGAATGGCACTCAGTTTTACCTTTCTCAGGCTTGGGGGTTCATGTCTGTGCAAGAAAGTGTCGTGTTTTGCCGTCTTATTCAGGCCAGTGGTCAACCATGTAAATTGGTTAACTAGCTAAAAAACATTGAAATAATATTAAAGATTTTGTATTTAGGTACGATATAAAAGAAGTCTGAGTAGTGTTTTTATTCAAATTGAGCACCTTTCTACCCAAGGGCACTCGAGTAAGTTGATAAAATCATTATAAAGTCTTAGTTGTACGTTCAGTGTAAAGCGCTGCACGTGTGGTTTGGCCGGATATGGAAGCGGCTATTTAATGAAAAGGATTAGCTGATGGAAAAGTTAATGAACAAGTACTCTCTACTCTCAATTCTGGCTGCAATGCCTTTACTGGCTGCTGCGCAGCCTGCGGAATTCAAAGCATCCGTAACAGTAAGAAATATTTTCACCTTTGAAAATGCTGAACCGCTTAGCTTCGGTACTATACGTGCCAGTGGCGATACAGGTGGTGTAGAAACGGCAACTTTGGTTATTGCTGCCAACCCTAATACAGCTCCTCGGGCTGACTCAACCGATGTAACAAAAGCTGAGATTGCTATTCTGGAACCCGGTACTCCGGCAAAGTTTACCGTTGATGGCGTTTCACCTTACGCGACATTGACTATTACCGATCCGACAGAAACCGATGTGTTGCCGAAAGATCTACCACCTACAACACCCGGTTTCAAACTAGGTACATTCACTTACTATGTAACATCTGGTACTTCACCAGCCCCGGCAACAACCACAGTACAGGCTGATGCTGAGGGTAAAATTGCGTTTAATGTAGGTGCAACACTGACCACAACCAGTGCCGCTGCAGGAAACTATATTGACGGTGAGTACGAAGGTACGTTCAGTGTTGAGCTGAGCTACTAATCGGCTATGGCGGGTGATTGAATAGCCCGCCAGTTTCATATGAAGGCGCTTTTATTACTCGTCAGTTTGATAGGCAGTATGTACTGTCAGGCGAGTATTATACTCAATGCTGACCTTAATTTTGGTACTGTTATTGTGGCAGACCCCAGTGTGGTCGGCACTGTCACTGTGTCCCGGGGTGGTGGAACAAGTTCCTCTGGCAGTATTCATGTGGTTGAAAAAGGTCACCCAGCTGAGCTGATACTGGAGTCCTTCCCCATTGGTGTTTATCTGAATATCTCAACAGATATACTTGATGATGAGCTGGCGCATACTCAACTTATCAGCCAGGGCAAATTACGTGTAATACAGCTCCACCATCCAGTCAGAGTCTTTACTGATAGATACGGTCGCGCCCGGCTTGTGATAGGTGGCACATTGCAGAGCATGCCCAATGCAGGCAGCTACCTGGATGGGCAGTATGAGACAACAATCAGCGTCGAAGTTAGCTATTAAGTTATTTAGTAAGCACAGACTCATATTCATCGCCGTTAGAAGTAGAATAGGCAAAATCCAATGAAATATATTACTCACATCGCTGTGTTGGTGCTGTTGTTTTGTGCCGCGCAGTCTCAGGCTAACCTACTGATTTCACCCACCCGTGTCGTGTTTGATGAGCGCCAGCGAAATGCCAAAGTATTTCTGATCAACAATAGCCAGGAGTACAAAACTTACCGTCTGAGCTTTAAAGAAAAGCTGGCGCTGCCAGAGGGGGGTATAAAGATGTGTCCGAGCAGGACAACCCGAAACGTTTAAGTGGCTTGCTCAGAATGACACCCAAACAGGTGCGCCTTGCACCGGGTGAGCGTCAGGTCGTAAAACTCGCTTTGCGCCGGAAAAAAGACATGGCTGCGGGAGAGTACCGCTCACATCTGTTCTTTCAGGCATTACCTGAGAAAAAAGACTCTGCACAACAGGGAGTTGGGATCAGGCTTAACATGATCATGAGTTACAGTATTCCTGTGATTTACCGTCAATCGGCATCCGTGCCTCGTGTGACCATTGATGATGCAAAGATGAGCCGCTCAGAAAGCGGTCGTTACGACACTGTTAGCCTGGCGCTGTCACGTCAGGGTGATGCAAGTACGTTTGGCCAGGTCAGTGTATTTTGGCGCGGGCACAATAAAGCTAAGTGGCAAGAAGCCGCCATAGTGAGCAGCTACAGCATTTATCCCGAGGTCAGTCAGTCTCACTTGCAGTTAAAACTGATAGACCCGAGCATAGTGCAGGGCGCGCGCTCAGGGGAATTAAAAGTCGTGTACACCGGCAGTGGCGAATATCAGGGACTGCCATTTGCAGAGCGCACTTTCTCTGTCACTTTACGCTGATCTCTGGCAATTAGATGGTGAGATTTGTTCTGATTCTGTTACTTGGACTGGCGTGGGGAAGCGCCATGCCTGTCTACAGTGCTCAGCAGCAGGACCTCTCCAAGGCGCTCAGTACGCTACAACGTATACAGGCTAAGCTGACACAGTCTAAAGCCAGCCTCACTGTCAATAATCAGCCAAAACAAACAGGTATCCCGGAAGGGGAAGATTTGTTTTTGTCTGTGTATGCCGACAATGTCTATCTGGGCGAAGTGTTTGCGGTTAAAAGTCGGCGAGATGCAAAAATTGAATTGCGCAGCTTATTTGCCGTACTGGATTTTGCCATCAGTGATGATGAAAAAGCCGATCATTTCTCTGGCTGGTATTTTAGCCCGGAACGCACTTTTTCATTTGATAGTGCGCAAGGGATGGTTCAGGTTAACGAACAGCAATACGCTGTTGTGCAGCAGGATGTATTGCATACGCAGGGTGAAGTGTTTGTCGAGTCAGCTTTAGTTGCTGACTGGTTTGGGCTCGATTTTCAGTTCAACTATACAGATCAAAGGCTTAGTGTTCAGACACCAGAGCCACTGCCTGCGCTTGAACGTCAGGCTCGGGCGAATCGCCGATTAGCTCAGCACCAAGGTAATGCCCGAATTCAACCCTGAAGTGCGACACTCTTACCTAAATTAAGCGGCCTGCATCATTTCTTTGAATACTACAGCTGGCTGCTTAAAACCCAAACACTTTTTCGGTCGATAATTTATCCGCGACATCGCGAACTCGACGTCTGCATCACTTACTTCTCGCAAATCAGTGCCTTTCTTTATATATTGACGCAGCAAACCATTTGCATTTTCGTTTGCCCCACGCTCCCAGGAAGAGTAAGGATGCGCGAAGTAGAAATCCGCCTCTAAAGAGGCCGAAATGAGTTCATGAGCGGCAAATTCGCCGCCATTGTCTGCCGTGATTGTATGCACGTACTTTTTATAAGGCGAAAGCAGTTCTATCGTTGCCTGTGCAACATCTTCCGCTGATTTCGATGCGGCTTTTTTGACAAGATAGAAGCGTGTTTTTCGCTCCAAAACAGTGACCAGGGCACCAGTTCCTTGCTTCCCTAATACGGTGTCAATCTCCCAATCCCCGAGCCGTGTTCGCTCTTCCACGACTTCGGGTCGTCCATCAATTGACATTGCATTTAAAATCGCAGGGCCTTTGTCATTTCTACCTCGTCTATATCGCTTATGCCCTTGACGTAGGTGACGATAGAGTTTTCCGCCATTGCGTTTATCAACAGCAACATAACGATAGATCCACTCATGACTGACAGGCTGTTTAACGCTCGTCAATACTGCTGAAATTTGTTCCGGACTCCAATCTGATTGCAGTAGTATTCGGATGAAGTCGATTCGTTTTTGAGGGATACGGTATTTCCGTGCCGTTTTGCGTTTCCCTATAGCCATTACGTGCGCCGAATCAGGGCAATATGACTCGTTGATTTTATGCCTTCTTAACTCTCGATAAACGGTGGAGCGATGACATTTTACTTTTTCTGCGATTTCAGAGGCAGAACAACCCACTTCCAATAATGTGGAAATCTGGTATCTTCTGCCCTCGGTCAACTGCTGATATTTCATGGTAGTACTGCTTGTTTCTTTGGCGAGAAGAGCGTACCACTTTCAGTAGTTGGCTTCCTCTTCTATGCGTTACCATGAATGTCGCACTTATTATCTGAAATCAGGTGCAGCCTCCAGGCTAATCTGGAAACCGAATGCTTATCAGATGTTATCGTCACCACTGATGGATGTTCAGTTTGGCTATCGTCGCGACAATAAAGAAGATACTAATTACTACTCTATGCTTGGTGCACAGGACCTGGCGTTCTGGAATGTCGAGTACTTTGTTTCAGGCACAGACGGCGCTGTTGTCGATCAGGGACGCCTCAAAGGCAAGCGCGAAGATGGAAAAGGCCGCCTGTTAGGCGAGCTCAAAGCCACGCAGGTCGAGGTGGGCGATATTCTTGCGACGCACATTGGCGCCGGGCAACCCTCAGGACAAGGTGTCGGAGTGCGTGTTGCCGATAAGCCTCTGCACAATGAAACTCAGGAACAAAGCGTACAGATCAGTGGTTCAGTTCAAGCTGGCTGGGACGTTGAACTGTATCATAATGGCCTGTTAGTCGCACAGCAGCTTCAGATCCAAACGGGTCGCTATGATTTTGACCGTATCCCCCTGTATTTTGGTAGCAATCAGTTTGAGCTGGTCAAATATGGTCCCCAGGGGCAAGTCGAGCGTGAACAGCGCAGCTATTTTGTGGAAGGGACTGGACTGGACAGCGGTCAGGGCTATTTTGATGTGTCAGTAACCGATGTGGGAGGTTCGGTGTTTAACAATGACTCCGCACCAACGTCTCGTTCTGGTTGGCAGTTTGATGGTCGCTACGACATCGGTATTTCTGAAGCTCTGTCGGCATATGCGGGTATCTCACAGGCTTTAACGAATGAGTCGCAGACAGAGCGTGTCCTGACGGCTGGTGGTACGTTGAGCCTGTGGAAAAAAATGCTGCTAAATCTGGACTTATCCCACGACAGTGACACCCAGCACCAGGCGCAACTCAGTGCCAGAACAGAGTGGGCCGGGCAGGCCATTAGCACCAGCTGGCAAACACAACGACGGCGGCTCACCAGTGGGCAAACGGGAGAAGAATACCGCCACAGTCAGGGTTTGAATATGGTTATGTCGGGGTCGGTTGATGTATTTGACAAGCCACTGTCTTATCAGAATCAGATACAGTGGAATCGCACCGATCAGGGCAGCGAATACACAGTATTGACCAATCGGGTGGGGATGTCGTTTGGCCGTGTGAACATCAGCAATCAGCTGCAACGTCAATCCAGCAGTTCTGCTGCAGAGCATGCAACCGCAGGTCAGCTGCGATTTCAAACCCGTTTAGGTCGCGTCTTTGGGCGGCTGATTTTAGACTATGATTTACATCCATACAGCGAACTAACGGCTTATGAAACAAGATTCTACCGCAGTCTGAACGAGCAGTTTAACGTTGAGCTGAGCTTTCGGGAAACACTGGACACCGACTACCAAAAGAGTGAATTAGGGCTGAACTGGCTGGGTGATAAAATACGCCTTAACAGCCAGTTGAGCTACGACAGTGATGATGAGTGGGAGCTGGGAGTCAATGGTCAGTTCAGTTTCGGCTATCACAACGAGAGCGAACAATTGTTAGTGAGTCAGCGGCGACTGGCGAGCAATGGGGCAGTGCTGGTTAAAGTCTATCTGGATCATAATGCCAATGGGATATTTGATGCGGATGATGAAGTGGTGCCTGATGTGCGGATCCGGGCGTTGCAAAATTATATGCAGGGCAAAACCGATGAGCAGGGGCTGGTACTGCTTAGTGGTATGCCAGTTAACCAAAAAACCGATATGGTGATTGATACTCAGAGTCTCGAAATGCCTTTTGTTATCCCTGCAAGTGAAGGGGTGGCAATCACGCCAAGGCGCGGCTATGTGGAGTACCTTGAATTCCCCTTGTGAACACCAGCGAAATAGAGGGAGTGGTGTATCAACAAACGGACACTGACAATGCGCCCCTGCCTTATGCTGAAGTGACTTTAATCGATGAACAGGGGCAAGAAGCGGCCAAAACAGAGGCTGCATATGATGGATATTATGTATTTACGGGGGTTAAGCCAGGCCGCTATCAGGCAAAAGTGACAAGTGCTGCCAGGCGTGGTCTGACACATAGTGATCAGGTTGAGGTGGTCCTGTCGGAGCAGGGCGATGTGCTGGTGGAAGTGGATTTGCAGTTGGCACCACAGTCGACTAAAGCCGTCACAGTTCTTTCTGTGGGGCGTTTTACGTCACTGGCGGTTTTAAAAACTTATGCGCTGTTGCTCCGTCAACGTCATCGTAGTTTGATACCGGAGCCTCCATTTTATGTTTTTGATGATCAAGCCAAGTCCTATATGTTGGGGGTCGCGTTCATTTACCAGGGCGCAGATACCACACAATTGCAGCAACGTTGCGAGTCATTGCAAAACGCTGGCGTTCCCTGTCAGCTTGAAAACACACAACTGAAGTTATAAGAGGAGTAAGCGATGAAGTTATATTCTTTTCTGGTATGGCCCTTGCTGTTTGTGCTCAGTGGCTGTGCAAGTACAGGTCAGGATGAGCAGCGTGTTGCTCAACTTGAGCAACAACTGGCTCAGCTGCACACTGACGTTGAAGAAATAAAGCGCAGTATAGAGCAGTGGCAGCAGGTTGCGCCTCAGGTTAGTGAGCTGTTAAGTATTGAGCAGGATCTGAATTTACTGACAACACAACTGCAGCTGGCACTGGCACCATCTGCTCAACCCGCAGGCAATGTTATGGTTACAACAGTACCAAAGTCTCCCAGTATTGTTGAACAACCGCAAAGCACAGATGGCGGCCTTGCTGCACGGCCAGCGTTTAGCGAGAACAGGGAAGCTGCGAAGGAGGCACGTGGTGTGAAGCCAAAGTTACCTGCAAAAACAGACAAAGCAGAGTTTGCAGTTCAGCTGGCATCAACCAGAAAGCAAAGTCAGCTAAAAACGGTTCATCAGCGGCTGATTAAAAGTTATCCGCCGTTACAGGAACAACCGGTGAACGTTGAGCAAGTCGAAATTCGTGGGCAAAGATATTTTCGGCTGAAACTTGGCGCGTTTGAAAATAAAGCGCAAGGTCAGGCGCTGTGCGACAAGCTAAAACCATTTCACCCACAATGTCTGCTGAGTCATTACACAGACAATCCAATCACTTTATAGTGCCTATTATCAGCATTGTGGATCGCTTTTTGCATTTATTTGGTCAAATAGAAAGAGGTGATCATTATGCAATTTCCTGCTGTGATAGCCGCACTGGCCCTGTCGGTGCTGCTCAGTGGCTGCGCTGGAATCATGAAGACGCAGCAACAAAAGAAAGTGGAACAAGCGCCACCCTTGCCGACATTGCATCAATACATGGGGCAACTTGCTGCCGCTTTGGGGGAGCATAGTCGCCCTTTGAAACCTGGCGCCACGGTTGCCGTCACGAGCTTTTATCTGGCTGATCAACTTGGTAATGCCGTAGCAAGCAATCAGGGCAGTGGTCTTAGTACTCAGGTTCAGGAAAGCTTGATCAGTTATGTGACGCAAATGGGCCTGGAAGTGGTGGAGTTTCGGCTACAGCGCACTTTAACTTTGTCGGATAGTGCCGATAACCTATTAAACCGTGATATTGCCCTGCTACGCGAGCGTCATAAATTTGACCTGGCTTTGACGGGCACCATCAGTGAAAGCCACGACCATTACACGATCAATGCTCGATTGATCACTATGCTTGATAGTCGCACTGCATCCGCTGCGACCATCTCTGTGCCCAAAGCAATTTTGTGGGGCAATGAAAAAGCTCAAATGCGAGATGGCAAGTTGCATCGCGGCCAGTATTAGTGGAGACAAAGATGAAAAAATCTGTGATAGCGCTTATGTTACCAACCCTGTCCCTATTTGGGTGCGCACAACTGGGTATGACAAAGCATCAGCAAACGACGTCAGCGCCAGGCCAGTTCAATGCGTCAGAGCAGTTTCAGGCCCATCCCAGAGGCGTGCAACAAATGACCGTATCACAACGCATGGCGGCCAAAAATGTAACTCATTATGTGCAGAAGCTAATGCAGGACATGGTGAGCAATGTTAAGTACATAAATGATCAGACGCCGGTAGCTGTATCCAGCTTTGTCTTTCTGGATGAAGACTTTAACCATGCTACTTTATTGGGCAATCAGATTGCCGAAAGCTTTATTCATGAGCTGCACAACTTTGGTGTGCCCGTGATTGACTTTAAGACGACGGACTTCATGCGGGTTACCAAACACGGCGACTTTATTTTTAGCCGCGACTTTTTGGAATTGTCTGATGAACTGCCGTTCAAATATGTTCTGGCCGGCACCTTATCTAATCACCAGGGCGGGATCTTGGTCAATGCCCGTATTGTTGGGATGCAAAGTAAGGTTGTGGTCGGCACTGCACAAGGGTTCCTGCCTCAGGCCGTAGTGAATGCACTCAGAGATGGCGCGATGCATGAAGGGATCCGGCTACAACGAGCGGGTGAATGATCATGAAAACGCACATTCTCAGTGGGCTAACGCTGGCGATATTGCTGTTGAGCGGCTGTCAGATGGTGGGCTCACAGCCAGCCCCGCAAACAGTGACCACAACACCTATGGCACCTAAAGTCGCCAAGTTTCGTGAAATAGAAGTGCTGTATGAAGCATTGGAGGAGCAGGCGCCAGACGCTGAGCACCCCGTCGATCCTGGATTTGTGAGCGAACGTCATCGAAAACAGGTGGCAAACTATGCCTCTCAGATAGCACTGGAGCTGTCTGACTCATTGCTGGGTGTTCACCCCCATTCTGTGGCCGTCACCAGTTTTGTCAGCTTTGACGATACGCTCAGAAGCAGCAATCAGCTTGGCAATCAATTGGCTGAAAACCTGATACACGCATTTCAAAAACTGGGTTATGCAGCCCTTGATTTTAAATCACAGCAACAGATCCAGGTGACTCGAGGTGGAGACTTCTTTTTTTCTCGGGACAGCAGAGCCTTACCCGGTAAGCCTGATCCGAGTCATGTATTGTCCGGTACTATGATCTATCGGGATCGGGGTGTAGAAGTCAATGCACGGTTACTGGATTTTGAAAGCCGATTGGTGGTTGCCAGCTGTATGGTAACTATCCCGTATTTCGTCTTAGATCCCAGTGCAACCGCATCACGTTGATCGTTAAGCGGCAAAGTGCTGGCTCTTTGCCTTTGCCGTTTCTCTAATCTATCGAATACATCATTTAAATTTTATTAAGAATCAATCGGTTGACCAATTGTCCGAAAACGCTTAGTATTTTCCAAAGCGACACGGCCTCTTAGTTAAATGGATATAACAGTCCCCTCCTAAGGGATAGTTGCAGGTTCGATTCCTGCAGGGGCCGCCAGCGTTTTTCTCTTATAAATCAATTCTGATATAGCAATCACACCTCAGTAGAAACGACCAAAATGGTATAGTTAATCCAAATTATTGGTGGGATTATTAATCCTCACTGTGTGTTTTGTCGAAGTAGTGCGCTTACAGCGCAAAGTCTTCCTGTTTCTGTACCATGACCTCTACTAAATCATTGATCTGAATATTATTCAGTGGCCGCTCTGAGATGTTTTCTGCAATCGCATTTTGCGCATTGACCTGAATAATACGCACCTGGTTGAGGGTTTTGATGCTTTGTGGGAAAAACTGATTGGTCGTGCCCTGCATATCTCGTCGATGAGAAATGGTGAGCAGCTGTCCTGCTTCAAGGCCGTGATTACGGCCAAGATTAATCACTAACTTGCCTTGCTCACGATGCAATATCTTACCTTTACTGGGTAAGCATGACAGTGCAGAGTCCAGATCCTGCGCCACGCTGTTAAAGACGCTCTGGATTTGCTTGGCATAGTTGGTACGCCAAAAGGTATCGCTGTAGACATCAACAATCTTGGTTTTTTCAAAAGGCCAGACGCCACTGACGGCATAGTGTTTTTGCCAGACCTTGTCACGCGTCAGGGCATCAAATGCAACAAAGTCGATTTTAAAGCTGCGCACGTATTCCTCATCCTGCCAGAATGCGTAGTCATCGTTGGTTTTATCTCCTGCTGCAACGTCCGTGATCTGGCTCATTAGCACATATTGGCTATTGCTTAGGGTGGTCAAAGAGTCAATCAGCTGTCCATCGTATTCAAAACGTTGGGTAAAAAACGGCCGTGCATTGATTGCATGATCCAGGTACGGAATTGGTTTTACGGTAAGATTGCGCTGTGCCAGTGTATGATAAAGTCGCTCACTGCTGGCTTTTGCGATGTCAAAAATTTGACCCAGTCTGGCCTGATGAGGCTGGATCAGCTGGCTTTGTGTAATGGTTACTTGTTTTGCAATCGCCGCTTGTGCGCACTGCTCCAGCTTGGGAAAAATATCCAGATGCAAAGTGACACTGACGATCCCATCTTGCTTTTGTTCGGAAACGAGGTTGATTTGCTGGATCTCGCCATGGCTTTTGATCTTGATTTGATCTTGCGTTAATACCCCGTCGGCCAGTGTGGTGACGCTAGATACTGTGGCGCCAGAGAAGATTAACGCCTGAGTAATGGCATCCTGTACGGCTTCCTGGCGTGCTTCTGCCAGATCTTCTGTGTGTGCATTGGCGTAGCCCGTGACCTCAAACCACTCTGCACTGGCCCCAAAGCTGGCGGTGGCCAGTAACACACTCATAATACGCGACAATTTCATGACTTTATTACCGAACTTTAAGCAAATCTCTTAACTAACCGAGCAAGTCTCGTGCCAAAGGTTTTGGCAAGGTTTGTGCATAAAGATTTGTTACTTGATGATATGGCAAATGTGCCACACAGAGGAGTTACCCTATGAATCAGTTTAGAGTGCTTTGGCATCAACGGGTAGTCAACCTGCTCAAATCCTGTGTTGTTGCAACGGCACTGGGTCTGGCGGGATGCAGCTCTATCATAGACAAGCATGTTGAATACAGCTATGTGAAGCCCGACTCTTATCCCGTGCTCAAGGCGGTTGGTTATGCCCCGTTGAGCTCTCAGCCTGGCAGCAGTGAAGGTGAAAAAATGCTGATGGCCATTAAGGTCTCTAAGCTTGAAGCCTACCGCGAGCTTGCAGAGCAGGTGTATGGTCACCGGTTGAGTGCCAGCACCACAGTACAGGGCGCAGTGGCGCAGAATGATGGGTTACGTAGCCAGGTGCAGGGCCTGATCCGAGGCGCCAAAGTCATGAAAAGCTATGCGGTGGGAGATATCTACACCACAGAATTGGAGCTTGATATGAAGCGGGTTTACGATTTGTATATTGGTGAGGTTAAGCCACGTAAGGTGGAGCGTGTCACTTATTACTGAGCCAAGCCTGGCGGGTTAGGTCGGCCAATTATGCCCTTTGCTTTCAGTGTGCCTTCAATTTATACTGTTTAAATATACACATTACCTCTGACAAACAGAGGCGTATTTCAAGGTAAATGGAGGCTGGTCTGTGTTGGACCCAAGAACTGAAGCTCAAAAGGTGCTTAAACGGCTGTGGAGTCACAACCAGTTTCCGGTTGATCCTGTGACTATCTGCAAGTCACTAGGGCTTGACGTCGTCGAGATGGCGCTACCAGAAAAAGTATCAGGGGCGTTGATCAAAGAAGCCGGAACGGATCCCGTGATTGTGCTGCACCAGGACGACCATTTAAATCGCAAGCGGTTTAGCTGTGCCCATGAGCTTGGGCACTATATTTCCCGTATTGAATCTGATAATACGGATAAAGAATACGAGTACATTGACCTCAGGGGTCCCAGTGCATCTACCGGCGAAGACGAAGAAGAAGTGTTTGCCAACCAGTTTGCGGCAAACTTACTTATGCCCAATGAAGAGGTTAAAAAGTTGCACCGTAAGAAAGTCGCTCACTTTGAAATGGCGATCCATTTTGGTGTGTCCGTTGAAGCCCTCAAATATAAGCTAAATGCACTGGACTTGCTGTAATGACACAGAGCAGGGAAGATCAAAAAGCAGAGCACTCGTCGCTTGCTGCGCAGATCAAACATAACTTCAAAGAAAATAAGTTCACCAATGTCGACCCCATGCAGGCGCAAAAGGTCAAAGATGCCGAATCTGATCGGGATTTAAAGCAGAAATATGCGTGGTGGTTTATTGGTATTTTGGTTGTTCAGCTGTTCATTATGAATGCGGTACTGGTACTGGTGGGTCTGGAGAAACTGCAATTTGAAGAGTGGACACTCAATTTATATATGGCGGGTACATTGGCTGAGGTATTCGGTGTTATCTTAGTGATCACCAAGAATTTGTTTCCCACTAAGCCTTAGCTGATTCAGCCTGATCAAAAAACGAATTATCAGGCTTTAAGGTTTTTAACCAACTCCCCCATATTTGAAACAACACTACCATCTTGCCCATAGGTCATGGAGGTTGGTGCACCGATTAGAATGTCTTTAAGTTCACGCACAGTGAGTTGTGCCTGATGTGCAGCCTGTGCATTAACGTCATTTTGTTTCTTGCAGCGATACAGTAAGTCTTTGACTTGCTCGGTTAACGGGGTGATTTCATCATCGCTGAAGGTGCTTTGTGGGTACTTGGACAGGTCTTTGTCCAGCTTTTGAATCTGATTGAGTGTAGTGAGCTTAGTGCGTGCAATCTCTTTGAGGTTGTCGCCATTGCGAGAGGCAAGCGCCTCTAGTTCATCGTCCAGAAGCTGGGTCAGAGCTTCCAGAAGATTAATCTGCGCTGTTAGCTGGTGGGCACACAGTGCCGTTTGGTCGTCCACTTATACTCTATCCAAATAAATCAAATTCAAAGGCGGCAATATTTTTTGCCAGCTTCTCACTATCAACCTGATATTTACCTTCAGCAATGGCTTTTTTCAGCTCTTCAACTTTTTTATTGTCGAAGGAGGGCGCCTGTTGCGCTTTTTCCTGAAGCCCTTTCAGTTGCTGTGCTTGTGGTGTCAGGCTCACTGAATCCGCTGCGGCTTTGACCTGAGCTTGTGGTTTAGCAGCGGTATTACTTGCTTCATTTCTTTGTAATTCAGCACGTTGTTGCTTTGCATTTGTTGCAACATTGTTCGGCTGATTTTGACCGTTAATGTTGTTTACCATGATGATGACCCGTTAGTTAAATTGCTTCAGCCTTTATATCGGCAAGCCATTCGCTTACTTTAGCAAAAAATCAGATTTTGACTGCTACTGAATCAACATCTTTCACCCGTGCAAGCACCGTTTTACCTGACCTCGCATTTTTGACCCGGATTTGCTCTCCTAAGTTCCCGTCCTGCAAGGCAATACCACTTGTTTTAATCATTAGTGTGCCATCACTGGCCAGAATTGTCACGTTATCCCCCTTGCAAATCATGCAAATCTGAAACATGCTGATTGGCTTGCCCTGTTGGATACGGCGTTTGGTTTTGCTGCCAATGAGTAGCGTCATGTTGTCGATGTTAGCCGCCCGCACAAAATGCTTAGGGCGCATCTCGATTGTTAAGTCATCTGCAGTTAACAGCACGCCCTTGTCCAGCATTCGAGTGCTGACTATCACAGGTAACAGTGTTTCGATTTTCACATGAACAAACTGAACCCAGGATTCAAGATCTTCGCAGCGTACCATCACTGTGACCTGGCGATTAAAAGGCGGGCTGGACTTACTACTGACTTGCAATGGTCGCTGACACTGGCGCTGAGGCAAGCGAGTATCTAATGGTAAAGCTGACACCTGTTGCTGCTCTTCTGCCTGGGTGGGAGCCGGGAGCTGTTCCGAGATGAAATCTATTGCCATTTTTTCAATATCTTTTGACTCATAGGTTTGACCATAAGCAAATGACGTGGCTAAAAAATATGCCACTATGGGAAAGAAATAAGCGGATAATGTAATTTTTAACAAACTCATGATGTTTCGACTATGCTTATGGGGTGAAACAAGGTATAAAGATTTTGCGTGATTTGCCTCACCGCTTCAAGGGCGACTTTGAATGGTAGAGTACAAGCAAACATTGTTCCGATAAGCAGTTTTATAGCAGGAGAATGACATGGCAGGTATTTTGGACTCAGTAAACCAACGAACGCAGTTGGTGGGTCAAAACCGACTTGAACTTTTACTATTTCGCCTCAGAGGGCGTCAACGCTTTGGGATCAATGTATTCAAAGTAAGAGAAGTACTTCAGTGTCCACCCCTAACGGCTATGCCTAAATCTAATGCCTTTATCAGGGGGGTCGCACACATTCGCGGGCAAACCATTTCCGTTATCGACATGTCCCTGGCTGTCGGTGGACCACCTATCGAAAACATCAAAGACTGCTTTATTATCATTGCTGAGTATAACCGTTCAGTGCAGGGGTTTTTGGTTGGTGCGGTTGAACGAATTGTGAATATGAACTGGGAAAAAATTATGCCTCCGCCTTCAGGTGCAGGTCGTTATTCCTATTTAACTGCGGTGACAGAGATCGAAAATGAGTTGGTAGAGATCCTCGACGTAGAAAAGATCCTCAATGAGATCTGTCCAATTAACACTGAGGTGAGTCAGGAAATTGTCGCTGACGGTGAAATGCAGCGAGATCTCGGTGAGCGTATTGTCTTTATCGCTGATGATTCTGCGGTTGCTCGCAACCAGGTTAAACGTGCACTTGAGCCACTTGGTGTGCAAACTGAGCTGGCCAAAAATGGTAAAGAGGCACTGCTTCGCTTAAAAGAAATCGCGGAGCTGGATTGTCAGAATGATGTTACCGAACGCGTTGGCCTGTTGATCTCTGATGTTGAAATGCCAGAAATGGATGGTTACACACTCACCGCCGAGATAAAAGCGGATCCTAAGCTGGCGCCTTTGCATGTTATTTTACATACTTCATTGAGTGGCGTCTTCAATCACGCAATGATCGAAAAGGTCGGTGCTGATGATTTTATTGCTAAATTTAACCCCGATGAATTGGCAACAGCCGTGAAGAAATGGGTTCATTGCGATTAATTAGTGGCGGTAATACTTTGGAAAATAAACACTTAGAACAAAGCGAGTATGATCAGTTTCGCACTTTCTTAGAGCAACAGTGCGGTATTGTGCTGGGTGACAACAAGCTATACCTGGTGAAAAGCCGACTTGCGCCTCTCATGTCTCGTTTTGGCGTTGACTCTTTGTCTGCTTTGGTGAGTAAGACCCTGAGTCCACATGAGCGGCAATTGCGTGCCGCCGTAGTTGATGCGATGACTACCAATGAAACCTTGTGGTTTCGGGATCAATATCCATTCGAACTACTCAAGACCAAGATCTTTCCAGAGTTTAAGGATCTGCGTCGACCCGTTAAGATCTGGTCAGCGGCAAGCTCGTCGGGTCAAGAGCCGTATTCTATTGCGATGTCCGCCAATGAATATCAAACATCTAGCCCTGGCGCATTAAAAATGGGGGCGCAAATCGTTGGAACAGACATCTCAAACACTATGCTGGATATGTGTAAGAATGCAGAGTACGACGCACTGGCTTTGGCAAGGGGTTTGTCGCCAGAGCGTAAAAAGAAGTTTTTTACAGACAGCGGCAACGGTATGGCGAAAGTGAACGAACCCATTCGCAGAATGGTTAATTTCCGACACTTAAACTTACTGGACTCTTATGCCTTATTGGGTAAATTTGACGTTATTTTTTGCCGTAATGTACTGATTTATTTTTCACCGGATGTAAAGGCTAAAATTATTAGCCAGTTTGCACAGGCACTTAACCCTAAGGGATATCTGTTTCTTGGTGCGTCTGAGTCTATGGCGGGCCTGAATAATGACTTTGACATGCTGCGTTGCAACCCCGGTATTATTTACCAGAAAAAAGCTTAGTGTATTCAGGCCGCAATTCGCGGCCTGATAACCGTCTGTACCTCACCATTTTAAATCAGATTCTTCCGAGGCGTGTGTAATACCATCACGGCTTGCCAATAATATATCTGTTACATACTTCGTATTATTCTCGAAACGCCTAGCCACTTGGACAGGTGGCTTTTCAATAATTTCAGTTAATCTCTTAGCAACCGCTATTTTAACTACTTATTGAATGATTTACTTGACCTCAACCTAGGTTGGGGGTTTATCTTTCTTGAGTAAGGTTTTAACATTAGGTTAACTTGAAGGACGAAGGAAAGAGTATGACCATCCAAGACTATATTCAGTCATTAGCGCTGACACATAACCAGGTATCGCTTGAACAGCTCGTAGAATTTCAAGCTAAACATCTTGATTTGTATAGCTTTTCTAGTATTAATGCGATGGGGGAAGAGATTCTGCCTCTGGACGAGGAGGCATTGCTAGCGCGACTTATTAAAGATAAGCAGGGGGGTTACTGCTTTGAGCACAATAAACTGGCTTATCTGGCCCTTGCTGAGTTGGGGTACGAAGTTCAGCCGTTGCTGGCAAGAGTATTGGTGAATGGCTTGGAAGACAACCCCAGAACCCATCGCATCACTTTGGTCCACCTTGGTGAAGAAAGCTATCTGGTTGATGTCGGATTTGGCTCTAAGTCACTCAGTGCTCCACTGCCAGTGTCACAGTCCGGCTATATTGACGTAGAAAGCTATCGTTACAAAATTATCCGAACGGCAGATACCATCCGCGTCGAAATTGTGCACCCGGAAGAAGTTAGTCTTTATAGTGTCGATTTGAGCAAGGTGACTGAAAAAGACTTCGAGGTAGTACACTTCTACAGCCATCAACATCCGGAGTCGTATTTTGCTAACAATCTGGTGCTGGCACGAATTACAAAAGGGAAACGCTACACGCTACGCAATTTACTTTATGGTGAGTTACATGAAGCCAGTCAGATAAGCACGCATATTGACGTGACTTCAGCGTCGCAGCTGCAGTCGATATTGCAGCAGAAGTTCTTATTGAATATCGATATGGCGAAAGCCGAATATCTGTACACATTGGCACAACATAAAATGGTCGGATAAACCAGCTTGCAGGCTGCGACATGTAAAGGTGTTGCAGGTCTGTGCAATACTAGTGGTTAAAGTGAACCAGTAACTTTTTTAACAGAGCAGCCAGCTGCGTGCGTTCTTCAGGCGCAAGCGGAGAAAGCAGCTCTTCGCCTTTGGCAACATGTTCTGAAATCACTTCGTCAATCAGCGTTAATCCCTGCTCTGTGATAGCAACCATGACACCGCGTCTGTCATTGGGGTCTGGGTTACGGGTTACCAGGCCCTTGTTTTCCAGTTTATCGATACGGTTAGTCATGGAGCCCGAAGTTAGCATCAGTGTTTGCAGCAGCTGATTGGGGGTTAACGTGTAAGGCTTGCCCGAACGCCGTAACGTCGCAAGTACGTCAAATTCACCGCCGTTGAGGCCAAAGCGGCTGAATACTGTATTTAACTCCTTACTAAAAATAGCATCTGTTCTAATCAAACGGCCCATGACGGCCATAGGAGCTGGGTCTATATCTGGCCTTTCTTTATGCCACTGTGCCAGCACAGTATCAACTAAGTCTTGTTTTTGCATAACCTACACGCTTTGTTTTTTGGAATGACAAAAATACGTGGAAAAAAATTTGAAAGCAAGAATAAAACATTGAACAATCTTTATATGAAGTAATGCGTCTCTATGCTATTAAATCTGCTTGATGAGCTTGTATCAAGAGAGCGAAAGTCGCTGTTGTGGGTCTGCTTTCATCATGTCAGAAAACCCTTTAAACTGATGGCAATCCCCTATACCACGTACGTCGTGCGATACAATCATGTGATTTAAAATGGCTAAACCCAACAAAAAAGGCCCCGTAAGAACCGTCGATATCTACTGCGCAAAGTGCAAAGCGCCGTTGTATAAATATCGTAAGGGCGGTAAAGGGGCACTCGTCAAGTGTTTTAAAGAGCGGATAGTGACTGACTTTACCGCTCAAGAGGGCACCTGCCCAGGCTGTGGCACGGTATTCGCGCGGGACACCCTGATAAGAGGTACGCCAGCGTATAAAATCATTGGCGCAAAGGTATGGGTAAAGTAGTGGTAATGAGCTACATAGCGCAGCCCGATCACGACAGAGTAAAGATTATCATCCACCAACCTATGGTCTTACTTGCAAGGCTGCAGCGGACAACCGCAGAGGTAGCTGGCCGCGGGAGCGTTTTCACAACTGGTTGTTTTGCATGGGAGCTACGAACAAGAACTATCCCAGGAGCGCTGCTAACACCTGTATTTTCAGTCAAAAGATGAATAACAGGGGGCTTGCCAGGCTGAAACTGACCAACCATTTTAATGGGTAATATAGCCCAGATTTGCTCTACCTGAGTGTCTTGGCTCGGCTAAGTACGGGCGCTAGTCGTGTAAACAACCGATTAAAAGGACCAGATTGGTCGCTTGGTAAACTTGGTACAAGTAGCAAACGAACACACTTTTTATATAGCCAATACACTAAAGAAAAGCAGAATAAAGATAGGCGTCATAGGTACGAGCCCGATGGGTTAATGGAGTGCACAGCGTACTCATTTAAAAGTCGATACAGTGTCACAAAGCGATCGACACTTTATTGACATTTTGTGTGTCAGAGTGAGCCTAATAGACCGACAGGGTGACTGAGCGATGAAACAACGCACCATTTTCCTTCTCTGTGCGTTATTTACGTTACCCGTGCCAGCCAAAGCGTAATCTGAGGTCATGCTGGTGCCACTCGATATTGCCGGACTGAGCGCTGGATTCGCACCACCAACAGGCTAGCCAAAATGTGGCGTAGTGTATCGCTTTTAATCAAAAACTGGAGTTGAATAAGGTGTTGCGAATACTAATAGCAGAAGATCATCTGGATATTGCAGAGAACATTGGTGACTTTTTAACAGCCAAGGGGCATCAGGTGGATTATGCTTATGATGGTGTAATGGCGGTGAATTTAGTAGAAGAACAAACCTATGATGCCATCATTATGGATATTATGATGCCCAAACTGGATGGTTTAAAAGCAACCAGGCAAATACGCCAGGGATCTCAACCGACGGTGCCCATTTTAATGCTGACAGCCAAAGACCGGCTGGACGATAAGCTGGTGGGGTTTGATTCTGGGGCGGACGACTATATCTTAAAACCTTTTGCCATTTCTGAACTTTATGCCCGCCTGGTCGCTCACACTCGTAAAGCACAAAATGACTATCATCATGTGATGCGGTTAAACGGCCTTGAATTAAATACGCAAAATAAAACAGCCAGTTTTAATGGGGAGACGCTTCAGTTAAACCCGACTACTTTTAAAATTTTAACCTTGCTGTGTAAACAGCATCCTAGCCTGGTGAATAAGTCCGAGCTGGAGTTTCAGCTGTGGCGGGACGCATTGCCAGAAAACGACTTACTAAGAAGTCATATCTATAACCTCAGAAAATCCCTCTCGGGGTGTGCAGAGCATATCAAGGTCCAGTCGAAACACGGTCAAGGGTATCAGCTTGTTTTTCTCTGACTGGCGTTCAAAACTCACGCTCTTTGCCCGCACACTGAGTCTGAGTCAGCGTGTCAAAGCCACTTTTATCGTTAGTTTTTGTGTGTTCTGTGGGCTTAGTTTGTTGGTGGTCTTTGCGGCGACAAAAGGCACCGAAGATTATATTTTTGAAAAACAGCTGAGCAGGGTTGTGACGCAGTTCAGGCTGCATTATGCAAACAGAGATACCTTTTTGTTTCCCGAAGGGGTGACAGCTTATCCCAGCTTTGCAGATATTCCGCCGTCGCTGGCTGTTTACATTGGCAAAAGCACTCCGGGGATATATGAGCTTGAGCACCCGGGTGAGGAAGATTTCCACTATGCCATTGCCGTGATGCCGGACAACGCTTGGTACTATTTTATCTATGATGTGAACGACATTGAGATTTCTGAGAGCTTAGAACGCATGATGATGCAGATTATTTTTGCCAGCTTTACGCTATTTATCGTGCTGTTTTTCATGATTTTTCATCTGGTACTCAAACGCTCAATGGCACCTATGTTTACCTTGATTGAACAGGTGAGAAAAAGTGCCGACGCGCCCGGCGCGCGCTTTGTTAGTGACTACAAGTACCAGGATGATGAAATTGGGCTGCTTAACAAGACGTTGATTGAGCATGCGCAACGAATTGAGGCCTTTATTAAGCGTGAGCGCGAGTTCACGAATTTTGCCAGTCATGAATTGCGTACGCCTGTCACGGTGATCAAAGGCGTGAACGAACTACTGAAACTACACTGCGAGACTAATCCGGGACTTACCAAGCCTTTGGCCAGGCTAGAGCGTGCTGTAACTAGTATGGAAGATATGATTATCGTGCTACTTGAACTGGCAAGAGAGGAAGGCACACAGGAGAGCGAGCAGGCGACAATCGCTACGATAGTTCAGGAAATTATGCAGGCATTTCAAGGTCAGGCTGAGAAAAATGGCAAAACTTTGTCACTGCACATGACATCATCCGCGAGTGAGACAATTCCACGTGTGAATGGCATGATTGTGATGGGAAATTTGGTTCGAAATGCGATTCAGCACTCAACGGGTACGGATATTGAGCTCTGTGTGGCTGATAATGTTTTCAGGATAACTAATACACTTCAGGATACTCAGCAGCACAAAGTTGAGTTTTTCTCTGGCGTTGAGCAGGGTTATGGATTAGGGAAAATAATTGTTGAGCGCATTTGTCACCAGCAAAATTGGCATTACACTCAGCGGGTAGAGGCGGGCAAGATCACCGCAACAATCCGGTTTTCAGGTTGAGAAATTTTCACACCCAAGATGCTGAAATCTGCAATTTACTCGCCTGATATCACCTAAAGGGTCAGCTCTTTATCACTTCAGGTCAAGTGTGAATACAAAAAAGATCATCATTTTTACATTAAATATCAATATATATGTCATTTTTAACACTTGACCAAAAGAAATGTTATAACACTTTTATCATATTCATGTTGCAACTGGACCGTTCCAGTTGCTACCTTTGTTAACAGTTTTACAACACAACACTGATATGTTTATCGCGGTAGATGACCTTGTTGTATAGGTACAAGTAGTTAAACCACTTGTACGCTTTGAGTTTCAAAGCGGCTGTTTAAGTGCATTGTCAGTTATAAAAAAGTGATAATACAACAAGGAGAAGACATGAGTACCAAGCGTTTTAAACTATCGGCTATTTCCACTTTAATGCTGTCAGCAATGAGTTTGCCAGCGCTAGCTGAAGCCCCGGTTTATCAAGGGCAAACAGAAGATTCTAAATTGGAAATTAAGTCTAAAAAGAGCGAAAAAAACCGCTACATCATTCGCTTTAATGAAGCACTGTCGGGCGGTAAAAACAGCTTTAATAATTTTATAGCGCTCAACTATCTGTTTACTGCGGGTGCAGAGCCACTGTTTGCACTTAACGGTCAACAATCTATGGTTGCGGAGCTGGATGATTACAGCCTTGAAACACTGCGCAGCTTTTCATCTGTTGAGTCAATTGAAATAGATCCTAAGCGTTATATTCTGCCTCTGGCAAAATCTAATAATCAAATAATGCCATACGCACAGAGCACACCATATGGTATTACTATGGTGCAGGGTCATTTATTGCCTCAATCAAATACTTCAGCGAGAAAAGCGTGTGTGATCGACACCGGATATAATCTGGGTCACCCTGATTTACCCTATGGTAATGTAACGGGAATTGCGAATAACAGTGCGGTGGGTCAGTGGAACAATGATGGTAACGGTCATGGTACGCACGTTGCCGGTACAATAGCTGCTGAGGACAATAACCAGGGGGTAATTGGTGTTTATCCTGGTATGGACCTGCATATTGTTAAGATCTTTAACGATAACGGGCAGTGGACCTATGCATCTGATCTGGTTAATGCAATCCAGCAATGTAAGGATGCAGGCGCGCATGTTGTTAATATGAGCCTGGGTGGGGGGAATTACTCCAACAGCGAAAATACAGCCATGCAAAACTTTGTTGATGGTGGCATGATGCTGGTGGCTGCTGCGGGTAATGATGGCAACAGCTCTAAGTCTTATCCGGCGTCCTATAATGCGGTTATTTCCGTGGCTTCCGTTACATCGAGCGAAAGCCGATCTTCATTTTCTCAGTATAATGATCAAGTTGAGCTGGCAGGCCCGGGTTCCAGTGTAAACTCGACTTATCCAACCAACACCTACCGTAGTCTGAGTGGAACGTCAATGGCTTCACCTCATGTCGCTGGTGTCGCTGCCTTGGTGTGGAGTCATAATACCCAATGTAATAACCAAGAGATCCGGGCTGCACTGAATGCGACTGCCAAAGACAAAGGTGCCGCGGGTCGGGATAACTATTATGGTCATGGTATTGTTCAGGCCAAAGCTGCATCGGATTATATCGGCGCAAATGGTTGTCAGGGTGGGGGCGACCCTGGTGGTGTGACGCCAGTGAATGGTTCTTTGCCTAACCTTCAGGGCAATCAGAGTGGCTGGACACACTACACCTGGGATATTCCTCAGGGCGTAAAAGAGATGAATCTGAGTATCACAGGTGGTACAGGGGATGCAGATCTGTATGTGAGATACAATGCGCAACCAGATGCAAACAACTACACCTGTCGTCCATGGAAAGATGGTAACGAGGAGCAGTGTTCATTTGCTAATCCAAGTGCAGGCACCTGGCACATTAGCTTGTATGGATACAACAGCTACAATGGTGTGACGCTAAATTATTCGTATAAATAGTCAGTAGATTGTTGGGAAAACCCAAAGATAAAGGCGCTCTAAGAGCGCCTTTTTTACATTCTCAGTTATCTAACCCAGAGTAGTCCCCAACGAGTACCGTTACCAATTGCATTGTAGCTGCATCGTGGTGAGCCTTTAGAGGCTGTACTGAATTCACCGTGAGCTAACCAACATGCATGATGGCCTGGGTGAATATCGCGCTGCCAGCCAACCACATTCATGTTGTTGCGGTCGTCACCATCTCCGTAATAGATGCACTTTTTCGTGGTGGCGCCGCTAGCATCGTACGTTGCCCGGCAGTCAGGTAGTGGGGTGTTTTTTTGATGTGCCTGCTGGTCTTTATATCCCCAGGTATAACGGACCATCTCCAGTTCAGCCTCGCTCATGGCACTTTGGTAAGCTGATTTACATCCAGCATAGTCGCAGGCCACTTGTTCTCGCACATCTCTGAATGCACCCAATGGCCCCTGATACAGACCTGTAACCATCGGATCGGTTGCTGTCACATCTGGTTGTGGGTTGTAATCGCTGATATACATCTTACCGCCTGGCTCTGACTTACTGTAAGTGCCAATCAGGGTCCAGCCTCCTTCATCGGTATCCATATCGCAGTAGGCGTCGAAACTGGCATGGACACCTGCGCCATCTGGGTCAATGGTATAGACGCCCGACTGAGCATCGGGGTTCTCGCTCAGGATCTGCGCACAGCTGGAATGCGGTATCTCAATGACGGCCCCTGTAGCCAATGTAAAGTCGCCGGAGTCATTGTTTGGACCATACCAGGTACCCTGATATCCATCCTGTTCAGAGCCCTGACCCAGGAAGTAAAAACGTGCCCCGTCTTTTGCAATGCTAAATTGCACACGTTGTTTCAGGCCTGAGCCAATCTCAAAGGTATTAGGGTGTTCAAATTCACCCTGAATAAGGGAAGCTTCGGGTGCTTGAGTATCTGTTGCGTTGAATTTATTGGCGTGCAGTTGTACCTTGAGCTGTTGCAGCTGGGTGCCGCTCGTTGCCAACACACCGTCTAAATGTGAGTCTGTAACCAGATCCCATTGTACATTTGCAGTCGCGTGGCCAGTTACGGCCGCCAAAAGTAGCGCTGTTATTTTAGACATGATGTCTATTCTCCTTGTTTACAAATAACGCCTGCATGATGACATAGTTAGGTTTAAGCTCAATAATATTTTATCATTAAATCAATGGTTTGATTGCTATTTTTGATGCTTCTGTGCGAGCTGTCCCCATTTTAAATTGGGCCGTAAATTTGCATGAGTTTGCATGAGTTTGCATAAACAACGAGGTGGTAATTAAGCCTGTCAAAAGCCATTTTGCTCACGCTTTTATCTTGTATATCAGATACTTTGCCAGCACAGCGCCAGAGAGAATAAAACCGTTGACCAGCACTGCTGTCACAATACTGCCAGTGAGCAGGTTACACGTACTGTCGCATAGGGGAAGGGGAGCAACAGCAACTCCCGCTAAGCTAAGCAGTGTAGCAACACCAATAAATACCTTTGTGGATGACCAGGGGTAAACCCTGAAAAAGTACATCAAAGGGATGACCATAATGAGCGGCATCATTGCCCATATTCCATTAATCAAAAACACCATAATGTCCCAAATACGTTGCATCTTTCTATGCGCTCTTGCTTAGGGTAGATGCAGGTTTGTCACTTGTGGCCTTTACTTTTAAGCCAAATATATAACTTATGCAGCATAAAGCGGCTTATCTGTCTGGTCTAAAACAAAAAGACAAGCCCATCAGCAGTGATGATAGCTGCTCTGAGGAGCTGTAAACAGAGTAACGCTCGGAGTACTTGCAGTGCAAACACGTATTTAATCATTTTAAACGGTTGGCACAGGCTAGCGCTGGGTGGTGGGGCTAAAATTCCAAAATACGTTTGAGCATACTTTGCTTGGATTTACAGATGAGCCATAGCTCGTGGCGCAATTGAAACCCTAGCTTCAAGTCCTGCTCTGAAGCACCAGTGAAGGCCAAACAGTCATTAATACTGCTCATGCCGCCATAGGCTCCAAGCGAGTGATAAATACTTTTTTGGGGCTGGCCTTTACTCAGAAATTCCGCAGACTTTTTAAAGTAATTAGCCCAGTGCAGCTCATTATGAGAGTACAGTAAATCAATCATACGCTCTAACTTTGCCTGATATTCGCCGTAGTCATGTTTCATATTGAGGCCATATACACAGAGTTCAATCAAAGTAAAAAGCTACCACTAAAAAGCGTATTGCTCAATTGAGTTTGTCCCGCCTGTATTGGGTTCGTCCGCATACCGACCCTAGGCCAAAGGGGAGAAACAGAAAGCGCCCATATTTATATGTTCCAACCCCTGCCTCCATAAAGATCTAATGCGTAGTTTCTTTCGTACAACCTTGCGACCTTTCAATTGGCTGTGAGGTAGATATGAAACAGTTTGCACTCAGAATATACGATTTCTACAAGTATATTTTCGACTCAACCAGAAATCCGCTTCGGCATATTCCGGACCCCGTCAGTCGCTTCCACATAATGACCGTTCTCGCTTGCCTGTGGAGCTTTGCGTTTGCTACCTATATAGGCAGTATGATCGTATTTGGGATCAGCCTGGCTGCACACATTGTTCTTTTTCTGATGTTTTTCTTTACCATTGCGGTATTTTATGACGCAGAAAAAAACAAATCCTCCTGGTTAATGAAGTTGCGCAGGGACAGGCTGAAGTAGAGCCAAATAATGCACATAGGCGCAATGGAGCAGACTTAACTGTTCATTGAGCGCGTGCCTGAATCGCAGCGCATTCGGCACGCTTTTAGCTCATCCCACTGTCTAGTATTGCGGTGATAAAACCAGCGTAACACAAAAGCGGTGTGCGTCATGGCGAATGCTTAACTGCCAGCCCAGTTCGTCACACAGTTTTTGTGCCAGATCCAGACCTAAGCCGTAGCCCGCAGTGTTGTGGAGCGCACTGTGCTCTGCGGGTGGCTCTGAGCCAATGTATTCGTAGTTTTCAATCTCCAGTATATGTTGCGTTTGATGTATAGAAATTGCGCCCTGATGGGTATGCTGAATGGCATTTCGTAACAAATTTCCAATGACGATAGTTGCGCCAGAGTGCGGTAATTCGCAGCAATAATCGTCGGTTTCAAGCTGTATATCTATGTGTTTCCCTTGCTTCAGATAAGTCAGGTCCTGCATCAGTGACTCCACCAACTCGGCCAGTTTTACGGTCTTTAAATCTCTCAGAGGTTGTCCCTTACGACTCAGCCACAGCAGAGTTTCAGTTAGCGCGACCATTGCCTGACTTGCGTGGTCAATGCGCTTTAATGCCTTGTCGCTTTTTTTACATTGAGCACTGTCAAGGCGCTGAAGTAGTTCTACGCTGCTGCGGATCACGGCAATGGGCGTGCGCAGCTCGTGACTGGCGTAGCTGACAAACGCCTGCTCCCGGTCCAGGCTTTGTTTAACCTGTTGCAGGCTTTGCTGGATCAGTTCCGCCAGCGTAGTGAGCTCGTGGTATCGAAACACAGGGGGAGGGTCATCGAGAGAGTGATGATCCAGCTCGGCTGCCCATGCGTGCAGCTCTGCGACGGGCCGGGTCACGGTGCGCATCAGCATCACCAGGATCGTAGCAAACAATGCGAGGGTGCCCAGCGCAAAGAGAATCCCTAACATTTCAGGCCCCTGAAACCAGGCTTTGGGCGATGTTTTTGGGGCTATAAAATGGTGGGCAACAAACCCTGACTGACCATCGGGCGTTGCAAAAAACATCACAAAGCGGGCTTCGCTGGGTCTTGTCAGCATATTGTCCCGGGTAACCAGCTTGTGTAATGTGTTGGTTTCTATTTCCTGGCGGGTAAACGCCGCGCGGATGGGCTCGGGTAAATCCTGCCACTGACTGGCCACCACAAAATTGTGCGCCTGAATCGGATGGCCGGGCTGCGGATGGTGGGCCTGAGCCATATTCAGCATAGTGCCTCTCATCATGTCATCGAGCCCGGTAAAAAAGCTGTTGGTCCAGAGCACCGACAACAGACTGATCACCAAAGTGGCCAGCACCAGCAGTGCAGCAAGAATATAGCGACGCAGACTCATATGTATGGGAGCCATTAATTCTCCTCCTGAAGGCATTGCAGTTTAAACCCTTGTCTGGGTATGGCATCAACTGTGATATGGGCTGTGCATGCAGCCAACGCTTTGCGCAGGTGGTGAATATGCACTTTAAGCGCGTTGCTGTCTGGCTGTTCATCGCCCCAGATGGCCTGCAACAGCACTTGCCTGGTAACCAGGTTAGGGTGGGCGCGCAGCAGGGTTTCGAGTATTACCATGCCGGTCGGGCTGAGCTTAAGACGGCTGCCATGATACGTGGCGTCACGGCCATCTATATCCAGACATAACCCGGCCAGCTCCAGCCTTTTGATCTCACCGCTTTTGCGTTTGGCCAGGGTTTTTACCCTGACCACCAGCTCCATCATGGCAAAAGGTTTGACCAGGTAATCGTCACAGCCGGTGGCAAAACCGGCCAGTTTGTCTTCGAGCTGATCTCGCGCGGTGAGCATGATCACTGAGGTATCGTCGCCTTCGTCGCGCAGTGCCTGACAGATCTGCAGGCCATCCATACGCGGCAGGTTTAAATCCAGAATGATCACCTGATAGTGGTTATCGCGGATCAGGTTGAGCGCGGCGACCCCGTTGGCTGCGTGGTCGCAGATGATGTTTTCCAGCTCAAAGTAATCAATGATGTTACCGGCCAGTGCCAGGTCATCCTCAACTAAAATGACGTTGATCATGGGGGACATGCTCCGTACTAATGGGGTTGAATCGGCTCATCAGGTTAGCAATATCGTGGCTGATCAGCAGTAATACAGGAATTAAAAACAAGGTGATAGCAGTGGCAAACAAGATGCCATAGCCCAGCGATGCCGCGGCGGGGATCAGAAACTGTGCCTGCTGAGAGGTCTCACCCAAAATAGGATACAGTCCGGCAAAGGTGGTCAGTGACGTCAGCAGTATTGCGCGCAGGCGACCTGTGCAGGCTTCAAGAAGCGCATTTTGCATGGTTTTCCCCTCATTGCGATAGCGATTAAACTGGCTAACCAGCAGCAGGCTGTCGTTGATCACCACGCCACTGAGCGCCAGTATGCCATTTAAGGATAGAATACTGAGCGTTAAACCTAAGCCCCAGTGTCCTAAAATCGCGCCCACAAAGCCAAACGGGATCACCGACATGATGATCAGTGGCTGCCAGTAGGATTTCAGTGGGATAGCCAGCAGTGCATAGATGGCCAGCAGTGCCAGCAGGTAAGCCGAGCTCATGGAGTCGGTGGCTTCTTTTTGGTGCTCGGCTTCCCCGGCAAAGTGCAGCGTCAGATCCGGGTACTGAGCACGTAGCTCAGGGACCACGCTTTGTTCCAGTTTGGCCACTAATTCAGTGGGGGTCAGCTGGGTTTTATTCACCGCAGCGGACACGGTGACCGCTCTGACGCCGTTGATACGGGTAATGGACTGCACTTCGCTGGTGTAGATTACTTTTGCAACGTTGCCCAGCGGCACGGTTCGCCCGTCCGGGGCACGCACCCTGGCTGCAAGCACATCCCCTTGTTCGCTGCGTTCATCCAACGGGTAGCGTACCCTTACTTTTACTTCGTCCTTATTACGCATATAGCGTTGTACCACTTCTCCGCCAAAGGCTTGTAACAGCTGGCGTGCCAGTAACTGCGTGGTAAAGCCGAGCATTTCGCCCTCTTCGGTCACTTCAAAACGCATGGTCGCTTCGCCCGGAGCCAGCGAGCTGTCGATGCTGTGTACGCCGCTGATGTCACGCAGCGCCTGCTGCAAGGTCGCTTCGGCGGCCTCTAATGTTTCGTCGCTGGTACTTTTTAGCTCCACCTTAAAGTTGGAAACACGCGCCAGTTGCGCCTGAATGTGTAAGGTTTTACTGGCCTCCGGGGTGCCAGCGATGGCGCGCCAGCGTTTCGCCAGTTCGCTCAGGGTATAGGGCTGGGTGCCGGCCAGTTCCACATTAAGTGTACCGCTCTGATCGCCCGTGGCACTGACCGACACGCTGGCAATGTGGCTGATGTTTTGCTGTTCCAGCAATTGCTGCTCGGCCTGATATAGCTGGGCCTCGAGCCGATCCAGATTGCGGGCAGTCTGGCCAAAACTGGCGTCGTTATAGAGTGTCATGGTGGAGGTGATGGTATCCGCTGGCAGTCCGGGGAAGAAGCCCACTCTGACCATGCCCTGGGTGATCAGGCTGATGGCCAGAAAAAACAGTGCAACAAACCCCATCAGTGCGGCGTAGCGAAAGTGCATTACGCGCTCCAGTGCGGGTTTGTACAGGCGTTGATTAAAGCCGATCAGTAAACCGTCTGCCCTTTGTTGCATGCGATGCCAAAGCAGTGCGATGCGGTTTGGCTGTTTTTGGGGTTTTTGTCGGGTGTGAATGTGCGCCAGATGCGCCGGTAAGATCAGTTTAGATTCCACCACAGACAGCAACAAACATAAGGTGACCACAGTGCCAAACTGCGCATACAGAACGCCCAGCCCGCCCGATATATTGGCCAGTGCTGCAAAGGCTGCAACGGTCGTTAACACACCAAACAGAGTAGGGACCGCGACCAGGTGGGTGCCTTTGATGGTGTTACTGAGGGTGTCGCCAAAGCGTTTTCGGGTGGTGTAAATACTTTCACCCACCACCACGGCATCGTCCACGACTATGCCCAGCGCCATAATAAAGCCAAAAGTGGTCATTTCGTTGAGGGTCATGCCCGTGTAGGGCTCAGTCATAAAATACAGGCTGCCAAAGAACACAAAAGGCAGGCCCGCAGCAACCCAGAAAGCCACTTTCAGGTTTAAAAACAGCGCCAGTACCATAAACACCAGGGCAATACCGCTCAGCGCGTTCAGGCTCAGCAGGCTCAGGCGCTCGGTGATCAGTTTAGAATTGTCGTACCAGGTGATAAGCGAAGCGCCTTCAGGCAGCTTGCTTTGCCATTTGGCCACCACGGCTTTGGCCTGTGCCACGCTTTTGCTCATGTCGCCATACTCGTCCATCACTATGGTAATGCCGTAGGTGGGATGACCGTTAAACCGGGCCAGATGAAAGCTGTCATCGGCAAAGGTGTCTTGTAATGTGGCAACGTCACTGAGTCGAATGCTTTTGCCCGCAGCTGTGGTGGTGACCACAATCGAGGCAAAGTCGCTGGCATAAAGCGCCTGCTCGGCGGCTTTAAGGCGCAATACCTTATCCGGGTTACGCAAGCTGGTGGTCAGTGCGGTGCCGGAATACTGATTGATGGCCTCGGCCACGGCGCTGAAACTGAGCTGATAGGCCTGCAGGCGGGCCTCGTCGATTTCAATGGCCACCAGCGGATCACGGTGATCGTTTTGGTTGAGTGTGGCGATATTGGGCTGAGCCAGTAAGTCGTCGGCCAGCTGGCTGCCCAGGGTTTGCAGTGTCTGAGTCGACAGCTCGCCAAACAGCTGCACCCGGATCACTTCCTGCTCCCGTTGGGCCGTGGTGATCACGGGTTTCTCGGCATTTTCTGGCAGGTTGTAGATGGCATCAACCTGATTTTTAATGTCTCTTTGTAAGGTATCCAGATCATGTTGCGAGGTTTTTTCTACCAGTACCTGCACACTGCTGGCGCTGGCTGTGGTGGTAACGCGTTTGATCCCTTTGACGGATTCCAGGGCATTTTCTATGGCGATTGCAATGCCCTGCTCGGCCTGGGCGGCACTGCCGCTAGGGTAGGCCACGCTGATCTGTACTGTGTCCGGGTCTTGTTGCGGAAAGCCTTCTTTGCGCAGACTACCGGCGCTGCTTAGCCCCAGCAGGATCACCGCCAGCATAAGCAGGTTGGCAGCGACGGGGTTTTTGGCAAACCAGGCAATGATTGAAAAACGTTCAGTCATGGGCGCGCTCCTCTGTTACTGGGGTGACCTTCATGCCGTCGAGATAGGCACTGAGCGGGCGCAGCACGATGTTGGCCTGGTGCATGCCTTTGCGGGCCTTGATATAAACGGCGCCGTGCTGGCGAAACTGGATCTGCGGGGTAAAGTGTGCCAGGCGATTTTCCTCATCGACATACCAGATACGATTTTGCTGCGACAAGGCTGACGCGGGAATGCGCCACAGGTCGTTTTGCTCCACGCCCTTAATGTGTACCTCCACATAGCTGCCAAAGTACAGCGGCTGAGCCTGTTCCAGGGGGTTGTCTACGCTGACAATGGCCAGACGCTGGCGCGACTGAGGGTCAATATGCTGACTCAGGCGCGTCACCCGACCGTGCCATTGTGTGTCTGCGGTATCGCTTGTGGCATCGTTGAGCGTAACCGACCAGCCGCCTTCGGGAATCGCCTGAGCGGGCAGGTGCTGCCATTGCTCGGCGCTGAGTTCAACGGATACTTCGGCCTGCGCTGTGCTGTAAAGTGTGGCAATGGGGCTGCCCGGTTGGACATAACTGCCAGGCTGTACCGAGCGCGTGACTATGGTGGCATCAAAGGGCAGAGTAAACTGGCTGGCGGCCAGGTTATATCGGGCACTCTCTAGTTCCGCTTTCGCTAAACTTAGCTGCGTGGCCACAACGTCTTGCTGAGGAGCACGTAAAGAAGACAAGATCCCATTACTGTCGGTGTTGGCCAGCTGGCGCCACTGCGCCTTGTTTGGCGAGGTCTGCAGCTTTTCTTCTTCCGCATTCAGCCTGGCTTGTGCCAGTGATACTTCGGCACTGGCCAGTGCCTGTTGCAGCTGGGTGTCGTCTATGCGTGCCAGTACCGTCCCCGCCGACAGGCGTGCCCCTTGCTTAAAGTCTGGATGGAGCAGAGTCACCCGGCCGCCCACCTCGCTACTGAGCGTCAGTGCGTGGGTAGCCTTGACTGTGCCATGCGCGGTAATGACCCGAGTGTAACTTGCTGCCTGCACTGGAGTGACCGTGACCTGAGGGAGGCTCAGGGCTGTGCCCGTTTGTTGGCGTTGCTCAGAGCCAGGCTGAGGCTGGGTTTGTGCTTCGCCACCACCCATAGAAGGAATAGCAAAGACAATGGCAGCACACAGGCCACAAAAAGCCAGCTGGGTAATGAGTAAACGGTTGTTGAGTAACGTCATGATGAATTCTCTGAATAAGCACTTAGGTTTGCCCGCCGATTTTTGATGCGGGTAAAAAGCAACCGCCAGTCTAAAGAGTGTATGGTTAAAGGCGGGTTAAAGAGATTTGTAAGCGCTGCAACTCTTTGATCAAACTATGAATAATAAAAAGCCGCAGGTAGGACTACGGCTTTGGGGTTGATATCACGGCTGATATCTAGTGGGCAAAGTAGAGGGAGACTCTAGTTTGGCTTGCGGTTCTGTTTGTGATCCTTAGGGCGCTCAGGACGAATGAGGTCGGCCTGAATACTCACGCCTTCATTCTGGCCATCACCTGAGAGCAAAAAGTAATACCAGCCGGGAGGCGGGCTGTCGATGCGCAGAAACTCAGTGTTGTCTGCTGAGCGTGAAGCAAAGGTATACATACTGGTGCTGGGCCAGAAAGTGCTAACAAACAGGTCGCTGTTGCCGACGCCGTGTCGGGTGCGAATTTCCAGCGTGCTACCCGGCTCAGTCACTTTGATAAAAAAGTAACTATCACCAGGCGCCGCACATTGGGCACTGCCAGACATAAGCTCAGCATAGCCACTGGGCAGGCCCTGCTCACAGGCATTGACGATATCGCGGGGTTGCTCACCGGGCTCACGCAGGGCGCTGTCGATGCCCGCTGCAATGGTCAGTCCTTCATAGCCCTGCGGATCCAGTACAGAGACAAAGTGGCGGCCCCGATTGATGGTCACTTTCAGCACCTGCTCGGTGCCTGTGCCGCGCGATACTGCCTGAGCATTCGCCGGATCGGCCCATTGGTCGGCGCTGTAAAAGAGGCGAGGGCGTCCTGCGCCACCACGGCTGCTGAAGTACAAGGTGGTGTTATCCTGTGCGACATCCACATAAAAATAATGGGCTTTGCCCGAAATACACTCACCCTGCGCCAGCAACAAGCGGCTGCCAGTGACCGCCGTATCGCCCTGACGGCAGTCTGCGGGCAGATATAAGGGCACACCCTGATAGTTTTTGGCAAACAGTTGCAGGCCATCCGGATCGCCTTCCTGTGGTTGTGGAAGCCAGGCTTTGAGGCACTCAGCTTGCTTTACACATGGATCGGTCAGGGCCTTCATAAAGTTGACCAGATCCGCTTTTTCCTGAGTGCTCAGCTCCAGTTTACGCAGTACCGGGGCACCATCGGCAATTTCATCATCAATGATTTTCGCGGCGGCATCGGTGTGCTGTCGGGTATCGGGGAACAAGTCGACACAATTTTCTATGTCTTTGAATTGTGGCTGTCTGCACCAGCCCTGATTGTCTATGTAGTTATCTAATACTGCATGGTAATCATCGTAGTGCTCGACCACTTCCTCCAGGGTATCGTAGCTACCTGCATGTCCATACGGACCGGTGACCTCGACGTTCAGCAGGGTTGTGGAGCGAAAGCTGTAGATATCATCCAGATTCTGGTTGCGCAGCATACGGCCGCGATCATTGCTTTCATCGCCTGGCTCACCGATACCAGGCCCAATTTGTGGAAAAGCCAGGCGGTGGTGGTTGGTGCCTTTAGTCTGACTAAAGCTGTCGGTGTTGTGACAGCCAATGCACTGGGTGGGCAAAAAGTCAGGCTCGCTGCCACCATCTGATGGTGGGGGAGGCATGTAGAGATACAAGTAGGCCCCGCGTTTTTCGGATTCACTCAGCGCGTTTTTATCGCCCTGAACGTAGCGGTTCCAGGGATTGTCGGTAAAATTCATCGATTGCTGATAGGCCGCCAGAGCACGGGTGATGTTATCAAAAGTAACGATTTCTTCAGCGCTTTTATCGCCATAGACCGCGGCAAAATAATCCCGCCACTGGTTGCGAAACAGCTCACCCTGAGCGCTGCCATAGTTGCCGATACGCGCTGCCAGATGGGCCCTGACGGCTTCATTAGGTGCGCCTTTCATAAACTCAAAGCCCTGCATTTCTGAAGGGGTCACGACCGGAAAGCGTGCTTGTGCCGCTAACAAAGAGTCACCCGCATTGGGGTCGGCTTCACCATGAGGTACATCCGGCGTACTGATCCCCTGCTCGGGGTTCAGCCAGTCCAGAAACTCCACCCGGGCATCACGAAACAAACTGCGTTTATGCACCCAGGCATTGAAAATACTGGGTGAGTTGCGTGGCACATAAAATTGCCCTGTGGTGGTTTTACGGCCCGGCCCGAGTACATCCGGGTCTTGCGCCAGTGTGCCTACGGGCAGGGAAAGACCGTCACCACCACCCAGGTAGGGGTGGTGACAGCTGGCGCAGGCGACTTGCTTATCGCCACTGAGCGCTTTGCTAAAAAACAGCAGCTTACCCAGTTTGACCTCGGGGTCATCGACGCCGGGTAAATCAAAGCCGTTATCGGGCTTGCCTGTCAGACCATGCTGAGCAATGAGCTCAGAGAGTGCCTGGTCTAAGTCATCAGGTATGGGCAGCGCGTGTGCGTTAAACGCGCTGCCCAGAAAAAGTGCAATAGCACTAGTTTTAACCTTTCTCATGTTGATCTTCCTTTCACTACAGTTGCTTTAGTACGGACGGGCCGGCTCTGAGGTTAAGCTAACGTGTTCTGGGTTAAATAAAGGTTAAAGTTGCATTGGGTATAAATATTCCCAATTGGCTAATAATGCGCTTTGAAGAATGGAGTGATCAAAGTATGAGCTATTTTTATAAATGTTTTTTAATGAATGATTATTTATTAATCTCGATTTGATTTAAATAAATATTTCATCTATTTGGGCTTTTTGCGACTATAAAAACCTGATACTGTTACCGCGAATTACGTAACTAACCAAAGGAAATTAAGATGTTACTTAAACTAAGCAAAAAGACTGTTAAAAACCTTAACACCACTTCTGCTAAACTTAACCCACAGCAAACCCCACAGGTTGCTGGTGGTACTAACCTGGACACACTTATGTGTCTGAGAACTATGCAGTGCCCGCAAACCTGGCAGTGCGCTTAATTGCTATTGTATGACCTGAACAGGCGCCCTCAGAAGGTAACCTGACAAGGTGATATATTTAGTTTCTTGCTAGACAATGTTGTTGATCGTAGGCCAGTTTACTGGCCTGCTTTGTGTACAGAGAGCCTTATTCTGTGTTCTGAATCGTACCGTACTTTACTCAGCTCAGCCCTTTCCCTGCAAACGTTCAATGTAACGTGCAAGCCTCTCGCTTTGTTCACACTGATATCTGCTTACCGACAGTTCGAGTTGCTTAGCTCAACATGTCGCATGCATTTATAGGCAAATACCCGCTATCCCATGCTCTCCTGAAGCCCCGGGTTGCAATGCCTGCTATGTGCGACTATTACTTTAAAGGTACTTTTACCGCGAAAGATGCAGGCAGATATGCTACGCAGTGCGACAAAAAAAATGATGCCTTTGATGTGTATTTTGGCAACAACGGTTTCGAGTGCTAACGAATCTGACTCAGCCCTGTTTGCGTTGGAGCTGGACGACCTGCTCGACTTGACGGTCACTTCCGGCTCTAATCGGGCGGAGCAATTTCGCCACACACCTGCGTCAATACAAGTGATCACTGAGCAGGATATCGCACAGCGTGGCTACACCGGACTTGGTGAGGTTCTTGCTGATATCTCTGGTGTTGATATCAGTACGTCTTATGGCGCTGATCATGCGCTGTTCTATCAACGAGGTTATCGTACACCCAGTAATCAACGTACTCTGGTGATGGTCAATGGTGTGATTAATAACCATCTCTGGGGACACGATTTTCCACTTAACCGGCAGACACCGCTAACCATGATTGAACGGATTGAAGTGTTGTCGGGTCCTGCCGGGGCGATATATGGCCCCAATGCATTTCTTGGCGTAATTAATATCATCACCAAAACAGGGAAGGCGCTGCAACAGGACGGCCATAAGGTGAGCGCACAGGCGCAACTGGCTGACTTTGGCAGTAAAGCGCTGGACTTAAATTTATTGGGAAAGGCAGAGCGCTGGAGCTACTGGCTGGGTCTCAAGCAGTTCAAAAGCGATGGCCCCGGGGTCGATGACTTTGCCCGGTGGGGGTTTGTTGATGAACAGTATCTTTCGGATCCTCGCTTCTGGGGACCGGTGCTGAATTATGGCCATGATGGCGTGCCTTATGGTCAGTATGTTTCTAAAGATGATGAGAGTGGCGTGTTTGGTGAAGTTAGCTTTGATTCTTGGACTCTGGGTGTCAATAACTGGGTTAATCACAATGGCTATGGGTTGCAGTTTGCCTTTGACAGGGGCCAGCCCAATGCGCGCTGGAGCCGACGCACCAGCTCATACTACCTAAGGCATGAAACCCCCTTGTTTGACAAAGGAACGTTAAAGCACTTTATTCGCTATCGCTCTGAGCAACGTTATGGCGACTGGGCCGAGGCCAGTCCGGATCCGCTGAGTGCGCAATCACGCAACTCCTATGTCACTATTTCAGACTGGAATTCGGCCAGCACCTCGTGGAAAGTACGCCAGGATTATGACTACCAGTACAACGATGAAGTGCATCTGGCGGCAGGATTGAAATACGAGCGAAAAGAGCTCACCTCCACTTATGAGATCTGTGGTTATTGGGCTTCAGCCTATTGCTCTTTTGAAGATCCGGCAGATCTTGGCCCCTATGGGTTGGGCAAAGGTGTGTATTATTCGACAGACTCGGATATGCCGGTTACTCGGTACCAACTAAGAGATATGCCGGATGCAAATCTGGTGACCACCATAGATAAAGGCGTGTACATGAGTGCCAGTTATAAACGGCCTGACTGGTCGCTCAGTGGCGCAATACGCTGGGACAATAACTCGGTATATGGCACTTTTATCAAGCCGCGCGTTGCACTGACTTACGACATTAATACGACTAATACTATTAAGGTGATTTATGCTACGGCCTTTCAGGAACCTGCACCGGTGCAGTTATACGGCGGGTGGAACGGGCGTAATGCAAACCCAGAGCTGGCCCCGGAAGAAGTCAAAGATTTAACCCTTATCTGGATGAATCAAAGCGGAGCCTGGTTTAGCGATCTGTCGGTCTATTACAGTCGCTACAACAACGTAATCAAAGAGGAAGCGGATAATGCCGGTGAACGCGACGTACTGGGGGCAGAATGGCGGTTGCGTTATGAAGCTGAAAACCCCTGGTTTGATGCCCCCCAGATAAGCGCCTACATGAACTACAGTTATACCAAAACCACCAGCCATATTAACTTTGATCATCAGCTGGGCGTGTGGGTAGGTGACGGCACGCCAGCTTGCGAGGAAAGCACAGCTGCATGTGGACAATACCGGGTCGACCTGGGAGATATTGCGCCTCATAAGCTGAATCTGGGCCTGAATCTGCCATTGAGCACCCGGTTGAGTATTAATACCCGCCTGAATTACGTCTCAGAAAAATCGCTTTATCTGCGCAATCCGCTGCGCCGGCAAGGTACCAAAATCGGGGACTATTTGCTGACAAACCTGAGCCTGGTCTGGCAGCAGGATACATTGAGTGTGCATCTTAAAGTGAAAAACCTGTTCGACAGTCAGGTGTATCATGCTGGGAGTGAACAGGGCAGTTCAGGTAACCAGTTTCGTGATGAGGATGGCGACTTACTACGTTCACAGGGGTTCTATAGCTCTATTTTTCCTCAGGTAGGGCGTAACTGGGAGTTGGGCGTGACTGTGGTGTTTTAAGTTCGCCCGGCCGGCGCATTTTATAACGTCCTGTATTCAAGCCTGAATTATTGAGCGTGATTTTTCTTATCGCTGCAAAACATGAAAGACAGTACCAGCCCTATCTGAATATAGTGCAACAGCGCAGCGACATTGTCGCGAACGTAGAGCTTAATTATTGCGTTGTCGAGCACGTAGTATTTATATAGTAGCACTTCGATGTAGGTCACCAGATTCAAAAAAATGGATACGATACACAGGCAAATCAGTACGTTTTCTCGCAAGGAAAAGCCCGTTATCTGAGCGGTGGTCAGAAAATACTGAACACCTGTTTTTTGATATAGCCAGGTGGCACATTGAGTACGAAACATTACAGGAAGCAGAAATATCAAACTCAGCGAAGCGCACCAGATATAGAAGTGGGTATGCCAGGTTAATACGGTAGAGATGGTCAGGGCATCGATTGTTTCGAGTATGCCAATTAGGGTAAGAAACCATCGAGCGCTAACATTGCGCCAGCTGAGCAATACGGCGATAAAAAATGCGACAAAAAGCCAGTAGTCGTTGAAATATACAATGTTCATACGGTTTGTTTGGTACCTTGATTGGAAATAGCAAGCTGTATGTGGAGTGTACCCGAGTGGCGTATCAATTCTCTACCAAAGTACCCGTTTTAGCTGAAGTGATAAAGCTCTGTGGATCAGAGCTTGGTTTAAATTGAGCAGGGCACGATCGGCCCTGCAATAGATATAAGTTAGTGCGCTACCACTATCAGGCGAATGGCGTCCAGTTTAACCTGTGCTTTGCTGATGTGCTCGCCCAGCGCACTGCGCTGCTTGTCGAATACCTGAATTTCTTCGTCGCGGATATTCGGGTTAACGGCTTTCAGAGCCAGCAGGCGGGCTTGTTCGTCACCCAGACGAGTTTCCATTTGTGCCTGCGCTGCCTGTTGCAGCTCAACCATCTGTGCTTTGGCCTGTTCTTCGGCTTTGCTGATCAGCGGGTGAATACCAGATTGCAGGGCGTTGGCTAACTTGCTGGCGGTTTGTCTGCCAACGGCTGAAAGCTGGTTATTAAAGGCATCAAAGGCGACATTTTGTGCCAGATCGTTACCACTTTTGTCCATCAGCACTCGGATAGGCGTTGGTGGCAGGAAGCGTCCAATCTGCAAAGATTTAGGCGCTGAGGTTTCGGCCACAAAGATCAGCTCAACAAAGAAAGTACCTACCGGCAGCTTGTTGTTTTTCAACAAAGCAACGGATGCACAACCAAAGTCGTCGTCACAGATCATGTCCATCACGCCTTCAACCATAGGGTGGTCCCAGCTGATAAACTGCGCATCTTCCTGTGACAGCGACGTACCTCGGTCAAAGGTCACGGTAATGCCATCGTCTTTCAGACAGGGGAACGACGGGTTCAGCATGTGCTCTGTGGGCTTCAGGATGATGGTGTTTTCGCCTTTGTCTTCCTGATTAACCCCAAAGATGTCGAATACATTGATCATGTAAGTCGGCAGCACTACGTCGTCGTCCAGCGTTTCGATTTCTTCGACGATGCTGTCAGCTTTACCCATGCCGCTTGAGTGCAGCTCCAGCAGGCGATCACGGCCTTGTTCCATTTTGGCGCGCAGCACGGTGTTTTGTTTGGCAACCTGTTCAAGTAGCGGGTCCAGCTCTTCTTCGTCGCAGTTATGCGCTGCTACCAGCTCCAGCAAGTCATCTGAGAACTCTTTGTACAGTAACTGCCCAGTGGTGCTGGTGGTTTCGAACGCATCAAGTGCTTCGTCGTACCAACGCAGCAACACTTCCTGTGCAGTGTTGGCAAAGTAAGGCACATGAATATTCACATCCTGTCGCTGACCAATACGGTCCAGGCGGCCAATACGCTGTTCCAGCAGATCCGGGTTGAGTGGCAAATCAAACAGTACAAGGTGATGAGCAAACTGGAAGTTACGACCTTCCGAGCCAATCTCTGAACACAGTAGTACCTGAGCAGAGTCATATTCGTCAGCAAAGTAGGCCGCAGCGCGGTCACGTTCAATAATCGACATTCCCTCATGGAAAACCGCTGATTTAATCCCTTCGCGCTCGCGCAGGGTTTGCTCCAGGCTGATGGCGGTTTGTGCCTCGGCACAGATCAGCAGTACTTTTTGCTGTTTCAGCTCTTTGAGCTTGTCGATCAGCCAGGCAACGCGCGGGTCAAACTGCGTCCAGCTGGCGCTTTCGCCTTCAAACTCCTGGAATATTTTTTCTGGGAACAGGGCACGCAGTGCGCTCTTTTCGGCACTCTGAATACCGCCAATGTTGCCCATTACGGAGATAGCTGTTTTGTACTGCTTTGGCATGTCTACCGGGCAGGCATGTAATTTACGGCTTGGGTAGCCGTCGATGCCACTGCGGCTGTTACGGAACAAAATACGGCCCGTGCCGTGTCTGTCTAATAGGTTGTTCAGCAGCGTTTGTTTTGCTGTCTCTTCGCCTTGTTCAACCTGACTCAGCAGGTCGCTGATGTCGGTCTCTTTTAACAGCTCGGTCAGGGTTGCCTTGGCTTTGTCGTCAAGCTGAGCATCCTGAAGCAGTTTATTGGCGGCATCGGCCACTTCTTTGTAGTGACTTTCTTCTTCTACGAAGGCGTCATAATCGTAGAATCTGTCCGGGTCAAGCAATTGCAGACGTGCAAAGTGGCTGCGGTGACCAAGCTGGTCTGGTGTGGCAGTAAGCAGGATAAGGCCAGCAATGTCCTGGCTCAGTTCTGCGATGCGCTGGTATTCTGTGCTTGGCTTATCTTTTTCTACAGTCAGGTGGTGGGCTTCATCCACGACCAACAGATCCCAGTCTGCCAGAGTGGCCTGCTCAAACCAGCGACGTTTCTTAGTAATAAATTCCAGGCTCACCAACACTAGCTGTTCGGTTTCAAACACGTTTGGCGAATCTGCAAAGGCTTCGTCACAACGGTCTTCATCAAAAATAGAGAAATGCAGGTTAAAACGGCGTAGCATCTCAACCAGCCACTGGTGTTGCAGGCTTTCTGGTACCACAATCAACACGCGGCTGGCACGGCCGGTGAGGATCTGCTGATGTAAAATCATGCCCGCTTCAATGGTTTTACCCAGGCCTACTTCGTCTGACAGCAATACCCGTGGGGCGAAACGTTTACCCACTTCGTCGGCAATATAAAGCTGGTGTGGGATCAGGCTTGCGCGCTGACCTATTAAACCTTTTAAATGAGACTGCTGACGACTGAACTGGTGCTGCCAGGTTTGGTAACGCAGCGTGTAGCGGTCGAAGCGGTCAACCTGGCCTGCAAACAGGCGGTCCTGCGGCTTATTAAACTTAATAAAGTGATCCAAAAAGGTTTCTTTCAGCGTGACGGGTTCTTCGTTATCCAGACGTTCGCCGTGGTAGCATAACAAGTCGCCCTGTTCTTCGACCTTCTCAACACGCATTTCCCATTCGTCAACACAGCGGATCACATCACCGGGATTAAAAATCACACGGGTAACCGGGGCTTCCTGCACAGAATACACGCGGTTTTCACCGCTGGCGGGAAACAATATGGTCACCTGGCGCCCTTCCAGTGCCACTATGGTGCCCAATCCTAAATCTGATTCAGTATCACTGATCCAGCGCTGACCTAAGGAAAAATTCATGCTTGTCTCGTCTCGCGGAAAAAAGGCGGCCATGGTACCGAGAAGCACCGCCTTGTTCAAGGTTGTGAGGCACGGATAAACGTACATAAACTGTGATTTTTTTCACTTTATGCTATTGACCTGAGCCGACACAGGAGCTGGGACTATTTGTTGTCCTGTTTGGCGTTATTTCGGGCTAAGGCGTTTACGTCCTCACGACAAAAAATAAGCATAGCTCAGTTGCTCAAAAGTGAGGTATTTAACCCAACTCGTTCCGCTCGGTACTTAACCTGGCTGTCATAAAAACGACTTTTGTGACAAATAGACTAAACTTAGGGTAAGGACAGCGACTTGCGTGGCGACCAAGTCTTTGTTCAGTAGTAGTTTTCACTAAATAGGAACGCACTATGGGAAATGATGACCTCGACCGGAAAATGTATGTGTTAGATACCAACGTACTCCTTCACGAACCCCTCGCTTTCTTTTCATTTCAGGAACACGACGTAGTAATCCCCATGACAGTTCTGGAAGAACTGGACCATATAAAAGACAGAAAACGCGACGTCAGTAGCGACGCCAGAGTGGCAATTCGCAGTCTTGATGACGTCTTACGCAATGCCTCTCCAGAGCAAATGCTCGAAGGTGTCGCTTTGCCTAAAGTGCAGCGCGACACGCATAAACCAGCCAGCAGCGGCAAACTGGTGGTGATCAACGACCACCTTTATCCGGATAGCATCTCCGGATTACCCGGCAACGAAAATGACCACCGCATTATTAACTGCGCCATACAGCTACAAAAGCAATATTCAGATAAAAAAGTGGTGCTGGTTACCAAAGACATCAACATGCGTCTCAAGGCCAAAGGCGCAGGACTGAAATTTGTCGAAGATTATCGGACTGACCAATTGATCGATGATATCAACTTGCTGACCTCAGGGTACAACAAGTTTACTGGCGACTTCTGGGCCAATGTCGGCGAATGCCAGACAGAGCAGCAGGGACGCTATACTTTGCACCAGGTACCTGCCAAGCTGATGCCTGAAGTCTTTGTCAATGAATACCTGATTGACGATGGCGATCACTTTGCTGCACGCGTGGTCGGGTATGACACCGAGCATGTCACGCTAAAAGACATCAGTGTAGAGCGTTTGATGCATCAGCAGGCCTGGGGGGTTTCTCCTAAAAATGTTTATCAGGGTATGGCGCTCGATGCGTTGCTTGATCCGAATATTGAACTGGTGATTCTGACCGGTCCGGCTGGTTGTGGTAAAACTTTATTGGCGCTGGCCAGTGCGCTGGAGATGATCATTGAAAAAGGCGTCTACGACAAAGTGATTGTGACGCGAAACACACCTGAAATCGCGGAAAGCATCGGTTTTTTACCAGGCACGGAAGAAGAAAAAATGGCCCCCTGGCTGGCTGCGATCACAGATACTCTGGAGGTGTTACACAAACACGACGAAAGCCCGATCTCTAGCCGTAACTACATTATGGAAAAGGCCAACATCCAGTTTAAGTCGGTCAATTTTATGCGCGGGCGCAGCATTCAAAATGCGGTGGTGATATTGGATGAAAGCCAGAATCTCACGGCCTCGCAGCTGAAAACCATTATCACTCGCTGTGGTGAAGGCACTAAACTTATCTGTACCGGCAACCTGGCACAGATAGACAGTAACTACCTAACCCCGGTTACTTCGGGGCTAACCTATATTGTAGAGCGATTTAAGGACTTTGAAGGCTCCGCCACCATTAATCTCAACGGTGTGGTCAGAAGTCGTCTTGCCTCTTTTGCTGAGCAAAACCTATAGCTAAATCAACAGGTCAGCTATGGACATGGCTGGCCTGTTATGTTGCCAGGGCATTACTCTCTGATCCGCTATGGTGTGGCGGTTTAGTCACATCTTAATGTTAACTGTTTTTCTTCGGGTACACATGAGTCAAGTTTGTATACAAAATTAACAGTGATTGCTGCTAAGATAGAGTTAAGGCATTCGTACAGAGCGCCGAATTAATCATTGTACTGGGTATAAGGACTTATATGGAAATAGCAAACTGGCTTGCGTTTTTATCTATTGCAGTGGCCGCGACGATAACGCCCGGTCCGGCGGTGTTTTTAGTGATCAGTCATTCAATGACAGCGGGCTGGCGTCAGGCTACTTATACTATTTTGGGCAATGTCACAGGATTATTTGTGATGAGCTTGTGCTCCGTGTTGGGTGTCAGTGCCATTATTGTTGGATCGTCTATGCTGTTCTCAATCATCAAAGTATTGGGCGCGGTGTATTTGCTTTATATGGGAATACGATTGTGGCGCAAAGGATTGGTTTATCGCCAAGCAGGCCTACAGCAAAGAAAAAGTGATACAAGCTATTTTGGGCAGGGGATCGTCATTTGTCTGACTAACCCCAAAGCCATCGTATTTACAACGGCTCTATTTCCCCAGTTTGTGACAGTGAATCAGCCGCTGGCCCCTCAGTTTATGGTGCTGGTATCTACCTTGTTAATTTGCTCGTTTGTATGCCTGAGCTTATATGCGAAATGGGGTGAGGAGATAACCAACAAGCTGTCGGGTAAAATTTTAGCGGTTATTTCCCGGTGCCTTGGGCTCACCTTTATGGGCGCAGCAGCTGCTATGTTTCTATCGTTCCAGCGCCGGGTTTAACCAATCAATATAAGCGCTCCGGCGTTGTGAGATGGACATGATACTCACTGAGTAGTGCATTTAAGGTTGGGTTCGCTCCTGTCAGGTTGATAAACTGCACGCGAGGAGAGACAGTGGCACCAACCTCCAATACCTCGCTTTTAAAATCTAGGCCTGGCTCAGAAAGATTATCCTGCTTATTGTGGAACAGTTGGTCAAAAATGTCCTTTGCCATGGTTTTTGCCCACAGGTAACTGTAAAAACCCGCGCCATATTCACTGGCGAATAAATGTACAAAGACACAGTGGAAGTGCTCCTCAGAGCCTGGGAGTTGTATTTCCTCATACGACAGTAGTTTGCTCACAACGGCATTTAATTCCTCAGCGCTGTGAAACTGGAGGTCATGCAGTTTCATATCGAGCAAACTGCGCTTCAGTTTACGATAGACCAACAGGTTTTCCAGCCATTGATGAGCGTGAATCTGTGCCCGACACTGATCAAGGGTAAACTTTTCTCCAGTTGCATAATCTGCAGACATAGCATGCAAGAAATCGGCATCCAGTACCCAGTACTCCATCAGCTGGCTGGGCATCTCTGAGTAATCCCATGCGACGCCATTGAGACCAGAAACAGAAGGAGCGTCTATACGTGTCAGAATATGGTGCAGGACATGACCAAACTCATGGAATACTGAAATGACATTTTCCAGACTCAATAATGCATGGCCGGAGTCACAAGGGGCTGGTACATTACAATTTAAGAGTGCTACGGGTAACTCAATGCCACCCTGAGTATTCAGGTGACGTGTTTTACACCAACCCATCCATGCGCCCCCTTTTTTGCCTGTTCTGGTGTAGATATCAGCATAAAACCTACCCAGAGGGGATCCTTCACTACTGTAAACACGAAATAGTTTTACATCCGGATGCCAGGCCAGGGCCTGTTTGTCGGGTTCAATTTTTATGTTAAACAGTTGGCTTGCAAGCTTAAACAAACTATCGAATACACGGTATTCTGGCAAAAAGCGACGAATACTCTTTGTATCTGTTTTTAATACTTTAAGGCGGTATTGTTCCGCGCAAAAGTCAAAGTCCCAGGGCTGAATAAGGTCTATGTTTAGGGTGTTGGCTGCAAATGCTTTGACCTTAGCGATATCGCGTGTAACTGACGGCCGAAGGTGAGTTAACAGCGTATCGATGAAGCGGTATACCTGTTGTTTGTCCGCGGGCATCTTATTAAGAAGTGACAGCTGGATATAATCTTCAAACCCCAGTAAATTAGCCAACTCTCTTCTGAGCGAAAGCGTTTCCAGGATAACAGGCGTGTTATTGTATTTGGGATTGTGTTGCGCACTGTCTGATGCTCTGGTGGTGAATGCGTCATACAGGCGCTTACGTAGTGATTCCGAGTTGGCAAATCGCATTACGGCCTGATAGCAATTGAGTTCCAAAGACAGTAACCAACCAGATTTTTGTTGCGACTGAGCTGCGAGTCTGGCTCCTTGTTTGATATTTTCAGGCAGCCCGTCCAGCATGTCTTCTTGAGTGATGTGCAGCGACCAGTCATAAGTCGATTTTGCGACATTGCTCGCAAACTGTAACTTTAGTGCCTGAAGTCGCTTGTTGATATGGGTCACTCTGTCTTTATCAGGGGTGGGTAAGTCGGTACCTGATAAGGTCATATCAAGCAGGGTATTGTTCAGTACAAGCGCGTCAATCTCTGTGAGTTCTAAAGATGGTTGCCGCGCCTTGATTTGCATTATTAACCGATTAAGCGGTGGGTAATCTCTAAGCCATGCTCGATATTCAGCGATTTGTGTACTTGCTTGTGAGATGGCGGGCTCTGCATACGTTGAACCCAATGCGGCGTTGAGCTGTGACAGATGTCCCCACAATTCACCAATGTGATTGTCTATGTTGGCAAGAGCCTTTATGAGCTGGGTACAGTGCACAGGGTCTTCGTTCGCAAGGTGTTGAACTTTGTTACGTCCGGCTTCTAATGTCTCTTTCAGATGTGCCAGATACTCAGGAGCGGTTAGCCACTTGGTGTTTGTCATGATTACCTCAGCGAGTCAAAATCTTTGTGTAAATGATTTCACCATCCACCCAGTCCATGAGTGGTAATCTGACCCGGACTTTGATGTTGGAATCGTCGTAAAGTACTTCTGGGATAATGGCACTGATCGCCAGTTCAAAGTCACCAAACCTTGAAGTAAATGAGACCCGGCTGTCATGGTTGATGTCAGGGAGGTACTTTGCGGGCACAGCCACTTCGAGCTCTTTGTTTGCATTACCAATAAAGCGCAACAACGCTTCGTGTTCCTGTTCATATTGAAAGGCGTTGGTATTGCGTTTTACAACAATACCGTCAAATGGGGCACGCACATGCATGCGGGCAATTTTCTTTTCTAGCAATTGTGCCTTGAGGGCATTCTCTTTGATCCGCAACGTCAGTTGGTCTAACACGTAATTTAGCCTGTCCACTTCGCTTTCTGAAATGCTGTGCTTTTTATGCAGACGCTGGGTTTTCAACAATAAATCTTCATTGTAGGAGAGTTCGCTTTTTAGCCTGGCCTGCTCGTTGTTAATTACTCTAAGGTCCAGGTTTAACTGGCTGGCATCCAGTTTTAGCAGGGTCTGGCCTTGTTTGACTTCTGCTCCTACTTCGGCAACCCACTCAATAAACCCGGGTGATTCATTGATGACGACCAACTCCTGAGTTGCAACGACTCTGGATATGGTTTGAATGATTGCGCCATTGTCCTGATCTTGCTGCGCAGAGACGTGCCAGCCGCAGAGTACGAGCCCAGCCCAAAACAGTGTACAAAATGACTGGGTGATGGATTGATACCGTTTAAATTTGTTCACGAGGTATAGCCTATATCGAGTGTTTTTTCGGGATGGGGGTTTAACCGTGATGTCACTACCAGTAGGGCAGGTATGAGTAACATAGCCATAAATGTTGCCGTCAGTAAGCCAAATGATAAGGAAATACCAAGTGGCTTTAATACATCTTTGCCTGGCCCAAAACCAATCACCAAGGGGAGCATGGCAACCACAGTGGTGAAATTAGTGATCATCATAGACCGAAACCGGTTAACCACGCTGGTGGCAGCAGCGACAGCTGGCGCAATGTTATCTTGCCTCTGTTTCTGGAATGAATCTAAAAGCAGGATTGAGTTATTGATAGACAGACCAACCAGTATCAGCATGCCAAGTAGAGAATTGAGCGACAAGGTGCTATCAAACAGAAACAAAAAAGAGGCTGAGCCAGCAATAGCAACTGGGACTATGCTTAAGATGATTAGTACATTGCGTGCATTATGAAATTGATACAGCAAAATAATAAAGACCAATATGACAGACAAAGCAAATGACTGATAGGTAGAACGCAGGGCACTCTTGGTCTCCTTCATTGTATCCTCAAACAGAACGGGCACGACTTGTAATGCATTTTCTGTTTTCAAAAAGTGGATGATCTGTGATTGTACCTGCTCTGGCTTTTGTTCATCCGTGAGCCAGAGGCTGAGCTCGAACCGCTTGTGAGTGTTGTGAGAATAAAACTCACGCCATATTTTCTTACCCTCTATGTCAATTAGCTGATCCAGAAATACCTCTTGGTTGTTGACTATCAGGGGTAAATCATAAATCCCTTGCTTGTCGTAACCTGATGGCTCTATGGATAACTTTAGCTCTTTGGTTCCTGCGCCAAAGTTGACATCGAAAAGTTTCTGAGGCTCGATGGCATGTTTGGCAAACTCCAGGATAGAATTTTTTTCTCTCTCGTAAAGCTTTGTACCAGACACGATATTGAGCTCATTATAGTTAATCGACAGTTCATTGATGGATTGCAGGGTATTTCTGGGGTGCTCTTTTACCCGGCTGACCCAAAGCTCTTTGCTAAAGCGTGACTTGATTTGCTGCATATACAAGCGGTTATTGCTTTCTTCTACATCTGTAAAAGTGAGCTTCAATGTTGCTGGTGTGTCGTATTTTAATGAAGAGGTTACCCAGGGCTCGATACCAAGTGTCGGTAGAGAGCCGTGTTGTACAGCCTCTTTGAGTAACGCAATAACGTGTTCAGAATCGGTGTAACTTTTCAGATGCAATGAAATGTAAACATTGGATGGTCTGACATCCAGGTAAGTATACTTAATATATGCACCAGTCAGCCTTTCAACTTCTTCAACCACAGGAGTAAAGATTTTTTGTTTGGCTGATTGGGATAAGTCTTCTCTGGGGAACTCTAAATCTACGTCAATAATCTCGGCTCTGGGCTGAGCGATAACCTCGGTTTTAAGCTGGGGCAAAATGGTTGTTGTCAGTAGCACGCAAACAAACAAGATGATGGCAATCAGCATCTTGGCAAGGTGAGGCTTGTTATCTATGACTTGGGTGTAGGTATACATCACGTGACTCAGCTGATTTTGCAGCTCTGTGGTGTAGCGCTGGGTATTTGGTTCGGCTATTTTCTGATGGATTAAGAGGTAGAGAGAGGGGATCAAAATCAGACTGATGAAGATGGACGAAATCAGTATTGAAGTGGTCACCATGACGATATCACTTAACAGGCTTGCCACCAGATGTTCAGTAAAAGCCAGTGGTAAAAAGACAATCACTGACGTAATAGTGGATGCCAGGATCACCGGGCGCACCTCGTGTAGTGACTGCAAAACAGTCTCCGTCAAAGTGTGATGTTGTGCCGAGTGTGCGTGCTGTTTGATCCGGTCAATCATAATCACACAACTATCGACAACCATACCGATGGAAATACTCATGGCACCAAGGGAGATCAGGTTGATGCCTACTCCGAGTATGTCCATCAGTATACAAGACATGCCAAGTGCCATGGGCATGGACAGGCTGACCAGCAAAGTGGTTGGTATGCTGCGATAAAATAGATAAACCAACAAACTGGTTGCCAGCATCCCTATTGCCAGTGCCACCATGATATTGAGGAGGGCTTCTTTGATGAAAGACAGTGGAGAATTAAGCACGATAACTGTGCCAACTTCTTCAATCTGTTCATTGATGACATGCTGAAAGCGTGTTGATATGTCATAAATGTTAGCACCTGGCTCGGGCCAGATAGCGATAGCCACGACCTCTTCACCGGTATAGTAAAACGACCGCTGTTGTTCCTCTGAATACCAGCTGACGTCGGCCACATCTGACAATCTGATGGGGATGTTCTGGTTTGCGCCTACGACGATGCGCTTGAGATTTTCTAAACCGCCGAATGTACTGTTGGCAACAACCAGAGTTTTACTCTCGGATGAGGTTGCAAGCAGTCCCATACGTTTATTCGCTTCATGACTGAGCAGGGCGTCTTTGACGGCATCGAAACTCAGATTGAAGTGGATAATATCGCGAGGACGAACTTTAACTGAAAGGTATTCCTGACCTGTGCTGGAGATCCAGGCAGAATCAACCCCTTCAATTCTTTCCAGCTCAGGCAGTACTTTTGCTTTAAGAATTGCCGACAGGGTGACCTTATCGTAATGGGTCGATGAAACCGCAATATAGTTTTCTGAGCTGGGGTCTGAGTAGGTGATTTTGGATTGCGGCCAAAAATCAGGAAACTGGGCCTGATAAAACGCGATTACGGTGGACACTTCCCGCTTTGCAACCCGGGCCTCTACATTCCAGTCAAATCTGGCATAAAGGATGACGCGGCCCTGGCGATAAGTGGCTTCCACTTCATCAACCCCTTCCACAGCAAGCAACGACGCTTCAATTTTTTTCCCCCAGTACTGATAAAAGCGGTGGCTGTCTTCCTGAATAGGAATAATCACTCTGATTGAGGGTTTTTGCACCTGAGGATAGAGGGAGATTGGCAGCCTGAATGACTGAAATACCCCAATGCAAAATAACCCCAGGAAACAAATTGCATAAAATTTATATCTGTTTGCCAAAAACTGCATGCGATTCTCGGTTGCTTGGAAAAGCGGTGACTGTCATGGCCTTTTTAGCAACAGCCCCGCGGGTTAAAGGTTTAACTTAAACAATGCTGAACATCGGCATTATGTATCCGTTGGTTGAGGTACCGCTGAATACAAATACTTAAGACTATTAATGGTATCTTTTGCTTTAACATAGGCATCCTCACCCTGCTTTGCTGTCACAATGCAAAAGGCAGAACGTTCAAAGCTACTGCTAAGGTGTGAGACAATATCGCCCTCAGTTTTCATAATGACAAAGTGTGTTACAGCATCGTCATTTTTCAGGCTGGCTGTATTTTCGACTTTTTCGACTTTAAATTGGCCAGTAAAAGAAGGGGCTAGAAATGCAATTGCTGCACTTCGTACGGGCGTGACCGACGCTGGGAGCTGAGATGCAATTTTTTGTCCCAGAGATTGTTGGATGGTGAGTGTGAGCAAGTCAATTTCTGTGGCCTGCTTAACCAGCTCGAATATCCTGTCTCCCCCCAGCCGGGTGTGCGTTTCTATGAATCTGGGACCTTGTTCAGTCAGGATGATTTCTGTGTGTGAAGGGCCATTTTGGATCCCAACTACTTCAATGATTTTGCTAACAAACTGGTGTATTTGCGCCTGCTGTGTTTCGCTAATGGGGGCTGGCACCATATGTCCCAGTTCAACAAAGCTGTCCGGATGCTTGTATTTTTTGGTCACCGCGACAATATAAGGCAGGCCATCTTCCGAAATGGCTTCCACGCTGAACTCTTCACCAACCAGGAATTCTTCAAGTAGGAAGGGGTATGTAAGGTGTTCAAGTGCGCAGTCCAGCGCTTGTTGATCATAAATTTTTTTGACATCCAGGCTGCCGGTTGCAGCTAAAGGTTTAATAATGACAGGGAAGCCATGTGTGGCGACGAAATCTTCCACTGTGCTGAGGCCCTCAGCCACATGATAGGCTGTTTTATCTATATTGTGCTCGGCCAGCAGAGCGCGAGTTAAATGCTTATTGTGGACCTGCTTGATGGTTTGTTCAGATACTGGGAAAGGGAGCGCTAATGCCTGGCTGATCTTGAGTGCATGCAATTGCAAGTCATCGTTGTAGGTACATACTGCATCAAATGGGGTGTGTTGGTGAAGTAACACCGCATGCTCCAGGAAATCGTCTTCTGTTGCGTTATCAGCAAAGCAGAATACGCCCTGATAGCCAAATTTAACATCTGCTTCGAGCGCCGCGCTGAGCTTTATGAACAGTACTATGTCATGGCCCATGGCTTTCAGTACTTTATGTGCAGGCCTGACGGTTCCCAGTAGCAGCACTCTCATTTTTTTACTGACATTGTCCTTACTCATTCGGCTAATTCCTGTTCGGTTGATGATGGCTTAATGGTTTTTATGTTCAACTTACGCTGTACATCAGTCAGTGTTGTTGTGACACATTGAGGCTTTTCCCCCGCGATGAGCACGAACCCAGAGCGGCTGGAAGAGCAGGTCGCTTGCTCAACACGGTCCCCTTTATTCAATGTAATATTTAGTTTGATGACGCCAGGTGTGGCACTGGCTTCGTGATGGCCTTCAATTGCAGAGAAAATGCCAGGCTCTGGTGTGAAGAATCTTACCGCTGCATGGTTAAACTCAGGGGGGTGCCTGGGCGATGGCAGGTTTAACAGGCTAGCCACCGTTTCCATAAACAAATCGACGCCCCGGGTGAGCCTTACCATTTCCCAAATACTATCACCGCCGGGCCTGGGTTGTGTTTCTATGATGTAGACTTCGCTATTGAACACTTTTACTTCAGTATGAGAGGGACCGGTCTTCATGCCAATTTGGTCCAGTAACCCTGTCACTGCTGATGAAATTTTTCGTGCCACTTTTGCAGACAGGTGAGCGGGTTGATTGTGCCCTAATTCAACAAAGTGAGGGGCACCCGTGGTGAGCTTCTCGGTGATGGCGAGTATTTCGTGCTTACCCTGCTTGCTAAAACTCTCGATGCTATATTCATCGCCACCAATAAATTTCTCTACAATCAATGTTCCTGATGTACATTGCTGACAATAGATGAGAGCACTGTTTAGCGATGCGGGAGAGTCGACCTTACAAACACCAATGCTGCCCACACCCTCTTCAGGTTTTATGATAACCGGATACCCCAGGTCAGTGCAGGCATTGCTCAGCTCGTTTAGATCAGTGATCGAATGGTAAGGGACGAGTGCACTGGTATTATGTGGCGCGTTGGCAATGGCGGCCCTCATCAGGCTTTTGTTTTTCGCCAGCTCTACTGTTAGCGTATTACAATTTCCCGGGATATTGAGCCACTCAGAGACTCGGGCTGCGCCAGGCAGGCCCCGTTCAGTAAATGAACAAACAAGATGTAATTGATGATCTGTATGTATTCGGGTGACTTCGTGTTTCAGGTCAGTAAGCTGTTCATAATCGAGCTCAGTACTAAACAGACACAGCCTCTTTTGTGATGCATCCAGTAACCCGGGTTTTTGGATAAAAAAGAGCGTCAGTCCGAGCGACGCTATGGACTCTAAGTGATAAACACTCCCGCCAATTATCAAAACATTCTTGCTGTTCATGGCATCTCTTAGGCAGTGGTTAAGTTAGCAATATAGGCTTCGTATTGCTTTGAAAGAAACTCAAAACACGCGCAGTTGGTGTAATGTCTTCCATTCAGAGATGCCGCGCGAACCACGCCAGCCGCGGTACCCGTCAAAAGAATTTCATCTGCTGTTTTTAAGTCATAGGTATTGATTGAGCGTTCAACCAGGTCATAGTGGCTGCGTTTGAGTAATTCAATACAGATGTTCTTGGTGATCCCGTCCAGTGCACCGTCTTTAAGTGGTGGATAGGAAACCTGATTGCCAGATACGATGAACAAGTTTTCGGTGGTGCATTCAGATACATTGCCTTCGCCATTTAACATTACGGCTTCTTCCGCCCCTAATGCAGTCGCTTCCATTTTGGCCAGAATATTATTGAGATAGTTAAGTGACTTGATCCTGGGGTCCAGAGCGGAGGCTCTGTTACGGGTGACTGAACTGATGATCAGTTTAATGCCCGCATCATTATCGTACAGCTTGATTGGGCTTGCGATAAGGATCACGGTTGGTTGTTGGCAGCTTCTTGGGTCGATGCCCAGTTTTCCTTCTCCTCGGGTGACAATCAATCTGATGTAACCATCACCTTGATGGCTTTTCGCCACGTCATTGAGAATGTGCAGCATGTCGGTTTTGCTGTATTGGATAGAAAGATCAATGGCTTTTGCAGATTGATACAGCCTGTCTACATGCTCCTCGGCGAATAGCACTGCGTCACCAAAAAAACGAAACCCTTCAAAAATCCCATCTCCATATAAAAGCCCATGATCCAGCACACTGACCACTGCATCCTGTTTTTCTACAAACTGCCCATCTTTCCAAAATATCATCTAGTTCACCTTATCCAATGTAAGAATACCTGTGTTTTTTAGTGCACAATCAGCCGCAAAGACGGCGGTGCCGATATCTCCGACCCAATATCTGTGTTTAAACTGGCCGACCTTCTCATGGGTTTTCAGACTACTGGCAATCGCGGAGTCACAAAACTGTTGTGCTTTGTCTAACCACATCGCATCGCCTGTTCTGCGGTACATAAACAGAAAGGCGTAACCATTGCCGGCGGTTCCGTGGCATATCCCGCCAACTGATTTGCTTAATGGCCCTGCTTGCCAGGTCATATTGGCAGCTTGCTCCAACATCCGTTCAAACGCAGGGTCGTGGCTCTGATAGCCTGCCAGGGAGGTCACTATGCCGGGCGCGCCATGACACCATTGCACCAGCTTTGCTGTCCGATGCGGTCTGGGTGTGCCAATACTTTGCGCCCAGTTGCAGCACGTATCACTATTGAGGCGGGTGTGAGCTAAAACGTCTACGGTATTGGCAAAAAATTCATCGCGCGCAGGAAAGTCTGGTAAGAGTGACTGTGAAGCCAGTATGGCGTGCGCATTGCCCGCATAACCGTGTGCAGCACCAAGGTGATAGACGGAGACGCCATCTAAAAATTGTTTCCAAATTTTGTGCTGACCGTCAGGTGCGGGTTCCAGTTTGTAAATCATGGAGGCACAGATCTCTTGATATAAGTCTAACCAGCGAGCTTCTTGCGACAAGCGGTGCATATGCAGACAGCACAGTGCACAGGCGGATTCTCCCCAAAACAACTCGTTTGATATCAGGCGTGCATGTTGCAGAGTAAGCTGAAATATCTGATCAGCGATTCTGTTGCTTGGGTTGATCAAATATCGAAATAACAGAATACCTGACAGACCAAAAAACAATCCTGTTTCATAGTTGGGTGTGCTGTTACTGAGAAAGCCCTGCTCCAATTCGGCGCACTGTTTCTCAAGATCGATCTTTGGTTGTACGCCGAGCTGTTTGCAGAGGTAGTGGTAGCCCCACAGAGCACCCAGTTCGCCATTGTAGAGTGTATAACTCCAGGATAGCGGTTCGTGAACTGCGTCGTATAGCTCGGTCAATTCCGCCGGGACTTCATGTGCGATGGGATGATTGTCCGCAGTCGCCGAACGCTGGTTCCTCAAGTATTCATATTCTTCTATCACCCGGCGTACATAGCTTAGAGGGTCTGCCTGGTTTGCTGTCAGCGCCGTGTGTCTGTGGGATTCCCAAATCATATACTAATCCAGTTTAGTGTCTTGGTTCGAAAGAAAAAGTATTTTTGTACCAGGTGTTTACATTCTGAATACAAGCATCAAGCTGAGCAGGAGTATTGGCTGCTAACAGACAGCAAAATAGGTGACTCACTGAATTGCTGCCGCCGTTATAATGCTGGCCATGTATAAAGTTGGCGTGGTATTCAATAATCCCCAGATCTTGTGGCACCGCATAGTTTTTGACTATCAAGGTACCTGTTAGTGGTGGAAACAACAGGTAGGCGGTGTACTCTGCCGGAGTAGGTGAAAAGTCGTTGCGATGAAAGGTTTTTCCCATCTGTAGCTGAATAAAAATGTGATTGATATCGATATTGAATGCTCTGGCAATAGACTGAGGTATCAAGGCTCCGGCGGGCCGTGACGCAATTTCACACAACAGAGGGTTGTTACCGGGTTGGTAAAAGATCTCACAGTGAAACACGTAATTTTCTGTGTCGGGCATAGCCTCAATGACACGCTTCGCAAACGTTTTAAGAATGCCGGCATCATCACTGTGCTGTGACAGTAAAATACTGCCATGTGTTTGACCATCCAGAAAGGACAGGTTCGGCGAAATATATTTGTGAACGCAACTAAAGACTACCTCTCCTTGACTGACAATACCATCAACATGATAAACGTCATAAGATACAAACTGCTCAAGCATCAGGCTCTGATACTTTTCAAGTTGTGGGTAATCACCGACTGAGGATTCGTCCTCCAGAATGAAGGTATCCCGGCTGCCTGAACTATCCAATGGTTTGATAACCATTGGGAAGTCATTCTGTGTGCTCAACTGGGCAGTCAGGTTAACAGGACTGACTTTCGTAAAACCAGGAACGTCAATGTGCTGGGCGGCACACAGAGATTTCATTACGTATTTATCTCTAAATGCGTTGGCGGAAGTCAGGCTTTGACCTGCGATACCGAACTGTGCTCGTAACTGTGCACTTAAAATTGTATCTGCTTCGACATGGAACAAAACCAGGTCAATGTGTCGGTTATTAATAAACGACAGTACTTCTTCTAAGACAAAGGGAGCCGTCTGTGCATAACACACTTCATCTGTGGTTGTTTCATCCACCAACTCAGCCGGGCAAGATGTCATCAGTAGCAGGTGGCAGTTTTCAAAGGTCTCTTTGGCCCACTGTGATAACTTGAATGAGCATTCACCCAGGAAGTTTTTGTGCTGCAGAGCCAGAATATTCATTGTTCTCCCTCTTGCCACTCAATATATAAGTTATCTTTAACCTGTTGATGAAAGTGGTGCATGTCCTGAAATGTATGATGCTCAGAAATGATGAAGCCGGGATAAGATGTACAAAGTGGGTAGCCCGGAACATAGTCTCCCTGTTTGTAATTGGTGACGACTCGCTGTGTTTGCGCCACTGAATTAACCCATTCCAACCCCTGATAACCGGTAAAAAAGCCACCTGTGCCTAATGGGATCACGTAATTACCCGCATATTTTGACTTTTTACTTTGAAAGGTGGCTGGGTCAAGTGCACAGCCTGTGGCAAGTTTAAAGCAGGCCTCAAATAGCTCGATCCCAGAGGACAGTCTGATCAACTCAGCAGGTACCCCAGAACCTCCCACACGGGCACCCACTTCAATGATGTACGGAATACCGTTACAAACACGCAATTCGGTGTGGGATGGACCATTGCGCAAGCCCACCGCTGTCAATGCACGCTCCACGGTGGTGACTATGCGTGCTTTTAGGGTTGCATCCAGTTGTGCAGGTACCTGATAAATAGATTTTTCAAAATAGGGTCCCTGACAGTCTCCCTTATTGCCTATCGAGATAAACTCCAGCTTTCCGTCAACGGAAAATGTGTCACAAACCAGTTCCTCACCCTGTACATACTCTTCAACAATAATGCCGCCCTTATCGACATAAAGAGATTCTTTGTCCAGTGAACGTGAGTTTGACGTTTGGGTGAGTTCAATAGCCGCTTTAAGTTCTTGCTCGTTATTGGCCTTAATCACTCCAATACTGCCAGCGCCTGCTGAGGGCTTTACGACAACGGGGAAGCGAATTTGAGTCATGTCTTCAATATGCCTGCCATCGACAAAAAAAGGCTGGGGTATGCCTGCTTCTGTCAGTCGAGTTCGCATAATTAGCTTGTCACGACACGCTATGGCACATTCCAAACCGTTATGTTTGAGCGATGATTTCACACAGGCTTGCTCGACCCAGGGGATCAGCTGCTCACGCATGGTAAAGATGCCATTTAAGTTATGTTGGCTAAAAAAAGTTGCAAATTGCTCGTAACTTGATTGAGGCGCACCAAACAAGTCCAGTTCAATGATGTCTTTGCAAACGGGAGAATCCGTAAAGCAGGTTTCACCTTGACACACGACTTGATAAATCTCGTACCCGAGCCGTTCAGCCGCTTCAAATATAAAGGTAAGCCCGGCAGATTTGTGACCAATTAAGGCAATTCTATTTTTGATCATTTGCTAATCCTTAATTCGTGATGTTAAAGCAAATATCTTGTCTTCAATTTTTTGTCGATAATGGTCTGGGAGTTGGCAATCTTTGAGCCCTTGCTTGACCAGTGCTGCATATCTGCTTCCAGGGTTGCCTTCTTCCGGTGTTGTATAGTTAGCAATATATGTCAGAGCCCGGATTTCTTTGCCATCTTCGCGAATGAGTTGCACCTCTTTTTCGGCATAACGATTTTTGAAGAAAGCTTCGCGAACTCTGATTTGATTGAGTTGCGAGTCGTTAATCTTGAAAACCCCACCCCAAACCTGCGCGGTATGATTGGCTTCAATGTTAAGAAAGCAATCCAGGCCATTTGTCGATGGGTAGTTAAACAAAAGATCGTACTTTGGCAGCATAAAAGCACCGGCAAAAATCCCTGCGGCATTCTCTTGGATGGTCTCAGACAGAGATTTGAAGTTCATACAGGAACCATAAGCAAAATAGTTAAACATCAGAACTTTCCATAGCCTCTTTAATTAAAGATAGGAGTTGTTGCTCAAACAATGCGTTGTTGTCGGGGTCCAAGCCTACGCTGACTCTGAATACCAGGCCCTGCGGTTGAGCTAGTCGTCGGCTTTGCATATCTGTATAAACCAATACCGGCTTACTTCCCCCCAGCTGTAGCCAATTTTGAGGTGAGCAAGTTGTTCAAAAATACGCCGTTCGTTCACTGCGTTCCGTGGCAATAGGAACGAGAAAAGTGAACCAGGCAAACCTGTGTTGTAGCCGTTTTGGTCAGTAAAATTGGTATCAAATTCGGGATAAATCAGCGCCAGCTCTGGACATTGTTGTCGCAGAGATTGAATCATTTGTAGGCATTGGCTGTTCTGTTCTTTGTACCTTACCTTGAGAGATTCCACACGTTGGCACAATGCATATATCGGATTCTGATCCACATAATTGCCCATAATGGTGGAGTATTGGGCCAGAGGTGCTTGGTTGTGCTGTTTACAGGTGACTGAACCCATAAATATGTCAGAGCCGCCAGACATAAATTTGGTACACGAGTGAATACAGTAATCAGCTCCCAGTTGCAGAGGTTTGCAACTTAGGCCTGCTGACCAGGTATTGTCTACCAGGCTAGTTGCATCGTGCATCTGGCACTGACTGAGGATATAACGAAGGTCGCATACATCTAACGTCATTGAGCCGACAGGCTCCAGATATACAATTTGATACTGCCTGAAATCCAGCGATTTAACGACATCGTTATTATAAATCGCTTTATAAACAACCCGTATATTCAGCTTTTTTGATAAATAATTTAGGAAGGATTTAGTAGGCTCGTATATGTTGTCAGATGCTAATATTGTATCCCCACTTGAGGTGATGGCAGATAAGCAAGTTGTGATAGCCTGAAGTCCACTCGAATAGAGTTCAGTATAATCTCCACCTTCTAACTCAGAGATAAATTGACATAGGTGCTCTTTGACAATATTTCCATGACGCCCGTAAGTATATTTTTTCTTTGTTTGGTCTTTGAATTCTTCTAAATTCTCAAAATAAACAGTTGAAGAATAAGTGATAGGGGGATTCGCAAACTCTTTGAAATTCATTTTTATATCCCCCTTAGGTGTTTTTTAATTAAGCTTCAGCGAGCTTGCGCATCGCTTTAACCGTATGGGTACCATTTTCTGAGGCAATATTAAGCACCTCTTTGGTTAGTTTACCCACGGTCATCTGAGCATATTCGTGTGCATACTCTTTGTTAAAGTCACGAATGCCGTTAACACGACTGAACCACTCAAGGCGTGAAGTCAATGCACCGCCTAAGGTGATCAACTGCCCTGGAAGGAATGCAATGTTTTTCTCTTTAAGCAGCTCACAAATGACGTCGCCGTAGCGTCCCTCTGGTAGGCATAAGTTATGGGCCAGCGTTAGATAGGTGTCTCTGGGTAAGACTTCGATAGGAGAGTTTTCGAGCTCTTTGCCCCAGGTCGCTGCTACGATCAATCCGCCGCGAGACAAACACTCAGCGGTAAATTCACCGTACACTGACTCAAATACGGTGACGCCCTCAGGAGGCTGTACTGTGCCAGCGTCATACTCTAAATCGCAAACTGCAATATCTTTGAAGTTTCTGTTGATAAAGTATTTTGTCAGGTCCGTGCCCATAGCGCCTGCTGAGCCAATGATTGTGACAGGAATAGAAGTGTCGCTAACGAATCCAGCCTCTTCCATTGCGCCAATAATGCCAGAGGTAGAGTAGCTAGATTTACCGCCACAGCCGCCAATGTCGCAGCTAACACCCAGTACATGGCTGGTATGTTTGTACAGGTAATCTGAACAGTCTGCGAATTTTCCAAAATCCGGAGTAAGCTTTAGTACACCCTCTAATTCTTCAAGCTTGGCACCAACTTTTTCAAACACTTCATCTATCGTGGCTTGAAATTTAGGGTCGGAAGGATTAGACAAGACTTGATAAATGTCGTTATTCTTAGGTCTGATAAGGCAACGTCCACCACCCACTTTACTCTCCAAGAGACCTTCAGGTAACTTGCTGTCTTGTGGTGAAATGGTTAACGCGAAATTAATCAGAGTGTTCTTTAGCTCGCTTTCGCTGACGATCAAACGTACCAGATCATCATGAACTTCTTCATCTGCCTTTTCTGGCTTTACCAGGCGAGAACCACCGTAATAGTAATCCATGCCGGCTTTTTGCTGATATCCAATCCAAACATCCGCGTTATCTGTAGGAATTTTAAACACCATTTGGTCAATCATATTTCTTCCCTAATTGAAGAGTTATTGAAAATTCGTGTTTTTTGGTGACAAAGGGATTTTTGTTATGAATGAAGTTCATGTGTTTATTTTGCTTTGTCAAAAAGTGAAAAAAATGTACCCAAAGTCAATTTAACTTGTCAAGCGACTCCTCTGCGGGGTTTTCTTATATAGGTACATTGTTGGGTTTTTAATCCTTAAAAGCCAAATAAAGTTTCATGAGTTGAGCCGGGGGATCTGAGTTGTACTGACAACGTAGTGACTTGTTTATTGTTTTTCTTAAATCGATGGTTTTCGTCAAAGTCACTCAAAATTAAAGGTTTATTTCGTTTTTTTTGTTGAGTTATTTTGTATTGTTTTTCTCAGATTTTTAGTGAGGACTTGTCTTTTCTTTTTTTAAAAAGAGTTTTGTATTTTGGGATTATTTATTTAACTTGAAATTTAATCAAGTTACTTTTCGTTTTCTAGCTTGTAAGGCTGGGTTTTTCTGCTTCTTTTTTCTCGGATTAAATTTCTTGTTGCAGATGGGTATATTTTGATTCAGTATAATTTCTCGGATTGCCTGAACAGGATTTTGAGAGGGTGTTTTGAGTATAAATTCAAGAATAATACTTTTGATGCTTGGGGAGTTTGCAATTAACACCGGTAGAGGAGCATTAACTCTGATACTCGGCGCAATTCTTTACCAAGAAACTGGTGGGCTCTGGGCATTTGCTCTGGCGTTTTTGAGCGATTTTATCGTTGCGCTATTTATACAGGGTATCGCTGGCGCCGCAGTTGACCGATTTGGGCCCGGGAAAGTACTGAACTTGTCCCTCGGTATCAGTTCTTTGCTGTTATTCGCTTGCTGGGTTTTGATATCTCAGTTGAGCTCCACCGCGTTATTTATTTTTTCTCTGGCTGTATTACTTAATATTTTTCGCCCATTTATACGAACAGCGGTGTTCGCTTTGCTACCGGCGCTATTCAGCCAATCTGAACTCGAAAAAGCAAACGGTGCTGTGTCACTTGCATTTCAGGTAGGTCAGTTTGCAGGTATGGCGCTTGCAGCACTTAGTCTTGAATTGGGCACGCATGGCACAGCTATTTTTACTGTGTTAATGGCCTTTGTTGTCAGTACTGCCTGCTATTTGATGATTAGCGCCAAATACCTAAATCTTAGAGTGCGTTCAGATGTGAAATCTAAAATTATTTCCTGGCGTGCCTTCACTGAAGTGTTGGCGCACGCAACCATACTAAGAGGGTGTATGATCGGCTCAGTGGACTATGCCCTGATTGCTGTTTTTAATCTATTACTGGCGCCTGTTGTTGCGCATAATTTTGATAATCTCAGTCGCTGGCTGGGTATACTGGATGGTGCGTTTGCCCTTGGTGCTATTCTGGCAGGTGTGTTTGTTATAAAGCAAAGTAAGGATATAGGGCTTAAGTATCGATACTCTTTACTGGCGCATGTCAGTGCAGCACTCTTATTTTTGGGGTATGCACTACAATGGCATGCATATCTGATTTTGTTGTTGGTACTACTATTTGGCTTATCCACGACTGTATCTGTTGTAATGTGGAACACAGCATTACAGAAGAGTTCTCCCGAAGCGATGCATGGCCGTGTTGCCAGCGTAAAATATATCTTTAACACGCTTGCGGTTACATTGGCGATTGCCTGTGTATCTTTTGCTAATGAACAGTCATTTCTCGTTGCTACCTACGCGGCGGTGACAACCGCAGCTGTCTGCTTTGTACTCGCTTTTGTGCTGATGCGATATAGAAGTTCTCACTCGCTGAGTTTATCGAGAGAAAGTTGACGCTCACAGAGCAACCGTCAGGCTCTTTGGTTGCTCATCGATATGCCGTTAGTTGCTTATTTCTAAGTTAGCGTATGGGCTTTGCGTGTTTCCTAAAACCCACTTGAAAGATCGCTAAGCGCTGGTTACTCTTGCTAAAACAAGGAACTAACATTGAGCCGCTGCGTGCCGGAATTTCTCCCTCTTAAGAACTATCGTAAGGCTATCAGCATTGCTTTGCTGGTGCCTATGCTACTGGCGGTGGTACTCTGTTTTCATCTATATCAGATCAAACTTGAACGCCAGTATCAGGTGTATCAGGCCCAGTTTTATGTACTTGCAGGGCAAGTCGAGCAGGAAACGCTGGCCGCACAAACAGTGATTACCAGTATTCGCCATAGTCTGGCGGAGCCTATTCGCTACCAGTTGGATGAAAATTGGCAACAAAATATTCGCCAGCAAAGCGGGTACTTTTACCGGCAGCTTCCCGATAACGGAGGGGAAGTGGTCGGGCTGGGCAGATTTGTTCCCACAGCTGCACTGGTTGAACAGTGGCAGCAAATTATGGCTTTGGGTCCAAGTTTTGATACTGCTTTGGCCCTGATTGATGAGCTCGAAGCCGTGGTATTTATTCAGGATAATGGTTTTGCCTTTGTTAAACGGCGCGATACCAGCCAGAGCAACTTATTGACGGCTATAGTGGAGTCGCGCTTTACACCGCAATTCAGCCAGGGGATCACCGCCACAAGTATGCCAACACGGGTATTTGGCAAGCATTATTTTGCGCTCGGACAGCGCCTGACCAGTGGCTCGCTTGCACAGATACTGCTTATCTACGATGTCGATAAACTGGCTGGACGATTACAACAGATGACCTTTGGTGGTGGGGAACTGGCGTTGAAGGGCACTCAGCCCGGCGTAACCTTGGCTACCAGCAAAGGGTTTCGAGAGCCAGAAGCGAATCCTTCGCACAATGATAAGCTTCCCTGGGAAGGTGGTGTGCGTTTTAGTTACCAGCCCCCAGCTCAGCCTTTTACACTTCGTTTTGTTCAGAGTGAAGCAAGCTTTTCTGCACCTGCGAGGTATGAAGCATTACTCGAACTAGGTTTTCTGATCTTGTTTATTGTGTCTACCTTTGCAGCTTATGTATGGCTCAACGCCCAGGTATTTATTCGCCCCCTTAAGCATTTTGTAAAGTACCTAACCTATCAGGAAAATACCCCTGAAACGACGATGAATTATGCGGTTCCTAGAGACTGGCAGCCATGGTTTATTGAAATCAAACGGGTTGTTACACAAAAGCGCAATGCCTTACAGCAGTTGCAGGAGAACAACTTAAGGCTTGATGAACAGGTTCAGCAGCAGAAGAAAGCACTCTCACGAAGCCTTGAAGCCAAAGAGCGCCAGGCCGCCTTACTTAAAACTGTACTAAATTCAGTGCCTGATCTGGTTTACTATAAGAACATCGATGGATCTTTTATTGGCTGCAATGAGGCGTTTGAGCGGTTTATTGGAGTAGAACAGGTTGACTTGGTTGCGCACGAGCATCACGAAGTCACCGAACGACATCTGGCCCTGCTTGACCTGGAGCTGGCAATGAATCGCCAGGAGCAAAGCCTGACAGATACTCTGTTATTGGAAGGGCGCAGCTATCTCATCACGGTTTCTCCGTTATATAACGACCTGCGAAAGCGTATTGGCACTTTGGGGGTTGCCCGGGACATTAGTGAACAACAACAGGCGCTGACCGCACTCAGGGCATCGGAGCAAAATTTTAAAGCGGCAATTGAGTACGCGCCAAATGGCGTGATCTTATTGTCTATCGACCGGCTTGTGTTGGAGCTCAATCGGACGGCGCGTAAGTTATTCGACCGAGTAGATATTGGCAGTAGTCTGTACAGTGTGTTTGAAGATGCAGATGTCGAAGCCTTAAATGATGTACTGGATCATTGTTTACACGAGCGACAGGGAGCCAGTGAACTGAGTCTGGCCCAGCAAGACCCAAAACGCTGGTTGCATCTGAGTGTTTCTTTGGTCTGGGACAAACAGAAAAATCCAAAGTACTTCGTAATCCACGTGCAAAATGTCACGGCGCTCATTCGCGCCCGGCTTGATGCCGAACGGGCCAATCACGCCAAAAGCCGTTTTATTGCCAATATCAGTCATGAGATCCGTACACCTATTAATGCCATTCTGGGCCTGGTGAGTATTCTAAAACCTGCTTTGGATGAACGGAAGGAGCAACATAAGCTGGAGCAGATTGAAAGCGCTGCTCAACAATTATTGGCGATGCTAAACGATATTCTCAATTTTGCCCGGCTTGAAAGCGGACAGGGAAAATCTAACAACCAGCCGTTTTGCATTGTTGATCTGATAGCTAACTTGAGTAGCTTAATTACGCCTTTAAGCAGTGCCAAACAGTTGGAATTTGAAATTGAGGTTGAGCCCTTTATCTGGCCCAGGTTGATTGGCGATGAGGCGCGTATAAAGCTTGTGTTGATGAACTTGCTGGGGAACGCGGTGAAGTTTACTGAGCATGGCCGGGTAGGATTGACCTTGTCCCTGCAGCAGGATAACCATGGTCCGGAGCAGGCCATAAGATTCTGTGTTTGGGACACCGGCCCGGGCATTAGTGAAGAGGATCAGGCGCGCTTATTTGATGCGTTTACTCAGGGGAATGAAAGTAGCTCACGTCCACATGAGGGCATTGGACTCGGCCTGGCGATAGTGAAACAGGTTATTCAATTACTTGGGGGAGAAGTCACGCTTTCGAGTAAACCCCAGGTAGGCAGCCGGTTTGAGTTTACTCTACGCTTAGAGCGCGCGGCATTGGCAGAAGATGACAGCCGTAAATCTCTGTTTCTTATTTTGGAGCAACAAGGGCCTCTGCCTTATCTTGCCCATCAGGGTATACGCCAGGGAAGTGAGACGGAATTGAACACACTCAATACAACCAGCTCTGTTTCCTATCTGGCCTGTGACAACGCAGAGCGTGTTCGTAGATTAAGTCAGACTGAGTTTGGACGAAAAATACACTGGCTGGTGCCTGATACAGACTCTTTCACCGACGCACTGCCTGCAGAGTCTGATGCCATCAGGTTGTCAGCACCGGTGTTTTACCAGAGCTTGAGTGTGTGTTCACTGGAAAGGTCGGTCACAGATTCACCAGGCACCCATACCTTAACGCCTTTGTTGTGTATCGTGGTGGATGATAATCCGGTAAACCTGGATATCAGCAGAACTGTACTGGAGCAGCGCGGGGCAACCGTGATTGCGCTTAGCAATGCAGAGAATATAGTCACCATTTGTCAGAAGCTGCGCCCGGATGTGGTATTGATGGACCTTTATATGCCGAATATTGATGGTTACGAGGCCAGTCGACAACTGCGACGACAATTCGACGGTCAGGCACTTCCTATCGTAGCGCTGACTGCGAATGCTCATGAACAGGAAAAGCAGCAAGCGCTGGCGACCGGACTCAATGGGTTTTTAGTAAAGCCGATCACACCCGCTGATTTGTGCCTGGCACTGCTGGAGTATGTGCCAGCTGGTGAGGTTGTGTTTGATTATTCGTTCGCACTGACACAAATGATGAATAAAGAGGCGTTGCTACGCACTATGCTCGAAAAGTTTGCTAAGCTTTGTGAAGAGTATATGACGAGTTTGCAGGGTGTTGAAAGTGCTACGGAACTGGCGAGCCTGGCACATACCATTAAAGGATCTGCTGCGGGTCTTGGTTTACGCCGTCTGGCAGAGCAGGCACGTCAATGCGAAGCGCAGTCAAAGCAAACTGATGAGTTAGCATCTGACCAGTTATCTGACCAACTCTATATGGCTGTAGAACAAACTTTGTGTTTTATTTCGTTGTGGCTAAAAGGATAAGAAAATGCACAAATCGGCCCACATTCTGGTGTTAGACCCGGATCCCCTTAACCGTGTGGTACTACAAAACACCCTGGAGGAAACTTACTTCGTTACGCTGAGTTCATCTCGGGAGCAAGCTCTGGGGCTATTAAAAAGTAACGGTATCGACCTTGTCATCATGGACAATCAACAACTCGGCGGTGCAACAGAACCTTTTCTGCAAGCGTTGAAAGCAAATGTCGACACAGCACTGTTACCTGTTATCGTGATCTCCGCCAGTGCCAGCTTTATGGATGAAGCAGACAGCCTTCAACAAGGCGCGGTCGATTACATTACCAAGCCGTTCAACCCAAATATTGTCAAAGCCAGAGTAAAAATCCATCTGAGCAACAAACAGCGAAACGACCAGCTGTCCCAGCAAGTTCTAATCGATGGCATGACGTCGCTACCCAACCGTCGTGCATTGAATGAAACTTTAACAACCTACTGGCGGCAGTGTGCGTCGGGTGTGCGGCCTTTGGCGGTATTTGTGCTGGGGGTTGACCATTTTGAAAGTTACAATCAGTTATTTGGTCACGCGAGTGGCGATGAATGTCTCTGTAAAATTGCCCAAGTGGTCTCCGGCTTGATAAACAATATGGATGGCTTTACGGCGCGACACGATGGCGGGCGTTTTGTGGCGTTGCTTCGTGATATCAGTGAGGTAGAAGTGCTTGAAGTGGCAGACGCAATCCATAAAGCGGTGGCTGCGTTAGCTATCCCGCATCCAGCGTCGCCGACTTGCGCGCATGTGACCGTAAGTGTGGGTATTTGCTATACCAAAGCTGATTTTTCCAGGGACCACTGCGAGCCGTTAGATCAGGCTGCCATGGCGCTTAATGATGCACGTGAACGCCAGCAAAAAGCGGTATTGAATGTAGTGTAACGGGTTCAGAGTACAAGACTCTGATCCCGTCAGGGCGCTGTCTATAGCAGGTGTGCCAGTGCAGTGTCACCAAAACCGACCAATTTATTATCTTTGAAAAGCAAAGGTGTGCACTCGTCTTTTGTAACTACACCGTCGGAGTGTTTGCTGTTGGTTGCAAAGTAAAGTATCTGATAAACCGTATCGTCTTTAGACACCATGTCTGTGTATTCAGGCGTGCCCAGCTTGCTCAGCACGCGCTGATATTCAGTACCCATTTTGAGTTGGCTGATTTTTTCACGGTTCTGTTTCTGTTCTTTCTTCCAGCCGCCGTGACCATTGTATTCGCCATCTGTGACTGCGACTACACAGCCTGTCAGTGCGGTTGAACTTAAGAGCGCAGTTGCGAGTAGTAGTTTTTTCATCTTTATATCCCAGGCTTAGCCGTCTTTATTTTCATTGATTTGAATACAGCAAAGAGTTTGCCAGTTTTTAAATTATTATAAATCAATATCTTATGGTTTTCGATAAGGAGGTGATAATTATGAAATGCTATATTTTGAATGAATTAACCAATAGTTGGTTAAAAGCACGAACTTATCACCATACCCCATTCTCACATACACCACCAGTCACCCTGCACTTGATGTGGGAACTACTTAAAAGCGACTCATGAATGACGCCAATTGCACCTATTCTCACATACACTGCGCGTCATCCCGCACTTGATGTGGGAACTACTTAAAAGCGACTCATGAATGACGCCAATTGCACCTATTCTCACATACACTGCGCGTCATCCCGCACTCGATGCGGGAACTACTTAGAAGCGATTCAGGAGTGACGCCAATTGCACCTATTTATCACATACGCCGTACGCTACTGTGCTACACCAGCCGATTGTGTTCACGTCCTTGCAAAAAGCTATCAATATTCTCTGCTATGCCTTGGATCAGGCGGGTGATTGACTCCTGGCTGGCCCAGGCCGTGTGCGGGGTCAGTAACAAGTTATCGCCCTGATACTGCACCAGTGGGTTATCAGGCGCAGCCGGTTCCACGCTGAGTACATCCACGCCGGCACCGAGCAGCTGCTTGCTGGCCAGTGCATCCGCCAGTGCCTGTTCATTGACAATGCCACCGCGTGCCGTATTCAGTAAGATGGCATGAGCCGGAAGCAGCGCCAGTGTATCGGCATCAAACAAGTCGCGTGTGGTATCGGTCAAAGGGCAATGAATGGAAATAATATCGGCATTGCGCAGTGCTTCGGTAAATTCAAGGCGCTCAGCGCGCACTGTCTCTTGCCCCGGGCGCTCTGCAATCACGACATCGGCCCCAAAGGCGCTTGCGACTTTAGCCACCGCCTGACCAAGGTTACCATAGCCGACTATTACAAAGCGTTTGCCCGACAAATCGTGAATTGGGTAGTCCAGACGACAGAACAGTTCGCTGCGTTGCCAGGCACCATTAGCACAATCCTGCGCGTAGCGATGAATATTACTCATTAAATTGCCAAGCAGGGTAAATGTATGCAAAACCACTGAAGGTGTGGAATAGCCAGCCACATTGGTCACCGCAATATTGTGGGCACGGGCAGCCTCCAGGTCGATATTATTGGTGCCGGTGGCAGCCACGCAGATCAATCTGAGGTTCGGCAGCTGGCTCAGTGCATCAGCATTGAGCACCACCTTGTTGGTCACAATCACATCCGCGCTCTGTATTCGCGACATCAGCTGTTCAGGTGAGGTGGTATCGTATTGGGTGACTGTGCCAAACTCTCTGAGTGGGTCCAGGCTAACACCCGCCAGCGTGGCGGCATCTAAAACAACAATATTCATGTGGGCAAACATTCCTTACTAACAGATGGCGCCGAGTGTATCATTTTTATTGCCAAAGTTTATCTTTGTGCTTGACCTTGAACTCAACTCTAAGGTTTATACTGTGATCAGATTCATAAAGGACGGTAAAACTGACTATGTATAAGATTGGCCACATTGCTAAACAATTGAATGTGTCTACCGACACACTGCGTTATTATGAGCGCCAGGGTCTGTTGCAGGCCAGTGTTCGCAGCCCGGCAGGTTATCGGTTATATGACGATAGCGCGCTTGAGCAGATGCGTTTTATTGTGCGGGCAAAGGCAGTAGGCTTCAGTCTTAAAGATATTCAGGAACTACTGACCATTAAAATTGATAAACACAATCACAGCTGTGAAGAAGTGAAATCACTGACGTTACAGAAACTGACACAAACCCGGCAAAGAATTGAAGAGTTACTGAAATTCGAGCGCTCTTTGAGCGTGCTGGCCGAGCGGTGTTGTGGCGGCGAAGAAAGTGCTGATGATTGTTCTATCTTAACCGCGTTGGAGGATGTAGATGGCTCTGCTTGATAATTTTTGGCAACTCTTTTTGGTTTCAGCGCCCTGGCTGATGTTGGGCCTGTTACTTGCCGGTTTGCTTAACGTATTTATTCCTAAAGACTTCTTACAAAAGCATCTGGGAAAAGAAGGGCTCTGGACGACTATCAAAGCGGCTCTGATAGGAGCGCCTATGCCGCTATGTTCCTGTGGCGTAATCCCGGCTGCCATCGGGTTGCGTCGTGCCGGCGGGTCCAAAAGTGCCACGACTGCCTTTTTGGTATCGACACCCGAAACAGGGGTGGATTCTATTTCAGTTTCTTACGCGCTGCTTGGGCCTTTTATGGCCGTGATCCGGCCCATCGCCGCAGTCGCAAGTGCGATCACCGCCGGTGTGCTGGTTGGTAAAGACGAAGGAAATGTAAAGCCTTCTGCTGCAAGCCCCTCAGAAAGTAGCTGCTGTGGCAGCTCAGTAAAAAAAGTGGAGCCGAAAAAAAGCAGTTGCTGTGCTAGTGAACAAGTCGCTGAACCTGCGCAGTCTGCCAGCTGTTGCGATAGCCAAATGAAGACTGAACCTGCGCCGCAAAGCAGCTGCTGTGATAGTCAGCCTGTAGAAAAGCCCGCTGAGCAGGCTGCACCCTGCTGTGCATCAGCGCAAGCCAAGCCCGGGTTATGGCAAAAGTTAACGTCCGCCGTGCAATTTAGCTGTAACAAATTGTTAGCCGATACTATGCAATGGCTACTGATTGGTCTATTCTTTGCCGCCTTAGTACAAACCTATGTTCCCGAAGCCTTTTTGGCTCAGTGGGGCAATGGCATTTTGGCCATGATCGTGGTTATCCTGGTCAGTATTCCAATGTACATTTGTGCCACAGCCTCAACGCCCATTGCGGCCGGCTTATTGTTGGCGGGTGTGTCTCCCGGTGCGGTGCTGGTCTTTATGCTGGCGGGCCCCGCCACAAACGTTGCCACTATAGGTGTGGTCGCTAAAGAGCTGGGTCGTCGAGCGGTGTTTGCTTATCTGGGGGCGGTTATTGGTGTGGCAATTATTTTTGGATTTTTGACCGACTGGCTGGTCGCACAGTTTGGTTTTACGGTGGCGCCTATGATGGGGCACGACCATGAAGTCTTACCCTATTGGCTAACGCTGGGGTCAGGCGTGGTACTGGCTCTGCTGATGGCAAGATTAATGCTGCTGGGTATTAAGCAACGCTTTATGCCCGCTCAGGCATCGGCATAACCTCAGGTGCCTGCATAATACCGTAAGTGATGCAGGCGCTTCTGGTCAGACTTGATATTCTTAGCTTCCGATCAGGCTGCACGATAGAATAAGACGTTTTGATGACAACCACCCAATAATAAAGAGTAGTTTAGTGGATAAATACGCAGATATCAGACCTTACAATGACGATGAAGTCCCTGCAGCTTTGCAGCGTTTATTGGACGATGATCAGTTTATTGATGTGATTGCGGAGCATAACCTGCCCAAATGGTTGGCAGGATGGGATCTGATATCCCGGCCACTGGTGCGTAGCCGATTGAAGAAAAAATGGCGGTCAGTCACTAATGTTGAAGCGGTTCAGAATGAAGTAGCTGGTTATCTGTCTATGCTGATTGAGCGTACCACCAGCAAGGTAACCTATTCCGGCCTGGATAAGCTCGAAAAGCAGGGCGCCTATCTGTTTATCTCCAACCACAGAGACATAGTGCTGGATCCGGCGCTGGTGAACTGGGGTCTGCATCAACAAAAAATGCAAACCGTGCGCATTGCCATTGGCGATAACCTGCTTCAGGTGCCTTACATCACAGAGCTGATGCGCCTGAATAAGAGTTTTATTGTGAAGCGCTCAGCCAAAGCGCCAAAAGAAATGCTGCGTGCCTTGTCTCAGCTGTCAGCATATATTCATGACTCGCTGGATGAAGGCAACTCAATCTGGATTGCGCAAAAAGAAGGGCGTGCTAAAGATGGCGTCGACTTTACCGATCCGGCATTGCTGAAAATGCTGCAATTGAATGGGCGTAAGCTCAAACTGCCGTTTGCGGAATATGTGCGCCAGCTGAAGATTGTTCCTGTGTCGATTTCTTACCAGTACGAGCCTTGTGCTGTGTCAAAGGCCCGCGAGCTTTATCACAAGCAGCAGTTCGGTGAATACGTGAAAGCCGAAGGTGAAGACATCAGCAGCATCATTGAAGGGTTCAGCAGCGATAAGGGCCATGTTCATGTAGCGTTTGGCTCACCCATAGACGAAGAGTTTGAAACGCCGGAGCAGCTGGCCGAAATCATCGATCGGCAGATCGTCAGCAATTATTATCTGCATTCGAGCAACTACCTGGCTGCCGGCGATGAAAGCCAGAGCAGTGAGCTTGAGAAGAATCGTTTTATGGAAGCGCTGGAGCAAGTACCAGAAGAGTTACGCCAGCTGGTGCTATCTATCTACGCGCAGCCTGCCAAGCGCAAGTTGTCGCAGTAATGATACCAATTTCACCTAATACCTGTTCAATTTGACGGAGCAAATATGACGCTAACGGCGTTAAAAATTTCTTATTTAGAACCTTTACCTAAGGTATGAGTTCGCAAATTTTTGCCTTGCCTACATGGACGTAGGTACCTCAGCGATAGCAGGACGCGTGAGCGGTGTTATCGAACATATTTTCTCGCCTCAAAATTGAACACTTAATTAAGCAAATTGGTATAATCTAAAGCGCCTTTCGGGGCGTTTTTTTATGCCTGGCTGGTTTTTAATATCTGAATGATGGTGCTAGGTGTGGGGAAGTTTTTGCTGCAAAAAGAAAAGGTGTCCCCGGCAACGCGGATGCAGATGTCAGTCCTTGAACCCTAAGGTTCAAGGCGGAAAGCAACAGCCTACCGTAGGCTTCTCGGTACCTGCCGAGCCTGCGCAATAGTAAGCAAACTGCGTTCCTAAGAAAAAGTTATCGGCTCAGGGACATCATCCACTGTCCAACGTGCTAGGGAACGATTTCAGTATATAAGACCAAACCGCATCTAGAAACCTTTATTGGCAAATATCCGTAAAAAGTCGTCCGACTGGCGGTGATTTATGCACTTTTTGTATGGCATCTGAACAACCCCAAAAAGTGCGTAGATTAATTATACACAAACCGACAAGTCGTTGCTGTTGCTATACTTCGGGTGGTAGCATTAACTAAGCAGAACAAAGCAAACGAGAACATTATCCATGAGTGAATTAAGAGATTATCAGCAAGCACAGCTACTGCTGGAACAACACGATATCTACATTGCCCCGGCTGAAGTGCACGGTACCATCAGCGGACTACTGGCATGTGGCCTGAATATCGAAGAGCAGGAGTACCTGGGGCTGCTGAGCGATGTCTTTAACGATGGTCAGAAGTTTGCTGCGCCACTGAAAGAGTTTTTTGCCGAGTTATATAAACTGGTCGTTGCGCATTTTAATGATCCAGAGCACCTGTTTGAGCTGTATTTACCGATGGAAGAAAGCCTGAGCGATCAGGCCAATGCCTTGGTGGCCTGGGTGTCTGGGTTTTTACTGGGCTTTGGCCTCAAGCAAAAAGACTATGGTAAGTTTTCGGCCGATGTAAAGGAAGTGATTGGTGACTTTAGCGAAATCACTAAACTAGATACCCATTTCGACGAAAGTGAAGAAGACAAACAGGCACTGCACGAGGTGATCGAATACATCCGCGTGTCGGCCCTGTTGTGTTTTGCTGAGTTAGGCAAAGACGCTGCTTCACCGACCTCTAAAACAGTGCATTAATTATGATGATAGCTAATCAGGAATTTGTAATGCGCCGCACCGAGCTGCTGGCGCACATGGATAACAATGCGGTGGCGGTGATCCCCGCTGCCGTTGAATTGACCCGCAGCCGTGATACTGAGTATCCGTTCCGCCAGGACAGCGACTTTTTCTATTTAACCGGGTTTAAAGAGCCCGATGCGGTGCTGGTGCTAAGTAAAGACAAAGACGGCGCAACACAACAGACGCTGTTTTGTCGTAACAAAGATAAATTAGCCGAGATCTGGCACGGCCGCCGCATGGGTCACGAGAAAGCAAAAACCACTTTAGAGCTGGACCAGACCTTTCCTTTGAGTGAACTGGATGATGAACTGCTGACCCTGGTTAACGGCCGCAAGGCACTTTACTATGGTCAGGGCACATACGCTGGGTTTGACGATAAAATCTGGGCCTTACTTGGTACCTTGCGTGGCGCGCCGAAAAAAGGCTACCGGGCACCAGAAATCATTAAGGATGTGCGCCCGTTACTGCACGAAATGCGCCTGTTTAAGTCAGACGCTGAAATAGCGGTGATGCGCAAAGCGGGCGAGATCAGTGCAGATGCTCACAAACGTGCCATGCAGTTTGCAAAGCCCGGTGCCACCGAGTTCCAGCTGGAAGCCGAAATTCACCATCATTACGCCATGAATGGCGCCCGTCATCCGGCCTATGGCACCATAGTTGGCTCGGGTAACAACGCCAATATTTTACACTATACCGACAACTGCGATGAATTAACCGACGGCGATTTGATCCTGATCGACTCAGGCTGTGAGCTTGAAGGGTATGCTGCCGATATTACCCGTACTTTTCCGGTAAATGGTCGTTTCAGCGCGCCGCAAAAAGCCGTGTATGAGCTGGTATTGGCCTCTCAACAGGCCGCTTTTGAACAGGTTAAGCCGGGCGGCACTTTGGTTAAGGCTAATGACGCCGCGATGCGGGTGATGACCGAAGGGTTGATAGAGCTGGGTATTTTGGCCGGCGATGTCGACGAATTGCTCGACAAGCAAGCCTGTAAAGCCTTTTATATGCATGGCCTGGGTCACTGGCTGGGGCTGGATGTGCACGATGTGGGCGAATACAAGCTGGATGAAGCCGACAGACCATTTGAGCCAGGCATGGTGCTGACCATAGAGCCGGGCCTGTACTTTGATGAAGATGCCGAAGTACCTGAGCAATTTAAGGGCATTGGCGTGCGCATAGAAGATGACTTGCTGATCACCGCGGATGGCTTTGAAAACCTCACCGCTGGGGTGCCTAAAACCATTGCAGAGATTGAAGCCTTAATGCGTTCAGGCGAATAAATACAAGCAGGAGCAACACTTGCAACACTTTGATGTGTTAATCGTGGGGGGTGGCATGGCCGGTGCCACCGCTGCCGTCACGATCAAAAAACAGCTTCCCGACAGCCGCATCGCGGTGATTGAAGCCTTTGAGCCTAAAACGGCCCATCACCCCAGCTTTGACGACCGCAGCCTGGCACTGGCCGAGCAGTCGGTTTCTTATTTGCGCAAACTTGGGTTGTTTGACCCGCACTGGGATTTTGCAGAGCCTATCACTCAGGTGCATGTTTCAGACCGAGGCCACTTTGGTAAAACCACCATCACCTGTGATGAGTTCGCGGTTGAGGCGCTGGGTTATGTGGTTGAAGTAAACCCTTACGGTGCGTATTTGCATCAGCAACTGAGTAAGCTGGATCTCGCTCTGTATTGCCCTGCCAAAATTACCAGTTTGCATCAGCAGCAAACACAGGTCGATGTTGAGCTCGACAGCGGTGAAACTCTTTCGGGCAAACTGCTCGTGGTGGCCGACGGCGCGCAATCGCCGACCCGTAGCAAGCTAAATATAGGCTTTGACAGTGTGGCTTATGAACAGGGCGCCCTGATAGCCAATGTGCAGATTAGCGATAAACATCAGGGTCAGGCGTTTGAACGCTTTACCGAGCATGGCCCGATGGCCCTGCTGCCGATGAGCAACAACCGCTACTCTCTGGTGTGGTGTATGCCGCAGCAGGAATTAGATACGTTGCGACAATGCGATGAGGCGGAATTCTTGGCGCGTTTGCAAAGCGCGTTTGGCTATCGTGCTGGGATGTTTGAACGGGTTGGCAGGCGAACCAGTTATCCGCTGGTTTTAGGCCGCGTTGAGCAGTTGGTGCATCATCGCTGTGTGCTTATTGGTAATGCCGCGCATGCTATCCACCCCATTGCCGGGCAGGGCTTTAACCTGGGATTGCGCGACATTCAGGCGTTGGCAGCGCAGCTGCAACAGACAGACCGCGAGCAGTGGGGCAGTCATGCGTTCACACAAGGCTATAAAACCGCGCGCGAGTCAGACATTAACTGTGTTATGACACTGACCGATTCTCTGGTCAGACTGTTTTCTAATGATTCCCGTATGCTGGCACTAGGGCGCAGTTGTGGCCTGCTGTCGATGAGCCTGTTCTCACAACTGAAAGCGCCACTGGCGCGACAACTCATGGGACGAACCCTGTAAGGAATAATCATGCAGCAAGTACAAGTGTGCATAGTCGGTGGTGGGTGTGTAGGCCTTGCTTTAGCGCTGGGTCTGGCAAAGAACAATATCTCGGTGATGGTGCTGGATGCCGGTCCTGAGCCTCAGCCTCTGAGCGAGGCCTATGGCGCAAGGGTCAGTGCCATCAGTTTGGCCAGCCAGAGCCTGTTTGAGTCGTTAGGCGTGTGGGATGCCATTAAGGCGCAGCGGGCCACGGCCTATCGCAAGATGTCGGTGTGCGACGCCGACAGCTTTGGCCGTATTCAGTTTAACGCACAGCAGCTGGCCTTGCCTGAACTGGGCCATATTATCGAAAACGACGCTATCCGTTTTGCCCTGTATCAGGCCTTACAACAGCACAGCCAGGCGAGTTTACTGTTTGGCAGCCGTTACCAGTCTATCCACCAGACCGACAGCGACGTGTTGATCACGCTGGAGCAGGGCACACCGGTGATGGCCAAATTGCTGGTTGCGGCAGACGGTGCCAACTCAGGGGTACGCAGCCAGTTTAACTTGCCGATCAGCTTCTGGGATTACGATCACCACGCCATTGTGGCCACCATCAAAACCGAGCAACCGCACGATGCGACTGCGCGTCAGGTGTTCCTGCCGGATGGTCCGCTGGCGTTGTTGCCTTTGTCTGACCCCCACACTCAGTCAATCGTCTGGTCTACTGCACCTGAACATGCCCGTGAACTGATGGCCATGGACGAGCAAAGTTTCAATAAAGCCTTGAGCGCAGCCAGCGACCTGCAATGCGGATTATGTAAGGTGCAGGGCGAGCGTGCGGTATTCCCGCTGACCATGCGTTACGCACAGCAGTGGCTAACCGGTAAAGTGGTGTTAATGGGCGATGCCGCACACACCATCCACCCGCTTGCAGGGTTGGGAATGAACCTGGGCCTCAAAGATGCCGCACATCTGATCAACGCACTGAGTGAGGAGGGTGAGGAGTTCGCCTCTCACCGTACACTGCGCGATTACGAACGCAGCCGCAAACTCGATGCACAAAAACACATTGCCATGATGCAGGGTCTGAAAGAGCTGTTCAGCGGCAGTCACCCACTGAAAAAGCTGGTACGTGGCGTGGGTTTGAATGTGGTAGATAACCTCGGCCCGATTAAAGACTTGTTTGTACAGCAAGCCATCGGCGAATAGTGGTGGCGTAAGGGCTGCTTTATGCCAAACAAGCAGCCGGCTTACACCTGCAGGGTAAGCACCAGGCGAGCAAGTCCAATACGCTTTATCATGTATTTATTCACCGTTATCCAGCACCTACCTCCAGTCATCCCGCATACACTCCAGTCATCCAGTATACACTCCAGTCATCCCGCACTTGATGCGGGATCTACTAACAGGCGACTCAGGAGTGACACCAATAACACCCATTCCCACATACACAGCCTGTCATCCCGCAGGTCTCAAAAGCAATGTCTACCCCAAACGCAGTGCAATAAACTCGGCCAGCTTATTCACCGCGTGGGCAGATTCCTGAGTGTTTTTCACCAAGCTGATACCAATCTGGCCCAGTTCGGGCAGAAAGGGCGTTTGCGCCTGGTAACTGAGCGTAGCCGGCACGGTACTTTTAGCCAGCACTGTAATGCCCAGGCCTTCTTTAAGCGCGGCAGTCAGCCCCGTTAAATCGGCATTACTATACACAATGCGGTATTGCAGCCCGGCTTGTTGCAGAGCCTCAATGGCACGGCGGCGATAAATGCAGCCCTCCGGCGCTGTGACCAAAGTGACGATCTGCTGTTGCGCCAGGGACAGGTCGCCCACCCATACTAGCTGATCCTGCATAAACACCGGGTAATTTGAGGAATTCAAATCTTCGTTCAGTGCCAGCACCAAATCGAACTGGTCCTGACGTGACACGGAAAGTAAGTGTTTACTGAGTCGGGATTTCACTTCCAGCGCCACGTCCGGATACAAAGACACAAAGTCGCCGATGATGGCGGGCAAAATACGTGCGGCAAACTCACTGGGAATGCCCAGACGTACCCGGCCGGTGACGCTCTCTGAGGTAAATTGCTGAATGATCCCATCGTTGAATTGCAGCATTTGCTTGGCCTGGGGTAGTAGCAACTCACCATACTGATTGAGCACCTGTCGCTGACCCTGTTTTTTAAACAGTTTACAGCCCAGCTGCTCTTCAAGGCGTTTGATCTGCAAACTCACCGCCGGCTGAGACAGACCCAGCAGCTCGCCTGCTTTGGCAAAACCACCTACTTCAACCACAGTCACCAGGGTGCGCAGGCCATCAATCGATAAGTTTTTCATATTAATAAAATCTATTTATAAAACCCAAATACATTAATATTATTTATCAAACGATAAATAAATACAATTTGTTGTTGTGCAGACGGATCCCTATACTTTTCTCCATCTTAATTTCATCAGGATAGTCGCATGATGAGCACGCCAATCATCTTCGCTAAGCACCGTTTAGGTACGGTGGCGGTGGAAAATCGCATTTTCTCGCCACAGGATCTGGTTGTACTGGATTTCAGCGGATTTGAAACCACACCTTTTCTGAATCAGGAGCTGGGGCTGAACCTCAACAAACTGATGGCACCCGGGCTGGGTGTACAGGGTCTGCTGGCAGGTGGTCAGTCTTTTGCTGTTTATTACTTTAGCGAAACAGCCTACCGTTTTGTGCTGAGCGAAGATGCTGCACAAGCACTCTCTGCGCTGGTAAGTAAACACGACAGCGACTACGACATTGAATTAGTGCGCCGCAGCGACTTAGCCATTATGCAACTGAGCGGTCAGGCTGCACTTGAGGCGGTGCTGAGCAGCTTTTCGCTGACACCGGGTCTGCAAATTTCAGACTTGCAGGCCTGCTATGGTAAACAAAGCGGCGAGGTGTTCGTCACCACTATAGTTCAGCAGGATCAGCAGCAGTATCAGCTGATCGCACAACAAGACACATTAAGCCTGTGGCAGGCGCGACTGGCTGAGCAAGGTTTTGCTCACTCAAACGAACACGCTCCAAGTTAACCCCACTCACCGGTGTTGCACCGGTGAACACACATCCGGAAGAAACCGGATGAGTGATGACAATAAAGTGAAGGAAGAGTATGACTTCTAAAACAGTACTGCATGCCAAGCACCTAGAAGCTGGCGCGAAAATGGTCGATTTCCACGGTTGGGAAATGCCAATCAACTATGGCTCGCAAATCGAAGAGCACAACGCCGTGCGTGAAGACGCAGGTATGTTTGATGTGTCTCACATGACCATAGTCGATGTAAAAGGTGCGGATGCTCAGGCATTCCTGCGCAAGCTGGTTGCCAACGATGTGGCAAAACTGAAAGTAGCAGGTAAAGCACTTTACACTGGCATGCTGAACGAGCAGGGCGGTGTGATTGATGATTTGATCATCTACTTCTTCACAGAAACTGAGTATCGTCTGGTTGTAAACTCTGCAACGCGCGAAAAAGACTTAGCACACATGAATGCGGTTGCTGCCGACTTTGATGTGGCTATCACAGAGCGTCCTGAGTACGCGATGATTGCGGTACAGGGGCCAAATGCCAAAGCAAAAACAGCCACTATCCTGAGCGATGCACAAAACGCCGCAGTAGAAGGTATGAAGCCATTCTTTGGCGTACAGGCTGAAGAGCTGTTCATTGCAACCACGGGCTACACAGGTGAAGACGGCTATGAAATCGTTGTACACAACGATGATGCAGCGCAACTGTGGCAAAAATTATTAGACGCGGGCGTCCGTCCGGCTGGCCTAGGTGCACGTGATACGCTACGTTTAGAAGCGGGCATGAACCTTTACGGCTCAGATATGGACGAAAGCGTTTCTCCACTGGCTGCTAACATGGCGTGGACCATTGCGTGGGAGCCGGCAGAGCGTGACTTTATCGGTCGTAAAGTGATTGAGCAGCAACGTGCTGACAAGAGCACTGACAAGCTGGTTGGCCTGGTACTTGAGAGCAAAGGCGTTCTGCGCGGTGGCTCTAAAGTTATCGTAGAAGGTGGCGAAGGTGTTATCACTTCTGGTACATTCTCGCCAACGTTAGGCTTTAGCGTAGCTTTGGCCCGTGTACCTCGCTCTACGGGTGACACAGCTCAGGTTGAAATGCGCAAAAAGCTGGTAGACGTTAAAGTGGTTAAACCTTGCTTTGTACGCAATGGTAAGTCGGTTCTGTAACGCACAGAGCACAATAGAATAACGGGCGATGGCCCACATAAATCGACCAAAGGAACAAAAAAATGAGCAACATTCCTAGCGAGTTAAAGTACGCAACGTCTCACGAGTGGGTTCGCGCTGAAGGCGACGGCACTTACACTGTCGGCATCACTGAGCATGCGCAGGAACTTTTGGGTGACATGGTATTCGTTGACCTGCCTGACGTAGGTGACGAAGTTGACGCTGGTGAAGACTGCGCGGTTGCTGAGTCTGTAAAAGCCGCTTCTGACATCTACGCGCCAATCGGCGGCGAGATCGTGGCTATCAACGAAGAGCTTGAAGACTCTCCGGAATCAGTCAACAACGACCCTTACGGTGACGGCTGGTTGTTCCGTGTTAAGGCGTCTGACGAAAGCGAACTTGAAAACCTGCTTGATGCGGAAGGCTACGAAGCCAACATCGACGAAGACTAATTCGTTGTAGATACCATAAAAGCCCCCTGCGTGGGGCTTTTACAGTTGCGCCACGACGTTAAGGCGTGGCAACACCGTTAAACTCTGTGACTGTTACCAAGGTATTTTCGTCGCACTGTGCATTACTTGCTGGTCGTCGAGCAACAGTGACACCCCCATTTTTACTTGGATCATAGGAATCTGGACACATGTCAAACGCCAAATCTCTTGAACAACTAGAGCAAAAGCAAGACTTTATTCGTCGCCATATTGGCCCGAGCCCGGCTCAGGTGAGTGACATGCTTGCTGCGCTTGGAGTATCGAGTGTTGAAGAGCTGATCGGTCAGACAGTACCTAGCTCAATCCGTTTAGAGCAAGGCCTGCAAATTGGTGAAAGCCGTACCGAAGTAGAAACGCTGAGCTACCTGAAATCAGTAGCAAGCAAAAACAAAGTCTTCAAATCTTACATCGGTCAGGGTTATCACCCGACGCACGTGCCTAACGTTATCTTGCGTAACGTACTGGAAAACCCAGGCTGGTATACCGCATATACGCCGTATCAGCCAGAGATTGCACAAGGCCGTCTTGAGTCTTTGCTTAACTTCCAGACTATGACTATGGACATCACCGGCCTTGACCTGGCCAGTGCGTCACTGCTTGACGAATCAACCGCAGCAGCCGAAGCCATGGCGCTGGCTAAGCGTGTGTCTAAAGCGAAAAAAGCGAACCTGTTCTTTATTGCAGAAGACGTACACACACAAACCATCGACGTCGTCACAACCCGTGCTGAGCAGTTTGGTTTTGAAGTGGTAGTTGGCCCTGCAAGCGAAGCGGCAAATCACGAGATCTTCGGTGCCCTGTTCCAGTATCCAACGACGTCAGGTGAAGTGGTCGACATCACAGACATCATCGCACAAGTACAAAGCAAAAAAGCGATTGCCTGTGTGGCCGCTGACATCATGAGCTTAATGCTACTGAAAGCACCAGGTAAACTGGGCGCAGACGTGGTACTGGGTTCTGCACAGCGCTTTGGTGTGCCTATGGGCTACGGTGGTCCACACGCTGCGTTCTTCGCAACACGCGATGCATACAAGCGTTCACTGCCAGGGCGTATCATTGGTGTATCGAAAGACCGTTTAGGCAACGACGCACTGCGTATGGCAATGCAAACACGTGAGCAGCACATCCGCCGCGAAAAAGCCAACTCAAACATTTGTACAGCGCAGGTACTGCTGGCCAACATGGCTGCATTCTATGCGGTGTACCACGGTCCACAGGGCCTGAAAACCATTGCCGAGCGCATTAACCGCTTCGCCAGCATTCTGGCAACCGGCCTGAAAGCCAAAGGCGTGGCACTGAAGCACGACACCTGGTTTGACACTATCACAGTGGTTGCGGGCGACGCAGATAAAGACGCAGTCGTCGCGCGCGCCGTTGCAAACGAAGTCAACTTTGCCATCAACCACGCTGGCGAGTACTCAATTGCGCTGAACGAAACGACGACTCGCGGTGACATCGCAGAACTGTTCGACATCATCCTGGGCGAAGGCCATGGCTTAGATGTGGCAGCACTGGACAGCGAAGTTGCTGCAAACAACATCACAGGTATTCCGGCAAGCCTGGTACGTGATGACGAAGTACTGACGCACGACAACTTCAACAGCTACCACAGCGAAACTGAGATGCTGCGTTATATCAAGCGTCTTGAGAACAAAGATTTGGCACTGAACCACTCAATGATCTCTTTGGGTTCTTGTACCATGAAGCTGAACGCGACGGCTGAGATGATCCCGGTCACCTGGCCTGAGTTCGCTGAACTACACCCATTCTGCCCACTAGAGCAGGCACAGGGTTATCAGGTCATGATGACTGAGCTGCACGACTGGCTGGTGAACATCACAGGTTACGACGCAGTATCACTACAACCTAACTCAGGCGCACAGGGTGAATACGCGGGTCTTATCGCGATTCGTAAATACCACGAGTCACGCGGCGAAGGCCACCGTAACGTGTGTCTGATCCCAAGCTCTGCGCACGGTACTAACCCAGCGTCGGCGCAAATGGCCAGCATGAAAGTCGTTGTTGTTGGTTGTGATAAAGACGGCAACATCGACCTGGATGACCTGCGCGCGAAGGCAGAAGACGTATCTGAGAACCTGTCTTGTATCATGGTTACTTACCCGTCAACCCACGGTGTATACGAAGAAGCCATCCGTGAAGTGTGTGACATTGTTCACCAGCACGGCGGCCAGGTTTACATGGACGGCGCGAACATGAACGCACAGGTTGGTGTAACCAGCCCGGGCTCAATCGGTTCTGACGTATCGCACCTGAACCTGCACAAAACATTCTGTATCCCGCACGGCGGTGGTGGCCCGGGTGTGGGTCCTATCGGTGTTAAATCACACCTTGCGCCATTTATGCCTAACCACAGCGTGATCAAAGTAGCAGGTACCAACGAAGGTAACGGCGCAGTATCTGCGGCCCCTTACGGCTCAGCAGCCATCCTGCCAATCTCATGGGCGTACATTGCCATGATGGGCAGCGAAGGCCTGAAGCAGGCCACTGAAATGGCCATCGTGAACGCCAACTACCTGACAGAGCAACTGAGCAAGCACTACCCGGTACTTTACCGTGGCCGCAACGACCGCGTTGCCCACGAATGTATTATCGACCTGCGCCCACTGAAAGAAGCCTCTGGCATCACAGAAATGGACGTGGCTAAGCGTTTGATGGACTACGGTTTCCACGCACCGACTATGTCATTCCCGGTTGCCGGCACGCTGATGATCGAGCCAACAGAATCTGAGTCTAAGGTAGAAATCGACCGCTTCATCGAAGCCATGATCTCTATCCGCGCTGAAATCGCCAAAGTAGAAAACGGCGAATGGTCAGTAGAGAACAACCCACTGGTGTTCGCACCACACACCCAGGCAGACGTACTGGGCAACGAGTGGGATCGTGCCTACGATCGCTTCTATGCAGCCTTCCCGGTTGCATCAGTTGCTAAAGACAAGTTCTGGCCAACGGTAACCCGTATCGACGACGTATACGGCGACCGTAACCTGATCTGTTCTTGCCCCGCTGTAGAGACTTATGCTGAGTAAGTGATGTTTGTAAGCCTTGTAAATACAGGGCTGACAAACGATAAAAACCGCTCGTTTTAGGACGAGCGGTTTTTTTGTGTCTGTGATCAGGCGATAAATTCGAGAGTAGACAGAACTGCGCGTTGTGGCTAACTCAGTGCTCTTGTGGGGTAAATATAATATTATTGATAATTCATAATTAAATAAGTCTGTGCTTTGAACAGGGTATTGTGAGAACACTTACATCTATGTTCTGTGTACGCATCAAGTCTATTGATTGAGCTTGCCTAATCTTTTCAATCAGTTAGTTTTTTCTTCCAGCTTTGTCGCTGAACCGTTTTTGACCTCTTTACATTATACGGTTGCAATGTAACTTCGCATTGTTAGTATGTTGGCTATTAATAAATTCATGAATGTGAGGTTTGTTGAAATAAAGACTTTTATTATTAGTTAGTTAGATTTACTTGCTTGACAGGTTACGCTTGCTGATAGGTTACTTCAGTGATAATCTTTTGGTTAACATTTGTTAATTTAGCTGCGTGTCGGTCAACATTTGAAAGGATAGCTATGAAAGTCAGAATACGGCGAGCGGGCCTCTTTGCTGCCTTGTTAAAAGAAGCTGCGAAGTCGATTAAATCAATGCGGATAGATGCTGGACTGAGTCAAAGCGCATTAGGGAAAAAATTAATGCCACCAGTTGACCAAGCCACGATCTCCAATTGGGAAACAGGTAAAACACATATTCCTTTTTTAGCATTTATGTATATTTGCTTTGTTTGTGGTGTTTGCCCTGAGCAAAAAACGAAGGAAATTCTGGACTCCCAGTCGGCTGAGGATAACACCAACAAGAAGGATGTATCTGATGTTTAGTTATGAAAACTTCAAGTTATTTTATGATCTCATTGAAAATATGCTATTGCCGTTATTTTTGATTGCACTGTGTATCGGATGGAAAAATATTAATGTTCGTTACCTGATGATTGTGCTTGTTGCTTTGGAAGTGCTCGACAATACGACATATGAAATTGCACTTGGATGGGGAAACCCCTATTACATCTGGTCAATGCTTATGTGTGTTTTGTTTATCTTTCCTGTTGTTGGCAGACGCTTGTTGGCCGAAAGATTACAGAGTCGTTCAGCCTTTTTCAGGCAAGTAAACAAGCACTATTATGTGAGCAAGCAGGAAGGTGCATTTCTGTTCGTTCATTTTATATCTTTACTCATCAATTTGGTTACGTATATTGAAGTGACACTGTATACGCACTATGTAATTGATAGCTATCCTATAAGAAACAACTTATATAGCCCGGTGCAATCATTCGTGCATATTGCTGAGGGTATATTAGTTCTGACAATCGCAAATCGATTTAGAAAGGAAAGATATGAAACAACTAACGGAGCAGCAGCAAAGAGCTGTTAGTGGACATGGTGGCGGCACAGGGTCTCCTATTCCTGATCGCCGCAGTTATCAGAAACCGTTAAAGCCAGAGGAAAGCGGTGGTTAATTATTAACAATTAACCTTGTACTTGAATGCCAACCAGGTTTATTGGCTGGCATTTATGCTTAACGTCAGATGGAGTTGGCGAGTTTTACCCTGAGCTGGTGCATTTTATTGTCTGTTATTTGATTCGCTGTGGGAGGTGAGAAATTGGACTTATCACTCCTTGGCCTCCTTGCTGGATAATATGCGTGTAAATCTGAGTTGTCCGGGCGTCACTATGGCCAAGTTGAGTTTGTATTGTTCTTATATCAGCGCCATTTTGCAGCAGATGTGTCGCAAAAGAGTGCCGTAATGTATGCGGTGTTACCTGCTTAGTGATCCCAGCTAAATACGCTGCTTTTTTTACTGCTCTTTGAACCTGTTTCTCATCAATATGGTGCCGTCTGAGTTGTTTTGTTTCTGGGTCAACACTTAGCTTGTGAGAAGGAAATACATACTGCCACATCAACCGCTTCTCGTGACCATTGTATTTGTGTCTTAGTCTGTGGGGTAGCCATACGCCACAGTACTGAGGGTTTTTCAGGTCAAGTTGCAGATAATTTTCTACTTGGAGGATTTGGCTTTTTAAGTATCTCTTTATACAAAAAACATAAGGCGTTTAATGCCTGCGCTTGTGTGCCTTGAGCAACATTTTGTTCATTTACTAGGTGGTTAAGAAATTGCTCAACTTCTTTATCCCCCATAGTTGTAGGGTGTCGCATATTGTTAAAGCGAATAAATGCAGCAGTCCATTTTAGGTACGCTTCAATGGTACGTTTAGCATAACGTCGTAGGTACATCTGCTCTTGCAGCATGAGTAGAAAAGGTGATTTCATGAACGTTTCATTTGGTAAGGTTGATACTGGATATATAGACAGTGCTTGGGCTGTTGTCCAATAACATTATTACATGCCGTTTTGTCCAATTTTCACACAAATGCGTTTTAGCAGGTTGCAACCGATTGTTTACTTTGAGTTTGTTCCGTGGGACTATGAGGGCATGTAATACAGCCCGTTTTGTCGGCTTATGTTCCGACATTTTGGGGTAGAATAAATTGTTAACTGCCTATGAAATTGAGCACCGATTTTGACAAACTAGGATTTCATGACGCTTCAATTGAAAAGATAGAGCGTCAATCTGAATCCGTGATTTTAGAGATAAAAGGTGCTTTTATTTCTAAAAAGCACCCAGATTCTGAAGGTCAAGACTGGAGAGTTGAAGAAGCAATACTAGAAATTCTCGGAGTAACCGAAGAAAGAGCTACGTATTGGGATGATGACAAGGCGGCAAAGGAGCATCCAGAGCCAGAGTTCCCATTGGATGAAATTATGCATGCACATTTCGTAGACGGTGTGTTCTCATTCGATGGTTTCAAACAAACAGTCCCATGGTACGAGTGGTTCATAACCGCAAACTCGTTTAATTTCGAGGTTAAGAGTGCATCTAAGTTCAGCAGTTAACAAAGCTATCAAATTGACGGCTTTTCCGTCGCTTGTCTTGTGGTTTAACGCTACGCTACCACAAAACAATCAACTCCAAAGCCGCAATTTATAGCGGCGTTAGGTACACATGAAAATTTTGGCTTTATTATCTACCATTTTAGTTTTGTCCGGTTGTGCAGGAACATCAGAAGTACAAAACTCTAATGGTTGTGACGTGTATACATATTTTGATAAAGCTCAAAATAATTTCTCAGGGCTGGTGTATTTAGATACGGACTTTGAACGAGCATTGACTTCTCAAATACCTGACTTTAACGAAAGTAATGCATACTGTTGGTACTCTAAGAAAAATAGTTTGGTTGGTAAATTATTGGTAGCTGATTATAAGCCTTCAATCGCATATGTATTTGAGCACAAATCCAGAGGCTGGACGTTAGTTGAAATTAACGAGGTAATTAATTTGCCTGCACATCAGTGGTATAGATTGCAAAGACACCCAGCCAAATTTATCGATATTTTTTGGTATGCAGGCAGGCCTCGGGATCGGTGTCTTTGAATTGCTCGCACAAGCTTTAGCTAGCTATTGTCAGCCGTTTAATTTCGGCGTTAGGCCAAGAGTATTTTAGAGTTGAGTATGGCGATAGAAATAATTAGGGAAGCTGCGTGGTCTGAAATACTAAAACTTCAGGCAGAGGTCTATCTGTTTGTTGAGCCTGAAAGTCTTGAGGTGTTAAAGGACAAATGGAATCGAACGCCCAGCTGTTGCTTTACCTATCGCGACAGTGACAAATTAAAGGGTTATTTGTTAGCGCACTCTTGGAATAGCGAGCAGCCTCCGAAGTTGTTTAACGCCTTACCGAATGATACGGAAGGTAACATCTTGTTTCTCCATGATCTGGCAATTGCAAGCTCCTCATTTGGACAAGGCATTGGGTCAAAATTGATGAAGCACCTGGTAGAGGTAGCAACTAATTTGGGCTTCAAAGAGATTAGGCTGGTTGCTGTCCAGAACTCAAAGTTGTTTTGGCAAAGGCAAGGTTTTAAGCCGTTGTCAGATAATGTGTGCAAAAGTTATGGCACTGATGCGCAATTGATGTGGCGAAAGCTCCAAGCCTGACAATTACAAATCACGAAAATTTCAATTTTGGAAGACATCAATTTTGGAAGACATCCACCATTGTCCGTACCTTTTTTAGCGGAGATCACATCAGAAATCATTTCTCTACATAGCATTTAGAAGTTTACCAGCAAGATAAAAGCATCCAGCATCCAGCATCCAGCATCCAGCATCCAGCATCCAGCATCCAGCATCCAGCATCCAGCATCCAGCATCCAGCATCCAGCATCCAGGAGCAGCAATCTCGCCCAAAAAAGTAGGGTGATAATCGAGCACTTTTCTATTGTCCTTCCTAAAAAAGATGAGTCACAAAAATGACACATAATTCACACTTGTAATACAGTGTAATAGATGAGCTTAGTTTATTGATGTAATTTACGAAACGAATTGAAGGCCAGTATTCATGCTTTTTAGCGTCGTGTAATTAAACAATAGAAATTTGGAGTAAATTATGGGTTCACGAAAAGGGATCGTAAATTCAGCAATGGTCGCTTCCGTGGTGGCCGGCTCTATGGCCATGACTAGCCAAGTAAATGCTTTTGGCTGGGGTAGTATAGGTGACTTCTTTACAGACCCGATTGGAACTGTTGGCGGTGCCGTTACACAGGTAGCACAAGTGGTTAGGCATGTTACTAGCCCAGTGACAAATGTTGCAATTGATACACTTAGACATGGTGCAAACGTTGTGAATGATGCAACTAACTTGGTTGGTGTTGACTCCACAGCTATTACTGATAAAGCTATATCACTCGCTCAACAAATGGCCACTTTAGACAACATTGGAACATTTGTCGCTGATCAACAAGAAAAGCTTGCTGCACTTGAGCACTTTGCGACTGTTGCTGTGACTAACGCACACCACTTGAGTCAATTAGAAGCATTGGTCGATGGCGTCAATGAAAACAACGTAGAACTTGCAAAAAACATCGTGCACAGCCTGATAAAAGACATTGACTACGATACGTTAAAGCTCGTCGTAGATCAGGTCAAAACATATGACGGTGCGCAGTCTTTGATGTTTATGGTGAATAAAGGTAATTTAGGAGTAGGGGTGGCTGTTGACGTTCATGAACTGGAGCGTATTAAGTATGGCCATCATTCTAACCGCCACGAACCAATCATGAGCTTTTTTGTTCAGGCTGTGAACCCAGCAACGCCGAATAACCAACTAAAATTTTCTGTTGGCTACCATAAAAACCCTCCTTTGCAGGTATCAGGAAATAGTGTAAGCCTATCAAGTACGGTTAAGAAGATGAAAGTCAGCCTTGCATTTGCATCGTTGAATAGCAGTGACTTCCTTGCTCTGGTTGATGTACAAGCTTTGCGAAACCAACATAAAATGACTGCTGTCGGCGTCAGTGCAAATCCTGTTAGCTTGCAAGCAGGAAGCACATCAAGACAAGTTGTATTCAAAGAATGTCAAAACGGTAGATTACAAGCGAATGGAGTAGATTGTAATCAACAAGGTTTGTCTATTAGTGAACTGACCGGTGTCTACGCCATGGACCAACACACAGCGCTTGGTGGTGTGTCATTTACATTTAAGTCATCTGGTATAGTGGATGGCATGTACTGCGTACAAACAGTCGAACCCGCAGATCCACATACCTGGCAAGACAACTACTTCTGCTCATCAGAAGACATTGGCATGAAATGGTCTTTTGCTGGCCCAATCGATGGCATGCGCTGTACGCAGATCATTGAGTTGGCAGACCCGCATACATGGCAAGACAACTATCTATGTTTACCTAATGACTCAGACTATTTATTCTCTTGGAATAGTGCTGGTAAAGGTAATATGAAAAATACGGTAAGATGGCTTGAAGCCGCAGATCCACATACTTGGAATGACAACTACCTGGGCATTGAAAAATACGTAGAGTTGAAAATATTCGATAAGTGTTTAGATATTAATGGGTACCATCCAAGCAATGGTCAAGACATCATACTGTACGATTGTCACGCTGGTGCAAACCAGAAATGGTTATTCACTGCCGATGGTAAAGTGAGAAGTAAAATGAACTATAACAAGTGCCTTGATTATAGAAACTCAGCGACGAGCAATGGCGAAAAACTGATGATTTGGGACTGTAACACCAGCCCGACACAACAGTTTGAATATATCAATGGCCAATTAAAAACTGTATTACAACCATCTCGCTGTGTAGATTCTCCACAGCCACATAACTTCACAAGAACACACTTGTGGGATTGCCCGGTGTTAACAGGGCACAACCATGTAGTTGTTTCAAACTAATAAATAGACGCTCTGCTGGGAAGTGACGCGATGCACTTTCCAGCAGATTTTTTAATTGGGTGGGGTGAATGAGTGCTTAGTTCGATCTAAATCAGATTAATCACTTTAACCATTAACAACCATTAACAAGGACAACCATCTAAAACGGGCAGAGCAGGTTGTAACAAATTAACAAGGACAACCATCTAAAACCATAATCAACAAGGACGGCTATGTTCTAAATTGAAAGTGCCTGTGACGGAATTCACAATCGCTGACACTCACCCGATACCAGTACCTTCTTAAAGTGATCATGCTTTAAATTAAATAGGAATTATTAAAGAGTGGCTTTGATGAGTACGGTCTCAGCTATAACGTAGCTAATTTCATGCTAAATGGCGTGATTAACCCCTGCAGTCGCTACAGTGTTAATCCGAAAGTCAGGTATGAGCCTTTTTATCCCAGCAAGCGCTCGCAGTTGGCCAGGTTGGTACGTCGCCTTTTTTGCAGATGCGTACAGTATTCAGTCATAGCGTGACGTCTGCCAGCTGCACCATGGAATACTTTGGTAAATCGGGTGGTGAGCTTTAGCCAATTATCGGGCTCGATTTGTAGTCGGGCAAGGATAGGTTGGGCATCGCAGATGTGACCGCGTTTGTCTGCACGAACGCATCGACCTGTTAGCTCAACCAGTTCAATGTAGTATTTAAGCTCAAATGGCAACCCTTTAGGCATACTTTGCCCTGGATTCCCAACAAATCGCAGAAGGTGCTTTGGTTGTTTGCCATCATGGGCATGTTCAGTGCGCTTTTTGATGCTGGTGTAGTCAGAAGTTTCTGGTGTTTCAGCTACTTTGGCTCGAATTGGATTCAGGTCAACATAAGCCATACAGGCCGCCAATGCTGCTTCATCAAGTAAAGCCTGCGACTTAAATCGACCTTCCCAGAATCGACCTGTGCAGCCATCTTCTTTGTTTGCCCGGCGAGCAATATCTTCGTTCAGCACACGCATAAACCAACTGATACTTGCGAGCCTTTCTCTGTATTGCTCAATGATACTGTTGAGCATGATGAGCTCAGAATAATTGAGCTCACATCCCTCAATGAATTTGTGTGTCAGCCAGTTTCCCTTAAATAACTTATGCCATCGGATGACAATAGCCTTGTCAGACAATCGTTTGGCCTTTATATCATCCACATATAAAACGATATGGGTATGATTGCTCATAACAGCGTAAGCGCAGATATCTATGCAAAAAACAGCGGCCAGTGTAAGTAGCTTGTCTTCAACCCACTCGCGACGATGTTCATAAGACTTGCCTGTGAATTTATCTTTGCCGCACAGAAAGGCTCGTCTAACACAGCGAGAGATGCAATGATAGTATTTAGTATCCACTAAACTGACTTGGTTTTTTCGTGCTGTTGGCATAATGGTCGTCCTAATCCTTGGAGTCGCCTACAAGCGTAGTCGGTGCGAGCAAAGCACACAAGTTTTGAGGTGGATGTCTACGGAAAGGGAAAGCAATCACTTATGACTTTGTTATCAGGTTGATTGTTGATGAACTGAATTGGATAGAGCAACGCTGTGCATTTTCATTATATTGATTTCAAATAAGTATTTTTTGGATCCCAGAACGAGCGTTATATAAAAAACGATAGCTGTAGCCATATGAAATATTTTAGAAAAATGATTGAACAGTATATTCCGGTCAATGATGACGAGTGGAACTCTGCTTGTAGCATGTTTGAGAGAAAACATATCAAAAAAGGAACAATTGTACATCGCGCCGGCGATGTGTTTAGTGAGATATGGTTTATCAAAAGCGGGTTAGCCAGATCATATTTCAGTGATATGAATGGCAAAGAGCATACCTGGCAACTCTATTTTCGCGGTAAAAGTAGGCATGGTTTAAACCACTTTATGGATGATAGTGTCAGCTTTTACGAAAAAACAGGATCAATGCTTAACTTTGAAATTCTTGAAGATTCAGTTTTTTACGTAACGTCTCTGGAAAAGCTTGATAAGTTTGTAGCACAAGACAAAAAGTGGGGAATTTTGGCTCGTATATGGTTACACAACACCTATTATTCGGCCACGTACAAACGCGTCCTTTCTCTCATGTCAGAGACTGCTGCCCAAAGGTACGAGCGTTTACTGGACGAATATCCTTTTATATTTAAGCAAGTTAAGTCATACCATATCGCTTCTTATCTCGGTGTCGCGCCCCAGACTTTGAGTAAACTAAAATATGAATCTAGGTGAATGAACTCACATATTTCGTTGTTTACCATGTGTTTTTTCACTGGAGATTAACAATGAATATTTTTCAAAAGTTCAAAAGTCAATTTAAGCAAAGTGCCCCGTTAAACATTGCCTGGCACGTCTGTAGCACCACACAGTCTGGCACCGTGCAAACACAAGGGGCTCAATGATGGAACTAACACAAACAGGTGCACACCTCATATTTATCGGCACTGCTTTTTTTCTTGTTGGCCTGGTACAAGGCGCGTTGATACCCGCTGTAAAAAACTCCCGGATGGCGCTTTCTGGTCACTTGACGGCTGTTCAATGTGGCATGGCTGTGGCGCTCTTCGGTGTTGTCTGGTCGCTGGTTGAACTGCCTTTATTTTCGGCACTTTTTGCTGCTTATGGTTCTGCATTCGGATTCATACTTATTTGGATGGGAATAACCCTTGCGTCAGTGACTGGTGCAAGTAAAGCGCTGCCAATCGCCGGTGCTGGGTTTTCGGCAAACATCACAACCGAAGTCATTGTAATGCTTCTGGTACGTATTGGGTCACTATTATCACTAATCGCCTGTTCCATATTGATTTTTGGGTTGCTGCCGATACTTGGGTAGGCGTTTTTGGGTGACACCCACTTCAATTTCTAATCGCCTGTTCCATATTGATTTTTGGATTGCTGCCGATACTTAGGTAGGTGCATTTTTGGGTCATTTTTGGCTGACACCCACTTCAATTTAGAACATAGCACGGCCTTTAGTAATAATTGAGCCCTTGCCCGAAAGGCGGCAATAAGTCAGTACCTTAGAATGTTAAGCGCTAGGTATAGTGACTACACGCTTAAGGAGGTAACGTATAACCCCCGTCACTTACCTGTTGTGATAAATGGTGAGATTAGCGTCAAGCTAAAGAGGCAGCTTGCGTGTCTGAATTGGTGTGAAGGCATCCATGCCTTGTTTACGTTCTAACTTCCTGGAACTTAGTGAGAATAGAAATCAAAGATGAAAAGGGAGATCAAAACTCTTTGAACCACGATAAAGTGTAGTAGCGACCTCTTGGGTTTGGCCCGCGATCATAGCCTCGTGCGACATCCAAAAATGGTGGCTTTTCACCAAATGGATTTTGTACAGTGAGATTAAATCGACCATATTGCTGTGCGTCATAGCCAACCGTTAGCGTTTTCAAGTCGTAAGACGGCGACCAGTCCAGGGCAAAGTCTCTGGCTGTTCTGTATTTGTCTTTTTCTGGCACGTTTGTTAAATCAAGAATATCGTCTTCATCTGAATTAAATGCCTTACTACCGTACGCCATGGTGAAAGAAGAATTCCAGTTTCCTTTATTCCAAAATATGCCAAATGATTGCTTGGTCTCTAAATTATTATATCGACCAATATAGGGAGTCCATTTGTCATCACCTAAGTACTGGTTATCACCTTGAGTGATTTCAGCTAATGAGTAGGTTATTTGAAAGCGGCCTATTTGTGTATCAGGAAAAGTGTAGTTTAAATCTAGATCATAGCCTTGGGATCTCGTTTTACCGATGTTAATGACGATGCTCTTATAGTGTTCAAGTACATGAGTTGTTGGGTTTCGTTGAATTAGATCGGCAAATAACTCTCCATTGGTGCGTGCATTTTCACGCAGCATTACTCTGGTTAAACGCTCTGGCGCATTTTCAATGTCTACTTCCCAAAAATCTAATGTGGCAGTAAAACCTTTAAGGTATTCAGGGGTCCATACAAAGCCTAAGTTACGTGATGTAGACGTTTCCGGGCTAAGGTTCTCATTGCCGCCCATTTCAAATGACCACTGGTAGGGCTCTGCTTCAGCCACTTTTGCACCAAAGCTTTTACACAATGCCAGTTGCTCCCAGCCTGTGTTACTACATGGATCGGAAGAGTTGGAATACCAACGATCAGTGAATACTTCTTTGCCACGATATAAATCAAATAAAGTCGGTGCCCGAAAACCTTCAGAGTAATTAGCTCGAACCATGAGTTGCTCTATTGGCTTCCAGTAAACATTAATAGAGGGCGTACTTGATGAACCCGAATCACTATAATTGGAGTAGCGAACCGCAAGCTCAACACTTAAATGTTTCGCCAAATAAGCATCTTCAGCGATTGGAATGCTGGTTTCGATGTATGCTTCTTTGATTTTACGTTTTGGTGGAACATTGCTGTCTTCCTGACTCAGGTTACCGACTAATTTATATTTTCCTCTTACATCATCGAATTGATTGCTGGCTTCTTCTGTGCGGTATTCGACTCCTACTGCCATTTGAATAGTCCCTGCAGGTAAGTTGAAAACGTCTCCTACCGCACTTAGATTGAAGGTGTTCGTTGTGGCCTTGTGCTTACTCCAAATACCATCAACCATAATTGCATCTAGCAAATCGCTGTTAAGTTGCTCAAGGTCGACAAAAGGGTTCAGTGGTGAGCAATTATTTTCAGCAAGGCAAACCTCAGGGCCGCTTAGGCTGTCTTGTAACAAAGTTCTATTCAGTGCTTCAGGATAAGTTGTTTTTGCTTCATAACGGCTATGTACAAGATCTGTGGACCAGGTCCAATTTTCAGATAGTTCGCCATTGAGTCCAAGGCGCACATGAAAAGGCGTGGTAACTGTTGTTGTGTTTCGTTTATTGAGGTTGGTCAAGCGACGGTTCAAGCGTACATCGCGGCCGAACGGATTATATTCATTATCTTTACTTACGAACAGGCCAGAGACTACCGCAGCAGCCTCTTGTGCGTAGTTTTCTTTGTCGGCGTAAAGTAATTGAGCGGTACCTTCAAGTGTATCTGTAAAATTGTAATATGTGTTTAACAGTATGCTGTATTCGGTTCTTTCGGATGCGTCTAGCGTTTCACTTTGAAAGTTATAGCCATGGGCTTCTTTATATTTCTTCTCGGCTTCTTCCTGCGCTATTTCTTCTAATTCCCAGCAGGCTTGCCCGACTTGCCCACGATAAGTTGCAGAGAACGGAGAAAAGTCATCTAAGCTGCTGCCATTTGTGCCATTATTTCTGTGCATCATGTGGTAGGTTGCTGTGGCGGTGTCTGCATCGCAATCTGCATAAGTCGCATTGCCATCGGGCCCATAAATACTCAGCCAGTTGGTACCTTCAAAAATACCATCAACTTTGTGTGAGCTTCTATCGGGGTAGTAGAAACTTCGCGAGCCTCTGTTGTATGTTCCTATTTTCTTAGCTTCAATTCCTAATGTAACTCCACCTTCGTTAAAGCTGGTGCCGCCGACAAAGCTAATAGTGTGAGTTGGGGCATCATTGTATTCACTGATCCCTGTCGAGACATTCAGCTTGACACCCTCAAAGTCTTTAAGTAACTGGTAGTTAACCACCCCCGCAATGGCATCCGAGCCATAAATTGCAGATGCTGACCCTTTTTTAATATCCACCCGTTTTAGCATGGTTGTGGGGATGATTGAAATGTCCACCGAACCATCGGTATCAGCCGCCATTCTGACGCCATCAAGCAAGTTTAAGGTTCGAGCATACCCTAAACCGCGTAATTGAATTTTTTGTCGACCATCATTATTTCTTGCATCGGCTCCAAAGTTTTCATCAATAGAAACCTGATGGCCATTCATGGCTGGTAAACGTGTGAAAATATCGGTAATGGAAGTTAATCCGCTTAGCGCGATGTCTTCGCTTGTCACTGTTGTGATTGGTAAAGAAGAAGTGAGTTCGGGCCGGATCAACCGAGAACCTGTTACCGCAACAATCTCAATCTCATTGTCTTCATTTTTGTTATCTAATTCATTTATCTTTTCAGCAGAGAAACCAGGGTTTGGCATCAAAACTAGGGCTGTCGTGATGGCGATATGCACAGGCGATAAAGTGTAAGTCATAAGGGTCCCTTGATGGTTTATTGTTATTATTAACTGGGCAAGTGAATAACCGAAGTACATCAATAAGTTATATAAGTCACTCTACAGAGCAGTGTAACGAGAGCAATAAGGCGGGCAATTGAAAAAATATCAACTTGTCAAAGATTGTTTTGGAATATGGTATTCTTGTTTTGTTTTTGGGTGGTTTGATTGATCTTTAAATAGAATGATTTAGCCGCCTTTTATTAATCACTTCATTGTGTTAGGTGTTTTATTTTTATTTCTGCTGTTTGTGCAAATATGTCTTAAAGTTGCATTAATTACATCTTTAGTTTGTTTGAAATAAACAATCTGGTTAATGTTGTGTTTATTTGGTTTGTTTTTTGTGTTAATGGTGTTGCGGCTTTGGTGTGGTGATTTGAATCCATGTAAGTTAAAAAGTTTAACATCAGGAAGTAATGTATGGTCATATTCAACAAGCCTACAGTGTTATAAAGGTTTTGAAAAAGACCGATCTTGAAGACGATTTTGAAAGAGATTTTGAAAGACATCCAGCTTTAACTGTTTCAAATTTGGGTTTTTTTCGTCACTTCGAAATGGGTTTGAAAAAAGGGATTTGAAAGACACCCAGTCTTAATTGTTCCCCATTTGGGTTCTTTGGTTTACCACTGAATTATGGTCAGCATGAAAAACTGACTTAGTTGCGCTTATTGAGTTAGACAGCAGAAATATCGCATAGTGCTTGTTACTGGTACGATGAGTTGTTACCCTCAAAGCAAATAATCATAATTCAAGGCTACATCATGCAGGAATTTTTCGAGAAATTTGCAATTAATACCAAAATAAACGTGGTGTGGGGTGAAATGGATGCTTTGGGGCACGTCAATAATGTGTCTTACTTTCGTTACTTCGAAACCGCGCGAATTGATTTTTTGAAACAAACAGGGTTACTTTCTGTCTTATCAGAACCCACCCACAGCCCGGTACTGCGTGATACTTATGCGCAATATAAGCGACCCGTGACTTTTCCAGATACTTTGTATATTGGCTCATATATCACTGATATCAAAGAAGACCGCTTCACCATGCGTTACGAGGCGTTTAGTGAGTCCCAGCAGGCAATATGCACAACAGGGTATGCGAATGTGGTGATGTTTAATATGAAAACAGGGCAAAAATCGCCCATTCCAGAGAGCATGTTGGCCGTATTAAAGCAATACGAGATGGACAGTGAGCAATAGAGCGAGTTTCTGTTTGCTATAAATGCACAGGTAGCCTGCGCTCGTTGTTTCTGACATGAGTGACAGTCAGGCGGACCTTGTGTACGGATGTCCCCAAAGTTCGCTGTCTGAGGTATGATTTTGGTATCAGCAAGTTAGCAAAAACGGTCTATGTCAAAGTTAACCGCAAAACAAAACATAACAGCGATAGTGACGGCGATTAAAGCAGAAGAGAAATCGCTCAGAGCGCGTTATCCTATACTTGAAAAGCAAAATGGCATAGCTATGGTTATTTTGCTGTTGTCATTATGTTCATTCACTGGGGCTGCTACGCTTTATTATTTTGCCGCTATTCCCGCGTGGTTGTGCATTCTTTTGGTAGCCTTTATTACTTCCATTACACATGAACTTGAGCATGACCTGATCCACAAGCTGTATTTTAGTAAACGTCCGCTTATACATAACTTTATGATGTTAGTCGTGTGGCTAATGCGACCAAACACTGTGAACCCCTGGTATCGCAGAAAAATTCATTTGCACCATCACAAAGTGTCTGGCACCCCACAAGACCTGGAAGAACGCTTAGTGGGTAATGGCATTAAATCTCCTTTTTTGAGAGCGCTCGTCATCACAGATGGTCTGCTAGGCTTATTGATTAATTCAAAGTGCTTTAGCAGGGAAATTCGCGACTTCAGGTTTTTTGAGGTCTTTAATGCCGGTTTTCCCATTGCGACGGCATACTTTGCGATTTTATACGGTGTAATCGCTTTTCATGTGCTGCAATTTGTTCATCCATTTGCACTACCTAAGTGGGGAGTCGAGCTACTGGCGGTTGCAGAGTTCCTGATGGTGGTATTGATTGTGCCAAATATTGTCCGCTCGACGTCTCTCAACTTGATCACATCTTCAATGCATTATTATGGTGGAGTGAGCAATGTGCTAGAGCAAACGCACGTGATCACCAGTCGCTGGTTCGTACCATTTCAACTCTTTTGTTTTGATTTTGGCCGTACACACACAATTCATCACTTTGTGCCGAATCAGCCCTTTTATATTCGGCAATTAATAAGCAAAAAAATACGGCCCATTATGGCGCTACATGGAGTACGTTTTGACGACTTACAAAGCTTGAAACGTGCAAATCATTACCCAACACCTGAATAGTTAAATTAAACCAGAGACACCCAGTCGAACGGTGCTTATACAAGGCTGTGTCAAACTGAAAGGCTTACAAACATGGTGGAGATATGCCTGGTCACAATGTTGGGGGAAACAAGGAAACTTCAATGCAAAAAGTTATAGCATTAGTAATCATTACTCTAATTTCAGCTTTTGCTAAAAGCTCAAGTAGAGATCTATCACCGGAAGAAATAGCTTATCTAGATATTAAACAGTTGGCTGAAGCCGTTGAGCTTTACCATCGTGAATTCGGTAGTTATCCAACTAATGAACAAGGATTAGGTGTGTTGGCTCAGGAAGTACTTATCAGTAAAAGTTGCCCTTGTAAAAAAGAAAAGATTATCAATGACCTACCTGAAGACCCCTGGGGTAGGGATTATTTATACCTATCACCAGGTAAAAACAACCCGGAAGGATTTGATATATGGACATATGGTAAAGATGGACTGCCTGGCGGTACTGGTGCTAACAGAGGATGCGGGAACTGGGGTGAGCTTGAATGCGGGCTAAAAGAACAACATGGTTTCCAGGCGCTTTTTATTTTGCTGATATTAACAGGCTTCGGAGTAGGCCTTCCACCTTACATTGCCGGTGTATTTCTGGCTTACAGAAAAGGAAATTCAATCGAAAAATCATTGGTTGGCTACCACCTGGGAGTGCTTTGCTACTTTGTTCTGTTGGTATTTTTGCTCGCAGTTGCTTCTGTTATCCTTTAGATACAGTGGTGTAAGTGGAATAAAGACACCCAATTGAACCGTGTTTTTCGAATGGCAGCTAGTTTCAAGTTGAAAGACCTTCAAGCTTGGTAATTGGATATCCGAGCAAAGTTGCACCCAGCGTAATCAGTTCTTTTCCCATTGAGGTTGCAGCCAACCTCAAGTGACTGAGATTGGACGATCAAGCTTTGAAGTGGATGCCCAAACAAATCCTTTTGGACGAAGAATGGTTAACGGTAGAAAGTCATCAGAATTATTTGAGTTTCATTCAGGATAACGGCGTACTGGATAAGCTGAGCGCATTTCTTTGCGTACTGCCAGTAATCAAGTATTTTGATAAGGTCGAGATTTAAGTATTGTCGCAAATACGAATGTGGCACGTTACACAGTGCTGCACTCGATAAATTTACCCAGCGTGCTCTATTTATCGGTGAGCGCGCACTAAATGCAAGGAGAGAGTATGAGGTTAATCCTAATAACCCTGATTGCAATGATGTTTGCTAATCATTGCATAGCGAGTGAAGAGAGCGAGTTACGCGATAAAGGCGTTGAAGCCGCATCAAAAGGGAACTTTAACTCTGCAGCAAAATACCTGGGAAAAAGTGCAAGGCTCGGTTTTTATACCGCTCAAGTAGAGTTTGCCTATCTATTGGAATCAAGCCCTGAACCAATTCAAAATAAAGTTGAGTCTTATGCTTGGTATGGCGTTGTTTTATCCAGAAATGGCACCGATACTGACTTTGCAAAAGAAAGGTTAGCTAGCTTAACTAAAGCAATGAAAAAGGCAGAGTTAGCTCAAGCAAAAGAAATCGCTGCAAAGTATATTAAGCTGTATACAAAGTAGAGATTTAACAAGCTTCGTTGCTACAATGGGCAAATACAGAGGCAACGACTCCTGATGTTGCTACGCTTTGAAGTTGGCGCACTATATTAACCAAAGGTGTTTCGGTGTATGAAACTGGTATCAGTCGTATTAGCTGTGTTGATATTGTATGTTTTTATTGAATCACAACAGTGTGATTCAACCTGTCAAGCTAGCAGGGCGACCAGTTCGTTTTTAGGTAAAAGCCAATCTAGTCAGCAGGTTATTGATTTCTTAAACGAATATAAGGGTGAAGCGCCGGGAGCTGCTATCTATGGTGAGTTCGTAAACTGGGGTATCAGAAACTCCAACAAATTTGTAGAGATCACAAATCATCCGAATACCACTAAAAGAAATTTGGAGCTTATAGCTTATGCCATTGCTGACTATGGTAATCATGCAAAGTGGTGTGAAATATATAGTGATTTGACAGTAAAAGAAAATGATCAGTATATTCGATCACGGTTACTTGGCTGTAATTATAAGTTGTAAATCAACCAAAAATTACCAGTCAAAGTGTTGTTGCGCTAAAAAAGCGGAGGGGTGTTGCTTTATCTTTTATTAGCTTTTCTATCAATAATATCAGTAGCGATAGGTTTCTACTTAGAAATTCTGGACGGCAATCTTACACACTTAAAGTGTGATCGAGAGCCTGTTGCTGGTGTGGCTATAATGCCAACATTTCCAGTTGTGCCTGCAATACACTTCGGCACGGCATATGGCTTAAACCTGCTGTATATTAATGCAGGCTGGTACGTGATTTTTGCTTACTTGATTGGCTCGATTCTTTGTAGGTCTTTGTCAATTCGTAAGCTCAAAAGGGAATTTTCACGACTAAACAAGTAACCAGCCAACGTTTAAAAAACACTCAAACTGAAAGGCCAATACAGAGGCACCCGCTGATTCCGTTCCTTTCTCATTGACGTTACTGTCAATCTGAATCCGTCTAGTTTGGATAAATAAGCTTTGAAGTGGTAAGTTTGTTGGAATGGGTGTCCGAACAAAGCCCCACTGAGATTGGACGATCAATCTTTGAAGTGGATGTCCAAACAAAGCTAGCAGCCGTTCTGCTCCGCAACAATTTAGGGTGGGTGTCCTTGGTTCCTGTTTTTAATGCAGGCTGGTACGTGATTTTTGCTTACTTGATGGGCTCGATTCTTTATAGGTCTTTGTCAATTCGTAAGCTCAAAAGGGAATTTTCACGACTAAACAAGTAACCAGCCAACGTTTAAAAAACACTCAAACTGAAAGGCCAATACAGAGGCACCCAGCTAATTCCGCTCCTCTCTCATCGACGTAACAGCCAATCTGAATCTGCCCAATTTGGGTTAATAAGCTTTGAAGTGGCAAGTTTGTTGGAATGGGTGTCCGAACAAAGCCTTTAGCTTTTAACTGAACAGTTTTATGAACCGAAAAATGTATTTAATATTATTTTTTCTTGTGGGTCAAAATACATAATGATGCAAGTGTCAACATCAATTGAGTACCACTTATCATCTCCATCCTGTATGAATAAGTCACATATATCGATTTTACCGATATATTTAAAAGGTCGACCATCTTCAGTAAGAGGTATTGATATGTTATCTAAACCTTGAGTAGTGGGAAAAGTGTCAAAAATGTCCTCATAGGGAGTGTGAAAATATTCAAAAACTCGCTCTTCATTAACAAGTTTTCTATGCTCTTTCATTTTGCGGTATTGAAGCTTTAATTTTTGAAACTCTTCTTCTAAGTCATTTGATAGATTATTTAAATAACTTTCCACGCCACCAAAAGTTTCTTTGTAGTCACTATGTGTATTGATGTATTTTTTTTGGAAAAAATTAAAATCAGTTAAGAGAGACAGCTTATTATCTATTAACTTGTAAGCTATCCAGTTAGTTCTGCAATAATAATTGTGGAATTTTTTTGTTTCTAAACCCAAACAATCAAATGGCTCCAAAGGCAAAACAAAGTGTAACTTGCCTTGTTCACCTTTTAAAAAGTCTTCCACATCTACAGAGAGTAAAGGTAGTAAGAATTCGGCATGCTCTTCAACTTTTTCATAGAAGACATCTTCAACATTTGGAAAAAATGAATTTTTACTCATATCTATCCTAGAAAGCCAACTGTTTTTTGTCCGCACTTTTTAATTTGCCTTGTTATGTGTACTTTAGCTCTATAATTTCCAGAGCTTCAACTTTAAGGCTAACAGTTTTATTTTTTGCATCTGTAACTTGAGCACAACATTCAGGATCATCAGAGTCAAACCATTCGAGGTGAGTCATAACCTCCATTGCGTTAGCTAACACAACATTTTCGGTTTCGTCCTCATAAACGATGCAAATAGGATATTCTGGAGAGTTTTCCAATGCTCAATTGTCCTTGTACACATAACAATTTATTCTACCCCAACATGTCGGAACGTAAACCGACAAAACGGGCTGTATTACATAACCTTATGATCCCACGGAATAAACTCAAAGTAAACAATCTGTTGCAACTGTCAAAGTCACATCTGTGTCGCATTTGGATAAATTGGGGCGTAATAATGTTATTGGACAACAGCCCTAAAAATGTTTAGGCATCCGGTATCGAACTTACCGGATAAAGCACTTATAAAAACCGCAGGTACCCAACTGGAACCTGTTAATAACCGCAGACCAACCGAAAATAGTGCTGGTTCAATTCAGAAATGAAGGTTTACTAAAGGGTAGTTTTGGAGAAGAAAAAGCTCAGCTCTGACATGGTTAATTCAAGTAATAGTGCGTGTCTACTAAACATACTAAACACAGATTTGTCTACCAAACACACCTTAACTGGGCGTTATAAATAAAAAGATAAGTTCAAGAGGGTAAAGCCACCTGTCACACCGGTGGCTTTTTTGTGGTTAGTCGCTGCCGCGTAGTGAATAGATCACTCGGTTGCGGATCAGCGGGCTGCTTGCATAGATAGCAGACAACACAGATGTGCTTACAATCACCAGCAATGACAGCAGTACGCTGACTATATCCAGCTCTACAAAGTAAGTGCTGTGGTTGCTCAGGTAATAGTAAATCCCAACCAGGCCAAGCAGTGCTATCACGATACCGCTCAGCAGAGGTGTCATCGCATCTTTCAACAGGAGTGAGATGATACGATTTGGCGCGGCACCAATGGCCATGCGCACGCCTAGCTCAAACTTACGCAGTGTCACACTGTAGCTGAACATACCGTACAGACCAATGGCTGCGAGCAGGATAGACAAGACACCCAGCGAAGCTGAGATCCAGGCAAAGATGCGATCCAGTGCCAGTTTCTGGTCATGGATGCTGGTCATGTCATAGGCGTCGTACAGATATACCTGAGAGTGTACCTGCTCTGCCAGCTGGTTGTATTCCAGGACACTGACACGGTTGTTTGGCTTATACTTCACCATAAAGCTGGCCGCCGAGATGCTTGGAATATAAAAGCGCGGGCTGTTTTCCTGTGCAGGTACCTGCATATCTTCAACGATACCCACGATAATGTAAGGGTCTTTTTGACGAGGTAAATACACAGGGCGGTCAAGCACGTTACCACTTGGGTCAATTTGCTCGGCCATAGTGCGGTTGATGATCGCAACCTTCTGGCGATTGGCGACATCTTCTGCGGTAAAGTTACGGCCCTGATGCATTGGCAAACCAATTAAAGGTACGTATTGCTCATCAATGAGTGCCACTCCCGGGCTGATGCGGTCACCACCGCCTTGCTCCGTGGTTACCGCTATGGTCCATTCCATGTTTTTAGTGCGAGCCATAGGTGCATTTGATCCTATGCTGACTTCAGCAACCGACGGATGTGTGGCAATTTTGTCTTTCAGATCCTGTACCAGGCTCATCCATTGCTCACGGGTTTGCAGGTCGACTCCACCTAGTTCCATAGACACATAGGCAACCTGTTCAGATTCAAATCCAAGTGGGCGCTGGATATTGTCTAACGCTTTGCTCAGCACATAGGCATTACAGGTTACCAGCAGGGCGCTGAGGGCTACCTGGCTGGCCATCAGGGTCGTGCGCAGGCTTCTTGAAATTTGCAGGCCGCTGCCTTTACCACTGGTTTGAATGGCACCCGCCAGAGCACGGTACTTGATCTGTTGTGTGGTAATGGTGGCAAACGCAAACGCCAGTAACCAGGCAACCGCAAATGAGAAGACCACAGTTGCCACATTCAGGTGTAGCTCTGCGACGCGCGGAATATGGTTTTGTGCAAAGCTGACCAGCAGATTGTTTGCAATCAAAGTGATCACGACAGAGAAAACCGCCGCGGCTGTCATTACCAGGCCAATTTCAGCCAGAATCGCAGAGAAAATATGACGCTTGTTGGCGCCCAGAGCGGCCTGAATACTGAATTTACGATGGTTATTGGCTGCACGGGCAAGTACCAGGTTGGTCACGTTAACCGCCGCAATCAACAGCAGGATGATCATACCCGCCAGCATCAGTAAGGTTTGAGAGCGGGTATCACCCAAAATGACCGTTTCAAACTTTTCTAAAGTAACGTCAATTTTGCGCGATTCAAAGTAAGCCACACCTGCGTTCTCAGCGCGGAACTTGGCATTAATGGCGTTGCTCAGTACCAGTTCAGCCTGTTTAGGTGACTGATCTGCCTGCAACTTAGCGACCATAAAGATATCGATGAAGAACAGTCCCCAGTCGGTATCGTCTTTTTCACTGACCGGGTTGAAGTCCCATGGCATCCACACCTGTGTTTTATTGTCGACCGACATTAACTGCGGCTCAACGAATTGAGGGCTGGTCACACCAATTACCGAGAACTTAGTGCCTTGAATTTCCAGAGTCTGGCCCAGTACATCCTGGCTGCCGGCATAAAAGTCCTGCCAGAAATCATAGCTGATCACGGCAACCGGGTTGTGGCTGTCTTTACGTTCAGTGTCCTGAAAGCCACGACCCAGCGCATATTCAGCCGCCAGCAATTGCATGAACTCCGGGCCTGTGTATGCCGCTTTGAGTTTGCTTTTGCTCGGGTCGTTTTGCAGTATTTCTTCACCATATTTGATAAAGGTGTGCTGCTCAAAGAGCTCTGCGGAGTTGGCCATTTCGCGCAACCCCGGGTAGTTCTGGGCATTGGCGAATTTAAGCTTGCCATCGTCGGTATGACGCCAGTTACTGATCACCAGTCGTGATTGATCCGGATAGGGCAAAGGTTCGAAGCTCAACAGGTAGTTGAGGTTAAAGATGGACGACAGGGCACCTAAGGTGATCCCTAAGGTCAGCACTATGGTGATAAAATAACCTGGTGCACGCAGCAGGTTATTCAGCGCGTTGCGCAGATTCTTTTTGAATAACATATCACACAGCCTCCGCAACCTGCTCAATGTGCTGCTCAATGAGGCCTTCACTTAAGCGGAATTGCTTGTTGGCGTGATCGGCATACCGAGGGTCGTGCGTAACCAGACAAATTGTCGTGCCATTGTCGTTGAGTGATTTCAGCATCGCCATTACCGCATCACCATTTTTGGAATCCAGGTTACCGGTGGCCTCATCAACCAGTAGCAGAGCTGGTTCACATACCAGTGCCCGGGCAATCGCCACACGCTGTTGTTGACCGCCCGAAAGCTGGTTTGGCTTGTGACCAGCGCGGTTCAGCATATCAACTGTCGCCAGACATTTTTCAACCCGGGTGCGGATCTCTTCGTCGCTATATTGGGTGTTTGCATAATCCAGTGGTAATGCCACATTGTCGTATACACTCAGCTCATCAATCAGGTTAAATGACTGGAAGATAAAGCCGATTTTCTGGTTGCGAATGGCTGCCGCTTCTTTAATCGAAAGGCTGCTGACGTCCATGCCATCGAGCATATAGGTGCCCTCTGAAGGAATGTCCAGCAGACCCAGGATAGACAGCAAGGTTGATTTACCGCAGCCAGAAGGGCCACAGATTGAAACAAACTCACCTTCTTTGATTTCTAAATTCACGCCACGCAGTGCATGGGTTTCCATTTCTTCCGTCGCGTAGACTTTTTTGATCCCGTTAAGGGTGATAATTGACTTGGACATAAAATGCTTCTCCCGGCTCCTAGTTGATGATGCCTATTGTTTTTGATTCTTTAAAACTGGCCATATCCGATAAAATAAAGATGTCGCCCAGTTTGGCTCCTGAGGTAATTTGTAAATAGCGTCCGGCGTCTTCGCCAAACGTGACCTGCGCCCGATAGGCCGCATCGCCACTGTCATCCAGTTTGAACAAGGTTTGTGTCGACTGGGTTCTGACGTTGACCGGACGTTCGATATAAAGGGTATTTTCTAGTGCTTTAGTGAAGATTTTTGCATCGACGCTGAGTTCAGGCCGCGCCGAGCTGGATAGCTCTGCAACAAATGCAACTTCAACCTCAACCATGCCATCCTGTACTTCTGGGGTAATGCGCTGTACTTTCGCAGCAACCTGATCGTTACGAATTTTGACAGTCGCTGCCTGACCAATCTGAACACGTTCAGCCTGCGACTGTGACACTTTGATCAGACCAACCAGGTCATCCTCACTGCCTACCAGCGCCAACTCCTGGCCTGCGATAACACTTTGACCCAGCTCAACCGGTGAGCGCTGCAAAATACCGCTCATGCCCGCTCTGACGGTTAGCCTGTTGACCCGATCCTGGATAGCCTGATGCTGGGCTTTTTGCTGTTCCATCTGACCTTCCTGAATAGCGTAGGCCTGTTCGTGAACCAGTTTGAGCTGCGCCATCCGATTCTCCTGAATATCGATGGACTCTTGTAACTGCTCATATTCAAGTACCGTGGTGTTGTAGCTTAGTCGCGATACTATCCCTTTCTCTACCAGCTCAGTTTCGGCGGTTTTTTTCAGTGCCAGCTTTTTATACTCGGCACGCAGTTCGCTCAGCTTAGAGGATTCGGTGAGTAACTCTCGTTTATTGTCCAGTGCCAGGCGTTTGAGATTGGCTTCTTCTTTTGATAGTGCCATCAAAGAGCGTTCTAACTCTTGCTCCATTTCCGGGTTACTCATCCGTAAGATAACCGAATCCGGGGTGACCCGGGCGCCAGGCTTAAGTACCACTTCGTCAATGGTGGCAGGGTAGCGGGCAGTGATCAGCTTTTGGCTGTTTGATCTCAGTACACCAAAGCCGGTGATTTCAGCTTGCAGCGTGCCCCGTTGCACTTGTGCTGTCACTATGTCGTTGCGTTGGATCTTGCGCTCGCCATCGGGTTTTAAGGCAACCCAGCCCAGGATCGAAACACACAGTAACGCGGCACCTGTCATCAGATACTTTTTATTCGATTGCTTTTTAGCTTTGTGTTTGACTACATCCATCTCTATTCCTTAAATGACGTTCCCGGGCCCTGTCGGGCCCGGCATTACGTTATGCGGTTTGCGCTTTAGTATCGTCAGCTTCCTGGTCCGGGCTGGCATCATCGTCATCATTGGCTTCGTCAATGTTGCGAATGTGCTTGTTCATAAAGCCCAGCACAGCAAATAGTACTGGCAGCGCCGCGAGCAGGATGAGCATTAAGCCAATACCACGACCCGGGCCGGTGCCAATGATTGGTCCGAAGAAGTTTGATACCGCATTCTCACTACGCATAACCGGCTCAAACACATAGTCGGCCAGAGGTCCGGCGAGGAAATCACCCAGCGGAATGGTAAATTGTGCAAACATCCTTCTCAGAGCAAACACACGTCCTTGCATTTTTGGTGGGATACGTGTTTGCCAGATAACCTGGCTACTGCCGTTAATGGTAGGAACACAAAACTGGAACAGGAACAGGCCTATCATAACGACCCAGATCATATTGCTCATACCCATGATGAACAGACAAATGCCCATGGCCAGACCGCCGAACAGAATACCGTTGATCTTGCGTTGCGGACCGCCACTCCATGCCAGGTAGCTGGCACCAACCAGCGAGCCGATACCGCCAACGGATAACACCAGACCTGTCTGCCAGTTTTCGGCAGTGAAGTTCACCATAGGAACAATGGAAATTGTGCCCATACTTACTACGAAGTTAACAAGGCAGAAAAATAATAGCAAATAGACGAGATCTTTTTGCTGGAACAGGTAGTTCCAGGCCACTTTGATCTCCTGCCACATGTTAGATTCTTCTTCTGCGCCCTCATAAGGTTCAGGTTTAGGGATTTTCACCAGTAGCAGGGTGCACAGGGCAAATACAAAGGTCACTAAATCAATGATGAAGATAGTGAACAGATCCACAAAGGCTAGCAGAGCACCCGCTAATAACGGGCCTGCAATCAGTGAGATAGAACCAATCATCTGCATCAGGCCCGATACCCGGCCATAATCCTTACGCTCAATCAGGGTAGTAATGGCTGCGATATTCGCCGGCCCCTGGAAGGCTGTGGCGATGGCAGAGATACCCACACCGATAAAGATGATCCACATGTTCAGCATGTCGAAGTAGAAACACGCAGCTAAGCCAAGCGTGACCAATGCGCTGAGGGTGTCAGCAAAAATCAAAATCAGCTTACGGTCGTAGCGGTCAACCAGCGCACCGATAATGGGAGAAAAAATAATGGCCGGCAGACCGGTTATCACGGCAACCATAGTAAAGCTGGTTACTGAGTCGGTTTCGCCCAGTAGCCAGATACCGACGGCAAAGCTGGTGATCCCTGAGCCCAGTACAGATACCATCTGTCCCAGCCACATAAGGTAGTAGGTTTTCATCCCACTACTGGAGTTTTTGATTGTCTCAAACATGGAAAAATCTCTTCATTATAATTGGTTATAGGTTGCAAGGATCTCTTTTAAACACGCTTCACAATGCTCAGCAAGGCGCGCTATTTTGGCTTCTTCAAACTGATTACTACTGAATTCCCAGCGCACACTCAGTTGGTTCTGCTTGATGTAAACACCCACGGCAAGAGGACGCAGACGCTTGGTTTCTTTATCCAGCCCATAGCCGCCGAAGCCATCTTCACGTTGTAACACGCGCAGATCGGCGACATTGTCATGGCCGAAGTAGTTAAAGAACACCTGAGGTTCAGGGACGGTATTAAAGTGGTCGATTAGCTCCTTATCTTTTGCCAGATAGCGCAGTACGCCATAGCCGATACCGCCGTTAGGAATGGCTCTGAGTTGTTCATTGATATATTTCATGGCACCAACCGGACTGCGGTTGTCGCCATAGCTGAGAAAAGCGGGGTAAATGGTATTGAACCAGCCCACGGTGCGAGACAAGTCGACGTCATCAAACAAAGGTTCACGACCATGACCGAGCAGGTCGATCATCAGACAGTTTGAGTCACACTCACGCATAAAGGCATAGACGATACTGGTCAGCAAAACACTGTCTATTTGTGCGCCCGTTACCTTAGTCACTTCTGTTGTCAGCAAGGTGGTTTCGGCTTCATCGAACTGCACATAAACACTTTGTGAAGAGGCCATGCTGTTGACGCCATCCGGGAAGTCCTTTGGCAAATCGGCGGCATGTTTACGCTCTTCGAGCATCCAGTAATCACGCTGCTTGAGGGCATCTTCCGACTGGCTCCACTGGGTCAGTTTCTCCACCCACTGAGCAAAGGAAGTGCCTTTTTTGGGCAGCTCCAGAGGCTCATCGCGACTGATCTGACGGTAGCAGGTTTCAAAATCATCTATGATGGTATGCCAGCTGCCAATATCCGCCAGCATAAAGTGGCCGATCAGGAACAGCATAGGTTTTTCACCTGGGCTTGCCGGGTACAGGATGGCGCGAAATAGCGGGCCATTGGCCAGGTCCATGGCAGTTGCCGTATCGAATATATGATAGTTAACCTGCTGTGCCAGCGTACGTTCTTGGGTTTCTTCAAGGCTTGCCAGCGTCAGTGGCGCCCTGGCTGGTAGTTCATCACCTATCAGCTGATGCTGACCAGACGCATCTGTGGTCAGGCGCATTCTCAACGTGTCGTGCTGTGCCATCACATGTAACAGAGACTGCTCAATTGCTGAAATATCAAAGTCTTTGTCTCTGGGTAGCAGGAATACACCCAGAGTGTGATATTCCGGATGAGTATGAGACAACTCCAGGAAGTGCTTTTGTGCCGGTGTCATGGCAACCGGGCCAACCACAGGCTCGACCTGACGCAGGATCTGCGTGGTCAATGATGCCTCGGCCAGGGCACGCACGGTTTTGTGCTGGAACACTTGCTTTGGCGTGATTTCGATATCAAACGGTTTGGCTTTGGCAACCAGGCGGATCACCAGTAGTGAGTCACCCCCCAGGCTGAAAAAGTCGTCGTCTATGCCCACTTGCGGCGTTTTAAGAATTTCGCTGTACAAGCGGCACAGCGTGGCCTGCAAGTCATTTTCCGGAGCACAGTAGGGCACTTTACTGCTCATCGCGCTCATGTCTGGTACCGGTAATGCGCGACGGTTCAGTTTACCGTTGGGCGTCAGAGGGATCTGCTTAAGGTATACAAATAAGCTGGGTACCATGTATTCGGGCAGCTTTTTCTTAAGGTGACGAACCAGCTGTTCCTGCTCCAATTCACCTGCGGCACTGCTGTAATAAGCGATGAGTTTTTTATCACTGCCAAATGTGTGCACCTGACAAACCGCTTGCTCTATGTCGTTGTGGCTGTTCAGTGTGCTTTCAATTTCGCCCAGCTCGATACGATAACCGCGCACTTTTACCTGATCATCGGCACGGCCCAGGAAGATGATTTTGCCGCTCGGGTCGTATTTGGCCAGGTCTTTGGTACGGTACAGTCGCAGAGTCTGACCTTTATAGTCATGGCTGATAAATGCCTCGTCAGTCAGGTCATCACGATTGAGATAACCACGGGCAAGACAATCACCAGTGACGTACAGTTCGCCAGGTACGCCAGGCGGTACTGCCTGCATCTGGCTGTCGAGCAGCAACATAGTGACATTTTCAATCGGTTTACCTATGGTCACCGCACCGGTTTCTCCGTCACCACTTTCAATACGGTGGCGTGAACACCATACGGTGGCTTCGGTAGGACCATAAAGGTTCCAGAATGACGAGGATTTAAGCAGCAGGTCTTCTGCCAGCTCAGGCGGGAGTGCTTCACCGCCACAGAGGATCCGCATGTCGCGTTTACCCTGCCAGCCCAGTTCCAGCATCATACGCCAGGTCGACGGGGTGGCCTGCATTACGTCGATATCGTGGCGGTCAATCAATGCGATAAGTTGGGTTGGATCCAGCACTTGCTCTCGTTGTGCCAGTACCACAGTGGCGCCGCTGATCAGGGGCATAAAGATCTCAAGCACCGCAATGTCAAAACAAATAGTGGTGCAGGCCAGCAGCTTTTCGCCTGTGCGCATGCCGGGTGCCTGTTGCATTGCAAACAGGAAGTTACTGACACTGTGATGTGGGATCATCACCCCTTTGGGGTTACCGGTCGAGCCGGATGTGAAAATCACATATGCCAGCAGGTCTAAATCATTGGCCACATCAAAGCTCAGCGCGATATCCGCATCCGGCTGCGGTGCAGCTGCGCTCAACAAGCCATCGGGCGTGATCAGAGTCAGCTGACTATACTGGCTGAATTTCTCACTGAGCGAGTCATTGGTGATCACATATTGTGTCTGAGCATTGTCCAGCATATAGCTGACCCGCTCTTTCGGGTAGTCGGTATCAAGTGGAATATACGCAGCGCCGGTTTTCAAAATCGCCAGCATGGCGACTATCATAGACGCATTACGATGCGTAGCCATGGCCACAAAATCACCCGCACGTACACCTTGCTGATAAAGGTGGTTCGCCAGGGCATTAGCACGGTTTTCTAACGCCTGATAGCTCAGGGTGAGGTCGCCATCGATGATGGCACTGGCGTTGTGAGTACGGTTAACCTGCGCACTGACCAGCTGGTGCAGCGGCTGATGGTCAAAGGTGTGTTGTGGCCCATCCTGCCATTGCTCTGTGATGGTCTGCTGCTGCTCCTGAGAGAGCAATGAAAACTGCTCAATTTTTTGTTCAGGCGCGGCTATCACGCGCTCCAGCAATAATGCAAAGTGACCGGCAAGTCGCTCAATCGACGCCATATCAAACAGATCAGTGTTGAACTCGATAAAGCCACTCAAGGTATCTGACTGACTAAAGTAGAAGGTCAGATCCAGTTTGGACGTTTTGTTCTCCGAGCTCATGGGCGCAAACAGGGGTTGCTGCCCTGATGATGCCGGATTACCCATTGAAGAGGTGGTGTTATCGAGGATCAGCATGACCTGGAAAATAGCGGCGCGGCTTAAATCCCGGGTCGGGTTTAACTCATCCACCAGTTTTTCAAATGACACGTCCTGATTCGCATAAGCATCAAGCAGCGTTTGCTTTTCCAGATCCAGCATCTGAGTGAAACTTAGTTCGGGCTCCACCTGGGTGCGAAACGCCAGAGTGTTGGTAAAAAAGCCCAGTGCCTGCGCCAGGGTGGGTTTTTCACGGTTGGCAATCAGGGTACCGATGGCAAAGTCGCTCTGACGCGTGTATTTGTGCAGTAAAATACGCAGTACACACAGCAACAGGTTATAGGTCGTGATACCACGTTGCTCGCAAAACGCACGCACCCGTGCAGCCAGGTTTTCTGCCAGTGGCAGTGTGCAGGCATCGCCGTTAAAAGTGCGCTCGGCCGGGCGAGGACGGTCGCAATACAGTTCAATCGGTGGAACGGCTTCGAGCTGTTTCAGCCAGTATTGAAGTTTGCTTTTCAGCGCTTCTTCTTGCTCAGGCATACGTTGCCAGCAGGCATAGTCAATATAGCTGGCCTGCGGTTTAGCAGGCTGCTCGCCTTTGCCGGACAGTGCGGCATAGGTTTGGTTGACATAGCGAATAAACAGATTGTGCGACCAGGCGTCAAATCCGATGTGGTGTACATTGACATACCAGATGTAGTGATCGCCGGCGAGCTTGAACAGGCGAGTGCGGAAGATGCCTTCGCGAGTAAGATCGAATGCGCGTTCGCAATCTTCCTCAATTTCTCTGAGCGCGTCCTGTTTGCCTTGCTCAAGAGTACGCTCTGAGAAATCGACAATGGGCAGAACCCGATATTTGTCCTGCGCTTTGAGCTCATCCATGCTCAGGATGACCTGATGTGCTTCGCCCTGGTCTTCGTCAAACCGGCAGCGCAAAATGTCGTGATCTGCCAGGGTTTGCTCAACGGCCTGAGTAAAACTGTCCAGATCCAGCGGTTGTGTGCTCTGGTATAGCTGAGGAATGCTGTATTCCGGGCTCTCTGGTTCGTAGCGAGACAAGAACCAGATCCTTTGTTGTTCATGCGAGAGTGGAAAACGTTGCTGCGCTGCTTTAGCCACGACGGGAATGTCGTTCGCCACCGCTTTGGCTGCTTTGTTTTTTTCCGCAAGTTGTTGCAGTAACTTAGCCCGTTTTTCGGGGCTAAGTGCACTGAGTTTCTGTTGAATATCCATAATGCCTCATTGTTATTCTTGTTCTAGTTCCATCAGTAATGCAGCTAAATCGGCGTCATCCACCTGACTTAACTGTACTTGCTCAATGTGACTGCTGAGCTGGCTTACGCTCTGATAGGCCAGTACATCGGCAATCGTCAGGCTGCTCAGGCCAAATGCTTCGTTCAGTCCTGCGACCAGTTGCATGGCCAAAATAGAGTTGCCCCCGAGTTTAAAGAAGTTGTCACTGAGCCCGACTTTGTCCTGGCCGAGAATGTTCTGCCATAAGTCACAAATGGTTCGCTCTGTTTCACTTTGTGGTGCCTGGTAGGGCATTAACTGGGTGAGCTGATAGCGACCCAGTGCCTTTTTATCGACTTTACCGCTGGGCGTCAGTGGCAGAGTGTCCAGTGCTATCAGATGAGTCGGCACCATAAAGTGAGGGAGCTGAGCTGATAAACCGGTGACCAGCTGCGTCTCTTCCAGTGCGCTCTGGGCGACATAGAACGCCGCCAGCACAGGCTCGGTCTGGGTCTGGTTGATGACCACAGCACACTGACTGACACCGCTTTGCCGTTCAAGTACCGCTTCAATTTCCTGAAGCTCGATACGGTAGCCACGCAGCTTCACTTGATCATCCAGGCGCTGCAGGTAAGCCAGTTCACCATTGCCAAGCTGACGAACTAAATCTCCGGTCAGATAGGCATCGACAGGTTGGCCGTCAATATCCAGGGTAACGAACTTTTCGGCATTCAACTCAGGGCGGTCACGGTAACCCATGGCCACACCCTGGCCCGCGATAGCCAGTTGTCCCATTGCACCAAAGCGTGCCAGCTGATTATGCTCATTCAGCACATACAACTGGGTATTGTGGATCGGGCAACCTATGGTCACGCGCTCACCGGGCAGGATCTGTTTGATGCTGGACCAGACGGTGGTTTCTGTCGGGCCGTACATGTTCCACAGTGCCTGATTATCCTGTACTAATTGTTGTGCCAGTGCATCGGGCAGAGCTTCACCACCAACCAGACAAGTGAGGTTAGATTTGCCTTGCCAGTTTGCGCTATACAGCAGACGCCAGGTGGCGGGCGTGCCCTGCATCAGGGTAATATCCTGCTGTGCAATCAGGGTACAAAGTTGTGCGCCATCTTTGCTTTGTACATCGTTCGCCAGTACCAAAGTGGCACCACAGTACAGTGGCAAGAAAAGCTCCAGCACAGAAATATCGAAGGAGTAGGGGGTAATGGCCAGCAGCTTGTCTGTGGCGGTGCAACCCGGTTTTTCAGCCATTGCGTACAAGAAGTTATTCATGTTGGCACGGCTGATATCAACCCCCTTGGGCAGACCCGTTGAACCCGAAGTGTAGATACAGTAGGCCTGATTTTCAGGGCGATACTCAGGTGTTGTTAATGCACTGGTGCCCGCATCGAGCTGATTGATGTCAACAAGCTGGCAGTCTGCGCCAAGGCTAAAGCCGGACTCTGTGCTATCGCTGAGTACAAATCTGACCCCCGCATCCGTTGCAATAAAGCTCAGGCGTTCGCTGGGGTAGTCGGGGTCCAGTGGCAGATAGGCTGCACCACAATGAAAAATGGCAAGCAGGCTGATCAGTAAGTCTCCCTGGCGTGGCAGTGAGACCGCGATAAGGTCGCCCGGTTGTACGCCAAGCTGGTGGAGTTGCATGGCACGCGTTTCAACCGCCTGCTGCAGTGCTTCATAGCTCCATTGTGCTTCGCCACAGATAAGCGCCGTCTGCTGCGGGTGCTGCGCGGTGTGGTGCGCCAGCTGTGCCAGTAAGTCAGGGATCTGTGCAGGGGCAATGGTTGTTCCTTGCGGCAGATTTGCCAAAGTGTCTGACTGAGCTGTGCTTTCTAATGCCTCTACCGAGCCGTCAAGGCTGCTCGCCAGCTGCGTCATAATTGCAATATAGCGTGCACGCAGCAAAGCGATAGTATCGGCAGAGAATAACTCTTCGCTGTATTCCAGGTGCCCTTTTATCCCCGCAGGAGAGGCGACCAGAGTTAAGGTCAGGTCAAATCTCGCGGTGTCATTGGGCGTATCCGGCAAAGACAATGTCAGCGTATCCGTGATGGGGTGTGACTGCTCTGCGCTGCTGCTTAAAAAGTTAAAGAATACCTGAAATAGCGGGTTGTAATTTAAAGCCCGGTCGACGTCCAGTAACTGGACTAACGATTGCAACGGCAGGCTCTGGTTGTCAAACCCAGACAAGATGCGTTCCTGCGTTTGTGTTAGCAGCTCAGTCAGAGTTTGCTCAGGCGTCAGTGTCATGCGAATTGGCAGGGAATTAACAAATAATCCCACAACCTGATCCAGCTGATGGCCCGGGCGTCCGGAAACCGGAATGCCAATGGCGAAATCCTGCTGTCTCGATTGCTCTTGCAATAACAGTGCAAAGGCGCACAGAGACAAGGTATATAAAGAGACACCAGCGCGGCTTGCCTGCTGTTCCAGCTGCTGACTTTGCGTCGCTGGCAGCGTCAACTCAAGACGGCTTCCCCGGAAGCTGGGGCGGGCCGGACGAGGTGCATCGAGCGGCAAGTCCAGAGTATGAGGCATACCGTTTAACGCATCGAGCCAGTATTGCTGGCTGTGTGCTAAAAATGCCTGGCCTTGCTCTGTGTGCTGCCAGTGGGCGTAATCCAGTAATTGCACCGTCAGATGATCTGGCTGCCAGTGATTGCCCTGAAGCTGCTGATAATAACAGGCGGTCAGCTCTTTGATCAGCACATCCATCGAGGCGCCATCGCAGAGAATATGGTGGATCACTAACCCCAGCCAGTGACGGCCATCCTCTAGCTGATACAAGACCCAGCAGTAGGCTGGTTTGGTCAAATCGAACTTTTGCTTGAGCAGAGTATGAAAGTGCGCTTTTGCCTCTGCCTCATCCAGTTGCAGCGTTTGTAAAGGCAGCTCAACGGTGTTGAGCACTTGCTGGCGGGCTTCACCCTGATGCTCAACAAAGCAGGTGCGCAGTGCTTCATGTCTGGTGGTCAGGGCTTGCAGTGTGCTGATGAGCACGGTTTTATCCAGCGGGCCATCAAGCTGCACTAACAGCGGCATATTGTACAGTCCGGCTTCACCTGCATATGCATCCAGCACATACATCTGTTGCTGGCTGTGAGTCAGGGTGCCTGCCTCTGTGCGAGAAACCGGTTGCAGTGCACTCATGCGCTGCTCTGTTTGCTGCTGCTCCAGCAATTGCGCTTGCTGTGCGATACTTGGCGCTGCGAAAAACTGCTTCAGCGTGAGCTCTTTATCTAACTGCTGCGTGATCTGACTGAGCACTTTAAGTGCTGCCAGTGAGTGACCCCCTTGCAGGAAAAAACTGGTTTCACAACAGAGCCCGGTCTTATTCAGTACCGTCTGCCAGATGGTCAGCAACGTCGCCTCAAGCTGCGAGTTAGGCGCAGCACGCTGAGTCAGTGCGTTAACCACATCGGCTTTAGGCAGGGCTTTTTTATCAATTTTCCCCCGCGCGGTCAGCGGCAGCGCATCAAGTTGAATAATGTGCTCAGGGAGCATATAAGCGGGTAAAGTCTGAGCCAGCACATAGTTGAGCTTGTCTTGCTGTAACTGTGCCTGACTGACGACATACGCTACCAGGGTTGGCTGAGGTGTTTGCTGCACAACGCAAATACTGGCGGTCACGCCTGTGATGTTGTTTAGCTGACGGCTGATTTCTTCCAGCTCAATCCGGTAGCCCCGGAATTTCACTTGCTCGTCAATGCGGCCTTTGAAATAGAGCAGCCCCTGTTGATCGTAATATGCCTGGTCGCCCGTTGCATACAAACGTTGCTGTAGCTGAGGGTGGACAGCAAATTTTTCGGCGCTTACCTCTGGCAGGTTTTGATAACCTTGCGCCAGGTTGTCACCACCAATATAGAGCTGGCCAAGCACATAAGGTGCAACCGCATGACCTTGCTGGTCCAGCACATAGACCTGGCTGTGTGGTAGCGCAGAGCCAATTGGTACTGGCGAGCGGTGAATATCAAGCTGATTGACTTCGTGGGCACTACAGCTGATAGTGGCTTCACTCGGCCCGTAGGCATTGATAAAACGTTGGGTTTTGGGGTTGGCCAGCGCGAACCAGTTGGCAACGGTGCGATTTTGCAGTTGTTCAGTGCCGGTTACGACCAGTTTGATCTCACTTGGCAGCGGCTGATCTGCATGACGCAGTTGCTCCATCCAGGCATGCAAATAGCCCGTCGGCAGGCTCAGGTGATTGAGTGCGTAGCGTGCAATCAGATCACCCAAATCGGCAAAAGAGGGGGTGTCTTTTGCCGGACGCAGCACGACCTGACCACCGTGATACAGGATCGGGAAGAACTCTTCCAGTGCCAGATCAAATGACAACACCGAAAATTGCAGCGCTTTGGTATGCGCCCCCAGTTGATAGAGCCCGGCAACCGCCTGACAGTGGTTGTTGAGCGCTTGTCTGGTTACGCGCACCCCTTTGGGCGTGCCTGTAGAGCCTGAGGTATATACCAGATAACCCAGTTCAGGATCTGTGCTCGCCTGTACATCAAGCACGGTCAGTGCAAGCTGGTTTGTGTCATCTGTTAACATCACGCTTGCCTGAGCATCCCGGGCAATAAACTCGCGCCGGGACTGAGGTAAAGCAGGGTCAATGACAACGAAGGCACAACGGGCAAACTGGGCCGCCAGCATGGCTATCACGCAATGGTAGCTTTGCGCACAGCTAATGGCCACGGTCTGTCCGGTCTGTGCAACAGAGCGCAGCTCACTGCTGACGCTGCGCACCACCTGAAGTAACTGAGTATAAGTAAGGCTGGTATCCTGATCCGGTTGTGCGCCGGGCGCAACCAGTGCAATGGACTCTCCCTGATGCTCAGATAACGCGATGAGTCGCTCACTGAAGCAGGGCACCAGATGTGATGGCTGAGGCTGATTCAGCAGCGCCGACTGTTGTGCATAATCGAAGCTGCTAAGCTCACCAATAGTGCACTCAGAGCGGGTCAGCATCACATTGATGATAGTGGCGAGCTGGTGCTGCCACTGACGCACTTGCTCTTTCGTAAACAGCGCCGTGCGAAATTCAAAGTAGCCGCTAAATGTGTCACTGGCTTGCTGAATTTCCAGCGTAACATCCAGTTTGCTGTAGTGTCTTTGTACCGGGTAGGGCTGCCAAATTGGCGCTTTCTCAGAGTTTGATGGCGTGCCGCTGCCGAGGTTATTAAATGAAAACATCACCTGGAACAGCGGATTCGTGCCACTGTCACGATCTGCCCCGAGCAAATCGACCAGTCGCTCAACCGTGACCTGGTTACATTGCAGATCCTGATAGAAATGCTGCTGCAACCGGGAAATAAAAGCGCTAACCGGTGTGTCTGGGCTCACGCCTGCCGGGATCAGTAAGGTGTTAGCAAAGTTGCCCACCATAGCGCGTTGCTGCTGATTGGTACGTGCCAGCTCAGGCATGCCCACAATAAAATTATGCTGACCGGTCAGCTTATGTAGTAACAACTGATAAGCGGCAAGAAAAAACACACATGGCGTGATAGCAAGTTGCTGGCAGCAAGTAGTGATTTGCTTGCTGAGCGCGTTATCAAAGCTGAAGTTGACATAACTGCCTTGCTGTAAATCCTGCTCCGGTGATGCCGGGTTGAGCGCCAGAGACAAAGTATGCTCAGTGTCTGCAAGGCGGCTCAGCCAGTATTGTTCCATTGCACTGCGGTCGCCGCTTTGGGTGGCGAGTAACTGAGTCAGCGTGTAGGCGGGCTCTGTCGGTACACTTATCGCACCCGAGTACAGAGCCATAATGGCGCGTTCTACCATCACCACGGAATAACCGTCCAGCGCAATATGGTGGAAACACAAGGTCAGCACGTATTCGTCTGCGGCCTCAGTGTTATGGAATAACCGGAACCGACATGGGTACTGACGACTGAGCTCAAACGGCACTTTTGCCTCGGCTTCAATCGCGTGTTTCATTTCGCTTGCTGAGTTCACCGGCACCTGCTCAAACGGGACCTTTTCCAGAGGCTGACTGAACTGTCTGGGCTCGTCTTTGACCATTACAAATTTACTGGTCAGGGCTGGGTGTTGTTGCATGACTGCGGCAATTGCTTGTTGCAATGCCGCAGTATCTGGTCTGCCAGCAAAGCGGTAGGCACGAAAAATATTATTCATGCCGCTGGTGGCATCCAGCTGATGACTGAACCAGAAGCGTTGCTGCTTATCGCTCAGTCCCAGCAGGGCCAGACCCGCCTTTTGCTGTTGCAGTTGTTTCAGCCGCGCGAGTTTTTCTGCGCGGCTCAGAGTTGAGGCTGTCATCCTAGCTTTCCTCGCCATCCATCGCAGCCAGCAAGGCATCCAATTCCTGATCGGACAGTTGCTCGTCGATTTCAGCCTGTTCCGGTGCATGGGCAGGATCCGCTGCCTGAGGTGCACTCTGCTGCTCGTCCAGTTTGCGGACCAGCTGAGCGACCGTAGGGGCTGTGAACAGGTCAACCAGAGTGAGATGTGCCTGTAGCTGCTCTTCGATGTTGGCAATCACTTTGACTGCGACCAGCGAGTGGCCACCCAGCATAAAGAAGTTGTCGTTACAACCAACCAGCTCGAGTCCCAGGGCTTGTGCAAAAATAGCGCACAGTGTCTGCTCTCGTTCAGTCTGTGGTGCCACAAACTGCGCCAGCTTACTGCGTACATCAATCGGGTTCGCCTCAATAATGGCATTGCGATCCAGTTTACCATTGCTGGTTAACGGGAACTGCTCCGCTTTAACGAAGAAATCCGGGATCTGGAAGCCCATCAGCGCAGACTGACAGTGATCCAGCAATGCGTCGTCCAGGTTCTTGTCTGCCTGATAATACGCGGCCAGATGTTGATTATCTTCACCAGTTACGGCCACACATACGGCTTGTACGTCTGGATGCTGACCTATCACCTCTTCAATTTCATTGAGTTCAACCCTGAAACCACGCACCTTGACCTGGTTGTCGTTACGGCCGATAAACTCAAGCTGTCCCTGGGCATTTTCGCGCACCATATCGCCACTGCGATACAAACGAACGGTGCGTTCTATCCCATGCAGTTTAAAGGTATGAGTGACAAAGCGTTGTGCGTTAAGCTCGTTATCCAGATATCCCTGAGACAGTCCCAGTCCGGCCAGATACAATTCACCAATGCCACCTTGTGGTACACACTGGCCTTGCGCATCCAGCACAAACCCTTCGCTTCCTTTAATGGCGGTACCAATGGGCACTGAGCGTGACAGCGCAGTGGCTTCGAGGACGTCGGCTGTGAGTTGCTGACAGTATGAGAAAGTGGTGTTTTCTGTCGGTCCATAGCCATTGATCAGGATGCAGTGCGGATTGTGCTCCACAAACTTTTGCACTTTGTCCCGAGACAGCACGTCACCACCAGCCAGCAAATAACGCAGCGATGTAGGCAGGGCAGTTTGTTGTGCTTCAGCCAACTGATGGAACAGGCCTGCGGTTAACCACATATGGCTGATGTTGTGGGTGTTCAGGTAATCCTGATACTGGGCCAGAGACAGACGCTTCTGTGCTGGCACAACCAAAGTACCGCCATTGAGCAGTGGGGCATAGATTTCAAGTGTGGAAGCATCAAAGTACTGAGAGGAGTGCTGCAGCCATACGTCTTCACTGCCCAGGGCAATGAAATCAGGCTGTTCTACCAGGCGCAGTATCCCCGCTTGCGGAATGCGAACCCCTTTGGGTTTACCCGTAGAGCCAGAGGTGTACATGATGTATGCCGTCGAGTCCTGAGTACCTAAATCCAGCAATGGTGCATCAGACATATCGGTAATTTCGCTGACATGTACCAGGTTGAAGCGCTCAGCCAGCGTCAGTGCCTGCTGATCGGTCACAATCACCGGGCTGGCATTTAGCTGTGCCAGGTCATCAAGCATTGTTTGGGTACGGATTTCACCGCTGTCCAGGTCGATAGGCATATAACTCGCACCCAGACGAGCCGCCGCCAGCATGGCAGCATAGAGTTCAAAGCCGGGTTTAAGTACCAGGCCCAGAGTATCACCCGCAGTAACATGTGCCTGCAGTGCTGCGGCTATGCAGGCAGAACGCTGTTGCAATGCCAGATAGCTGTACTCGGTTGAGTCTGCATCAATAACAGCTGTGTTATTCGGGTATTGCGCAACCTGATGGTCGAACAGGGCTGCAACCGAAGGTGACAGCTGTGATGCGAGTTCATCTTCGTTCATCAGCAGCTGACTGGCAGAGCTGGCATTGATGGCCGTCAGCTGGTCAATAGGCTGATCCGGGTTTTGGGTCAGGTTAGCCAGCAGATGCATGAAGTTAGCCACCATTTCCTGCATGGTTTCTTTGGCAAACAGATCGGTACTGTATTCCCAGGTCATAACTGCTGCCGCGCGTCGTGAGGTGGTTTGCCCGACGCGTTGCTCTGCGTGTGGCGCGACTATGATGTTCAGGTCCAGCTTGGCCGATTTGTTGGTGTTAACCAGGCCATTGACCTGTAAGCCACCAAAGTCTGGCTCAGGGACTTCCGCATCATGGAAACTGAACATAGTCTGGAACAAGGGGTTGGCCTGTCCCATACGCTCAGGGCTGAGTTTCTGAACCAGTTGTTCAAATGGCATGTCCTGATAAGCATAGGCATCTAGACAGGTCTTACGCACGCGCTGCAGCAACTCAAGGAAGCTTGGGTTACCTTCCAGGCTGGTACGTAGCACGATGCTGTTAACCATCATACCCATGATAGGGTGCAGCTCGGGTGCGGTACGCGACGCCGTACCGGCACCGATATTAATGTCAGTCTGGCCACTATATTTGTGCAGTAACACATAGTACGCGGCGATCATGGTCATATATAAGGTGAAGCCATTTTCGCGCGCAAACGTACGCAGTGACTCATACAGTTCAAAGTCCAGGTTGAACATGAGTGAGTCACCTCTAAACGACGGCTCCAGCGGGCGTGGATAGTCATAAGGCAACTCCAGTGCCGGCGGTAAATCTGCCAGCTTGTCCAGCCAGTATTGCTCCATTTCTTCGTAGTAGGCACCCGACATCACTTCACGTTGCCACAAACAGAAGTCGGCATAAGTGAATTTAAGTGGCGCCATTGAATGGGCTTTACCTGCCAGTTTGGCCTCGTAGATGGCGTGCAGTTCTTTGGTGAAAATACCCACAGACCAGCCATCGTGGATCAGGTGGTGCTCAACCTGCAGCAGGCAGTGAGAATCTTCAGCCAGTTTGATTAGTTTCCAGCGGATCAGTGGCAGCTGAGTAATGTCGAATGGCTTCTGAGTCAATTTAGGAAGTAACTCATCCAATTCTGCTCGTTGTTGTTCTTCGCTCAGATGGCTCATGTCCAGCGGGGTCAGGTCGACTTTGAACGGACTTTCGATGCGCTGATAAGGCACACCATCGTCATCGTGGAAGGTACTGAACCACAGCGCATGACGGGCAACGATCTCTTCCAGCGTTTCTTCCAGGTAAGTGATGTTCAATGGACCGTCGAGGTAGAAGGTCATCTGGAAGTTATAGGCCGTATTGGTTTTCTGTAATTGCTGCAGGAACCATACGCGTTCCTGCTGGAACGATAAGGGATAGCGGTCCAGCTCCGGACGATGTGTCAGGCTGGGAAGCAGTTGCTGGCTGCTCTCGCTGTTACGCGCCTTTTGGGCGATCAGCTGAGCCTGTGCTGCCAGTGTTGGATAATCAAAGATCTCGCTGAAATTCAGTTTTACGTGGAATACATCTTTAATTTTTGCCAGCAGTTTGATGGTCAGAATTGAGTGACCTCCCAAACGGAAGAAGTGGCTGTCTTCGCTCAGTGTCTCCGGAGAGAGTAGCTGCTGCCAGATCACCGCCAGTGAATTGAGGTAGTGATCTTCGAAATCGATTGTGACTGCTTTGCGCTCCAGTGCAGGCAGTTTTTTCCGGTCATATTTGCCGGTAATGGTTTTGGGGATATGTGGCAACTGCATCCAGTGACTGGGCACCATATAATCAGGCAGTCGCTCTGTCAGTGCATCACGTAGCGCCGCAGAGTCACACTCCACCGCTGCGGTGTAGTAAGCCGCCAGTTCCTGGGCACCCTGGTCGTTATCGACAACAACCAGGACCACTTCTGAAATGTCCTCCAGCTGCGCCAAGGCATGCTCAATTTCACCCAGCTCAACGCGATAGCCGCGGATCTTGACCTGGTGGTCTTTACGGCCAGCATAGTAGAGTACACCCTGCTTGATATAACCCAGGTCGCCACTGAGGTAGCAGCGGCCAAGTTGCGGGTGCGTAACAAACGCGGCTTCGGTCAGCTCACTCTGGTTCAGATATTCCCGTGCCAGACCGGCGCCCGATATGGCAATCTCACCTAAAAACCCTTCCGGCAGACAGTGCAGAGACTGGCTCAGGATATGACAGGCGGCGTTGTCGATGGCACGACCGATAGGCAAACGGGCGAGGGTCAGATGTGACTTATCCAGCTTGATTCGAGTGGTGACCACGGTCGCTTCTGTCGGGCCGTAGGTGTTGAATAAGTCAATGTTCAGCTGATGTTGCTGGCAGAAGGTGTGCCAGGCGCTGAAGCTTTGCTGGGTCAGCTCTTCACCGCCGACAATTACCGTCTTCACTGATGCAGGCAGTGGCTGCTCAAGGGTGTTACTCCAGGCAATAAAGAATGCGGTTGGGAAGTTAAGGATACTCAGGTTATGGGCAGTAATAAAGTCTATAAATGCCTGTGGATCAGCCATGATGGCATCGTTTCGTAACACCAGTTTGGCACCCGCAAATAAGGTGGGGTAGATCTCTTCAACGGCGGTATCAAAGCTCACTGAGGCAAACTGCAAGGCGCTGCTTTGAGGTGTAATTTCGTAGCACTGCATTGCTGACAAAGTGTGGTTTAGCAATGCGCTGCGAGGCACACTCACCCCTTTCGGGTTACCGGTAGAGCCAGAGGTATAAATGACGTAGGCTTCTGCCGTGTCTTCAACGTCTGCTGCCAGCAGTGTATCGGCATGTATGGATGTGACTTGTTCTGCACTCAGACAAGGTAGCTGACTATCGACGGCGACATTGGTGATCAACAGGGCCGGTTTCGCATCATCACAAATAAATGCCTGTCGGCTTGCAGGCATTTTAGGGTCAAGCGGAATATAGCTGGCGCCAATGCGCAGGGTTGCCAGTGTTGCGACGATAAAAGGTAATCCTCTGTCGAGTGCAATGGCGACACGCTGACCTGCTGTAATACCTTGTGCCTGCAATTGTTGAGCGCAGCCATTGATAAGTGTATTCAGTTCGCGATATGAGACTGACTGTTCTGCATCCACGATTGCAATGGATTCACCCGGTTCACCCAGCTTGGCCAAATGTGCGTGCAGATGGTTGTTTTCCCATTGAGTGCTAAGATCCGCCGCCGGCATAGCTGTCAGCACATCCTGACTGTAAGGGTCCAACTGGGTCAGCGACTGCTGAGCTTGTTCAACACAGTTCAGCAGGAAAGCCTTGTAAAAGTCCAGCAACGCCTGAATATGCGCAGCGCTGTAATGCTTGGACTGATAACTGGCGTGCACACTGAGTGCGCCCGATGCCATGACATACAGCGTCAGTGGATAGTGGCTTTGTTCATAGCCCACCACTTGCTGCATTGGAGCTTGCTGCGCATCTGATTGTTCATCACTGACCAGACGCTTAGGGAAGTTTTGGAAAATAAACAAAGTAGAAAACAAATGCTCAGTGATCGGCATTTTGACCGCTTGTTTAATTTGCTCCAAAGAGACATGGGCATGATCCCATGATGCCACTAGAGTGCTCTGGAATTGTTTCAGCCAGCTGGTGAAGTCGCTATTGTGCTGTGCATCAATACGGATTGGCAGGGCATTACTGAAAAAGCCTGCAATGCTTTCCATGTTAGGCACCAGGTGCGGGCGACCTGCGACAACCGAACCAATGACTGCGTCTTCACGTCTGCTGACCTGAGCTTCAAACAAGCCAAATGCGCCCAGCATCAGGGCATTTAATGTCACCCCCTGGCGCTGACAAAAATCGTTGAGCGTTGAAAATTCTTGCTCGCTGAAACTGAGCTTTGCCTGAGAGTTTTGTTGACTGACCTGCTCGGCCGCAAACCCCTGCAATTTGAGCGGAGCACTTGATTGCGGCTCTCCCAGATGAGTATACCAGTGGCCTAAAGACTGTTTGGTGTCCTGCGCCAGCAGCCATTTAACGTAGTCTTTGTACTGACCTCCCTGAGGAAGCGCCACAGCTGAACCCTGAAGCAGCTGGGATACAGCCAGTTCGAGCTGATTGGTGATCAGCGCCATGGACCATCCATCCAGTTGCAAGTGGGTGAAGTTAAAGGTCATCAGGTTATGCTCAGGGAGCAAATAATAGTCCACCCAGACAGGGGGCACTTTGCCTAACTCAAGCGGTTTGCGGCGACTCTGCGCGCTATGTTCTAAGACGCTCTGCTCGGCCTGCTGTTCGCTCATTGCACTGAAATCGTGCTGATGCCAAGGCAGGGTGTACTGACCCAGCACAGCTTGCAACGGCTGAGACTTATTTTCCCAGCTGTACACTGAACGTAGTACAGGGTTGTGGTCAACGACGGCCTGCCAGGCCTGTTGCAAGATCTCTACCCCGGTCTCCTTTGCAACGATGAGGTTAAGCTGCTCTCGGTAGTTCTCGTCTGACTCTGTTGCATTAACCAGGTAAAACAACATGCCTCGTTGGGTTGCCGAAAGCGGGTACACAGCTTGTATTTCTTTGACAGAACTCATGGGTATTCCTTGTTTTCTTATATTTTTTATATTTTTAAAAATCAGGACTCGAACTCATCGAATAAGGACTGCAGATCCGCTTCTGATACGGCATCACCAATCACCTCAACGCCATGCAGTTGCTGCTCGCTGGCAAGCACAGTGTTGGGTGTTGAGTTCGGGATCAGGCTCTGAGCCAGATCCTTAATGGTTTGATGTTGAAAAATATGGCCACTGTTTGCATTGAAACCCAGTGTCTGTAATTGGCTCACCAGCTTTATCGCGGTGATTGAATCTCCGCCCAGTGCAAAGAAGTTGCAATTAGTGCCAATGTCAGACAGGTTGAGCAGGCTTTTCCAAAGCTCCAGCAATTGCTGTTCCTGATCATTTGCCGGGGGAACGAGCTGATTGTATTCCGGGCTGGGCTCCAGTGAAGCCAGGTGGTTTCGATCTATCTTGCCACTGGGGGTGAGTGGTAATTTGTCCATCGCGATGATGAAATCTGGCACCATATAGGCCGGTAGTACCTGACGGAGCTGAAATTGCAACTGCTCGCGATCTTGCGTTTGCGTCGGATCGGCAAAATAGGCGATGAGTTTTTGACTGCCGTTTGGCATGGTGTGCACGACGACGCACACTTTTTCCAGTGCCGCCAGTTGCTGAAGTTGACGCTCGATTTCTTGTAATTCTATCCGGAAGCCACGAATTTTAACCTGATGGTCATTTCGGCCTAAACAGTAAAGCTCACCTTCGCAATTGATGTAGCCCAGATCGCCCGTACGGTATGCATTGACAGGACCTTGTGGGCTATCCAGCGTGATGAAACGTTCAGCGGTCTGAGATGCTAATCCGACATAGCCTTGGCCTACACACGCGCCAGCAATGACAATTTCTCCGCGCATCTGAGGCGGGCAGGGATTGCCCTGCTCGTCGAGGATATGGATTGCGCAATCATTGATTGGCTGGCCAAGCGGTATATCCTGGCTGGTATTAGGGTCAACCAACTGACAGGTTGCCCACACTGTTGCTTCGGTGGGGCCATACATATTCCACAGGCATGCGACTTTGCCATTGAGTGCCTGAGCCAACGTAGTCGGCAGGCGCTCACCGCCAGAGAGTGCACGCACAGTCGGTTTGCCTTCCCAGCCTGCATCAAGCAACGATTGCCAGCCTGCAGGCGTTGCCTGCATCACGGTAATAGGCAGCGTATTGAGCTGTTGCTTGAGACTCAGACCATCCCTTTGCTGCTGTGGCGCAATGACCACTTCACCGCCAGCCATCAATGGGGCAAACAGCTCCAAAACCGAAATATCGAACGAAATGGGTGTAACCGCCAGCAAGGTATCGTGGCGAGTCAGTGACAACTGAGTGACCATACTGGTCAGGAAATTATCCAGATTCCCATGATTGATCTTGACCCCCTTGGGTTGTCCGGTCGAGCCTGAGGTAAAAATGATATAGGCAAGCTGATCCGACTCTGGAAGCAGATCCAAATCCGTTGGTGCCACAGGCTGCGCTCTGAGCTCATCTAAGGTCATCTGAGCAAAAGTGCCACTAAGCTGCTGCGTGTGTTCACATAAGATAAGCTTACACTGGCCTTTTTGTGCAATGTATTCAAGGCGCTGCTGCGGATAATCAGGATCCATTGGAATGTAAATCAGACCAAGGCGCAGGGCTGCAAGCATCGCGATAACCATATCGCAATGACGCTCAAGCATGAGTCCCAGGTGATCGCCTTGTTTGAGTCCCTGGTTTAGCAGGTTTTGTGCCAGTAAATTAATCTGATTATTAAGAGATTCATAACTTATCTGCTGCTGATGACATCGCAGTGCAATGGCATGAGGCTGGTGCTGTGCGTGCTCAGCAAGGGCACCAAGCAGGGTGCGTTTTGGTGCATTCTGTGTCGATGTAAGCTGAGCCAGAGTTGGATACTTAATCTCTGTCAGGGCGCGTTTTAATGTTTGCTCCCGGGTATTCATTAATTGAGTGAGCAAGGGCACCAGGCTGTCGCTCATCATGGTCATCAACTCGCTGCTGAACAGGTCTTCCCGATATTGCCAAAGGATCCGCGCTTCATTTGGTGCGGTGACAATCTTAAGAGTCAAATCGTATTTCGAGGTTGCCTGTGCTGAGCTGACAAACGACCAGCTTTGCCCATCTGAATGTGCTTGGTCGGTACTGGTATGGTTAGATACCAGGATCTGAAAGAGTGGATTCACGTATGGCTGGCGAGCCGGTTTTAATTGCTCCAGTACGTATTCAAAGGGCACATCCTGATAGCGCATCAGCGCGTTCTGCTTACCCTTAATGTACTCAATGAGTTCAGCAAAAGACCAGTTATAGTCAAGCTGATGGCGCAGTGGTAACAGGTTTAAAAAGCAGCCAAGTACCTGATCCATATTCGCGGTCGGGCGATGGATCACGGGTGTACCGAACATCACATCATCCACTTTACTCCAGTGGCCCAGTAGTATTGCCAGGACGGTATGATAAAACGAAAACTCGGTGATCCGAGCTTCCTGACAAAGATGCTTTACTGAGTCTGCCAGCGCATCGGGAATGGTGACGGGAATGGTTTGCGCTGTGCTGCGGGTGTTCTGTGCATGCGGTGCCTTAAGCGGTAAGCGATGTAGCTGAGGTGCACCGCGCAAGGTCTCAATGAACGCAGTTGCATGGCGCTGAAAAGCCGGGCTTGTCAGGTGTTGCTTTTGCCACAGCGCATAATCGCGATATTGCTCCGTGCGCGATGGTGTGGTGTGTTGCTGGTGTGAAGCAAACAGTTGAGCAACAAACGTCTGACAGGCGGTCTCGTCCAGCGCAATGTGATGGAACAACAAACACAAGTCGCAGCCCGTGGCGGTATGGAAAAAGGCAACGCGCACCGGCATATCCGCCTCCAGCTCAAACGAGTAAGCAGAGAAGGTTTGTACCTGCTCCGCCAAATCTTGTTCGCTGCTTTGAGTACACTGGTGATGCTCAACAGTAAGTACCAAATCAGATTGTACTCGCTGATAAACTTCATCGTCTTTTTCGTAGTAGCAGGTATTAAATATTTCATGACTGGAAATCAAATTTCGAATCGTAGTTTCCAGCTCATGTGTATCCCAGCTGTTATCGAACCTGATCCACATTGGAATATTGAAGTCTGTAGTGCCGGGTTGAAGCTGTTGTGTCAGCCAAATACGTTTTTGGCTCAGCGATGCGGGCGCATCACCTGACAAACGAGCAGCCTGCTGTCCTTCAAGGTAGGCAATGATATGAGATTTCCGGCCCGAAATTCTGGACAGAATGGAGCGATCTTTAAGCCGCCTGTTTGTCTTGTAACCCAGTTTTCCATCTTCAATAAACAGCGAAACACCTGCTGAATCTGCTTCCTGGATCAAGCTCTGGATATCCATGTTGCCTCCTTGGATATAGAGAATTGGTTATCTTTGTTTGTTGTTTTTGTTACAGCAATTAACAGTGTTGTTTTCATTTTATTGCAATTTGGATTTAGAGTACCTAAGGCTTGGAAATTGTCAAGATTAAAAAAATTCAAATTTAGTTTGATTTGTGCTCATCTTGTGTGTTTATTAGGTATTAAGTGACTTTTAGTGCTTGCAAATTAATTAATTCATGTTTGTTTGTGTGCACTTACAAACCAAATTGTTTGTTTGTGGTTAATTTTAAGTATTGAAATTGTAAGTTTTATTTTATTGTGCAAACCGGGATGAAAAGTGAACTTTTTGTGCAATGTATGAACAGGCTTGTGCAAAGTTAATAACATCTGAGTTTACTGTCTTGCTGTATGTCATTTTGTATGTTTTGTGTGATTTTTGAGCATGCATGAAAAAGCAGGCGGGGGATTCAGTGCCTTTGTATCAGTCCTGTCTATGGTAATAAAACTTCGCATTGAGTATGCCTTTGATTAAGCAACCACTAACTTAGGTCTGTGAAGAACGGGTAATGGTGAGGCCACTGTGATGGTGTCCGTTATCTCATTCTGCAGTGCCGTTAAACCGAGTCCGGCATCTTGTTTTAAGTTGCTTTGCGCATCGCAAAACGAGAGATATGACGCTTAGTGCAACAATGGTTTGGCCAATCACGGACAGCATAAACAGAGTTACACAGATTCACACTGGTTTGCACGACAACAAGTGCAAGCCCTTATGTACTGAATTTTATAAATATAATAATACCGGGAGAGATACAGTGATTGTCGACAGAGCTAATCCAGGCATGGCTAAGGAAATAACCAGTTTGGCTCAATCCAGCCTAGATGCTGCAACAGTGACCCAGGCAGCAACCAGGCTGAATACAGACAAAGCGCAGATGTTGTTTAGCTGCTTCGCACTGGTGTATGCCAGATATTACCAGATGTCACCAGCGAGGATGCGATATGTAGATAATGCTGACGCTAATTCAGCAAGTAATACCGAACAAGTATGTGACTTACACCTTGACCCCATGATGACTGTGCAGCAATGGCACGATTATGTGTGTACACAGAAAACAGGCGCACTTCCCATGCCAACAGGCGTTACAGAGAATACAGATGCGCTGTTACCGGTTTTCCTTGTGGCGGAGTCTGCCAAAGCAGGCATGGAAAATATGTCATTTACTTTGCTGTTAAACATGGCATCTGACACACACCTTGAGTGGTTTTATGATGCTCAGCAGATAGACCGTCAAACCGTGGAGACGCTTGCCGACTGGCTAACCTTTGTGGTTACAGAGGTCGCGATTGACCCAAGTCAGTCTCTGAGCGCTTTGGCTTATTATCATGAGACATTGTCTCCCCCGGTTGCACAAGCGCCTCAAAGCATTGTCGATTTACTCGACCAGCTATCTGAACATGCTCCCCGGGCCCTGGCTGTGTGTGATAGTGATGAGCAAATCGATTATCGCACTTTAGTGACTCGCTCCTGTCATCTGGCAGCACAACTTAATGAGCAGGTTGACCCGGGTACTCGGGTCGGTGTGATGCTGCCCGGCTCAGTAGCTGCACTGGTGGCACAGCTTGCGTTATGGCGCTTAGGCGCCACCTTTGTACCGCTTGACCCAGGTTATCCGGCACAAAGACTGGCACACATTATGACCGATGCGGATCTCAAATGTGTGCTCACAGATGCTACCAATGAGCACAAAGGTGTGCGCGATGGTGTGAAGTGCTATCGGTATGATGCTCTGATGGCACAGACACACAGTAAGGTCTGGCATCCACCCGAAATAGACACCAGTTTGTCTGCTTATATTATTTATACTTCTGGATCGACCGGTTTGCCCAAGGGCGTGCCGATAAGCTTTGAAGCTTTTGCTGCACACATTCATGCCATGTCTGAGCATTTGGCGCTATCGGATCAGGATGCCGTGTTGTCATTTGCATCTTTGAACGTAGATACCGCGCTGGAGCAGATCTGGGTGGGACTATGTGCCGGTGCAGCAGTGCATATCAAGGGCGAGCGGTTGTGGCGTCATCAGGAGCTGACCGATTACTTGTTGCAACATCAGATTACCTGTACCGACCTGCCACCGGCACTGGTCGCTGAACTGCTCAGTGAGCAAGCGAACGAGATGGCGTTTTGGCAGCAAACCCGGTTGCATACCTTAGTGCTCGGCGGAGAAACCCTGAACCCTCAGATTGTCCGTCGCTGGGAAGAGTTGGCGCTTTTCTCACGCTGTCGATTATTTAATGCTTATGGACCCACTGAAGCAGCCATTACCTCCACCTGGCACCAGGTAATACCGGCTGATTTGTCGCGTGCCAGTATTCCTATTGGTAAGTTATGTGGGCCCAGAATTGCATTAGTGGTTGACAGTGAAGGCCATGAACAGCCTCCTGGTGCCGTTGGGGAACTGTTATTGGCAGGACCCTGCCTGAGCTCAGGTTATCTGAATCGTGAAGCAGAAAACCACAGTAAGTTTATTCAATACCGTGGTATGCGTTGGTACCGCAGTGGGGATTTAGTCAGACAAGGCCCCGATGGCGAATTCTATTTCCTGGGACGTGCCGATGAGCAGGTCAAAGTACGGGGCTTTCGTGTTGAGCTGGGCGAGATTGACAGTCAACTGGCACGTCATGATCAGATCAGAAGCATTGCGGTGGTTGATGTTGTACGAGGACAGAGTCAACAGCTGGTTGCCTTCTATGTTGCGCAGGGAGAGCCGCCTACTGGCGAGGAACTCAGTGAATTTGCCGCATCTCGTCTGCCCGGGCATATGGTACCAAACCAGTTTGTCGCCCTGAGTGAATTACCTCTGCTGCCCAATGGAAAGGTCAATCGTCGTGCACTGCGAGATCATCGCTTGCCTGAAACTGTGGCCAGCGAAATCGTTGAGCCTCAGTCGCCATTACAAACACAGCTTAGGAAGATCTGGGCGCAGGCATTTGAATTGCCTGAAGAGGCGCTCAGTTGTGCTGCACACTTTTTTGCGCTGGGCGGACACTCCCTGATTGGTCTGCGTATACTCGGCGCCATTAGCGAACAGTTGATGGTAGACCTTGAGTTTCAAACCTTGCTTACTCATCCCACCATAGTGGACCTGGCAAACTACATTGAGCTCGACACTGCGTCATTGGCAAAGGAAGCGAACCCATTGCCCGCCATCTCGATGCAACCTGATGCAGCAGCTGGTCCGGTGGTATCCTTTGCGCAGCAACAGATGTGGCTGGCCAGTCAGCACGAAGGCTTGGAGGAAAATGGACAACACAGCTATTTAGTGCCTCTGACACTGTCGCTTAGCGGCCCGCTGGAGGTCCCGCGTTTGCAAGCTGCATTGGATCTGTGGCTGGCACATAACCCAATCTTACGCACTCGCCTGGTGATGGACGAAGACGGCCAGTTGCAGCCTCAGCTCGCAGACACTGCGCAGCTGCCATTGCAACACATTGAACTGAGCCAGCTGGATGAAGCACAGCAGTCACAGCGCATTGCGCAGGTCCGTGCTGAGTTGGGCCGCGGACTGACACCAGCCAGTGCGCTGATGGTGAACGCTTGTTTGATTAGCGTGTCTGAGCAGCGTCACCTTTTATGTTGTGTGTTTCATCACATCGCAGTTGATGACTGGTCGGTTAATTTACTGTGCCAGCAACTGAGTGAGTTCTATCAGCATGCGGTTGAGCCTGGTGAGCGGGCAGGTTATGGGGATTATGCTCGCTGGCAAAAGCAACACTGGGAGGGCAGTGAGCAGGCGCAGGCCATGAGCCAGTATTGGCAGACGCAGTTAGAGTCGTTGCCGGCTCTGCATGGTATTGCCCTGGATAAACCACGCAGTCATTTGTCACTCAATGAGGCGCAATCACCCGCGGCAGGTATGGCACGAGTTGTGCTCCCACAGACTGTTGGGCAGCAATTGGCTGAATTTGCCAAGCGCCATGGCACCTCTGAATTTGTGGTATTACAGAGTATGTTTGCGCTGGTGGTAAGCCTGTTTAGCCGTGAAGAAGACGTGGTGATTGGGTCACCCATGGCGAATCGTCAACAGCGCGCCACCCAGGAAATGGTCGGATATTTTGTTAATCCTGTGGCTATTCGCAGTCAGGTCAATCGCCAGCAAACTCTGGCGCAGTTTATCGCCGGTCAGCACGACACCATCATGGCGGCAATGGCGCACCAGGCGTTTCCTTTTTCTCATTTGGTCGATACGCTTAATCCGCCACGCCAGGAACATGTTCATCCAATTTTTCAGATTCTGTTTAACTTTCTGGGTAAGAACCCACATCGTGAACACTTTACACTGGGCGAGGTTGAAGCTCAGGTGTTGACTGAGCAAGACACTCAGGCGAAGTTTGATCTGACTCTGGATATCTGGCAGAGCATGGATGACCAGCTCACCACCAGCCTTTACTATAACTGTGCTTTGTTTGACAGCACGACCGCTCAGTCAATCCTGTCGCAATTCTGTGAGGCCCTGAATCACTGGCTGACAGATCCACCCAACCTCTGCATCGTTTAACAAACGTCCCTGTTCACTCTGCCCGGGAGGCGCTGCTGACACTTGGCAAAGGGGAAGAGTGTGAGCTGGATGAATTCTTTGTGCAACGTCTGAACCGCCTCAGTGAGCAATGTGACGGCCGCCCGGCGCTGATTGACGATAATCGTTCTCTCAGTTACCGGGAGTTGGCACAACAGGCCCGTGCATTGGCTGGTTACTTGCAAAGTAACGGGGTGGAGCAAGGTGATGCCGTTGCCGTGATGATGCCTCGTTGTGTTGAGTATATTGTCGCTGTCTATGCCTGCCATTTATGTGGCGCGGCGTTTGTTCCAGTTGATACTCACTTCCCGGCTGAGCGAGTTAATAATATCGCCAGCCAGGCAGGTATCCATTGGTTGTTGAGTGTATCGGAAGTTGCCAAGGCCCCGGAACTGGCGTGTGAATTTATCGATGTACGGGTTGCGATTGCACAGGGGTTGCGTTGTCAGCCGGTAGTCAACCGTCCACAAGATACGGCCTATATGCTGTTTACGTCCGGCTCAACTGGCACACCCAAAGGAGTTGTCGTCACTCAGCGTAACTTAAGCTACTTTTTAACCACCAATGATACAGATACATTCTCGGCGCATGATCCCAGCAACGTAAGATGGGGCTGGCGCCTGGCGTTTGTCTTTGACGGCTCCATGTTGGGGCTGGGCGCTGTCGCTGCTGGTGCAACTGTGGTACTGGCAGACGAAGCGACCTGTCAGGATCCAGAGCGTTATGCGGAGTTTTGTCGTCAGCATCAGCTCACTCACTGTTGTGTCACCCCTTCATTTTGTGAGCTATTTATCGAGCAATGGCCGGATGTTGCACAGATGCCAAACCTGGGGATGGGAGGCGAGTCGATTTCACCGTCTCTGTGGGCGCGCCTCAATGAGATTGCCGCTCAAACCGGGTTGAGCATCATCAATTACTATGGTCCAACTGAAATCACGGTACATGCCACATGCTGTGATATCAGCACATCGGCTTTACCAAGTATCGGTAAGGTGGCAAGCAATGCGCAGATTTATCTGGTCGATGACTGTGGTACCTTGTTACCGCGCGGTGCAATTGGCGAGATATGGGTTGCAGGTAGTGGTGTCACAGCCGGTTATCTGGGCCAGCCGACATTGACCGCGGAAAAATTCATTGAGAACCCCTACGGTCCTGGTTTGGTTTATAAAACAGGTGACCTGGGACGCTGGAATACACAAGGGCAGCTTACTTTCCAGGGACGTGCAGATACGCAATTAAAACTGCGTGGCTATCGCATTGAGCCCGGTGAAGTCGAATCTGTTATTGCTCAGCATGAGGCCGTGCAACAAGCGTTTGTGACTGCGCACCGTCAGCAACTGGTTGCTTATGTGGCAGTGGGTGGTGCTGCAGAGGACGCACATGTAGAGCTGCAGCGTGCTTTACAGGTGAACCTGAATGCGCAGCTCCCGGCCTATATGGTGCCTACCCACTTTGTTTTTATACCTCAGCTACCTTTGACTCTGAACGGCAAGGTCAACAAAAAAGCATTGCCGCTGCCTCAGGCGAGTGGTGCTGATGAGTATGTTGCACCGAGCAATGGTACCGAGGAGAAGCTCTGCGAAATGTGGTCAGAAGTTTTAACGCTGGACGCCTCGCAGATCAGTGTGCAAAGCAACTTCTTTACGCTGGGTGGCCATTCCTTACTGGCCACTAAGTTGCTCAGCATGATCAAGAAAGTGTTTGGCTATCCGCTGACAATGACACAGCTGTTTGCCAATCCAAACATTGCAGCACTGGCTGCGCTGTTGCCAGCGCCTCAGGCTGCCGACAGCGCTGTGCGTAGTGAAATACAACTTGCTCCCAATGCAGATGTGGTTTTGTCATTTGCGCAGCAACAAATGTGGCTGGCCTGTGAAATGAGCGACAACCAGGCTGGGTACTTGCTGCCACTACACCTGGCATTGCACGGCTCGGTTGATGCTGCCCGGCTTGATACAGCGCTGGTTAGCCTGCTCACTCGTCATACCGTGTTGCGTACTTCCATTGAGCGTACCGGGCAGGGGATTGTTGCCAGGGTAAATCCGGCACCGGACAGGGTTTTAAGTCAGGTTGACTTGCGTGAGTACAATACCGTGCAGCAGCAAGAGGCCATTGCCAAAGTGACAGAGCAAGTGGCAACGACACTAACACCTGCCAGCGATCTTATGCTGCATGCCGTCTTGTTTACGCTCGGTACTGAGCAGTATGAGCTGAGATTATGGTGTCATCATATCGCAGCGGATGGCTGGTCTGTCGAGCTGCTGGGTAATGAATTATCCGCTTTATATATTGACCCCACAGCTCAGCATGACGTGACGTTACAATACAGTGACTTTGCACGTTGGCAGCGTGAGCACTTTGCTGAGCAAGATGTGCTGCCGTCACTACGTGAATACTGGCAGACGCAGCTCACCGATTTACCGAGTTTACACAGTTTGCCGATAGATGGCGCACCTGAGGGGGATCTGCATACCGCGCATACCTGTCGGGTGACACTTGATGAAAAGCAAAACCAGCAGCTGAAAGCATTCTCTGGTGCCCAGGATGTTACCTCGTTTGTGACATTACAGAGCGCATTTGCGTTACTGCTGGCACAATTTGGCGCCGAGCAAGACGTGGTAATGGGTACGCCGATGGCGAATCGTCGTCATGAAGAAACTCAGTCACTGATTGGCTATTTCGTCAATTCAGTGGTGTTGCGCAGCGCGGTGGACTGGACGGACAGTTTCAGCGCTATGCTTGTTCGACAAAGAGCCATGATCCTTGATGCGTATGAGCATCAGGAAATGCCATTTGAACAGCTGGTTGAGCTCTTACAGCCGCAACGTGTACATGGTCGTCATCCGCTTTTCCAGATCATGTTCAATTATTTATCCAGTGATGAACGTCTGACGTCGTTTGCCTTGCCGGGTGTCCGGGTAAGTACATTGCCTCCTGAGCAAAGTGCCGCTAAGTTTGACCTGTCACTGAACATCATAGAGCGCGACTCTGGCGCATTGAGCATTGAAGTGGATTACGCCACGGAGCTGTTCAGTGAGGCGATGATAAACAGCTTGCTGTCTCAGTTCGTGCATATTATCTCAGTATGTTGCGCCGCGCCTTCTGAGCCACTCAATACGCTTGATTTACTGGCACCAGAGCAAGTTCCTGTGGTGCGCGAGCAGCTGGGTCACGGGCCTGAGCAGCCTGTGCAGCCGGTACTCATGCCACAGCGCTTGTTTGAACTGGCTGCCGCTCGTCCGGCGCACATTGCCGTGCACGATGCACATGCCCGGCTGAGTTATGCCGAGCTGGATCATCAGGCCAGACAGTATGCTGCGGGTCTGCAGCTGCTGGGTGTAAATCCGGGTGATGCGCTGGCATTGTTGCTCCCCAAAGATGCTCAGCTGGTGGCTTTGCTACAGGCCATTCATCTTTGTGGCGGCGTCTATATCCCGTTGGATGAAAGCTATCCGACTGAGCGGATAGACAACATCTGCCAGCAGGCGAATGTGCGTTTTATTATCAGTCGAGCGTCGCAGAAAAAACTGTATCAGGGTGAGCGTCCAGTCCATCAGCTGGAAAATCTCAGTGCTGATCATAATCGCTATCAGAGCGTGGATATAAGCGCGCAAGATACTGCGTATATATTGTTTACATCTGGCTCAACCGGTGAACCTAAAGGGGTGCAGGTGAGCCATGGCAACCTGGCTCACTTTATTGGAGTGATGCACGATACTGTACTTAAAGGACGTGATATCAGGGATGTGTGCTGGGGCTGGCGTGCCCCGCTGGTCTTTGATGCCTCGGTGCTTGGTCTGGCGACGCTGGCGCTGGGCGGTCAGTTATGGGTGTGTGACAGAGAAACCAGCCGGGATCCACTTAAATATGCGGCGTTCGTTCAGCAACAGGGTATCAATCTGACCTTTGCAACCCCCTCGTTTGCTCAGCTGATGCTCGATGCCTGGCCACAGGATAAGCCTACCCCGGACCTGATGCTGGGCGGAGAGGCGCTGGAGCAGCCCCTTTGGTCACAACTGGTTGCACTACGTGAACAGGGACACCGGGCTTATAATGTCTACGGACCAACGGAAACAACGGTTTATGTGACCTGTACTGAGGTAACCGGCGACACAACGCATCTGGGGCAAACCGTAGCCAGCACCCAGCTTTATGTGCTTGACGCTTACCAGCGTCTGCAACCATTTGGTGCGAAAGGCGAACTTTACATCGCAGGTAGCGGGGTCTCTCTGGGTTATCTGAATCGTGACCAACAAACCCGGGACAGCTTCCTGAATAACCCGTTTGGTGCAGGAAAACTGTACCGCAGTGGCGATCTGGTACGCTGGGATGAAGCTCGCCGTCTGACATACATGGGTCGGGCGGATGACCAAATTAAACTACGCGGTTTGCGCATTGAATTGGGAGAAATCACCCGCTTGATGAGCAACAGCGGTCTGGTAAAGCAAGCTTGCGTGCAGGTTGTTGAGCAGCATTTGATTGCCTACTTTACGGCACCAGAAACTGCGACAGGCGATCTTGATCGTCAACTGACACAATATCTGAGTGAAAAGTTGCCGGATTATATGGTGCCTTCACAGTGCATTTTGCTTGATGAAATGCCATTAACCGTAAACGGGAAAGTGGATAAGCGCAGGTTACCTGCAGCAAATATCGTTGAGCAGACGTATCTGGGGCCGGTTAATGAAACAGAGCAACAACTGGTGGAGCTGTGGGCTCAGGTATTGGGCCGCAAAGCCGATGAAATAAGTACAACGGCCAACTTCTTTGCGCTGGGCGGACATTCTTTGCTGGCAGCTAAGCTGATCACGTTGATCAATGGGGCGTTTGGGGGTGACTGGTCACTGGCGAGTGTCTTTAAGTATGCGAGCATTCAGGCTCAGGCAGGGATGATTGCGCAGCACACGCAGATTACCCACAGTGTCGAAATTACGCGTTCACACTGTGATGAACCAGCGCTGTCTATGGCACAGCGCCAGATGTGGCTGGCTTGTGAGATGAGTGACGATCAGGCGGGTTATTATATTCCGCTTTACCTGCGCTTTGATGCTTCCCCAGACCCTGAACGTCTGGACCAAGCCTTATGTGCTTTACTTGAGCACAATCCGGTACTGAGAACCTCAGTAGTGCAGCAAGGTAATGAGCTGGTTGCACAACTCAGTGCCCAGCCCGATAGCGTGCTAACGTTTGATGACCTGTCAGAGTGTGAGGCAGAGCAACGCGACACGGCACTGGCTAACAGTTTTGCGCAACTTCATGAGGGCCTGACGCCGCAAAGTCCGGTGATGCTGCGCGCAAAATTGATCACCCTGAGTGCACAAGAGTACGTTTTGGCGCTGTGTATTCATCATATCGCGGCAGACGGCTGGTCAATGGGACTGATTCTGGAGCAGCTGGATCACTTTTATCGTACTGGGCACGCTGATGAGTCTGAATTGCCTCTATACCATGACTACGCACGCTGGCAGCAAGCACAGTTCGACGATCCCGTTCATATGGATAAGCTGGCGAAGTACTGGCAACAGCAGCTGGCAGACTTACCACTGCATCATGAACTGGCATTGGATAAACCGCGCCCGGTTGATGCCAGCTATCGTGCGCAGACTCTGAGCAGACGCATTCCAGTGGAGCAGGTGAGTGCAATCCGCGAGTTTGCTCAACAACAGCAAACCACCCCATTTGTGGTGTTGCAGAGTGCTTTCTCCTGGGTATTGTCACTGTTCAGTGGTGAACAAGACATTGTGATGGGCACGCCAATGGCAAACCGCCAGCAGGCGAGCTGTGAACACATGATTGGCTATTTTGTAAATAGTGTTGTGTTGCGTGCGCAGGTGTCCCCTCAGCTCAGTTTTAATGACCTGGTCAAAGCGCAAAATAGTACCTTCCTGAGTGCTTATGAGCATCAAGCCTTCCCGTTTGAGACACTGGTTGAAACCTTAAATCCGGAGCGGGTTGCACACCTTCACCCGTTGTTCCAGATTATGTTCAGTTATCTGACGGCTGAGCATAGTGCGGCGATTTCTCTGGGAGAGCTTGGCTGTGAAACGCTGGAAGAGCCTAACAGCTTCGCTAAATTTGACCTGACACTCAATGCAACAGAGCAGCAAAATGGCGATATCCTGCTGGAAATTGACTTCAGTACGGACATTTTTGAGGCTGCGACAGCACAAGCCCTGCTGACCTATCTGAGCGATGGACTCAGCAACTTACTGGCTCACAGCAGTACGCCATTCGAATCATTGCCTGCACTGGTTGATGACACTCAGTGGCGTGCCATTGAGGCATTGGGTAAAGGAGCACCCTGCCAGTACGAGGCGGATTTGCGCACTATGCTCGAAGCGCGTGTTGCCCAAAACCCTGAGCAAGTCGTCATTGAAGAGGGCGAGTTGACCCTGACTTATAGTCAGCTACACACACGCGCCACGCAGTTGGCTGGGTATTTACAATCACTGGGTGTGCAGCCTGGTGAGAATCTGGGACTGCTATTGCCGCGCAGCGCAGATGCGCTCGTGGCTATTTATGCAACCCAGTTGTGTGGCGCGACTTTTGTGCCGTTGGCGCTGGATTACCCTCGTGCCCGGGTTGAAAAAATAGCTGAACAGGCACAGCTCCGTCTGCTCTTGGTTCAGCACCTGGATGCCGGGCAGGCATTTGAGGGAATTGCCGAGATTGTCAGCCTGCAAACTATCCCATCTGGCTGTGATTACCGAGTGCCAGAGCGATATGCACAGATGGCGTATTTGCTCTTTACATCAGGCTCTACCGGAGAGCCCAAAGGCGTGTGTATCAGTCAGCAAAACCTGGCGCATCTACTGACAAGCTGGACACAGCGGACCTTTGCAACGGTAGACATGGCTACGGTGCGCTGGGGTTGGCGTGCTCCTTTAGTATTTGATGCGTCTATGTTTGGTCTGGCCATAGTGGCATTTGGTGGGTGTCTGGTCATTGCTGATCATGAAACGGGCCGTGACCCCTATGCCTTTATGCGGTTCTGTCAGGCTCACAGTATTAACTACAGCTTTGCCACGCCTTCTTTTGCGGAGCAAATGCTGGAGTGTCATGAGCAACCGATGCCATCGCTGATGCTCGGTGGCGAAGCGTTGAATCGTAAGCTCTGGTGCCAGCTCAGTGAATACAGTGAGCAACATGGTCGCGTGTTCTTTAATGCCTATGGTCCGACTGAAACAACCGTCGAAGTAACGCAGACTGAGGTCACAGGCACGCATCCCCATCTGGGCGGTCCGATAGCCAATACCCAGCTGTACGTGCTGGACGCACAGCAGCGTTGTGTTCCGATCGGGGCCAAAGGGGAGTTGTATATTGCCGGTGCGGGTGTTGCCGCAGGGTATCTCAACAATCCGGCACAGAGTGAAAAAGCCTTTATTAACAATCCATTTGGTTCAGGTTTGTTGTATCGCAGTGGCGATTTGGTGCGCTGGGATCATGATGGCAATCTGGAATTCTTTGGCCGTATCGATCAGCAGGTCAAATTGCGTGGATTCCGTATCGAACTGGGCGAGATTGAAACGGTACTCAGTCGCAGCGAAGCTGTGACTCAAGTAATATTAACAGTGCAGGGCTCGCATCTGGTTGCCTACTTCGTCGCGGCAGGCACACTGAGCGAGCAAGACATTACGACGCGCTTGCGGGCACTGGCTCAGCAAGCACTGCCTGACTATATGCAGCCAAGTTACTATGTTCAGATTGAGCAGGTGCCTTATACTGTGAGCGGCAAAATTAACCTGCGGGCGTTGCCTGCGATCAGTGTCGAGCAGGCGCATTATGAGGCGCCGGCAACGTACCTGGAGTCGCAGCTGCAAACGCTGTGGGCTGAAATTCTTGCACTGGATGTTGGTCAGGTAAGCGTTGAGGCCAATTTCTTTGCCCTGGGTGGTCATTCTCTGGCGGCGAGTAAACTGGTTGCCCGGGTGAAGCAAACCCAGCCATGTACATTGAACGTATCTGATGTGTTTAAAATGCCGACCATTCGGGCACTGGCACGTGCGCTGACGTCGCAACAACAGCTGCCTCAGGATCTGCCTTTGGTGAAGGCGCCGCGCCCGGAGCGTTTGCCATTAAGTGATGCGCAGCAGCGATTGTGGTTGGTTGATCAGATGGAAGGGCGCAGTGCTCAGTACAACATGCCCTTCGCATTTGATTATTATGGTGCGCTTGATTTAACGACGCTGACGCAGGCATTGACGGCGCTGGTTGAGCGTCATGAAGTGCTGCGCACCTGCTTGCGTCGGGATGAGCAGGGGCCTTACCAGTATATCCAGGAGGTCAGTGCATTTGAGCCACAAGTACTCGATGCCAGTGAATACAGTACAGAAGAATTTGCCGGTCTGCTTGAACAGTTGGCGGTGACCCCATTTGACTTGGAGCAGGATGTGCTGCTGCGTGCACATGTCTTTATCCGTGGTGATGATCATTACACCCTGCTACTCAACTTCCATCATGTGGCGATGGATGGTTCGGGCATGGAGATATTCATTGCTGAGCTGGATGCGCTGTATAGCCACAGGGGAGACAGCGAACGCCTGAACCCGCTGGCACTGCAATATGCTGATTATGCGCTGTGGGAGCATCAGGGACGTCACCCTGAAAACCTGGCCGCACAACGGGCCTACTGGCATCAGCAGCTGGCACAGCTACCACCGGTGCATGAGTTGCCGCTGGATAAGCCGCGGCCTCAGGAAATGACCCACAGTGGTCAGGTGGTTTTCAATCAGCTTAGCGAACAATGCAGCGAGACACTGAAAGCCTATTGTGAACGCCAGGGGGTCAGTACTTTCATGGCGATGCATGGCTTACTCAGTGCGCTATTGAGCAAGTTCAGTGGCAGTCGCGACATTGTTATCGGCACGCCTGTGGCCAATCGTGAACAGCTGGAAACGCAGCGCATGTTAGGCTTCTTTGCCAATACTCTGGTCCTGCGTATGGACACAGATCTGTCTATGTCATTTGCACAATTGCTGGCACAAAGCCGCGACACTGCACTGGCTGCGTTTGATAATCAAAGCGTATCTTTTGAAACCCTGGTGGCAGATTTACAAGAGGCGCGTCACAATCGTTATAACCCCCTATTCCAGATCCTGTTGGTGGTTCAGAGTCAGCACAATAGCGCCTGGTTACTGGATGGGGTCGAGCTGCGTGAGCACCCGGTTAACTTTGATCAGAGTAAATTTGACCTGACACTGTCGGTAGTTGAGCAAGCGGGACAGATCCGTCTCGACTGGGAATATAACAGTGACTTGTTCCACAAAGCGACCATAGAATCACTGGCACAGGCGTTTGTGGCTCTATGTGAACAAGCTTTGGCGACACCAGATGCACAGCTGCTGTCTCTGCCGCTGAACGCTGAGGACGCCTGCGACGCTGCAGACGTGGCGCACTTACCTCAGTCTGTCGCCGATGTCTTGCGGTTAAGCGCCCAAACCCAGCCCGGTGCCCTGGCGTTAGAATCAAGTGAGGTACAACTGACTTATGGTGAGTTTGTGGCTCAATCCAGCCAGCTGGCGCGTTTACTGGCACAGCACGGGGTCAGGCAACACCAGGTTGTGGCACTGACTTATGCACGCACACCTGCCAGCTATCTGGCCATTGCGGCCCTGCTACAATTGGGCGCGGCGTATCTGCCTCTGGACCCTAAACTGCCAGAGCAGCGTCTGCGCTATATTCTGCAGCAAAGTGGCGTTGAACATGTGATTGACACCCGAGGCGACGCCAGCCTCGCAGAGCTAATCGACACGCTTGAATTAAACTGTCTGGCACTCACCTGGCCGGCGCTACAGTCGCAACTGAAGGGGCTGGACGACAGCCTCTATCGCAGTGAAGAACCCATTCAGGGTGATGACGCGGCCTATGTGATTTATACCTCAGGGACAACCGGTGAGCCTAAAGGGGTGGTGCAAACGCATCGTACTTTATGTCATCTGGCGGTTGCCCAGCAAAGCACGCATGGGCTCACTGGTGCGAAGCGAACTTTGCAGTTTACGCCTCTCACCTTTGACGTGTCCGTGCAGGAACTGATCACCAGCTGGTTCACACTCAGTCCGCTGGTACTGATAAACGAAGAAGAAAAAGACAATCTGGCGCAGCTGCCTCAGCTACTGAGTGCACGCAAAATCGAGCGTTTGTTCTGTCCACCAGCGGTACTTCAAATCTTGGCTGAAGAAGTGCTGGGTAACGACTATGATGCGGTGCCGGATGAGATCATTGTTGCCGGTGAAGCCTTGTATATCTCAGAGGCCATCGCGGCGCTGTTTACCCGCTACCCCAGCAAGCTCTGGAACCATTATGGTCCGACAGAGACCCATGTAGCCTGTGCGGAGTTTGTCGACGACTTTAGCCAGCCCGGTTTTGCCTTTATTGGTCTCCCTGTGGGCCAGTGTGGGCTGCATGTTCTGGATCCCTATGGTCAGCCGGTGCCGCGAGGTGCCATCGGTGAGTTGCATGTCAGTGGCGCGCAGGTCGCCCTGGGTTACCTGGGCCGCGATGAGTTAACTGCGGAGCGTTTTTATACGCACGCCAGCGGACAGCCTTGCTATAACACGGGCGATAGAGTTCGCTTCAATGGTAACGGTAAGCTGGAATATCTGGGCCGCAGTGACGATCAGGTTAAGATCCGTGGTTTCCGTGTTGAGTTGAGTGAAATTGACCTGGCATTGCAGCAATGCGAGGGAGTTACTCAGGCACGTTGCTTCACCTTTACAGACAGCCAGGGGCAGCAGCAGCTCGCCGCGGCCGTGGTGTGTGAGTCCGGTGAGGCAAATGAAACACTGCAAAGTACCCTGGTTCAGACGTTGGGCACGCAGTTGCCTGCCTACATGGTACCAGAGCGCTATGCCTTTGTGGCGAGCCTGCCACTGACCCGCAATGGTAAACTGGACAAGGCTCGCGTGCTTGAGCAGCTGCAAAGTTCAGTCACTATGAATGAAGTGATTGTAGCGGCCAGTACGCCGACAGAGACTTTCCTGGTCACTGTGTGGGCCGAGCTGCTGAAACTGCACGAAGCGCAGATCAGTATCGACAGTAACTTCTTTAAACTGGGCGGACATTCACTGCTGGCGACACGCCTGTTAATTGCCATTGAAAAAGCGTTCTCGCTTCAGCTGCCGTTGAAAGTCATTTTCAGTCACAGCACCATCAACAAACTGGCCGCACTGATTGATGATTCGCAGGCCACAGAGCAGCACCTGAAACTGACTGCTGCAACTGAGGAAGGCCAGTGGTGTGCGCTGAGCTTTGCACAGGAAAGACTATGGTTTATGCAGCAACTTAACCCGGACGCCACCAGTTACCATATGCCGGCAGCCTATGTGTTCAAGGGGGAACTGGATGTCGCTGCGATGGAACAAGCGCTACACTGGCTTGTCGCCAGACAGGCCAGCCTGCGCACTCAGTTCCGGGTGTTTGCAGATGAAGGGGAACAACAGGTTGTACGTCAGCGTAGCCTGAGCCCGGCGCAGTTATCCTTTACCCTGACTCAGTGCACACTGAGCGACACAGAGACAGAAGCACACTTTAATGCCTTTAACGCCCGGCCGTTTGACTTGCAGGCGGGCGAGGTGATCCGTGCTGAGTTGTGTAAAGTGGCTGAGCAGCATCATATTTTGATGATTTGTATGCACCACATAGCAACCGATGGCGGATCGTTCGCGATTTTTGAGCAGGAACTGTTCAGCGCCTACAATGCGCGCCGTGCGCACACGCCGCTTGAAGTTGCAGAGCTGGACCTTCAGTATCGTGATTTTGCTGCCTGGCAACGCGCGCCTGAGAACCTGGCAGCGCTGGAGCACAGCGAACAGTACTGGCAAACACAGTTACAAGGTCTGCCAACTGTCCACAGCATTCCACTGGATAAGCCGCGCGACAGCACGCAGTCATTTAAGGGTGGGTTCCATCACCACCAGCTTGACGGGGGGCTCAGTGCACAAATTGATGCGCTGTCTGCAAATGAGCAGGCGTCGTCGTTTATGCTGTTGCATAGCGTGTTTGCCGCGCTGCTGGCTCGCTGGAGTAATGAGACGGATATTGTGGTTGGCACACCGGTGTCTAACCGCAACGATGCCGCGTTGCAAAATGTGATTGGTTTGTTCTTAAATTCGGTGGTGCTGCGTCTGGATTTAAGTGACTCGCCGAGTTTGACGAACCTGCTACAACAGGCAAAAACGCACCACCTGTCGGCGCATGAGCATGCCAACCTGCCATTTGAGCGGCTGGTGGAAGTGCTCAATCCGGAGCGTAACCTGCAACATGCGCCACTGTTCCAGGTGATGATTAATTTCGATGGTCATGACCAACCCGAACTGGCACTGGACGGACTGGATGTATCAGGGCTTGCGCTGGGCGAGTTCGATAACAAATATGATCTGACCCTGTATTTGTCGCGCCGTGAACAGGGATATGAACTGACCTGGGCGTACGATGCAAGGTTGTTTAAAGCCAGCACAATCAGCATGATTGCCGCTGAATTTGAACACCTATTGGCTCTGGGCTGCAATAACCCGGAACAATCGCTGCTGAGCCATGCCTGGAGCGACAACGCGGTGCTGCCGCAGCCTCTGGCTCTGCCATCGCAAACTGACACCATACTGACTCAGTGGCAGCAGGTGGTGGCGATGTGTGCCGATAAGCCTGCGCTGATATCTGGTGAGCATCGCCTCACTTACCAGCAGCTGGATGCGCAGGCCACACAGGTGGCGAACTTCCTTAGTACGCTGGGGGTTGAGCAGGGCGATCGGGTCGCCGTGTGTATGGCCCGGGCGTTGCCCAGGATTGTCGCCATTATGGCGGTGATCAAGCTGGGTGCAATCTATGTTCCTGTTTCTACTGAACTGCCTCAACAGCGCTGCGAATTTATGATTGATGAAGTTGGCTGTAAATGGGTACTCAGCAATGCGGGCAGTGAGGTCTTAGATTGGCAGGTTGAAGCGCAGGTTTGTGCCCTGGATGATAAGGAATCTGCCAGCGCGGTTGCGGCTCAACCAACAACGCCTTGCTATCAGGTTAGCCTGACACCCAATGATGGCGCCCATATTATCTTTACTTCTGGCTCAACGGGTAATCCAAAAGGGGTGCTGGGAACCCATGGCGCCACCCTGAACCGGGTTAACTGGATGGCACAAGCCTATCCGTATCAGGACGATGAGCAGGCCTGTCATATTACATCAATGGCCTTTATCCGGGCGGTATGGGAATTGTTCACGCCGTTACTGCAAGGCGTGACGCTGCACTTGATAGACCGCGAACTGGTTAAGCAGGTACCTCAGTTGCTGCAGGCTCTGAGTGAGCAGGGGATCACCCGTATTGTTACGGCGCCGTCGTTGCTGAATATTGCCAATGAATATATGGCGCAAACGGGCTTCAGATTACCGGCGCTGAACTACTGGTTTGTCAGTGGTGAGCCGCTGGCGACGGCACTGGCCCGTCAGGTATTGCCTACACTGGGCGATACTCAGCTGGTGAATCTCTATGGCTCCACTGAGGTGATGTCAGATGTCACTCATTACGTTGTCACTGATACTTCGCTTACCGATACCTTATATGCGCCTATCGGGGCTGCGATTGCCAATACCCAGGTGGTGTTGTTGGATGCTAACCACAATCCGGTGCCGCAGGGCGCGGTGGGTGAAATTGTGATCACAGGCCACGGTCTGGCAACTGGCTATTTTAATCGTCCGGAGCAAACAGCTGGTGCCTTTATTGAAACACCGATTGGCCGGGCTTATGCGACGGGCGATCTGGGTCGGGTTGATGAGGCGGGTCGTTTGCATTGCCTGGGCCGTAAAGATTATCAGATTAAGATCCGGGGTTACCGTATTGAGATCGGTGAGATAGAAGCGCAGCTGGCGCGTCACAGTGATGTCCAGAATGCCATTGTCATATATGTGCCTGAGCAGCAGAGCCTGCAGGCGTATCTGCTGACCCAGGTACCTGCCTGTCAGCAATCGGCCCTGTTGCAGGCAATCAAAGCGCAGCTGGCTCAGACCCTGCCTGATTACATGTTGCCGGATGCCTTTATGTGTGTCAGCAGCTTTGCCTATCGACCCAATGGTAAGGTGGACCGCAGTCGCTTACCGGCATTTGATGTGGCGGTGAAGGATGAGTATGTCGCTCCGGCTACGCCAACAGAGCAACGGCTGCAAGCTGTCTGGCAACGTTTGCTGGACAAAGAGTCGATTAGTACCGAAGCCAACTTCTTCCACCTTGGAGGTCACTCATTACTGGCTACGCGTCTGGTGACGGCCATCATTGCTGAGTTTAACGTGGAGCTGGCGGTTAAATCCGTATTCAGTGCCAACACCATTGCCAAGCAGGCTCTGCTGATAGACAGCAGTGAGCAGCTCTCTGTTGGTGCTCAGTTGAGCGTTCAGGCGCGTCCTGCTGAAGGGGCTCCGCTGTCTTATGCACAGCAGCGCATGTGGTTTATCAACCAGCTGGAAGGCAACAGCGGCAACTACAATATCCCGATGGTGTATGCGATCCGTGGTGAGGTGGATGTCAGTCTTATGGAGCTGGCTTTTGCTCAGCTGCTGACGCGTCACGAAGTGTTGCGCAGCCAATTTGTCAACCATGACGGAGAGGCGCGACAAATTGCCCATGATGACAGTCATTTCACGCTGGATTATCGTGACCTGAGTGCCTTGCCTGAAGTACAGAAACAGCAGCAGCTGGCCCTGGCAACAACGCAGGCCGCCACTCTGGCGATTGAATTAAGTTGTGACCCTATGTTGCATGTCACCTTGCTCAAAGAGCAGGAATGTTGCTTTAAGCTGTTGCTGACGGTACATCATATTGTTGCCGACGGTTGGTCTATGGGCCTGATCACCAATGAGTTTATTCGTCTTTACGAAGCGCTGGTTGAAGGGCGTGAGGCCGTATTGCCAACACTGAGTGTGCAGTACGCTGACTTTGCAATGTGGCAGCGAAGCTGGTTGCAGGGGGCACAGCTGGAACAACAAGTTGGCTTCTGGCAACAGGCACTGGCAGGGATCCCCGCGGTGCATGAATTACCGACCGACCAGCCTCGTCCGGCAAAACAAAGTTATCGCGGTGCCTGGCATGAGTCTCAGCTCAGTCATGCACAGCTTGCTCAGTTACAGTCTCTGGCTCAGCAAACAGACAGCACACTGTACATGGTGTTGCAGTCTATGTTCAGCGTATTACTGCACAAACTGAGTCATCAGGATGACATTGTGCTGGGTACACCGGTGGCGAACCGCCGCCGTGAAGAGCTGGTGGACCTGGTGGGCTTTTTCGTGAACACTCTGGTCATGCGTACTCAGTTTGAGGCGCAGGATGGCTTTATGGATGTGCTGGCTCGTTCCAAGGCTTATATGCTTGAGGCGCAGACCCATCAGGATGTGCCTTTCGAAGCACTGGTTGAAAGTCTGGCACCGGAACGTAGTCTGGCGTACAGTCCGCTGTTCCAGATCATGTTTGTACTGCACAACAACCAAGCGGTTGAGCTGGACAACAGCGCCTTCGAAATTGATATTGAGCGCAGTAAAGCGGCACTGGCTAAGTTCGACCTTACCTTGACGGCGATGGAAAATGAGTCGGGTCTGGGTCTGTCCTGGGAGTACAATACTGATCTGTTCAGCGCGCAGCGGATCGCCCGATTTGATGCGGCGCTGCACCGTTTGATTGACTTATTACTGGATATGCCACAGCAACGTATTGCGGATATCTCGCTGGCTACCCCAGCGCAAAGCCAGCTGACAACTGCCGCTGTTGAAGTGACGCCGCAGTCACAGGTTATACCTTTATTTACGGCCGCCGCGGAGCAATACGCACAACACAGTGCGCTGAGTTTCCAGGGGGCACACCTGACCTATCAGCAACTTGCTGAGCGGGTTGAGCATCTGAGCGGCGCTTTGTTCGAGCAAGGTGTTGAGCCCGGCAGTGAAGTCATAGTGATGGTCCCGCGGGGGATCAATGCGGTGCTGGCGATGCTGGCAGTCTGGCGTCTGGGCGCAGTATACATGCCCGTTGACAGTCAATGGCCTCAGGCTCGTATCGACACCATTTGCCACGACAATGAGGTGACCTTTGCGCTGATCAGCAACAACACGCCATCAGCGCAGCACCCTGACGTCGCTCGGGTACTGGAAATTGAAGCCTTACTGACCAGTACCGTGGCAGCAAGCGCACCTCACTGGCAGGGGGATCCGGATGATGCGGCGTATGTGATCCATACCTCAGGCTCAACGGGTAAACCCAAAGGGGTGGTGGTGCCTCACCGTACACTGGCAAACCTGCTGGCGTTCCAGCGCCGCGACAACAGTGTGCTGTCTGCACCGGCAAAAACGCTGCAGTTTGCTTCACTGAACTTTGATGTGTCTGTGCAGGAGATCTGCACGGCACTGACCACAGGCGCTGAGCTGGTGGTAGTCGATCAGCATACCCGTACCGATATGGCGGCATTGCTGGATGTGATTGCCACACAGCAAGTCGCCCGGATATTTGTGCCATTTGCCGTTTTGCAGGTGATGTGCAGCGAGGCGCTGGCGTCTGGTGTCTCACTGGATGCGCTGTGTGAGATAGTGACAGCCGGTGAGCAGCTGCAGATCAGTGCTGATATTATCCGCTTCTTCACTCGGTACTCGAATTGCACGCTGATTAACCATTACGGTCCGTCTGAAACCCATGTTGTGACCGAGTATGTACTCCGGGGAGAGCCGGCTCAGTGGCCGCAGTTGCCACCCATTGGCCAGCTACTGCCGGGTAATGAAGCACGCCTGCTGGATAAGCATCTTCAGCCTGTGTTGCCCGGGTGCGTGGGTGAGTTATTTATCAGTGGTGTGAACGTGGCGCTGGGTTATCTGAATAATCCTACACTGACCGGTGAGCGCTTTGTCGAGATGGCAGAGGGCAAACGCTGGTATCGCACCGGAGATCTGGTGCAGCTCGATGAGCAGGGCCAGTTGCGCTATGTTGGCCGCAGCGACACCCAGGTTAAGCTGCGCGGGTTCCGTATTGAGTTGGGCGAAATTGAAACCCTGCTGAACCAATACCCGGGCGTGAGTGAAGCCCTGGTGACGGTACACCAGCAAAGCCGTTTAATTGCTTACTATGTGGCGGATAAGCCTTGTGATGAAGCTCTAAAGGCGGCATTACAAGGTGCTTTACCAGATTATATGTGCCCGGAGCTTTACTATCATCTTGAGCGACTACCGCTTACCGATAATGGTAAAGTCGACAGACGTGCGCTACCACAGCCTGATGCTCAGCAGCAGGTGCAGTATGAGCCACCTCAGACGCCAACCGAGCAAACACTGGCGCAGATCTGGCAACAGCTGCTGTCAGTAGAGCAAGTGGGCAAAGGGGATAACTTCTTTACTCTGGGCGGGCATTCTTTGCTGGCAATGCGCCTGGTGACTCAGGTTAAGCAAAGCTTTGCCATCGAGTTTGGGGTTAAACAGGTATTCGAGACACCGACTCTGAACGGCATGGCATTGGCCATTGATGCGGCTGCACACAGTGAGCTGGGGCAGATAAGTGCGGTATCTAACCCGGATGCCTGTTATCCCTTGTCCTATGCGCAAAGTCGCCTGTGGTTTATCGACCAGTTGGAGCAGGGCAGCAGCAACTACAATGTACCGGCGAATTATCGCCTTCGTGGTGCCCTTAAAGTGACTGCACTGCAAGCCGCTTTTGCCGCCCTGAGTGACCGTCATCATATTCTGCGTACAGTTTACGAACAGGGCACAGAGGGGCCTGTCCAGCGTATTACACAGCGACAAGCTCAGCTCACCCTGCGTGATTTGAGTGGTCTGTCTGACCCGCAACAGGCACTGGACGCTGCGCTTCGCGAGTTGTCTGCGACCTGCTTTAACCTGGCAGCAGATCTGCCCGTACAGGCGGTGTTATATAAAGTGGCCACACAGGAATATGTTCTGGCGCTGGTGATCCACCATATTGCCGTTGATGGCTGGTCATTTGCGGTGATTGAGCGTGAGTTGTTCGCTCATTATGAGCAGCTGTGTGCCGATCAGGTGCCGGATGCAGAGCCATTAGCCATTCAGTATAAAGACTTTGCGCAGTGGCAACATCAGGATGCGCAGCAACAGGCGCTGAGTCGCTCAGAGCAATACTGGAAAGAAGCGCTTAACGGCGCTCCTAAACTGCACAGCCTGCCGCTGGATAAGCCTCGACCTCAGGTACAGAGCTTTAACGGCGCACGGTTTATTACTGAGCTGGATAGTGATGTCAGTGCGATGCTCAATACACTGGCGCTGGATCAGGGGTGCTCATTGTTTATGGTGCTGGAATCGCTCTTTGCGGCGTTGCTGGCCCGTTACAGTGGCACGGACGATATCATGATAGGCACACCCGTTGCCGGACGTGAACGACCTGAAATTGAACCTCTGGTTGGCTTTTTCGTCAATACTGTGGTGCTGCGTAACCGTCTGGCATTGTCGCAGGGCTTTGTTGAAAACCTCAGAAGTACCAGCACGATGATCCTGGATGCCTTTGAGCATCAGGCCATGCCATTTGAGCGCCTGGTGGAAGTGCTTCAGCCAGAGCGTAGCCTGAGTCACTCACCATTGTTCCAGATCCTGTTTGCGCTTCAGAACAATGAATTTGACGAATTGCAGGTCGCTGATCTGGCGGTTGAACCTATGGGATATGACAGGGACACCAGTAAGTTTGACCTTAAGTTGTCGACCATAGAGCAACCTGAGGGCGGTGTGGTACTGGCCTGGGAATATAACCTGGACTTGTTCAGCGAGCAGAGCATACAACGTATGGCACGTAGTTTTGCTACGCTGGCCCGGGCGGTTGTGAACCAGCCCCATACTCCGCTGGCGCAACTGGACATGATCGACCCGCAGGCACATACAGAGCTTGCCGCGTGGAATGATACCCGCCGTCAGTTTACTGAGCAGGTGCCCTTCCATGACTGGTTCAGTGCTCAGGTTAAGGCGACACCTAATGCGATTGCTATTCGTCAGGGCGCTGCGCAGATAGACTATCAGCAACTGGACGCTTTGGTTAATCAATGGGCACATCTGTTGATTGCACAGGGCGTGAAGCCAGGTGATGTGGTTGCGCTGAGCCTGGATAAATCGATTACGCTGATAGCCTGTATGCTGGCGGTATTAAAAGCCGGCGGTGCCTATCTGCCTGTTGACCCTGAGTATCCGCAGTCACGGATTGACTATCTGGTTGCTGATTCCGGGGCTGTTTGTGTGATCACTTCACACTCTGACAGCGAGAAGTTCCCGGCACTGACAACACGCTGCTTAGTTGACTGTCCGCAGTGGCAGGCTCAGCTGAGCGCCTGTGCGACTGTTGCACCTGATGTCGCCGTGTCGTCACTGATGCCTGCCTATGTCATTTATACCTCAGGTTCTACCGGTCAGCCAAAGGGCGTCATGATCAGTCACGCCAATATTGCCAATTATCTGGCTCAGGCGTTAGACACCTATTTTGTGTCTGACCTGGAAGGGTCAGTGCTGATGAGCTCGGTCAGTTTTGACGGTACGATCCCGAATATTTACCTGCCGTTACTGAGGGGTAAAACAGTCCATATCGCTGACAATGATAACCTGTATCTCAGTGCCGCGCAGATCCTGACAGACAGTGACGTGCCGCTGTACATTAAGGTGACGCCGACTCAGATAGAGGTTCTGCTGTCTCAGTTAAGTGCGCCTGTAGCTCAGCCACACACACTGATGATGGGAGGGGAAGAGTTCACGGTGCAAACCTATGAGCGGATCCGTGCTTTATTGCCTGAGGCCCGCATCTACAACCACTATGGTCCGACTGAAACCACCATTGGCTGTACCTTTAACTTTGTTGCAGAGCCGCCACAGGGGGCCGCGATTGCCCTGGGTAAACCTATTCACAATACTCGTTTGTATGTACTGGATGAGCAACAGGCGCTTGCACCAGTTGGCGCTGTGGGTGAGTTGTATATTGCGGGTGAAGGGGTCACGCTGGGCTACCTTGGTGCTGCCGCTGAGCAGACCGGGAGCCGTTACCTGCCTGAATACGGTAATCCGGGTGGACGTATGTACCGCACGGGCGATCAGGTACGCTGGCTCAATGACGGTACGATCCTGTACTTTGGCCGTAACGACGGACAGGTGAAGCTCAACGGTTACAGGATTGAAACTGCGGAGATTGAATCCTGTCTGCAGCGCCTTGATGGGGTTGAACAAAGCTGTGTGGTGATTAGGCAAGATGCGCAGCAGCAGGCCATTTTGGTGGCATATTATTGTGCATCGCAGACGCTCGACAGTCAGACACTACAGACTCAGCTCAGTGCCTTGCTGCCTGAGTATATGGTGCCTAAAGCCTGGATGCAGCTTGATGCCTTGCCACTGAATATGAGTGGTAAAGTCGACCGTAAAGCACTGCCGCAGCCTAGCTGGCAATCAGACGTGGCGTATCGCTCACCTGAAACGCCATTGCAGCTGCAGCTTGCGAAAATCTGGCAGTCGTTGCTGGGTCAGACGCAAGTTGGCCTGGACGATAGCTTCTTTGCGTTGGGCGGGCATTCATTGTTAGCCATTCAGCTGGTCTCGCGGATCCGGGATGAGCTGACGCTGGAAGTGCCGGTCAGAACCATTTTTGAAGCACCAAAATTGGCGCAGTTCTGCGAGCGACTCAGTGCAATGAGTGCGACTTCAGGCATGACGGAGATTCAGGTGCTGGCAGATAACAGCCCGTCTGTGGTGTCATATGCACAGCAGCGTCTGCTGTTTATTGCCAAGTCTAACCCTGAGTCCGGGCTGTATAACATGCCTTATCCGTACGACATCTCAGGGCCGCTGGACCTGGCTATGTTCAGGACTGCGCTAGATTTAATCGTGACACGTCAGCACAGCTTACGGACACGTTTTGTGCTGGGCGAGACACTATTACAGTATTGCACTGACCACACTCAGGTTGCGCTTGAGCTGGCAGAGTTGGAAGGGGATGCACACAGCATCGCTGACTGGGTGAATGAAACTTCGACCCGTGCGTTTGATTTGCAAGGAGACAGCCTGTTCCGGGTGCATGTCGCCACTATAGGTGCAGAGCGCCACATGGTGAACTTTGTCTTCCATCATGTGATTTGTGATGGCTGGTCAATCGGACGCTTCTGGCAGGAGCTCAGTTATCTCTATACCGCGCTGGTACGTGGTGAACAACCGCAGTTACCTGAGCTAAAAGTACAGTATCGGGATTATGCCGCATGGCAGCGCGGCTGGTTCAGCGGTGAGGTGCTTGAACAGCAAAGTGACTACTGGCAACAACAGCTTCAGGATATCCCGGCGGTGCACAGTTTGCCGCTGGATTTTGCCAGACCGAAAACCCAGTCGCACCGTGGGCACTTTATTGGTACTGAACTGGATCAGCAGACCCTGGCAGGGCTTAAAGCGCTTACGCAACGTCATGGTGCAACCTTGTTTATGACGTTACAAACCGCCTTTGCGGCACTGCTAAGCAGCTGGAGCAATGAAACCGATATTGTGATGGGGACCGTGGTGGCAAACCGCACCCAGCGAGATGTCGAAGCCCTGATCGGGTTCTTCGTAAATACCCTGGTGCTGCGCAACCGCTTTGATGACAACCCGAGTTTTGAGCAGGCGTTGCGCGACGCCAAGCAAATGCATCTGGATGCTCAGTCGCATCAGGATATGCCGTTTGAATTGCTGGTAGAACAACTGCAGCCAGAACGTAGCACGGCTTATCATCCATTGTTCCAGGTGCTCTTTGTACTACAGAACAATCAGTCGGCGGATTATGGTCTGGACCAGCTGGTGGTTGAGGACTATCAGCGCTCGGCTGAGTCAGATGTGAAGTTTGATTTGTCACTGACAGCCCATGAATCTGATACCGGTCTGTACTTCACCTGGGGTTACTGCCGTGATTTGTTTGCTCAGCAGAGCATAGAAATCGCCGCTGAGGCCTTTAATCGCTTGCTCAAAGGGATAGTTGATGCGCCACAGCTGGCTTTGTCACAGCATACGCTCAGCGATGAGCCGATTGCCGAGGCAATTTGTCACTCGTCGCAAGGGCCACAGTCCATCGCTGCGGCGATCCGCGCCTTTGCGCTGGAGGATGCCGCACATACTGCGGTGTTCTATGCTCAGGAGCAGCTCAGTTATGGCGCACTTATCGAGCAGGCCGACGCACTGATGCAACGCCTGGCGGCGCAAGGCGTGAGTCACGGTGATAAGGTGGCAGTGATGTTTGACCGCTCGCTTGAGCTGGTGGTCGCGCAGCTGGCCATTATGCAGCTGGGCGCAGCATATGTGCCACTTGACCCGAACGCTCCTATGGACCGGCTGAGCTACATTGTAGATAACGCACAATGTCGTATGTTGCTGAAAGCCTCACACTTTGAGGTTGAACTGCCGTGTCCGATTTACACCGCGGCGCAACTTCCAGAGGCTCACGGCACGGCTGTATCTGTGGTCGAAAACCACCCGGATGATCTGGCTTATATTATCTATACCTCAGGTACCACTGGACGTCCGAAAGGGGTGAAGATCAGCCAGGGCTCGATTTTCTCTATGCTGACCCAGCTGGAATTCTGCCCGTTCAATCGCGATACCCGGGTATTGCAGCTGTTGTCACTGGCATTTGATGCGGCTGTTTTTGACATCTGGGGACCTTTGGTCCACGGCGGTGCTGTGGTGTTCTATCCGGGTCGTCATGTTGAGATAGATAAGCTGGAGCAGGTGGTGAAGCAAAGTGGTGCGAATACCGCGTTGATCACCCCGGCACTGTTCGAACCCTGGTGCGAGCAGCTCACAGGCACTTGTGGCTTTAGTCACTTGTTGATCGGGGGAGATGTTTTCCCGACTCAGTCGGTGCGACGTTTATTTGAGCTAGACCCTGAGGTTGAGGTTTACAATGTTTACGGTCCGACCGAGAACAGCGTTTTGTCGAGTTATTATCCGGTTCCGCGCACATTGCAGCTGAACGATGATATTCCTATCGGCCTGTCTCTGGGTGGCACCCAGTATACGATCCGCAATGCACAAGGGCAGCGTCTGCCATCTGGATTTGTGGGTGAGTTGTGCTGGCATGGCCCGAGTGTGGGTATTGGCTATCAGAATAACGCTGAAGCCACTGAAGCGGCCTTTATCACAGATCCGCAGTCGCAACAGCGATACTATCGCAGTGGTGATATGGCACGGATTGGTATGGATGGCATGTGTTACTTCAAGGGACGTAAAGATCATCAGGTTAAACTGCGGGGCTTCCGCATCGAGTTGCAGGAGATTGAACAACAGTTTGAATTGCATCCTGCGGTGCGCCAGGCCGCGGTCTTGGTCAATAAAACGGACTTTGCGGTCCCTACCTTGTGTGCTTATGTATGCCTGGCCCAGGGCGCCGACGAGACGCAACTTGGCGATATCTGGCAACAGGTTCGTACAGGGTTACCCGGATATATGGTGCCAGGGCATTATGCCTTAGTGACAGAAATGCCGGTGAATCTCAATGGTAAGCGCGACGATAAAGCCCTGCAGGCGCTGACCCTCAGCGAGTGTACTGTGGATAACTATGTCGCACCGGAAACAGATACGGAGCAACAACTGGCCGAACTATGGTCGCAGATGCTTCGCCTGGAGCAGATCAGTATCCGCAGTAACTTCTTCGAACTGGGCGGTCACTCTTTGTTAGCGATGCAGCTGATTTCGAAGATCAATGATGCCTTTGAGTTAGAGCTGAATGTGGCTGATTTGTTTGAGCTGGGCGACATTGCGTCAATGGCCGAAGAAATCGACATAATGCTGGATGAGCAAGAAAGTGGGTGGTTATAAGATGACAAAGTCTCCGTATTACTTTGCACCTAAGCCATTGCTTAATCCTCGTGCACGGATTTTTTGCTTTCCGTACGCGGGGGGCACCAGCAGTATTTACTTTGACTGGCCAGACTATTTTTTCAGCCGGCAGATTGAAGTAGTGGCAGTCAGTCTGCCAGGGCGCGGTGCGCGCTTTGGTGAGCCATTTGATGCCAGCATTGAGGCGGCCATAACTAATATGGTTGACGAGTTTGTGCCCTATCTGGACAGGCCCTTCTATCTGTATGGTCACAGTAATGGTGCGTTATATAGTTATGAATTTGCTCGTCAGTTACTTAATCGCGGACAGTTGCTAAATTGTCGGCGGGTATTTTTGGGCGCAAAAGCCGCGCCCCGAATTACCTATCGTCGCGACCCGCTTCACTTGTTGAATGAAACGGATTTCAGGCAGGCACTGGCTGAGCTGGGCGGCACACCACAGGCGCTGCTGGCAGATGAGCAGTTACTGGCGTTGCTGTCACCTATGTTGCGCAGCGATTTTAAGCTGGGATTCGATTATATGTCCACAGAGCCTCAGCAGCGCATGCAGCAACTTCCCGCCACGCTTATTTATGGTACACAGGATGTGGATGTGGGCGCCCAAGCGATGTCTGCATGGCGCGAGTTACTACCACAGGCTGAGCTGGAGTCAGTCGCCGGTGGCCACTTTTTTATCCATCACCAACAGGCCTCACTGGTCGATCTGCTCTTGACGCGGATCCCAATGTAGCCGATAAACGGAACTAGAAAAGGATAGACAACAATGAAAATACTTTATTCACTGGCTTCTGCCGTGTCGCTGCTGGTCAGCGCACAGGCAGGAGCCGCAGTAGTCACGGATAGCGGAGTTAAAAAACACGCAATGGAAACATCAACACTGAACATTTTATACATGGGCAACAGTCACACCAAACGTCACAGTGTGCCCGAATTTGTCAAAGCCATCATTGAAGCATCCGAGCCGGGGATTCAGGTTAGCTATCAAATGGCGCCCGGGATCTTATTTCTGGATCAGCGCTGGGATCATGGTCCGAGCCGTAAGATGTTAAAAGACACCTCATTAAGCCATGTGGTATTGCAGGCGCAAAAATACTCACAAAGCCGCAGAAAGCTCTACTCAACCAAAGAGGCGAAAAAGCTGGTTGCGCTGGCGAAGGAGCATGGCACCCAGGCCGTTATGTTTCCTGAGTGGGGGCAAAGAGGCCGTCAGTGGGAAGGCCAGTATGTGCATGATATTTATGCAGGCATAGCAAAAGAGTCAGGCGCATGTATTGCACCCGTTGGTTTGGTGTGGGATAAGTTTTTATCGGAGCACCGTATGAACTTACATGCTATGGACGGTAACCATGCTAATGACAAAGGCGCGTTTCTGGCCGCGCTGGTGTTATCGCAAAGTATTCTTGGTCGTCCGGCAGATCAGCTTGCAGTCACCACAACCGCGCCTGTTGATGCTAAGTTACAAAAGCAAATGCAACTGGCAGCGGCCAGTTTGTTTAAAGCTGAAGCTACCGCCTGTACGTCATAGCATGTTTAGATCCGATGGCTGTTTGCCATCGGATTTGCCCCGCTGCCCTTTGTTAGGCACTTCAGCCAGAGGTTTTAACTTTGCAAGGAATTCGGCTATTAGTTAGCTGATAACCCATGCTTCGTAGTAGTGGCTACCGTCTTTGAGAGCGTAAGTAAATAAGTTGTCATTCGAGTTCCATTGACTTCTATAACCTCCACCCCAGTCTTCAAGTGTAGTGATTAGGTGGCTAAACTCATACGGCTCCAGGTGGACTATTAACTTTTCATAGAATTGACTGATTTGATCATCATTACTGCCATGAGCTGCTGCCGCAGCATCGGTCACTGCATTCGTCCAATACTCCTGACTCATATCTGAAAGTGGTAACTTTGCCATAATTAATTTCCTTTAATGTTGAGACGAGTCTACGACTCGTGTTTGTGAAAAAAACGTACTAATTATGTTGCGTTGAAAGGTGTAGCAGTCTAGGTGTTAGGCAGCAATTACACTGGATTACACGTCGAGTGTGCCGGACACCCAACCCATACCTGTAAGGTGCAAAGCTAGCGCAAGTGACCTCACGCTTCTATAATTTAACTAAATTCCTTGTACTGCATATTGCATCATGTTCAGGATCATATTGCTGTTATCTTTAGTCTGGCTGCTGCACGCTCGGGCCACAGAACCCGTGCGCATTGCAACGGGTGAGTATCCACCGTTTACCGGCAGTAAGTTGCGGGACGACGGATTCGTTAATCATGTTATCCGCTTGGCATTGACGAAAGAAGGGTATCTGGCACAGTTTGACTATTTACCCTGGAAGCGCAGTTTTCAGGCGACTCAGCAAGGTCAGTATGAGATGGCGTCATACTGGGTCTGTGAGACTGAATATCAGCAACATTTTTATTGTAGTGATGAGCTTTATCGTGGTCAGCTGCTACTGTATTTTCGTGCAGATACGCCGCTGCCAGATTGGCGCACTATTGACGATCTGAAACCCTATCGGATCGGTGCCATTTTAGGCTATGAATATGTGCCCGAGTTTCGCAAGGCGATTGAAGAGGGCGAGCTGGATGTGATTATGGTCAGTAATGACCGGCTCAATCTGAATATGTTGCTTAACGACCGCGTGGACTTGATCCTGCTCAGTGACACGGCAATGCAAAGCCTGTTGACCAACCACTTTCCTTCCTTACAAAAAGATAAGATCCGGGCACACCCCAGACCATTTTTAAATTATCGCGCTCATGTCTTATTCCCAAAACTGAAAACAGGCAGTCTTTTGTTACGCGACCAGTTTAATCGGGGGCTGCAAACACTCAAAGCGTCAGGTGAATTTGAACGCCAGTGGCAGCGGTTACTGAATGGGGAGTTTGTTCCTGAGCGTTAGTTGTTATAAAAAGTGAACAGGCTTTCCAGTCCGCCTGATGAAGTGTCAGAGGCAATGTTACGGTGAAATATAGCCATTTGTTTATTATGTGTATTTTTATTTTTATGAATTAATTCATGAATTTTCCGATGGTGTTGTAATTCGTTTATAGTGTGTTAACTTGGAGCGGCTTTAACAAACATAAGGAAATTAAAATGAAGTTAAATCTAAAGAAGAAAAGCATCAAATCGTTGAGTTCGGACAACAAAAAACTCCCTAATGCAGCAACGCCCGCGGTTGCTGGTGGAACATTCACACAATACGAATGTGATACGGGCAGTTACTGCAATACTATGCATTGCTTTACGAATAAAGATCAGGGTTGTAACTCTCAGCTTTATACCTACCAGGGGACAGGTTGCTGCAGAACCACCCTGTGCTAAGTTCAGTTGAGTAACGTCGTGTGCGTAAGCCATGATGCAAAGGGAAACTCTTTCAACAGGTGTTATTCCCATAATGGTTTTATCGACACATGGCAAACGCAACAGGCTCATCATTCGGTGTGAGCCTGTTGCTTTCATTTTTCTCCATACACTGCTGTGATGCGCTACTTTCTAATATCAGCCAAATACGCTAATTCTTTCACTGGGCCTTAATCCAGGCTGGATTTCATAGCTCTATACCTGACCTGCCCAGTTACCTCAGGGTGACACAGTCATAGTCAGGTTAGAGCCAAATTTTGGCAAACCAGATTCGATTTTTTATTTGGCGCTTAATCGCTTGATGTCTCCTTCAACCGATTCCATTTGGGCTATCAGTAAAGTGCCATCGGCAGCAATATCGTAGTGCCAGAGCAGGTTTTGTGTTTTCAGAAGCTCAGGTTTCGCGGCGCCATCCAGCGCCAGTCGCCAGATATGATCCGTTTTTGACCAGGCGCTTTGCCAGTACAAATAACCATCTTTGAGTCTGGGGTTGGTTATCTGGTGGTATGCCCTGGGTTCAAGAGAAGTGATTCTGGTTTCCTCCATGCGCGCAGCGGTTAGTTCTGTACTGCGATAAAGTGCGGAGTCTTTAAAGATGAGCCAACTTTGAGCCCGATAGTCATACATCAACATATCTGATACCAGTGTAAAGCGGCGCTGCAATTGACCCGCTTTGTTATAAAGCAAAACGTCATGACCGTCCGTTGCCCACAGTGTGTCTGCATCTATCCAGCCAAAATGGCGAAGTGAGCGCGATAGGGCAGGAGTGAAGGTGTGCACTACTGTTGAGCGGTCTAGTAGTAGCAAGCGGGCCTCCCGGTTAGCCAGAATATGGGCATTATCCGGGCTCCAGGTGACAAAGTTGACGTAATCACTGCCCTTGTGATGGGTCAGCTGAACTACCTTGTCATTGCTATGCAGGTATATTTCACACGCGCCGGTACGGCGTGACATAAATGCCGTTTCTCCCAGGCTGTTAGTGACCGGCAGATAATCATGGCTGGAGCTCGAAAAAATGGGCAGGTCGTCTTTGTCGCGAATATTCACCTGCCAGTTTTCGGCAGCACTGAAAATATAGCCCTGTTCGTCAACACTGAGACTGCTAAAGATCCCCTGCGGTGTCGAGATGACCTGATATTGATGCCCATCACGCGTTGTGGCGATCAGGTTATGGTGCTTGCTGCCATCGTTAGTGATCATGCTGTGTTGTTTTGGATCATAGGCAATCAGCCAGACTGGGAAGTTCCAGTGTAGCTGCACTTTGCCATCCAGCGTGATTAAGCGTGAATGCTGAAAGGCATTTTTCACCAAGTAATAGATTTGATTGTCCCAGCCGCGCAACGTGGTGATGAGCTTATCGCCTTCGTTGAGCTTGAGGGGAATAGGAATATATTTATTATTATCAGTATGATACTGATAGGCCTGCATGCCCGTTTTGCTCAATACAGAGACAATAAGCTGATTGTCTGATTGCCAGCTGGGCGCCTGAATACGATAACAAGGCAGGCCTTGAGGGCGGTTCAGCTGCTGACCTTGCGCGTTCACAATCAATAGTTCACAACGGTCGCCCTGATAACGCCAAACTGCCAGCCAATCTTTTTCAGGATGCCAGGCTGGTTTGGCAACACGGCTGTCAAATTGCAAACGCTCTATTGGGTTGCCTTGCTTATCGGTAATAACCAGAGTTTTGAAATCGTCGATATAAGCCAGAAGCGATTTACTGGCGTGGGCGGCGACATCAAACTCCAATCCCAATTCATAGGTGATATCCGCGACCTCATATTGCGGGGCAGTTATGGTTGCTGGTGCAGAGGAAAAGTAGGCGATTGCACTGAAGCAGGCCGTGATAACAGGGAGTGCCATCATAAATGCACGTTTTCTGCCGGTCATGGTCGGTTTCGTGACAGCATCGTTTTGTAAAGCAACGATGGTGTGCCCATTATGTTGTGGTGCCTGTTTTAGCGAGGCGCTCTGCAGCACAGTCACTGGTGCGATAAACACATAGCCCCGTTTGGGCACGGTCTTAATAAAGCTAGGGCTTTTGGCACTGTCATTGAGTACTCTGCGCAATTTGGTAAGCAGCTGGTACAGGCTGTTAGACTCAACAATGGTGTCTGGCCATAGTGCTGTGTTTAATGCTTCACGAGACAGGACCTTATCAGGAGATGTAACAAAGAGTTCAAGGAGCCTGGCAACCTGTGGCTCTAGCTTGATAGCAACCCGGCTTTCGGGGGCGCGCAACTCATCCTGGCTGGCATCAAACTGCCAGGATAGAAAATGGTATTGCTGAGCGCCAGTAGATATCGCCATGATGGTTGTTTCCTTAGTTCTTGTTGTAGCCTGTTGCCGCTGCAATGCGGTGCCCGCACCTGAGTCTGGATCGTTTGTTCAGATGACTGATTCAGAAGCCGGCTTATCAGATGTCACGCATTCTGTTTGCTGAAACTAACCTAGTTCAGAACAAAGTCAATAATCATCAGGGGTTGATCACCTTTATTCAGGAAACTTTCAGCTTTTTTAAGGCCCATTTCTGATGCAATGAATGGCAATCAGTCATATCGGAAGCAGTCATATGAAACAGCACTATTTAACTTTGTGTATCACCGCGGTATTGGGCAGTCAGTCACTCTGGGCAAACGAAATTCACAATACAGAGGTAAATCTCGACGGCCGCCTGGATGAAAAACAATGGCAATCTGCTCGGCAGTTTAAGCAATTTTATCAGGTGGTTCCGGCGACACTGACAACGCATACAGACAAGGTCCATGCAAAAGCATTCAGCAACGCAGCGGGTGTTTATATTGGTATTGTTAACTTTCAGAGCAGGGCAAACAGACAAAAGCAGTTTAATATTCAGGATGCCTTTATGCAGGCAGAATTCAATCGCATCGTGGTGGATTTCGCGGGCGATGGTAGCGGTGCTTATGAATTTGCTGTGACTCTGGGTGGTGGCACGCAAGATGCTGTATTGACACCGCAGCTAACCAAAGACGGTGACTGGGATGGCGACTGGCAGTCTGCAACGTTTGAAGCCGATGATTACTGGTCTACTGAAGTTTTTATCCCCTGGCATACTGTGTCTTTTTACAACCCGGCTCAAGGTACGGAAAGTGCGCTTGGGGAGATTGGCGTGTCAATACAGCTGTATGATCTGGGAAAAAATTATATCTATTCAAATCAAAAACAAACAACCAGTAATAGCGATTTTTATCTGGGCATGCCAAAGTTGAAATCGGCCATTCCAAAACATAGCCAACTGAGTTTTGTGCCCTATTTTAGTCATCAGCAGCATTTTGCCGAACAGGTCAAAAATAACAGCGAAAGCGATGTGGGTTTTGATCTGTTTTATAAACCGAATCATCATCAGAAACTGTCGGTGGCGGTTAACCCGGACTTTGGTCAGGTTGATAGTGACGAAGTTGATATTAATTATAGTGCAGTAGAAACACTACGCAGCGACAAACGGCCTTTCTTTACTCAGGATATTGCTGTGTTTAGTGTCCAGGCTTTGCAAGATACTAAGCTGATCCATACTCGGCGTATTGGGGCTGGCAGTGATGATGGGCGGGAATTTATCACCCCTATCGATTTGGCTACCCGTTTTGTTCATCAGGGAGAGACGATGCAGGTCGGTGCCTTTGCGGTAAAAGAGGATGACCTGGACAGCGACGCCGGTAAACGCTTTTATGCGGCCCGCGCCAAGTATCGGCAAAAGCACTGGCAAACAGGTGTGCTGACCACGCATACAGACCGGCCATGGCTGGACCGCCAAGCCACCACTATGGCCTGGGATAGCCAGTATCAAAGTGCCACCTGGTCATTTCAGGGCGCTTTACTTGCTAGTCAGGTCGAGCAGCAACAAAAGCAAACGGGCAATGGTGCATCATTGCAACTTGGGTATCAGTTTTCTCCCAATACAAACCTGGAAGGGCGTTATCTTAAGCTTAATAAAAGTTTTGATAACAGTGATTTAGGGTACTCGCAGCGTAATGATTGGCAGTATAGTGAAGCCAAATTCAGTCATGCGATTAACACTCAAAGCGACTGGTTAGCGCGTATCAAGCACTCTTTGACACTCAGTTATGAAGCTGACAGCCAGGGGCTGAAGCTACCGGCTCGGCAGGCCTATCTGAGCCAATGGCTGTTGACAAATGGTGGCCAGATTGATCTGCACCTGGACAGGAACAGCGGTGGCTGGCAGGACAACCTGGGTCGTCAGAGCCAGGCCTTTGAAGTACCTGGTAATTGGGAAACACGGGTGATGTATGTGAGTCCTTACATTGGTAAATTCTCATGGGCCGCCAGTTTTGAGTACGATCAGGAGGGGTTTGATGGGCGCGCTCAGCAGTATGCGGTTGATATGACCTGGTTACCACACCCAAACTGGACCTTGAAATTCAATAATTTCTATCGCACCGGAGATGGCTGGCTGGTGGCAAGTGACACAGATCAGGTCACTCAGTATCAGCGTGATTTCTTCGTAAATAAGATTCAGGTTAGTGGATTGATAACCGATAAACTGGAATTTTCTTCAACACTTGAATGGGCGGTATTAGAAGCCCGTAGTGACGATGTTTACTCCATACAGGCACATCACAGACATCGCCTGAACAATGTGGATACCAGCTTTGAAGATCGTCGCTTGTCCAGTCAATTTAAGTTGCGTTATCGGATGGGGGCGCTGTCTGATTTGTTTTTAGTATATCGGCGTGGTGGGGCCGTGGGCGAAAGTTTGCCAGGTAATCAGATTGGATCAGCACCTTGGTTGGAACGTGCAAAACAGCTTTGGCAATCACCTTCGCAAGACTCAGTGCTGCTTAAGGTCAGGTATAAGTTTTAAAGGAACTGAAGCAGCAGTCCGCGGTATCTGTGTGAATATTTCTCAATTCACACTCTACTGACAACACAGCATACTCAAACTTTTAAGTTTAGGGACAAAGCTATGCAAATAAGACATGCTGTTGTATTGGGCGCTGCGTTGAGCTTGATTGCTTCGTGCGTATCCCGGCAATCGGGTACTGAGTTGTATCAGTCTCAGGATTGGATCTCGGACGGGGTGTTTACTCAGGGGGTAGAAGGTCCGGCCGTAAATCGAGATGGAGTTCTGTTTGCGGTCAATTTTGCCCGACAGGGCACCATTGGCCAGGTGAGCGGACAAGGTAAGGCGGGTTTATATTTGAGTTTGCCACAAGGTAGCACGGGCAACGGGATCCGGTTTGATGCACAGGACACCATGTATATTGCTGATTATACTGGTCACAATGTATTGAAAGTGACACCTGATAAAACGGTTTCTGTACTGGCTCACAACCCAAAAATGTATCAGCCCAACGATTTAGCCATTAGTGATAAAGGCATACTGTATGCCAGTGACCCGGATTGGCAAAACAACAAAGGACAGCTTTGGCGTATCTCACCAGATGGGCAGACACAGTTGTTGCGTGCAGATATGGGTACCACGAATGGCATTGAGGTGAGCCCCGACAATCGCATTTTGTATGTGAATGAGAGTGTGCAGCGCCGCATCTGGGCGTTTGAGCTTGATGAACAGGGGTTTATAGGTGACCCTGAGCTGTTTTATGAGTTTAACGATCATGGTCTGGATGGTATGCGCTGTGACGAAAATGGCAATCTGTACGTTGCCCGCTACGGGGCCGGGGAAGTGGTGATACTGTCACCAAAAGGCCAGCTACTGAGAAAAGTGGCGTTGAAAGGCCAATATCCGACGAATATTGCATTTGGTGGCAAGCAGGGCAAACAGGTGTTTGTGACCATGCAAAAGCGAGGCGCTATCGAAACCTTCACCTCAGAATACGCCGGGCGTTCGTTTAACCGACATACTTTGTAACCACACGCGGATATTTTGTATTGAGGTGTTTTGTTAATATCGGAACGGTTAAATATCAAGGACCTGTATGATAGAAATAAAACACCTCACAAAAGTGTATTTGCATGACCCTGTTTTTTCGGACTATTGTGCCGTGCTAAGTGAGCAGAAGCTCTGTATCGAAGCGCCAAATGGATTGGGTAAAAGCACGCTGTTCAGGATCATTGCCGGGCTGGATGATGCGTTTCATGGTGATGTACTGTTTGACGGTAAGCAGCACTCTGCCATGCAGAAAATCGTGGCCCTCGCCAGTGACTCTATAGCTTTTCCTGATTTTTTGACGGCCAGACAATTACTGCAATTGACAGCGAAAAGCTGGGCAAGCCCCTGGCCTGAGCTAATGATCCGGCAAATGGAATTTGAGGCTTTTTTGGATACCCGTTACGGGGCGCTGTCGTCCGGCAATCAGAAAAAGTGCCAACTAATCAATGCTATGATGAGAAATACACCTTATCTGGTGCTGGATGAACCGAGCGCTGCATTAGATCATGCCAGCGTTGATGTGTTGTTGAGCTGGCTTATTCATCACCCTGCACAAGTGATCATTAGTTGCCATGAACCTCAGCCCTTTATTGAAATTGGCTTTGTAACTCAGTCTCTGTTTGAGTGAGGTGCTGATGTTACATTATTACCAGTATCGTTACCGTGCGTTTCGTGTTGCGCTGGCCGCGTTGTTGCGCCAGCTTCAGCAGTTCTCGCTCATGTTTGTGACCTTATTCTTCATTTTCATCCCTCAGTTGATCATTGGGGTGTTTTTTGGTCTGGGTAAGTTGGTGTCGTTCGACTCGCACGAAGTTGCGATGAAAGTGGCATTTGGTTTCCTGTTACTGCAAAGTTTGCTGCTACAGGCAATTAAGCCCGCCATTACTGATGCCAGACACAGGGCTTATCACCTTACCCTGTTGCGAAGCCGATTTCATCAGATTTCGGCTGACTGGTTGTTGTTATTGGTATGCCACGTACTATTTGGTGCATCCTTGCTCCTCGGTGTGAGCATGGGCACAGTAACATTCCGGGAGGCTCCACAGTTGCCTGGGTTTATGCTGGCACAGTGGCTGTTTGCGCTGGCATTGCTGTACCGCCCGCAAACATTGCTTTCATCATTGTTTGTCGCTTTCGTCGCTGTCTGGCTAGCGCCGGATATTCAGACATACCTTGCAGTGAGTGTGCTGTGGCTCGCTCTGGATTGGGTCAGGCCGAGGCTAAAGCTAGCAGCACCTCAACCTCAGCTTAGTTCTGTCAGCTTTTGGTACTATGTCATCAAAGAGTATCCCTGGATGGTGTTGTGGCGAGCAGGCGCATCATTTCTGGCTCTGTGGGCGGGCGTCATCATGGCTAATGAGCGGCCCGATCTGCTGCATTACTATACTTTGATGATACTTCTGGTGAACCAGTTGTGGTGGTCCAGCTTGTATTTGGATACCAATAAACAAGTTATGGGGCGCAGAGGGTTTTGGCGTAGTCTGGGTCTTGACAGTCAAATTGAGTTTAGCCAAAGCGTTTTGATTTACGGATTATGCCTGGTTAGCTGGCTTGTAGGGGTTGTACTGCTAAGCGCTGAGCTGTATACCGTGTCAGTTGTCGCTGCCTGTCCGCTACTTTTATGGACTCTAAAGCACTATCCGCAGCGTTTTGCTGTTGTCTGGGGCTGTGTCAGTGTGACGCTGATGATGATTAAGGTGTTGTTTTTGTAGGGCAGGGAAACAAAAAAGGCCAGCATGGCTGGCCTTTACATTCGAGACAAGTTACGCGGCGTTCGCGTCTTTTGCAACCACTCTGGCTTTACCAGCCAGCAGGTCGGCCGGATCAAAGTCATCAACATTGATAACGGCCAGTCGCTTCTCTTCAACGGCAGCCAGCTTGTTGGCTTCGTCGTTATTTAGTGCACCACATTCGCGGCCCATTTCGGCCACTTTATCCAATCGCATAAATGGTAGCTTTTCACCTTTGGCGCGACACACTTTGTCAAACAGAGGCTCCACTTCAAGGATGTCTTTCAGGGTTTGCTCTTGTTTACCAATCAGGTTAAGCGGCTCATCACGCAGGTAGATGTGTGAGGCAAGGCGGTCACGGGCTGCGCTTGGTGTTTGCAGCAGTTGCGCCAGTTTGTGCTCCATTTGGTCTGTTGGCTTGCGCACAGGACGACCAAATGGGAACAATACGAGCTTGAGCAAGCCACGTAGCGCCATTGACGGCATGTTGTTAATTAGATCCGCCAATGCACGTTGACACAGGTACAAATGCTCCTGACAGGCCCACTGAACATAAGGCAAATCTTCTTTGCGACGGCCTTCATCGTTGTAACGTTTCAGTGTTGCTGAAACCAGATACAGATAACTTAGCAAGTCACCAAGGCGCGCAGAAATACGCTCTTTACGTTTCAAAGAGCCACCAAATACGGCCATACAGATGTCAGACATTAGCGCCAGTGATGCACTAAAGCGCGCTGCGGCACGATAGTAATCGGCTGTTTCGTCGTTAAATGGTACTTTGCTGAAGCGACCACCAGTTAGAGCCAGCCACTTAGTGCGAACCAGGTTAGAAATGGTAAAGCCAATATGGCCCATTAAAGCCTGGTCAAAGCTGTTCAGCGCTTCTTCTTTGTCTTTGATAGTACAGGCGTTAAGTTCAGCCAGAACAAAAGGATGACAGCGAATTGCGCCCTGACCGTAGATGATCATATTACGAGTCAGAATGTTTGCACCTTCTACCGTGATAGCAATTGGGGCGCCCTGATAGCCGCGGCCCAGGTAGTTATTTGGACCCAGACAGATGCCTTTACCACCGTGAATATCCATTGCATGCTTGGTTGAATCACGCATTTGCTCTGTCAGGTGATATTTCAAAATAGCAGAAATAACAGATGGCTTTTCACCTAAGTCGACAGCACCCGTTGACATGCTCACTGCTGCGTCACTGCTGTAGGCGTAACCACCCAGTTTAGCCAGTGCTTCTTCAATACCTTCCATCTTACCGATAGGCAGTTTGAACTGACGGCGGATACGGCTATATGCACCACTGGCAAGCGCCAAAGATTTAATACCACCAGTTGAGTTAGACGGTAGCGTGATTACGCGACCAACTGACAGACATTCCACCAGCATACGCCAGCCCTGACCTGCCATTTTCGCACCACCAATGATGAAATCAAGTGGTACAAAAACATCTTCACCCTTAGTTGGACCATTCTGGAAAGGCACATTCAGCGGGAAGTGGCGACGGCCGATTTCAACACCTGGCGTGTTGGTTGGAATAAGGGCACAGGTAATACCAATTTCTTTTTTGTCGCCCAGCAGGCCATCCGGATCACGCATTTTGAATGCCAGACCTAGCACAGTGGCAACGGGTGCAAGGGTGATATAGCGCTTGTTCCAGGTTAAGCGAATACCTAAGGTTTCTTTACCTTCCCACTCACCTTTACAGACGATACCGAAATCCGGGATAGATGAGGCATCAGAGCCCGCTTCCGGAGAAGTCAGTGCAAAACAGGGGATCTCATCACCTTTTGCCAGACGAGGCAGGTAATGATCTTTTTGCTCCTGAGTACCATAGTGTTGAAGCAGCTCGCCCGGACCTAGTGAATTAGGTACACCTACAATAGATGAAAGCAGAGTCGATTTACTGGTTAGCTTTTGTAACACACAAGACTGTGCATAGGCCGAAAATTCCAGACCACCGTATTGCTTTTTGATGATCATGGCAAAGAACTTGTTGTCTTTGAGATATTGCCATACGTCCTGCGGTAAATCAGTCAGCTCATGAGTGGCTTCCCAGTCATCCAGCATTGCACATACTTCTTCAACCGGACCATCCATAAAGGCCTGTTCTTCAGCTGTAAGGCGTGGTGCCTGATACTGGTGAAGCTTATTCCAGTTTGGGTTACCACAGAACAAGTCTGCTTCCCACCAAGTAGTACCAGCGTCAATAGCAGACTTTTCTGTTTCAGACATGCTAGGCGTGACTTTCTTGAACGCCTTAAACAACGGCGCAACAATGTATTGTTGACGTAGGTTAGTCATTGATAAGGGAACTGCAATGGCCAAGAAGATAAGCCAGGCAAATGCGCCAAAGGCGCCGGCGAAGGTGCCGATCAGCAGCGTCGCCGCAGCAACACCTAAGCAGGTGTTCCAGCTCGCACGGTGGTAGCAGGCAGCGCTAACCAGTGCGATTAAAGCGAGTGTAAATAAAAGTGTCATGTTGTTATTCCTTGTAAGAGGTCTGACCACATTGGCTAGGCTAGCTTGTTGGACCAGTGATTTCAAGCCTAAAAAGCATCTTATCTTCATTTTAGTTGCTATTTAGTTACCTCGCGAGTTGGTCATATTGGTGTTGTTTTTATGTAATGAGTTTGTAATTTTAAAGATTGCTCCTATAGTTGAAGAGATCATTCTAGGAGGGAATCGTCATGCAATATGGAACATTGTGTGTCGCATCTGCGACGTTTTTTGCTATGCTGCTTTCAGCACATCTTTATCAACCTGCTGTATTCCTTAATCTCGCCAGTTGCGTCTTGTGCGCTATCTATGGGTATCAGGGGGCCAGTATCATTGCCATGTTTTTAGCCTGGTGTAATGTTCAGGCGTTTTTGGTTAGCCCATGGATAAATCTAACCGAACAACCAAGTATTAAAGCACTCGTACTGTTTCTGCTTTGCCTGATGTTCGCAGCTATCAGTATCGGGGTTAGTAAACGTTAGCCTGTTGTCTGGGCTTTGGCTGCGGTACAATAAAGGGTCCGTGTATCGTTTGGGAAGTATGAATGAAGATCCTTGCAGATCAGAATATGCCCCTGGTTGAAGAGTTTTTCTCTGATCTGGGGGAGGTCAGTCGCTTTGATGGTCGCACCATAGTGCCGCACCAGCTGGCTGATGTTGACGTGTTGCTTACGCGTTCCGTCACTCAGGTTGATCAGACACTCTTGGCTGAGGCATCGAAGCTAAAGTTTGTTGGCACCGCAACAATTGGGGTCGACCACATTGACAGGTCATTACTGGCTGAGCGTGACATTGGTTTTGCCAGTGCCCCCGGTTGTAATGCTGTCGCTGTTGCTGAATATGTGATCAGTGCTTTGTATGCCTATGCGCAGCGCAAGGCATACAATCTGCAAGGTAAAAAGCTAGGTATTGTTGGGGTTGGCAATATAGGCCAATGCTTGCACGATAAACTAGCAGCAAGTGGAATCGAGCTGCTCTTGTGTGACCCGCTCCGTCATGAAGCGGGGACTTTAGCGCAGCACATGCCACTTGATGAACTGTTAGCACAAGCTGATATCGTTACTTTCCATGTGCCTTTGATTAAAACCGGTGTTCATCAGACCCGACACATGCTTAATGCTGAACGCATAGCAACGCTTAAGCCTGATATGCTGGTGATCAATGCAAGCCGGGGAGATGTGATTGATAATCAGGCTTTGTTAGAAGCGCTTGAGAACGGCCAAGCAATCGATTTGGTTTTAGATGTATGGGAAAATGAACCCAATATACTAATGCCCTTGTTAGACCATACATTGTTTGCTTCAGTGCACATTGCTGGTCACACACTTGAGGGGAAAGCTCGCGGAACGCAAATGTTATATCAGGCCTTGTGTGATCAACTCGGTATTGCGGCTACAAAGTCGCTTGAGTCGTTTTTGCCAATCCCGGCACTGACATCCTGTTATGCAGAGCATACGCTTAGCGAACTGGAGCTCGGCAGATTGGTCCATCTGGTCTATGATATTCGTCGGGATGATGGCCTGATGCGTAATAATATCAACAGTCAGGGGTTTGATATGTTGCGCAAAAATTACCCACCGCGTCGGGAGTTCAATACCTTGACGGTGCAAAATGCACCTCAGTGTGGTAAGCAGTTACAACAGCTTGGTTTTAAAGTAGTTAATTCGAATGAGGAATAATATGTCGCAGAAATATGATGTGGCGGTGCTCGGTGCAACCGGGTTGGTAGGTAAGCAAATTATTGAAACTCTGGCCGAGCGAAAGTTCCCGGTTGGCAACCTGTATCCTCTGGCAAGCAGCCGCAGTGCGGGTGAAGAAATTGAGTTTAATGGTGAGACGCTCACTGTGTTGGATGTGGCTGAGTTTGATTTTAGTCAGGCACATATAGGCTTGTTTTCAGCCGGTGGCAGCGTGTCGGAACAGTATGCACCAATAGCGGCAGAAGCGGGCTGTGTTGTCATTGATAACACATCACACTTTAGATATGACTATGATGTGCCTTTGGTTGTACCTGAGGTAAACAGTGCCAGCCTGGCTGATTTTCGCAATCGTAATATCATCGCCAACCCAAATTGTTCGACCATTCAAATGATGGTTGCGTTGAAACCTATCTATGATGCCTATGGTATTGATCGTATCAATGTGTCTACCTATCAAGCTGTATCTGGTGCAGGTAAAGAGGCGGTTGAAGAGCTGGCTAAACAAACTGCTAATCTGATGAATGCCCGACCTATGGAAAATGAGGTCTTCACTAAGCAAATCGCCTTTAATGTCATTCCGCAAATTGATGCCTTCCAGGACAATGGCTATACCAAAGAAGAAATGAAAATGGTCTGGGAGACGCAAAAAATCCTGGGCGATAGTAGTGTTATGGTGAACCCGACGGCCGTTCGTGTTCCTGTTTTTTATGGTCATGCTGAGGCAATCCACCTAGAAACACGCATGCCTTACGATCTTGAACATATCAAGCAGTTGTTAAATGATGCTCCCGGTATCGAACTGGTTGAAGATGAACAGGATTATCCAACACCGGTCAGTGACGCCAGCGGTAACGACACCGTGTATGTAGGTCGACTGAGAGCGGATATTTCACATCCACATGGCCTGAACCTGTGGGTTGTGTCTGACAACACCCGTAAAGGTGCTGCAACTAACAGCGTACAGATTGCCGAAGAGTTGATCGCGCACTATCTGTAACGATTGCCGGGCCCGTGAACAACGGCGGGTCCAAATTCCTTTCAAATTCCTTTTCTGTTTGTTCCCATACGGCAGCAATTTGCCACTTTTCACTTCTCATCCGCCAAGTCTGTGTATTTCGTCTATCCTTGAGTGTATTCAGAGGCTTAAATAAAGAATTAGTAACTCACCAAAAAGCATGATAAGAATGTTAATTTTCAATACTTTGGCGATGGATATTCACCGTTATCTGGTTTATAGTTGGCAATTGGAACAGAGCTTGCACAAGCCCTATTAAGCACAATTCAGTAGTCGCGTTGCCGCCAGGGCAGCGCTAGAGAGTATACAAAGGAACAGCATGCGCGGTTTAGCCTTTATTTGTATCTTAGCAATGGCCCTAATTGCAGCGCCCGTTCATACCCAGGACGGGACCGTTCTCAAAGGTCCGAAAGGGGTTGATCTGGGACTTCAGGGACGCTCAGTTGGCCCAATAAAGTCAACAGATACCTTATGGCGCATCGCGCACAAAGTGCGGCCTAATGACTCCGTTTCTATCTACCAGGTAATGCAGGCTCTATATGAGAAAAACCCACAGGCTTTTCTCGACAACAACCTGAACCATATGCGCGATGGCGCTTATCTGAAAATTCCAACTTTAGCTGAAATACGTCGCGTTAATGCACAGTTAGCACGTCAAAAATCTGATCAAGACGATGAGCTATGGGAGCTGAAAAAAAGTGGTAAGCTTGACCAGGCTACCATAGATGCTGCCGATAAGCGGGTAACGCAAGCGCGTAAAGTTGATGTAGAAGAAGCCCGTGAAGCGTTAACCAACGAGCTAAAATCACTCAAAATGGAGCAAGACTCGCGTCTGCTCGATTTACAAACTCAGTTTAAAACCTCCGTACGTAGTGTTGAAGAGATCCTTCAGGAAAACAACGAACTCGAGAAAAAACTAAATAATATTTCTGAAGAGCTTAAGAATGTTCAGGAGCAGCTGGGCAGAGATAGCGAAATTCAGCAGCAGCTTAAAGCTGTGATTGATATGCAAAGTGAAATGATTGCGCAGCAGCAGATGCAGGCACAAGCAGAAGCTGAATTTAGCATTACTAAGCTGTTTTCCAACCCTCTGGTTGTTGCCTTACTGGCGACCATTCCTGCCTTACTGATCATTGGTGCGGTTGTGATGCGTATGCGCAAAGGCAAGGCAAAACAAGCGGAGGAAGACGATGAATTTTTACCACAGTCACCAGCACCAGCCGCTGCTGCGGCAGCAACGGCAACAGCGGCAGCAGCCGACCCGCTCGATCTGGATATGCCACATGACAGTGGTGAAGATGCCCTAAACGAAGGCGTGCAGCTCGATGACGATATTTTACCGGATGATGAAATCGTCTTTGATAGCCTGGACGATGACGCATTTGAAGAAGGCAATGACACGCTTGAACAGGATGAACTGGACAGTTTACTGAACGATGACATCGTGTTTGATGATGAATCGGATGTTAATGCCCAGCAGTCAGGTGCGGACGATCTTGATGAGTTCCTGCAACAAAACTTCGACGAAGCAGATGACAGCCTGGGTGATGAAATTACTCTGGATGTCGACGCTGATGCAGCGTCGGGCGATAACGACATACTGAGCGCCGATGATATTGATGATCTGTTCAACGAAGTCAGCGAAGGAGCAGATGACGATACTCTGGATGTAAGTGATGACGCACTTGCCGCACTTAGCGAAGAATTGGCCGAAGAAAGTCTCGAAGAAGTTGAACCTGTGGAGACTGAAGCCCCCGCAGATGAAGACTTTGATCTTGACGACATTGATAGCTTAATAGATGAAGTTGGTGAGTCGCCCCCAAAGTCCCCAGCGGCTGATGGAGCAGCGACAGACGACGGTATTCTAAGTGCTGATGACATTGATGACTTACTCGATGGTGCACTTGATGACGAGCCTGACATCGCAGAAGACGATTTTGACGTTGACGATATCGACAGCTTGCTCGATCAGGCCCAAGATACTGGTGACAACACTGCCCTCCCTGAAGAATCGGAACTTGACTCTGATGATATAGACAGCCTGCTGGACGAGGCATCCAGCGAAGCCCCCGACGCAGACTTGCTGGCAGAAGAGCCCGATGACATAGACAGCCTGCTGGAAGAGGCATCCAGCGAAGCCGCTGACTCAGACTTACTGGCAGAAGAGCCCGACGATATAGACAGCCTGCTGGAAGAGGCATCCAGCGAAGCCGCTGACTTACTGGCAGAAGAGCCCGACGACATAGACAGCCTGCTTGAGGAGGCATCCAGCGAAGCCGCTGATGCAGACTTACTGGCAGAAGAGCCCGATGACATAGACAGTCTGCTGGAAGAGGCATCCAGCGAAACCGCTGACGCAGACTTACTGGCAGAAGAGCCCGATGACATAGACAGCCTGCTGGAAGAGGCATCCAGTGAAACCGCTGACGCAGACTTACTGGCAGAAGAGCGTGATGACATAGACAGCTTGCTGGAAGAGGCATCCAGCGGAGCCACTGATGAGCTCGATGGGTTGTTAGAAGAAGAGCCAGAGGCCGAACCTGCAGAAGACATGCTGACGGAAGAGCCAGACGATCTGGATGGGTTATTAGAAGAAGAGCCAGAGGTCGAGCCAGCAGAAGACATGCTGGCGGAAGAGTCGGACGAGTTACTAGAAGAAGAGCCAGAAGCCGAACTTGCAGAAGACATCCTAACGGAAGCGCCGGACGATCTCGGTGGGTTATTAGAAGAAGAGCCAGAGGCCGAACCTGCAGAAGACATGCTGACGGAAGAGCCGGACGAGCTGGACGGGTTATTAGAAGAAGAGGCAGAGACCGAGTCAGCAGAAGATATGCTGGCGGAAGAGTCGGACGAGTTGGATGGATTATTAGAAGAAGAGCTTGAGGCTGAACCCGCAGAAGACATGCTGGCGGAAGAGTCGGACGATCTCGATGGGTTATTGGAAGAAGAGCCAGAGGCCGAACTCGCAGAAGACAGCCTAACGGAAGCGCCGGACGATCTCGATGGGTTACTAGAAGAAGAGCCAGAGGCCGAACCCGCAGAAGACATCCTAACGGAAGCGCCGGACGATCTCGATGGGTTATTAGAAGAAGAGCCAGAGGCTGAACTTGCAGAAGACATGCTGGCGGAAGAGCCAGACGAGCTGGATGGGTTATTGGAAGAAGAGCCAGAGGCTGAACCCGCAGAAGACATGCTGGCGGAAGAGCCGGACGATCTCGATGGGTTATTAGAAGAAGAGCCAGAGTCCGAACCCGCAGAAGACATGCTGACGGAAGAGCCGGACGAGCTGGATGGGTTATTAGAAGAAGAAGAGCCAGAGGCCGAGCCCGCAGAAGACATGCTGGCTGAAGAGTCGGACGAGTTGGACGGGTTATTAGAAGAAGAGCCAGAGGTCGAGCCAGCAGAAGACATGCTGGCGGAAGAGCCGGACGATCTGGATGGGTTATTGGAAGAAGAGCCTGAGACCGAACCCGCGGAAGACATGCTGGCGAAAGAGCCGGACGATCTGGATGGGTTATTAGAAGAAGAGCCTGAGGCCGAACCCGCAGAAGACATGCTGGCAGAAGAGCCGGACGAGCTGGATGGGTTATTAGAAGAAGAGCCAGAGGCTGAACTTGCAGAAGACAGCCTAACGGAAGCGCCGGACGATCTCGATAGTTTACTCGAAGACGCGCCTGGTATTGAAGAGTTTATGTCAGGTTCGGACGCTGTCTCTAAGACGGAATCTGGTCACCTCGATGGGATGCTTGAAGAAGAAGCCGACTTGCAGTCTTTGCATGACAAAGCTGAACCATCAGTTGAGCTGGAGCTCGATGCACAAGAGTCTGAGCAGTTAGAATCTGAATTGCCTGAAACCGAGGATGAGTTACTCGATGAATTTGCAGAGCAATTAACTCACCCGTCAGAAGAAGCTCAAATGCCAGAGACCACTCAACTACAAAACGTTGATGAGTTACTGGAGGCGCTGGAAGCTGAAGGAGATGAGTTTGACACGGATCTGGAAGAGGATGTTGAGATAGATCTTGGCGACGATCCCTTAGCGGATGAAGATATAGATCTGTCCGAAGAGGAAGAGCTGACGGAAATTGACCTCGTTACCCCCAGTGAAGAATTGAGTAGTTATCCTGAATTACAGATGGATGAATCTGAAGCACAAGAGATTTCTCTCGATGACGATTCAGAATCGGCTATTAGCGAGACAGAAAGGGCACTGGCAGAGAGCCTGGGCCAAGATGATGCGTCCAGCCTGCTCGATGAGCTGGATGATGATGGTGAAGAGCAACTTGATTTTGGCGGGGATTTTGACGATCTGGATGGGCCCGACTTTGAGATTGAGCTGGATGACGACGCAAGTCTTGAGGGTGCAATAGAGGAAGCACCCGCAGCGGAACAAACCCCAGAGGAAGCGGCATTAAGCGATGAAGCGCTGACTGACGAAGACTTCCCGGAGTTTGACGAAGCAGACGCGCTGAGTGCGATGGAGGCAGAGCCAGAGGTCGCAGAGCCCGCAGCGGAACAAGCACCAGAAGAAGCGACATTAAGCGATGAAGCGCTGGCTGACGAAGACTTCCCGGAGTTTGACGAAGCAGACGCGCTGAGTGCGATGGAGGCAGAGCCAGAGGTCGCAGAGCCCGCAGCGGAACAAGCCCCAGAGGATGCGGCATTAAGCGATGAAGCGCTGGCTGATGAAGACTTCCCGGAGTTTGACGAAGCAGACGCGCTGAGTGCGATGGACGCAGAGCCAGAGGTCGAAGAACCCGCAGCGGAACAAGCCCCAGAGGAAGCAGCATTAAGCGATGAAGCGCTGACTGACGAAGACTTCCCGGAGTTTGACGAAGCAGACGCGCTGAGTGCGATGGACGCAGAGCCTGAGGCAGAAGAACCCGCAGCGGAACAAGCCCCAGAGGAAGTAGCATTAAGCGATGAAGCGCTGGCTGACGAAGACTTCCCGGAGTTTGACGAAGCAGACGCGCTGAGTGCGATGGACGCAGAGCCTGAGGCCGAAGAACCCGCAGCGGAACAAGCCCCAGAAGAAGCGGCATTAAGCGATGAAGCGCTGGCTGACGAAGACTTCCCGGAGTTTGACGAAGCAGACGCGCTGAGTGCGATGGACGCAGAGCCTGAGGCAGAAGAACCCGCAGCGGAACAAGCCCCAGAGGAAGTAGCATTAAGCGATGAAGCGCTGGCTGACGAAGACTTCCCGGAGTTTGACGAAGCAGACGCGCTGAGTGCGATGGACGCAGAGCCAGAGGTCGCAGCACCCGCAGCGGAACAAGCCCCAGAAGAAGTAGCATTAAGCGATGAAGCGCTGGCTGACGAAGACTTCCCGGAGTTTGACGAAGCAGACGCGCTGAGTGCGATGGACGCAGAGCCTGAGGCAGAAGAACCCGCAGCTGAGCAAGCTCAAGAAGAAGCGACGGTAAGCGATGAAACGCTGGCCGACGAAGACTTCCCAGAGTTTGACGAAGCAGACGCGCTGAGTGCGATGGACGCAGAGCCAGAGGCAGAAGAACCCGTAGCGGAACAAGCCCCAGAAGAAGCGACATTAAGCGATGAAGCGCTGGAGGACGAAGACTTCCCAGAGTTTGACGAAGCAGACGCGCTGAGTGCGATGGACGCAGAGCCAGAGGCAGAAGAACCCGTAGCGGAACAAGCCCCAGAAGAAGCGACATTAAGCGATGAAGCGCTGACTGACGAAGACTTCCCTGAGTTTGACGAAGCAGACGCGCTTGCAGCAATGGACTCAGAGCCGGATGGCGAAATAGAGCTGGAAGATCTGGAAGATGATTTATCAGACCTTATGTTGTCTGATGATGATCTGGCAGGGCTGGCCGATAATGATCCTCCAGTGGAAGAAGACCTGTCAGGATCCGAGCTGGCTTTAGAACCGGACGCATTTTTGGATGAGTTAACGGACCTGGCCGAAGACGATGATGACGCGCTTGAACCAGAGATCAACATAGATGAAGCTGCCATTGAAGACGAGTTTCTGGCAGAGCTGAACGAGACAGACTTCAGTGCTTTACTTGATGATTCTGTTGAGCCGGATACGTCGGAAGTCGACCTGTCAGAGGACACTGAACTGGACTTTGATGCGCTGTTGAGCGAGGAACTGGCACAGGATCTTGAAATTGAAGATATTGACGAGCCTGCTAGAGAAAGTCTGTCAGGGGACGAGGCAAATGCCGAAACTGATGCTGCAGAGGGTGAAGGGGATTTCCTTGAGATAGACGACCTCCTCTCACAAAGTGAAGATGAGCCGACGCAGGAAGAGCCCTACCAGTCACCGGATATGGACGTAGGGTTAGGTGATTTTGAAGAGCTACTGGCCGGTGAAAATGCCACGGATGTCGATCTGGAAGAAGACGGATATGCCGCCAAGTTGGATCTGGTTCGTGCATATATTGAAATTGGAGACTTTGACTCGGCAGAAAATGCCGTTGAAGAAATCCTGAGTAATGGTCCTGAGTCGGTACAGTCAGAAGCACAGGCACTCAAACAGCAGATCAAATAGACCATAGACGCCAACGAGACAATGATGTTGGTATTATTGGCGGTGATCGCATAAAATGCGCGGCTAAGTTCGAAATGAGAGTTTGAGTAGTTTATGCGTGTAGCTTTGGGTATTGAATACAATGGTGGCAATTACAGTGGCTGGCAACGTCAGTGTAATGTAAATAGTGTTCAGGAGGAGCTGGAAACAGCCCTGTCTAGCATCTGTAACCATAAGGTCGATGTGGTCTGTGCCGGGCGCACTGATGCGGGTGTGCATGCCACGGGCCAGGTGATCCATTTTGATACCCATTCTGATCGGGACATGAAAGCATTTACACTCGGCGTCAACTCTCAGCTGCCTGACGATATTGCTGTGCGCTACGCGACGCCGGTCCATGACGAGTTTAGTGCACGTTTTAGTGCAACGGCCAGACGTTATCGTTATGTGATTTATAATAGTGTCAATCGCCCGGGCATTTTACGCAGTGGGGTAACCCATTACTATCATCCGCTGGATGCTGAGCTTATGCAGGCAGCGTGCCCGGTGATGATTGGTGAGCACGATTTTTCTTCTTTTCGTGCTGTACATTGCCAGTCAAATTCTCCTTGTCGTAACATTCATCACTTGCAGGTTGACCGGTTTGGTGATTACATTGTCATTGATGTTAAAGCCAATGCATTTTTACACCATATGGTGCGCAATATCACCGGATGCCTGATGGACATTGGAGTGGGGAAATATCCACCAGAGTGGATGGCTGAGTTGCTGAGTATTAAAGACCGCACACAAGCCAGCGCCACAGCGAAACCGAATGGTTTATACCTGGTGGATGTCGATTATCCTGAGCGCTGGCAGATCCCCACAACACCGGCTGGTCCTCTGTTTCTGCCCGAGGTAACCATTCGTTAATCACGCTGAGCGATGACTAAAGCAAACCTGAGCGCGAGCGTCTTAATCGTAAGAGACAACTAAGACCAGTTTTTTATATCGCTGATGTCTTAATCATGTTTTAATTGAGAAAATCTGTCTGCTTTTTGCAGATCGCGACACAGAATGAGCACTAAGAGAGTTGCAAATGAGTTGGTTAGAAAAAATCTTACCTAAAACGGCTAAATCAACGGGTAAAAAAGAGATCCCAGAAGGCGTTTGGGCAAAATGTACGGACTGTGATTCAATCCTGTACAAAGCGGAATTGGAAAAGTCACTGCATGTCTGCCCTAAATGTGATCATCACATGCGGATCAGCGCACGTAAGCGTCTGGAAAACTTTTTAGACGAGGGTGGCCGAGTTGAGTTAGGTACTCAGCACGAACCAAAGGATGTACTCAAGTTCAAAGATTCCAAAAAGTACTCTGATCGTATCACTGCTGCGCAAAAAGTCAGTGGCGAGAAAGATGCACTGGTAGCTATGAAAGGTTCCCTGAAAGGGATCCCGGTTGCGGCAGTGGCGTTTGAATTCTCTTTTATGGGTGGTTCAATGGCCTCTGTGGTGGGTGCACGCTTCGTCGATGCCGTGAATGAGTGTTTAGAACACAATATGCCGCTGGTGTGTTTCTCGGCATCAGGTGGTGCACGGATGCAAGAAGCTTTGATGTCACTGATGCAGATGGCTAAAACCAGTGCGGCTCTGGCTAAAATGAGTGAGCGTGGCTTGCCGTTTATCTCTGTGATGACTGACCCGACAATGGGTGGTGTATCAGCATCACTGGCTATGCTGGGCGACATTAATGTGGCTGAGCCTAAAGCGCTGATTGGTTTTGCAGGTCCTCGTGTTATCGAGCAAACAGTACGTGAAACTTTACCAGAAGGCTTCCAGCGTAGTGAATTTTTGCTGGAACACGGTGCAATTGATATGATAATCGACCGCCGTGAAATGCGTGACTCTTTGGCACGTATCCTTGCTAAGTTCATGAACTTGCCTTCTACCGAACAAGAGCATAGAGTAGCGTAAAATTTTCTAATTTGAGCGCACTATGTCAAAGACTACACCAAGCCAATCATCTTCACTGAATGATTGGCTTTGTTATTTAGAGCAGTTACACCCCGCCAATATCGCGATGGGCCTGGAGCGCGTTGCTAAGGCTGCGAACAATATCCACCTGCTTGATAGCCCCGGCAAAATCATTCTGATTGGCGGCACCAATGGCAAAGGCACCACGGCCCGTTGTCTGGAGGCCATGCTGCTGGCACAGGGCTACAGCGTCGGTACTTATGCTTCTCCGCATCTTATCCACTACAACGAACGTGTTAGGATCAATGGTAAAACCTTGCCCGATCAGTCTCATGTCGACGCTTTTTATGCCTTAGATCAGGGACGCGGCGACGTTGAATTGACGTTTTTTGAGTACGGTACTTTGGGTGCCTTGTGGTTATTCAAACAGCATGCGGTAGATTATGTGTTGTTAGAAGTCGGCCTGGGTGGCCGTTTTGATGCAACCAATATAGTGACGCCTTATGCAAGCGTGATCACCACCATAGACCTTGACCACAAAGAGTTCCTGGGTGATACCCGAGAGCTAGTAGGCTACGATAAAGCAGGGATTTTCCGCACAGACACGCCAGCCATTGTAGGCGATCTGGATATTCCGCATACCGTGACCGATTACGGTGAGGAAATTAACGCGGAGTTGATCTTGTCAAAACGTGATTTCCATTTTACGCCTTTGGCCGATGGGTTACGCTGGCAATATGGTGAGCACGACCTGACGTTGGCACAGCCTGCCATCCCTGCGCAAAACGTGGCAACAGCGTTAACGCTTCTGGCCCGACTTAACTTATTACCTGATGCCGAGCAGATAAAGCAAATTCTGGCCGGGTTACAAGTGGAAGGGCGGTTTATGCAGCTCAGTCAACAGCCATTGATTTACACCGATGTGGCGCATAACCCTGAATCGGCGCGTTACCTTAGAACGCAATTAATGCGTTTGAAAAATCAGGGCTTTAAAATTCATGCCTTAGTCGCTATGCTTGCTGATAAGGATAAAGCGAGCGTGATTGATGCCCTGTCAGATGTGGTTGAAAAGTGGAGCTGTGCGTCTTTGGAAGGTCCCCGTGGCGAACGAGCAGAGCAGCTGCTGACATTGTTGCCAGCACCGCACAGTGAGCACAGTCAGGGATTTGCGAGTGTTGACTCGGCCCTGCAAAGTCTGCTTCCTCAGCAACAACAAGACACAGCGCTGATTATATTCGGCTCGTTTGTGACCGTGGCCGCGGCCATGCAGTACTGGCAAAAGTAGAGAGCAATAGTTGTGAACTCAGGATTTATTAACCGACTGGTCGGCACCAGCATCGTAGTGATTGCGGCAGTGGTGTTTATACCTAATATTTTGGATGGCGAAAAAGTCCACTATAAGGAAGGATTTAAGCCTATCCCGGAGCGTCCTGAGTTCTCGACCATAGAGCTAAAAACGCGTATAGATGAACGCGCATCACTGGCGACAGAGCCCATGGAAGAGGTGGTAGAAGACATCAGCGCCGATGACGGCCAACTCAGTACTGAACTAATAACTAACGAGCTACAGGACGACACACAAGGCCAGCAACAGACAGATACAGCAGAGGTTGAGGTTGCGAGCAATAAGGGTGAAGAAAAGCCTGAGCCAACTCAGACGTCAACTGACCTGCCCGCTAAGTCCAGCACCGCACCTGAGGTGAAAAGTGAGTCGTTGACACGACCTGAGTCTTCTAACTTTACGCAGATGGCCTATGTCATTCAGCTTGGTAGCTTCTCACACAAATCAAATGTTGAAGCACTGACTAAAAAACTGACCGAGAATGGCTTTAAGACGTTTACCCGCCCGGTAAAAACACCCAATGGTACCTTAACCAAGGTATTTGTCGGACCAGATTTAAATAAAGCTAAACTGGAAGCTAAGCTCCCAGAATTAAAGAAATTAACTAAGTTAAACGGCCGCCTTACTCAATTTACCGTGGTAAAATGATCTGGTAATTGATGGGCGTGTCTTATAGAATGCGCCCCAAATTAACGACTTATTGGTTTATATGATCTGGGTTGATTACGCCATCTTTGCAATTGTCGGTATCTCGACACTGTTTGGCCTGATGAGAGGTTTTGTGAAAGAAACCATGTCACTCGTGGTTTGGATCGGCGCCTTTTTCATATCCAGTATATTCTACCAATATCTTGCAACCTTCCTGACCTTCATTTCAGAACCCCTTTTAAGAAATGCCGCCGCAATCGCCATACTTTTTATTGCGACACTTGTGTTAGGTGGGTTTGTCAATTATATCTTAGGTGAACTCGTACAGCGTACGGGCTTGTCTGGTACCGATCGCCTGGTTGGCATAGTGTTCGGTGCGATGCGGGGCGTGCTGGTCGTTAGCGCCGCGTTGTTTTTCCTGGATGCCTTCACCAAAGCCCCTGATACATCGTGGTGGCAGGCATCCCAAGTAATCCCTGAATTTGGCTTTGTAATAGAATGGTTTTTTTCCTATCTAGAACATAACTCAAGCTTTTTGAATTCAGCAAACCGTTAATCGGCGAGGAAATTTTTAATGTGTGGTATCGTTGGGATAGTCGGAACATCTCCTGTTAATCAGGCGATTTATGACGGCTTAACTGTTTTGCAACACCGTGGCCAAGATGCAGCCGGCATCATTACCATTGACAACAATACGTTCAGCTTACGCAAGGCCAACGGCCTGGTCAAAGACGTGTTTCACACCCGTCACATGAAGCGTCTGCAGGGTAACATTGGCATCGGTCATGTGCGTTATCCGACAGCAGGTTCTTCCAGCTCAGCGGAAGCACAGCCTTTTTATGTGAATTCACCGTTTGGTATCGCCATGGCGCACAACGGTAATTTAACTAATGCGGAAGAGCTGAAAGAGCGCCTGTTCACTAAAGCACGCCGTCACGTCAATACGACGTCTGACTCAGAAGTGCTGCTGAATATCCTGGCGTATGAGCTGGGACGTAGCGACAAAATGAAACTAGAACCTGCTGATATGTTTAACGCCATCAGCGAAGTGAACCAGCAAGTGTCGGGTGGATACGCCACCATCGCTATGATCATTGGCCATGGTATTCTGGCGTTCCGTGACCCGCACGGTATTCGTCCTTTAGTATTCGGCAAGCGTGAAACTGAACGTGGCGTTGAATATATGTTTGCGTCTGAAAGCGTGGCATTGTCTATCGACGGTTTTGAGTTCGTTCGAGATGTAGCACCAGGCGAAGCTATCTATGTGACTGAAGACGGTCAGTTCCACTCGCAGATCTGCGCCGACAAAACCATGCATGCGCCATGTATTTTTGAGTTTGTCTACTTTGCTCGCCCGGATTCGAACATCGATAATATGTCGGTCTATGCAACGCGTGTCAACATGGGTACTAAGCTGGGTGAGAAGATCAAACGCGAATGGGCCGACAAAGACATTGACGTAGTTATCCCAATTCCGGAGACATCTTGTGATATCGCGCTCGAAATCGCATCGGTGCTTGAGCTCCCTTATCGCCAGGGTTTTGTTAAGAACCGCTATATCGGCCGTACCTTCATCATGCCTGGCCAGGAACAGCGTAAAAAGTCGGTGCGTCGTAAACTAAATGCCATCGATCGTGAGTTCGCTGGCAAAAACGTACTACTGGTTGACGATTCAATCGTCCGCGGCACAACATCGGCGCAAATCGTTGAAATGGCACGTGATGCGGGTGCAAAGAATGTCTACTTCGCTTCGGCTGCACCGGAAGTTCGCTTCCCGAATGTGTACGGTATTGATATGCCGTCGGCTGCAGAGCTTATCGCCCATGGTCGCGATGTCGATGATATCAATGCCAGCATCGGCTCAGACGGCCTGATCTATCAGTCAATCTCTGATCTGAAAGACGCCGTGGCACTGGAGAACCCAGAGATCACACGTTTTGAAACGTCTGTGTTCGACGGCCAGTATATTACCGGCGATGTAAACCAGGATTACCTGAATCGTATTGATGCACTGCGTAATGACTCGGCAAAATCGACACGCGAAAAAGCCATGTCGGCAAGCCTGGAGCTGCACAATCAGGAAACGGGTGAAGGCGAGTAAACTCGCCTAATTTGACTAAAAAAAGGGCCGCGATTGCGGCCCTTTTTGTTAGATTTCTATAGGATAAAAGCAAAGGAAGCGAGCTGACCTATGCACCTTTACGGGGCATAAGCGCGCTCCCTAGGTAAATGTAGGACTGATTATCCCATTCGTCCACAATATCGCTGTTGCAGCCAAAATAATTACCAATAATACCAAACCACATGTGACCACTGAACTGGCATAAATAAAACCACGCTCCTCAGGTATGTGCATCAGGATAGGAACGCCGGTGTACAGCAGGTAGACCGAATAGGCTAGGGCAGCCAGCCCCACCGAGACCACAAACCATAATTCCGGATAGAAGGCGGCAAAGGCCGACATAAAGACCGGTGTGGCAGTATAGGCTGAGAGCTCCAGTGTTTGTGTATAAGTGGGTTTAGCGCCGAACGTCACCGCCATCCAGTGAGCCAGATAGGACAGGGCAAACACGCCAATGATCAGCGCAAAGTACATGGCAATGCCTATCAGCATAGCACTGTTATGGGTGAGAAACACATCGTCGCCAGTGCCGATTTTCCAGCCCAGATACACAGAGGAATAGTAGCCCATTAAACTGGGGATCAGGGCAATCAAGGCAATGTGAGATAAACTGTACGTAGCGCTTTCGTGGCGATTGTCTATGGTTTGCCACTCTTCGATTGGGTGGGCATATAAGCCCCACAGATGATTTAAAATCATAACGAGCCCCTCAAAAAAGATTGTTGTCTGACGCGTTCAGATTACCCGGCGATCACGGGTGCAGTCCTTGTCTTATATAACAGCTCAGTAACATCAGAGTACGATGCAGCTTAGCTGCGTGATCACCATAAAAACGGGGCCACTGGCGACGCCTGTAAGTATGAAATTTATACAACATCATTTAAGTTATGAAAGATTGGTTAATTTTTGTCAAGAAACAATTCTGAAATCCCAGCGTCTTTGATCTAGCACAAACTTGTGGTAAACGGCGGGCGTTCATAGTGCCACTTGGCACGCTTGTGGTAGAATAAGGATAATTTTTTGCGAATGATTATCTGAGACATGTTAGAGAAGTATGCCGATCTGTTGGCACCTATTTATCAGTTTCTGGGTTGTGAAACCCCCGACAGCTGGATCGACGAAGCGAAAAAGCCGGAGCATCTGCAAGCCTTGTTGGTCGACCATATGCACTGTGAGCTCAAAGCGGCCCAGAGCGCGGCATTTTTAATCCGTAAATATGCGGTAGACAATGCCTCAGCGAAAACTCTGCTTGGCTGGATCAAGCCCTATGAAGACTTTGTCTATCGTAAAATTGGCGATGGTCAGTTTAGTGCCAGCAAGAATGAACTCATCGGTAGCCTAACCGCTAAGCCCGAATACGCCTATAACCAGGATATACTGGATAAAATGGTGCGATTGATCAAAGAAGAGTTACACCACTTTGAGCAGGTGCTGGATATCATTAACGAGAAGGGGTTACGGGTTCAGAGCCTCAATGCCTCGCGTTATGCCTCTGGGATGATCAAGCATGTGCGCACGTTTGAGCCAGCCGCGTTGATTGATAAGTTGATCATAGGGGCCTTTATCGAGGCCCGCTCCTGTGAGCGCTTTGCTAAACTGGCCCCTTATTTGGAGCCAGACATTGGGCGCTTTTATGTCTCGTTGTTGCGCTCAGAAGCGCGTCATTATCAGGACTATCTGGAGCTGGCCCAGCAGGTGGCCGATGCGACTGATCCTCAGCGATTTGATATCGCAGCACGTGTCGCCGAGTTTAAAGCCATTGAAAATGATCTGATCTTAACGCCAGACAGCGACTTTAAATTCCATAGCGGTGCGCCGCTACAGGCTGCATGAACGGACAAGTTTAGTCTGAAAAAGGATGCTGAGTGAGGGTCTGGCCTTGCTCAGTGGCCACCAGATAAGAGCTCTGACTATACCAGTCGCCCAACACGGTGCGTGTTCTGTCGTTGTAGTGGTGGACATTTGGCCTATGTGTATGGCCATGGATCATATTGTTGACCTGATAGCGGTCAAACATGGCCAGCACCGCTTCTTCGGTTACATCTAAAATCTCTGGCGCTTTGCCCATCTGGCTTTGTTTGCTCTTTTCTCTGGCATTGCGTGCCACCCGACGCCGATACCATAAGGGCATAGACAACATCAGCCTTGGCCACCACCAGCCGCGGCTTTTCTTACGAAACTTCTGATAGACCTCGTCCTGGGTACACATTTCATCGCCGTGTAAAATAACGGTGGGCGTGCCATACAAATCGATCACCGCTTGTTCTGGCAACAAAGTCATACCGCACAGGTCGGTGTAGCGCTGACCAACCAGGAAATCTCGATTGCCATGAATAAAGAACAGTTTAATACCACGCTCGGAGATCGCACGTAGTTTAGTGGCTATCTCAAGTGCCAGTGGATTACCTTCGTCGTCCCCAATCCAGACCTCGAAAAAGTCGCCTAAGATATACAAGGCATCCACTTCATCTTGCATATGCTGTTCAAGAAAACGATAAAAAGCGGCGGTGATATCAGGGCGATGTTCGGTTAAATGCAGATCAGAAATAAAGTAGCTTTTGCGCATGGAGACAACTTCAGATTAGAGCGAGGAACAGAGGTATGTACAGCTCATACAAGCGTTAAGTGTACACACCTCACAATCAATAAAGCGGTCGCTTATTCGGCAACAAACGCTTTTTCGATCACAACGTCTTCCAGCGGAACGTCCTGATGGAAACCAGCAGATCCCGTAGCAACACCTTTGATCTTGTTAACGATGTCCATGCCTTCGGCCACTTCACCGAATACACAGTAACCCCAGCCTTGCGCGGTTTCACTGCTGAAGTTCAAAAAGTCGTTATCGTTCACATTGATAAAGAATTGTGCCGTGGCAGAGTGAGGATCTGGCGTGCGTGCCATCGCCAGCGTGCCTGTTTTATTGGCAACGCCATTGTTGGCTTCGTTTTTAACCGGCGCACCCACTTCTTTTTGGTCCATGCCCGGCTCAAAGCCACCGCCCTGAACCATAAAGCCGTCGATAACACGGTGGAAGATAGTGCCGTTATAAAAACCAGATTCAACGTACTTTAAAAAGTTTTCAACCGTTGCCGGTGCTTTGTCAGCAAACAGGTTAATTTTGATGTCGCCAAAGTTTGTTTGTAAAACAACCATAACAGGTCCTTGATTTACATATTTCATATTAGGAGCCTATTTTATAGCACAAATTCATAACTACAAAGTCCCTCAGGGGGTGAGCGGCTAAATTGTCAACTAACTGTTACTTTTTCATTCTATTTGGACGGGATTTTCTATAGAGCCAAAGCGGTGCAAGTGATATGATTGCTGAGAATTTGGATAAATTTTAGGAATAAAGCTACATGTTGCAGATCTACAACACACTAACACGTCAAAAGACTGAGTTTAAACCGCTTGTGGAAGGCAAAGTAGACATGTACGTGTGTGGTATCACTATTTATGACTTCTGCCATGTAGGCCACGCCCGTACTTATGTCTCTTTCGACGTGATGAACCGTTACCTGCGCCACTTAGGCTATCAGGTTACTTATGTACGTAATATTACGGACGTGGACGACAAAATTATCAAGCGTGCTGCTGAGAACAACGAAGAGATCGATGCGCTGACAGTACGTATGACCAAGGCCATGCACGAGGACTTCGAGGCACTGAACATTCTGCCTGCTGACATAGAGCCGACTGTAACCGGTCATATGGACGAAATCATTGCGATGATTGAACGTCTGATCGAAAAAGGCCATGCCTATGTGGCAAAAAATGGCGATGTATTATTTGATGTGTCGACCTTTGAAGCATATGGTCAACTGTCTCAGCAGGACCTGGATATGCTTCAGGCGGGCGCGCGCGTTGAAGTGGCTGAAGGCAAAGATGATCCGCTCGACTTTGTGCTGTGGAAAAAAGCCAAAGCCGGCGAGCCCTGCTGGACATCACCTTGGGGTGAAGGCCGTCCGGGCTGGCACATTGAATGTAGCGCGATGAGCTCTAAGCATTTGGGCGAGTTCTTTGATATTCACGGTGGCGGATCGGATTTGCAGTTCCCGCACCATGAAAATGAAATTGCCCAGTCATGCTGTGCCAACAATGGTCGCTACGTCAACACCTGGATCCACACCGGTATGGTGCAGGTCAATAAAGAGAAGATGTCTAAATCACTGGGCAATTTCTTTACTGTGCGTGAAGTGCTTAAAGCGTATGACCGTGAAACCGTGCGTTATTTCCTGATCAACGGTCACTACCGTAGTCAGCTAAACTACTCACAGGAGAACCTAGAGCAGGCACGTTCGTCATTAGAGCGTATTTACACGGCTCTGCGTGGTGTTGAACTGGTTGAGACAGAACTGGCGGACAATCCGTTCGTTACACGTTTTGAAGCGGCTATGAACGATGACTTCAATACCCCGGAAGCACTGCCAGTAATTTTTGAACTGGCCAAAGAAGTGAACCTGCTGAAAGACTCAGATGCTAAAGCGGCGGGCGAACATGCCTTTATCCTGGTGAAGCTGGCAGAAGTGCTGGGTATTGCTCAGCAAGATCCGGAAGCCTTTTTACACGGTGACCAGGATGAAGACGAAGTGGCAAAAATCGAAGCCCTGATCGAGCAGCGTAAAACTGCCCGTGAGAATAAAGACTGGGCCGCAGCCGACGCTGCCCGCGACGCCTTAACAGCCATGGGCGTGGTGCTGGAAGACAGCGCCGGTAAAACCACCTGGCGTAAAGCTTAACCTCTATTCGCGCTTAACTGCGCAGTCAAAAAAGGCATATGCATTTTGCATATGCCTTTTTGTTTTGGTGTTACCCGTTGTTTCGCACTTGCATTTTGGTCATCGATTATGACCGAGGCGTGTTGTGCTGCCGGGGAACTTTATTTCCATATAAATAAGGAATAAATGTGAAAAATCTAGTTCTGCTCTCCTTATTGCTAATTACAGGTTCTACACTGGCGAGCACCACGTGGATACCTATTAGTAATGGCAATACCTTTGTTATATTCCCGTACATACCCAAAGATAAGTTTTCAGCTCCAAAGAACATGAAAATTTCAGATTCTAGTAGCGGTAAAACTATTTCATGGGATGACATAAAACATGCCAGTAAATATAAAGTCCAGGTACTTAATGAACAAGGTATTTGGATAGATGTTGCTATCACGGATAAGACATCTTTTGAATTACATAGTGGCTATACAGGAAAGGATGCTGAATATTTTCAGGTGCGTGTTGTGGCCTGTAACTATTATACATGTGATAACACCGGCACTTATTCCTTAGGTTATTCTTTTAGGAAAAAAGTAGTTTTTATTCACACTGACTTACTAGGTAGTCCCGTTGCCGAATCTTATATGGAGGAGCAATAAACATGAAAAAAACATTTAACAAGCATTGTTCTTCGTTACTTCTATCCGTCAGCCTCTCGATCACTTCTGTCTATGCCGATGAGTATATTCTGGAGCAGGATACTAAGTCGCGTGCACTCAGTGTCAATGCTGCCAGCTCCGAAGGTGATGCTTATGATCCTATATCAGGCACTATAAGTTTTGCGGTTACAGACATCTCAATACCTGGAAATTCTTCTCTTCCGGTTGAGCTCAAACGTGTACACAGTCCTTTTTCTTTCATGAATGCGCTTGGAGATGTTAGAAACACGGGAATGGGTACATGGCTATTGGATGTGCCTTATATCCGTGCTACGTATGTTGACTCAAGTGACCTTACTCACAGCTTTCGTATTCAAGGAAATGGGCGTGGCTGGGAAAATGGATATGAATGTAGCGATAGCTCCAGGTGGTACACTTATGCTTATGCCAGCGCTAGCCACCAAGAGTTAGGTGGTTACTGGAGTGGTGTGAAGCTACATATTCCGGGGCAAGTAACGGAAGATATCCGAGAAGGCAGTGGTGACTTTAGCGGAATGAAGATCACCAAGAGTCTTTACAAAGTGACTGACTGTTATCAGCGAGAGGATGGTCAGGGGCAAGGCTTCGAAGTGACTGCGCCGGATGGAACTAAATATTACTTCGACCATAAAGTGGTCAGACCAAACGGTCTGCCCTTTCCGATTGGTAATATGGGTCGTAGAGCGATGATGATGGCTACTAAGGTGGTCGATAAGTTTGGAAACTCTGTATCATATCGCTACAACGGAAATAAACTGGTTAATATAAAAGGCTCCGATGGACGGAGGATTGATCTTATTTACTCAAAAAATATGCTCACTAGCGCTAAGGCAAATTTAGAGTATTGGAATTATATTTATTCAGATGACAATAAATTGGAAAAGGTTGTTTTGCCAAATAAAACTGAGTGGAAATATCCTGCTGAGTTTTATGACGCACAATACCGTGCGACAACTAAATTCAAAAGCCGTATTGGTGAAAGTCCAGGTAAATGTGAAATTAGCGACCTAGATGATAGGAGAGCAAAGTATTTTACAGTCACCACTCCAAGTGGGTTAAATATAAAATACGGAATAAAAACAATATATCACGGGCGTGAGGATGTAAGGGTTTTTATCGAACAGAAATACTCAGCAGGAAGGTTGGAGACCTATTTTAATCCCGCCAATTGCTCTGCTAGAAGAAACTTGGTTTATAAGCAAATATCAGGTGATAAAATTAACGCAATGACATGGAGGTACAGTTACTCTGAAAATGCTGGTTTATATCATGATGATGGGCGGAATGTAATAAAAGAGGTGAACCGCCGTATAACCAGACCACTGGAAGTTGCTTTTCCATACGGGATACCTTCATCAGTTACGAAAAGTCGGGATGTTAAAACCACGACTATTTCAGGGCAAAATGAAAAAGTCATATATTACATAGATCGTAATTCAAATTCTTATTCCGAAAACAAAATAAAGGCCATATATTCTATTGATGAGTCTAGTAGTAAGCTCAAGAAGAAAGAGCTTAGTTACTTTGCTAAAGGCCGGAAAATACTAAATACCTGTGACAGGATGTCTGGTTTCAGAGATGGAGACTCAATTCGTTGCTCTCTAGCCAACAACTTAAATGTTGAAGATTTTAGGGTTAATTTATCTAAAGTTGTGGAAGTGCTGTCAAGTGACGATTCTCAACAAAATACCGAGTATACAACTGAGTACAAAGGGTATGATAAATATGGTCATTTCACAAAGAAAGTTGAGAGCAATAGCTTTAGTGGAAAAAAGGAGTATCGTGAGTACAGTTACCAGCATGACCTTGACTTATGGGAGTTAGGCAAGTTCAGAACAGAGAAAGTCTCGAATTCAGACTACGGATATAAGACTGTACGAGAGATTAAATACCATGGCAGTGGAACCAAGCAGCCCTATGAAGAGCTAGCCTACGGACGATGGACAAAGCGTTATAGCCAATATCACGATGATGGCAACATCAAACGCATTGAGTATAACAGTAATGGGACAGGCCCTCAGTTTGTAGAGTTCAGTTCTTATTTTCGCGGTGTACCCAGGGTGGTTACGAAGCCGAATCGTTATGGTACAGGTACAGTAAGCAGGAAACAATACTCTAACAGTAGTGGAAAGATTTACTGGGAAAAGGATTTTAATGGAGTTGAAACATATTATGCTTATGACCCGATCGGGAGAATTACAGCAATTTACTTATATAACGATTCTGTTCTCGGTAGCTGGTATGGATATCAAATATCATGGGACGACAATGAGAACAAGCGTACAGTCACTCGTTGTGAACTAGAGCCTGGCCGGAAAATTTGGTGTGACGGACCTGCCAAGTCTCGTGAAGTACACTATTTTGACGCTCTGAATCGTTTAAAGCAGGTGACCTTTACAGATCTTTCAGAGCACGCAGTCTCTGGACATTCGGTTGTACATCAGAAGTTTAACTATAACCATAGAAATCAAATTGTATTTCGATCATATAAGTCGGCATCTTCAACAGAAACCAAAGGTGTTCGTTACAAATATGATACACTCGGGCGTTTGAAGTCTGTGTCAAAAAGCAATTTAGGTACTACTAAATTTAGCTATTTGGCGAATAGTAAGGTGAAAAAAGCAGACGCCGAAGGCAATGTCACAGTTATAAGTTATGATGCCAAAGGTACACCAAAGCAGGACAAGCCAACAGAAATAGATTCACCTGAAGGGGTTATTACTGAATTTACTTATAATATATTCGATAAACTCACTCACATCACGCAAAAAGGTGCTGGAAAGTCACTAACAGAAACTCGTTTATATGATGCATACCAGGGTTTGTGCCTGATTAAACGTACGGATGTAGGTAACACTTTGGTCAGTACAGATGCACAGGGTGCGCTCAATTGGCACCTCCAGGGAGCCTCGAACACTTCTTGTGTGTCATCTCGACCCGGTAACGCAACCATATTCACCTATGACAATTTAGGTGATTTGCATAAAGTTAACTACCCGGAAGGTACGCCAGATTTAGAAATTACCCGTGACAAGCTCGGAAATGTACTCACTCAGACTGCTGGTAATGTAGAGCATAGGTACAGCTATAACAGCCGTGGCTTACTGGAAGATGAACAGCTCTACATAGAAGACCATGCGCCATTAATGTTGGATTATGGCTATGACAAGTTTGGCCATATCAGTCGAGTCGTTTATCCAGATGGCACAAACGTGTCTTACAAGCCAAATGCTTTTGGGCAACCTACTCAGGTAAGGTCTTATAATCAAGATGGTTCCTTGGAGCAGACATTTGCCAGGTTGGTCAAGTATCACCCTAACGGGATCCTTAGTAGCTTTTACTACGGCAACGGTGTAAAGCACGACACTATACTTGATGCAGATTCCCTTTTACCTCACTGGGTGAGAGATGAAGGTAACATGGGTAAAGTGGTATTACTACAGTATGGCTTTGATAACAATGAAAATGTCACCTCAATACGAAATCTTACAAGTTCAAGCTATAGCTTGAACGACCTGGTTTATGATGGTTTAAACAGACTGATTGAGGTGAGTGGCGGCGCTTCAATTGGCAGCAGTACCATGCGTTATGATGCGCTAGGCAATATTAGGTACTATAAGAATCGTAAGAGAACGCTCAACTATACCTATAATGACACAACTAATCGCTTAACGAGTGTGTCTGGCTATAGCGGCAAGTATGGTGCTTTTCAGTATGACAGCAGAGGAAATATTACCCACAATGGTCAATTCTCTCTGACATATAATCGTGCCAACCAGATGACCTCGGCAAATGGCAATCATTTTGTTTACGATGGCCATAACCGACGCGTTAAACAGGTAGAGCAGAAGGGTACCAGTTACAGCATGTACAGTCAGGCCGGTCAGTTGATGTATCGTGAAAATCACCATGTAAGTGGCGAAGGTGTAAATTATATCTATTTAGGCAAGAAACTGATTGCTAAGTATGGCAGCGTAACACCGAAGGGAGTGCTCGCTGATGAGCAAAACTATTTGCCGTACGGTGAGACGCTAGAGAGCAATAACGATGACGTAGGCTATACCGGGCATAAGTTCGATAAAGAGCTTGGTCTGAGTTATATGCAAGCTCGATACTATGATCCAGCGATAGGTCGTTTTTATTCTAATGATCCTGTTGATGTGATGGGGCATATCGGGCGAGGCAATCCTGTTCATGGGTTTAACCGTTATACCTATGCCAATAATAACCCATATAAGTATGTCGATCCGGATGGTGAGTTTGCTACATTACCTTTGGCCGTCTTTGGAGGGATAGTAGGTGCTATAGGTGGTGCTGTTCAGTCAGCGCTTTCTTCCCCTGGCGATTTTAATGCAATGGCAAAGTCTGCTGCTATAGGCGGAGGAATAGGATTTTTGGGTGGTTTAACAGCAGGAACAAGCCTTGCCGGAGCAAGTAGTGCCGCCGTAATGAGAATAACTGTTCACATGTCCGCTAAAGAAAGTATTAAAACAATGGCTCAATCAGGCGTTACCACAGGAATAGCTTCTGGCGGTGGTAATTTGGGAGCACAGTTAGCTTCAAATGGTGGAGATTTATCCAAAGTAGATGTTCCTCAAGTTGTAACTTCAACAGCTGTAGGTGCTTTGGTCGGAACTGCTGGAGGGGGGGTTGTTGCAGCAGGAGGTGAAACAGTTGCTGTTCAAGCAACGGCAATGATTGCAACAGAGGCATTAAATGCACCAATTCAAGCTGCGATCTCTAAATCATCGTCTGTTTGTACGGATGGTAAAGATAAATGTTAAAAGTCAATTATGATGGAAATTAAAAATACAAAATTGCTGGATTTTTTGTCGGATTGGGGAGGTGTCATAGTATTCGTATACTTTCTGATTACAGCTTTGTTCGGTTTGACTTATAGGCATTTACACAATCAGCAATATATTTTTACAGCTACTTATATTGGCCCTTTTATTGCAATTTTAGTGGGTTACATAAGTTTATATCGTTTGCAATTTCAAAAAAAGCCTCTTCAAAAGTTAGCTATTTTCTTGGGAGCTATATTTAGCTGGTTAGCTCTATGTTTTGGCACAGCTGGTATAGTGGTTTTATTGAATTCGAAAATCGGCTATCAGGAAGACCACTGCTTAAGTGGGGTGATTATTGAAAAGTGGGAAAATAAAAGCTTTTCAGGTGGCTTCTATAATTTTAGGTTGATAGATCGAGAGAAAAATAAAAGCTTTTCAGTTGATATGGGGAAAGAGATTTATAATCACTATAAAGTTGGGGATTTATATCGTGAATGCTGGCTTAAAGGGTCTCTAGGATTAGTTTATAAATAAATTAGTTTGAATATAAAGAGATTGTACTCTGTTTGTAAAATTTAAACATAGAAAACCCAAAGCCCTACTATCCGGTGGGGCTTTTATCAAATTAAGGGCACGGTGGGATCGCACTTTGTAAAAAGGCTTTAACACCCTGTTGTCATTCAATAAAACCGGACACTATTTTAGGTGGTATTATTACCATTCAATGAGAGGTGTCTATGACCAGAAAACGTAGTACTTTTACACAAGAACTTAAATTGGAAGCCGCTGCATTGGTGCTGGATGAATTCAGGGCCGAGCTTATCTTTGGTTAATGGTTAATGGTTGTTAACAAAGTATGCTCTCACCCTGGTGTATATACCTTACAGCACTCACTAATTTAGATGTTGCAGCATCTCTAAAAATTAACCCTCTCCCTGAGGGCAATGCCACGCAGCGTTTGGTGATATTATGTCATTTCTCGACGAGCGGGATAAGCAAGAGCTGGGCAATGCTTATATGAGTATGGATCTCACTACCCAGTCATTAAAAGAGCTAAATTCATTGGCATTTGACCTTGCGCACCGGAGACAAGTGCAAGCCAAACAACGTAACGGTACAATATACGCTGTATACGATCCAATAAAAGCGCAGCAAAACGAAGCCTCCGAAGCTGGCGCTTCACAACAGATATTAAATGAGTCAGATAAGCCGATCACCGGTCAGGTGGTTAGTGAAAGAGATCAGAGGCTGGCGCAGTTACATGACTCACTAGGCAGGCTTGATAATCAGTTTATTAATAACCTGCTGGCATAGCTGCTGGACGATTCCCATTTATACGACAAAGCATGAGATTTACCTAAAACCATAAGTTAACGTCTAGCGAGACAGTGCTTTTGCGGCTGTTTTGATATGAAAAAAGGGATTGCTCGTTCAAAGCCAAAAAACCAGGAACGAGCCGTATCGATTAGCACTATCTTGGGGTATAAGTTGATAAAGCTTTTAAAGTCATGGCGATGGAAGAGATAGTCGCTGCCTGCCATGATTAGTGTATCGTCCGGTTGTGCGACTTCTTTAGTAAAAAATTTGAAAAAATGTCAGACTGATGACAAACCAATCAATAAGGTGTTGTTTTGGGTGGTTTGTTTTGGTTTGTGTGGCTGTATTAGGTAGTTAAAGCGCTAAAAACGAGGCTTTGCTGGTTTGAAAAGCTGCCAGTTGATACTGGCAGCCTGCGTATATTACTGAATAATCAGAGTGCCGACAGGCGAAGCATCTGACTGATTGCCTGCCAGGTCGACAGCGATAACCTGGTAGCTGACTTCCCCTTTGGGTGGCCAGGGGTCGTCAAAACGCGCCTCATTACTCAGGGTATAGGGCTGGCCGTTGCGCATAATCTTGTAAAAGCGAATGCCCTGATTATCTGCGCTAGGCTGCCATTGCAATGTTGCGCCATAAGCGCCATTCGACTGCACACTGAACTGAGCGGGGGCAGAGGGGGCTTCGCTGTCACCGGCTTTACTACTCAGATTTGCCTCTGCCATCACTGTGCCCGTGTCGCGGTGTACAGCCCGAACCTGATACTGATAGGCCTGATTAAGCGGGAGCCAGTGATCATCGTAACTGTTGGCGGTGGTATGCCAGATCAGTTGCGCATCGCGATAAACCAGAAACTTCACCTGTATCTCGGCAACATGATTGAATTGCCAGTTCAGGCGAACGCCATTGCTGTCAAACAAGGCTGACGAGCTCAGCTTCAACATCGCGGCCTGAGGTGAGTCTTCACCTGCTGGCAAGCTATCGGTATTATCACTACTTTGTACGTTTTGCTCGCACTCAGTCCACCAGCAGGGCGTCTGTTCAATAAAGTTCAGCACGGCATCGTATTTATGTGCCTGCGCACGGGTCTGGGTCTGATACTCTTTGAGCGGAAATGCGCCCCAGCTGTCCCACCGGCCGATGCTTTCAAACACCACGTATAGTCCGGCACCAGACGCCTGCCAGTCGTTCAGGTGGTTGGTAAACGCTGACGCCATGCGTGGATCGCGATTGGCGCTCAGGAACAAGGCTTCACTGATGGTATCGCGGCCATCACGAATATCTCCGGCATAGGTAAGGTGCTGCCCGCCCTCATAGGCTGCCAGCATCAGGCCATCCTGCTGGGCCAGTGCCAGGTTGCCCTGAATATTGTCTCTGGCTTGTGCCAGCGCGCCATGCTCAGGTGCCTGCCACCAGGGTGGTTCATCGGGGTTATAGGTCAGGCCATACAGTACGCCCGAGTCCATTTCCTCAAACAGCTTGTTGAGACCTTCGGCCCCTTCACTAGCCCAGCCCTGTAAAATGGGCAGATATTTTTGGTCGGCAAAGTAACCGGCAAAATAGCTGCCCACCGCCAGTACATCCATATTGTCGGCACAGCGCTGGCCCACGCCCGCTGCGTGGATCGGGCAGTTCAGTGCCTGCTCGCTTATCCAGGGCACCCCAGTCTGACCGCCCATCACACATTGTATCCGGCCCGCTTCCTCGGCAAACTCTGTTTTGATGATGTCGCACATCTGCGAGCTGCGCAGCCCATAGTAGTTCATACGATATTCAATATCGTGGTAACTGGTGTTGGGCCACAGGGCTTTGCCTTGCTCTTCGAGATACAAGCCATCGAAAATATACGGCCAGGCGTTATTCCACAGCTCGTTACCAAACTCCACATAAATCGCAGAATTCCCTTCGCTTTGCGTTTTCAGCAATCGGGCAAACTGGCGGATATAGTCATCATCTACCCGAACCGGGAGTGTGTACCAGGGCTCTGCGCCCAGCTTGTTACTCATGGCAATGGCCACTTCATAGGGGCTGCCGCCATTGAGGGCCCAGCTGGCGTAATCGTATTGGTTCCTCTGCGTCCAGTGCTGAACGGGGTTGTCTATGGTGCTCAGCAGCTGCATAAAACGCAAAGTACGGAACTGGCGCATATCATCCAAAAAGAGTGGATGGAATATCCGTTCCTGATAGCTGTGCTCGAACGAGACAAACTGCTCAGGGCTGGCACAGTCTGCCGCGCTGGCGGCATAATCAGTAGCGGCGTCACTGCAACTGCCGCCCGGGGCTATGATACGGATATTGCGCAGATGGTTGCCGGTATTGTTTGGGTCGGTGGCATGGATCTGCAAATGGAAGAAACTGTTTGCAGCCATGCGTACCACGTCGCGTCCGGGCGCGGAGCTGATAAGTTCCGGACCGGAGTAATAGAGCTCACCTTCACCCTCGTACAAGATCACAAACTCGCCGACCGGATGGTGCGGGTTATCGTGATAAATAATGGTGGTGACATAGTGAAAAGGTGAGTCGGGTGAATCCGCAGGCAAAGACCGCGGCCAGCCATGCTCGTCCAAGTCCAGTAGTGCCTGATCGCCGGTGTTAAATTCCCAGGTATGAGCATTGCTGGTTGCCCACAGCTGGCCACTGCCGTTAGAAGCATGCTTCATCACATCCAGTGTGGTCCACTGACTTGACCAGTAATTAATACCGGTGAGATTAATCCCCACGCCTGAGTTGGCGTTGTCGCTGCTTGCAGCCAGCAGAGGAACTGATAAACCGAGCGCCATCGCACCGGCACAGAGGGTTGCATAATGAGGTGTTTTCATAAGCTTGACCATTCCAATTGACCAAAGAGACGTCATCCATTTTTTCGCAGTGATGTGTGTTTGTTTATTTATTCAGTTTGTTGCTGGGTACGACACATCATTCTGCTTCCTTGCTAAGGGCTATTCCCTGAAAGAACTCGCCAAAAGCACCGAAATAAGTTAGCAGTGATAGGAAAAAAAGAGGATACGAAAAAGGCATGGTTTGGGTGGTTTTTGTGCTTAAAGCAACAAAGCAATGTGTTTGTTTTTTCGTTTTTTGCTCGATGTCACAAAGCATATCTGTATGTGAAGATAAACTAAATCCACTAATGGCAAAATATAAAAGCGCCCGAAGGCGCTTTAAATTATTTGTGGCGAATGGCCCATAAATGGAGCAATTCGTAGGCGATGGTGGCCGCGGCGATAGACGTCAGCTCGCTCTGATCGTATGAGGGCGAGACTTCCACCACATCCATACCAACGATATTAACCCCTTGTAGTGCACGCAGGATCTTCAGCACTTTGTCGCTGCTCAGGCCACCACATACCGGCGTGCCGGTGCCAGGTGCAAAGGCCGGGTCCAGGCAGTCGATATCAAAGGTCAGATAGACCGGAAGCTCACCGACTCTGGCCTTGATCTGCTCAGCAATGGTCTGGGCATCCATATCATTGGCCTGCATCGCATCGACCACGGCAAAGCCATGATTACTTTGCTCGAACTCAGTACGGATCCCCAGTTGAATGGAGTGCTCCGGACAGATCAGTCCTTCTCTGGGGGCATGAAAAAACATAGTGCCATGGTCATAACGTGAGCCCTGACTGTAGGTATCGGTATGGGCATCGAAATGCACCAAGGCCATTTTGCCATGTATCTTCTGATGCGCCCGTAACAAGGGCAGGGTGACGAAGTGGTCGCCGCCCAGTCCGAGTAAGGCTTTACCCTGATGGAGGATCTGCTCTGCCGCCAATTCCAGCTGCGCGGTAAAGTATTCCGGATCCCCACCGGATAAGTAAAGTCGCCAGCATCGTGCAGGCTAATTTTGTCCCACAAAGCAAACTGCCATGGATAGCGTTTACCTTCCCAGGCTAAGTGAACCGAGGCACGGCGGATCGCATCCGGCCCCAGACGGGCACCGGGACGACCTGAGGTGGCCAAGTCAAATGGCAACCCCAATACCACCACGTCGGACTCAATATGGGCGATATCTCGCACCATGGGCTGACGCAAAAACGTCATGCCGTTTGAGTATAACGAGTGGTCACAATGGTCGAACAACTGCTTCACTTAGCACTCCTCCAGATAGGTGTAGCCTTCCAGGCCCGACGCAAGTTCGGTCAGGCACATGGCCCGATCGGCCTCTTCCAGTCGGGTATTCACCTGGGCAATAAAGTTCTCTTTAAATGCTGCTACGTCCAGATGTACGTAACGCATCATATCTGCCACGCTGTCGCCTGCGTCGACGTCGTCCATTTGCAGCTGACCCTGCGCATCCACCCGGGCCACCACACTGTGAGTGTCGCCAAACAGGTTGTGCATGTCGCCCAGGATTTCCTGATATGCACCGACCAGGAAGAAGCCCAGCAAGTAGGGCGAATCCGCCGTGTACTCAGGCACAGGCAGGGTACTTTCAATGCCCTGACCATCGACATAATGATCCACCGCACCATCAGAGTCGCAGGTGATGTCGAGCAGCACCGCACGCTTTTTCGGCGCCTGTGTCAGGCCGCTCAGCGGTAGCACAGGAAACACCTGATCTATGCCCCAGGCATCGGGCAGTGACTGGAACAAGGAGAAGTTCACAAAGAACTTGTCGGCCAGTTTGGTGCCCAGCTCATCGATGATCGGACGATGAAAACGGTTTTTGTTGTCCATTCTTTGCTGCAATTCGTAGCAAATACGCAAATTTACCTGCTCAGCCCAGGCCCGTTGCTCCAGCGACAGCAAGCCCATGGCAAATTGCCCGTGCACTTCCGCCAGATCGCCTTGTGTGTCGTGATAGAGCTCAATCAGGGCTCTGTCGTCGCTTTGCTCACTCAGTGCCTGCCACGAACGCCACATATTGCGCAGTAGCTGTGGGGCATCGCTGGCAACCGCGCTCAGCTGCTCCGGCTGGTAGCTTTCAGTGCCTACTACATCGGTAATCAACACCGCATGGTGTGCCGTCAGCGCCCGGCCCGATTCCGAAATTATGGTCGGCATCGGCTGGTTATATTGCTGACAGGTATCACCTATGGTGTACACTACATTGTTGGCGTACTCAGCCAGGCTGTAATTCATCGAGTTATGCGACTGGCTGCGTGTACCGTCATAGTCCACCGCCAGGCCACCGCCCACGTCCAGGTTGATCAGGTTAGCGCCCAGTCTGCGCAGTTCGCAGTAAAAGCGCGCCGCTTCGCTTACGCCTAAACGTACATCACGAATATTGGCCATTTGCGAACCCAGGTGAAAATGCACCAGTTGCAATGCGCTCAGCATGTCTGCTTGTTTTAGCTGCTCAATCACAGTTAACACCTGAGAAGCGGACAAGCCAAACTTAGACTTTTCACCGCCGCTAGCCTGCCATTTGCCTTTGCCCTGCGACGCCAGACGAACACGCAAGCCCAGTCTTGGCGTGACATTAAGCGCTTTGGCTTCGGCCAGCACCAGGTCCAGCTCGGAGCGCTTTTCGAGCACGATATACACCCGATGGCCGAGCTTTTCGCCGATCAGCGCCAGACGAATATATTCGCGGTCTTTGTAGCCGTTACAGACGATTACAGCACTGGTTTTTTCACTCAATGCCAGCACGGTCAATAGCTCGGCTTTACTGCCTGCTTCAAGGCCCAGTTGCTTTCTCTCTTTGCCATCTTGGCTGGCTATCAGCCCTTCAACCACTTCTCTTTGTTGGTTCACTTTGATGGGGTAAACCAACAGGTAGTCTTTGGGATACTGGTAGTCTGCAATTGCGGTATTAAACGCCTGACAGATGTCATTGACGCGCTGCTCAAGGATCTGTGGGAACCTCACTAAAGCCGGTAAGCCATAGCCCTGCGCTTTAATCTGCGCGGCAATGTGTGTCAAAGTAACGGCGTGCCCCGGGTTATCTACTGTCGGCATGGCGGTTACCTCTCCCTGATCATTGATACCAAAGAAGCCCTGGCTCCAGTGGCGCACGTTGTAGCATTCACGTGCCTGCTCAGAAGAGATCAAATCTGTCATTAACGTTCCTTAACGGGTAAAAGTAATTTAAACAAGTATCGTGTATAGGGCGCATTAAACGGGCAATCGGCATGTGTGTCTAACAAGAAATTTTGCTCTTAACGAGTGAGCTTTTAACTGAATGAAGCAGGGCCTGAGCCAGACCCTGAAACGGGCCATCAGGACAACACGGTCCAGTTTACAGCCATGGCCATAGCGGCGGCATCGCTGTTACGCAGGTTATCGGTATAAATGATGTTAGGGTAGGCCTGTGGCGTGATTGCCGGATAGAGCAGGAAGGCCAGGTTTTGATTGGCTTCATCGGCCAGCGCTCTAATGCTGGAAGTTACTCCCAGCGCACAGGTTGTGGCCTGAGTGGCATCTTGTGTCAGCGTCCAGGACAGTAAAAAATAGTCCTCAGGCGCATGTTGCTGCATTTTTTCTAGCTGATTGTCAGCCATGGCTGCAACGGTGTTTTTGTCTGCATAACTGTTGTACACAGGTAAACTGCTGGCCGGGAAGAAGCCTTTGCCTGCACGTTTTCCGAGTTCTACATTACTGTCTTCTACAATCAGTAACACGGCGGCACTGCCTGAAATAAACTGCTTGAGTGTCAGTTGAGTCAGGTCGCTGCTGGCATCTGCCATATAGAGATGAGTCAGACCCGACAAGGCGTCAAACAGGCCATCCCACTCAGTTTGAGTGAATGGGCGATAATGTGTGTTCCCCACATCTGTATTTAATGCATGGGAGAGATTCAGGATCACCAGCTCGTTGTTGTGGGCAACAAACGCGTTGATGTCCGAGACAACCGAAGCAATAGACTGACCATTGGCGCCTTGCCAGGAACCAATCTGGCTAATCTCACTATAGTGCCCTGTGTAGTAGTCACCATCACTTATCACCGGACGTATATCAAAATAACGTGCACCCAGAATCAGCTGGCCCTGAAGGTTGGCACTTTGTGTCAGTGTATTGCAGCTATGGGCAAATGCAGTGCCTGAGGTATACACGCTCATACCCGAGTCATGAGAGCCGCTAATGCACAGGTCGCGCAGCTTTTTATCGCCAAGCAAGGCCAGGTTTTGACTCATCCAGCTTGCGCTTTGCAGGTTAGAACCCGTGTAGTCGCCGTAACGCCCGGCAAGAATAAAGCTCACCATGCCGTTGTGCTGCCAACCCAGCCTGAGCGTTGACCCGGCGGGATTGCCACTGGAGACCAGATTATCGAACACCACCTGAAGCTCAAAGCCCTTTTTCGCCCGGGCCTGAATCTGAAAACACGAGTGATGGCCATCGTTGATGGTGTAATAGACTTCTGCTGCGTCATCTTGCTGGTCATGAAAAATACCCTGATCCCATTCGACATAGACCCTGGTACTGGTTTTGGCCGCAATGGTGTCGGGAAACTCCCAGGCATTCATCTGGTATGCGTGCTGGCCCGTACGAGTCCAGTCCGAATCGGTACTATTGACGAGCGTAATAAATCCACCTTGCCCCATAATTAGTTCCTTACGCTGTTGGTTATGTTGCGAGAAAGTGTAGTGCTTCGCGCTCTGTTGACTATTACAGTGCATTACAACTGGGTCTGATATGTTATGGTGGACTGAGAGAAGCTCAGGAGGGGTCATGCGGATATTAATAGGTGCTTTACTATTGTGCTCACCCGGGTGGGCCACAGAACTGGTCTATCAGCAGCTTGAGCAACTGAGTGAAAAACGACAAGCCGTTGTCACTAGTTGGCTAACGCAGGGCCTTGAAGCTACCGAAAAGACCTTAGGACCTGTTGCGCAATCCCAGCTGCCCGTCAGGCTTCAAAACGTCTATTTAAGTAGTGAGCCGGTGCCCTGGGGAGCGGTTAACCGCGGGAATGTGGATGGCATCGAATTACATGTCAGTGCATTTGCGACAGAGCAGCAGTTGATCCGTGACTGGACCTTGTATCACGAGCTGGCGCATTTATATCATCCATTATTTGATTATCCCGATTTCTGGCTGGCGGAAGGGCTGGCCACTTATTTGCAAAACGTCATTATGCTGCATTCTGGAGTCATAGATGCCGATGAATATGTGCAGCGGATTATGGCTGGGCTGGAGCGTGGCCGCCTGGGTACCTGGGATACACCGGGCCCTCTGGCCAGAGTCAGTGAAGATATGTGGCGGCGCAGGGCACATGCTCGGGTATATTGGAGCGGGGCAGCATTTTTTATCGAAGCAGAGCTGGCTCTGCGGCAAAAAGATCCCAGCCTGACCCTGGTCGCTTTGCTCAAGCGCTATCAGGCCTGTTGCAGAGCGAGTGCCCCGGATGGTCAGCCCGACAGTGCAAAAGTGTTTCTTGCCCAACTAGACAGCTTGTCTCGCAGCAGTATTTTTAGCAACCTCTATCACAGTTATAAACTGAGGAAAGACTTTCCAAGGTTAAGTAAACAGGCCGTCAGGTTGAGTGGTTTACATATGGTGTCGGCCAATCACAGAGAGTTCACCCGGCAAAAGTGATTGATATAAGCCATCCGCTACTCCGAATGGCTTATAACATGAGAGATTGCGCGAGTGCAGCCTGGATTGGTACTAGATCTTAACTTTGACGTACTCACCGGGTGCCGCATAGATACCTGGGTTATCTTTTTTGCTGGTGGCCCGCTTAGGGATTTTTTCATCCACATATTGGCTTAACCACTTGCCCCAGTGTGGCCACCAGGAGCCGCTCTCGTGCTTGGCCTTGTCGAGCCAGGCATTGGCGTCACCAGTTGCGTCCGGACCATACCAGAAACCATATTTTTCAGCGGCTGGAGGATTGATAACCCCGGCAATATGACCCGATTCACCTAGTACAAAAGTGGTTTTTGCGCTGGTGTGTTGAATCCCCTGAAAGGTCGCCTGCCACAGCGCAATATGGTCATCCCGGGTCGATAACATGTATATCGGTTGTTTCACTTTGCTCAGGTCTATTTTTGTGCCTCTGACTTCTACCTCGCGTGGTTGTACAAGGCGGTTCTCCAGATACAGATCGCGCAACATAAAGTTATGACATTTTGCAGTGAGGTTGGTGCTGTCACCATTCCAGTAAAGCAGATCCAGATCCATGGGCGCTTCACCTTTGAGGTAATTATTAACGTAGTAATTCCAGTACAAACTGTTTTCGCGCAGCATGCTGAAAGACACACCCAGCAGGTGACCGTGCATGATGCCATTTTGCAGGTTGTATTTCTCCAGCGCAGAAATGGTCGGTTCATTGACGAAAACCCCAATCTCGCCGGGCTGTGAGAAATCCAGCAGCGTTGTCAATAACGTGGCACTCTTGATGCGATGCTTCATGCGTTTCGAAACAAAGTAAGCCATGGCGGTTGTGACCAACGTTCCTGCAATACAGTAACCTACTGCATTGACATAGGCTTCACCTGTTTGCTTTTCAATGGCATCCAGCGCGGCTATCACGCCATCTACAACGTAATCTTCAAAGCCGATTTCAGCCATGCTGGCATCCGGATTTTTCCACGAGATCATAAACACGGTATGGCCCTGGTCGACAGACCATTTTACCAGTGAGTTTTGTTGTTTCAGATCGAGAATATAGTACTTGTTGACATACGGGGGTACTATCAGCAGCGGCGTTTTAAACACCTCTTTAGTGGTTGCCTCGTACTGGATCAATTCGAACAGGTGGTTCTGAAATACCACGCGCCCCGGGGTGGTGGCAATGTCTTTACCTAACTCAAAGGCGTGTTCGTCAGTCATGCTGATACGCAACATGTCACCACTTTTGGCCAGATCTTTTTTAAACATTTCCAACCCTTTAATAAGGTTTTCGCCTTTGGAGTCCAAAGTCAGCTTAAGTAGCTCAGGGTTGGTGGAGATAAAGTTGCTGGGGGAGATTGAGTTGACGACCTGACGGGCAAAAAACTCCAGGCGCTCTTTGAGTTTGTCGTCCAGTCCCGGTGTTTCACGGATAGACGACAGTAAAGACTGACCAAACAACAAATAGCTTTGCTTGATGTAATTAAACCAGGGGTTGTCACGCCATTCATCGGCTTTGAAGCGGCGATCCCCGCGCTCTGTTTCGATGATATCAGGTTGTTCGGTATCGAATCCCTGACCCCAGGTTTGTTGCATGATTTTGATTTGTTCCTGCCACCAGTCAAACTGATGTTGAACAAAGGTTTCTGGCTGCTTCGCTATTTCGTTCAACCAGACACCAAAATCCCGGGCACTTTGCTCGTTCAGGGCTTGTTGAACGGGGTTTTCTTTGAGCAGGTTATTACTGAATATGGTGTAGAGATCTTGATTGTACTGCCACCAGGCAGTCAGCGTTTTATTAAGATCTGTGTTATCGGTATCCATTACTCGTGTCCTAATAGGCAAATTGATTGCACGTGTCTTGTGTCGTGTTTGGTATAGCGGATCAGCCACTACAAAAAACAGGCTAAAAAAATGCCCCCGCAACAGGCAGGGGCAGACGACAGCGATTAAGCTTTAGCAGTGGCTTTAACACTGTCTTTAGAGATAGCGTCAAGGTGCTCTTTGAACTCATTGCCAAGTTGAGTCAGCTTTTGACCGTCGTCGATCATTTGCTGGCTTAGCTTGTTCATCGCAGTAAGCTGGCTGGCATTGAAGTCGATGAAAGACTTAACATCTTTTACTTCAGCGGCAGTTTTCAGTTGTTCAACAGAGGTTTTAGTGAAGCTTTCTGTTGCATCAAGCTGGATTTGCGCCAGTTGCTCAATGTTTTTAGCAACCAGTTGGTTGAACTTGATTGCCGGAGAGAAAAACTGCTCGCTTTGCTCAGTAAAAGTTTTCATTAGATCGTTGTACATGGTGTGCTTCCTGTTTATCAAAAAAGTCCGTATAGGTAGCGTTACAGCCCAGGTACTTCAGAGCGTATGCTCAATCCTGATATACGCCGCTTAGTTCATATAAAGTCCGCCGTTAATCGCCAGCGTTTCACCTGTGATATAGCCTGCCTGATCAGACGCCAGATAAGCGACCGACTGAGCCACTTCACGTGGCGTGGCTAAGCGCTGCATCGGCACTTGTGCCTTGATGCTTTCAAGCACATCTTCACGCATTTTTTCGACCATAGGTGTTGCCGTATAACCAGGGGCAACCACGTTTACGGTCACGCCTGCGCGGGCGCCTTCGTAAGCCAGTGCTTTACTGAAGCCGATCATGCCGGCCTTAGCAGCTGAATAGTTCGCTTGACCAAACTGACCCTTTTGGCCGTTTACGCTCGAAATGTTGATGATACGACCTGACTTGTTTGCACACATGTGTGCAAAAACCGGGTGGGTCATGTTGAACATGGAATTGAAGTTAGTGTCGATAACTTCCTGCCACTGTGCCAGGGTCATCTTTTTGAATGAGGTATCCCGTGTGATGCCTGCATTGTTGACCAGAATATCGATGCGACCAAATTGATCAATAACATCATCGAGCTGCTGTTGGCAGGCCTGATGATCTGTGACATCCAAAAAGATGCCATGCACGGCTGCCGGGTTGATCGACTGCTCATTGAGCCAGGCGTCAATATCCGCTGAGGTACGACGCGGACTGGCAACAGCCACAACAAAACAGTTTGCATTTACCAGCTCTTTGACGATAGCTGAACCGATGCCACCCAGTGCACCAGTGACGACTGCGATTTTTTTGCTTTCCATATTGCTCTTCCGAACTTAAGGCGGCTCAACTATCGCACTTCTAAGCCACGTTTCCGGTTGTGTTTACACCAACCGAAAGGTTTACGAACTGATGTTATTGTCATTCGTCATTGTGACGAATTCATAACCGATATATTTAATTCTCAAGACAAATTTGCATCTGTTTATTCGTTGTTATTAGCGCGTTCCTTGTAAGGGGGCAATGCTCGTCAACGCAAAGCCTGATAAAAAATATAGCAAAATAGAGTAAAAGCTCAAGTTTTGAGTTGGTGTTCCTTTTTTACTTATAGTCGGAGCGAACACTCTCATCCAATAACCAGTAATAGATGCAAACTATGCTGGTGGGTATTAGACTATAGCCGCAGTTGTCTGACCAATGAGCCAGATCAAATAAATAAGTAATTGTAAAATAAATGGTAAGTTTTCAAAGTGAAAAATTGCCAAGTTGAATGGTGTTTCTGATGTGGGGAATTAACCTCCTTGCGGGAGGGGTATTCCTTGGTTTTGATTGTTTTGATTGTTTTGATGGTAAATTATTCCTTTGGGTAAACATACCGTGGCTTTGCTATGCTTGCGATTAGCAGAAATTCTAAAAGACATAAGGTGTTATATGATTAAACAAGGTTTATTTTTGTTGTTTGCTCTGGTGAGTTTATTTGCTCAGGCTGCCACAGAGAGCATCACCCAGCAGGCGTTATTGCGAAATCAGATGTCGGCTCAGCCCCATGTCATTGTAGATGTAAGAAGTGAAAAAGAGTTTGAGGCCGGGCACCTGAAAGGCGCGATTAACATCCCTTTTGATCAAATCACTCAGCACCAGTCTTTGCTGGCAACACTAAAACCCCAGACGCTGGTGGTTTATTGTCGCTCGGGACGCCGGGCAGCCATTTTTGAGCAAGCACTGATGGAGCAGGGGTTCAGCCTGTTGCACCTTAGCGGCGATTATCTTAGCTGGCAGGCCGAGCAACTTCCGGTGATAACACCGACAGAGCCTGCCGGGCAGTAGTGCGCACCAGAGCAAGTGTGCGGGCGCCTTTCACCCGCATCGAATTTATATGGTATTACACCAGGCTTGTCAGCATGTCTTCGGAATAAGGGGTCAGCGCGTCACCTTGTCTGACTTTTTCCACATAGTCTGGGTTGGCAATGAAAGGTCTGCCAATTGCCAGTAAATCAAAGCGTTCGTCACGTAGCGCCTGCTCGCCAGTTTGTGGTGTAAAGCCACCCACACCGACCAGGGTTTTACTGTAATTTGCTCTGACATAGTCCGAGACTCTGCCACCCAGAAAATCGAACTCCATGGCGTCGTCAAAAATACCAATGTGCACATAAGCCAGTGTGCGCTGTTCCAGTTGTGCCAGCAAATAGTCAAAGACCGGTTTGTCGCGTGGATCTGCCTGCATATTAAAATAGGCACCCGGTGTCAGTCTGACAGCTGTTCGCTCAGCGCCAATGCGGTTACTGATGGCGTCGATAACCTCCAGCGCAAAGCGGCTCATGTTTTGCGGCGTTTCACCATACTCATCAGTACGCTTATTGCTGTCATGATGCAAAAACTGGTCAATCAGGTAACCATTGGCGGCATGAAGTTCAATACCATCAAATCCCGCGTCGATGGCGTTGCTGGCTGCCTGTGCATAATCTGCGACGAGCACTGAGATCTCTTCAACCGTGGCTGGCGTGGGGGTGATGTAACTCAAATCGCGCATGCGTGGCACTGTACCTTCTACTTTTTCTGCGCTGGGAGCCAACACTTTGTCACCGTCAAAGAAATGCGGGTGCGCAACCCGGCCGGTATGCCACAACTGAGCAAATATTTTGCCGCCGTTGGCGTGAACAGCATCTGTCACTTTGCGCCACCCAATTATTTGTTCAGGTGTAAACAGGCCCGGTGTATTTGGGTAGCCTTGCCCGTCGGGTCGAATAATTGTGGCTTCAGAAATGATTAAACCAGCCTCTGAGCGACGCGCATAATATTGTGCCATGGCGTCGGTCGGCACCAACTGATCATCAGCCATACAGCGAGTGAGTGGTGCCATTAAAATACGGTTTTTCAGTGAGATTTTGTCATTTAATGCATAAGTTTCAAACAGTTTGCTCATCATAATAGGACCCGGTTAGTTTTTGAATGCTTATTCAAGATATGATCATTTGAACGAGCGTTCAAGTATATTTTGAACATTTATTCAAAAATGAGTAAAATGCACTATGCCTGAACAGGAGAAGAAAGAAATGCGCAGTGCAGAATTTGACAGAGAGCAGGTGCTCAGGGCCGCGATGACGGCATTTATGGAAAAGGGGTATGCAAAAACCAGTATGCAGGATCTCAAAGCTGCAACGGGTTTACACCCGGGGTCTATCTACTGCGCGTTTCAGAATAAGCGCGGTCTGTTGCTGGCGGCTCTGGAGCAGTACAACCGGGATCGTGGTGATGAGTTACAGGCGTTGTTTTCACAGCACTCATCTGCCAGAGCAGGGCTTTCAGCCTACCTGACTCATGTCGTGGATGAATGTGTGAGTTGCGAACCACAAAAGTTGTGTCTGACGCAAAAAGCGCTGAACGAGCTGGCCGAGCAGGATGCGGAGGCCCAGGCTATTCTCAGTGAGCAATGTGCCATGTGGCGTAATGCTTTGTGTGCAGTGTTTGAGCGTATTGCCGAGCAAGGTGAGTTGACAGGTACGCGCTCTCCTTTGGACAGAGCGCGCGGCCTCATTGTCAGTATTTACGGGTTGCGTACCTTTGCTCATACGCACCCAGAGCCTCAGGTTATGCGTGATTTGGGTGCGCAAATACTCAAAGACGTTTGTCAGTAAACTAAAGTGTACGTGTCAGTTTGGCGGGCTCTGTGGCGAATTGGATAAATTATCAGCAAGTATGCTAGTCTCAAATCTCATTACTTTTTCTTATTTTTAATTAATTGGCTAAGGGGAAGTGAGATCCCCAGGGAGATGACCATGAGACAGCTGGACGACAATATTTGGATCTTCGATGGTGAAGCGGTATCTTTTTTCACCATGCCTTTCACTACCCGAATGACGATAGTACGTTTACCTTGCGGCGGATTGTGGGTACACAGTCCAATTCGCCTGACACCTGAGCTGCGTGAGCAGGTCGATTCGCTTGGGCCCGTGACCTATCTGATTGCACCCAATCACCTCCACCACCTGTTTATGGCACCCTGGCAGGAGGCCTATCCACAAGCGCAAACCTTTGGTACACAGGAAGTCAAAGACAAGTGTGAGACACTCAGTTTTGATGATATCCTTGATAACGACCATCATTACCCCTGGGATAATACACTGAAAACGCTGCTTTTTACGGGCTCACCGGCAATGGAAGAAGCGGTGTTCTATCACCCTGAAAGTGGCACGTTACTGGTCACCGATTTGATTGAAAATTTTGATCCCCAGAGCCTGAACACCTTCCAGCGCTTTGTGGCAAAAGGCGCGGGTGTGGTCGCACCTGAAGGCCAGACTCCACTAGACTGGCGACTGAGTTTTATTTTCCATCACGATACGGCGAGGGTGCATTTACACAAGATGTTAAGCTGGGCGCCAAAGCGGTTGGTGATGGCACATGGCCTCATCATAGAGGAAGACGCGGTTGCCTTTTTACAACGGGCATTTGACTGGTTGGATAAATAAGTTTAATTGTTTGATTTTATTATTTATAAATCGAAAATTCGAAACAAAGTATTGCACCAGTAAGACCAAAGTTGATAAGTATTCAAGTGTTTGTATCTGGTATGTGAATAAAAAATCCGCTACGCTGGTGCGATAATAACAAGAATATTGTCAGGGTTATGGAGTTTCAATTCGCCAACGCGCGTTTGAATGTTGCTACGCAGTGCGTCATCATCAATCAGCGGTCAACGCAGCTGGATGACCGCGCCTTTTTGCTTCTCAATTATCTAATACAGCGCCGGCCACAGGTTTGCTCGCATGCCGAATTGGTCAAGTTATTGTGGCCAAATACTGTGGTTTCAGATTGGTCATTGCCTAAACTGGTTTCAGATCTGCGCAGCCAGTTAAACCGCGCAGGGATACAACAAAATTGCATCGTTACCGTACGTGGTCAGGGTTATCGTTTCGCACCTGCCATCGAGGTCACCGAGCATCAGGCGACAGGCTCTTTAATGGGGACGGTGGGCAGTACTGATACCGCAACGATGACGGCTCAGCCGATGCAAATGATGTCTTTGCGAGAGCACAATGCCTTGCCTGCCCGATATTGGTTACCTGTATTGGTGATCGCCTGTCTGTGCTTCGTTGGCCTGATGACGCATAGCACTGAACAGACGCCAATATTGCGTCATGGTGAACCGGTGGATGCTATCGGGCGGATACTTTGGGTGGACGACAACCCACAGAATAATCTGCAGGAAAAGCGCTACTTTGAGCGCCACCATATTGGTGTCTATCCCGTGAAAACCACTGAAGAAGCCTTATTGTTGTTACAAATGTATGAGTACAACTTGATTATTTCTGATATGGGCAGGGCCCAGGAGCCTTTGGCGGGGTTGAAATTGTTGCAGCAGCTCAGAGCATCCGGTAATCACACACCGTATTATTTCTACACGCTGATCGACAGTCAGGAGATGCTGCAGGTGATCGAAAACAGTGGCGGACAAGGGGTTGCGACTCAGCGGCCACAGCTCTATGGTAAAATATTATCTCACTTTGCTACAAAAAATATAGACTTAAGTGATTGAAAATAATGCTTTTCAAAATGATTCAAAGGACAGGTGATGACTTTTTCGCTGCGCTGTGCCACGGTTAAATTGTTGCTCTCCCGACCTTTGGCATTGACATACATTCGCTGAGCAATGTGGGTGTATGGCGACAGGATTAAAGACCTGAACACATGTCTCGGCCCTGGCACTGGATTATAGGTGCCAGGGTCTTTTTTTATGGCTATTGTTACCTTCAAGTTGTGTGATGGCATTGCATCATTAAATGTGTATACCTGCCAAGTGAGGCGTAGGGCTCTTGCTGATTATATTTGAGTTCCAGTGCCAATAGTGCGTCAAACTGACTGTTCGCTTTATCTGATTCCCGCAAATAATCATGAAAGCAACGTACACCTGACTGACTCAATTTTTGCAGGGGTAAAGCGCCGAGCCAATTGTTTACATCATCCGGCTCCAGTGGTCGGTTGGGGCTTAGCCCGACTTTCTGCTTGACCTGTAAACCATTAAGCACATAGTCAAAATTGCCATACACCATGTTGGCCATGCGCTGAGCTGCACGATTGTAATACATTAAAGACAGATAGCCCTCAGTGGTTAACCTGTCTGACAGCAGTTTTAACGCCTTTTGTTGTTCAGTCAGCCATTCCAGTACAGCATGGCAAAGTACCAAATCAAACTGACCCAGGTTCAGATCCGGCAGTGCCTGTAATGGGGCATGGATCAGGGTAAGACGGTCGCTGACGCCCAGGGTTTCGGCCTGTGTTTGAGCCTGAGCCAGCATCTCCTTTGAGATATCTATCAGAGTGACGTGATGGCCCTGCTGTGCCAAAAACATCGCCAGCTGGCCCTGGCCGCCACCAACATCAAGCACCGTTTTTTCGCAGTCGACACCCAGCCAGGGCACATGTTGGATTAGGTCTCGCTGGAGCACTGCTTCTCTCAGTTTGCCCTTTGATGTGCCATAAATGTTATTTTTAAATTTACCGGTTAACTCGCTGAAATTGCGATCCTCATTTCTGTTGAGGGTGCGCTGTTTATGTCTTGCCATGGTGCGATTATACCGGGTTGTCGATATCAACAAATTCGACATCCAGACCGAACTGCGCAGCCAGGTATTCTCCTAAAGCTTTGGCACCGTAGCGCTCGGTAGCATGGTGTCCCGCTGCAAAGAAGTGGATCTGTTGCTCATTTGAAGAATGAATGGTCTGTTCCGACGCTTCTCCTGTCAGATAAGCATCGATCCCCTGACTGGCCGCCAGATCAATAAAGCTCTGTCCACCCCCTGTGCACCAGGCAATGGTCTTGATCAGGTGATCGCCCGCCTGGTTGAGTAGTGGTTTACGGCCCAGCTTCTGTTCAATCAAAGCGGCAAAGTCGGTCGCAGCCATGGGCTCGCTCAGTTTGCCTTTTACTGCCACGCTGTTGCTGTTCCAGGGTTCCAATGGACGCTCAAGTGTCAGGCCCAGCAGCTTACCCAGTTGTGCGTTGTTGCCCACCTCAGGGTGCACATCCAGAGGCAGGTGATAGGCCAACAGGTTTATGTCATGCGCGAGCAAGCTTTGCAGGCGGCGCTTTTTCATACCGGTTACTGTTTGGTCTTCGCCTTTCCAGAAATAGCCATGGTGCACCAGTATGGCATCGGCTTGTCTGTCGATTGCTGCGTCAATCAGTGCCTGACTGGCAGTGACACCGGTGATCACCTTGCGGATCTCGGTTTTGCCTTCAACTTGTAAGCCGTTTGGGCAATAATCTTTGATTTGAAAAGGCTTTAGATATTCATTGAGGTGATTTACCAGCTTTTTACGTTGCATCATGCTCTCACTGTCGGACATCAAAAAGACCTAGTTTAGCGTTTTTTACAGTGGCGAAAAAGCGTTAACCCAAATTCACAATCATCGTCTTGACGTCCGACACTCGACATTTGACTGAACTGGACTAGCTTTAAGAGATGCAAATGCCTGACGGCAGTACCACTTTAAAGAAGGGCATGTACCTATGCCGTTTTGTAGGGTGGCGCTGCCTGCAATCTGTGAGGAAATCACCATGACAGTTTCAGCGATACCCGATGGCTACCATGCCCTGACGCCTTATTTAATCACCGAAAATGCTGCACAAGCTATAGAATTTTATCGTAAGGCTTTTTCTGCCGAGCTGGTTATGCAGCTGCCCATGCCTGATGGTGGTGTAGCGCATGCAGAGCTGAAAATTGGCGACTCTCATCTGATGTTATCTGATATGTGCCCTGATATGCACTTTAAAAGCCCGCAACAGTTAGGCGGGACACCAGTTAGTCTGATGCTGTATGTACCTGATGTCGACAGTACGTTTGCTCAGGCTGTTACTGCGGGGCGACCGAGCTTCGTCCTGTCGTTGACCAGTTTTACGGTGACAGAGCCGGGACGCTGCAAGACCCGTTTGGTCATGTCTGGACAATTGGAACGCACCTTGAAGACTTAAGCGAAGATGAAATTATGGCGAGAATGTCGGAATGGATGACGGACGATTCTTAATTAAAGTAAAATAATTGTTGATTTATTGTTTTTGAAATGGCACGTTATTCTTGTTGATTTATTCAGCGATCATAAAATATTCAACTCAAGGAAAAGAAAATGAAATTACAAATTAAAAAGTCAGCACTAAAGCGCCTTACCGACACACAACAGCTGGCACAGCAGCAGACTCCTAATGTAGCAGGCGGTGCACCATATACTTATCGTTGTCGCCCTGCTGAATCTGAAACTGGTAACCGTTTCTGGGCATGTATGTGCTAATAGCATGATGTAAACTGCATACTGTTTTATCTGAGCCCGCTTGATTAGGGCTCTTCTTTGGTTCCAGCATCCCCAGAAAAGTAGAACTGGCGTATATCGAAGCACTCCAGCAATATTCTCTGTACAATTACACCTCACCATTTGTATTAAGCAGCTAAACTTAAATGAGCTCCCTGTGTTACATCTGCACATTGTGTCCACACTGTGTCGCTAGAGTGACAGTAGGTGATCTGGTCAGTACAGCACCTCAGCTTTCACTCAGCCAGATTAAACAACGCTTTCAAAAGGGTGTAGGGATATGGTTAAGCGGGTCTTAGTGGTGTTTTTATTAGGTCTTTTGGGTTTGGTCGGTGCGCGCGGTGCGATTGCATCCGATGGCGTGTGTGTCGGGTTAGGTGGAGGCGCTGTAGTCGAATTAAAGCGCATGTCTTTGCGTGCAGTGAAATCTGTCAGACACATCGTGGTGCTTAATATTGTTGGCACGACGGAGGCAGAAACGTACCGGCTAACCTTGGACGGTAGGCGCATTAAAGTGATGAGAGCGACCTCGGACAGCGCGAGCTGCGTGTTTATCTATGCCAATCAGGTTGAGCAAATTCACGTTTATCTGAGCGAAGGCGACGACAGCTACGACGGTCGCGCTATGGCCATCGAGCAACATGTCTGGGCCGGTAGCGGCGATGATGAGGTGATGGGGGGGCGCGGTGCGGATCGGTTATTTGGTGGTGTCGGTAATGATGAACTGAGAGGCTTTGCTGGTCGTGATAAGCTCGTTGGTGGTACTGGAAATGATGTGTTGATCGGCGGTGGTGATAAAGATGTGCTCGAAGGCAGAGATGGGGATGATATTCTTGCTGGTGGTACAGGCTATGACATACTTAATGGCGGCAGCGGACGCAATCAGCTCTTTCAGGGAGACATAGTAACCAGCGCAAAAGAGCAGGGGGCACAGTACTGAGCGCCGGCATCTCAACAAGCCTGGTAACACCACCGGTTAATATATGGATAGCTAAAAAATCTGCTTTTAAGCCAAATCTTTACCTATCCACACCACTTTGCCGATGATTTCTAACTGTTCCAGCTCGTCAGCGCGCACCACCTGTTCGACGTATTCTTTATTGTCACTGATCAATCTGACAGAGCCATCCAGATACTGTTGTAGCCGTTTTGCATATAACTCTTCACCGAGCCTGACTACATAGATCAGGCCTTCACTGAGTTTTTTGTCACTCAAGTCAACCAAAATAGTATTGTTGTTGTGGATGGTGGGTTCCATCGAGTCGCCTTTTGCAAATACCACAGCCAGCTCACTCTTATCGAGATTTTTATAGTCTATCCACTTCTTTCTGAAAGCGAGGTGGCGGGCAACCTGAGCGTTGTCATTAAACGCGCCATGGCCGGTACTGACAGACACATGGTAGCCAGGTACTAACACAAAGGCTTCGTTAAATTCATCCAGTTTAACCAGAGGCTGAGTGATGATGGGCGATTGTGGACAATCTGTGGTTGTTTCGCCCTGGATAAGCCACATCAGATCTACATTCGCAACCTGAGCAATGCGTGCAACAATACTGAGCTTAGGATCCTCTCCTTTTAATATGCGTCGTAAAGTTCCTTCCGAAATATCAATTTTTGACGCGAAGGCGCGAATGCTATGCGGCTTAATTGCATATTCAACGCGCTCTGCAAATGCTGAGATGTCAGCTTCGGTATTAAGTTGTTTTTCCATTGTTTTATACCACGCCCTAGGATGTCCCATTTTTAAGCAATATGGCATTATAGGAACTTGGCTGAGAAAAGGCAATTCAAATTTTTACGCAAAATTTTGAATTTTACGCATTGATCTGCGTAAATAATTACACTATTATCTTTCATAAATTACGCATTGGCGGTGTTTTAAGGATTCAGTCCGCGTTAACGGCCTTTGCTGATAGTAGATAATGACCCAGTTGCATTGATTTGCACGGGGCACATGACAAGATTGCGTAAAAAAGTAAGGAAGTGGATATGACCAGCACAGTAACCTGCAACATCCCAACAGAAACAGTGATCAACCCGTTCGCAATGGGAGGGTCCATGCCGTCGCAGCACGCAGACAATACCGAGCAGTTTGATCTTTTAAGAGCGCCTCGTGGTGCCCAGTTATTGAAATATGCACGCAAATTAAGGGGGTATACTCAGGCTGAATCAGCCGCGAGTTATGGTATCGAGGAGCGCACCTTAAGACGCTGGGAGAACAATGAATTTAATCCAAGGTGGAATGATGTCATTTCTTTGCTGGAGGATGTTTACTTTATGGATATTATGCAGGCGATTGCAGGTGTCAGGTCAATGCAAGCACAGGGAAGAGTGGTTTAACACGGTTAATGATTGCTGCTGCCCACAGGGTGTTGGCAGCAGTTCAGTGCACAGACCGAACCACTGCCAGTCACTTATAAGTGTACTATGCTGTCGGCATTGCCATCCGGATCACCGGATGCGCGGCCATCTGTTCTGGGGTTGCCATTGCTCATCATGATCACGGCACAAGCAGCGGGTGATGCCATCGAGGTACCTGACATTGTGGTTGTGCCTCCACCACTGCGTGTAGATAAAATACTGACACCAGGTGCGGCGTAATCTACCGGAGGGTTACCATAGTTTGAAAAACTCGCGAAGCGATCATTAGCATCTGTGGCCGAGATAGTATAAACACGCGGGTGTGAAGCACTGGCTGGTGAGACATTGCTGGCATGCTGGCTTTCATTGCCCGCCGCAATCACAAAGAAGGCGCCTGATTGTTGTGCTGCGCTTTCAACAGCATCGTTTAGCTCCTGGTTGAAGCCGCCACCAAGGCTCATATTGACACAGTCACCGGGTGATGCGTTGGCTGCAACATGGTCAATACCGGCTAAGACACCTGACCAACTACCAGAGCCCCGGGAATCGAGCACTTTGACTGGAACGACGGTGGCGCCTGCAGCGACACCGACAACATCGATGCCATTATCTAGCGCTGCAATGGTACCTGCGACATGGGTACCGTGACCATTCCCATCGTCCACACCGGCATTCTTTCCTTTACTAAATGCGCTGAAGCCTCGGCTGCTGTCCACATTGAGGTCGTTATGGTCAACATCAATACCTGTGTCTATGACCCAGGCTGTATAGCCACTGCCATCAATTGGACCACCTACTCGGCTGACACTCCATGGAATGGTCTGGCCTTGCGAACCACCACCGCCTGGCTTTCCGAGTTTTTTTGCCGGGCTGGCATACACGGCGCCGTCTGGGGTAAAGCGCATTGAAGCAGACTCAGCGGCAAACGTTGCACGTGCCTGCTCGCAGCTCATATTGACTGCCATGCCTTTCATTGCATGTTTATAAATGTGTTTTGCCTGAGCGTTTGCACGAGCCAGCAATCCTCTGGCCTTACCCTCAACATCCAGCTTTTCTGTTTTATCGTCAAATCTGACGATGCAGGTATTGTTGATAGCCAGCTGAGCGGCTGCTCCCTGATAATCGGGTTCAGACGCTGATACTGTGGCACTGGATAGAGCACTTACAATCGATAAGCAAATTAAAGAATGTTTCATTCGTTTTTCCTGTTGTCATAAAGGTAATTGTTTTTATTTGGTTAACTCTATGTGTCGAGTTGTTTTAAAAGTTAGATTTAAATGAATAAAAGTCAAACAGGTTGAATAAAAAATCTCATCTGGTCGGATATGTGGTATATATCATTCTAAGCATTAGTGTTTATAGAAGTGATTATACTTTCTTTTACAGTCCCTAATTTCGCTTAGATTTTTAAATATTGACACAGGGTGGAGGTAGCTGCCGCAGATGATACGTCGGTTTATAACCCAATTTTGAATAAGTCTGCGTAAATTATTGCGCGTTTAGTGCAAGTATCTATCGGACTGGCTACCTGAGACGTTTTTCCGACTTCAGTGTGCGTTTTTGTGCGTAAATTAGTGAAGTAATGAGGAGCGGAAGCCCGAGTGGGCCTCCGTATGGTGGGCGATTAGCTGCCGAATTCGGCCTGGTGAAGTTGGAACACTTCATTGAGTACCACAGTCGTAGCACGTTTGAAGAAATTGAAGTCGGTGGCTGTTGCACTGGTGTACGCACCCATCATGCGAGTGATGACCAGGTCACCATCTTCCAGTTGCGGCAGTTCAACGGCGTCACAGATCACATCTATGCTATCGCAGGTTGGCCCAGCCAGTACGCTTGGGTAAAGCACATCAGCGGTTTTCAGCGTACGTAGCGGGTAACATGCCATGTCGAACATCAGCCCACTGAAAGAGCCATAAATTCCGTCGTCCAGATAATACCAGGTACGGCCTTCACGCTGTGCCTGTCCCATCACCGACGCAACGCAGGTCATCGCACCGGCAACAATAAACCGACCTGGTTCGGCAATACGCTGTACCGTCTCTGGTAGCTCGGCCAGTGCTGCGTTGATTGGCGCACAAAAAGCACGAATATCTACCTGGTTGCTGGCATAAGATACCGGGAAACCTCCGCCGATATCCAGGCAGCTTAGCGCAGGCAGTCCTTCAGCTACTACGTCGTCCATCAGCTGCTTGCACGCCTGAATAGCCGCGACATATTTGTCGGCATTGGCGGTTTGCGAGCCAACATGAAACGACAGGCCCTTCACCCGAATACCCCATTGCTGTGCCTGACGGATCAGGTTCATTGCATCGGCCGGGCTGCAACCGAACTTTTTCGACAGATCAGCATAGGCCTCGCTGTTACGAAAGCTTAGTCGGATCAGCACTTCGGCCTGCTCGGCAAATTCGCGAAACTTAGCCAATTCATTTTGGTTGTCGACCACAAACACCTGGCAGCCGTACTCCAGTGCATCAGCAATGTCACTGCGACGTTTAATTGGGTGCGTATGAATCGTGCACTCAGCCGGAACCCCTTGCTCACGGACCAGGTCGACTTCACCGCTGGTTGCCAGGTCAAAACAGGCACCCAGTTGCAGCAAAGTGCGTACTACTGCCGGATGAGGTAAAGGTTTTAACGCATAGTGTAAACGTACGCCAGGCAACGCTTCGGCAAGTGCCAGGTATTGATCACGTACTTGCTCGCAGTCGAGCATCAACAGGGGTGATCCGTACTGCGCAACCAAATCGGTTACAAGGGTAGCGTCGATATCAAAATTTTGTACTTGAGGCTGAATAGGCATAGCGACTCCAAATAGTATCAGCGAATAACGACCTGCAGGCTCTATGTGTGATCCGTGCTTGTTTGTGGTGCATGGGATCACCCTTTCAGGTCTTGAGCAAAGCGACTCAGGTATTGACGACGCATCAGCGTATTACCTTTACCCGAACCAGTTACAGATCCTGGATAGTTGCTCTATCGCCTTGCCACGGGGTGACCACATCATGACCGGCTCATTGACCGTCATGCTAAACACACCACCGCGATGTACTCGGATTGGCTATCTTCAGAAAACACGCAAATAGTAGGGGGCATGTTGCTGTTGTGCAAGTCTCATTTCGACGAGAAATTTTGCTTCTGAGTGACAAATTTATTTGTTGTGGATCAAGCTTTGCCCGCTTATGAAAGAGAGAAAAAATCACCTTCGATGAAGTTTCATTATTTTTTGAACAGAATAAAACAGGGTCTCTTAGGGGCGAGTTTTGAAACACTAAGCAAAACTGTGCAATGCTTAGGGTGCTAGTTATAAGTCTCTTTATGATATTGAATTAATTGGATATTTTTATGAGTTAAACAAGTAAGCCTACTTGTTTTTGAAATTTGTCGGACGTGAATTTCTCTTGCTATGGTGACCTCAGTTAGCAAGCAAGTGTTCGGCATTCACGTGAATATCGGCTCTGCACTGCGAAGTTTAAACATCACTATTTTTACTCGTTACTTTCTAAAAGGACATAAACATGAAAACCTTATCTTTATCACTAGCAGCCGCTGCATTATTCAGTGCTTTTGGTAGCCAGGCTACCGCGTATCAGAATGTATTTGATACAGACGGCTACGAGCGCCTGACTAACTACACATCAGGTCCGGTTAGCTCGGCTTTGCTGACAGGTGAGTTTGCGCACAACTTTGAAGCGCAACTTGTACTACGTGGTGAAGGTGCTTACTGTGACTCTGCAAACCTGTACTCAGCAAAAGACGGTAGCCATGTTGCCAACCTGGGTGTGAAGACGATTGCGGACCGTAACACGGTGGAAATGGGGGTTGCCATTCCAGAAGCGGCGCTGACAGACAAAAAAGTATTGCACGTCAGCTGTTATAACGCTGCGGGTGACTGGTACAACGTATTGGTTAATGTACCGGGCGCGCCTGTTGTCGACTGGCAGATTGAGCTGACACCTGCCGGTGATTTTGTTCATCAGCCATACTCGTATGGCTATCACACCGCGTATCACATCAGCAGTCGCCTGACTGTGGACAACCAGAATAATGATGCACGCTGCAGCGTCCTGGCAGATCGCGGTGTATCTCTGGGCTTGTTCCATGGTGAAGACCGCAAGGGTCCATTCCATTCAGACGTGTTTACTCTGGATACTGTGGTTGAGAACAAGGCGAAGCATCCTGTGCTGTATCAAATCCTGGAATGTGAAAACGCAGTGGGTAAAACTATGGCGGTGAAGGTCTTTAATCTGACGGATCCAAACAGCATTTATACTTATGAAGATCAGCTTATCGTCAAGTAAGGCCAGATTGTTCACCGCAGGTGAGCAACCATAAAACGAACTTGAATTGCGAACCTCACGCCGGGCTCAACTGAGCTCGGCGTTTTTGTGTGTCTGGCGCCGTTGCCAATAGGGTGAATCGGGCCAGCGTTGTTCTTGTGCGTAGTAGTGGGTGCGATGAGTCAGATAGTGTTGCCAGATTGATTTAATCTGTGTCTGATGAAGGCGTGCAACCTCTATTGCAGCGCTGGCGTCGGTCAGGCCGTGCTCGGTTAGACTGTTGGCCAGTTGCATCGCGGTTGCCATGGCATTGAACATACCTTGAGACGATAAAGGGTCAAAGCTGCAGGCGGCATCACCCAGCGCAGCCCAGCGGTGTCCGGCAACTTGAGTCAGACAGGTACTGTTGGCAGAGACCACCTTATGCAGCTGTATGGTGCCCGATTGCTCAATACCCGGTGGGAGTAATGCCAGCAGCCCAGGTTGTATACGGGCCTGGCGGCAAAACTGAGCCAGGTCATGTTGCAGACCTTTTTCGAGCAGATCGCTGTCGGTTTGTAGCGCCAGGACGCGTCGCTGTGCTGGTAATTTAGCGCTATACCACCAACCATTTGGACTGGTTTCTATGTGTGCGAGTTGATTTGATTCATTACATGTCATGCTTGCCCATAGCGCTATTTGTTTATCCAGCACTTTGCGTTTCAGGCCAAGCTTAGTAGCAAATGCGCTGTGGCGTCCGGTTGCGTCAATAACGAAGTGACAGGGGACCGCGATGCTTTGCTGGTTGTCCTGTGCATGCCCTGAACCATGTGTTGCCAGATACAGCAGCCAGCCGTCGCTGCCTGGCTGCGCATCCAGTAATTTGGCGGGCCAGAGTGTCTCAATACCTTGTGCGACGACCTGCTCGCGCAACCAGTTTTCAAATCCGGCCCGATTGAGTTGCCAGCCCATGCCATCGGGATTACTGAGATTGTCGTTGACAACGCTTTGCTCAGCTCCCCAGCGGCTTTTTATGCCATAGTTTGGAATATGTAAATCCTGTTGCAGTTCAAAGCCCTTGAGCAGATTTAAGTTGCGCAAGATCCGCGCTGCAGCCGGCGGCAGGCATTCACCTATTTTTTCGGGACAGGCCGATTGCTTGTCAATCAACAATACCTGAAAGTGACGACTCAGCGCCAGGGCGGCAATACAGCCTGCCACCCCGGCGCCAACAATCGCAATCTGACAGTGTTTTACCTGTGTCATTGCGTATGGCCTTATTTCAAGTCCTTAGGGAAATTTACGGCAAAGCGGCTGACCTTTTCAATGACCCCGAGGTCGACCCGCGAGCGTGACGTTGCCATCACAGGTCGTGCCGCATCTCGGCCATCCGGGCTGGGTACCAGGTTGGCTGCCAGCTCAGCAATGGTTTGCAGCTTGCCCTGCGCTGTGGTTTCGGTTTCACTGGCCAGGCCTTTACGGTGGTCTTCAGCGGTGATCCCAACTTGCATGGTATCCGGCAGATCTGCATCGTCTGCTGCACCCGGTCGGCCTTGTACCACAGCCAGCTTATCGAAGTTGGTGATCATGCTGTTGATCTGTGCGGTATAGGTGGCGGGTTGACCATACAAGGGCAGGGCATCGAGCCAGTCGCTGCGGTAATTGAAAGCCTCAACTCGGGTTTGCGGATCCAGAGCCGGGTTGATGGCTTCTTCATAGCGCGCCACATTCAGGATGTTGTTCGGCACTCGTGCCGGCCAGAAGGTCGGTAGGTACGGGTCGTAATCAGGCGTGTAGCCATCGCGACAGCTGGCTGTGTCGGTTTGCCAGGGGATTGCCATCCAGCGTGTAATGCCGCCGGCAACCTGACCACCGAGGATCGGGCCCTGCGCCAGCGTAATGGTATCGCCGTTGATCTGGGCGCCATAATAGGTGGTGTCTTTACAGATCCCTTTATCGGCATGTTTAATTCGAAACGGTGCCATATACATGCCGGCAGTACGCATTGGCCAGGTCATTTCACAGCCTGGGTGGAAAGCGTCGGCCAGACAGAAATCTAATGCCCCTCGGGTCAGCATATCCGGTTGCTCCGCCACTGGCACTTTATCTATGTCGTCGGGTTCAGCGGCATGCGGGCAAATAGCTGGGTCTATATAGTCGGCGGTAAAGTCTCCTTCAACCCACTGGTCCAGGAAAGACAGTTGCAGTGCTGACAGTGTGGAGTGCTGACGCTCCGAACCTGTTGGTGGAATAGACAGCGCATCGCCATATAGCCAGGGCCAAAGCTGTGCGGCCTGCGCACCTGGCTGGCCATAACGGCGGAAATTGTTCGACAGGGTACGGCGCAGCTCTTTATAGGCGGGAGAGGGGTTACCCAGTTTTGCTTTCCACTCTTCACTGGTGTAGTTAAAAGGTGCTTTAAATCCAAATCCGGCGGCAAAGCCAGCGTTGACCCATTGCAAGTCGGTCATTCGCTCGAAAATGGGTAAAATATCGTGCTTAAAAGACGGACGGGCCGGTCGGGTTAGCATACCAGCGTTAACGGCAACAGAGCGCATAAGGTCCCACATAGTGCGCACGGATTTTTGCATTGGTGCATAATCAGGTGGTGCGCAGACCACCCAGGCCGGGTCAACCTGCAATTTAACGCCTTCATACTCAACCTCGGCGGTAACCGGACCATCAGAAATGTCGTCGTGCCAGCCCTGGTTATTAGCAAAGGTAATGGCAATGTCACCATTAATATTACGCGATACGCCATTGCCGCCAAGTACAATCAGGCGGCCCTGTTTATCTGACTTAAGCTCACCTAGGTAGACTTCCTCGCCCATAAACTCGCCCTGGAATTGCGGGCCCTCTTTCACTTTGGCTTTATTCAGCTTGTGCGTACCACCATCAATTAGCAGACGGTTGCGATCTGCTACATTATTGTTACGCAGCAGACTGGGCGGCGCGTCGGCGGCTTCCGGCACATCCAGCGCCAACTGAAATTCATACCAGGATGACTTCTGATTGGCCAGGTGTACCTGCCATTGAATCTTGGCGTTATCCATAGTCAGCTCTTTTACGGGCTTGCCCGCCGCGTTAAAGCCGTATATACGAAACTCAGCTGCCTGACGCTTAAGCTGGCCCTGGTCATCGCGATAGGCATCTTCTTCAAGTCGCGGCTTGGGGTTAGGTACCTGTGGGCCAATAAAGTACTCTTTACTGCTGCCTACTCGCATTACGCCAATGGGCGGGTAAATACCGGCACGGACAATACAATTGCTGTCTTCATCGCTGTTCGGGGTGAACTTTGGGTCGATGGCATTGGGTTCGTTCATCTGCTGGCCGTTGGCCTGGTGGCGGGTATTGGCACTGGCCTGATAAACGACTTTTCGGGCCTGAGCAATAGATCCCAGTGGCTCGTTTTCGGCCAGGGTTCGCCAGATATTGAAAGCCAGGTTGCGACCAAACTCGGCCTGGCCGATGGCACAGATATCTTGCTGCGGCAGTGTCAGGGTTGCAACTGGTTCGAACGGTGCATCCTGTTCTGGCCACACCACCATGGCGTTGTCGATTGGGAAGTCTTCCTCGGAAGCATTGGGTGGGCGACGTTGGATTTCAAACACAAACTTGGCTTCTCCCTGACGCAAGCGAATTTGCAAGTCCTCCGCCAGATAGTCATTCCCTTGTGCAGGTGAGCCCCGATAGGTATCAACCGGACGAATACGGTATTTAACGACATTCTGCTTGCCAAGTTTAAACGGCAGTATTGCCCAGTAGTGAGTACTCAGGCAACTGGCCTCGGGTTTGGTCATCTCGTCCAGTATGTCGGCTGTTTCTTTATTTTCGCTAAGGTAAGCCGGGTAGTCGCGGTCGATGACGCCGGCAGTGGTAAAGGCACACATTTGTGAGGCGTCGCGAACAAAGAAGCGGTCGATGTTCTGCATAATAAAGTCGACATTGTCGCTGTCACCCAGCAACTTTTTGCCTTTCACACCGAACAATTTGATCCCGACCCCTAAAGTGGTATGCAGATCTGGACTATTCGGCGTGGTATCGCTGGAAAAGCGCACCACACAGTCGTAACTGGCGGGGTTGGCAAATACGCCGGCCTGTAGCGCTTTATCGAGTTTGCTGTGGATCTCGAATTTACCATAGGCTATGCCGTGCTGCTTACGAAATACAGCGCGCTCTGCGGGCTGCTGCCCGCGTTCAATACGGGTTTTCTGGCCCATTTCCACAAACATTTCTTTCAGGCGCTGGGTTGCCAGTTCAATGGGTTGGAAGTCATCATCACCTGTCCAACATTTTACATTATTGGCCGTCGGTGCATTCTTCATATTCTTTTTCAAATACTTAGGGTTTACCAGTTCACCTTGTTGTTGCTTATTACGTTTTTTCTTATCGCTCATAACGGTTTCCGCTTAAAGTGTTTCCTTGTCAGGTAACTGCAATGACGAATGTATTAACCATCCGTCGTTTACCTGTCCCGACCGGGCAGGGGGATTTTGTGCCTGCCCTGTCTGAGTATAGCTGCGCCGATCAAGGCCCGCATAAACTCTAGATGCAAAGCTGCACGGTGACTATTACAGGGTGTTACGCGCAAAGGAAAGAGTTGATGAGTGCTGAATAAAGGGAGAGCAGGTATCGTGTGACAGCAGCGGTAAGCAGGAAGTGTCATTACCTGGCTGTTTGGCTGGCAATGACACGAGATGTAAGGGTGTCGAATTACCCCAGAATTGCACCTGTTTTGGCGTTGATGGTTAAAATGGCTTCTGTTTTTGGATCTTTGATTTTGGCAATTTCTTTGTTCACCAGTGCACTTCTGGGTACCTGAATTTTACTGCCTGTATCTGGGTTATGCACAATCAGGAATCGAGAGGCCTGCTGGGCAATTTCTTTGGCGCCCTGATTCTTCACAAAGTGAATATCCAGCGTCATACCTGCGGTGACCCCTGCGGTGGCCGATACGCGGAAGTTATTGATTTCGTACTGTGAGTTACTTACCAATAACTCAGCGTCAATGTCTTCAACGGTTTTGACCGAAGCTTTAGTAAATTCCTTCACTTTGGCCATCACAGAGATTTCTTTCAGGCTGCCTCTGGCATCGTTGGCTTTTTGTTTAATGGTCGCACTGAGCACATCGCCTTTTTCTTTTAAACTCACTTTTGGCGCTTCGTTGCTCTCTTCGCCTGTATTGGCAAAGTTTTTGGTTGCTGTGTCTTTTATTTTATTAAACATATTTTAATTCTCCTGTCCTTGTCTCTTTAAAAATCATCAACTTCCGTGACCATTACGTCGGCTACACCGTCAAAATCGGTATCGGCTATCACTGTATCAGCTTCGCCATCGCCATCGGTGTCCATGACCATCGTATCGATCACACCATCGCCATCTGTGTCCATAGCAATAGTATCAATCACACCGTCGCCATCAGCATCCACCGCTACCGCATCAACCAGGCCATCGCCGTCAGCATCAATCGCAACGGTATCAACTAACCCATCTCCATCGGTATCAACGGCTACCGCATCAATATAGCCATCGCCGTCGGTGTCCGCCGCAACCGTGTCTATGTATCCATCCCCATCTGTATCGATAGCAACGGCGTCAATATAACCGTCGTTATCACTGTCAATGACGACGCTGTCGACAATGCCGTCGCCATCTAAGTCAGCGGCAACACCATCACTGTAACCATCGCCATCTAAATCGACCTGATCACCCTCATAAATTTCGTCCATTTTGCGTTCCTTTTACTGCTTATTATTTCCAGTTATTCCATATTTAAAGCGCAATTATATGAATTGCGACACTTAATAAAGCATACAAATTATACAGATGCAACGCCTAGTATGTTGTTTTTTAAATAAATAATAATGCAGCTTATTGCAATAAAAGTTGTGTGGATATAGTGATGCCCCACACCTTTAGAGCTTAAACTCTAAAGCGACAAATTTGTCATCCCCTGTTTTGTGTGTAAACCGCTACCTTGTTGTTATGGCCGAATTTTGTGGGTTTCTCCCTGAAGTCGGCGGGTTTTCCATTCACAAGGAGCCGAGATGACTTATTGCTACTTATTTGAAGCCAGGTCGATCCAGCATTATCTGTTTCGCACCGGCAAACTGCGCGACGTGGTCGCCGCCAGTGAGCGGCTTGACCGCTTAATTGATTCCTCTGAACACAGCGTGCTCTATCAGGTGTTACAAGCTACGCAACTGCGCCACGATTTGCTGACTGAACACCCAGACCCCGACCCTCAGGTACGCTTTTTTCGCTGTAAAGGCGGTGCGTTTTATGCTTGCAGCGACGACAAGGAAACGCTGCAAACTTTGCGCGACAGTTGGACCTTAACTTTTGCTCAGCTTTATCCGGGGCTGGAATATTGTGATGCGCTGGCGCAGGGGCAAAGCGTTGCACATGCTAAACAGGCCGCGCTTTATTTATTGGCACAGGCGCGTAATTTTCAGCCTGCAAGCTTGCCGGTTGCAACAACCCTGTGTGCCCGGGCGCAGCGCACCGGATCGTTGGCAGTAAAGCTGCGCCACGAAGAGCTGGTGGACTTGCCCAGTTGGTACAACGAGCAGGCATATAATCACTGGGACCTGCGCGATAAAGACGGTGCGTTGCAGGCGCGCTTTAAACCGACCGGGGAGTTACTGGATCCCAAACTGGTTGACAAAATCGCCTTTCCTCTTGATCTGGAGTCTGAGTTCCCCTTAACCCCTCGCGCGACAGCAGATGACTCAGAGTCTGAGCTGCACATGGACATTGCACTGCTGCACATAGATGGCAATGGCATGGGCCAGGTGTTACAGGATCTGGATAAGGCTTTGAGTGGTGCAGGTGATGACGTGTATTGCAGCGCATTCAGGGATTTTTCTGAGGCTATGGCCACTGCCACACAACAAGCGGCTCAGCAGGCAACGTTGTGGCTCACCAAACGGGTATTGTCAGAGCAAGCAGAAAACAGCGAACTGACTGAGCTACTGCTGCCAATGCGCCCGCTGGTGCTAGGGGCGACGACGTTACCTTACTGTGCCGTGCTGACCTGGCTCTGGAATACACTGAGCAGTTTTGTGCGGCTTTTGAGCAAACGTCGCGGATTGCACTTAAACCAACCTATGAGGTTATCAAAGCGGCCAACGCTGAAAGCACATTTGGCGGCAAGCTCACAGCCAGTGCCGGGGTCTTAATCCAAAAGGCCAAACATCCTTTCACGCACAGCCATGAAATGACCGAGCAGTTGTGTAAACAGGCCAAGGTACTGACCAAGCAGGCCAATGGCACAGCGGCACTGGCCTTTGTTCAGGTCTCCAATACGGTCAGTGATGGACTAGATACTTTCAGGGCCCGTCATTTGAGCTGCACAGTGGTGAGGACGTTCTGCATACCAGCCTGGGTGCTTACCTGTTAAGTGAGTATGGGTCGTATCCGACCTTAAAAGCACTGAACGCTTTGTTTGATTTACTGGCACAGGCGTGCACACCTATGACGCTGAGTAAGTGGCGAGAGGTATTAACGTATCTTGGCATGGGCGACCTGGCTGAGGTGCAGCGCGTGATCTATCGCGACTTTGCGCTCAATGGCAACAAAGCACAGCAGCAAAAACTGGCGCAGGCTTTTGCGCAGCTCAGCGCGCGGGACAAAGAGCCACAGGAAAGCTGGCACTGGCAGGGCGAAAACGGCTGGGTTACGCCACTTAGCGACTTGATGGTGCTCGAAAAGCTCAATCGCCTGAGCGTGAAAAGTATTCAGGCAAAGCAACAACCGGAGGTGTCGTGATGACTTATGAACTGACCTTTACCTTACACAGTGACTGGCATATTGGCAGCGGTGAAGAGGGCGGCAGCTATGCCGATGCGCTGGTGGCCAAATCAGCACAAGGGTTGCCCTATATTCCGGGTAAAAGCATTAAAGGGTTGCTGCGTCATGCTTTTGAGACGGCTGCGCAGCATAACTGGTTTGGTGAACATGGCGAAGACGTTGCGACTTACCTGTTCGGGCATGAAGGCAAACAGGCCGAGTGCAGTCAGGGCGTGATCCAGCTCAGCAGTGCCGAACTTAGTAGGGCGGAGCAACAATTTTTGACTTTTCACAAGTCTCATCAGAAATACCTTTATCGGGTGCTTCAAAGTACTGCAGTCAACGAGCGTGGTGTTGCCAGAAACACCAGCTTAAGAGCCACGCAAGTTGTGGTCCCCGTTACTTTGGTGTGTGAGCTCACTTTTAATCATGAGCACCCCAACTGGGCGCGATTACAGACACTGCTCACTGAAGCTGAGCTGGTGCAGTGTATTGACGATGCGTTATTGCTGATCACTGAGCTTGGAGGTAAGCGTCAGCGTGGGTTTGGTCAGGTAACAGTGACCCTGAATAAGGAGGCGGCATGACCATTCAATATTTTGTGCTCACCACACTCGACCCCATTGTGGTCAGTGAAAGCAATGCAACCGTGAATAACCAGATGAGCCTGGACTTTATTCCCGGTAGTGCACTGCTGGGTGCGCTGGCGGGACGGCTGTATCGCGAACTGAGTGGCGAACAAAGCTGGGCGTTATTTCACAGTGGTACCTGGCGTTTTGGTCCGTGTTATCCGCTCCAGGATAACCGACTGGCGTTGCCTGTGCCATTGTCCTGGCATCATCAAAAGCATGCGCCGGTTGTGGAACCACAAACATCGCAGTTTGCAGAGCACATCACCAACCATGCTCACACAGGTTTTGTGCGCGAGGCGAATACCCAGTATGTGCAAATGAGTGCCGACTACGTAACTGCAGATGCGCAGCGGATCAGGGTAAGTCGCGGACAAAACACCAAGACGGCGCTTGAGTCTGAAACGGGTAAAGTAGCCCCAGGTCAGCTGTTTACTTACGGGCACATCGACCCCGGACAGCAGTTTGTGGGGTTTGTTGCCATGGATCCGCAAGACACTGAATTACAACAGCGCGTGACGAATGCCCTCAACGGTGAATACCGAATTGGCCGGGCACGCTCAAATGAATATGGCCGGGTGCGCATACAGACTATTGAGTATGCGTTGCCAGAAGCAAGCGATGCGCCAGACAGGCTGACGCTCTGGTGTTTAAGTGATTGCGCTTTTGTAGACGCGCAGGGGATGCACCATGTGATGCCCTGTGGAGAAGATATTCATCCTCAGCTTAAAGGTGCCAGCCTGGATACGCGCCATAGTTTTATTCGTGCCCATACCCTGAGCCGCTTCAATCAAAAGCGCGGCGGCTTTGACAGTGAGCAGCGGGTGATCACCCGTGGCAGTGTGCTGAGTTTTCGTTTATCCAGCGCAGTGCCCCGGCAGGTATTGCATGAGATCAGCCAAAACGGAATAGGGACAGACAAGCAATTTGGCCAGGGCTGGGTGATGGTCAATCCAGCGTGGGCAACACAGAGTAATCCGTGTCGCGAAGCGGTGTTCTGCTGTGATGACATCCCGACCTCCGGCGCGCAGTCACTTAGCGATGAAGCCATCAGCAACTTGTCAACGCCATTAATCGACTGGCTGCGCGCGCAAGGTACCCGAGAGCAACAATTGCGTGAGCGAGCCATGTGGGTTCGTGATCAGGTCACGACCTTGCTGACTTACTATCGTCAGGCACGCAGCTACAATCATGTGTTACCCAGCTACCAGGCTGGCCCGTCGCAGAATCAGTGGCGGCGTATTGCGGATTTGCTTAATCATGCCTCCGATGACTGGTTTGAGCGGGCGTTTGGTCGTGACGGCGTTGCCGACAAAGACAGCGGCCACATCTGCAAAGCCAGCAACGATGAATACGGCTGGGGCATTCGCTGGCAGGGCGTGGATGGTTTTACTCATTTTGCTGAAGCCAGCAAGTCGTTGTTTTGTAACGCTGATGGTTCAGCCATAGAGCTGGTACTGGCTCGCCAGCTGCTGGAGCAGATCTGCCGCTACGAATTGGCTACGCCCGGCGGGTTAAAGGACATGCAGGCACTGCTGGACAAGCAAAAGGCACAGAGTAACGAGGAGGTCACACAATGAAGCACTATTTATTAGCCAGATTACTGGTCAGTAATGTCGCGCCGATGGCCATAAGCTCAGGCGGACGTGAGCATAATTTTGATACGCAGCTGGCACGCGATGCCAATGGCTTACCTTATTTGCCCGCAACCAGTGTTACAGGGGTATGGCGCTCGTTAGTTTTGCGCGAACTGGGTAAAGCACAGTGCGATGCCATTTTTGGCAGTTCAGAACTGCGCTCGTCACTGACTGTCAGTCATGGTGTGGTGGTGGATAAACAGCATCAGCCAGTGCGGGCCTGTCAGAGCCAGCAGCAGCTGGAGCAGGATGATTACCTGGCCAGCTTGTTGCTGGCCAGGCCTCACCATCGCGAGCGAGTTGCCATCAACGACCGGGGAGTAGCCAAACATAACGCTAAGTTCGATCAGCTATTGTTGCCCGCCGGAGTCCGCTTTGTTCTGACGGTTAAGTATGAGTTTGACTCGGCGCACCTCGCGCAGAACGAAGCAAAGCGTTATTTTGCTCAGGTGCTATCTGTCTGGCAACAAAGGCAATTTGCACTGGGTGGCTCGACTCGCAACGGTTTGGGGCAAATGGCGTTGCTGGGGCTGGACGTTAAGCACGTACCGCTGCAAAAAACCCCCGAACATGACCCGCGCACGGCACTGCGTGCGTTTTATCAGCCAGACTGCAACCTCGCTGCACAAACAAAGCCGTTTTCAGAAGTACAAGATTGGCTGCCAGACGGCAAGTTACCCGCAGCCACCAGGGCGCTGTGCGAAATGACGGTAAAAGGGCTGGATTACTGGCGCTTTGGAGCCGGGGTGAGTCGACTTAAATCACCGGCTGAGGGGAGCGCAGCTCGTAGCCCGGATATTTTGTGTTACAGCGAGCCAAGGGTGACATGGGACGAATCGGGGCCACAACTTAAAGGTCAGCACGTGGTGCTGTGCGGCAGTGCCATTAAAGGCATACTGGCGCACCGGGTGGCATTTCATTATTGCCGCCTGAACAAGCTATACGCCGAAGCCCGAGCACAGGACAGCCATGAAGACTGGCAAAAACGCGTTGCCGGCGTGGATGAGTTGTTTGGCCACCTGGATGAGCAAGAACACGACAACTCATTTGCCGGCTGTCTGATGGTGGATGACTGCGAAGTGGTGTACCAGGCGAAAGATATTCAGGTGCGCAGCCACACCAGCCTGGACCGTTTTACCGGCGGGGTTCGCAAGGGCGCACTGTATACCGAAGAGCTGCTGTATCAGCCGACTTTGACCATACGAGTCTGGCTGGCTAATGAGGCCAGATTTAAGCAACTGGACACAACCACCAAACAAGCCCTCAAAGCCACCCTCAATGATCTTGAGCAGGGCTTACTGCCGCTCGGGGCTGGCAGCGGAAGAGGCACCAGCCTGCTGCAACCTGGCGCACAAAGCCGGGAAGATTCACAGATGTTAAAGGAGATAGCGCTATGAGCATAGCCGTGTATAACACCTTACGAGCGCAGCAGGGCAGCGCAAAGCGCCTTGGCAGTCAGCTCCCTGAGCTTACAGCAGCACGCCTGATAGTTGAGTCTCAGCTGGTTGATGCACAGCAGCTACAGGAGTCTGTGCAGTCGATAGAAGCAAACGCAGGCTGGGCAATGTGGCGCGATGCTCTGGTGCTGTGCACCACCCTGGACAGCGCGCGTCAGGATGTGATCGAAGGTCAGTGGTGTAACGAGCAAGTGTCGCTAAGCGCCCGGCTGGTGGCACCACAGCAGTATCGGCTGGTGCGCATGCACAGCGAGACAGACACAGGCGCAGATCAGGTATATCGCGATCAGCGTGTATTGTTGCGCGACGGCCTTGACGAACAGCATGCCATTTACCGGCTGTGGTACCAAAAACAAAACACCCCCTTGCTGAGTGAAACCGCAGAGCCCACAGAGCAGTGGGCCTGGCGCCCGGTGGCACAGCAATTTATGGGCTGGCACACAAGCCAGGCCTTACAGAAGGAGAACAGCTAATGGCCCAGGTACATGCCCCTTATCACTTTGTGCCCCTGTCTAAGTGGGTGTATATGCCCGACTGGGCACATCTGGTGAGCCACGACGTGCCGTTTGAGAACGGCCTGAGCGGCACCATTGATTATACGCTGGTGAACCAAACGCCCCTGTGCGTTGGTCAGGAACACGTAAAACAAGACAACGCCCCGACCGGGGTAAAATGGGCCAGAGATCCTCAGAACAACCCGATCATCCCCGGCAGCAGTATTAAAGGGATGCTGCGCAGCGTGCTGGAAATCGCCAGCTTTGGAAAGTTTGGACAGGTGGATAATAGCCACCTGTCCTATCGCGATGTGTCTAGCCACAGCGAATATTTGGACACGGTCAGCAAAAAAAGCAAAGTCGAAGCAGCCTGGTTGCGGTTTGATACCGACAGGCAAAAGTGGCAATTACACCTGTGCCAGTTTGCTAAGGTCAGACACGGACTTATTCAATCCCAGTTGGGGGTGGCGCTGAAGAACGAAGAACCAGCAACCGTTAAATATGGCAAGTTTCCACTGACAAAGGAGGTTTTTGTTACGCCCTATAAGAAAACCATTAAGGGCAAAGACTTTTACTGGGCGGACGATCTGAAAGAAGGTAAATACAAGGCGCATATGGTGTTTTGTAATCATCGGGTTTTTGATGCAACCAGAGCGGACCCGATAGATTATGATTTTAGTTATTGTTTTTACGGAGAGCATAGGCCGGTATCCGTAGCTGATAGCATTTTGGAAGAGCTGGTTCAGAAGTGTTTTAAAAGCCACGATGAAAAGCAGGTGAACTATTTGCAAAAGCATGCCCATGCAGAGTTTGGGATGCCGGTGTTTGCTTTGCTCGATAAACAAGGGAAAACACTGAAATCACTGGGGTTGGCCAGAATGCCCCGGTTAATGTATCAGCACGATTTTCATAGTTTGGCCCAAAACTGGCAGAAAGATGCCTTGAGCGAGCATGTATTTGACCTGGCAGAATGCATGTTTGGCACACTCAGAGACAAAGGACTCAGTCTGAAAAGCCGGATCAGCTTTTCGGATGCAAGGCTAGCTAATAAAACCAAGAGCGAAATGTCACCTGTGGTGACCCTGGGTGGCCCAAAGCCGAGCTTTTTAGCAACTTATGTTGAACAAAAGAAGGCAGTAATGAGTACATAGATTACAACGCTAAGTACGCGCGCTTATCTGGCTGGAAGCGCTATGTGGCCCAGCCTGGGTTCAGCTCTAACTACACCGGGCCAAAGTCAGCAGATGAAGAGGAAAACACTGAGGTACAAAGTCAGCTCGAATTTGTAGCGGTAGGCACACAATTTCGGGGCCGGATTGTGTTTCATAACCTGCTCCCTGAGGAGTTGGGGGCGCTGTTGTGGACCATTAAGTTTGGCAAGCAAGCGGATGTATACCATCAGTTAGGACATGGTCGGAGCTTGGGAGCGGGCCTTGTTAAAATACAAGATCTGACCCTGAATAATGCTTATGCGGAGCAAAGCGCATCGCCCGAGGCACTAATAGATGGGTTTGAACAGCATATGAATGCACGACATCCACAGCAAGACACGCAAAGCTGGACGCACAGCCCGCAGATACAGCACCTGCTGGCGATGGCAAACCCGACACTGCATACTCAGCGGAACCTGCGTTATATCCCTTATGAACAAAAAGCGAAAGACAGTCAGTACAGACAGATCCAGAACAGTAAGGCGTCACTACCTGGGTTGACAGTGAATGACGAACTGTTAGGGCGGATGGAGTCGACTCAGGTCAGTGACACCGGCTCGGCGAGTTTTGCCAAAGGCCGACTCTGTGAGCTGGTCGATAAAAAGACCCAAGCCAGTACTTGGTTTAAAGATAAGCTCTTAAAGTCAAAGCGTTATGAAAGGGAGCGTGATGAAGCACTTGAAAGTCAGCGAGAGGCCGACAGAATCACCCAGTTGCAGTCTTCAAGCGGAGATCAGCGAGGGTTAGATGATGTACTGGCGCTGAGAGAAACACTCAAAACGGTGGAGAGACATGTACGACCTAGCTTAAATAGCAAGATTTTTGAGCTGCTGGGCCAAGTTGTTGAGGGCGAGATGTCATTGATTGCCGCGCAGGAACTGATAGCGATCGCCAGTGACGAAGATGTCTCTGATTACCTGAATGTAGGGAAAAAAAAGCAACGGGACTATCAAAGAAGACTCAAAGCGGCGCAGCAATTTGTGGAGCAAAGTACATGAATGCCTCTCTGAACGCGGTAGCCGGGCACTTTACCATTTTACCTCTGCGCCTGACGTTTAGGCTGGGGGCTGATTGCGAATTGCCGGTATTTAAAGGCAGTATGTGGCACGGCTGGCTGGGCCAGGCATTAAAAAGCCATGATGAGCATGCCTTTTTTGTGCTCTTTGGTGAACATGCCGAAGGCCAGCCCAAACCTTACTCGGTGGTGGTTGAAGATGATCAGCGCAGTCACTGGCGTAAAGGCGAGCTTATCCACTTTACCCTGTATTTGTTCGCAGAGGTATGCCAGCTGGCAGAGCGAATAGTTGATGCCTTACAGGCGGGCTGCCGCCTCGGGCTGGGCAAGGCCCGTACTCAGGTACAACTACTGAGTGTGGCCAGCCAAACACCCAGCGGGCTTAAACCGGGCATTCAGCCATCCGTCCTCGGCAGCTGGCTCACGCCAATAGATAGCGGGTTTTCTCAGGAAGTGGCACTGGAATTTGTGACCCCGTTAAGGCTCAAAGTGGCACAACAACAGCTGCGCAAGTCGCCACCGCTGGCCATTTTGTGCCAGCAAATAAAACGGCGGCTGACCTTGCTGACCCGCTTCTGGTTATGTGACGACAACACTTTGCTGCAAGGGTTACACCAGTCACTCCCGGTGCTGGGTCAGCATGAACACAGCGATTTTATGTATTTTGAAAACTGGCAGCGTTTTTCAAACAAACAACAGGCGCAGATCCCATTCGGCGGCATGAAAGGCCAATCCAGCTACTGCGGCGAAATAGCCGACGCCATCCCCTGGCTGCAACTGGGCGAGCTCATCGGCATCGGCGGCAAAACCACCTTCGGCCTCGGCCGCTATCGGTTAATCGCCTGATAAGCATTTGAATAAGCGCCAAGGCGCAACGCTCTTTAACAATTTGGAAATTGGATTGTCACCCGGCCCAAAGCTGTGAAAGCAGGGCCTGGTGATCCCTGTTTCTGGGATTAAGATGGATTGAACGCGTCCATACAGATTTTACCATCTTCATTAGGATACTCCCCGTTTGATAGGCTGAGAGCCGCCCGGAAAAAGCACTGCGTTTTCAGGCTCGACGGTGAGGCCTTGGATGGTCGATTCTGGCGAACGCACAACTTAGCGCTTCATGGACGAATCAAAGTGCACATTACTGACCCATTGGACGCTCCCCGTTTAACTATCCAGCTTCGAGCACCGTAATGACCAACGACTCATCGTCATTCCGCACTTGATGCGGAATCTACCGTCAGACAACGCCGTTTGCGCTAACCTGTGGTTCTCACTAAAACCCCGGGAGGTTAGCGCTCGTATAAGCTCATGTTTATTGTGAGATTATGGAAGTTGGCTGCTTAGAGAGCTGCTGCTTGGGTTGGTTTTGAGCGAGGTTAGCGCAAAAGTCGGCTTTAGGCCTTGTAATATTTGGGCTGAGGAGCAGTCCGCTGCATTCCCCGCGCGAGAGGGGATTGAGACACCTTTCGTTCTGCGTAATAATGCTGGTCGCAATGCTGCATTCCCCGCGCGAGAGGGGATTGAGACCAGTTCAGTTGCTATAGGTCAAAAAGAATTGCCGCTGCATTCCCCGCGCGAGAGGGGATTGAGACACACCGCTGGAACTAAAACAGGTGGGGTATGTTGCTGCATTCCCCGCGCGAGAGGGGATTGAGACAAGAAGCCAAAGAGGCTACGATTGTTACCTACAGTTTGATATTCTCAGGTGTAAGCGCGAGGCAATGGACGCCGATTCTGGCGAACGCGCCACTTGGCACTTCATGGACGAATCAATGTGCACATTATTGAACTATTTGGACATTCCCCGCTTGATAGGGGATTAAGACCGAATGTTTTTACTGTATACAGCAAAAGCTTTATTGTTTGGATACTCCCTGCTTTTGGATCGTGATTACCAACCATTCACAGTCATTCCGCACTCGCTGCGGAATCTACCAACAAGCAACTCGGAAATAGCGTTGTGATTAGGCTGGCAGTCGCAACCGAACATCTATTTGCTTGTAAGCAGATACCGGATCAAGTCCGGTATGACGGCGGTGTGGGAGTTTGATTCGGTGCAGAGGTTTGGCAATTGGTAAGGACTGACAAACTGAATAATACTAGTGATTTATCCACCGCCCGAGCCCACGGCAGGCAAGAATTCTGAAAGGAAGGGTTTGGATGCTCCCCGTTTTATAGGGGATTAAGACGTTAGTGGTACCATCAACAAAGGCATATAACGCGAGTTTGGATACTCCCCGTTTGACCATTTTGCTTTGTGCACAATGATTGCCTACTACTCACCGTCATTCCGCACTTGATGCGGAATCTACCTTCAGACAACGCCGTTTGCGCTAACCTGTGGTTTTCACGAAAACCCCGGGAAGTTAGCGCTCGAGTAAGTTCATGTTTATTATCATATTGTGTAATTTTGATATGCAGAATGCGTCTGCTTTGGTCAAAACTGACCGAGGTTAGCGCAAAAGTCTGTTTATGGCTTCGTAATATAAGGGCTTTAGAGCAGACTGCTGTATTCCCCGCGCGAGAGGGGATTGAGACATCACGGTCCTCACCATTATTTAGGTTCTTGACCCGCTGCATTCCCCGCGCGAGAGGGGATTGAGACATTTATTGGGTGTGGGCGCCGACAGCATTGAGATAGCTGCATTCCCCGCGCGAGAGGGGATTGAGACATCTCGTTCAAACCAGTGTGTTGTGTAAATACGGCTGCATTCCCCGCGCGAGAGGGGATTGAGACACCGTCCCTAAACCAATCTGATTCGACGTATACGCTGTGCTCCCCGCACGAGAGGGGATTGAGACCTCCCCATGAACGCGATAACCAGCGCCATACCGGCTGTACTCCCCGTTTGATAGGGGGTTCAGACTTTTGAGTCGCTTTCCACTCCTCTGCTAATTGAACGTTTGGCTAACGTGTCATCATTGGCTGTATTCCCCGCACGAGAGGGGATTAAGACGTTTCTGGGTATTCGTGACAGTATGTCGGATAAGAGTTTGGATGCTCCCCGGTTGATAGGGGATTAAGACATCAGCGATTCTTGACCAATTTTGATCTATTACGGTTGGACGCTCCCCGGTTGATAGGGGGTTAAGACAACATGGCACATCTGGCATATCTCGATAATTACGGCTGCGTTTCCCGTACGAGAGGGGATTGAGACTTTTTAGCCAAGAAACGCCTTTGCTACAGAGTTTGCTGCATTCCCCGCACGCGAGGGGATTAAGACGACTTTTTCTTAACTGGGGCAACAAGGTGTTTATTGTTTGGATATTCCCGTTTGATAGGGAGTTAAGACTCGTCTTGGTCTTCTTCATAGTCTTCGTCTCGAAGACTTTCAGTTGATATGGTGTATACAGCTTAAACAGAACAACACCTCAGCAGTGCATATTGCACTCGAAACTGAGTTTATCTGCATACAATACCTTTTTGCGCTAACCCTTGGTTCTCACGAAAACCCGGGTGGGTTAGCGTTCTTGTAAGTTAATGTTTATTATTACATTGTATGGTTTAGATACGCAGCATGCGCTTATTTGGGTCCTGTTTGAGCTAGGTTAGCGCTTCATGGACGAATCAATGTGCACATTACTGACCTACTTGATATTCCCCGCTTGATAGGGGGTTAAGACAAATAAACCTGAATTAAAAAGTACGGAGACATGCTTGGATACTCCCCGTTTGATAGGGGGTTAAGACACTCCGCTATTTAGAACATTACGAAAGACATCGTCTGGTTGGATACTCCCCGTTTGACTATCCAGCTTTTTACACAGTGCTTGCCAACCACTCACCGTCATTCCGCACTTGATGCGAAATCTACCTTCAGACAACGCCGTTTGCGCTAACCTGTGGTTCTCACGAAAACCCCGGGAGGTTAGCGCAAAAGCAGGTTTCTGGCCTTGTGATATATAGGTTGTGGAGCAGACCGCTGCGTTCCCCGCACGAGAGGGGATTGAGACGTTTTTTCGTACAACCAGCTTTCAACGGTCTTCGCTGTGTAGTGGTCAACTAATCCCGGACAGTAAATAAAGTTTTTCTTCCGCAGCAGCTGGCGCGATCATTTCATTGTTGCTGTGTGGCCTTTGCCAGTTGTAGTAGTCCGTTTAATTGATGTTTATCTTACCAATACCAGTTTGGATACTCCCCGTTTGATAGGGGATTAAGACTGTCTTAAGAACTGCTTATCCTCTTCAGGTGTATGTTTGGATACTCCCCGTTTGATAGGGGATTAAGACCTCTTTTTGGCTTAGAGAGTATCGGCGTTTAAGTTTGGATACTCCCCGTTTAATAGGGGATTAAGACGCTACCAGCCAGTCGAATTGCGTTATGTCTGTTAGTTTGGATACTCCCCGTTTGATAGGGGATTAAGACCGAATGTTTTTACTGTATACCGCAAAAGCTTTATTGTTTGGATACTCCCTTGCTTTTGTGCAACGTGATTACCAACCATTCACAGTCATTCCGCACTCGCTGCGGAATCTACCAACAAGCAACTCGGAAATAGCGTTGTGATTAGACTAGCAGTCGCAACCGAACATCTATTTGCCCGTAAACAGATACCGGATCAAGTCCGGTATGACGGCGGTGTGGGAGTTTGATTCGATGCAGAGGCTTGGCAATTGGTAAGGACTGACAAACTGAATAATACTAGCGACTTATCCACTGTCCGAGTCCACGGCTGGCAAGGCCTCAGAAAGTAAGGGTTTGGATACTCCCCGTTTGATAGGCTGAGAGCCGCCCGGGAAAAGCACCGCTTTTTCAGGCTCGAAGGTGAGGCCTTGGATGGCCGATTCTGGCGAATGCACCACTTACTGCTTCATGGATGAATCAATGTGCACATTATTGACCTACTGGATACTCCCCGTTTGATAGGGGATTAAGACTTACTAAACTCAGTATTGAAAGTCCCTGAGACAGGTGGTTTGGATGCTCCCCGTTTGATAGGCTGAGAGCCGCCCGGAAAAAGCACCGCTTTTTCAGGCTCGAAGGTGAGGCCTTGGATGGCCGAACAGGTTAGCGCTTCATGGACGAATTACCTGCACATTACAGACCTATTGGATACTTCCCTCGTGACTATCCAGTTTTGTGCACAGTGATGATCAACCACTCACCGTCATTCCGCACTTGATGCGGAATCTACCTTCAGACAACGCCGTTTGCGCTAACCTGTGGTTCTCACGAAAACCCCGGGAGGTTAGCGCTCGTGTAAGCTTATGTTTATTATGATATTGTGTAACTTTGATATGCAGATTGCGTCTGCTTTGGTCAAATTTGACCGAGGTTAGCGCAAAAGCAGGTTTCTGGCCTTGTGATATATGGGCTGAGGAGCAGGCCGCTGCATTCCCCGCGCGAGAGGGGATTGAGACATTTTCCAGGTGATTGGTATAGGCCTGCTCCAGCGCTGCATTCCCCGCGCGAGAGGGGATTGAGACATTATCATGTATTGAGAGTAGGAAAGCGTTGGGTGCTGCATTCCCCGCGCGAGAGGGGATTGAGACCATGAGTGGGCGGCGATTATCGAAAAAAAATGGGCTGCATTCCCCGCGCGAGAGGGGATTGAGACCAGGTGCCAGCGCTGGGTAGCCGAATCTCGCACGCTGCATTCCCCGTGCGAGAGGGGATTGAGACGCCTGACGATGTAGTCACCGACAACCGGCGCTTGCTGCATTCCCCGCTTGATAGGGGATTAAGACCGAATGTTTTTACTGTATACAGCAAAAGCTTTATTGTTTGGATACTCCATGCTTTTGGATCGTGATTACCAACCATTCACAGTCATTCCGCACTCGCTGCGGAATTTACCAGCAAGCAACTCGGAAATAGCGTTGTGATTGGACTGGCTGTCTCAACCGAACATTCTATTTGCCTGTAAGTAGATACCGGATCAGGTCTGGTATGACAGAGGCGGAGTATTTGGTTTTGTGCTGAGGTTTGGCAATTGATAATGATTGACAAACTGAATAATACTTACTACTTATCCACCGTCCGAGCCCACGGCTGGCAAGAACTCTGAAAGCAAGGGTTTGGATGCTCCCCGTTTGATAGGGGATTAAGACTTTAAACAACAGAACTAAAAGAAAAACAAATTCTGGTTGGATGCTCCCTGTTTGATAGGGGATTAAGACACTGAATTTTATCACCGCTATCACAAGTTTTTTTGTTGGATGCTCCTCGTTTGATAGGCTGAGAGCCGCCCGGAAAAAGCACTGCTTTTTCCGGCTCGAAGGTGAGGCCCTGGATGGCCGAACTGGTTAGCGCTTCATGGATAAATCAATGTGCACATTATTGACCTACTGGATGCTCCCCGGTTGATAGGGGATTAAGACCAAAGATATACCGTTCAGTTGCCTCTACTGTTTCTGGTTGGATGCTCCCCGTTTGATAGGCTGAGAGCCGCCCGGAAAAAGCACCGCTTTTTCAGGCTCGAAGGTGAGGCTTTGGATGGCCGATCCTGGCGAACGCGCCACTTAGCGCTTCATGGGCGAATCAAAGTGCACATCGCTGACCTATCGGATATTTGCTACCACCGTTAAGCCATTAACTGAATAACTCAAGCAGGGTAAAAAGTTATCTACAGAATTAATAATCAAATCTGATTACTCGGCATCAGCTCATAAACCTGACAAATGTTTATGTATCTGAAGTGAGTAAGTCATTACGGCTATCCACAAATCAATCGTTCAAAAGGATAGTGGAAAGAATAAGCTGTAGATTGTCATCATTATTTTTTATCAATTTCAATTGGATAGTTAGAAAAGTGGATAAGAATATGACAAACTCATCGGTACTGACAGGGTTGGCTTTTTGGGCAATAATACAACTTATTGAAAGTTAATTATAAATATATTATTGATGTAAGTAATCTCGCAATTTTTTTGTAAGATATTGACACTTAATGACAAACTGAACAATACTAGTGACTTATCCACCGCCCGAGCCCACGGCTGGCAAGGCCTCTGGAAGTAAGGGGTTGGATGCTCCCCGTTTGATAGGCTGAGAGCCGCCCGGAAAAAGCACCGCTTTTTCAGGCTCGAAGGTGAGGCCCTGGACGGCCGATTCTGGCGAACGCACCACTTACTGTTTCATGGACGAATCAATGTGCACATTATTGAACTATTGAATACTCCCAGTTTGATAGGGGATTAAGACAATTTTAAAACTGTAGCCTTCAAAGTGTTGAACTGGTTGGATGCTCCCCGTTTGATAGGCTGAGAGCCGCCCGGAAAAAGCACTGCTTTTTCCGGCTCGAAGGTGAGGCTTTGGATGGCCGAACCTGGCGAACGCGCCACTTAGCGCTTCATGGGCGAATCAAAGTGCACATCGCTGACCTATAGGATATTTGCTACCACCGTTAAGCCATTAACTGAATAACTCAAGCAGGGTAAAAAGTTATCTACAGAATTAATAATCAAATCTGATTACTCGGCATCAGCTCATAAACCTGACAAATGTTTATGTATCTGAAGTGAATAAGTCATTACGGCTATCCACAAATCAATCGTTCCAAAGGATAGTGGAAAGAATAAGCTGTAGATTGTCATCGTTATTTGTTATCAACTTCAGGGGATTGAGACATCCATAAAGAATTAGGCCAAATAGTGCAGAATGCTGTATTCCCCGCGCGAGAGGGTATTGAGACACACTGCGCAACCTGTCAGGATCTCCATGATATAGCTGCATTCCCCGCACGAGAGGGGATTGAGACTCTGGTTATTTTTTTCAGTCATCAAATTACTCATGCTGCATTCCCCGCGCGAGAGGGGATTGAGACCCACGCTGAGACAACGTGCTCCCACTCGATACGGCTGCATTCCCCGCGGAAAAAACACAAAAACAAAGAAAAACACAAAAACAAAGAAAAACACAAAAACAAAGACACCCAGCCTTACTTGTTCTAGTTACCGGTCCATTGACTATGAATACGATTGCTTCTGCGAATAAAAAGCGAAAAGTTTCAGTAGTCAGATTGTACGGATGAGTAACTCCAGCTGAAACAGTAGTTATTTGGTGTTTTTGAGCATGGTTATACCATTTTGACTAATTAACTGGTCAGATTTATCCAGTCCCTGAAGCACAATGATTTCACCCTGTCAGCACATGAGATAAACGCATTCCATGCTTCGCTGACCTGATCCAGAATGTCATCGTAGTTTGCAAAGGTTCTGTTTGATAACTTATGTTGTCTGAGCCAACTCCACACTTGTTCTATGGGGTTTAACTCTGGAGAATAAGGTGGCAGCCTAATGATCACTACATTCTCCAGGCCTTTTACCAAACCATCTTTGAAGTGCCAGGCTGCGCGATCCATGACGACCACAGCCATTCTTCCTGGTTGAGTCCTTTGTGATATTTGCTCCAGGTGAGAATACATGACTTCTTTATTCACTATAGGTGAGATGAGTGCTTCTGTTTCACCAGTTTTTGGACACACTGCACCAAATAGATAGGCATATTCGAATTGTTGCTGCTTTACAACTCTTGGACGTGAGCCTTTTTCAGCCCAAACTTTTGTTGTCGAAGTTTGCTGACCAAATCGTGCTTCGTCCTGAAACCACACATCAATGCGTTCAGGAAGCAGGTGTCCCGGGGTGTGAAGGATCGTTTCCAGCTCGAAGTTTTTTAAAAGCTTCTTGGTGAGCCTGGTTTCCTTTAGGGTGGATTGACCGGCTGCTGATCCATGAGAAGTTTTGTCTTTTCAACAATCTGTGAACAGCTGATAACTCGTACTCAATGTGAAAAGACTCAGATATATACTGCTGAATATCTTCTAATGTTAGCCGACCACCTTCCGTGCGGTCTATAGAGTCGAGTACATATGCTTTAAGCTGCTTCAGTTGTGCACCATCCAGTTTGCAAGGACGGCCCGAGCGAGGCAGGTCTTCCAGGCCCTCTAATCCATAATCGAGATAGTCTTTGACCCATTTGTTTACGCTAGTACGACTGACCTTTAAATATTCAGCAATCTGATAGCGAGATTTACCTTCAAAGAAATGAGCCAGTGCGAGTATACGCACTTTCTTTCTTGGGTCTTTAGTCTGTTTGGAGAGCTTAATAAATTCAGAGGGCTGCAAAATCACTATCACAACGATGAAAATTGGATTTTGATATTAGATCATAAATTTAATCAAATTGGTATTAAGCTCTGCCAGAGCGCGGCAGTCATCATATGTAATTCAGATAATGGCTTGTTCTACCCCAATAAGCGCTCACAATTAGCCAGATTGGGTCGTCGCTTTTTTTGCAGGTGCTCACAGTATTCAGTCACGGCTTGCTGTCTGCCGACTGCACCGTGGAACACTTTGGTAAATCGTGTGGTGAGTTTTAGCCAGTTTTCAGGCTCTATTTGCAATCTGGTGAGGATAGGGTGGGCATCGCAGATATGACCTCGCTTGTCTGCACGAATGCATCGGCCTGTTAGCTCAACCAGCTCAATATAGTATTTAAGCTCAAAGGGTAATCCTTTGGGCATATCCTGCCTTGGGTTGCCAGCAAAGCGCAGAAGGCTATTTGGTTGTTTGCCATGCTGTGCGTGTTCAATGCGTTTTTTGATACTGGTGAACTCAGAAGTTTCCGGTGTGGCGGCCATTTTGGCCCGGATAGGGTTCAGGTCAACGTAGGCCATGCAGGCGGCAAGGGCAGCTTCATCGAGCAATGCCTGAGACTTAAACCGGCCTTCCCAGAACCGACCTGTACAGCAATCTTCTTTATTCGCACGACGAGCAATGTCTTCGTTCAGTACGCGCATAAACCAGCTAATACTGGCCAGTCTTTCGCGGTATTTGTCGATAATATCGTCGAGCATAATACGTTCGGATGGAGTGAGTTCGTTACCTTCCACGAATTAGTGTGTCAGCCAATTTCCCTTAAACAACTTGTGCCAGCGTATGACGATAGCTTTGTCATGCAATCGATTGGCTTTTTTATCGTCCACATACATAACAATGTGAGTATGGTTGCTCATCACAGCGTAAGCGCAAATATCAATGCAGAAAATACTTGCCAGCAGAAGTAGTTTTTCTTCAACCCATCCTCGGCGATGTTCATAAGATTGGCCTGTTAATGGGTCTTCGCCGCATAAAAAGGCACGCCTTACGCAGCGAGAGATGCAATGGTAGTATTTTGTGTCAACCAAACTGACCTGGCTTTTCCGTGCCGCTGGCATTTGCTTCGTCCTTATCCTTGGATCAGATGAAAAGCATAGGCGAGGGGAGTATGACAGACAAGTTTTTGGTTGGGTGTCTGTCATTTCGCTTTTGATTGAAACCATTCTTGTTAGCCATGTATGGTTTGGATACTCCCCGTTTGATAGGGGATTAAGACGATAAGGCAATAAGCGTATCATGTGTTTGGCGAAGGTTTAGATACACCCCGTTTGACTATCCAGCTTTTTACACAGTGCTTGCTAACCACTCACCGTCATTCCGCACTTGATGCGGAATCTACCTTCAGACAACTCCATTTGCGCTAACCTGTGGTTCTCACTAAAACCCCGGGAGGTTAGCGCTCATGTAAGCTCATGGTTATTATCATATTGTGTAATTTTGATATGCAGAATGCGTCTGCTTTGGTCAAAATTGACCGAGGTTAGCGCAAAAGCAGGTTTCTGGCCTTGTGACATGTTGGCTGAGGAGCAGACCGCTGCGTTCCCCGCACGAGAGGGGATTGAGACCCACAATATAATCGCCAATATATAACCGATAGTGGCTGCGTTCCCCGCACGAGAGGGGATTGAGACATGACGTCATCGTTTTTTGTGATAGGTATGCCGGCTGCGTTCCCCGCACGAGAGGGGATTGAGACCCCACTCTTCTGCAGTTAAACTATGCCACTACATTGACCACTACACTCCCCGTTTGATAGGGGATTAAGACTTATTAGGTAGCTTGGTGTTGAAGCCTTTTTCGAAGTTTGGATACTCCCCGGTTGATAGGGGATTAAGACTGATCTTATCCAGCTCTTCTATGTAAGCTATTAATGTTTGGATGCTCCCCGTTTGATAGGGTGAACGCCGCTCGGAAAAAGCACCGCTTTTTCAGGCTCGAAGGTGAAGCACTGGATGGGCGAACTGGTTATAGCTTCATGGATGAATTACCTGCACACTATCAAACTGTTTAACTGCATTCCCCGCCCGAGAGGGGATTAAGACCTCTTTTCTTGGTTTTACCAATTGACTTTCTTTCGTTTGGACGCTCCCCGGTTGATAGGGGATTAAGACAAGAAGCCAAAGAGACTGCGGTTGTTACCTACAGTTTGATATTCCCGGGTGTAAGCGCGAGGCAATGGACGCCGATTCTGGCGAACGAGCCACTTGGCGCTTCATGGACGAATCAATGTGCACATTGTTGAACTATTGGACATTCCCCGTTTGATAGGGGATTAAGACGCTATACCTGACGAATGAGAGAGTAGCTCTTCTATGTTTGGATACTCCCCGTTTGATAGGCTGAGGGCCGCCCGGAAAAAGTACCGCTTTTTCAGGCTCGAAGGTGAGGCTTTGGATGGCCGATCCTGGCGAACGCGCCACTTAGCGCTTCATGGGCGAATCAAAGTGCACATCGCTGACCTATCGGATATTTGCTACCACCGTTAAGCCATTAACTGAATAACTCAAGCAGGGTAAAAAGTTATCTACAGAATTAATAATCAAATCTGATTACTCGGCATCAGCTCATAAACCTGACAAATGTTTATGTATCTGAAGTGGGTAAGTCATTACGGATATCCACAAATCAATCGTTCCAAAGGATAGTGGAAAGAATAAGCTGTAGATTGTCATCATTATTTTTTATCAATTTCAATTGGATAGTTAGAAAAGTGGATAAGAATATGACGAACTCATCGGTACTGACAGGGTTGGTTTTTTGGGCAATAATGCAACTTATTGAAAGTTAATTATAAATATATTATTGATGTAAGTAATCTCGCAATTTTTTTGTAAGATATTGACACTTACTGACAAACTGAACAATACTAGTGACTTATCCACCGCCCGAGCCCACGGCTGGCAAGGCCTCTGGAAGTAAGGGGTTGGATGCTCCCCGTTTGATAGGGGATTAAGACAATGTTCTACTCCACCGAACCAAGCAATAATTATTGGTTGGATGCTCCCCGTTTGATAGGGGATTAAGACACGGTACCACGCTTCAAGTCCACATCGAGTCCCGGTTGGATGCTCCCCGTTTGATAGGGGATTAAGACCTTCAGCGGCTCGCCGCATGAATTCCAGTAAGCCGGTTGGATGCTCCCCGTTTGATAGGGGATTAAGACAGATGCTATTTGTTTTTGAGGCATTTCGTGCACTTGGTTGGATGCTCCCCGTTTGATAGGGGATTAAGACTAAGCTTTGTTTAAATGCTTACCAACTGCTCTCTGGTTGGATGCTCCCCGTTTGATAGGGGATTAAGACATTTCCACTAGTGTCTACCCCAAAGCCATCCTCTGGTTGGGTGCTCCCCGTTTGATAGGGGATTAAGACAAAAAAGGTTAGAGCTATGGTGCTTGAACTTTTCAGGTTGGATGCTCCCCGTTTGATAGGGATTAAGACTTCATTATCAGGCTCCCAACACGATAATAACCGGTTGGATGCTCCCCGTTTGATAGGGGGTTAAGACCGATGAATGCACTCCAGGTCATACCAAATGCAGTGGTTGGATGCTCCCCGTTTGATAGGGGATTAAGACCGAATGTTTTTACTGTATACAGCAAAAGCTTTATTGTTTGGATACTCCCTGCTTGTGGATCGTGATTACCAACCATTCACAGTCATTCCGCACTCGCTGCGGAGTCTACAAGCAAGCAACTCGGAAATAGTTTTGTGATTAGACTGGCAGTCTCAACCGAACATCTCTTTGCCTGTAAGCAGATACCGGATCAAGTCCGGCATGACAGAGGAGGGGTATTTGGTTCAGTGCGAAGGTTTGGCAATTGGTACTAACTGACAAACTGAACAATACTAGTGACTTACCCACCGCCCGAGCCCACGGCTGGCAAGGCCTCTGAAAGTAAGGGTTTGGATACTCCCCGTTTGATGGGGGATTAAGACTTATCGGTAGGTTTCTCCGGGGCGGGACTTCTTTGTTTGGATACTCCCCGTTTAATGGGGATTAAGACAATTGGTTTAGCTGCTGAAACTTCTGGCTCTGTGTGTGGACGCTCCCCGATAGGCTGAGAGCCGCCCGGAAAAAGCACCGCTTTTTCAGGCTCGAAGGTGAGGCCTTGGATGGTGGAACTGGATACTGCTTCATGGACGAATCAATGCGCACATTATTGAACTATTGAATACTCCCAGTTTGATAGGGGATTAAGGCAACCAAGCGTGGCCCATTTCATGATAAGCTGTTTGTTTGGATACTCTCCGTTTGATAGGGGATTAAGACCACTCCCGCGGCTTCTTGATTAAACTTCCCATCTGTTTGGATACTCCCCGTTTGATAGGGGATTAAGACATCAAACCACTGTGCAGATGGGGTCAGGTCAATTTGTTTGGATACTCCCCGTTTGATAGGCTGAGAGTCGCCCGGAAAAAGCACCGCTTTTTCAGGCTCGAAGGTGAGGCCTTGGATTGCCGAACAGGTTAGCGCTTCATGGACGAGTCAATGTGCACATTATTGACCTACTGGATACTCCCCGTTTGATAGGGGATTAAGACTTTTGGAAAGTTCCTCCATTTATGGAGTAACTCGGTTGGATGCTTCCCGTTTGATAGGGGATTAAGACAAGAAGCCAAAGAGGCTACGGTTGTTACCTACAGTTTGATATTCCCAGGTGTAAGCGCGAGGCAATGGACGCCGATTCTCGCGAACGCGCCACTTGGCGCTTCACGGACGAATCAATGTGCACATTATTGAACTGTTTAACTGCACCCCCGAGCGAGAGGGGATTAAGACTAAAAGTGCCACTTGGAATGGCATTTGAACAGGCTATTGGATACTCCCCGTTTGATAGGGGATTAAGACCCTTCCCATCTTCCTTGAATAGCCTGTATTCTCTGGTTGGACACTCCCCATTTGATAGGGGATTAAGACTCATTTGAACGTGAGGCACCGTCAAAAACAGCGATTCGCGCTGGTGATAGCGATGATTTAGCTTTGGGTTAGTGCATTTGTTGAGGGAGCTGCGGTTTGCTGACCAGGTTTACCGGCGCATGGCCGGTATGTGTGGTTTTGGCAGATATGTAAGCGTGTGGATATTGTCGGTTAATAACGCGCCTTGGTTTCTATCCGGATCCGATAATGATGAAGGGGATGCGATAGAAGCTACCCTGGGTGCGCTTTTCTGAGGTTTCGCCGCCGCTATCGGTATTTGGGTGTGGCAGAATAATATTAACCAGTGTCATTGGTAGCTGGCGTTGCAGTATGGTTTTTAAATCATTCCTGCGACTGTCGAACATGGAGAGTGTCATGCCCTTGTTTACTAAATCATTCAGCGTTTTGTGGGTAAATTTTTTGCAGACAGCGTCATTTTGAGTGAGTGCGTTTACTTTGTTGGCAGGTGACATGCTGTCACGATAGTCGGTGTCGGTGACAAACAATGCCAGTGCTTTTAAAAAGTTGTCAGCCAGTTTTTGCGGCAGCTCTGGATCTGCTTTGATATTGACTGCTGAGGGGCGTTTTATCTCGCTTTGTTCTCCCTGATGTGCACACATCAGTAAGAAGACGTATTCCATCAGGTTGTCACTAAAGTCGACTTTAAAGTCATTGATCATTAAACAGGCATCGTTGAAGTGTGCATAAAGCGTCAGGTTGATGCTGTCCGGATTGGTGGCCAGTTGTACCTGAGCGACCAGATCGGCATAGTCCATATCATTAAACAGCTGGATCTGCGCAGGCGAGAACAGGCTGCGCAGGCTGACGAACGGGATTTCCGAGAGGGTGACTTGTGCATCCCGGCAGTCGAACTGCTCGCCATTGCGGTTTTCAATCAGTTTTGATGCGCTGGTGGGAAAGTAAAAGTCGGGCAGGTATTCGTATTGTTCTGAGACCAGTACATGGCTGAGCCGGTCAAAGGGGCGGCCAAAAATACTCATAGCGTAGCCCAGGTAAAAGGTCATGGTTTTGCGCCCGCCAGCAATAGAGGTATGCAGCCGGGTGTCTGGGTCGCTGCACAGTTTCGCGACTTCTTTAACAATAAAATTGGCCAGTGCCTGCTGATCGGCTTCGCTGCGGGTGTCGTCCATTGCCTGCTTATCCGCATCCGATACGGCCAGTATGTTGTCTTCAGTCAGGTAAACTGGGGGTTTACCAAGTTCGTCGCATAACTGTTTAAGCTGGCCCGGCGTGCCATCTGGCCGTGGGGTGAGCAGGCCTTTGATAGCGGCCTGTTTTCCCTTTTTAGTGGTGATGATCACAATCTTGTGTGGCCAGTCGAGCTGGCTCTGCGCTATCCCGTACAGGGTTTCAGTGATCACCTGGGGTGCCAGTCCGGTAACGGCCAGCAGTGTGGTACTGGTTGGATGCGTCATGGTGTTTCCTTCTCTTGTGTTTGCCTGGTGGCATTGCATATCCCTCACTTGGCGTAATACGTCATTACAATATCAGGGGCATTAATCTCCTTTTAACGGAGCTGGCAAAGTATCACCACCCGCCTGCGTTATGGTAACGCTGTGCGGGTGTTAAGCGAGTATCCGCCATCCAATAGGGGTTTGCAATGGCCCTCCTAGGCGTCGATTTGTTTAAATGTAACCTGGTAGCTCTGGGGGATACCTTGGTTGTTAAAGTACTGGACATGACATTGGTTGTGTAACGTGGCCAGACAGGCGCCCATACTCGCGGGCACCTGGCCTGCTGTGTTATCAATACAGATTGCGCGCTCCGATATGCCAAGGGCCTGCAGGCGGTTGATCTGGTGTTCAATCTCAGTGTAATAACTGGCAATGGAGTCTTTATCTAAGCGCCCTCTGGCAACTTCAACCTGACAGTGTTCGCGATCCACATAATGCCGCAACAGCGCTGCCAGCAGTTCGGCATGAGGTGTCTTACCATCCTGACTGATGTGCAGTTGTTCTGAGCAGATCAGCACGACATGGCGCAGTGTCGGGTGGTGTGCCAGTATTGCGCGTAGCGCCTGCTGCCAGTTAAAGGGGGCTCTGATCCCGTGTTGGGTTTTAAACCGGGTGATGGCCTCAATGTCATGTGCCAGGTTTGAGGTCAGTGTTAAGGATTCTGCACCGTCCGGATGCGACAGCTCGCACTGTCTGTCGTTAAACGTCAGGCGGTAGCCGCCGCCCAGAGGCGAAGCGGTGAGGATCAACGCCTCGCACCTTGGCAGGGCATGGGTTCTGTTCAGATGGCGCACTTTGATAAAACTGAACCCCAGATAGGCGCTCAGCGCCGAGCTTATCAGTAAGATGAGCAGGCTCACTATACTGGCCTGGCTGTCGAATGCCGCCGTGGTGGCAGGGGTGGCCAGTTGCTGATACAAAAAGTAGCTCTGATCGCCCAGCCAGGCGATGCAGATCAGCGAGATCATAGCAAACATAAAGGCGGTTAAACGTCGCACTGATAGCGATTGCAGGTAAAAGCGCTGCATGCTCTGGCTCAGCGTTCTCAGCGTCTGCCGGATCCTGAGCAGGTGTTTTTGATACCAGAATGAGTAAGGGTCGCAGACGCGATAAAGCTGCACCCGCACGGCAAAGCGTTCCAGTTCTTTGGCACTGAGTTCCTGACCACGTAAATGTTCCGGCAGGTCCAGTGTTAAGTGGTAATACTCGCCACCTCTGAGGTTGATTTGAGCAACCAGGTGCACGGGCAGCGTACCATAGACTTTGTCACCCGCTACCAGCATATCCGGCACCAGGTGGGTCAGAAAATGGTCGATGGACAGGTGCTGCTCTGCCCAGGCAATCGCTCCGGCATGGCGGCTGACAAAGTAATTCATAACAAGCTCCTAAGACTGAGTGGTAATGCGTGATAAGGACAGGGGCACTTTGTATCGCCGGTGATGACCTTGTTTGGCACAGAGTGTGATGGCAATTTGTTCGCTAAGCTGTTTGCCAAAGCCACTTAAAAAACTGCGCTTTATTCGCGATTTTCGCTCCGAAAAAAAATTGGCGTCCATGCCAAAGCCTGTGTCGTGACAAAACGTCTTGGCCCTCAATTCGGCTTCCACCTCGTCTGCCCTGAGCCAGTCAACCAGGGTTCGATATTCCTCAATAAAGGTGTTGGCATATTCAGGCTCCGGTTGATTGCGAACGGGTGCCCGCACGCTCCCCTGTTGCTGTATTTGCTGTTTGATAAACCAGATATAAAAGGTCAGATCTATGGGTCTTAGCCGGGTAATGAGCTCGCCGAGCTGAACGCTGTGTGTTTGGGGAGCGAGTACCAACAGATGCTCATTTTTAACGGTATTCAGACTTTGTACTACATCCTGATAACTGGTGTGTTGATCCAGCAAAGCGGCCGGTAATTCATCGCGCATGCGGACAAAAGGTATGGTGACCAAAGCCGGGGCAGGATCGCCGGTGTTGCCCGGTAATATATGGCTGAGCGTGTCGCCAAGGCGGGCAAACAGGCTCATGGCATAACCCATAAAAAAGGTCAGTGTTTTGCGTGCGCCGCTCAGAGAAGCATGCACCTGCTGGCTTGCTATGGTGCATTCGCTTTGAATAGCTCGGGTGATAAAATCGGCCATAGCATCGTGCTGAGCTGCGGTGGTGGGTTCACTCATCGCCTGGCCGTGTTCGTCACTGATCACTTGTATGTCGGCCAGGTCAAATTCAACCGGGCCAAGCTGGAGCTGATCGGCCAGTGCGCCATCGGATGCGGCTTCGTGAAGGGCATGATAGCCTCGCAAGGTGGTGATCACTTTTAACGTGTCTATGTGTTGTCCACGGTGCCTGAGTGCACTGAGTGTTTGCGCGATAAGCTTAATGTTGGTATCGGCGACAACCAGCAGTAGTTGTTTCATATCAAATCTCCTGTTTGATGTTTTTGTGCTGCAAAACATTGCGGAGCAAAGGTTATTATTGTTGTGAAATAAGCCGCACTACATGGAGTCAGCGTACGGCTTAGGGACATAAACTCTTGGTTTATTTGGTTATCAGAGTAATCCTGAGATTGAGTTAACCAGCCCTTCAATGAGCTTGGGGCGAGCTTCGGCAAATTCCAGGTTCATTTTGTTCGCGGTAGAGATCACGCGGGTTTGATATTTTTTGCGGTCGGTCACCTCATTGGAGGTAACCGCTTTGTAGCCTGAATTCCCCTGTTTGAGCTTGGCCTGGTTGTTTTCCTGTACTTCCACGCCTTGTTTGGCGCGCTCTGAGACCTGTAAGTCGGTGACTATGTTGTAATACACGTCTTCCACCATGGCATCGGCGACAAAGCCTGCTGTGGCACCTAAAATGCCGGCAGCTGCCTGTCCACGACCACCGCCAAACTGTGCACCCACCATAGCACCGGCTAACGCGCCCCCGTAACCTTGCGCGAGGATCCCGCGGGATTCATCAGCCGTGGTTCTGCCGGCTTTTAAAATATTGGCCTGGATCCAGAAATGGGCTTTGTCCGGGTCTGAGACAATTTTATATCCCTTGCTGCTGATTGCGCTGCGTACTTCCTCAGCAATACTGAGCTCCTGCTTATCTGAGGTATTACGCAGTTGTAAAAAGACTGTGCGTTTTTCGCTGCCGACGGGATCGAGAAAGATTGAGTCGCTCATTTTGGTTTCGACTCGCAGGTCTCGTTTTTTTACCGCTGTTTGCATTGCAGAGCAGGCTACCAGCTGGGACAAAACCAGCAGTGCAAAAACGAAAGTCAGTACACGTTGTACTTTGAAAGTATGTGATGTGTATAAGGTTTCCATGATTCCCTCTATGTGTTTGTTAGTTTCACAATGGATTGTGGATCGCTTAACAGAATCTGAACAGGGTGGAAATTTCTACCCTTGAGCTTGGCAAAATCTGTTTCATCATGATGTTTTAACCAAACAGTGGGGTGAAATATGAAACAGGGATTAAGTGCATTGTTATTGTGCATGCTGGTGGGGTGTGGTGGCTCTGGTGAGCAACCCGAGGCTCAGCAGCCGGCAGATAACGAGGCTCAACAGCCTGTAGATAAAGTGTCTCAACAGGTTGCGCAGATAGCACCTGTGCAACCAGAGATCCAGTTGCATTATGCTGATCAAAGCGCTGTGCTTGAATTTAAGGTGTACGATGCGCAAGGCAAACCCATGGAGGAAGTGACACTGAGTTATGAGGTGTCAGATGAGTCGCTGATTGCTGTTGATAGTAGCGGCACTATTACCAGTCTTGGCGGCACGGGCACCGCCAGCATTGTTGCTTACTGGGGGCAGGTGCGGTCGCCGTCGGTACAGGTGCATAGCTATGGCTTTAAATCCGACGTTCAGCTTATTGACGATAGCGCTGTTACTGAGGTTTTGCATCAAGATGACCTGGGGAAAATCGTCATAAATACAACGGCTGGCATAGAGGCTAAACCGGGTGAGCTGTGGGTGAACTTGGGAGAAACCCCCTTTTTGGGTCGGGTTGGCGAACAAACGGAACAGTCGGGTGAACAGATAGTACTCGATGCTGTACCGCTGAGCGATGCCATTGAAAACCTGGACTACCAGGATGAAGTGGCGTTTGAACTGGATAAAGAGATACTGCGCGAGGCTTTTGGCGAAGAAGCCGAAATTATTGAAGATGAACAGGGGTTTACCATAACCTTTACGGCAACAGATGGGCAAAGCCGAGCTGCCCAGCAAACCTCGGATGCGCAAAAAACGGCTACACCGGCCATCTCTACCCAGTGTGAATCGTCTTATGGTAAGCAATTTTCATGGTCAGGGGAGCAGCGCTTTTCGGTTGAAAAGAAAACGCTCAGGAGCATTATTCGTCTCAGGCATAGTCATTTCAGGGCCGAACTACTGGGAGAGCTTGGTCTGCGGTTTCATAACCAGTTTAGTCTACATGGCCAGGTAGACGGGGACTTTTCCTGCCATTTCCTGACGCGCTCTTTTAAAATCCCGTTATTAAATGCGTCTTTGCTTAGGCTGATCAGTCCCAGAGTGCAACTGGCATTTGGCGTGGGCGGGGCAGCCTCAGCAACGGCTGATATCAATGTAGTTAACCAGCTCGATTTATCTGGCCAGCTCCATCTGGGGGTAGAGTGTGGCAGCCAGTGTAATACTTTGCCGGTTACCACTACGCTTAGCAGCCGCTTTACCCATAACCTGAACAATCCGGATAGCTTTGCAACTCAGGCCAGTGTTGAGCTTAATGGCTACATTATGCCGAAACTGCTATTACGCTCTTTTTCGGTGCTGGACATCGAGTTCTCTGCACAATCACACCTTCAGGCAGCCAATCATAATTATCAGTTAAAACACTATCTGGCAGGCGGAGAGAGCCCTGATTTTGCAGTGGATGCAGATATGTCGGTGCGACTGGGGGAAGATTTAGCCAGAGCGCTGACTCGCGTGAGCATCGAGCTGGGGGCGCAAGACTGGCAGGAGGAAATCTACCACAATGCACTGTATCGTGGGCAGAGCCTAAAAGCCCGCGAGCCTGAGTTATTGAACGACAAATCCATTCAGCAACTCGCTGTGACGACGACCATAGATCATGACGACAGCTTCAAGCCCTTTATAGACTCTCAGGCGATGGCCGGGGGGAAGTTGAATCTGGCATTCTATACTGGCCCAGCCGTTTACAATGAAGCGGCGTCACTGACCCCTTTTACGCCAGATAATGTCGCATTTGATGCGTCGTCCTCTATGCTGGAGGTTGGCATCAATACCGCTGCGCTGAAAGTCGAGCAGCAACAGTTGTATACGTTTTACCAGCCAAGTTTTATGCCCGGGCTGAGCTTTTTGTTAAGCGTTAGCGAGTTATGTCGTGACGTGGTGATTGTAGGCGATCATCCCGATAAGGCGTTCAGTCGCAGCCGGATCAAGGCCTATGAGGTGCCAGATTTGTCCTCAGAGTTTTATGTTGAGCTGGAGGCCGGCACTGAGGCGACCCTTACCCGGGTTATTTCCGAAGATTCTACCGTGCCCGTTCCTGGCTGGTATCAAATTGCTATTGACGAAGAAGGCCCTGAGCAGACACGGTACTGGGTCTGGTTTGAAGGGCTATATTTACCCGAGCAGCAAAATTGCAGCGTGTCAGATTCCTATCTGGCGAACCCGGCAAGTGGTGTGAGCTTACTCATGGATAAGGCCGAGTTCACTGCCGAGCCGGTATGCTATGCACTGGCAGGCAGTGAAGTGGAAATACTGAGTTCTGAATCGACCTGGCAACAGGTACGGGTATTATCGGGTGAGTGTCGTTCAAAAACGGGGTGGGTCGGGCGCGAATCGGTGCACAGCTACAGCCAGTAATGTTCTGCATACAACACAATGCGGGCCTGTGACGTGGCAGGCCTAAAAGAAAAAATGGCCGAGGCTGTAGAGCAGTTGGTCTTTACTGATATTACCGTGTTTTTTACGAAACTTATCAAGTACCTTAGTGGCATAGCGGTAGCTGATCCCGGTGTGATCCTCGATTTGTTTCATTGGTTTTCCTGAGATCAGGTGGCGAAACACTTGCTGCTCTGTCGGGTTGATGGAGACTATCCGGTTGAATAACATGGTCATAAATTGATTATCTGAAAACAACTTCGCATGCAGTGCATTGGCCAGCAGAGTCAGTGCATTGAGGTCTTCGTTAAGGAAAAGCGTAAAGCGGCTGTCGCTAAGGTCGGAGAAAACGGTCACGCAGGCAAAGCCGCGTTGATCTTGCATAACCGGAATAGTCAGTCCGTTATGTATATCGTAGTCATAACGGGGCACCTCAATAACATTGCGTTCAACAGCGCTGACGTTCCTGCTCTGAGCTTCGTGCCACCAGGGTAAGGGGTTACGATAACCCGATAAGGCTGCATGGAAAATAAAGTCATTGGCAATCAGGTTTTCGGCACTGTAATGGTGCAAAAAATTGGCTCTGGCGGGATCGGTTAATTCTATGATGGGTTGATTTTCAGCGTCCGGATGAAGCGCGGAGTTAGGCACAAAACAATAAAAGCCAGACTCAAAGCCAAATAGTCTGATTGCTTCAGAGAACTTCTTAAGACACGTTTGCGTGTCTGTTGCCATGAGGAGATCTTGTAAAAACGTGCCTTGTTTCAAAACTAACTTCCGAACTGAAAAAGGGCGGCAGAGCCGCCCGGTTTGGTTTTATTGTTTGACTGCCTGGATCAGGTTTACCGCGCCATCAAAATAATCACTGCTTTGGGTTTTAATCTCTAATCCCAATGACGTTAACCATTCACACAAGTCTTCCAGCGGGAAAAAGTGCGCGCCGAAGGTCTTAACGAGTTCGATGTTTTTATTGCAAAATTCATCGAACAAGGGGTGCTGTCCCCAGCGACCTTTTTCATTTGCCAGCAACTGGGCCATTTTTTCCTCTGTCATATTTGGGTTTGGATTTGCCAACCATAAAGTCCCCCCTTTTTTTAGCTGATTGGCCAAGTGCTTAAGCTGCTCATAGGGATACTGCGCAGCATATAAGCTATTGATAGAGCATAGGGTTTTAACACCAAACCCCGACACATAAAACTGCTCAGTCCGTCCTTGCTCTGCACAGGCCTGGGTAAAACCCAGTTCGTTGATCCGGGTTTGCGCTCCCAGCACCATCAACGGGTTTTGATCTATGCCGTGATACTCTAGCTGCCTGTTTGGTATAAACTTAAGCAAGTTTGCCGGGCCGCAGCCTACATCCAACACAGGGCCGTCGAGTTGCTCTGCAACATCCAGATACACCTCTTGTTGCACACTGGTAATAATTTCAGTGAAGGAGCGCTGATAGGGCCCCCAGACAGCATCACTGTTGCATGTTTCTCTCACTAACGTTGCCATGCTTCCTTCATAGTATTTAAATGTGGCACTTGGGCTTCGGCGGATAAATCTGGCTGCAGCTTTGCCCAGCGTCTGGCAATCCATACTAATTGCTGTCACTGGTACGTCAGAACCCACGTGTATGTCGCAATTTTGTTTATGAATTGTAGCATCTAAATTATCCGTATAGAAAGGTTCATGCTCAGTTATTATTGCATAAAGCTTGCTTATCCCCAGTCGTTGTGCAGTATCGAATAAAATACTGTATAGCGTATTTGGTCGGATCTGATTGATAGAAGCCAGTTGGCCAACGGTTGCAACATATCTGAGTGCATGCTCATCTTGTCCAAACAGGTGTCCATAACAGCTTTCCCGGATACTGAAATGATGTATCAAGCCAAACACTGCGACCAGTCTTTTGCCCAGAAAACAGCCAAAGAAGCGGATCTTGTTTTTTCGAATGCTCTTCACTGTGTGTTTCGCATCCTTTAGCCGTTTGTCATACTGCTTGTTTAGCAGTTCTAAGCCGGCATTAATTTGCTTAGTTGTAATTAATTCCTCAACGTATACTTTTTTGATTTTCATCACAATTTCCTCAATTGTGATGAGCGCTCATCAGGTTTATTAAATGAATTCGAACTCAAGCTCGGGATAAAGAATATCGAAGCGAGCGACTGGCTTCAGAGCAGACAAGCTTGTGACTGTACCCACCAAGGGTTCTTAATGAGCGAGAGGAAAGTTATAAAAAGCAATTAATAATCAATTTGTTAGCTTTGTTTTTTGCACATGGCGTGTGATGTTTCGTTGAGATACGCTAAAACAAGCTTGTTAAATGGCCTGATTTTGCAGGTACAAGGGCGAAAATTAATTTAAAGAAAATAGAAAAAAGTGTGTTTTGATTGTTTTTTGTTCACTTTGAACAAGCTTGTTTGGGTAGAGATAGACATAAAAAGGCAGGCATAAAAAAACGCGACACTCAGGTCGCGCTTTTCTTGTTTATGGTGAGACGTTACTTAACCTCTTTACCCGCGGCTTGCTGATCAGCGTGGTAGCTGGAGCGTACGAACGGGCCGCAGGCGGCGTGGCTGAAGCCAATTTCGTCGGCGTACTCTTTCAGCGCATCGAACTCTGCAGGTGGCACGTAGCGTTTTACCGGCAGGTGGTGCTTAGACGGTGCCAGGTATTGGCCAACGGTGAGCATGTCGACGTTATGCTCACGCAAGTCGCGCAGTACTTCTTCGATTTCTGACATCTCTTCACCCAGACCGACCATCAGGCCAGACTTGGTTTTCACCTCAGGGTGCGCTTCTTTAAAGCGGCGCAACAGCTCCAGTGACCATTTATAGTCGGCACCCGGACGCGCCATTTTGTACAGGCGTGGTGCGGTTTCCAGGTTGTGGTTAAACACATCTGGTGGCGTCTCGGTTAAGATCTCCAGTGCGCGGTCCATCCGGCCACGGAAATCCGGTACCAGGATCTCAATGGTAATCCCCGGGTTGTGCTTGCGAATTTCACGAATACAGTCGGCAAAGTGCTGAGCACCACCGTCACGCAGGTCATCACGGTCAACCGACGTGATCACAACGTATTTCAGCTTCATGTCTTTGATGGTCAATGCCAGTTTCTCTGGCTCTGCTGCATCTGGTTTGAGCGGGCGACCGTGTGCCACGTCACAGAATGGGCAGCGACGGGTACAGATGGCACCCAAAATCATAAAGGTCGCCGTACCGTGGTTAAAACACTCTGACAGGTTAGGGCATGATGCTTCTTCACAGACTGAGTGCAGACCGTGCTTGCGCATTGCCTGTTTGATGCCATCAATACGCTCGCTGGATTTTGGCAGACGGATCTTCAGCCAGTCCGGCTTGCGGAGCATTTCATCACGCTCGGTTGGCATTACTTTAACCGGGATCAACGCCATTTTTTCTGCGTCGCGGAGCTTTACCCCTGGCTCAATTTTCACTGGTTTACTCATTCGTTTTCAAACCCCTGGGTGTGTATAACCTGCTCGGCCGCGAGGCGCTTGAGCATATGTTCTACCAGGCCATTGCCCGCATCGTTAAGCGTAGCAGGGCCATTAAGTTGACTGGTTTGCACCATTTCCATGCCGGCATAGCCACATGGGTTGATGCGTAAAAATGGACTCATATCCATGTTGACGTTCAGCGCCAGACCATGAAACGAGCAACCCCGACGGACCCGCAGCCCTAAAGAGGCGATTTTGGCGTCATTGACATAAACACCCGGTGCATCTGGTTTGGCATAAGCTTCAATGTCATGGTCTTTAAGCATGTCGATGATGGTTTCTTCGAGCCAGGTGACCAGCTCGCGCACCCCAATCTTTAGTCGGCGTAGGTTAAACAGCACATACATCATCTGCTGGCCCGGGCCATGGTAGGTGACCTGGCCACCTCTATCGACTTTGACGACAGGAATATCACCAGGGGCTAACAGGTGTTCGGCTTTACCAGCCTGACCCTGAGTAAATACCGGCTCGTGTTCAACCAACCAGATCTCATCCGGGCTGTTATCATCACGGGTGTCGGTAAACGACTGCATTTTTTGCCAGATTGGCTCGTAAGCCTGGCGGCCCAGTTGACGAACTATGATACTGCGGTTGCTCATATCGGTGTTGCGCCTTATAGCACGTATCGGACGTCTGGCAGTGAACCTATCTCAGTGTAGATCTGCTCGATGTGCTCTTTAGACGTCACAGTGGCAACCAGGGTGACGGATTCATAGTTGCCTTTGCTGCTTGGCTTAGTTTTAGGTGCATAGTCACCAGGTGCCAAAGTTTGCATCTTTGCCACAACCTGATCGGTCAGGTTGACATTCGCCAGACCCATGATCTTGAAGGTAAACGGGCAAGGGAACTCTAAGTACTCGTCAAACTTAGTATTTTTTACAGGTGTTACCACAACGGTATCCTCACTACTTGGCTGGGTCTGAACAGACCCCGGCACACTACATATCTTGGCGGGCATTCTAGCATTTTTGCGGCAAAAAAAAACGCCTCCGGTGAGAGGCGTCTGTGATTATAAGCCCACTAATAACGGGGTTATTGCATGATCTGTAAACGTAAGTAGTCGTAGATCTTGCTGAAGAAGCTGCCTTCTTCTATTTCTTCAAGCGTTACCAGCGGGTACTGAGCGATGTCTTCGCCTTCCAGTTGCAAGAATAGAGTACCAACCTTGCTGCCCTTTGCCAGTGGCGCTTCGAGGGTTTTATCCAGCTCAAAATGCGCTTTCAGGTTTTTACGCTGACCACGTGGAATAGTAATAGGCGTATCCTGAGCAATACCCAGCGATACGGTTTCTTTGTTGCCCATCCAGATACGTTGATCGGCAAAGCTGTCGCCTGCTTTATAAGGGGTAATGGTTTCGAAGAAGCGGAAGCCGTAGTTCAGAAGTTTTTTACTTTCTACCTTACGGGCTCGCTCACTGGCTGTGCCCATAACAACAGCAATTAGACGCATATCGCCTTTGGTCGCTGAGGTAACTAAACTATAGCCGGCCTCAGAGGTGTGACCTGTTTTGATGCCGTCGACATCCAGGCTGGCATCCCACAGCAAGGAGTTACGGTTGTACTGCTTAATGCCATTAAAGGTGAACGACTTCTCTTTGTAGATGGCGTACTCTTCAGGCACATCACGAATCAGCGCTGCGCCCAGGGTAGCCATGTCTCTGGGGGTGGTGTAATGCTCGTCGGTATCCAGGCCATGACTGTTTACAAAATGGGTGTTGGTCATCCCGAGCTTCTCGCCGTGGGCATTCATCAGGTCGGCAAAGGCACTCTCGCTGCCAGCGATATGCTCTGCCAGCGCAACACAGGCGTCGTTACCTGACTGAATGATTACGCCGCGGTTGAGGTCTTCAACACTGACCTGTTTACCCACTTCGATAAACATCTTGGAAGATTCCGGAAAGTTTTTCGCCCAGGCTTTTTCACTGATGGTGACCATGTCTTCATTGGCAATATTACCGGCCAGCAGCTCGGTACCAATCACATAGCTGGTCATCATTTTAGTTAAACTAGCCGGAGCCAGTTTGGTGTCCGGGTTGCCTTCTGCGATGACTTTACCGGTTGTAAAGTCAACCAGAAAGTAGCCCTTAGCACTGACCTGAGGTGGTGAAGGCAAGATCTGTGCACTGGCCGAAAACAGGGTGAACGAACACACGGCACCCACTAAGTGTTTAATAAATTTAGGTTTGAAAACTGTCATTATGCTCGCTTTTTGGTTGTTGATCGGCATGTTTAAATGTCATTACTGAATATTTTAAAGTTCATGTTCTGTGTAAAGCAAGAAGGCGCGATTAAATTCACCCTGGCGTAATGTTTCTAAGAGTTTCTGCGCCGTGTTATCGTCGGTGATCGGACCTAGTCTCAGCTTGTATAAATTGTCCTCAAAGGCAATTGGCGCGGCGAGCTGAAATTGCTGCGACAAAGTACTGGCCAGCGCCTGCACATTTTCAATGTTGCTAGCGGCTGCGACCTGTACGTAGGTTAGCCTGGGCGTATCGCGTGCTATGGTAAGGGCTTCTATCTTAACCTGTGCTGTACCCTGGCGATGAAAGCCCAGTTTATAGGCGGCGGCATAGGACAGGTCAATCAGGCGGTCATCGTGAAACGGTCCACGGTCATTCACCCTGACGATGGCGCTTTTGCCATTTTCGACATTGGTAACTCGGACAAAGCTTGGCAGAGGCAGCGTTTTATGGGCTGCGGTCATATCAAACATATTGAATACTTCACCATTAGAGGTGTAGTAGCCATGGAACTTATGCCCATACCAGGATGCAGTACCTTGTGCCTGATAGCCTTTTTCATCTGACATCGGCGTGTAACGCTTTCCCAGTACTTCGTACGGACGACCCGCACTGACGCTTTTGGCTTCGCTGGTGATCAGTGCATCTTGCATCTCCAGCTCAGTGGGCGCGCGCAGCGGTGCTTTATCCTGTTTCACATGATAGCGACTGCTACAGGCGCTTAATACAACAACAAAGCCCAGTAATGCAGCTTGTTTAAACGTCCTCTTCATCACTTCAATAACATCCTCTTATCTGTGGCTATCGACATAATAATGCCAAACCCGGCCATCAGGGTCACCATGGAGGTGCCGCCATAACTGATCAACGGCAGTGGCACCCCAACGACAGGGAGCAGGCCTGATACCATGCCAATATTTACAAAAATATATACGAAAAAGGTCAGTGTCAGTGCGCCGGCGAGCAGTTTACTGAAGGCATCCTGTGCGTTTACGGCAACGTAGAGTCCCCGGCCAATAATAAACAAATACAGGCTCAGTAAAATCACCACACCGGTGAGCCCGAATTCTTCACTTAACACGGAAAAAATGAAGTCAGTATGACGCTCAGGCAAAAACTCCAGTTGCGACTGGGTGCCTTGCAGCCAGCCCTTGCCCTCAATGCCGCCGGAGCCAATGGCGATTTTTGATTGTATGATGTGATAGCCAGAGCCAAGCGGGTCACTTTCTGGGTCTAAAAAGGTCAGGACCCGTTGTTTCTGATAAGCGTGCATACCAAAGTGCCACAGCGCAAAGCCGCCTGGCACGGCGAGTAGCATACCTGAGCCAATCAGTTTCCAGCTGAGCCCGCCAAGAAATAGCACAAATATCCCTGAGCTGGCGATGAGGATAGAGGTGCCCAGATCGGGTTGCTCCTTGATGAGCAAGGTTGGCACCAGCACAATCGCAAAGCCAACAATAATGTGGATAAAGCGCGGTGGCATATGGTGGCGCCCAATATACCAGGCAACCATCATGGGAACAGCGACTTTCATGATTTCGGACGGTTGAAAACGGGTAATGCCCAGATCCAACCAGCGCTGCGCGCCTTTACTGCTGACCCCGACAAACAATACGGCAATCAGCATCAGCAGGCCAACGGTGTACATGGGGAACACTAGCCTTTTTAAAGTATTGGGCGACAGCTGTGCTACCAACAGCATAGCCGCAAAGGCGGCAAACATACGTTTGCTGTGGCGCACCACCATGTCCATATCCTGACCACTGGCACTGTAGACTATGGTGATACTGCCAACCATCATCGCCAGCATAGCGAGCAGCAGCGGCAGGTCGATATGCAGTCGTTGCCAGATGGTACGCTGTTGATTCAACGGACTCATTGTCCCTCCGTGTCACTGGGATAAGTGGCAAAATAATAATCCATCAGCTGCCTGGCGATGGGTGCTGCTATGGATGAACCCGCCCCCTGGTTCTCTACCACAATGGCGACCACAATACGTGGATCATTATAGGGAGCGAATCCGGTGTAAATGGCGTTATCTCTGTGCCGTTCTTGTAATTTTTCTGCGTCGTACTTTTCACCCTGGGCAATACTGACGATTTGTGCTGTACCCGTTTTACCTGCCGGATCATAGGTTGCGCCTTTGAATGCTTTGTGGGCCGTGCCGGTGGTTTTATAAACCGTGTTGTGCATCGCCTCCAGGGCAATGCGCCAGTGATCCGGATTTTTTAACACTACAGGTGGTTTTTCATCGGTGTACATTTGCGTGACTTCATTGTCATGGCGGGCAACCTGAGCCAGATGTGGTGGCCGGTGCGCGCCTTTGTTAACCAAAATAGACACCGCATTGGCAATCTGAATAGGGGTGGCAGTCCAGTAACCCTGCCCAATGCCGACGGAAATAGTGTCGCCAGGCCACCAGTTTTCTCTGAAGCGCTGGCGCTTCCAATCTGTGGTGGGCATGATAGCACTGGTTTCTTCATAGATGTCTATGCCAGAGAGGTCACCAAAACCAAACTGGCTCATAAAGTTACTGATCTTGGTGATGCCAAGCTGATAAGCGGTATGGTAAAAATAGGTGTCGCAGGACTCTTCAATGGCTTTGTATACATCCACGTGGCCATGTCCCCAGCGCTTCCAGTCACGCCAGCGGTGATCGACGTTGGGGATCTGGAAAAAACCCGGATCCCAAAGTTTGGTTTGCTCTGTGACCAGCTCTTCTTCCAGTGCCAGGATAGCCAGATGCGGCTTAACTGTGGATGCTGGCGCATAGCGGCCCTGTGTAACCCGATTGATCAGTGGCCTGTCTGGATTAAGTAGCTCACGATATTCTTTACTGCTGATCCCATGGACAAACAGGTTCGGGTCATAGCTTGGGTTGGAGTACATGGCCAGCACACCGCCGTCTTTGGGATCGAGCACAACAATGGCACCCCGCACGTCCTCCAGTGCTTTTTGGGCTATCTGTTGCAGGCCGATATCCATGGTCAGGACGAGATCTTCACCAGGCTGTGGTGGTTCGACGCCTAAAGTACGAATGATACGGCCACGGTTATTGACCTCAACGCGTTGTGAACCGACTACGCCATGCAGTCGCGATTCATAAAACTTTTCTATGCCCAGCTTGCCGATATCCCGGGTTGCGCGATAGTTGCTGGCATGGCCTTCAGACTCGAGCTCGTCGAGCTCCTTTTTATTCAGCTTGGCAACATAACCCAGCGCGTGGGTTAGGGTATCGCCGTAGGGGTAATAACGAGCCAGCCGCGCCTCAATACTGAAGCCGGGAAATTTATGTTGATTGACCGAGAAAATGGCCACTTCTTGTTCGTCCAAGCGGCCTTTGAGTATCTGGCTTTTGAAGCGACGATTATGACGTATGTCTTTACGAAACTCTTCTACTTGCTGATCGCTGATGTCGATCAGGGTCCGGACCTGAGTCAATGCCGTGTCGAGATCATCGACGTCTTCGGGGATCACTTCCAGATTATAAACTGGGCGATTTTCGGCCAGGATGATGCCATTTCGGTCGTATATTAACCCGCGGTTAGGTGCGACCGGAATGACTTTAATACGGTTGTCGTTGGAGCGGGTTTGGTAGGTCTCGTGCTCAGTGACCTGTAACTTGTACACATTGTGCAGCAAGATCCCTATCAGAGTCACCACGAATACGAAGCCAATAAAGGCGCGACGCGCAAACAGGTTTGCTTCTGCGCTATGGTCGCGGATCGTCGGCCTGTGATTGAGCATAATGGTGACTATTCCCTGTGATAAGGATGGTTGTTATTTAAACTCCAGCCCCGATACAGGCTTTCTGCCACCACAATTCGCACCAGCGGGTGGGGGAGTGTCAGATTGGACAGCGACCATTTTTGCTCGGAAGCGGCGATACATTCCGGCGCCAGGCCTTCAGGTCCGCCTATCAGCAAGCTAACATCACGGCCATCCAGTTGCCACTTTTCCATATTACTGGCAAGCTGGTGGGTGTCCCAAGGTTTGCCCGTCACTTCTAAAGTCACTATGCGGTTACCTTTGGGGATCGCGGCCAGGGTCTTTTCACCCTCTTGCTGCAAAATGCGTTTGATATCTGCATTTTTACCCCGCTTACCGGCGGAGATCTCAATCAGCTCCAGCGGCATGTCTTTGGGAAAACGCCGTTGATATTCCTTAAAGCCGGTTTCTACCCAGCCAGGCATTTTGGTACCGACTGCGATTAGCTGGATCTTCACATTAACCCCAGAGTTTTTCTAGGTCGTAGAAGTCACGCGTCTGATCTTGCATGACGTGGACAACGACATCGCCCAGATCGACCAATACCCATTCGCCTGTGTCCTGTCCTTCCTGGCCCAGCGGTGTTTCGCCTGCATGGCGCGCTTCTTTAGCGACATGATCGGCAATGGATTGCACGTGGCGCTTGGAGTTGCCAGAACAGATAACCATATAATCAGTGACGGAAGAGGTATTTCTTACATCAAGGTGAACAATATCGCGGGCTTTCATATCATCGACTTTGTCTAAGGCAAAATCTAGTAATTGTTTTGAATCCAAATCTCTGTCTCTTTGCTACAAATAAGCGGCAATTGTAACACGGTTAGCGGGGGGAAACTCAAGTCTGTAACTGGGGTTACACGTCCATCTCTGCCGGGTTTATGTGTTGTCGCGATTGCTTAGGTACAATTGATGTGCCTGAATATACTCTAGGACTGTATTATTCAGCCAAGGTTCAACCACTTGGCGGTGTTTTATCGCGTTTCTGATGGTACTGGACGCAGCATCAAATGGCTGGCCCGGTAAAAAATAGCACAGGCCGCTTAATTGAGCGCTAAGTTGGGCAGGCTCTGTGCAACGCGCGCCTCTGAGGTAATCCTGTAATGCCTCTGACGGCGCAAAAGCATCCCCCGGCCTTTGGTATACCACGATATGGCACAGCGAGATGATTTCTTGCCAGCGATACCATTTATCAAGGCTATTGAAAGAGTCCATTCCCATTAAGAATACGATCGCGCACTGCGGATATTCGGCTTTTATCTCTTGCAGAGTGAGCAAAGAGTATGAAGGCGTATCACGTTCCAGTTCACGGCGATCTATGGTAAATCTTGGGTCGCTGGCTGTGGCCAGCTGTAACATGGCCAGTCTGTCGTCTGTGCTGATGGCCGGGCCTTGTTTATGTACTGGCAGGGCGTTGGGCAGAAAACGCAATTCAGACAAGCCCAATGTGTTGGCACACTCCGTAGCCATATTGATGTGGCCCAGATGAACCGGATCGAAAGTGCCACCGAACAGCGCTATCATAGTTGCTCCTGATAGGGCAAAGAGAATGGCAACGACTGACAAAAGCTCAGTGCAATGTGTGCCAGTGCCTGGTAGGGCGCAACCAAAATATTACGCTTGTAGGCAGAGTCGAATTCAGCCAGCAGCACCAGTAGTTGCTCAAGCTGAGCAGTATTGAGTCTGTCTAGTGCCTGTTGGGTATTTTGTTGCTGATTTTTCCAGACATTATGCTTTTTGAACGCTTCGGGTGTTGGCGTACCTGCCTGGATCAGGTGTTTAAGGTTCAACAGCAACTGGGCTTGATTGTGTAGTGTCCAGGCAATACTTGCGGGCTCTACGTTATCGTGTGCCAGTTTGTTCAATACCTTGATCAGCGTGCGAGGATTACCGCGCAACAGTCCATCATTGAGGTCGAAGATGTCAAATTTGGCCTGATTAAGCAGGCCGTTGAGCAGTTTTTCCTGATCTATGGGGCGTTCTTATACAGCAACGATAGTTTTTCCAGTTCCTGGTGCGTTGCCAGTAAGTTCCCCTCGGTTGCCTGCAACAGGCTACGTTTGGCGTCATTATGCAAGTTCAGCCTGAGCCGTTTACACTCATCATCCAGCCAGCGTTGTAAGTGGTAGCCTGTTAGTGCATAGCAGGGGACAAACAAACCTTGCTTATCCAGCGCCTTAAACCAGGCGCTGCGCTGAATCTCCTGGGCGGCCTTAGCGCCTTTGAGAATCAAGATCACGTCTGGATTCGGATGTGCCGCTAACTCTTTAAGGATGTTGACACCCGGCGTCGGCGGCTTTTGTTGGTTGAGATCAAATTCGATGAGGGTTTTGGCGCTGAACAGTGACATGCTGTTGTATTGATTCACCAGCTCCTGCCAGTCAAAGCCGGGTAACAGACTGAATTTGATGACTTCATCGAATCCCTGATTTTTAGCAACCTGACGTACTGAGGTGACGCACTGGGCTTCCTGGAAAGGCTCTTCACCAAAAATCAGATAGAACGGATGCAGGCCCTGTTTTAGCTGACCTGCCAATTGGTTTGCATAACACCGCATTAGAGTTGAGACAATTCGCGAATAATGCGACGGCTGGCCAGCTGGCGCAGCTCGCTGAGAATAATCTCCCGCTCCTGAGACTTGCCCAGGGCATTGTCCGGATCATCCTGATAGTTGCGGTATAGCTCGAATTCCTGCTCGACAGGCTCCAGGCCCGGACGAGTGAGACGGTAGCGAACGCTGTAGGCCAGTTCATATTGTGCCACCTGACCATTTTTGAACAGGCTGAGTGTTTGACGTTCTAGTGAGTCTCTGTACAGGTGAAGTTCAACTGCATCCTGCCCATTGCCGAGTTTCGGTGACGGCAGTAATTTGACCTGAGCACGTCTGAGTTCTTGCTTCAGGCTGTTGTACAAAGCCGACTTAGTGTCATTACCACTCAGGTACAGGGTTTTTAGATCTTCAGGTAAATAAGAGGCCTTCTTTAACTGAAACCCACAGCCTGACAGCGCCACACAGGCAAACAACGCCAGCATGATAACATGCCAGCGTCTTGTCATACTGAATAAAGGTGTATTCAGCAGGGTAGCCATTAGTTGGCTACCACATTAAACAGCTTACCCGGTACGTAAATTTTCTTACGTATGGTTTTACCGTCGGTAAACTTAAGTACGTTCTCATCGGCAAAGGCCAATGCTTCGATCTGCTCTTGAGTTGCATCTGCAGCTACCGTTAGCTTAGTACGCAATTTACCATTGACCTGAACAACGATCAGTTTCTCGTCTTCAACCAAAGCTGTAGCGTCAACCTGTGGCCAGCGAGCGTCCAGAACATCACCTTGCTTGCCCAGTTGCTCCCATAGTTCATGAGACAGGTGCGGTGTGATTGGGGCCAGCATGATGATCATGGCTTCCAGTGCTTCGTTAGCCAGTGCGATGTCTTGTGTGTCTTTCAGCGGTGCTTTGGCCAGCTTGTTCGACAGCTCCATGATAGCCGCAATGGCGGTGTTGAAGGTCTGACGACGCTCAACATCATCGGTTACTTTCGCGATGGTCTTGTGGATCTCACGGCGCAATGTCTTCTGTGCGCTGCTCAGTGCATTCAGGTCCAGCTCGGCAGTACCGGCGGCTTTTACATCGACAGCAAATTTCCAGACCCGACGCAAGAAGCGGTGTGCGCCTTCTACGCCCGAATCAGACCATTCCAGCGTTTGCTCTGGTGGTGCAGTAAACATCATAAACAAGCGCACGGTGTCGGCACCGTATTGCTTAATAACGATCTGCGGGTCGATACCGTTGTTCTTTGACTTAGACATCTTGCTCATGCCCGCTGAGAATACCGGCTCACCATCGTCTTTGTGCCACGCCTTAGTGATGCGGCCTTTGTCGTCGGTTTCGGTTTCTACGTCGGTAGGTGAAATCCAGATATCACCGCCTTTTTCATCTTTGCGGTAGTAAGTCTCTGCCAGTACCATGCCCTGACATAGCAAGCGCTCGAACGGCTCACTTGAATTGACCAAACCAAAATCGCGCAGCAGTTTGTGGAAGAAACGCGCATACAGCAGGTGCAGGATAGCGTGCTCAATACCACCAATGTACTGGTTAACCGGCAGCCAGTAGTTTGCTGCGCCCGGCTCTAACATGCCTTCATCGTAACGCGGGCTGCAGTAGCGCGCATAATACCAGGATGACTCCATAAAGGTGTCGAAAGTATCTGTCTCGTGGAATACCTGCTCGCCATTGACGGTTGCTTTGGCCCACTCTGGGTCTGATTTAATCGGCGAGGTCACGCCATCCATTACCACGTCCTCTGGCAGGCGCACTGGTAACATGTCTTCGCTGGCTGCCAGCTCACTGCCGTCTGCTTTGTTCAGCATTGGAATTGGAGAACCCCAATAACGCTGACGGCTGACACCCCAGTCGCGCAGGCGGAAGTTGACTTTACGCTTACCGGCATTGATGCCTTCCAGTTTGTCAGCAATGGCGTTGAAGGCACCGTCAAAGTCCAGGCCATCGAACTCACCTGAGTTGATTAACACGCCTTTTTCAGTAAATGCCGCTTCATCAAGGTTTGCTTCTTGCTCGCTGTCGGCAGCCGGGGCAATCACTTGCTTGATTTCCAGCCCGTAAGCGCTGGCAAATTCGTAGTCGCGCTGGTCGTGACCCGGTACCGCCATGACGGCACCTGAGCCGTAATCCATCAGTACAAAGTTAGCAACCCAGATAGGGACCTGCTTACCGGTGAGTGGGTGGATAGCGTAAAAGCCGGTCGCGATGCCTTTTTTGTCCATAGTGGCCATGTCAGCTTCGGCAACTTTGGTGTTTTTACACTCTTCAACAAACGCAGCGATGTCGGCGTTGTTTTTTGCCGCTTCCTGGGCAATCGGGTGACCCGCAGCCACTGCCACGTAAGTCACACCCATAAAAGTATCAGGGCGTGTTGTATAAACGGTGAACTGCTCATCATTGTCTGCGCGCTTGAAGTCGATTTCCAGACCTTCCGAGCGACCGATCCAGTTACGCTGCATGGTTTTCACCTGCTCTGGCCAGTGCTCAAGCTGGTCCAAATCGTCCAGCAGCTCCTGCGCATAGTCGGTGATCTTGATGAACCACTGTGGAATTTCTTTTTGCTCCACGATGGCGCCTGAACGCCAGCCGCGGCCATCGATAACCTGTTCGTTGGCCAGTACTGTCTGGTCAACCGGGTCCCAGTTTACCGTTGACATTTTTTTGTAGACCAGGCCCTTTTCGTACAACTTGGTGAAGAACCATTGTTCCCACTTGTAGTAATCCGGGTGACAGGTCGCGATTTCACGGTCCCAGTCATAACCAAAACCAAGCAGCTTTAACTGGTTACGCATGTAATCAATGTTTTCGTAGGTCCACTTTGCAGGTGCCGTGTTGTTCTTGATCGCGGCATTTTCTGCTGGCAGGCCAAATGCGTCCCAACCCATAGGTTGCATCACATTTTTGCCCTGGAGTCGTTGGAAACGCGAGACCACATCACCGATGGTGTAGTTACGAACGTGACCCATGTGCAGACGACCACTTGGGTACGGGAACATAGACAGACAGTAGTATTTTTCTTTTGATTCGTCTTCAACAACTTTGAAGCTGTTGTTTTGTTCCCAATGGGATTGAACTTTAGGTTCGATTTCTTGCGGGTTGTATTGCTCTTGCATTGACGTTTCCAGACTTCTTGCAAACTAATTTGAAAATTGCCGATAGCATACCCCAAAAAACGCGCTGATCACAGCGCTTCACAGCGGAATTATTACAGCAAATTGGCGCTATGGCAGTGATTTGTTTCAGGACTGTGACGTCAGCTGAACTATACTGAAGAAGTAGTAACTTAAAAGTGCTGTGAAATAACGTGAGTCGGGAGGTAAACATGGCAGATTACAAACGCTGGCTGGATGACTTTTCAGTGTGGCTGAAAGACGTTAAAGAGCATGAGCTTAAAAAGTTGATCAAAGACTTTATGGAGGTCCAGCAAGCGGTGAAGCAGCTGTCCAAAGACAAGTTGGCCGATTATCGATACTATCTGAAGCGCGATCTGGCCCATCTGAGTGAACATAAAGATCACTATGATGATGTGGCCTGGGAAGAGCTTAAAGCCAGTGTGATGTATGAACTGGCTCAGCTGGAGGACCGAACTCAACTGGAGTGGCAGGCATTAGTGCAGGACTTTCAACACGATGGCATCTACAAACAGGGGGAATGGATAGCATTGGGGCAATTAGTATGTAAAAATTGCGGCCATAAAATGAATGTCTATTATGCGTTGGAAATTCCGTCGTGCAGCGAGTGTGGGCACGGTGAGTTTGCTCGTAAGGCACTTACCCCTTAATCACAGCCCTGCATGAAACAATCGTGCGGCCGGCCAAGAGAAAGAAGTTAGGAATGACGAAAACCATTAAGCCTTTAAGCAGCGAACAGCTGGCTCCCAGTGTGTCTTTGCCACATATCACCACCTGCATGCAAAACCCGTATCCGGATCCTTTGCCTTTTATCGGTCAGAATCGGGCCCAAAGCGCACTGGATTTTGCGTTGGGCATGGAACTACCGGGTTATAACGTGTTTGTTATGGGCGAAGCGGCGACGGGCCGCTTTACCATGGTCAAAGATAAACTCGAAGCACACTGCAAAACCCGCCCGACACCCAAAGAGTGGTTGTACGTCAATAACTACGATGACCACAGAGAGCCGATCGCCCTGTTTATGCAAGCTGGCGAGAGCAAAGTATTGGCCGATGACATTGATTCCTTTTTAGATGAGGTAGTGGATACGTTTCCTGCGGCATTCGATAACCCGGGTTACCAGCGCAAGAAAAAATCGCTCGACAGAGACTTTGACAATAAATACAACGCTGCCCTGAGTGCGGTGGAAGAACTTGCCGCGAAGAAAAGCGTTGCCATGATGGAAGAAAAAGGGGTAGTGAGTTTTGCCCCTGTGGTGGATGGCAAAGCGCTGGACGATACTGAATTTATGGCACTTGAAGAAGCCGTTCAGGAACACTTTTTTGATGCCATTGAAAAACTGGAAGATTGCCTGATTGAAGCACTGATCGAGTTGCCACGCTGGAAGCGCGAGTCATCAGAGAAGCTGCGCGAGCTGAAGAAAACCACGATAGAGCTGGCGACCAAGCCATTACTCAAAGCTCTGGAGCATAAGTATGCCAGCCACATTGGGGTGATACGTTATCTCAAAGACTTGCGGGTGGAAATCGTCGATGCAGTACTGGACTGGCTGGACGATGACAGTGCTGCGGGAGACGAGAATAAAGATGACTTTGATGCCAAGGGAATGCTGAGTGATTTCTTTGCGCCTAACATACTGGTGGAGTTCAAAGAAGGGCAGGCCGCGCCTGTGGTGTACGAGCCTAATCCGACCTTTGGCAACATCTTTGGCAAAATTGAGTATGCCAATGCGCACGGCACCCTGATCACCAGCTACCGCTCCATTCAGCCGGGCGCACTGCATCGCGCCAATGGTGGCTATCTGATCATGGATGCCGACAAAGTGCTGGCCAATGCGCAGGTCTGGGACGGGCTCAAACTGTCTTTAAAAACGCACCAGATCAAAAATGATTTACCTTATCAGGATAGCTCGGTAGGTAGTAGTTTTACCCTTAAACCTCAGTTGATCCCCCTGGATGTGAAAATTATTCTGCTGGGTTCTCGTGACTTGTATTACACCATAGGTGAATACGACGAAGAGTTTGGCGAGTTGTTCCGGGTGCTGGCTGACTTTGACTACTATCTGCCCGATAGCGATCGGTTGCAATATCAGTTTGTCACTAAAGTGCAGGAGTATTGCGAGCAGACACTCAAGTGTACTTTAACCGGCGAAGCGCTGGCGCGGTTGCTGAAGTTCAGTTATCGCCAGGCTGAGCACCAGAACAAACTCTCGGCCCGTTTTGCTGATGTGCTGGAGCTGGTGGCTGAGGCGAGTTATTACGCTAAGCAGGACGGCCTTAGCGAAATTGACGCGCCTCATATCGACGAAGCCATAGTAGGTAAGCAATATCGCACCGGACAACTCAGTGAGAACATGCTTAGTGACATTGAAGAAGGTCATACTTTGATCGCCACAGAAGGCGAGGCAGTCGGTAAAGTCAACGGTCTGACGGTGTTGCACATTGGCGATACTGCCTTTGGTACGCCGGCGCGGATCACTGCGACTGTGTATGCCGGTGCCGATGGGGTGATAGACGTGGAACGTGAAGCCGAGTTAGGTAAGTCGATCCACTCTAAAGGCGTTATGCTGCTGACAGGCTACCTGGGTAATAAATATGCGCAAAACTTTAGCCTGACGCTGAGCGCCAATATTGCCATTGAACAAAGTTATGGCTTTATTGACGGTGACAGCGCGTCGCTGGCGGAGCTGTGCGGCCTTATTTCTGCCATTACTCAGCTTCCCATCGATCAGTCACTGGCACTGACGGGCTCCATTAACCAGCACGGTGAGGTGCAGGCCGTCGGTGGCGTGAATGAAAAAATCGAAGGCTTCTTTAAGCTGTGTAAAATGCGCGGCCTGACCGGGCGTCAGGGTGTGATCATTCCTCGTTCTAACCTGATCAACCTGGTACTGGATGACGAAGTGCTGGCGGCGGCTCAGCAAGGTCGCTTCCATATTTTCGCGGTGGCGACAGTCGACGAGGCGCTGTCTTTGCTGATGCAGCGCGAAGCCGGGGCACTTACCAATGGTGAGTATCCGCAGCAGAGTATCAATGCGCTGGCACTGGCCCGTTTGCAGCAAATTGCCGATGTGGTGAATGGCGACGATAAAGACGCCGAAGGCGAAGCGCCAAACGAACAAGAAAAAGATCATTCATAATTTAGGTAGTCACTATGTCAACAACCAATATTATCCTTGTGCTGGTCATCGTCGTGCTGGGCTGGCTGATTTTTAAAAACGGTAAACAGCAAAAGCAGGCGGCGGCAGGTAACAGGATAGAGGCGGCTGAGTTTCTGGCGCAAAACGCGCAAAAGAGCGGAGTCACAACAACCGACTCTGGTTTGCAATATGAAGTCTTAAACAAAGGTGACGGGACTGAGCATCCGAGCGCGACAGACAAAGTCACCGTGCATTACCATGGCACCTTGCTGGATGGTTCGGTGTTCGACAGTTCTGTGGTACGCGGTGAGTCTATCAGTTTTGGCCTGAACCAGGTCATACCGGGATGGACCGAGGGCGTTCAGCTGATGACCGTGGGTGATAAGTTTCGCTTTTTTATCGGTCCGGATCTTGGCTACGGAGACCGTGCAGCCGGGAAAATTGCACCAGGGTCGCTGTTAATATTTGAAGTTGAGTTACTCGCCATTGCAGGCAAGTAATACCAATTTCACTTAATGCCTGTTCAATTTGAAGGAGCAAATATGGCGCTAACGGCGTTGAAAACTTCTCATTTAGAATAACTAAATAGCAAAGTTTTCGCCTGGTTATCGACCCTATTTTCTCGCCTCAAAATAGAACACTTAATTAAGCAAATTGGTATAAAAAAAGGCCGAAAGGCCTTTTTTTATGCGTATATTGTATTGCGACTTTTATGCCCAGCCGTCGTAGCGCTTACGCCTTGACAGCACCAGCGTAAGTATCACGCCAATTAAAATGCCTGCGATGCCAATTCCGCCACCGTAGCTTAGCAACATATGTTGCTCCGTTTGTGCTTTGTTTTTACTTGCTTCAGCCTGGGTTTCAAGTGCTTGTTCTAATTCTGAAATGGTGTTTTTCAGATCCGCATTGTCCTGTTGTAATTGCTGATTGGCTTGTTCCAGCTGTGGGATCTGACTTTGTAAAGCATTGAGCTGGCTGCTGTTGCTACTGAGCTCAACATTGACACTTTCGAGGCGCTGGCGTAATCCAGGCTCTGCTGTGACGAATTTACTTTCAACCCAACCTTCACGGGCTTTATCATCTCTAATCTGCACAAAGCCTTCTTGGGCGGTGTTCAAGATGGTAATGGGGCTACCCGCTTCGACCGAGCCCAAAATACGATAGTTCTTGCCCGGGCCGGTGTGCATGAACAGGTACAAGTCGTCGACAATATAACCGTTGTTGTCGGTTGCTGACTGGGCCTCGGCAGGCTCATTTTGCAGGTCGGTTTGCTCCGCCATTGTGCCCAGAGACAGCACAGACAGCAGCAGCGGCAAAGCGATATTTTTCAGCATTCGCAGGCCTTAAATATTGATATCTTTATAAAGTTACCAAAATAGTAGGGATTTCCCGGCACAAAGGCAAGGGGCAGGTTTTGTCCTCAATTCTATTGCAGGTTGTTTTTTTGCGAGTAAATGTGTTGGCGCATGACATTGTGTGTGCTCTTGTTTACACCTGTAATTCATGGAACCGGTTGGTAATGGTGGTGATTATGCGCTAATAATTACTAAAAGGTTTGCAAAGTGCGGACCCTTTGTATATTTTGTGGGTTCTAAAATTACATAGGTAAATCACACTCCTGATGGACACTGAGATAGAACTGAAATTTTTGGTTTCAGACAATGAAGTTCCGCTGATCCCAGCCCTAATTACCCAGTTTGCTAAAAAAGTCAGCAATAAACCTGCTAAAAATCTAAAAAATGCGTATTTTGACACACCCAGTCGGGAGTTACGTGCATTAGATATAGGCTTGCGTACGCGCTGTAACGATGACGAGTGCGAACAGACGATAAAGCTGGCCGGAGAAGTGGTGGGTGGATTACATCAACGTCCTGAATACAATTTACCAATCCAGGGCAGTCGACCTGATATTCATGCCTTTGACAGCAGTATTTGGCCTATGGGTGTACAGCTCGAATCGATTGCCAGTAATTTATTCCCGATATTCAGTACTAATTTCATTCGCCGTACCTGGTTGATTGAAACCGAAGCAGGTAGCGAAATTGAAGTCGTCCTTGATAAAGGCGAGATCAGTGCACAAGGGTCGGTTGAGCCCATTTCCGAGCTTGAAATAGAGCTTATTGAAGGTGATAAAAATGATCTGTTCCTGCTGGCTGATCACTTGTTGCAACACATAGGTTTGCGTCTAGGATTGTACTCCAAAGCGGCCAGAGGTTACCGTCTTGCCGACGATAAGCCACTGAAGGCGAACAAAACACTGGGTGTCATCAAATTGCCCAGAGGCTGCTCACAAGAGCAGGCGCTGATAGCTACAGTCAATCATGGTATCCAGTTTGTTCAAAAGCATGAGCAGTGTTATCTGGACTCTCCGAGCCTGAAAACACTCAAACGAGTGATAGATGGGGTCAGTTTGATCCGGCACGCGTTCTGGCTCTTTGAAGAGTTTGTTGATAAGTCTTCGACGGAGTTTTTGCGCAAAGAGCTTAAGTGGCTATTGTCTGAATTAGGTTGGGTGGAGAATGCCATTCATCTGAAAACCTACACGTCGAAACGCCACGCCTATTATAAACGGATCTCCAATGCGCCTGAACTGGCTCAGGTGATCACGGATATGAAAGACGTGCAGCCAACGGTGACAGATATTGAAGATTTATTCCACTGCTCACGATATAACCGCTTGATTTTGGCGCTTACCCGCTGGTTACTGGACAAGTCCTGGCGTAAAAACTGGGATCAAAATGCGATAACTGCTGCACAAAGCCCGGTTGGGGCATTGGCAAAACGTGCCTACGATCACGACTGGAACAAACTAACAACGCTGTTCCCGGCAGACAGTGCTATGACAGTTAAAGAGTATCTGGAGTGTCGTCAGCCGCTGGAAAACATGCTTCTTAGTGGCCATTGTCTGGGTAAACTATACGATAAAGAAACCCGTCAGGCGTTCAGAGCCCCATGGGTCGATATTGTTTATGGTATTTATGAACTAGAAACACTCTTCTATTTACGTCAGTTGTGCGAGGGACAGCCCAGTGAAGCGTTGCAGGACATTTTAGTCTGGTTGCAACAAAAGGCCGACTTTCTCGTTAGTGCAATGGAGCAAAGTCGTCAGGCATCGTTAAACAGTGAACCTTACTGGTGATAAGCCAGGTTTAGCCTGTCTGTGTTTGCTACTGTGGCTTGTCGTTTATGCTATGCCGGGTCACAGTACACAGACGTCAGAGCGATGGCAGCCCTGGCATCAATCGACGTTGCTGTCGATCACCTACCATAAGCCATTTGATCAACCCCTGAAAATACGTGTAACCGGCAAATGGCCCGGGATCAGTGCAAAATCTGTGATTAATCTGCTAAATGATACCGAGCGCGTTCCTTTGTGGGTGAAACACGTTAGTGAAGTGACGATTTTATCTCGCCCTGCAGCTAATCAGACGCGCGTGCTGACCCAATTTGATTTACCCTGGCCGCTTCGTAAGCGGGACATGGTGACACATGCCTGTTTGCTGCAATTATCCAAAGAAAGCTATGTATTGAAGATACGCTCCGACACTGAGTACCCGACAGAGCAGGATGTGATTCGAATTCAGCCTGTGATGGTACAATGGGGTCTCACGGAGCAAGACAACGCCGTTTATATCGATTATCAAATCTCAGCTGACATTCAAGGCGAGGCACCACAATGGTTTACCGATAAAGTTGCACTGCGTAATACCCGGGCTTCGTTTAATGCGTTGTATGCTTTATTACGGGCACGCCCGGACAGCATGGAGCCCTGGGCCCTTACGCCCGGAAATACCTGCCCGTTCGAATGATCATCGCGTATATATCGTCTACACTAAAAGCAAACTAGTCTGACGTATTTGCTGTTATGCTCAATATCGATGAAGAAACACTGGCGGAGTTACGTTCCGGATTCAATCTGCCGGCAAAGCCTGAAATTCTGGAGCACATCCAGAATGAACTTAATAGTGAAGAACCTGAACTCAATCGCGTTGCGAATATCATTTCTCAGGATGTTGCAACCTCTGCCGCTGTGTTAAAAGTCATTAATTCCCCGGCCTATGGCATGTCAAGAACGGTGTCGGACATCAAACAGGCCGTGATGTTTTTGGGTCTTAATAGTATCACCCAGATTGTGACGGGCTACTTGTTGAAAGAGGCGTTTGATCAAAGCCTGTGTTGTATCTCGTTAGAGCGGTTCTGGGACAATGCCATTGATATCTCTCAGATAGCCATGCTGATTGGCAAGCGGGTGCGCGCCAATGTACCGGTTGAAAACTTACAGTTGCTTGGCTTGTTTCATGATGCAGGTATACCTGCAATGGCCATGCGTTATGACAACTACAAGGAAGTCATGACTCGTGCCATACAGCGCCCTGAGTATACGCTTGCCTGTTATGAAGAGCAGCTATACCCGACTAATCACGCTGTGGTGGGTTATTACCTTGCCAGCTCATGGAATATTCCCAAGGCGATGTGTCAGATCATATTGCGTCATCACGACCCTTTGTACCTGGATGAGGAGCGAGAGGAGAGTGAGCAGCAAGCCTTTGCCATTCTTAAGTTAGCTGAAAACCTCGCCTTTGAGGGTAAGTATTTTCGTAACTGTGCGGATTGGCATGCTTTTAAAGATAAGGTGATGATTGTATTAAACATTCATGACGATGAATACGTGGATATAAAAGAAGATATTGAAGAGTTTTTGATATCCGGGAATTAACTATTCTAATTTTATAAACAAAAGGCGCCTTAAGGCGCCTTTTCTGTAAATCATTATTTACAATTATAAACCAGCAGCTGCTTTAAGCGCTTCAGCTTTGTCTGTTGCTTCCCACGGGAACTCGTTACGACCAAAGTGACCGTAAGCCGCAGTAGGCTGGTAGATTGGACGCTCAAGGTCTAGCATAGTGATCAGACCGTACGGGCGCAGGTCAAAGTGTTCGCGGATCAAGTCGATCAGGCGAGCTTCTTCCAGTTTACCTGTGCCGAAGGTTTCAACACTGATAGAGGTAGGCTCTGCAACACCAATTGCATATGACACCTGAATCTCACATTTGTCAGCAAGGCCAGCTGCAACAATGTTCTTAGCAACATAACGGGCTGCATAAGCGGCTGAACGGTCAACCTTTGATGGATCTTTACCTGAGAACGCACCACCACCGTGACGTGCCATACCACCGTAGGTATCTACGATGATTTTACGACCAGTCAGACCACAGTCACCCATAGGGCCACCGATAACGAAACGGCCAGTCGGGTTGATGAAGAACTTAGTCGCTTCAGTGATAAGTTCAGCTGGCAGTACTGGTTTAATGATGGTTTCCATCACAGCTTCTACCAGATCATCCTGAGACACTGTGTCACAGTGTTGAGTTGACAAAACAACGGCATCAATACCAACTGCTTTACCATTTTCATAGGCAAAAGTAACCTGAGACTTAGCATCAGGGCGTAACCAAGGCAAAGTGCCATCTTTACGCACTTGCGCCTGACGTTGAACCAGACGGTGTGAATAAGTGATTGGTGCTGGCATTAAAACATCAGTTTCGTTACAAGCGTAACCAAACATCAGACCCTGGTCACCCGCACCTTGTTCTTCAGGGCGAGTACGGTCAACACCCTGATTGATATCAGGAGACTGTTTACCAATGGTATTAAGGATTGCACATGAATCAGCATCAAAGCCCATGTCTGAGTGGGTATAGCCGATTTCGCGTACCGTTTTACGCGTTAATTCTTCGATATCAACCCAGGCGCTGGTAGTGATTTCACCACCAACCATGACCATACCGGTTTTAACGTAAGTTTCACACGCAACACGTGCTTTTGGATCTTGCTCAAGGATAGCATCTAGTACCGCATCAGAGATCTGATCGGCGATTTTATCCGGATGACCCTCAGAAACAGATTCAGAAGTAAATAAATGTTTTGCCATTGTATTTATGCTCACAAATATTGCGCTTCACAAACTACAGGAATAGCGCGAAAAATCAGAGCGATATATTATCGAAAACACGCACGGCTGCATAGCTTTTTTACGCCTAGACGTCTAATTTTAGACCTTTGCAAAAAACGCAGTAAAAAAGTCCGTGAGTAGCTCGATATTTCATTGATTTTTAATTGCAGTGGTTACCCTAATAGGTAAGAATGGGGACCAATTTTCTAATCGAGTTACCTGCTGCTTTGACGTGTTACACTTTAAGTTGCCTCACATCAGGCACACATGACAACGTCGCTACACGGGTATTATAGGTACAGATTTGCCACTCAAAAGACATAAAAGGTAGGAGACTTCATGCCATCTCGCAAAGAACTTGCAAATGCCATACGCGTTCTGTCCATGGACGCAGTTCAAAAGGCCAAATCCGGTCACCCGGGTGCCCCAATGGGTATGGCCGATATCGCAGAGGTATTGTGGCGCGATTATTTAAAGCATAACCCCAATAATCCTGAGTGGGTTGATCGTGACCGCTTTGTATTATCAAATGGCCATGGTTCCATGCTCATTTATTCTCTGTTGCATTTGTCTGGCTATGATCTGTCTATTGATGAACTGAAAAACTTCCGTCAGATGCATTCAAAAACGCCAGGTCATCCAGAGTATGGCTATGCACCTGGTATTGAAACGACTACAGGTCCGTTGGGGCAGGGCATCACCAATGCCGTAGGTATGGCAATTGCGGAAAAAGCGCTGGCAGCTCAGTTTAACCGTGACGAGTACGATATTGTAAATCACTACACGTATGCTTTCCTTGGCGATGGCTGTTTGATGGAAGGTATTTCTCACGAAGCCTGTTCACTGGCCGGTACTTTAGGTCTGGGTAAACTGATCGCATTTTGGGATGACAATGGCATTTCAATTGACGGTGAAGTTGAAGGCTGGTTCAGCGATGACACGCCGAAGCGTTTTGAAGCATACGGCTGGCACGTCATTGCGGATGTGGATGGCCATGACAGCGACGCCATCGCAGCAGCGATTGAAGCGGCACGCGCAGAATCAGACAAGCCAACGCTTATTTGTTGTAAAACAGTGATTGGTTATGGCTCACCAAACAAGTCGGGCAGCCACGATTGTCACGGCGCCCCTCTAGGTGATGACGAGATCAAAGCGGCACGCGAGTTCCTGGGCTGGGAGCATGAGGCGTTTGAAATCCCTGAGTCTGTTTACGCAAAATGGGATGCGTCTGCACATGGCCAGCAAATTCAGAGCGAGTGGCTGGTTAAGTTCACAGAATATCAGATGCATTACCCTGAACTGGCGGCGGAATTTGAGCGTCGTACTAAAGGCGAGTTACCTGCTGATTGGGCACAGAAAAGTGCTGAGTACATTGCCCAGCTACAGGCCAACCCGGCTAACCCGGCAACCCGTAAAGCATCACAAAATGCACTGAATGCATTTGGCCCTCTGTTACCTGAGTTTATGGGCGGTTCAGCGGACTTAGCGGGTTCTAACCTGACACTGTGGGATGGCTCCAAAGGCCTGACAGCAGACGATGCCTCAGGCAACTACATCTTCTACGGTGTACGTGAATTCGGTATGTCGGCCATTATGAATGGTATTGCTTTGCACAAAGGCTTTATTCCTTACGGCGCAACCTTCCTGATGTTCATGGAATACGCCCGTAACGCAGTACGTATGGCAGCACTGATGAAGCAGCCTAGCATCTTTGTTTATACCCACGATTCAATCGGTCTGGGCGAAGATGGCCCAACGCACCAGCCAGTAGAGCAGCTGGCAAGTATGCGCATGACCCCAAATCTGGTTAACTGGCGCCCGTGCGACCAGGTTGAATCCGCTGTAGCCTGGCAGCAGGCTATCGAGCGTAAAGACGGTCCTACGTCATTGGTATTTACCCGTCAGGGGCTTGAGCAACAGGCGCGTAGCGACGAACAGGTTGCAGCCATTAAGCAAGGTGGTTATGTACTGAGCTGTGACGGTGAACCAGAGCTTATCCTGATTGCAACGGGTTCAGAAGTTCAACTGGCAGTAGAAGCTGCGGCACAACTTCGTGACAGTGGCAAGCGCGTACGCGTAGTGTCTATGCCATCTACCGATGCATTCGATGCACAGTCTGCTGAGTATAAAGAGTCTGTATTGCCAGCTGCGGTAACACGCCGTGTTGCTATCGAAGCAGGTATTGAAGACTACTGGTATAAGTACGTTGGTCTGAATGGCGCGGTTGTTGGCATGAGCACCTTTGGTGAGTCAGCGCCTGCAGCTGAGCTGTTCAAGCACTTCGGCTTTACCGTTGAGAATGTGGTTGCCAAGGCAACAGCGCTGTTCAACTAAGCTCAAAGTTTGCATTGAAAAAGCCGTTTAGGGAAACCTAAGCGGCTTTTTTATGTTCTGAATAGGCTTGAACTGGTACAAGCTATTGTTCTTTGTTGTAATTAATGTTTTATAGTGAGGGGTTACTGTTTCGGATATGCCCGAAACCTCGTGCTCTTATCATTAAACGATAACTGGTCATCAGGAGTCATAGGTTGAGGATACTATTTATCACCCTAATATTGGTTTCTCTGAACGTGTCTGCCACCGCGGGCATAAAGAGTGAAAGCGGCATCTTTGCATTTGTTGGGGAGCAGGTGGACTTTTATCAGTTTGAGTCCAATGTAGGCGACGGTGTGATCCGCATGGATGGCGCATTCAAAGCGAAATACAAAGTCCTGGAGAAAGTCCACGGAGAGTTTAATGCCGATGTAATCTCGTTTGAAGTCTACGATCACTACGGCACTCCTGCGTTTGCAAAGTATAAGTATGTACTGTTATTTGTCACAGAGCATGACGGGAAAATATACCACGAAAAGTACCAGTACTTTGATGTTTATAAGACACAGTCGGGGGAGTGGGCCTATTGCGGTGCTCCCTTTGAGTACGAAGAAGCTGTGAATCCTAAGCCATTGGAGAATATCGAATTCAGTCCAGTAATCGAATATAGCACAGTGATGTACAATGAGGCGTATGCAAAGGAAGTGTTTCCGGAGCCCACTTTTGAACATGCAAATGGCAAAGCTACCTGCCGACAAGGCGTTTATGTGGATGAGCTTTTTAGGATAAAACAAGAAGAAATTTTGAAAAATCGTGGTCATTCAGCGAAACCTGGCAGCAAAACCTTATCTCGCTGAATGTATCATCTATCTGCACTTTAACATCGGCTTAGAACCGATAGGCGAGGCTCACATTGATACCCATTTCGTTGCTGCTACGGTCAAACCAGTTGGACTGGTGGTAGATTGTCTCTAATGTGCCATACCAACTGGGCGTAAAGGCATGTTCTATGGCTAAGCTCAGGCCGTAGTTATGTCCATCATAGTCGAGCACTTTATTGGCCACATCCTTATTGCAGCCTTCGCGCTTTTCACAGTAAATAATTTCAATATCACCTGGTTGATAAAAGACGCTGCCATAGACTAGCAGTTGTGGTGAAATTCTGTACCCGCTAATAAGGGACACGTCCAGCAGTTGCTTATCAAGCCCCCAATGTCGGTAGGTATTCTGGTTGCCAGTGCTACCGTTGTCATTGTTTTTGACATACCCAAACCGTACAGCATGGCTCCAGTCACCGCTTTGAGCATGTTCACGATGCTTACCGTAAAATTGGTATTTGATCCCATAATTAGCATCGCTGGCAATGGTGGCGTCAAGTTCAAGTCCGAAACCCAGCGAAAGTTTGGCAGAAGTTAGCCCTTTCGACTCACTTTCCGCGTCTATGCTACCTTTATGAGGCATTACGTGTGTGGTTGCCTTGCCGAAAGCAAGCTCCAGCTTGAGCGCTTCTTCGTTGACCTCTGAGCTGCTTAACCTGACCATGTCATTGTGTGCTTTGGGTGTGGAATTGCACCCAGCCAGAACGGTCAGTGCCACGGGTATCAAGATTACTTTGTTCATGTGATTTAATTCTATTCCGTTAAAAATGGCGCAAGTGTGCAGTATCGTCCCTTAAATTGCAACTTTTGGTGGCAAGACTGGGCACAATGGTGGCTTTTGCAGCGAACAGGAGAAAAGAATTGCTCATCTTAAGCATCAAAATTGATCGTTTGTCTCTGGTCTGATTTTTACATACAAATAGCGTTATACCGGTTGGAAAAACCATCATAAACAGGTGGTCTGTTGCACTATGCTAAAAGCATAAAAGGTCAGGCCACACTAAGGACTAAAATGTTGTCTACGCTATTTGTTGTTGATCAAAACGCAGATATTTTACCACTGAACGACAATGTGGTGACTTTCGAAACTTATCTTCAGGAGTATCCTAAACTCGGCGAGTCTAAGCTCAGGGTTATTAACCTTTGTGACAGCCGACGATACCTCAGTCAGGGCTATTATTGCTCCTTGCTGGCTGAAGCACGCAATCATCAGGCGCTGCCGAATGTAAAAGTGATCAATGAACTGGGTGATGAGGGCTGCACCGTGTATTTGTCTCAGGTCTGGTGCGCGCAGCAGGGCATAGCCGTGTCACAGCCCTTGTCTTTGTTGGTCTGTATGGGCGAAACACAGCAGGCTGCATATACCAAGCTGGCAGCGCATTTGTTTGCACAATTCCAGGCTCCGTTACTGACTGTGAATGTTCAGCTGCAGGGCGCGGGACTGCAAGTCCAGGTTTTGCGCAGCGACTTTTCATCAATTGATGCTGATGAGCTGGCATATTGTGCACAGGTGCTTAGTCGAGTCCATGCAATGCAATGCAATGGAAGAAGCGCAAAAGTAGTAAAAAGCACCGCTGGGATCTGGCTATGCTGGTTGATCATCAAGAGCAGTTGCCGCCGAGTAACAAAAACGCCGTTAGTCGCTTTGTGAAGGCCGGGGCCAAGCTGGGTATTAAAGTTCACCTGGTCGAGGCGGCTGAGCTGTATAACTTAAGTCAGTTTGATGGGTTGTTCATTCGCGAAACAACAGCTATTGATCATCATACCTATCGTCTTGCCCAGGAGGCGGAGCAAAAAGACTTAGTGGTGATTGACGACCCCAGCTCTATTTTACGCTGCTGCAATAAAGTGTTCTTGCACGATGCGTTTAACTATAAAAAAGTGCCGTCACTGGAAACGCGCTTTGTTAGCCAGTGCTCTGAAAAGGTAATTGAAGAGTTGGTTGAACAGTTGTCATTGCCTATGGTCCTTAAAATGCCGGAAAGTGCATTTTCAAAGGGAGTTTATAAGGTAAAAACCAAAGAAGAGCTGCAATTTCGGTTGAACCTGTTATTGGGAGAGTCGGCCCTTGTGCTGGCCCAGGCATATCTGTATACCGATTATGACTGGCGTATTGGGGTACTCAACGGACGCGCCATTTATGCGTGCCGTTATCATATGGCGCGCAATCATTGGCAGATCTATAACCACAGTTCAAAACGCAACTTCTCAGGTGGGTTTGACACTTTGCCGACCTTTGAGGTGCCTAAGGCTGTGCTGGGCGCCGCACTGAAAGCTGCGGCTGTGGTTGGCAACGGCTTGTATGGCATTGACATTAAAGAGCATGAGGGTAAGGCCTATGTGCTGGAGGTGAACGATAACCCCAGCATCGATCAGGGTGTAGAAGACAAGTACCTGGGCGATGAGCTGTATATGCAGATCATGTCCGAATTCTTACGCCGTCTTGAGGCGAGAGGTAAAAAGTAATGTTGCAGGCCTGTATGGTGGTTGAAAAAGCCCAGCCAGCGGATTTAGCCGAACTGGTTGAGCTGGAAGGGCGTTGCTTTAGCAGCGACAGGCTCAGTCGTCGCCAGTTTAAGCATCATATCGGGTTCGAGCACAGCCTGCTGTTGACTGCCCGACTGGCAGGTGAACTGGTGGGTTATGGATTGCTATGGTTGCATCAGGGAACACGACTGGCACGCTTGTACTCACTAGCTGTATCGCAGGAGCACCAGGGCAAGGGTATTGCCCGACAGTTGATGACGGCGCTTGAGTCTCAGGCGGCCCAGCTTGGTTGGTTTTATATGCGGTTGGAAGTTGCAAAGCGCAACACGGCGGCAATCGCTCTATACAAGAAGCTGGGGTATCGAGTATTTGGTGAATATCTTAATTACTACGAGGACCACGATGATGCGCTGAGAATGCAAAAGTGTATTCGCAAGCGCGCTGAGCAGGCGACCTTGCAGGTTGCCCTGGTATCAACAGACGACAGAGTTTACCTGTGGGCCTGCGTCTTTGATGATGGCGATGGCCAGCATAGATCCGAATTGTATGGGAGATCAGAGCCTGGAGCTTGAGATCTGGCGCGAAGCAACAACCATTTTTATGACCTCTGGACATGGTGGTTGCCATCCATTTGGCCTGGCGCTTGCTGCTGAAAGGCGTGGCTTTGCGACCGAAGTCGTGGTGAATACCGCACAGCCACTATTTATTGATGGGGTGCGAAACGAACAGAAAAAACAGGTCATGACACTGGTACATGAGCAATTTAAGCAAGAATGTGAATATCGTGATATTCCCGTTCATTGTGCCAGCCTTCAACTTGAACAAGTTGAGCTGTGGCTGTCTCAGGGGAGTTCGATATTGGCTTTGATCAGCACTTATCGGTTGAACGGTAAGAAGGCACCACATTGGGTCTTAATCACCGGCATCGATACGCTCTGCTTGTATGTCAATGACCCGGATGTGGAAGATGAGCAGGAGGCAATTGACTGTCAGCAGGTGCCCATTGCACGTGAAGACTTTGAGAGAATGGCCACTTTTGGTGCTAACAAGCTCAGTGCGCTGGTGGTGTTACATGAATCATTTTGAGCGCACTAGTACAAATTTCACTTAATGCAGCACATAGGTATAAAAAGAAAAGGCCCGCTCAAAGAGCGGGCCTTTTTGATTTGGTAAAGTTTGAAATTAGACCCTGAACTGGTCGACAGACTGTCTCAGCTCTTCGGCCAGCTTAGCTACTTCTGAGCTCGAGATAGATGTCTGGTTTGCACCTTCAGCTGTTTGCTCGGCGATGGTCACGATAGACTCAAGACGTTCGCTGATCTCCTGCGAAACTTGCTGCTGCTCGTTGGCTGCATTGGCAATTTCTTCACTGACATCGTGTGCGCGTGAGACTGCATCAGTGATAGAGTTAAGCGCTTCGTTGGCCACATCACTTTGATGAACACATGACTCAGCCTGTTGCTGGCCTTTCGACATGGCGCTAACGGCTTCTTCCGCACCACTTTGCAGTGACTCAATCATAGCCTGGATCTCTTGGGTTGACTCTTGGGTCTTGCTGGCAAGAGAGCGTACCTCATCTGCAACAACAGCAAAACCACGACCCTGCTCACCTGCACGTGCGGCTTCGATGGCAGCATTGAGTGCCAGCAGGTTGGTTTGCTCTGCAATACCGCGGATAACATCCAGGATCCCGCCAATGGCAGAACTGTCCTGATGTAGTTTGTTGATGACCTCTGAGACGGCTTCCACCTCATGAGCCAGTTGCTCAATGGTGTGCTTGTTGTCCTGAGAAATACCTTTTACGCGCTCAGCTTCTTTGTCCGCGTTCTTGATTTCCTGTAACGCCTGATGGGCACTGTTACTCACCCCATGGGCAGTACTACTCATTTCTGTGGTAGCAGTGGCTGCTTGTTCAACCTGAGACTGCTGGCTCTTAATTGCCTGGCTAGACTCTATGGTAATGGCTGAGGTTTCTTCCGAGGCTGCTGCTAGCTGGGTTGAACGCGACACAATACCTGTGATCAGTTCACGCAGGCTGGCGATAAGACTATTACAGCTGCGTGCCAGTTCGCCAAACTCATCTTTCGCTGAATCATCCAGTGTCTGGGTCATGTCGCCACGCGCCACAATGTTGAGTATTCTGTTTACTTCGGCCAGTGGCTTGGTAATACGGCTGACAGTCAAATAAGCAATAACAATGGCTAACAGGGCTGCCATGATCATGCCTACCCAGGTCCACATATTTGCAGAAGTCACGTCTGCGCGTACTTCGTCCTGGATATCAAACGCGAGTTGTTTAGATTGCGCAACCAGCTCACCAAGCTGTTTTAATGCCGCATTGGTTGTCGTCTCTGCAGCATCCAACTCAGAGCGAGTCTTTTGCCTTGCAGCAATCAGCTGACCAACATTGCCGGCAATGCCGCTTGAGCCTTTTAGCTGAGCAAGGAGGTCACTGTAGTACTGCTGTAAATCGTCAGCCAGGGTGCTATCAAGTTGAGAGACGGTTGATGTCATCAGCGCCATGTTGCGCTCCAGCTCTTCCAGCACATAGGCTTGTTCTTTTTCGACTATGTCCAGTGTGTTGCGTTCTTTGATAGTCATCATATCTGTACTGGTGGTAACCGCTGAACTAAACAGGTTTTCCAGTTTGGTTGCGGCCTGATAAGCGCGGTTGTCGCTTTCTTGTAAGCCATCCAGGTCAAGGATATCTAGCACTACTGTAGTGGCATCTTCCGCTGCCATTTCGGTGTCTTCGAGTTGTTTCTTAAGGGTATTAACCAGCATAAGCTCACGGGCTTTGTTGCTTAGTAAGTCCTGCACTGAGGCCGAGAATTGTTTAAAGCTTGTTTCGACCTGACGTTTGCTTTGTGCCAGACCCGGGTCTTGGTCAACCACTGCACCTAATTCAGAAAAGGTTTTATTAAACGCTTGCTGGCGCTCATTAAACTTTGCCTTAAGTGAATTAAGCTCGTCGGGTGACTGGGTAAAGTAACTGCCCTGAGCAAGTTTACTCATTTGAGTAAATTCGATCTGTAAGGCTGCACTGCTATCGAGCGCAGGCAATGACAGAGAATTAACCAGTCTTGTGGAATTATCAATATTGGCGATCCTTAGCAGCGAGTTTCCTCCGATCATCAACAGGAGCAGAGTGATTATTATAAAACCACCCCAAATGCGTTGGCTTACAGTCAAATTCATACGGGTACCATCAAATTAAAGCTGAATGAATGCTTATCGGATTTATTGCGCGATAGTTAAGTATTTTATAGCAGATGTGAATTCAAAATTCAGTAAAATCGGCTGAGAAACAGTTAATTGCTCGAAATTTGCTCATTTTTATCTAAATCAAGCAAGGTCATTGGCCCACCCCATACACATCCTGTATCTAAAGCAGTAACATTGGGCATATATGTGATGCCTTGTAGTGCTGCCCAGTGGCCAAACACGTAGCGACTAGGGTCGGTCTGAAAGCGTGGGTGAGTGAACCAGGGACGTAAATCACCGGCATCTTCTAACGTCCCTTTGTTGTCAAAATCGAGATGCCATTGAGACGTCAGAAAGCGCATTCGGGTAAACACATTGACTATGCTATTAAAGCGGCTTTGTTCATCTTCATCCAGTACCAGGCGTGACTCTTTGCCATACATGGCGCTCAGAAAGCGACTCGCCTCATCACCCATATATTTTTGCTGTGCCCAGTGTCCTAATGACAGGGCTTGTTCAATCTCCCAATCAGGGTGAATACCGGCATGAGAAATAAAAGTTCGATGGTTATCAAGATACACGCACAATGGCTGACGGCGCAAAAAAGTCAGATAATCTGGTAATTGAGAGTGCTGGTATAGGGCGTCGAGCTTGTCTTTAGGGTTGGGTGTTTTGCCAAGCAATACATTACAGATAAGGTGTAAGTCGTGGTTGCCGAGTGTAATGGTTATGCAATCCTGATGACGAAATACAAAGTCAAGACAGCCAAGAGAATCAGGCCCTCTGGCTACGATATCGCCGACCAGATAAAGGTGGTCACGTGCAGGGTTGAACGCGACCTCCTGTAATAGCTGCTTTAATGGTGCAAAGCAGCCTTGCAGATCACCGACCACATAATTGGCCATTAGTGCAGGATATCCGGGCGACTCAGTCTGAATACCTGAATAGGTGCCCGGAACTCGGTGCCAAACTCGTTGCGCATGACATAGTAGCCTTCCATCGTTCCAACTGGCGTGTCCAACACCGCACCGCTGGTATATTGGTAGCTTTCCCCCGGGCGAATGGTCGGTTGCTCGCCGACCACACCATCACCTTCAACCTCAGTTTCTTTGCCATTAGCGTCAGTGATCAGCCAGTAACGGCTTTCCAGTTTGGCATTGCACAAACTGTGATTTTTAATGGTAATGGTATAGGCAAAAACATATTTGTCTTTTTCTGGCTGAGATTGGCCTTCAACATAGAAGGTTTCTACAGCGACTTTGATCGGTGAGCCGATCTCACTCTTTGTTGTCATAGATCCAGTTTGCTATCTCAATAAATTGCGAAAGGGAAATATTTTCTGCACGTAAACCCGGGTCGATCCCAAGGTCACTGAGTTGCTCAGCTGTCATCAAGTTAGACAAGCTGTTACGCAGCGTCTTACGTCTTTGGTTGAAAGCTTCAAGACACACGGTGTTGAGGACTTTGGTGCTCTTTGCACTACGTTGCTGTGCTTCTTTAGGGATCAACCTTACCACTGCGGAGTCAACCTTTGGAGCGGGCTTAAAGCAAGTGGGTGGTACTTGGATCACCGGAATCGCGTGACAATAATACTGAGTCATCACACTCAAACGACCATAGGCTTTAGAACCTGGTCCGGCAACCATGCGATTCACGACTTCTTTTTGCAGCATGAAATGCATATGTTCAACCTGATCCGCAAATTCAAATAAATGAAAAAGCAGCGGGGTAGAGACGTTGTAGGGTAAATTACCAAAAATCTTCAACTTTTCATCGCCTTTGAGGAGCGTAGAAAAATCAAACTTCATGGCATCGCCCTGGTGCACCGTTAGTTTGGGTCCCATAAAAGGGTGGTGGATCAGCCGCTCTGCCAGATCACGGTCTAGTTCCACAACAGTAAGCTGGTCACTCAGCTCAACAACGGGCTCAGTGATGGCACCTAAGCCTGGACCTATTTCAACCAGGTTGTCTGTGGGCTTAGGGTCGATGGCCGTGACAATCTTATCGATGATATTGCTGTCGTTAAGAAAGTTTTGGCCGAAGCGTTTACGGGCTCGGTGGCCCAAATGTACTTTATCTGTCATGAACTCTGTGTTTTCTCGGTGGCGAGCTTAATTGCTTCGCGGATCGCTAATTCGAAACTACCGACTTCTGCGTTGCCGCTGGCGGCAAGGTCAAGTGCCGTGCCATGGTCAACTGAAGTACGGATAAAAGGCAATCCAAGGGTAATATTTACCGAATTGCCAAATCCTTTGTATTTTAACACAGGTAAGCCCTGATCGTGATACATTGCCAGTACGGCATCGGTATTTTCGAGATATTTAGCCTGAAACAGGGTATCTGCGGGCAGCGGGCCGACAAAATGCATGTCTTGTGCATTGAGCTCAGCAAGAACTGGCTCTATGGTATCGATTTCCTCGCTGCCCAAGTGTCCCCCTTCACCTGCATGCGGGTTTAATCCGCACACCAGTACATTTGGTTGCTCAATGCCAACTTGGTTTGCAAGTCCTGATAAAGAATATGGGCAACTTTAGTTAAGCGCTCATGGGTAATGGCCTTAGAAACGTAAGCCAGAGGAATATGAGTCGTAACCAGTGCTACACGTAGCCCCTCGGTAGCCAACATCATGACCACATCAGGGGTGTTGGATTGCTGAGCAAAGTACTCGGTATGGCCACTGAACGAAATACCTGCGCGATTAATGATCCCTTTATGAACTGGCCCGGTGACGACCGCATCGAACGTGCCGTCCATATTTTTTTCAGAAGCAATACGTAAGGTATCTAACACATACTGGCCATTGCGTTCGTCAAGCTCACCGGGGACGACGTCGCAGCCTTTGTCGACTTGAAGGTAATAAATACTGCCAGGCGGTGCCGCTATTGCTGGGGCATTGGGATCAAATGGAATGAGCTTAATGGTCGTATCTAGCTCCCTGGCGCGTTCTAGCATGATGTCTTTATCAACAACGGCGACCAGCTGAGCTGGCCAGTCGTGTTGCGCAAGTTTGATGACCAAATCTGGTCCTATCCCTGCCGGCTCACCGGGGGTGATTGCGATTCTTAAACTCATCTTAGTTCTTCTATTAGTCGATTACTTCTACGTGTGCCTGCTCACGCATTTCGCGCATCCACTTAAAGCTCTCTTCTTTAAACTTACGACGAAACAGAAGCTGGTGGGCACGATTTGCTTTTGCTTGCTCTGTTTTATCAGCCACACGTTTGTCAAGTAACTGTACAATGTGCCAGCCAAAACTACTTCTGAATGGGTCACTTATCTCATTTTGTTCCAGAGACAGCAGCGCGTCGCGAAACGCAGGTGCATAGGTAGTAGGATCTGTCCAGTCGTACTCACCGCCTTTGAGCGCTGAACCGGGATCTTCCGAGTGCTCTTTTGCAAGAGCCGCAAAATCGGCGTTACCTTCGCGGAGGTCGGTTGCAAAACCAGCCAGCATGTCTCGTGCTTTTTCTTCACTTAGAATGATGGACGGCTTGATGAGAATGTGACGTGAGCGTACTTCTACCCGCTCAACGACTTGGCGACCGCGAATATCCTGAACCTTCAGGATATGGAAACCTGCCCCAGAGCGCAGTGGACCAATGATATCATCTTTCTTCTTGCCTTTTACTGCCTCAGCAAACAAGGTTGGCATTTCATTGATCCCCATCCAGCCAAGTTGCCCGCCGTCTAAGGCTTTGGCACCACTAGATGACGCAATGGCGATGCGTTTGAACTCTTTACCTTCGTCAAGAAATTCCATCACCTTTTCAGCACGTTCACGTGCATCTTCAATGTCTTCGGGGTTTGCTTTACTGTCAACTTTGATCAGGATGTGGCCAATATCATATTCTTCTGATTGACCCGTTTGCTCCGCTAAAATTTTCTGCAGATTAGCGATTTCCTGCGGGCTGATGTAAATGCGGCGATCAACGGCGGCACGCTGTACCTGAGAAATCATGATTTCTGTACGGATCTCTTCTCGGTACGCCTGAAAGCTCTCACCAGCAGCTTCAATTGAGTTACGCAGATCTGAGATTGTACCACCTTGGTCTTTTGCCATGCTAGCCAGTGTCTGATCCAGCTGGGCGTCGGAGATTTCCATTCCCATTCGGTCTGCTAATTGTTGCATTAGCACTTGATCTATCAGTTTTTCAACGGCCTGAATTCGCAAAACCTTATCAGAGGGGAGCTCTGTATTTTGTTGTTCGGCTTGCTCTTTCACGCGTTTGAGGATTTTGTCTACTTCACTTTTTAACACCACGCCGTCGTTAACCGTCGCGACTACTTTGTCCAACTGGATACGCTCTGCCCACACCGGCTGTGCCAGCGTCATACTTAATATTGGAACTAATAACAGCTTTTTTAAATTCATAAGAGTCTTTGTTGTTAATTATTTAAAAAGAACGGTCTGCGGTAACCAAAGATACCCGAACGTAGTAACTGGCTAGCATCATATCTTGATTTGCTACCTAACCCTTTTAACACAAAATTGATACCAAAGCTTGTGTCAAAAATAGCGTCATCACGAGATATCGTTTGATTGAGATCCGTTTGTATTTGGCGTTTGCCTGTGATGCGTACAGCCCAGCAGCACGATTCATACTGGAGCCCGGCAAACACTTCAACGCTTCGGCTTGCCGTCAGATCACGGTGATAGCTGGCAACCAGTTGCCAGTTTTCATCTATGGGTAAACTGCTAAACAAGCCGATTTGATCAATTTCATATCCTGAGACATCACTGGCATAGTGATGGTTCAATTGAACTAATTTTTTGTTACTGCCGCGGTAATCCAGTGTCATATGAGACTGGATCAGCTCTTTTTCATCTGCATCGTACTGCAGGCCTGCTGAAAAGTACCATCGACGGTGCCAGTGCAGCATACTTTCCGCTGCAAACAGGGCATTGTAATTCTTACTGCCAAACTCCTGGTTGTCCTGTGTCAGTGCATTCGTTTCCAAAGATTGTTCAGTTGGTTTGGCTGAGTCACTTAGATAGAGGATCTGCCCCATGCTGAAATTGAAACGTTCACTGTTATTACTATCGAACAGTCGCGTGGTTGCTCCGAGGGTAAACTGATTTGCCTGAGCGATAAAGTCGACACCCGAAAAACGTTGTTCACGGAACAGCCCAAAAAAGTCGTCCTGCATTTTGATAGTGTCATACAAAGCGATACCTGACTGATCCTTTTTCGGGGTATACAAATACTGGATTTGTGGTTCCAGAGTTTGGGTGCCCTGTTCAAGAATGAAGTTGGTTTGTCGCTCCAGATTTAGCTGACCATGCAAACGCAGTTTAGGCACAGTACGGGATACCGATTTTTTGTACTGTGATTGCGAGAATGCTTCATCACCATCCTGTTCATAATAGGTGTGCATCAGGCTTAAATTAGAGGCAAATGACCAAGCATAGGCATTGTAGTCATAGGACACATTGGGTTCCAGATGTATGCGGGTTGCATCTGTGACGGTTAATTCATCATTAGTAAAGTGACTAATTTGACCTGTCAGTCCCCAGTTGAACCCCGATAATTGTGTGTGACATTATTAATGGTGAGCTGTGGCAGCACAGCATACGATTCGGTGTGATTACCCAACACCTCAAAGTTCTGCACTTTCAGGTCAATGGCCCAGTCGTCTCCAAGGTAACTGAGTTGCCCGGTACGATATAGTTGGGTGTCTGTCTCATTGGCGTATTCAGAATCTAAATCTGAAATATAGGCGTCATCACTGACATTGGTAATGTCGACACTGGCACGCCAATTTTCGTCAAAATAGCTATTTTGCGTCCAGTTAACCAAGTACCTTTCATCTAGCTGCTTTGCTGAATCATCCTGTTCTAAAAATTCGATGGCAAGCTGGCCCTGATGTTGTCGGGTCAGATAACGAAACTCAGAAATGAGCTGCGTGCCTTTTTTCGACATATACCTGGGCGTTATGGTTGCATCGTAGTTTGGAGCCAGGTTTATGTAGTAGGGGATTGCAACACCCAGGCCGCGTTGACTCGAACTGCTAATAGTCGGGGTTAGTACACCAGACTTTCGGCGATCATCAATAGGGAAAGTGAAATACGGTACATAGACTATTGGCGTGTCCAGTATTTTCAGGATGGTGTTGTGCGTTTCTCCCCAACCACTGTCGCGATTCATAACGATATTGCTGGCTTCGATTGACCAGAAGGGGGTTTCTCCCGGACAGGTGGTAAAGCTGGAATTAAGTAGATCAACCTGGTTGGTGGTGGCATGTAGTTTTTCTGCACTGCCATGGCCGTTTTGCTGAGTCAGCCAGTAATCGGCACCCAGCAGACTGAATTCATATTCTTTTAAATTGGCAAACATGCCAGTACTGTTGACTAAGGTATACTCATCCTGAAAAACCAAAGGTCCGGTAGCATTGAGTAGTCCCTGTTGTTTGTCTATCAGTGCCGCCTGAGCGGATAAGCTCATAACATTGGAGCTGATCACAACGTTTCCGCTAAACTCTGCGCTGTCGACGCCTTGTAGCTCAACATTGTCAGACTGAATGTCGATGGCGCCCCTTGGTAAATCAGCGATGGGTTGCCAGTTTTTAGGCTGAAAGTAGTCTTTACACTGAAGGCCATCAATGTTCGAATTAGCAAAAGTCGCTGTACTGATTAGGGGAAGCACGAAAAGGCCCCAAGCTTTGCTCATTTATCAACCTTGTTTGCCGAAATTCATTTTCAAGCCAGACATAATAAATGAAATGCGTGTTAATTACAGTAGTTAAGAATAGGAAATAGTAAGAAAAATGACCCAAAACCTGTCACCAGAGGGTGTGTCACGAGCACAAGCCAGATCGGCCTTTTTACACAACTATTATAATGCTGTCCCGGAGCAGGTTACTGCCCTCGATGGAGATGCCAGCTTTCGCCGCTATTTTCGTATTATCCATGAAGGTAGCCGGTTAATCTTATTGGATGTGGCTCCTCAGGTGGGAGATGTTCATGCATTTGTTGAATTGAATGAGTGGTTCAGCAAAGGAGCTGTGCGCGTGCCGCAAATCATGGCGGCAGATTGTGCACTTGGGTTTGTGCTGTTAGAAGATTTGGGCACTGAGCATTTGGCAGACAGGCTGGACGCACAGGGTGATGTATTGGAGTACTATGAGACACTGATAGAGATGCTGCCTGACATTGCTCGTCTTCCCAAAAGCCCCCATATGAAGCCTTATGATGCAGCTTTTATTGATATGGAACTGGATATTTTTAGTGAGTGGCTACTTACTCATTGGCTACAGTATGAAATCACCGAAAATTGGCAGCGACAGTGGAGTGCTTTGAAAAAGGCGCTGATCTCAACCATGCTTGAGCAAACTCAGGTCACTATGCATCGAGACTTTCACAGCCGAAACATCATGTGGCATCAGCAACAATGGGTGGTCATAGACTATCAGGATGCTGTGCAGGGGCCGGTTTGCTATGACGTAGTTTCGTTACTCAAAGATTGTTATCACACCTTGGCGGATGCTCAGTTCGAGCACCTGCAACGTCATAGTTTCGATGTACTTAGCAAAGCCGGACTCCTAACCAACAGCAGTTATACAGATTATCAGCAACAGCTGGCGCTGACAGGGTTACAACGACACCTTAAAGCAGCCGGGATATTTGCGCGTCTGTATTTACGAGATGGAAAACCCGGTTATTTACAGAATATTTTGCCGACACTGCAATATATTTATGACGCAGCAAAATGTGTTGATACATTTCAGTGGCTTGCAACCTGTTTGCAATCCGAGATAATACCTTTGACAGAAGCAAAGCTGGAACAACAGACATGAAAGCAATGATTTTGGCTGCGGGCCGGGGCAAGCGTATGATGCCGCTGACGGCATCGATACCAAAGCCGATGTTGGAGGTTGCGGGCAAACCCTTACTGGAATATCACGTGATGCGTCTGGCGCAGGCTGGGATCAGGCGTATTGTGATTAACCTGGCTTGGCAAGGTGACAAGATACGTGAGTATTTTGCTGATGGCAGTGCATATGGTGTATCCATTCAATACTCACAAGAGCCCGAAGGTGGATTGGAAACAGCTGGCGGTATAGTTAGGGCTTTACCACTGTTATGTGAAGACGAAGACACGTTTATCGTGATTAACGGTGATATTTTTACAGATTACGCTGTACATGATTTGTCTCGACTGCATTTATTACCCGGTGAAGCGCATTTGGTGTTAGTGGAAAACCCGCCTCACAACTTACAGGGAGATTTCCCTCTTGCCCACCAGAGCACCAATACACAGGCGTACACGTTTGCAGGAATTGGACTGTATCACAAAGACTTTTTCAGCGCGGTCAATGAACAGTTTTTAGCTCTGGGCCCAATGCTCCGAGAGGGGTTAGCGCAGGGCCAGGTCTCAACAGAGCTCTTCCTGGGGCAGTGGCATGATATAGGTACTCCAGAACGCCTGGCGCAGATCAACAATGCAGTGGAGCAGGCACATGTGGGGTAAGTTATTAGGCACAGGGTTTGGCTTTTTGTTTGGCAAATGGCTGGGTGCGATCCTGGGATTTTATCTGGGGCATTTATTTGACAAGAGCCTCAGGCAAGATTTCGACAAGGTAGGTGGTTTCCAGGGCTTTTTGAATGGTGATGATCTCAGTGAGCGCCAGGCTTTGTTTTTTTCCAGCTGCTTTTCTGTCATGGGACACATTGCTAAATCCAATGGCAGAGTCAGCGAGGTTCATATCCGTGCCGCAACCGCTTTTATGGATGAAATGGCATTGGCAGGCGATGATCGACGTGAGGCACAGCATGCCTTTCGCGCCGGAAAGGACGCTGATTTTTCCATTAAAGACTCAGTTCGAGAAGTCAGAGAAGCCTTTGCCAGACGTTATGACTTGTTGCAGTTGTTCCTGGAAATCCAAATTCAAATGGCTTTTTCTGATGGGCATGTGTCGGAGCAGGAACAGACTCTGTTACGAGAGGTCAGTAAATACCTGGGGATCTCCCAGACTCAGTTTAGCTTTTTGCTCAAACGGTATCAGGCTGAATTTCGGTTTCGACAGCAGCGTGCACAGTGGCAGTCTCAGCAACGTCATAATCAGGGACAGCAAAGACAACAACGCAGCTCTTCCGGTCCAGCTCAGCAGTCGATGGTGTCTCGCAGTGAAGCGCTGGCAGTGTTGGGGTTAAGTGATGGTGCGTCAGAAAAAGAAATCAAGCGTGCCTACCGCAAGTTGATGGCACAGCACCACCCTGACAAACTGGTCTCTCAGGGCTTGCCCGAGCATATGATGGAAGTTGCTAAGCGCAAGAGTCAGAGTATTCAATCTGCTTATGAGCTACTGAAACAAAAACGCAGCAGCTGAGTGTGGGTGTAAGGCGAAAGAGTCAAAGTAGCATTGCCAATCACTGCCTATGAGCTACTGAAACAAAAACGCGGCAGCTGAGTGTGGGTGTAAGGCGAAAGAGTCAAAGTAGCATTGCCAATCACTGCCTATGAGCTACTGAAACAAAAACGCGGCAGCTGAGTGTGGGTGTAAGGCGAAAGAGCCAAAGTAGCATTGCCAATCACTGCCTATGAGCTACTGACACAAAACCGCGGCAGCTGAGTGTGGGTGTAAGGCGAAAGAGCCAAAGTAGCATTGCCAATCACTGCCTATGAGCTACTGAAACAAAAACGCAGCAGCTGAGCATCGGATTAAAGGCGGCGTAAAAACCCTGTTAGCTCTTTGCGTAGCCGTTGATGTTGCATTGGCTGGTGCTGCTGGCCAAACAATTCTCGCTGGCGATAGTCGAGTTTGCTGTTACGTCTGGCCCAGCGCCGACGTTCATCAATGGTATCCAATACTAGTGGACTGTCAAAAGTATAGAATACATCCAGCAGCGCGGGGGCAACCAAAGAAAGGCTGGCTGGTAAATGGCTGTTGCGTTGTGCATTAGCTAGTTGCGCGCTGACTGTGATCAGGGCATCGACACGAATATTGGGCAGGGTCGCCAGATATTCTGCAAAAAGCCCCGCACTGTTACCAAACGCCACAATCGCAATATGCTCTTGCTGACGCAGTGCCAGAGTTTTGTAGAGTGCTTCAAAGCGAGCAACTAACGCAGCTTTGTAACTGTCTAACGCAAATTCGCTGAGTATAGGCAGTACCGTGCTTTTTACCTCATTGGGCTCATCCTCCATAATGCCCTGCGTAATATCATTGCCCTCGGTAAGGTCTGGAACTGGCAGTGTATAAGTATCGTATCCATCGTCCGTGAGCGTCTGGTGTAAGTAACTCAAACCGTTATTGTACAGAGGGCTTTGTTCAAGACCAGGCAGCAACACAATAATACCGCGTTTTGGCGCCGCCATATATTCAGAAAACAACACGGCAATTTCCTGTTCTTCATCTTTGATAGTCAGCAGCTTTTCACTGCTCAACCAGTAGCGCAAGTCGCTGTCAAACACGGATGACTTACTGGGAGGTGGCTGGTGCTCGGCTGCGTTTGAAAACGTGCTGGCAGCACAGATACAAAAGCTTGCTAACAAGCTGATTATGAGTGGCAACAGGGAATGTTTAAACATAGCTTACGTACTTAATGACTCTATTGCGTTTGTATCGGCTATTTGTTGCAAAGCTTGAGTGTAATCTGTTTTCGGCTATGTGCAGCGTCATAAAATTTCGGTAAACTCGTGCCGGAAAAAAACAATGGAGAAGGCTTTGAGCAATAAAACTGATACCAAACGTGATTTTATTTGGTTGTTTTTTAAAGGGGCAGGCATGGGAGCCGCCGATGTCGTGCCTGGTGTGTCTGGCGGAACCATCGCATTTATAACCGGTATTTATGCGCGCTTGCTTGGCGCCATCAAAAGTGTCAACCTGGACGCTATCAAAACGTTACGCTCAGACGGATTGCAGGCAGCATGGCGACATATCGACGGGACCTTCCTACTGGTGTTGTTTGCGGGCCTGCTAACCAGTGCAGCTTCTTTGGCTAAGCTCATTACTTACTTGCTAGAACATCACCAATTATTTGTCTGGTCATTCTTTTTTGGCCTTATCATCGCGTCCTTTATTCATGTTGGTAAGCAAGTTACCCGTTGGGATTGGCGCACGGTAACAGCCTGTATGGCTGGTGCAGCCATTGCGTATGGCATAACTTCTTTGGCGCCCGCGGAAGCGGTGCCACAAACCTGGTACTATTTTGCAGCAGGCGCCATAGCCATTTGTGCGATGATTTTGCCCGGCATTTCAGGGAGTTTTATTCTGCTGCTGCTGGGTATGTATGGTCATGTACTGAGTGCGGTCAATGAGGTTGAGGTACTATTGATTGCCTTGTTCCTGAGTGGGTGTGTGGTTGGTTTGATGGCGTTTTCACGTTTATTATCATGGCTGCTAAGCCGTTTTGAGCAAGTGACGTTTGCACTGCTGTGCGGCTTTTTACTGGGGTCTTTGAACTTACTTTGGCCCTGGAAACAGGTACTGACGACGTATACCAACTCTAAAGGGATTGAAAAACCTTTGACTCAGCAAAATGTACTGCCCGCTGAGTTCGCTCAAATATCAGGCCAGGATCCTTACGTACTGGGGTGTGTGTTGCTCGCCGTTGCCGGCTTAGTGCTGATCCTTGCCATTGAGTGGATCAGTAACCGAGACGCATAGTCGACCTGTTCTTTCGGTCAACTGATAAAATTTCATCATTGTATCATACGGGTGTGTGACGCAGGTCACACACCCGTTTTTTATTGTCTGTCGGGCGTTAATTAATTTAATCATGCGCGAACTATAGACTTGTGTCGAATGCAGGTCGTGTGAAAAATATGCTATCAAGTAGCCGCGCTAAAATTAACCACGTTTTAACCTCGTTTCGGACCTGATAACTAATGAAAAACTCGCTATATGTTCTGCTCGCCTTAGCTACTCTGCTCTGCCATCCTGCAGCCATGTCGGCTGCGGCGAATCATGTTGCAACACCTGTTGATCTTACCTCAGCTTTGCTGGGTTGGTTTTGCATCGCCATTTTTGTATTGGCGTATATCCTAGTCATGCTGGAAGAAAAGCTTCACATGCGTAAGTCTAAGCCTGTACTAGTGGCGGCCGGGTTGATCTGGATGATGATTGGCGGTTACTACGTCATGAATGATATCCCCGAGCTGACAGAGCATGCCTTTCGGCATAATTTACTCGAGTTTTCTGAGCTAATGTTGTTCTTGTTGGTTGCCATGACTTACATCAATGCGATGGAAGAGCGACGACTATTCGATGCCTTGCGCGTATGGATGGTACGTCGGGGGTTTAACTTTCGCACATTATTCTGGCTCAGTGGATTTCTCGCCTTTGTCATTTCCCCGATCGCGGACAACCTGACAACGGCTTTGTTAATGTGTGCGGTGGTGATGAAAGTCGGGCAGGGTGACAAGGAATTTATTAACCTTAGCTGTATTAATATCGTTGTGGCAGCAAATGCGGGGGGCGCTTTCAGTCCGTTTGGAGACATTACCACCTTGATGGTCTGGCAGGCTGGTATTGTCCATTTTGCTGAATTCTTCTCTTTGTTTTTCCCTGCGCTGGCCAATTACCTGGTGCCGGCGGTCATTATGAGTTTGTTTGTGAAAAACAAAAAGCCAGCGGCCAGTGACGAAGTGGTTGAGTTAAAGCGCGGAGCCCGACGAATTATGGTACTTTTCCTGATCACCATTGCCACCGCGGTTTCATGTCACAGTTTGCTACATTTGCCACCTGTGTTGGGCATGATGATGGGGCTGGGATATCTGCAGTTCTTTGGCTACTTTTTGCGGACTACTTTGCCCAACTCACTTGACCGTAAGCGAGCTGAAGCAGAGCAGGCCGGCGATCAGGAACGTCTCAAGGCGCTGGGCAATGTGGTTCCATTCGATGTGTTCGCTAAGGTATCACGGGCAGAATGGGATACCTTGCTGTTTTTCTATGGCATTGTAATGTGTGTTGGAGGACTGGGTTTTCTGGGCTATCTTAGCCTGATGTCGGAGCTGCTCTATGGTGGCTGGTCTGCTACGGCTGCCAATGTCTTCTTAGGTGTTGTGTCTGCGGTCGTCGATAATATCCCGGTGATGTTTGCCGTGTTATCCATGCAGCCTGACATGTCGCATGGTCAGTGGTTACTCATCACGCTAACAGCTGGGGTTGGTGGCAGTTTGCTTTCCATTGGCTCCGCGGCGGGTGTGGCGTTAATGGGACAGGCGCGAGGCTACTATACCTTTTTTGGCCATCTGAAATGGACGCCTGTCATTGCGCTGGGATACGCCGCAAGTATTTTGGTTCATTTGTGGCTCAATGCCGAGCTATTCACTGTGTTTGATTAGATACTCCGTTAAGATATCACTGTGTGCCTCAACCCAGCGGCCGTCAACCGGTTTGGCGGCGCTGACTGAATACGACAGGGGGACTTCCTGGATCTGGTTCCCTTGTTTCCCTATCATGACCCGATCTCGGTTATTGGCGACGGCATCGACTGCCGCTAACCCCAATTCGGTAGCAAGCAACCTGTCTTCAGGGGCAGGGCTGCCACCGCGTTGAATATGACCGAGCACACAGACTGCACTGTCAATACCAGCTTGCTCAGCCAACTGCATTTTCAGGGCATCAGGCCCGCCCGGCCAGAGGTTTTCGGCTAACACTATGACGAAGCTCTCATGGTTGTATTGTTGCTGAATCTGGATTTGAGCAATCAGTTGTGCCAGTTGTGGTGCCGTATTGCTGGGGTCACAATTCTCGAACGACATAATGGCTTCCGCCCCCGTTGCCAGTCCGACATTAAACGCAATATGTCCGCTGTGTCTGCCCATCACTTCTACAATAAATACGCGCTCAAACGCGTTTGCGGTATCGCGGATCTTGTCGATTGCATGAGTGGCAGTTGTGACCGCTGTGGCAAAGCCGATTGTGTTATCTGAGCCTGCCAGGTCGTTATCTATGGTGCCGGGTAGTCCGATTACCAGTCCTTGCCAGTGTGCTTTAATCGCTTCGAGCCCACGGAAGGAGCCATCTCCACCAATCACTATCAGCGCATCAATTTGGTGTTTGCGGAGTGTATTGGCCGCTTGTTTTGGGCCATCTGGGGTGCACATAGCGGGGCAGCGTGCACTTTTTAACAAAGTACCGCCAAACTGCAGGATGTTGCTAACATCGCGATGTGTCAGGGCTTGCCACTCATCGTTTAGTAAGCCATTGTAACCATGGAAAAAGCCGATGCACTCATATTGATGGTGTTGACAACTATGCACGATAGCACGGACAGCGGCGTTCATGCCGGGGGCATCGCCGCCACTGGTGAGTAACGCAATTTTGGTCATTAAGATCCCTGTACTGTGACTGAACTATACACATAGATTAATGTACAGCACAGTGCAGCCACAGTACAAGATAAGGCATTTATTTCTGGGTGAGTGACCAGATGGCAATGCTGCCAGATATTTCATTACCCACAACCAGTAAAGGGGTATTGGTTGGGCTGTGATCAGCACTGACAAAGATCATGCCTTCTGGTGCCAGATCACCGGTAATGTCGGCACCTTCTTCCAGTCCCCGATTGATCAGGTAGGTGGTAAAGGTGACATTAAACGGATTGGTGATGTCATAGACTAAAATACTGCCCATACGCTCTAATCCAACAAAGGCATAAGTGCGTTCACCTATTTGTCCCAAAGCCAGTGCTTCAGGCTCTGCGCCTTTAGCATCTGAGCGAGTGTCACCTTCATTGGTATCTTCATCGTTATTAAACTGCTCACCGTGTAATGCCGTGGTAATGCGTACAATTTCGTCTCCCGAGTCAAATACGCGTGTACCACGATGATCCCAGATTGAGAAAGAGCGTGCGCCGTACGTATACAAGCGTTCATACTGACCATCACTATCTTCATCGCCCATTACTGTTGTCACTTTCAGACGGCCCAGGTCATCGTTGTCGTTGTTTACGTCGGTAAAGTTCGCAGCCAATGTCAGGTCTTTGGCGCGAATTTCATCTGTGTAAGCCAGACAGCCATCATCTTCATCAAAATCCAGTCCACCGTTGGCTGTACACTCAGCTTCACTGGCAGCCGGGAAGAAGTATTCTCGTCCATCCCCTTCGTTTGCCGTCACGATGAAGTTGGCACCCAGCCATTGGTAGGCGGCGATGGAGTCCGGCTGGTACATACCATATAAGCCTGGATATTTGCGCAGGTTAATACCACCGTCTTTATCCGATGCATCCATGCTCCAGTTACCCCAGTCTTTATAACCTAACCCCTTTATAGTAAGTGAGTTATCACTTAGGTCGACAATGGCGAGCGCATTGTTTTCTTGTAGCGAGACATAGGCATAACGGTTATCTTTGCTGACGGTGACATACTCTGGCTCGAGGTCCATCGCGACACTGGTGTTGATTTGTTGTCCTTTGATGGTGCGTCCGGTTGGGTTGGCGAAGACCACGCCTTGCGCCTGTAACTGAGCTTGCTGGTCATTAAACGCTTCGAAACCCAGTAGTGTGGCCTGATCGGCAACCTGACCGTCAGTAATGTCAATAATGGCGATACTGCCTTGCGGGTCCACACTGTAATCTCCAGCGGGCTCACCTTCGTTTGCGACGAGTATTTTGCTGCCATCCTGATTGAAGGTAACCATATCTGGCAGATAACCAACTTCAACGGTCTTCAGCAATTGTGGTTGCTCAGAAGCGATATTATAGACCAGAACAAACCCTGTTTGTCCGGTGGCGCGAGCCATCGCAATGGCGAGCATATCACCATGGATTGCCAGACTGTTGGCATCTGCGGCGACGACTTCATTAACTGCGATTGTCTGAGCGACATTCAGGTTGGTGTTTGTGACGACACCTTCATTGTTCTTAATAAGCTTTGCTGCATCAATTTGTGTGGTCGGGATCACCGCGATTTGCGGGCTATCGCCAGAGCTGTCCAGGGCAAAGATGCGTTGGCTGGGGGCATGATAGGCAACTATTTCAGCTGCACCTTCTGGGCTTTCTACATTGAGTACAGCACGACCAACTAACTGAGCTGACAGCGTACCAGTCATGGTTACGCCAGTCTCTCCTTGCTGACCCTGAGTACCGGTTTCGCCTTGTGGGCCTTTTTCTCCGGTCTCTCCTGTTTTACCGGCTTCGCCTTGTACACCTTGTTCGCCTTGCTTTCCTGCTTGTCCGTCATCGCCATCCAGGCTACATCCGCTTAGCAAGCCAAGCAGCGTTAAAGAGATCAGTGTTTTTTTCATTGTCTTTATTCTGAGTTGAGAAAATCACTGTAATTAAATCAGGGATAATTGACATCAGAATGACAATGGTGTGATTTTGGGGAAGGGAAACAAAATGGCCCTCGCACTAAGTACGAGGGAAGCCAATCAAGACAGTCTCGTTAGGAGTTTGTGAGACGGTCTAGCTCTGCGCGCTGTGCGCTGGGTAAGTTATCAACCACAATCTGATATGAATCATCAATCATGCGTTTGATCTCTTCTTCCGGGATGCTGCCATCAAGTACGATGGTGTTCCATAATCGTTTATTCATGTGATAACCAGGTACGATTGATGCGTATTTGTCTCGCAACAATAGCGCTTCATCTGGATCACACTTTAGGTTAAGCCACCAAACTGGCTCACCATTCTCACCCATTTGACCCTCTTTCCCTTCATATAAGGTGGCAAACATCTTGTGCTGCACCTTGTAAACGTCCACGTCCTGTGCAAACGGTTTTGTGATAAAGGTCCCAGGCTTAGCCTGTAAATACTCATGTACGAATTTCTGATCCATAGCCCGTGTCCTTGAAATAACAAATTAAATTAACACAACATGGGGCTGATTTTAGCAGCTTTTGTGAGATTTCTGTAATTAGGAATAAGTAAAAACTATCAGTCAGTTAAGACCAAATAAGAATATACCTGAATAACCTTATCTAAGCTGCGCAACAATATCAGTATATTTCACTCTATCGAGAAAAATACGTCTTAAACCGCACAGAGGTTAACCAGTCCATTTATCTTTACAGTTCCAATTTCAAATCTGCTCAAGGAGAAATTTTCTCCCGCTCTTTGACTGCTAACCACACCATGACCAAAATGACAAATGCCCACTTCATTGAACATTCAACCGGTTGTATGAGAGAAAACCCTCTTTGAAACACAGTGAAAGTGCAATCAAATTGGCACGTATAAGCTTCCAATCCCGTTCGGCTTAACCTAAGTGTAGGAAAATCAAACCGGATCGCCAGCGAAAGTGACAGGTCATCAGGTTTGTCTATTACCTGACGTGCCACCTGGTACGACTTATATCCGTGTCGCAGCAAATAATACCTTTTTAAAATAATAAGTTAGCAATTATTTGCGAGTTTAGGGGCGTGTTGTTACATGCACCTAAGTTAGAAACCATGCGTTTCTGGGGACGTATTAAATTAAATAATGCAATATTTTGCAACAATTTCGATGTTTTTGCGTGTTTTTTAAACTTAAGATACACTGCGCGGGAAATAAATTACCCATTTACTTAACGTGGAACGCTGTGCTTCATGGATTTGCTATGGAATCACAGTGTCGGGAGGCTGTGTGCTGGTGTTGTATCCTTTATTTATGTGTCTTGGGGCACTGCTGATGTTTAATGAATTGCGTTGTACCGGGGTCACGAGGCGCTCCTGGGTATTTCTGGCTGCATGTGCGGGCCCCGTGGTATGGATCCTATTTCGCACTCACTATCGCCTTACATGGCTCAGACAAGTTGGAAGTATATATGCAGTGTTAAGAGCCTGAGTCGACTAAGTGTGCGATACAAGCCATTTGAGGGGCTAGTTGACCAGTTGCAGAGTGGGCTTATCGGCGAGCTGGGATTTAAGAAATTGCTCAAATTCTGGTGCTGATAAAGGCTTAGCATAATAGTAGCCCTGAATGGTCTGACAATTGAGGCGCTGCAACTGTTGCAGTTGTTGTTCATGTTCAACACCTTCGGCGACCACATGCAGGCCCAGATTGTGGGCAATGGTAACAATCGAGTCGACCATGTTGCAGCCACGCTCAGTGTTCATATCATCGACAAAGGCTTTGTCGACTTTCAGAGTATTAAGTGGAAACTGTTTCAGATAAGCTAAAGAGGAATAGCCTGTGCCAAAGTCGTCCATCGCCAGGTGTATGCCACGTGAACTCAATGAGCGCATAATTGAAATTGCTTCTTGTGGATCGTCCATAACCGTGCCTTCGGTAATTTCTAGCTCAAGGAAATATGAAGGAAGTTGATTCTTTTGCAAGATGAGATCTATGCGTGCGGTCAGGTCAGGCAAACTAAACTGTCTGGCGGATAAATTGACAGCAACACGGCCATTAAACAATCCCTGATCTACCCAGCGTTTGACATCTTTACAGGCCTTGTCCAGCACCACTTCGCCAATCTCGACAATTTGCCCCGTTTCCTCGGCAATAGGAATGAATAAACCCGGACTGATCACACCTTTTTTAGGGGTAATGAAGCGCACCAATGCCTCCATGCCCACGAGTGCCCCGGTTGCAATGTCCATTTTGGGCTGGTAATACACCACAAAATGGTCCTCTTTTAATCCAAAGCGCATCAGGTTCTCTATTTGCAGACGCTTAACGGCCTGTTCGTTCATGGAATCATTAAAGAACAGATAGTGATTGCCTTTTTGCTTGGCATGGTACATGGCTGTATCAGCATTTTTCAGCAAGATTTCCGGTGTGCTGCCATCTTCGGGAAACAACACAATGCCAACAGAAGAGGTGATCACCAGCTCATGATTCGCCATTTTAAATGGTGTTGCAATGACCGCGAGAAACTGTTTCGCGGCTTTAGTGATGGTATGAATATCGTTCGTGCCCGACATTACCAGGGCAAACTCATCGCCGCCCAGACGATAAAACGTATCTTGTTGACGGCACAGTTTATTGAGTCGCATGGCGAGCTTGGCAAGCAAGCTGTCTCCCAGCTGGTGGCCAAGAGAGTCGTTTATCTTCTTAAAGTTATCCAGGTCAAACACCAGCAGGGCGTGGTCGCGTTTCTGATCAACCAGTTTCTTAAGGTTGGTGAAAAATAAGTTCCTGTTTGGCAGTCCAGTGGTGCGATCCCGGTTAGACAGGTTATGCAGCTGTGATTCAGCTTTCTTACGTTCAGTTAAGTCTGAAAACACAACAACGTAATTGGTAATGTGGCCGTGGTTATTTTTAATCTCGTCAATGGATATTTCAATCGGCAGCATAGTACCAGTCTGGTCGTAGAGCTTAAGTTCTTCCTGCCAGTGTTCGCTCTTTTTTAGAGCCGCTTTTATCTGGCTGATAAACTGGCCGTCGTAACCGGGCAATTTAAATTCGGTATTTATGTATTGTTCACGAACACCACCAAACACCCGGATGTAGCTTGGGTTCAAATCAACCAGGCGGAAGTGATGATCGTAGATGGCAATCGCATCGGTCAGAGACTCGACGCATTTGGCAAACAGGTTTAGTCGTTCTTCTGTGCTCTTTAGGTGGTTTATGTCGCGAATTGTACCCGTCATACGCAGCGGGTTTAAGTTGTCATCTTTTTCAATGATTTTGCCTTTATCCAGTACCCAGTGATACTGATCCAGGCTGTTTCTGACTCGGTAAGTGGCTTCAAAAAACGCCGTTTTTTCAGCAAAATGTAGCTTAAGTTGTTTTTCTACCAGAGGCAGGTCGAGAGGGTGTATCAGGCTGGCGTTTGGAATGAAGTTTTTACCTGTTGCGGTATCCATCATGAATTTGTCATTGATACGCACAATTTCACCGCTGTTGATGTTCCAGTCCCAAAGTGTGTCGCCGCTGCCTTCTACAGTACTTTTCAGGCGTTGCTCTGAATGTTTAAGCGCACTGAGGGAGCGTTTTGCTTTGCGATTTACAATCACCAGATAGCACAAGGTGACCGCGGTGATGAGTCCCACCACAATCGTTAGTGTCATCTGTGAATTTTGCATTACCTCCAAAGACACGGGCGCACTCACAGTCGGCCAGGTCTGAAGCAACAAAATAGATGTAATTGTTTTTATAATTGTTGTTTTTTTCATAAGGCTTAAAGAGTCAATTACAATTGCTAATCTAATCTAAGCCCTGTGTAGAGTCAAAAAGAATGTCAGAAAAAATCCCTAATTTGGGACCTACTGTCTCTGCATGTATAAAATCTATGCGGGAATAGGTGTCTTAAGCACTTGAGTCAGGTCAGCCTGCCTCGTTGCTGCTAAGGTACTTTCGCGATGAAGATCAAACGTTTCAGAAGCGCCGGGTATGAATGGCGCTACCTTAGCGAAGGTTCTGATGTTTATTAATTACACCTGAGTGTGATTTTTGCAAAATCGCTGGACACCAGATTTATTATGTATTGTTTCAACGCTTCAAAGGTCAGGTTATCGAGTGCTTCGATGAGTTTGTCCTGCATGGAGAAGGTATGATCATCGGTGCCAATGGCTATCCATAACCGTTGTGAGCGTAGCCTCAGATTCTTATCTTTCTCAGCGATTTGGGCATGTAATGCTGCTTTTACCTGAATCCATTGCGTGTCTTCATAGTTATCCAATTGTGTCACCAGGTCAGTCAGGTATTGATGATGACGCTGCAGCAGCGTTTCGCTGTCGTAATTGGAAGATTGCACATAAAACGCGATCCCCGCGCGGGTATTAAACGGAGCATAACCCGCACCAACCAAGTAACCTAGCTGTTGTTGGGTGCGCAGTGACTCAAAGTAATCCTGGCTAACCAGTTGATTGAAGGCCATAATTTTGACTTTGTCATCGACACTGCTGGTGGGGGCCTGTATATATTCAACAAAGGCGTGTTCAGCGCCAGGTTTTTCGATCTCTACTTGCTGATGTGAAGAGAACAGGTTGAGCGGCTTTTTCAGGTCGTCCAGAATTTCACTGTAGGCAAACAGAGCGTGGAGTTGCTTTTGCATATCCAGTGCATGGTCCAGTTGCCAGTTACCATGCATAAAGGCTTTGATGTGAATTGCCTTGAAAAAGTTATCGCGAAACAGGCAAAACTCATTGAAACTGATATTTTTCAGGGCCTTGGCTAACTGCTCCGGCGTTGGGTTCCAGGGCATCAGCTGGGCACCAAGCAGGCTAAATAGCTCGCTGACAGGTTTGCTCTTGTTGTGATTTTTCCAGTGCCGGATCAGTTGCTTTTTATACTCTGCAAAACGGGTGGCGCTGATTGGCTGTTTGAGTAGTGCCTCGACTAGTTGCAGCACAAGCTTGAGCTGACTGGCTGACAGACCTGCCGTTTGCAGTGTCAGACCACCCTGATGAGAGCTCAGGTGATAGCTCAGACCTGCCAATTCGGCGGCATAAAACTGCTCTGCCACGCTGTCCATAAATAAGTCGGCGAACAGCCTGGTCATCGCCATGCTTTTATGGTTTTCAACCGAACACTGGGAGTCGATTTCTAGATAAAAATGACCTTTAGTCACACGAAAGCGCGTGTCTTGCTTAAACCAGAAAGCGAATCCGGGCCTGTCTGTCAACAGTGTCGGAGTTTTTCGGCCGGGCTCAATATCATACAGGCGGTTCTCAAAAGCCAGGTAGGGATTTGCAGCAGGTAAGCGCATTTCGGGAAGCGGGGTGGTAATCTGCTCAAGGGTTTGGAGCCATTCTATATTAATTCGTTCGACCTGATAGGGCGTATTGTACCACTGCGCAACCTTGCGGGTGACGTCGTTTTCACAGGTAATGTCGGGGTGGATAAGTATCAAGCGCATATTGTGTGGAGATAGCAGCGTCATGAGTTCATCATGCAAGGTATGATTGAAAGCACTCATGCAATAATCACCGTACAAAATGTCATCTTCTTCATAATGATGCATGTTAATACTGAGTGCACTCACCCAATCAAGGAGCTTACTTTGTTCCTGATTTTCAAAAGCCAGTTCAAGCAGGCGTTTTTTGTCTTCGTATAGCGCCGGAAGTAGCGCAATTTGTTCACGGATAAGGCTGATATACTCAAACAACATTTCAACGATGTCTTCGTAGTATTCTATGCCATTATCAGTCAGTGCAAAGCTGACATTAAAATCTTTGAAGTTGCTGCCATCCACACCACCACCGGCCGACAGAGCGTTGATCCAGCCATTTTTCTTTAAAATCGCGTACAGCGAGCCATCCCCTTCGTAGCCAAGCAAATGAGCTAAAAAGCTCAGACTCTTAAACTTATAAAGCCTTTCGACATCCGGCATCGCAAAACTGACAATCAGTTTTTGCATGTGCTTGCGTGGCTCTATATGGAGTAACAGGCCAAGGTCTTGCTGACGATACAGTGGCACGTCAATGGCAGGCTTTGGTGCATCGTGGCCTGTTAATGGGCTAAAATAGAGTCTGGCCAGTCGTGCCAGCTCTTCCAGAGGCTGAGGGCCTGCCAATACCAGGGTCATCCATTGTGCCTGATAATGTGCTGTAAAAAAGGTTTCGATTTCTTGTTTGAACTCTCCGCTGTGATCTGCCAGCGTGTTGTGGTTCCCGACAGAGAACTTAGCAAATGGGTGGGCGGGATTGACCGTTTCCTTGTGTACCTGAATGATCCGGCGGTTGTCGTCTTTGACTTTCAGATTGAATTCGGAGTCAATAGCATTGCGTTCATCCTGTAAAGCATCTTCAGCGAACAGCGGGGCATAAAAGAACTCGCTAAACCTGTGTAATGCCTGTTCAAACATGGCAGAGCGGCAATCGAAGAAATAACAGCTGTGCTCTGTGCCGGTCCATGCATTGCTCTGTCCACCTGCCTGGCTGACAAACTGAGAGAACTCTCCCCTTGCCGGAAAGGTTTTCGTTCCGAGAAATAACATGTGCTCAACAAAGTGCGCCATGCCCTGACGACTTTGGGGATCGTCAAAGTGACCAACATTAATGGCCAATGATGCAGCGGCTTTGGTGCTTGAAGTATCTTCTACCAAGAGTATTTTAAGACCATTGTCCAGTGTCAGGTGACGATAATTTCTTTTATCATTATTACTCAGTTTCAATTGTGTGCCGCCGATATAGTGGTTAGAGACGTGGCTGCTGTTTCCGGGCTTAACGCTGGCAACAGACATTTGGGTCGTTGCGATAGCCGGTCACCTCTGAATTAGCCTGTATTTTAAACTTAAGGTTTGGATGCTTTTGTTTTAATATAGCGGACAATTTGGGGCAATAGCTACAGGTTGTCTTTAATTTTCTTGCCAACTTTTCGGAGTGCTATGAAAACAATTCTGATCATGCGCCATGGCGAAGCGGGCCCTATGCAGGCTAACGATGCAGCCAGAACACTGACATCACGCGGAACGACTCAGTCTGCGGCCATGGGGCAGTGGCTAAGTGAGCATTTCCCTCCTCAGGCTGTCCTGGTGAGTCCTTACGTCAGGGCACAGCAAACAGCACAAGGGGTGTTGCAGCATAATTCTGTGTCTTTTGACCAAACGTGTCATGATATTGTGCCCAGTGGTAATGCTGCAGTGGCCGTTGATTATCTGGAAACTCTGATAAGTATGCATGACACGCTGGATACCTGGCTGGTCGTGGCGCATATGCCTATCGTCAGTTATCTGGTTGATCAGCTGGTACCGGGTGAAATGCCAATATTTCCAACGGCTGCGGTTGCCGTGATCCAATATAACCCCGATACGCTTAAAAGCGAGTTGCTCCAGCTGGTCACTCCACCCAACTAGACAAGCACTAAGTATAAATAAGTTGACTCTGTGCGGTCTAATGTCCTCCTTTTCGTTACGGCGCTTTATTACAATGACGTCGCTTTCATGACACCGGTTACCATCTTTGGGCGGATGGTGCCCGGTTGTATTATATTTCGTCGCAGAGTAAGCCGCTAAAGAACACCGTTGTTTTGCGATTAAACGAACAGGTGTGCGCAGCAGGTTTATCTCACCTTGTGCGTTTCCGTTAGTGGTATCTTGCAATGTGTTATTGAGTAGAGCGAGATAGTGACATCTGTATTTCAATTCGGTAAATCCGTTTCCTGCCATCATATAGGCAAGAGTTTGGTAAGGACAATTGTCCTTATTTTGAGGCTTTTTGTTGCGAAAAGTTGTTAACTCTTAGCTAACTTTCACGATATTTACAAAAATGTGGAAAATTTATATGCATAATTGCAGCAATTTGAAAATTTGCTGCTATAATTACGGCCGTCTCGTTCAGCCTCACATAGCCGCTTTGCACTCTCGCTAGTGAGGTCCGCGCTGCTCGTCATTTGCGCGTAAAATTGAGCGAACCAGCCATTGTGATACGGCGCCCAAATCAAAACCGTTGAACTCAAGAGTGCATATAAAAGGTTAAATCCCAACATGAAAGCAATGAAAAGATCTACGTTAGCAACTTTAATCAATGCGACGTTGTTCTCTGCTGTAGCAGGTACTTCATTCTCTACGCTTGCAGAAGAAGCGCAAGCTAAAAGTAATCAACTGGAAGTGATCCAAATCACCGCGCGTAAGCGTGTTGAGAACGCACAAGAAGTGCCAGTTTCTGTGTCTGCTTTACAAGGCGACAACTTAGACGCATACAGCTCAGCTGGTATGGATATCCGCTTTATGAATGCGAAGATCCCGAGTTTGTCGGTTGAATCTTCATTCGGACGTACATTCCCACGCTTTTATGTTCGTGGTCTGGGTAACACCGACTTCGATCTGAATGCTTCGCAGCCAGTTTCTTTGGTGGTTGACGAAGTTGTTCAGGAAAACCCAATCCTAAAAGGCTTCCCTGTATTCGATATCGAGCGTATTGAAGTACTGCGTGGCCCTCAGGGCACATTATTTGGTCGTAACACGCCAGCAGGTCTGGTTAAGTTCGACAGCGTAAAGCCAAGCCAGGAATTTGATGGCTATGCCGCAGTTTCTTATGGTAGCAACAGCTCAATTGACTTTGAGGGTGCTGCTGGTACCGGCTTGACAGATAAAATATCTACACGTGTTTCTTTGCTGGTTCAGGACAAGCCAGACTACATTGACGTGAAAGCGCCTGGTTTTGAAAAAGAGGATTCTCTGGGTGGTTACAACGAGAAGGCTGCGCGCGTACAGTTCCTGTACGAAGGCGATGACTTCACAGGTTTGTTGAACTACCACGTACGTGATCTGGAAGGCCGTCCAATCCCGTTCCGTGCTAATCTGATTGAAAAAGGCTCCAACAACATTAACCCATTGTATGATAACGATGTGGTTTATCAGGATGCAGCGTCTCGTGCGACTCAGAAAGTAGACACGCAAGGCCTTAGTCTGAAACTGGAATGGGATCTAAAAGAGCACACCATTACCTCAATCACTGGCTGGGAAAGCGCTGAAATTTATTCACGTGCAGACGTTGACGGTGGTTATGGTAATAATTTTGCCCCGACAATGGGGCCAGGTTTCATTCCGTTTTCTTCTGAAACAGCGGATGCCATCCCTGAGCATGATCAGTACACTCAGGAGCTTCGCCTTTCAAGCAACTTTTCGGGTGACTTCAATTACCAGGTTGGTTTATTCCTGTTTGAAGAAGATTTGACTATTGAAAGCTTTAGCTTCGACACAGGCGCATACGATGAAGCTGCTGGCAACTATGGTCTGCAAAACGGCTATGCAGTTCAGGAGCAAGAAACATCGGCATGGGCACTATTCGGTTCTTTCGATTACACTGTATCTGAGCAGCTGGACGTGACTCTGGGCTTACGTTACTCAGACGATGAAAAAGATTTTTACGCAAAAAGAACGGACAACCCTACACCTTGGAACGGTTCCCCTGATTTCCTGGAAGGTCGTGCAAATCCAAGTGACAGTCACGTGAGTTGGGATCTAAGTGCAACTTACAAGCTGACGGATGATGTTAACCTGTTTGGTCGTTTGGCAAATGGTTTCCGTGCGCCAAGTGTTCAGGGTCGTATCCTGTTCGGTGACGTTGTGACTGTAGCTGAGTCAGAAACTACTAACTCAATTGAATTTGGTGTGAAGTCAGACGTACTGGATGGTCAGGGTCGTGTGAACGCAACTGTGTTTTATTTCCAGATGGATGACCAACAATTGACCGCAGTAGGCGGCGGCTCTAACTTTAACCGTCTGATCAATGCCGATAAAACTACAGGTTATGGTTTTGAGCTGGATACTGAATGGGTATTAACGGACGAGCTAAATGCAACCTTTAATCTGAGCTACAACAAAACTGAGTTGGATGATGATTCGCTGGCAGTAGCTGTATGTGCTCAGTGTACAGTGACTGATCCTACTTACATGGTTGAAGGACCAAATGGTCCAGAAGCACGCGCGATTTTGGATGGCAATAGCCTACCGCATGCGCCAGAATGGATCTCAAACGCGACATTGCGTTATACCACAGAACTGGAAGACGGTGAGTTCTTTGTATACACCGACCTGTCTTACCGCAGTGAAATCGACTTCTTCTTGTATGAGTCGGTTGAGTTTAAAGGCGAAGCGCTGTTTGAAGCCGGTGTACGTGCGGGCTACGCGTGGAACTCGGGCGACAACGACTATGAAGTGTCGGCGTTTGTACGTAACCTGTTCGATGAGCAGGTGGTTATCGGTGGTGTAGATTTCAACAACAACACAGGTATGCTGAACGAAGAGCGCTTTGTTGGTGCTGAGTTCAAAGTGAAATTCTTTTAATTTCACGGAAAATTAAAGCGAAAACCCGTGAATGCTCGGCATTCACGGGTTTTTTATTAATACTGTCATGCAACCATGCCCCAGTACTGGTAAAGTACAGCTGGTTTAGACAGAATTTTAGAGGAAGAGAAAATGTCCGCATTTTGGAACTACCGCGTTATCTATTGCGAAGCTAGTAAAGATGCGCCAGAGCAATATCAGGTACATGCGGTTGAGTACAATGAAAATGGTAAGGCGGTCAACTGGTCGGAGACCGGTGAATCGCCTTATGGCCAGAGCATTGATGACCTGAAAGCCGATTTTACTCGGTTGCAAACGGCATTCGATAAACCGGTACTGAAAGTGATTCGCAAACCCCGCGGTTACGAGCTGGTAGAAAAAGACACAGGTGATGTTGCGCACGCAGAGCCACCTGCCAAAGCAGAGTAAGACCAATAATGAAGGAGTGATGATGAATTTAAAGGCAATCTTGTTTGATTTTGATGGGACGCTGGCGGATTCGGAAGCGCTCCATTACCATAGCTGGCAACGCGTACTGGCGCCTTTTGATATCACTTATAGCGAGCTGGCTTTCTGTGATGAGTTTTCTGGTGTGCCTACGCTGAAAACGGCACAGATTCTGCGCGAGCGCCATCAGCTGCCCCATGATGCGCAGGCATTGTGTGAGGAAAAAAATCGTCTGTTTGTCGACACCTCGGCCACCATCAGGCCCAGGCTCATGCCTTATGCCAGAGAGATCCTGAGCTATACGGCACAGCATTGTAAACTGGCGCTGGTGACTGGCAGCACCCGAGCTGAAGCCATTCCGGTACTGGAACACTATGACCTGTTGCACTTCTTTGAGTGTATCGTTACCAAAGATGATGTAAAACATCCAAAACCACACCCTGAACCTTATATCCAAGCTTTGGTATCATTACACGTTTCACCCGATCAAGCCATCGCGATTGAGGATACTACAACCGGGCTCACTTCGGGCTGTACCGCGGGGCTTCAGGTGCTGGTGATCCCTAATCAGCATTCAGCTAAACAGGACTTTTCGCGCGCAGCGTGGCAGGAAAGCTCGTTGCAGTCGGCCCTGCCCTTAATTGAGCGCCTTATCGGTCAAGATTAGGTGGCAGTTTTGCTGTTGTCTTTTTGCGCGTCACTTTAAAGTCGTCGGCTGGCATTTTTGTCAACCCACGCTATGCTCTGATAGTGAAAGAAATAGGATTCTAACTCTACAAGGAGCGTAGTATGCACACCAAACTGTTTGGGTGGTTGCTGCTGGTCTGTCTGTGCCAATTGCAGCCCGCCTATTGTAATTCCACACCAGCTGTACAACTTGCCAAAGTATACCAGGCACAACGTCCGGTCATGCACTATCTGGTGAGCGAAAAGTTTGACGGTGTCCGGGCTATCTGGAATGGCAGACAACTGGTTACCCGCAGTGGCCAACAGATCCATGCTCCGCATTGGTTTACTTCAGCTTTGCCAGACATAGCACTCGACGGGGAGCTGTGGGCGGGGTACGAGAACTTTGAGTTTGTCAGTGCGGTGGTACGCCGCCATAAGGCTTCGGATCAGGACTGGCGGCAGGTTCAATACCTGATCTTTGATGCACCGGATATTACGGCCCCCTTTGTGCAGCGCTATCAGGTATATAGCCAGCTGATCAATCGGCTGGCACAGCCGCATATTCGTGCGGTAACTCAGCATCACCTTTCAACTAAGGCCGAGCTCGATGACTTTTTTGCACAGGTTTTGGCGCGTGGTGGGGAAGGGGTGATGCTGCATGAGCGTCAGGCACTTCATCAACAGGGCAGGACATCGGCAATCTTGAAGTATAAACCCTATTTTGACGCCGAAGCCGAGGTGATTGCCCATTTGCCGGGTAAAGGAAAGTATCAGGGGATGATGGGGGCGATTAGGGTGAAAACAGCACAGGGAAAGGTATTTAAGATTGGCAGTGGCTTTACTGATGCACAGCGACGAAATCCGCCCCCGGTTGGCAGTGTCGTGACATATAGATTTCAGGGGATCACTAAGTTCGGTAAACCGCGATTTGCTCGCTTTTTGAGAACAAGGCAGCCACTATAAGGTGTGAGCCCCAATGGGTTGAGACTTTTACTTGCCACCTTGCTGTGATACAGTGCGCGACCTTTTTTATGGTCGTGAGGTGAAAAATGATAGCAGGATTTGATTACGGTAGTTCCAATTGCGCAATCGGCGTGATGCAAGAGGGTGACGTGACACTGGTTCCGCTGGAGCAGGGTAAGCACTATCTGCCATCGACACTTTACGCTTTACACAATAGCCTGGTGAGTGAGTTTGTGGCACACAAACTGGCAGGCTCGATGCTTGCTACTGACTACCAAAGTGCACGTAAACCTCTGCTCAGTAGCGCCGCAATGGCGAGACGCGAACTGGACTTACAACCGACAGAGCAGGGTCTGTTTGTCGGTCAGCAGGCAATAGATGAGTATATTGCGTTCCCGGAAGAAGGGTACTTTGTGAAATCCCCTAAGTCCTTCTTTGGTGCCGTTGGTCTGAAGCCGGCGCAGCTTGCGTTTTTTGAAGATATCGCCACGGCCATGATTATGGAAATAAAAAGCCGGGCAGAGCATCATCTGGGATATTCCCTGAATCATACTGTCATTGGTCGTCCTGTGAACTTCCAGGCGATTGGTGGCGAGCAAAGCAATCGTCAGGCAATCGATATCCTGACTGTTGCCGCAAAGAGAGCAGGCTTTAAAGACGTGGAGTTTCTGTATGAGCCGCTGGCGGCTGGCATTGATTACGAGTCGCGTCTGACTGAAGATCAGAAAGTACTGGTGGTTGATATTGGAGGCGGTACCAGCGACTGTTCCTTTGTGCAAATGGGCCCGAGCTTTCGTGATAAAGCCGACCGTAGTGCCGACTTTTTAGCTCACAGTGGTAAGCGGATCGGAGGCAATGATCTGGATATCGCACTGGCCTTTCATACCCTTATGCCGGTGTGCGGCTTAGGTGGTCAGTTCACATCAGGGTTACCTTTGCCAAATCCTCTGTTCTGGCAGGCGTGTAAAATTAACGACATTCAGATGCAAAGCGACTTCTACAGCGAGCAGATGCAACGCGAGTTGACTGGCATGCTAAGAGATGTATGCGAGCCTGAAAAACTACAGCGTTTGTTAAAGATACAAAAAAACAAAATGACCCACCAATTTGTACGTCAGGGGGAGTTGGCTAAAATCGCCCTGTCGGAGCAAGAAGAACAGGTTGTGCCGCTGGACTTTCTGGACAAAGCATTGAATGTCAAGGTGAGTGCGCAGACTATGGCTGAATCGGTAGCCAGCTGTCTGGAACAAGCCGCGGCGCTGGCTGAACAAGCGATTGTTGAAGCCAAAACACAGCCCGATGTGATTTATCTGACCGGGGGAAGTGCCCAATCTCCGCTGTTAAAGCTGGCATTACAGCAGCGTCTGGGTGATATACCTATGGTTAATGGTGACAACTTTGGTAGCGTTACAGCCGGCCTGACTAAATGGGCGAACAGGCTTTACCAAACGGCTTAATGTCACACTCTATCTGAGTGGATAAGCTGCGCGAAAGTTCTGTAAACATTGCGCAGCTTGCTTTATCGGGGCCATAAGTAACCAGACAGCCTCGGCTTTGCTTCTACAAGCATTAGCGCTCCAGTCGTTCTGACAGATACTGCTCGTAGTCAGGTAACTGGCGCTCTATCGGAGTGGTCATCATCATCGAAGAGAGCAACATATCTGCGGTAGTTTCATTACACGCGACCGGAATATTCCATACGGCGGCTAGCCTGAGCAGGGCTTTTACATCTGGATCATGGGGCTGTGAGGCCATGGGATCCCAGAAAAAAATAAGCATATGAATTTCATTTTCGGCAATTTTTGCACCAAGCTGTTGATCCCCACCCATTGGACCGCTCAGAAGTTTATGGACAGGCAGGCCCGACGTTTTTTCAATAAGGCTACCTGTTGTTCCTGTAGCATACAGCTGATGCATAGCGAGCTTATCAAGGTGTGACTGACACCAGCTCACCATGGCTTGTTTTTTACCATCATGTGCAACCAGTGCGATACGTTTTTTAGCCGGAATAACCTGCGACTTGGTGTCCATACTTACCTCATAGTAATAAGTTAATTGCCAGTGCGACGAAGATAAATGCAGAGATCCTGTCTATCCAAATTGGCGCACTGGGGTGAGCGCGAAAATAACCGGCAATTTTATCGCCGCTGTAAACATACACACAATCAATGGGAAAGGCTAGGATCGGGTAGAGTAAACCGAACATGGCCAGCTGCACTGTGGTTGATGTTGTGAGGCTCTGATCAACAAACTGGGGAATAAAGGCAATAAAAAATAGCGCTACTTTAGGGTTTAATACCTCGGTCATCATTGCCTGGAACATGACATTTTGCTGTTTCTTATTGCTTACATGGGGCTTTTCATCATCACAGTCACTCGACTTGGAGAGCGTGTCTTTAAAAGTGCGTATACCCAGATAGGCAAGATAAGCAGCACCTAAATATTGTACTGTGGTATAGGCGGTTTCTGATGCTTTGAGAATGGCCGACAAACCAATCACAGCAAACAGGGTATGGACCACACCGCCGAGGGCAAAGCCGAAGGCACTTTGCATGCCAGCAGTCCGACCATTAGTAAAAGTCTGAGCCATTAAAAAGGCATTTGAAGGGCCCGGAGCAATGGCAATAATAAAGCTGGCAAATAAAAAAGAGGCGAGTAATTCGGGGTTCAGCATGTTGCACTCTGATAGACAAGGTTGCCCTTAGTGTACCCAGCTTAAAATAAAAAGCCCATAAAAAATGCGGACATATGCCCGCATAAAAAATTGGTTGGGGATACTCAGCTAACTTGACGTGCGCTCGTCCGTCTACCCCGGGAGCGCGCTACGGCATGTTATCCGCTAAGTTGCTCAGTATCAGAACACAACAGTCTGACTCGCAGAACAAGCCGATGTGCTGCCTTGCTCACAAACCTGATAAGAGTAGCTACCGCCACCTTTACCACTGATGCTATCTGTGTAGCTATTATCGTTGCTGGTTGTGACAATCTTGCTACCGTTACGGAAAATATCTACCTGAGATGTTGAGGCGCCTTGCCAGTTCAGGTCAACATATTTGCTGCCTTTTAATTTGTACCCATTAGCCGTTAGCTGTAGGTCACCACCATTACCGCCGCCGGCACAGCCGTTGGCAGTCAGATAAGCATCTGCATCTGCCGCTTTAACAATACCGTAGCCAAAGTACACATCTTTACCCGCCGCACCGCTATCTTGTGCCGTTGCTTTAAGTGCGGCACGGATTTCCTGACCGGTACAATCTGGGTGATTTGACCAGACTAATGCAGCAATACCAGATACTGCCGGGGTTGCCATTGAAGTCCCGCTCATCAGACCATAATCGGATGTACCGATGACGATATTTGCAGTAGAGGCAGCCAGCAGGGCTGTGCGGTCTTCCAGTGCTGCACCAATCGCCGGGATACTGGTGGCATTGGTATCACCCAGTGTGCCATACAGCATACCTGCTTCATTATTGATTATGATGGCACCAACACCGCCTGAATTTTCGCAGTTAGCCACTTTGTCATGGAAAGAAATATTGCCCCGGTCAATCAGACAGACTTTACCGCTGGCGTTGGCATCGGTAGCTTCTGCTGTGCCCATAAAGTAAACTGATGAAGAGACGCTGCCGCTGTTCTCCATTGCCGATGAAGCGAATACTGCGCCATCAACGTTCAGGCTGGACGATGTAGCCAGGCCTGCCGGGTAAGTTGACAAGGTATCAACGCCACCGGCTGTTACTTCAACACAAGTGGTTTCATCTTCAGCTGCATTTTTGCCTTTGCCACTTTGACAGCTTGGAAATTGAGAAAAGTCAGCAATGTTGTTGTCGGCATCATTCGCGCCGACCATCATGACTGACGGGTAACCGGCAGGGTAGGAGCGTACATTGTTGCCGTCATTACCTGCGGCTGCAACCACCAGACCGCCAGCATTATTAAAACTTTCGAAGGCATTTTCTTCGGTACTGTTTGCACCGCCGCCGCCCAGACTCATACTGATGATGTTGGCACCTGCCTGACTACACAGATTTGCTGCGTGGGCCAGGTCCGATGAATAACCCCATCCTTCAGCGTTGAATACTTTAATGATGTGCATGTCTACACCAGGTGCCATACCAATCACACCGATATTGTTGTCCGCAGCACCCACAGTACCGGCTACGTGCGTACCATGCGGGCCACCATGCTCATACCAGTTACCCGTGCCAGAGTCATTGTCTCCGGTGATGTTACCCCAGATAAAGTCTGGGTTTGACATGTCCAGACCTGAGTCGATAACGCAGACTTTCATGCCGGCATTGGCGTTAAAGGTCACCTGGTTGGCTTGTGACTGATAATACGCATAAGGGGCAACCTGTTGCTGCATCGGGTCGCCGGCATCGTCGTTATACAAACCCATTAGTTGACGCTTCTGGTCTACTTCAATCAGTTTGATGTGTGGATTGTTAAGGAGTCCCTTCACTTCACTGAGCGCTTTGCCGCTAAATGTGGCTGCCAGGAAACCATCACCGTCAACGTGCAGCTCAGCGCCCATTTTCTTGGCCAGCGCTTTAACTACACCTTTTTTGCTGTTATCTACCTGGATGATGAATCTGTCGTCGTTTGCTTGTGCGGTAGTGGCTGCACACAGGCCGGCAAGTAGGAGTGAAGTCGTAAACTTGTTGAATGTCATTATTATTATCTCACAATTTATAATTATTTTAACTTGGTTACATTGCTAACCGCTGGTTAACGCTTATTAAGATAGACGTAATATTGCGCTAACGTAAAGAAGAATTTTTCCACTTTGATGGAATTTTTAGGAATTAATTATTCTTCATTTAGAATAAAAGAGTATTAGGGGAAGTCTGGATATGTAGAATATTTATTCTTTAAAATGAATGAAAATAGGTATCATTATCTGTGCAGTGCCTATTTAAAGGATAATGATACCAATTGATGTGTTTAGGTTATCAGGCTGGACTATGCAGGTTGTCTTTGCAGCGACTAAATAGCAAACACAGGAAAGGCAGCCCGAGTAGCAGGTGTACAGCCAATTGTTGCGGTGCAGGTAATACCAGTGGCTGGCTGAGCATAGCCAGCAGCCCGGCACCACTCATTTGCATCACCCCAATCAGTGCCGATGCCGTCCCTGCCTGATTGGCAAATGGAGCAAGGGCATTGCCTGCGGCGGCGCCAAGTGTAAAAGCAAACCCCACGGATGCCAGATACATAGGTAACAGATAGGCAAGCGGGTGGCTTTGTGGTGCCATCAACAGTAATACACCGCCGAGTGTAAACAAGCTCAGGCCAAACCGCAGTGCCTGCTGTGAATTACGCTTGATAAAATGCGGTGCGATAAAACTGGCAGCAATGCTGATGGCAGCATTGATAGTAAACCACATGGTAAATTCTTCGACGGGTCGATTCAGCACAGTCATGAGCCAACCAGGCGCACCAACCACAAATACCAGCATGGCAGCCATCCCCACCATAGTAATACAGGCATTGAACATAAACTGAGGGCTACTCAGCATGGGTTGGAAGCGACGTAAATCCAACAGGTGACCTGAGTATACAGTGCTGTCAGGTTTAGTTTCCCGAAACAGTGTCAGTACCAGGATGAGGCCGATGGCAGCAAACCCGCTCAGAAAAGTAAAATTACTACGCCAGCCAAACTCTATTGTGAGCCAGGCTCCCAAAATTGGGGCGAGGGCCGGAATAAAGCAGACAATCCCGTTGAGGTAGGTGATCATCTGGCCACTGCCCTTATGTCCAAAACTATCTCGAACAATGGCAAAGGCACTAACAAAGGTGGCACAGGCACCTAACCCCTGAAGCACGCGGGCGACCATAATCCAGTGCCATTCATCCAATAAAGTGGCCAGCAAGGCGCCGCAACCGAACAAGATAATCCCGAACAAAGCGATGGGCCGTCTGCCATATTTATCGGCCAGGGGGCCGGCAAGTAACTGTCCAAGACCAACGGCCAGCATATAAATCCCGACGGTTTGTTGGATTTGTGCCTCGCTGACGGCTAAGTCTTGTTGCATATTGACGAATGCGGGTAAATACAGATCGATCCCCAGTGGACAAAACACCACCAGGAGAGCGAGTATAAAAATCAATAGTTTGCTGGTTTTTTGCTGCATGCTGTCTCCTTATGGCGGGTATTGTAGGGAAGCATGGAGAAAAAGACAGGACAAAGCGCCGGAAAGCGAAATTTTTTATTGCCTGGACAACAGAAATGAAAAATAAGAACAGAAAGTTTCAGGGTGAGCTGTGTTTAACGTAATTTGAATCAGGCAAAGTGGTTTGAGTGCGGCAGCAGTGCTGCCGCGATTTAATTAGCACCAGCAGGTGTGGTCACTTTTGCCGCTCAGACGATCACAAATGTGGCCGGTTGGCAGGCAAGCTCGTGGAGGTGAACTCTCGCCGGCACCGCCAACCTGAGGAGTGGCCTGGTTGTCCAGCAGCATAGTGTTGTCTAGTTGTTTTAGTTGTTTTTTCTTAAGTGCTAGTTTCATTTCATATCCTGTTGAATTGTTTTTGTTATACATATTGGTCTGTTACAAACTACTGTATAAAAATCTTGTTTATCAACTGCTTTTTATACAGTGCACAAAGCCTGCTTATGTTGACGTCTTTGTGCTGCGCATGACGTGACAAGATGCGATTAGGCCGTACAAATGCTCTCAGCAGAATTTTTGATTGCATCTGCTGCAGCGATGGCCGTGCAAATGCTTTCTTCTGAATTGCCAATTTCATTGCCGCGGGTGCGTCTGCCACCTGCAATATTTGCAGTCATCAGCACAGGTAAACGAGTTGTGTCTTTAGACAGCATTTTGATTTGTTTTTTGATGAGCTTCATTTTATTTTCCTTATTATGTAAGTTTTCTCAATGTGTGCCTTTTTGTTTTATCTTATAATTTACAACTAATCAATCGTTTATTTTTTTGTTCTGATCGGTGTTTTTACTCTCGCTGAGTGGGTTTGGGCTCGGCGAAACTTTGGGTATCACTGAGCAGAATACTTTGCCAATGCCTTCTCGGTGCCGGGCTGCCTGCTATTTCTGGCTCTCCAAATCGCGCGAAAAACACCGGAAGCTCCGCCTGACTGAGACACTCTGCCAGCGCCTGCCTGGCATTGTCATGTTGAACCAGTACGCTAATTGGATGCATGGCCCACCCCCATTGTTGTAGCCGCAACCACAATGCGCCTAAGCCAATCCCGGCACGAAACATCGCTTCATCCCCATCTTTACTGACATTCAGCGACAGATAGTGAGGTCCGCAAGCAACTAATTCAGCCAGACCTTTCGCCATTTTATCTGGCAGGCGGAGTAAGTTAGTCAGGCTGTTGAGGCTGGGATGGAAAGCCATTTTAAAAAAATGCTTAAATCCGGCGGAAACCGGACCAAACAGGTTGTGCAGATAAAAGCCGTCTTCATATTGGCGACGCTCGTCGAAGCGGATATAGCTATAGGTTTCGCGCCAGGCCGCTTTATTGGCAAAGTCCTGCCCTGCATAGGTTTGAGTCAGCCCGGCCAGAGCCTGCCCATGGGTTTGCTGATAAAAAATCCCAAGGGAGACAGGGTAAGGTTTGAGCAAGGCTTGTAGCTCGTCGCGCTGTTGCTCGCTCAGGGCGGTCCTGAGATAGGGCGAGCGCACGGTATGGCGCTGCTCGAGCTGTTCAGACAGGCTGGCAAACGCATCGCTCTGATGGTCTTGTTCAGGCCCAGGCATAAAACGTATCAGCGCCCGGTCATTGCCTGCCAGCTTTTGTTGCTCTTGCTCATCACACCAGCGCCAGTGCAGCTCGTAGCCTCGGCTGCGGATCAGCGCTTCCAGTATGTAAAAAAAGATCCCGCAGCTGAGCAACATTTCTCGCTCTAATGAGGGCAGACCTGTGAGTTTACGGCGGTTATCTATGGCCAGATAACCGCAATGTATGACGGGGTCAAAATGAATCGCCCAGGGCTGACAGTTGTGCGATGAAGGCGCAAGTCTCGCCAGTTTCACCGCTTCAGTCAGTGTCTGTTCAAATGCTGTATGTGTCATTGTCATTTCCCGATGTGAAAAGAGAGTGTTGGGGTGATGTCCCTGTCGCCTGCAATACAGACTGCACAGCAGAAATATAGCGTGCGCCAGAGCCAGTAGCTGGCCGGGGCTAGGGAGGCGCTGTGGGTATACACGCGGCCATACTCTGTTGCCCCACGGGTGGTGTATTTTTGGATTGCGATGTCACGTAAATCAAAAGGCAGACCGCGGCCGAAGGATTTTAGATAGGCTTCGTGCACTGACCATCGAGCTGTTTGCGCGACCAGGCTTGTTGGCTTGGCTTTATCACAAAAGATATGTTGCTGAGCACCAGCAGAGAAACGTCGATAAACCTGAAGGTCGATACCAACAGGGTGTGCTGCGCATGCAACAGCAGCCCAGGGACCGCTATGGCTGATAGACAAAGGCACCTTAGGTTGACCCTTGCCTGGCTCACCATATGGCTGACCGCTTGCAGCGTGAGCAAGTCGGATTGATGAGGTGTGACTGGCACCTTGTAAGGCCAAGGTTGCCAGAGTTCTGCTGAGCTGTTTGACGACCAGTCCTTGAACCAAACGTGGTGCTGAGTGTATCGCATTATCAACGCTGCGACCGATATACACAGTGGGTGAGACATGAGTCTCTCCCACAGGTGTACTGGTGTGCTGGGTGATCACTGTTGATAGCCTTGTGCAATCCGATCACCCTTAAACTCTTCAACCACTTCGGCCATTTCATCAAAGCGGCTAACCAGGCTTTGAAATAGTGGCGTCGTCATGTCCTGTTCGAAGGCTTGCTCGGACTCCAGGTAGATAGTCTCAACAAAGTGAAACGCTGCATCAGCCTGACTGGAAGCTTCAAAAACTGCGAATGCTTTGACCGAATCCAGTTTTTCACATGCTTTATAGTCTGTCGTTTCTACCCAGTCGCGAAAGGCTCCCAGGTGTTTGATGTCTTTAAGGCGAATTTTGTGAACGATGAGTTTCATACTGATTCCTCTGAGTGAGAGTGTAATAAAGTCAGGTGATAATTGATGCCGCCAGTGCCAAAGGCGTTAATTGCACCTATCCGTTGTTGGTTTGGCAGTGCTGGCCACGGCAAGGCTGTTTGCGGGACTTGCGCCGGAATACTGTCAAATGGCAATGCATCATTGAGTTCACCGAGAATTGGGGTAGGTGGCATACTGCACTGCTCCAGTGCCGCCAGCATTTTTGCCAAACTGATAGCACCGGCTCCTGCAAAACAGTGACCAAAGTTGTATTTGCCTGACCCCAGATAGAGCGGCTGGTCGTGCTCGCGGCTGTATGCCGCACTGAGCGACTCCAGTTCAGCCTGATCACCCAGCGTAGTGCCAGTACCATGGGTTTCGAGATACTGTACCTGCTCGGGATTAACCGACGCCAGCTGAAGAGTCTTGTACATTGCCAGTGCCTGGCCCTGAGGATCTGGCGCCGTCATGGAGCGGCTGTCGCAGGACCCGGAAATGGCATCTATGTGGGCGATGGCGTGTGGTGCGTCGGATTTAGTTTGCAGCACAAACAGGCCACCACCATCACCCGGGGTAAAGCCGTCGGCACCTTTGGCAAAGGGCCGAATGCGGGTTGCTGAGAGCATCATTTGTGCCCCGCATAGCACCAGATCCCGCTCCAGTGTGGCGGTTTCAATACCGCCCACAACTATGCCATCGTAGCGTCCGGACTGCAGCCCTCTTACAGCGTTATGCAGCGCGGCCATTGAACTGGCACAGGCAGCCTCGACGGCGATGCAGTCGGCGTCAGGGAGTCCAAGCTGTTGTGCCAGTAACTTTGCGCCACCCAGACCTGTCGCACCGTACCAGCTCCAGCGGTTAATTTCAGGCGCATCAGGTTGTGGCAGATAGCAGGGGGCGTCAGGAAGTTGTGCCCATAGTGCTTGTGCGCCTAACAGTCTGTCTGCGCTGAGTGCCAGGTTGCAGGCCAGGATCACGGCGGGGCGCTTAAATTCACCCAGCACCAGAGCCTCAGCGCCTTTGAGCAGCTGCAATTGTGAGACATCCAATCGGGCTTTTTTAGCAGGCATCATAGGCTTACTCAGGGCGATATCAAGTGCACTATGACTGTCAAAGCTCATCGCTTTGTTTATATAGGTGCTGAGCTTTTGCGGTGTTTCCCGCACGAAGGCCTGTGTATTGAGCTGCTGTGCAGACTGCGGGCGTAATACATCCTGCCCGTCAGCCAGAGTTTGCCAAAAACGGTCTTTGTCATTACCCAGCGCGGTTATGGGTCGATAATCTGTGATAGCGACCTGATCGTCGCTGGCCGGGACATAACTGTGTTTGCCTGCCGCAGAGATTTGCCAGTTCTGTCCAAGAGCTGCCGCACCACTGCACTCATCCTGACCATTGAGGTGCATCTCGAGTAACTGATAAAACACCTGACTTGCACCAGCAAAATAGCCTGCCTGCGGTTGCTGTGAGTCGCAGGTAACAAAGGTGCTGAGTTCCATGAGTATTGGCCAGTTTTGTTGCTGGGCCAATGCTATCGGGCAGATAACCAGGCTTATCGCGCCTTCGAGCCAGGGCTGCTGTATTGAGATCCCCTGTTGCTGCAAAATTTCGCTCTGAGACTGATGATGAAAACACTGAATGCTGGTGAGTACAGCAAGCTGACTGTCCTGATAGCGAAAGTTATCCTGTGCTGCCTGAAGCAGTCGCAGTCCGCCCAAATCACCGCCATCGAGTGTCAGACACTTTCCCCGAGTATGCGCAAAATGCGCTATCCGGGCCGGGATCGTTGAGGCCATTTCACCAACCCTGTCGTGGGATGTGGCCCCAAAAGTACTCGCCAGTGTTTGTTTGTACTCATCTATGCATATCTGTGCATTATCCTGATTGCCCAGCTGCTCAGCCAGTGCGCGCAGCGCGGCTACTTTGGTGGCATTGCGGTAGGCGGAGTCGCTTGCCATATGGGTTGCACAAAGCTGATCGCAATGATCGCGCAGTGATTCATCGAGGGCTAGCTGGCTCAGTGCCTCTTCAGCTGCGAGCATTGCCATGCGGGTCTCGCGACTGACGGCCTTGCGAAATAGTGGCGGAATAGAAAACTTTTTGTAATCAAAGTCATCTGTGTTTACCTGTCCGCCTTTGAGCGGCTCAAATGCGACTGACCAGCCAAAGGGGTGAGTAAACTGACCAGGGTTCAGCGTGCCACGTTGCTTTAAGGTTGCAAAGCTAATACCGTCAGGCAGTGCGCAGCCAATCCCGACTATGGCCAGAGGAGACGTTGTATCTTTGCTCATAACACAAACTCCGCCAGTCGTTTACGATCCACTTTGCCGTTGGCGTTGTGTGGTAGTTGCGCCGCTACCACCACCTTGTGTGGTAACATATAGGCTGGCAGGTGTTGCTGTAAGAACTGTTTCAGCGCCAGTAAAGAGGGTTTTGCAGCACCGCCTTTGAGGGTGATCACGGCAATCAGCTTATGCTGTTGTTCACCCAGAGCAAGGTGTAACGCTGCCTGCTCGATGGCGTCATGCTGATGCAGCAATGACTCTATTTCTCCCAATTCAACCCGATAACCATTGAGCTTAACCATATCGTCGATACGACCGCGATAAACCAGTCCGTCCTCGGTCAGCTCAACCAGATCGCCGGTTGCATGGCAATGCTGTTGATGTAACTCTGTGGCACGTGGCAAGTCCACATTGGCATACCCAGGCGTTACGCAGCGACCGCCAATCAGCAGTTCACCACTTTTTCCCAGGCACTGTGAGAGAGGCCGACGTTCCCCAGACTCATCTTCCAGCCAGCCGTTCAGTTCAGGCAATAATTTACCTATTGGCAGATGGCGAAGGTGGCTAAGTTGTGTTTTATCAACCTGCCAGGCGACGCAGACATTGGTTTCGGTCGGACCATACCAGTTGTGTAACTGGGTATCTGCGCTCAGGCAACTGACCAAACGTTGTAATGCTGCGACAGGGTAAGGCTCCCCGGCAAAAATCACTTGCTTTAATGTCGCTGTATGGCTGCTATTGAGCTCACCACTGCGAACCATCATTGAGAGGATCGACGGCACGCTGTACCAGATACTGACCTGATGCTTTTTAACTCCCCTGATAAGCGCCAGTGGATCTTTCTGTTCCTGCTCCGTGATAAGCCACACGCAGGCGCCCGTGCGCACAGCAGCAAAAAGATCAAAGGTGCTTAAATCAAACGCAAAGCTGGCGTGATTAGCAAATGTATCTTCGCCGTCAGCTGCGGTGGTTTGCACGGCCCAGTCAATGAAAAAATCCAGCATATCATGGCTTATCTGCACGCCTTTGGGTGTGCCGGTTGAACCTGAGGTGTAGAGGATGGCGGCAATGTTGACACCCCGGTGCTGGCGTAATCGTGACATATAGGCTGCGAGGTCTTGCTCATAGTCGCTGTGATGCGCCAGACTGTCGAGTGTATTCAGCCAGTCCTGATCCAGTACCAATGCCGGCTTTGCCGCTGTGATGATCCGCTCAATCCGGGCATCAGGCTGACTGTAATCAATGGGAATGTAATGGTTGCCACTGAGCCAGCAGGCATAGATGGCTGCGACCGTATCTGGGTGTTTTGGCAAATTGAGCAGCACCGGCGCCTGAGTTAAACCTAAAGCACAAAGCGCATTGGCAATCTGGCAGGCGCGAGCCGCGAGCTGAGCATAATCCCACTGTTGCTCGGCACAAATCAGCGCCGTTTTATGCGGTGTCTGCTGAGCATGGCTCAGCAGATTAAGCGCAAAACGGGCCGATGACGGAATTTTCGTCATACTCAGGCCTCCGCCAGTCCCGCTTTAACATCCTGATTGAGTGGCACGCCCACTTCCAGTGCACCTTCTACCAGAATACGATAGGCTTCATCCAGGTCTGCCTGGGTGTGCTCACTGGTGATACTCAGGCGCAAACGTGCATCACCAACTGCCACGCCGGGGAAGACCACGGTCTGACAATACAGGCCTCGGGCACGCACGGCGCGTCCCAGTGCCAGCGTTTTTGCATCATCGCCAACCACAACAGGAACTATGGCTGAGTCGGAGTTTTCCAGGTCAAAGCCTGCCTGCAATAACAAGTTGCGGAAGTAATAAATGTTATCCCATAGCTTGGTCAGGCGCTCAGGCTCGCGCAGCATCACATCAATCGATGCTATGACACCTGCTGCTACGTGGGCTGGAATTGTGGCGGCGAATACATATGAGTTGGAGTAGAAACGCAGGAATTCCACTACGTCACCATCACCACAGACAAATCCGCCCAGACCAGACAGGGCTTTACTCATAGTACCCAGCTCCAGGTCGACTTCGCCTTTCATGTTAAAGTGCTCGGTAGTCCCCGAGCCTGTTTTACCCAGAACACCGGTTGAATGGGCATCATCTACCAGTACACGGGCGCCGTAGCGCTTCGCCAGTTTCATCAGGCGCGGCAGGTCGACAATATCCCCATGCATGCTGAACACGCCATCGGTCACAATCAGTTTGCCACCCGGGTGGTCGGCGTATTTGGCCAGAGATTTTTCCAGGCTGTTTAGTGAGTGGTTGTAGATCTTGCGTTGCGCACCCGCCAGTTTACAGCCATCTGTGATACTCATATGGTTAATGGCATCAGTAAAGATCAGATCATGTTTAGACGTCAGGGCTGAAATACAGCCCAGATTAGCAGAGTAACCGGACGGGTATACAATGCAGGCTTCACGGCCTTTCAGTTTGGCCAGTTTACGTTCTAACTCCAGGTGTAAGACGTTACTGCCCGCAATAATCCGGCAACCTGTGTTGGTGGCGCCATATTGGCCAGCAGCATCCTGTATCGCCTGGATCACCTCAGGGTGATTCGACAGGCCCAGGTAGCTGTTAGAACCAAACATCAGAAATTCACGACTGGTGCCGGTGACTTCATCAAACATGACTGCACGGTTTTTACAGGGTGTTTCCAGTGGCATACCGTACCAGTAAAGTTGTTGCGCCTTTTTCTTATCGTAAAAGGCTTTAAACTCGCTGGCTTTGTGGAACAGGTCCGGGTGCTGAATTCCAACAAAGTCACGCATTGTCCGGTTATCACCGTCGTCGCTTTCTATCTGATGCTGTACTTCGTCATTTTTAGCAGTCGGGTTGAGCAGCTCATCAATCAGCGGGTTTTTGCTCACCAGCTCGGCGGCCCATTGCGCGCCTTTTTCTTCTACCAGTAAACTGGCAAACGCCTGCTCCAGCTCAGCCAGTGTTTTGCAGCCAGGAATTTTTAAATTGTCTCTTAGCCCCAGGGTTTTCAGCAGCTCACCCTGTGCTGAGACCACAGTAACTGAGTCTATACCCAGATCGCTCTCAATCTCGGCGTCCATGCTCAGTTCATTGGCGTTATAACCACTGAAGCTGGCAACCACTGAGAGTACTTGCTCGCGCAGCCAACTGTGAGCATCTTGGGCGTCATCGGTATTTACTGTTGCCTTTACCTCACTGAGATGAAATTCTTGTGCGGCGATTTGCTCAACTGCATCGCCAATACAGTTAATAGTCTGAATCGACAGTGGGTTTTTAAGCTGCAGTTGCTTAGTCAGTGCTGCGGTTACTTCGGCCAGCGCAATGGAGTCTATGCCAAAGTCGTTTTCCAGATGACTGGTCAGGTCCAGAGTATTAGCAGGGTACTCAGTCAGTTCAGCAAATGTTTTCAGGACTTGCTGTTGCAGGGTTTCCATAATGTCCGGATTTACTTTTGGATTCGTTGCACTCATTTTCAAGCCTCCTTATGCTTGCTCTGTCTGAAGGCGCTCAACCAGGTTTACCATGGCATCGACGGATGCAAAGTTGCCTGGGTGGATCTCCTGCATACCTATGTTTAACTGGGTTTCTTGTTTGAGATAATCGACCAGATCAAAAATGGCCGCCGAGTCAACGATATTTAATTCAAACAAGGGGGTTTGCGGCTCAAGGCCGTCTTTTTCGCCGTCCAGAAACTGCTCGGCGATATGGTTTAGTAATTTTGTGGCTAACATCCTGCTACTCCTTCTGTTATTACCTGATCACGCTTTTTCGCCGACGATCAGGGTCCGTGGCCCAGGGATCTCAAGGATACGGGCATTGTTGAATCCGGCCTCATGGAAACGAGCCAGATATTCTTCGCTGCTACTTTCAATACCCCCGTCTGTGGATACCAACATATTCAGTGACAGTAGGGCAGTGAACTCAGGTCCGGACTTATCATCATTAAGCGGTGTTTCTGAGGCAATAAAGCGGCCACCGGCTGGCATGGCGTTGTAGATATTTTTTAAGATGGTGACCTGGGTTTCTGGTGCATAGTCGTGCAGCATCCAGCCCAGGTGAATCAGGTCATAGTTCCCAATGGGCAGGTTACCTGCGATGACATCACCTTCAACGACTTCGATGCGATCGCCAAAGCCCTGTTCACCCAACTTGTCGCGTAAAAATGCCGACGCCTGAGGTAATTCACAGATGGCCAGCGATACGCCTGGGTGGGCATTAGCCACGGCAATCGGTAAAGTGCCAATACCGCTGCCGATGTCTAAAAAAGCGTGGTGCTGTGAGAAATCGTAATCTTTGACAAAGCCTTCAATAAAGGGGGCGGCAAACTTGCCCAGGAACTCCTGGAAATCAGCCACGTCATCTGGATTCTGATACAGAATATCGAACCAGCTGCGGTTGTCACCAAATACCGCTTCACGCTGATTGGTATCGCTTTTTACGGCGCTGCTCAGTTCACCCCACAAAGGATATAAGAAAGTATCGATATGGCGGCCCAGCCAGCCCAGCCACATGGGCTCATCACTCAATAAGAATGTGTGGTGCTCAGCGGGTAGCTGATATTGGTTATCTTGCTTAGTCAGATAACCCATTGCATGCAGCGCGATAAGCATTTGTTCTGTAGAGCGCAGCGGTGCGTCGATTTTGTCGGCCAGTTGCTGGGCGCTCAGATCCGTGTCGCGAAAATGGTCAAATAGTTTCAGTGATAATGCAGCGGTCACGGCTTTGGCCTGGAAAAAGCCCATCATATGGTTGACAACGTCTTGTTTGTTGAGAGTCATAAGTAATCCTTATCAATCAGTAATTTGTTACGGTGTGGGTCGCAACTGTGTGTGGCAGTGCGACCCAGATTTCATTAGTCTAAAAAGGTTGAGAGTTCTTCACAGACACAAGAGAAGGCGCTGACAAAGCGGTCAATCTCTGCTTTTGTGATCACCAGAGGCGGCTGGATCCGGATCACCGTCGAACTGTTGGCGGTGACAAAGGTCAGGATTTGGTGATCCAGGCAGAACTTAGTGACAAACTTGAGGCAGAACATTTCACCCAGTGTCTGCTCCATACGCTCCATTGCAGCTTGCAGGTGCTCCCGGACCGGATCTGGCAGGAACTTCCAGGTGCTGTGCCAGTCGCCGGGCAGACGCGTAGCAAACTCTCTTGCGGAGGCGGCAACCGCACCATCAAAGGTTTGTTCGAACTGGATCCCCAACATCAGGCCTTTACCGCGTATTTCGGCCACAAAGGGATATTTATCGGCAATGGCCTGTAACTCAGCTTTAAAATAGCTGCCCAGCTCATCAGAGCGTGAGGCCAGATCCTGCGCAACGATTTCACGCAGTGCGGTCAGTGCAGCCACTGATGCGAGGTTGCCGCCGCCAAAGGTGGAGGTATGTACCAAGAAGCGATCTGAAGTGCCATAGGCACGCTGCCAGACATCGCTGCGACACAAAGTCGCCCCGATGGGCATGAGTCCGCCGGACAGAGACTTAGAGAGCATCAGCACATCGGGTTCAATGCCTTCCCACTCACAGGCAAACAGCTTACCGGTACGGGCCAGACCGGTCTGGATCTCATCGACCATCAGCAAAGTACCGGTATCCCGACAGATCTGCTGAACGGCACTCAGATATCCGGCTGGTGGTACATGGACGCCGCCTTCACCCTGAATAGGCTCTATCATCAGTGCCCCCACATCATCACGTTGCAGAGCTTCGCGCAGTGCATCTAAGTCCGCGAACGGAACTTCAACCATGGCCTGGATCAGTGGCTGGAAATATTTACGGTGCTTTTCCCGCCCGGTAATAGACAGCGCCCCCAGGGTTTTACCGTGATAGCTGTTTTTCAGATAGGCAATGCCTGGCTTACCGGTTGCGGCCTTGGCCAGTTTAATAGCTGCCTCAACGGCTTCGGTACCTGAGTTACTGAAAAACACTCGTCCCATATCGCCCGGCGCTAGATGACACAAGACCTCAGCCAGCTTGGCGGTATGTTCGGGCACAGAAATATACTGAATAAAGTTAGGGCCTTGCTCATCCAAAAAGGTCTTCACAGCTTCACTCACGGCAGTAGGGTTGTGACCCAGGTTAAGACAGCCGTAGCCTGCCACCATATCGAGATAGCCGGTGCCTTCATTGTCATACAGCATAGTGCCTTCGGCTTTACGGAACACATTGTCGCAGCGCTGTTGTTTTAAAAACTCCACCATCATTGGGTTAATAAACTGATGGTGACGGTCCAGGGTGTCTTCTTTGGCAGGATCCTGGCTAAGGATGTTATCGATAAAGGTCAGTCTCTGACTGGTGTCGCCTTTGTCGATGGCATAAATGTCCTGATGATAATAGCGCTTCAGGTTGGTGACATGCTGACGGTCAATGCGCTCTCCAAATGAGGCCAGCGGGTAAGCATAAAAGCCATGTTTTTCGGCCAGCTCGCCGATTTCGAGTACTTTGACCGGCTCCAGGTAACGACCCAGTGAGTAGTTCTCACGGCGCTGCTCCAGGGCCAGCACGATCGTTTCAGCCATACAGCCATTGAGCTGTTGTTTGATGGTGACATTCAATGACTCACCTCCCAGCTTGACGGCGTCGGTTGCCGTTACGCAGCCGCCATCGATGATTAAAATATCATCGCGGGCCGGGCGGGCATCAACATTGACATCACGCGGTAGCGCCACATCAATGAAGATGGAACCGGGTTGCAGTTTCGCTACATCGATCACGTCACCGGCTGAGGTGGCGCCGGCAAACAGCTTGCACTCGCCATACAAGTCGTCCGGGTTGCCAGTCAGGCTCACCCGATTGTGGTATTGTTCCGGCAGGTGGCTGAGCATTTCTGCTTTGTCTTTGTGACCGGCGCGATGCAGCAGTTTCAGATTAAATCCTTCCGCCAGCAACAAACGACTCAGAGCCAGGCAGATAGAACCCGGGTACCCCACGATGGCCACAGTTTCTTTTTCCGGGTTGATGTCCAGCCACTCTTTGATTTGCATCAGCGCTTTGTAGCCTGCATAAGTGGTCAGCGAGTTGCCAGATGTAATCGGGATTGGGGATTTGGCGGCGGTGGCTTCACCGCGGCGACCAACAATTGAGGTAAAGCCACCCAGGCCAACCAGCTCTGCGCCGTCAGCTACGAATTCTTCAACGCCGGCGACAACACGTTCGGCAATGCCTCTGGGATCGGCAATCATCTCTTCGGCTATCAGTGGCATATATTTGATCATGCCTTCACAGGTCGCGCCGCTGGCTGAGGTGATTTTGGCAAAGTTCATAAATGGAACCAGGTTGGCTTTGCCCCACAGTTCACGGTTATAGCCGGTATGCTGATCCTGGGTGTTGCGTTGCAGCAAATCGAGCATTTTAACGTAGCGTTTCAGGCCGACAGAGGTCGGGTGGGCGATAAATCCAAACTTCATGAGTTAACTTCCTGTGCTGGTGGCGTATCTGAATCGGTATCGGGGGTAACAGGCTCGGCGCTGTCGCGCTGCCAACCTTTGGCGGTGGCCAGTGAAATGCCATCCCCTTCGTTGTTGTGGCCCAGTACCACGGAGAACAGCGTCAAACGTTTGTTCGCTGTCAGTGCTGAGCGTACCGCCGTTTCATCGAACTGAGTCAGGGTCTGGGCGGAAATGTCAAAGTCCCCGATCTGCTGCTCAAACTGAGGCTGATCTATGTTGACCAGACGCATCTGACGTGAGGTGCGATTGAATAAGATCCGTTCCTGATAGGTGTTGATCACCGACAAACCGCCATTGCAGAAATAGAACACGCTGATGCTTTTATCGAGCAGCTGAGGGTGAGTCAGAATATTGTCGATAAAAGCCGGTAAAATATCGGGGACAATCCCTTTAGCACCGTCGCCAATAAAGGCGATAACATTGGTGGGGCTGGTATAGGCCAGGTAGCCACTGGCCAGCAATGCGTCGCCCATCAGCGCGCGACCATACCAGCCAGAAAAACCGCGGCGTGTTTTGGCCACGTTACGCACGGCGGAAATGCCACAGCGACCCACATCGTAGACACCGGTATAGTCAAAGTTCTCTTGCTCGATTAAGTCTTCAATGACGCGATTGAGCTGACAGAAAAAGTAGTTCGGTGACATTGGCAGACTGGGCAGTTTGCTGAGCACATCAGACTGGGTATCCGGGTAAGCCATGATCCGCGCCATACGTCTGGCACGCAGCGATTCGCTGACATTCAGGTGCTTTTTCACCGCCTGCAGGAAATCACGACAGCGCATATGCAAATGCAGATCGGCAAATGGCGACAGGTGGGTTGCTTCTTTGGTCAGTTGCACCAGGTGGACCTTGCGCTCCAGGCGGCCATCGGAAAATGGCGTGGCAATTTGAGCAACCCGGCTTTTAATCATAAACAGGCACTGCTCATCGGTACTGTTGAGCTTGTCTTTAGTATGAAAGTAGTTGTAAACCCGCGGCGTATAACCATAAATGGCCAGCGTACCCAGGTAGTTGTCGTTGCGTTTACCCTGGTAATATTTGGGTGCCGTACCCGGGTGGGCCAGGCTGTCTACCAGCGCAATGCCTGCCTGCTGGGCTATGTCATGGATCAGAGCATATTCGTCCTCACTGACCGGACCGAGCTGCCAGACCAGTTTTTCTGGTCCGTTATTGATAAGCTCGATGGCCTGACTGAGTTCATCTGTCATGACTTCAACGGGCTCATCGCTTGGATTCGCAGGCAGGGCTTCGAGCGCAGGTAAATCCAGTTCCAAAGAAGACTCGAGGACATTTTGAGTGGCCAGTACCACAACCGGTCCCTGACCCTGATGATAGAGTCGGTAAACTTCTGCCAGGTTTTCACCTATCTGTTCAATTTCATCCATGTATACATAGGGGATACGCTTAGCGGCCAATACGTCGCGCATGTCCTCACTGGCAGTGATGGTGCCCTGAAAACTGTACCACTGACTCAGGCGGTTTTCGGCGACAACGATGATCCCCTGAGCTGCCGTTTCTTTCAGGTTGGCCAGGGTACCTTTAAATTCATCCATCATGCCGGAGGTGACCACAGCTAAAAACGGCATGCGGTAGAGCTGCCAGTTGGCAATCGCGCCACAGGCAATCGCATGCTCATTCGGGCCCCTTAGCACCAAGGCGCCTTGCTTTTCGGCGTGACGGTCGAGATGGCCGATGAGGTTGGAAACCACAGAGCCGGTGTAGTAAGACACCAGCCAGTGCTCGGGCGCTGTTCGGGCAAAGAAGTTGATTAGCTGCTCGCCCAGAGTATTGTGCAGCTCTATAGAGCCAACAGGTTTGACCCGGCGATTGGCATAATTCATTTCGAAAAAGTCCATCCACAATCGCAACAGCTCGGTCTGAAAGGTGGCTGGATCGGTGCTGCGCACGATTTCACGATATTGTTGCGGCAGGTAGCTGTAGGGGGTACGCAGCGCGCGAATAAAGGTCACGGTCGAGAAGCTGGTGTAGAAAGCGGGAATACCGATTTTCTGCATCGCACGGTAAAAGGCATCCAGGTCGCGGTCAACCTGATCTATGCTGTCGTCCTGAAACCCCATTGAAGTTTGATCATAAAACAGCATGCCCACCTGAAAATCCGGTTGATCGTTCAGGGCATTGCTGTGAATGATCTTACCGGTTGCTTCAGCCAGGCTGGCGCACTGAATCACCTGAATATTGATCGCTTTTTTCTGCCCCTTTAAAAACTGGATCGCTTTGCTTCTTACTTCGTCGTATAGCGAGCAGGGGACTAACGAAGGGTTTTTCAACGCCAGTTCCGACTGAATATGTACCCGGTTAAACACATAATCGCGGATGTCGCTCAGAACGCTCAATCCGGTGTGGAAAAACTGCTCGTCACGGGTGACTACGATCACCCCAACGGTGATGGTGTCTTGCTTTGCACCACTGCGCTGCGTCTCGGCTTGCCATATATGCTCAAAGCCGGATTCGCTCGACTGAGTGCTTAATCCTGTAATGCTTGTCATAATTTATTCCTTCTGCTGCCTGTTAATAACTCGGTTCGTTGGGAAAATTGCACGCAACGACCCGCAACGGCGGCAGCACGCCACTTGCCGTTGTACTTTTAAATTGAATATCGGGTGTGCTGCGGGTCATTGACCCGCAATGGATTTCGCTATTCTCTTTGGATGATCACTGTGCCCTGGTCACCATCAAGTATCAGCGTGTCACCACTTTTGATGGCTGCAGTGGCGCTGTGTAGATTCACCACCGCTGGAATGCCGAACTCACGGGCCACGATACAGCTGTGTGACAGGGTCGAGCCGATGTCCGTGACAACGCCACTGGCAAGCGCAAATAAGGGAGTCCAGCTGGCATCTGTAAAGCGCGCGACCAGAATTTCTCCCGGCTCCAGTTCACCAGCCTGGGTTTGCAGATCGGTGATGACACGGGCTTTTGCAACTATTTTGCCGGGGCTGGCAGCCAGACCACTCATCGAATCGCTGTGCTCTTGCGAGGAGGTTTTCATTTTGGGCGTATAAGGCCCAATGATGGCCATTGGGGGCTCCTCAGCATGGAGGTTAAATAAGTGACTGTGACGATTGGCATTGAGCAACGACTCGCTGAATGCCTCCGCGGCGCCCATGCGTCCTGCAACATAGTCTCGTAGTCGATTGAAGTCGATGTAGGGTAAGTCTTCAACTTTAGCCAGATTGTCTCGCTCCAGACGTGAAAGCACCTCCAGAATGATGCAGCGGTAGAACCAAGTTTCGGTGATAAACGTCGGACGTGTTGCTTCGCGGCGCTCTGCCATCACACCATACAATTTAATGATGGTTTTGAGTTTAAATCGTGCCCCTGCTGACAAGGCTTTAAACAGCTGCTCGCTGTCGGCTTCGCGCAGGCTCTCGGTTTCTTTGAGCTTTTTCTCCAGATCAACCGGGTGCTTAAGGTACATTTTCATGACCTGCAGCAGGTAACTTGGGTCATCACGCCAGCGTGGAATACTCAGCTCAAACTCCTGACGGCCACGGGCGCCAAACTCAAGTAAAAAGGCTTCAAACGGACCCTGCCAGAATGGCTGTCCCAGCGGGTGAGCTGGCAGTATATTAACCAGCTCTTCGGCTTCAAAGCGCTCAAATACAGCTTTAAGTTCATTGTTCTTCTGTACATGTTCAACCAGATCCAGGATCCCACGTGTTACCTCAATCGTACGCAGGTTGTTCATTGAGGCCTTGATGCGATTTTGCAGCCCTTCACCTTGATCTTTAAAGTGTTCTTCACAGGTTTCCGCCAGTGCATCGTACAAAGCAAAGGACTGTAGGAAAAACGGCATATAGGCGGCACAAGAATCGAGGAAGTACTGGTCGATGCGAGTCAGCTCAGCATCTAATTCACGGAGTGACATACTGGGCAAGTCCAGTGCCAGAAAACGTTTAGTCTCGTTTTCTCGCAGGGCAATCATGTCCTCAACAATTTTGCCTGCATTGCGCATATTGTGCACTTGCTGTTTCAGCCAGTGCCAGGCGCTTTTAGCATAGTCCCAGCCTTCGACACCGCGACCATAGGGGTTACGGTAATTGCTGAAATCTATATCTGAGGTGGCATAGCGGGTGGTGAACTTCATTTCGTCCCGGGTTGGCGGGCACTGGCGCAACATGTGTGCAGAACCGGAGATATTCAGATACACCTGACCCTGGATATAACCCATGTAAACTTGCCAGTCACTAATGTCTGCTAAGCCCATGGTTTTGATAGCAGGACCATGAATGTGCTTTTGATAGAATTCACAAAATGACAGACCAAGCGGTGTCATCAGTCCGGTGACTATCTCTCCGGTATCCATGCGCGAAAAGAAGGCGCCGTCTTTAATGCTCTGATCCTGCTCCCAGGGATTGGCGTAAATGGGCTCGGCTTTACTCGCCTGGGTTGTGACCGGACGAGCCTGTAGTAGCCAGATTTTGTTGTCTTTTAGTGCCCATTCGATATCCAGCTCGGTCTGATACAAAGCCTGAGCCTGTTTTGCCAGCGCTAATAATTGCGCCAGTTGCCCTTCATCCAGACTGGCGGCTTGTTGTTGCGCTGGCGGGGTATTCAGTAAAGTGACCTGACCCTGAGCATTGCGTTGGCAATACTGAGGCTTGACCCGGATTTCCTGTTGCAACAGTGCACCGTTCTCTTTGTCCAGAACAAAGCTGTCGGTACTGACCTGACCTGATACGACGCCTTCGCCCAGACCCCAGCAGCTGTCAATAACCACTTTGTTGGTATCGCCGCTGAGCGGGTCCTGAGTGAACATCACCCCAGCTGCATCGGCATCGACCATGGTTTGCAATACAACGGCAATCGCGGTATCAGCTGCACTGCTGTTACGATATCCAGCGGCACGTTCGGCCCACAATGAGGCCCAGCATGCACGCACTTTTTCCATGACGCTGTCGCTGCCCTGAACATGCAGGTAGGTTTCATATTGACCGGCAAAGCTCTGGCTTTGACCGTCTTCGTCCAGCGCGGAAGAGCGCACTGCAATTTGCGCATTGTCACCTAAGCCCTGGTAAGCAGATGCAATGGCGGTTCGCAATTGTTCAGGAATATCGGCACTGAGAATGGTTTCACGCACTTTATCCAGCTCTGACGCGCTAAGTAAGTCGTCTGGCAGCGCAGTGTTAACAAAGGTCTGATAAGCCTCTGCTGTAATACAAAAGGCCGGTGGTACGGGCAAGCCCGCACGGATCAGATGATTCAGTGAGTGGCCTTTGCCGCCCAGGTGACCGAGTTCTAGTTGTTCGTTGCCACTGAGGGCGACGACGAGTGATTGGCTCATGATACCGTCTCCTTGCTGCGCGGTATGGCAGTTTTATCCGTGTGTAGTAATGCTTCTTTAACCTGTGCAGAAGCCTGTTTACCTGCAAAAATGGCACTTTCCAGGTTGCCTATCCCAACGCTGTCTTGGTTGGCAAAATAGACGCTTAAATGTGGTTGTGAAGCTTGCTGGAATAAGCCGCTGGCCTGCTGGCCTATGACCGAGGTAATGAGTGCTCCGGGCCAGTACCAGATCTGAATATCCTCGACAATGCGCGGGTCAATTCCCAAGTTATTAAGCATCAATGAGATTTCCTGATAGGTTTGCTGCTGTAAGCTCGCAAAATCGTTCTCTGCTGTGCGTCCCTGGCGCTCCGGGCGTGTCGTTGGCTTTAACAGGGTAAGTACACCGCCTTCGCTCTGGTTGGAGCTGTCCATCCAGTTAGCGACCAGGCAGGTTCCGGCTTTACACCAGGCGTAAGGCTGCTCAGGGCGTTCAGGCTCAATCATATAGCCGCCAAAAGAGTGGCTGAGCACAGGGCGCGATAACAGTGCATTGGCCAGATAATAATCCTCATGGCGGATTTCTTTTATGGCATCGAGCTGGGCTTCAGGCAGTGATGGCAGCCACTGTGAGAGTTGGTGTTTTGGTGCTGCCCAGATGAGTTTTTTACCCTTCACCGAAATGTTGTGATGTTGCACTTTTGCTGTTAACTGAACGCCGGCTTCGGTGTTGTCCAGGTTGACCAGGTTAACATCACTTTGCAGTGTGACATTCGCTTGCTGATGCAAGTGTGCCACTAAGGCTTCACTGATGTGACCGTTGCCTCCCGGGAGTGTCACTAAATTCCCTCTGAGGTAACCGACCAAAAAGTGCAGGCCAACATAGGCTGAGACTTCATGAATATCGAGACACTCTACTCTGAGCGTGGTAGTGACTGCGTTTTCAACCAACTTGCCCAGATTGCGAGGAGGCTGCAAATAGTCAGGGAAGGATGCGGTTTTTTCTGGCTCGAACAGATAACTGTATAGAGAAATCCTGTCCAGCTGTACCATTTCTTCTTTGCTCCAGCCACTTTGCTCATGCCATGGCACCTGAGGAAAACGCTCGGTACCTGGGGCAAAACCATCCAGAAAGTGGTACAGATCAGCAAATATTGGGTCGCCCAGTTGTTTTGCTGCGACAACATAGGGTTTGCCAATTAACGCATTGAGCAACAATTGCCCCGTTAATCCCCATACCGCAGGTTTGAGCAAATAACTGGGAAATTTTATGAAACCTAAAGTGATCTCATTGAGGCACTTGAGCAGTAGAATCGTATCGAAGAAAACTAATGTATCTTGTGCATTAGTTTTAAATTTATCCTGCAGTCCCAGTTTGGTCAGCAACTGATCCATATCCGAGCCTGATACGGGTTGTTGAAAACACACTCCGGCAATAGGGTGCGGCAAAGAACGATGACTGTTACAACGTGCATTACCACCGAATGTTGGACTTTTTTCCAGCACCAGCACGCGTTCAGTGCTGAACTCGCTGGCCGCCGTCAATCCCGAGACACCACCACCGATGATGATCACGTCGTACTCATCAGCCAGCTTAGGTTTATCCGGAGATTTTGCCAGCGGCTTTGGTTTGGCGAAATCCTGGCTGGTAAAGACGCGCTTTGCGCCGGTGCGGCGGAATTGCTGACGCAACATATAGAGCGCCGCGACAATAAAAATGGCATCAAGAGGAATAACCTGAGGCTGAGAACGGTGCAATATCGTGATAAACACCGCCATCATAGCTAGCTGACCATATATGACAAAACGGGTCCAGCGTGGATTCAGCCACAGTACCAGCCCCGAGCCGAACAATGCGACCGCGACCAGGATATTCGCCATATCTCCGTTATTGGCTAATAGCTCACTCAGCCCGCCATACCAGGTACCCTGATTTGCAGCGGCAGCCTGGCGCAGAATATCAGGCACATTTTCTAATTGTGGAAACGCTTTGGCCAGTCCGGCCAGCATATAAAGTACAGCAAAGATCCGTTGAACTAGCATGTTCAGGCTCCTCTTAAGCCAAGTTTTCGGGCAATGATTTCGCGTTGAATATCGTTGGTGCCTGAGAAAATACGGCTGGGCAGAGTGTCCAGCAGAACCTGTACAATCCCCATATCGGCATCGATTGCTGCACCGCCAAAAGTAGCAATGGCATCCAAAGAGGACTGTACTACGTACTCCGAAATCAGCAGCTTGCTCATCGCTATGTCAATTTCGGCATCCTGACCCTGATCGTATTTCCAGCCCGCGCGATATAGCATCAGGCGGCACTGCTCCAGGCGTAGTTTAATGTCGATAATGCGGTTTGATACTGACTGAAAGTGTCCAATCTTCTTGCCAAATTGCTTACGTTCCTGCGCATAGGCCAGCGTGGTTTCGAGCAGCCTGTCCAGAGCACCAACAAACAAGGCAAACAGACATCCTTTTTCCCAAATCATTGAGTCATGGAAAATGGCCCCTCCGGCTCCCTCAAACCCAATACGTTGCGACTCGGGAACAAAGACATTGTCAAAAAATACGTCGCCCATCGGGCAGCTGGCCAGGCAATCCTTTGATTGGCTTGCGCCGGTTGACAGCCCCGGGGTGTCCTTCGCAACGATAAACGCAGAAACGCCCATAAATCCATGACTCGGGTTGGTCCGGGCGTAGGCAACGAATACATCCGCGACAGGTGCGTTAGTAATATAAGTTTTCTGACCATTAAGGCGATAGCCTCCGGCTTCTTTGGTGGCTGTTGTCTTCATACTGTAGATATCTGAACCCGCACCCGGCTCGGTTGCTGCGTTGGCAGCAATTAATTTGCCTGCGACTAAAGGTTCCAGAAAGTCACGTTTGAGTTCTTCACTTGCGAACCGTGTAACCGGCATCACGCAGGCGAACAGGTGAGCACATAAAGAGAATGACAAGCCAAGATCCTGACTGCCTTTGCCCAGGGCTTCTACCATTAACATGGTGTTGAGTGCCCCAAGGTTAGCTCCGCCATAGGCTTCTTCTACTGCCAGTCCGGTAAAGCCAAACTGAGCAGCCTGACGCCAAAGCTCCGGGGAAAATTGATGTTCTCGTTGACGCTGGTGTGCATCCTTGTTCAACACTTCAGAAGCAAAGCGAAGTGCGGAATCGTATAACTCGGTCTGATAGTCGGAAAGTTGAAAATCCATAATATTGCACTTTGAGTTGGTTGAAATACTGCTTTTGCATTAATTGCTATTATGGAGACTTGTTAATGTACCTGTCAATCCTGTTAACCTGTGTTTTTTAAATGTTTTATTTGGGTTTTATTTTTGTGTTTCACATTCTCTACACTTTTTTATGATAAATGATTCAATAATATGTTTTTAAAGGGGTTTTAAATTGTGCTTTGTGACCTTTTTATGACGGTAAGGAGATGGTTTATGGATTTTTATTGTTAAATTTTCATTAACTTTATATTTTTTTATCATGCCATGAAAGCACTGATTGGGTAGAAATTTCTACATTTACACTGCGGCAAGAGAGAGGTTTTGTCGGTATCAGCCTCAGCATTGAACGCATTGGGCTCGTCGATTTTGGATGTAAGCCATTGACATTGAAGCCTGACGTGATAAAACGGATATTCAACAAACAAAAAAGAAGAAATTCATGACCTGTTCAACCGTCCTTACAATGCACAATACCTGGCTGCTCAATTCGGCCAGTGTGTGGCGTATTGTCAGCGGTTTGTAAACGTCAATTACTAACCGCGGCAGTATCAGCGGTTAGTGATGTTTCTTTACTTTAGCCCCTCATACTGCCCCACTTTCGGGAGCTTATTATGCCAGTCCAGGCATCTTACATTTTGGTCATCATGATATGGTCTACCACCCCTTTGGGGATTGTTATCAGCAGTGCGGGTATGTCGCCGACATTGAGTGTGTTTTTGCGTATGGCCATTGCACTGATGCTGTGCTTTTTTATCATACTGATTGGCCGTTACCGGGTTCCTGTGTCCCGTCGGGCCTGGACCTTATATTGCTACTCCGGTATAGGGATTTTTGGTGGTATGTTGCTCAGTTACCTGGCCGCTCAGACGGTGCCTTCTGGGGTGATATCTCTGGTATTTGGTCTGGCGCCTGTGTTGTCGGGCCTGTTTGCTCAGCATTTGTTGCGCGAGGCTCGCTTTAGTGCAATCAAATGGTTGGCTCTGGCCTTGTCCTTTGTGGGTTTGTATTTGGTTGTTATGTCACAAATCACAGAGCTGGATCTTGCACCACGTGGGTTGATTTATGTACTGGGCGCTGTGACCTGCTTTAGCCTCAGCGGTGTGATGGTCAAGCGTGTTCGTTTGGTTATCCACCCGTTAGCCACCACCTTTGGCTCACTCTTGCTGGTGACACCAATGTTTGGTTTGGTGTGGTGGGTGAGTGATGGACAACTCAAGATGCAAAGCTGGCAGCAAAGCTCTGTGTTGGCTACGGTGTACTTAGGTGTATTCGGCTCTTTGATCGGGTTTATCGCTTATTTCCATGTGTTACAAAAGCTCAAAGCGAGTACGGTTGCTTTAACGACCCTGATCACGCCAGGGTTTGCTATGCTGCTGGGAGCCTGGATCAACAATGAAAAGATCACGCTGACACTACTGACTGGCGCATCTATTATTATGGTGAGTCTTGCCGTTTTCCAGTTCGGTGAAACTGGCATGTCAGTTGTGGCAAACAGGATGAAAAGACGATTGTTATAAATCGTTACATTGGGCTACTGATCCGAGGTTGGGAACATGTTAAGCTTGTCGAACTGACCGGTAGGGAGCGCGTAATCGGCTGTTAGTACAGGGCGTGCTCTTACCATTAAACGATTATTATAACTATAAAGCTGAAGGACGATGAAGTTAACATTCCAAGATTTCGAGTTTGACTGCCAAAACCTGGCTTTGTCAAAACAAGGTAGAAAAATCAGTATCAAAGAGAAACCAGCGGCACTATTAGGCTTGTTCCTGTCTGATCCCCAAAAATATATAGTAAGGCTGAGATTCTCGAGCATGTATGGCCTGGCAGGACGGTTACAGAGCAAGTTGTATTTCAGAATATTGGCCACTTACGTGCACTATTTGGTGATGATGCGATTAAGACCTTTTCCAAAAAAGGCTATCAATGGCAACTGCCAGTAGAGCCTGCTGATCCTGCCGAACAATTGCCACAGCAGAACGAGGCGGCTGAGCAGTCAGCTTCTGCACCGGAGCAACAAAACCCCGGACAAGAAAAACAACAGCTACAGCGCTTCCCCTGGAAGTGGTTGGTGCCACTGGCTGTATTGATTGTTGGGGCAGGTGTTGTTGCCATGATGGTGTAAAACCAATGGAAAACATGGCTGTCATATGTAAAAGTATGAACTCTGCCCGAGTGATTTCATACTCTGATATCCTGATGACTAAGACGGTGCACTCCCTTGATGTCGATTTCAGACTCTTTATTGGTCTTACCTCAAGGGAGATTTATTGACAGCGTTGTTAACTTTATATTAATTTTTCACTCCATATACTGGTGTTTAAACTGTAAGTTAGGCCATTTATTGTGAATTTCAGGTCAAAATTGGCCGGTGTTCCCGATAAATTTGGGTTAACTTGCAACAGAGGGATCATCACCAAGGAGTGCTTTTGACTACTATTGCTTATCATCACAATTCCAGAACTATCTGTACAGATAGTCTGACCTCGACTAACCAGACTGTTGTGTCCTGGACAACGCGCAAATGCCAGCGCGTCGAGGACGGATATGTGTTTGCTTCTGGTAACTGTACCGAAATTCATCATCTGATAGACCAATGGCGTGATAACCAATTTGGCGACATCACTTGTTCATTCTTTTTTGTGGAAGACGCAGGCCGTATATTCTTTGGTGAAATTCGCCATGGTCAACGCTTTTTAGAACCGTTGTCGCTAAACTGGGCCATTGGTAGTGGCGCGACTTGGGCGATTGCTGCGATGGACTTCGGTCGTTCCGCATTTGAGGCTGTTGAGTATGCGTGTCTGAGGGACAAATCCAGTGGTGGATCTGTCATGACCTACAGACACAATGAAAGGGCGTTTTGGCTGTGTACACCGTTGCACGCAGATGCCGCTATGAGAGTGAATTGACAGACACCTGATAATAGCTGGCGATAAGCGTAAGGCGTTCCTGGCGTAGGGGTCCGGTGTGTAGTTGTGACATTACCTTATCAAGATTATCAATATTTACACCGGATAGCTTTCTTTGTGCTTCGCACAAGGCCAGCCAGGCGGCAAGCTCATGTTGTGGAAGTTCGCAATAATTCGGGTTAAAACCCAGGTATACTTCCAGCGCGCTTAGCCCCTGATGATTACGTACAACGAGCGCATCGGCCAGAGACTCATTACGTTCAAACAACAACAAGGAACGGATGTAGTTAAACGGAGGTATCTGGTTTTGTGGGTTGGCAAACAGACAGTGCAAAAATGTATTGCCCTGATGGTTAGTGATATTAAACGCATTGGCGGCCTGAAGTGCGGGCATAAAAAAGTCTAACCGCTCGCTATTATTGATCCCCGCAATGACGCCCGACGGCAGGCCATGATGCGTGACGCAGTGGGCAGCGATATTTTGATAATGCTCGTAATTTGACGCATGATTACTTGCTGCCTCAAAGCAATGTCTGAGCTGTGCTGAGCGCTCTGTCTGTGTTGCTTGCTCAAAACAGCTTAGTATGCGTGCCAGGCTATGACTGTGTATCGCCTGGATCATACCCGTGACTGCCGCTGTGGTATCCGGCGCCGCCTGAGCATTTTTTTTGTTGTTAACCATATCCATTTACCCGAAGTAGCAGGTCGTTGAGTCTGCCATATCTGTTCAGCCTTACAGACATTATACCAATTGGCATGAATACGTATCCAGTCAGTGAGATAAAATCTGGCTCTGGGTTGAGGCTCTTTGATTTGGGAAAATACCCCATGACGTGTTAAGGATAAAAGGTACAATAGAGAAATTATTCATTCAGGACAATTATTAATGAAGGACCTTACTCAGGGAAAAATCCTCACTCATCTTATTGCAATGGCTGTTCCAATGGCGGTTGGGATGTTTATCCAGACCTTGTATTTTCTGGTCGATCTGTATTTTGTTGGTGCACTAGGAGCGCATGCTCTGGCCGGGGTCAGTAACGCGGGTAGTGTTTTCTTTTTTATTATGGCATTGACTCAGATCCTGAATATCGGTTGTGGTACTTTGGTCGCCCATGCCGTTGGCAGTAAAGACCGTGTGCAGGCCAATACATTATTTCATCAAAGTATGCTGATTGCTGCCTTTTGTTCTGTTCTGTTGGTTGTACTGGGTTATGCGTTTGGTCATGTTTTCTTTGAATTTATGACGCCAGATGCAATGACTCGTCAAGCCGCAGTGGACTACTTTCACTGGTTTTTGCCTGCACTAATCTTGCAGTTTGGACTGACCGTCATGGCCGCAGCGCTGCGTGGAGCCGGCGTTGTTAAACCTGTCATGTTGATTTCGGTTGTGGCAGTGATCCTGAATATCATACTATCGCCGGTTTTGATCTCTGGATGGGGAAGTCCAATTGCGCTCGGTGTATCAGGCGCGGGTCTTGCCAGCTCTTTGTCCGCAATCTTCGCCATGGTAATGACGGTATGGTATTTTGTTCGTAAAGTGGACTATCTGACCATGCCTACAAAGGCGCTGGTGCCTGAACGCCAAGTTATGCTGAAAGTGATTAATTTGGGCTTACCATCAGGTGGAGAGTTTTTACTTACATTTATGTACATGTCGGTAATTTACTGGGCGCTCAGTCAGTTTGCCGCGAGTGCTCAGGCAGGGTTTGGGTTAGGTGTTAGGATCATGCAAGTGCTTTTTCTACCCGTTATGGCAGTCGCGTTTGCTGCTCCTGCGATTGCGGCTCAAAACTATGCTGCGGGTAAATATGATAGGGTGAAAGAAACCTACCGATATACTAATTTACTCACTTGTATGCTGATGGCTATTTTGACCTTGGTATGTTTGGCAAATTCAAGCTGGTTTTTTTGCGCCTTTCAGTGATGAGCCACACGTTATTCTAGTCGCAGCAACATTTTTGGGATATGTTTGCCTGAATTTTGTACCGGCAGGTTTTACGTTTGCAGCTTCTGGTATGTTTCAGGCGTTGGGCAATACCTGGCCGGCTTTGTATAGCACGGCCAGCCGCTTAATACTATTTGCGGTTCCCGTTATCTGGTTGGCAGGACAAAGTGACTTTGAAATCGAACAGATCTGGGTGTTTTCTGTTGCCACCGTTTATTGTCAGGCGATGATCAGTTATCTGTTGCTGCGCCGCGAGATGAATAAAAAGCTGGTGTATACCAGTGAAGTGTCAATGCCATCTCCTGTTAGGAACTAAACTGGGGTAAAACACTTAAAAGTAATGGTGATGTTGCTACAAAAACCTGCGCTTGCGCTATTCTTAAGGGAGTCAGTGAGCTGATACCACCTAAGGCGCAGGAGAAAGGTATGCATAAAGGTGAAGTGGATTACGGAGAGCGACACCCGAAGGTATTGATGATCTGTGATGACGCCCACGAAATGGTTGGCGTCTGTAAAGTGATCAGTTCCCAGGTTACTGCTTTTAGAACGCAAGAGGGAACTCGGGATGCACATAAGGTGATCCGTGAGGGAAAACCTCCTGTGCTTATTTTTGCCATGTTGCATGTAAAAGCCAGTATAGAGACCTATAACTCACTTGCGCAGCGTGGGCTGCTGGGTTATCCCCACAAGAGCATCTTGTTATGCGAAAACAAAGAGTCAGGGGTTGCTTTTCGATGTTGTATTAAAGGTATCTTTAATGATTACTTCGTTTTTAAGCCTATGTACGAAAATTACCGACTCAGGATGATTTTGCATAATATCTTGCAACAGGCTGAGGATACCCAGCAAATCACTGAACTAAAAGAAGAGCACTTTGGTCGTATCGATAACGGACTGAAACAGCTGATTGATCAAGCTGCCAGTTACCGGGTTAATACTGAGCAATCTTTCCAGCAAGTCAGAGAGTCCCTCAGTGAAGTTCAGGAAGAAGATGAAGTAAACGCGCAGTTATTACAACAGCTTAAAGAAAAGCATGTCTTGCCTTTGTTGGATAAGTTGCAACAGCAACTGGTGAAAGATATTCAACAGATCACCAAACAACTCAATGATAGCCACTTTACCCTGAATGAGCTGGCCGATTTGTTTAATAATTCACATACGTCTGCATTTACTTCCGTACTGGAGCACGCAGGTGAGCACAAAGAAGACGCAAACGATGACCTCGATCATGATGTGCGAGAACATGAGGCGCCAACACCGCACACTGATTATCACACTCATGAAGAGTCGCATCATGACCATTCGCTTAGTGAGGAGTCCGCGCACGCCTTTGATAGTAAGAATGTACCTGAGCCTGTCATGGCCAGAGACAAACGGATAATGATAGTAGAGGACAATGAAATCTATCGTGAGATGATTTCAGGAATATTGCGAGAGCAGGGGTTCTCTGTAGACGGTATGGAAAATGGCTTGGCTGCCATTAAGGAGCTGCGCAAACATCGCTATGATATGATATTTATGGACCTCTTTATGCCGGGTCTGGATGGCTACAACACCACTAAAAATGTACGTGCCATAGAGCATTGTCGTGGCATTCCCATTGTCGCACTAACCAGCAACCGGAACAAAGATCTCATTCGAAAATGGGCCACACTTGGACTTGGAGGCTATATTGTTAAGCCTTCCACTAAGCGCAGTATTTTGGACGCTGTAAACAAGTTGCTAGGCACTGAGTGTGTCTGATTAAATTGCACACAATGAGTGAAGTGCCGATTATTCGCCGTGATTGATAAGCGCGTTAAGTGCTTTGATCTCTCGGGCTATGTTGATAAGCACTGAACGGCAGTCTTGACGGTTACAGGATAAGGCTGCGTCTTCTAACTCAGCCAGATATTCGCTGCAGCGTTCAGCGCCAATTGCCCGGGCTGATGTTTTTAAAAAGTGGGCATGCTCTTTAAGTTCAGCATAAGCCGTATTACTATAAGCGCTTAAAAATAGTTTACAACTGGCTTCTGCCTGAGTCACAAAGTCACGTTGAAACCGCGTAATGGTGTCCATGTCTTCGCCAATTAAATCTACGAGGGTTTGTGCATTTAGTCTTGCCAATTGTGTGTAATCACTTGCCATACCATTTCTCTATCACTGATTTGAAACGCTCGAGTTGAACTGGCTTGCCGATACAATCATTGATGCCATAAAGGTGGCAGTTTTCCAGCTCATTTTTAACCGCGGCTCCTGTGACTGCCACTATCGGAATGGCTTTGCGTGCCAGCTGCTTTTCAGTCTGGCGGATACGTTTGGCCATTTCGTAGCCATCCACAACGGGCATGTGGCAATCGGTTAGTATGAGTTTGTATTCATCCTGTTTCCAACTTTCATATCCTTGTTCACCATTTTCTGCCAGCGTACAGGTGTATCCCAGTTTCGCGAGCTGTTTAACCATCAGGTTCTGATTAAAGGTGTTATCTTCAACCAATAAAATGCCGGGGCGTAACCCTGCTACATTGGCTTGTGCCTTGCCTTCCGTTTGGCTTTTATCCGTAGGGTGTTGATCTGTGTGGGCAATACTGGCCGCCTTGTCTGTGGTGTGAGCCAGTAAGTGCATAGCTTGTCGGGTAATACCATAGCGTGTTGCCAGGCCAACATTCAGCGGAGCTGCATCCGGAAGGATTGCTCTTAACTTCTCTGTTACTCCGGTTTGATGACATATGAGCACCTTATGCTCAGTGAGTATCTCTTTATACTCTTTTAAATCAGTCAAGTCCCGATCTGACTCTACACAGCAGCACACTAAAGTGCCGGAGTCGGAGGAGGAGGGCAGCTGGTTTAACTCTATCTGATGCAATTCATCGGTGAGGGTGTTTAGTACCGATAGCAGATGTGGGTGCAATTGTGCACTGTGGGTTGGGATCAGATAAATATGTTTAAACAATGACGGTGCAGTGTGATGTGAAAATCTATGTAACGGAATACACACGCGAAATATGCTGCCACGATCCAGTTTACTTTTCAGCCCGATACGTCCCCCCATCAGGTCAACAATTTTTCTTGAAATGGCAAGTCCCAAACCCGTTCCGCCATATACCCGGGTGGTAGACTTATCTGCCTGGGTAAAAGGGTGAAAAAGCTTTTTCTGGGTCTTGTCGTCGATACCTATCCCATTGTCTTTCACCAGAATACTGAGCTCTCCCTGGCTATGACTTTGTACTTGCCAGTCCACTTCGATCACCACGTTACCGCTGGCTTTGGCTGGTGGACCACTGAATTTGATAGCGTTACTTAGCAGGTTGAACAGCACCTGACGAATACGATTTTCGTCACAATAGAGCATCGTTGGTAGCTGTTCCGACTCAATGACTTTTAGATTAACACGGCGTTTCTCCGCATTAGATGCAAATGTCAGTAGCACATTATGTAATGTTTTCGAGATATCGAACTCCCTGAACTCCAGCTCTAACTTACCGGCCTCAATCTTATTGATATCCAGAATATCATTGAGAATATCAACCAGATTCTTAGCCGAGACAGAAGCCGTTTCAAGCAATTCCATCTCTTCCGGGTTGTGCTTTTGTAACGAGAGTAATTCGAGCGAACCTATGATGGCATTCATTGGGGTTCTTAGCTCATGACTAATCATGGCCAGGAAATCGGATTTGGCACGACTGGCTTGTTCCGCCTTAGTGACAGCGCATTTCAGATCAGATGTACGGCTTTTAACACGTGTTTCTAACTCTGCATTCAGTTGGGATAATTTCAAATAAGCGCGATAAACCTCTGATTGATCGACACATACACCGTCAAGGCGACAGTGATTACCGTAGCCGTCATCCGTGACAACTCCTTTGGCAAAAATATGTAATTCATCCTTATTGGGCAGCACGGCGCGAAACACATGTTCGAAATCTTCGCCCGTTTCTAGTGCTTCTTTTAGCCCATTTGAAACCCTCTCTCTGTCTTGTGGATGGATCCGCTCCAGCCACTTTTCATAACTTCCTGTATCCTGGGCTGCCAAGTCAAAGATAGTACTGGTTTGAGGATCCCAGTCCCAGTGCCAGTGGGTGTTTTGTTTGCTGACACGCCAGGTACCGACTTTACCGGCTTCCAATGCAATGCGGCGACTTTCATGCGCGTTGTTAAGGTGGATCAGCATTTGTTTCTCTTGTGTACATTCACGCAAAATACCAAATAAACTCAGCTGGGCGTCACTATTTCGGCGCTGGTCGCCACTGAGCTCAAACCAGTGAGGCACTGAATCGAGCATCACTCTGAATTCAAACTTCAGTCGTACATTGGACTGTATATGTTCCTCAATGAAGCTCAGCGCCAGTGGCTTGTCGTCTTCGTAAATCAGATTGATGAAATCATGCCAACTGGATAAGGTATGGCAGTGCAGAAGCTCACAAAAAGTGCGCGAAAAGTAGGGCTGTTCGAAGTCAGCGCTGACTTGCCACACTCCAATGTCACCGCATTGAAGTGCCAACTCGGCCAGCTCATTCAGGTATGACTGGTGTGAGTGTGTAACAGGATTGAGTATTAAACAGGTTTCTGAGGTCAGATTATCACTGATGACCAGATTAAGCCGCGCTCCGCAAGCTAACAGAGCCTGTGCAGAGCTACCTGGCGCCTGATTTAAAAATAGGTTGCTTTGTTCCCCTGTGTCTATGAGCTGACAGAAATCAAAAAAGTGCTGATGTGCGTAGGCGTTGCCAGTCAAGTTAAGCAGTTTGCTCGCGGCCTGATTGCAATCCAGCACCTGCCATTGATCGTTTACGGTCAGTATTGGAAGATCCAATAGATGGATATCCATATCATTTCCCTGCTTGATTTTGCCTGATATTAGTATCGTTCAAATTGTGAGCGTTGTGGAGAAATTTGCTCAGGAAATTGCCCAGGTGAGCAGGTTTTTAAAGCAGCCAGCCGAAGATCTGATTTTAGCTAATGGGTGAGGAAGATACCTGCGGCATCTTCCAGGTGATTGCCGATAGAGCGGTCAAATCATTCACTACAAGGTGAGCCCCCATTCGCGGAGGCTGCCCTTACCTGATAAAAATTAGAATTTATTAGCCGGCGGCCATTGTGGGTTGGCGACTTCGTCTTCACCAACGGCGGTGTTTGCTTCTAGGGTAATAGAGTGAGGAGTATCTTCTTTGGGAATAGTCACTTCAACGACATAGTTACTGGCCGGGTTCGTTCTTATCTCCTCCATGACCGCCATTAACTCGCTCACTGTGGTAACCAGACGCCCCTCTCCGCCAAATGCCTGGGTAATATTAGCTATGTTCCAGGCAGGTAGGTCATTGTAGCTATAGACCTTGTCGAGTAACTTGTCCTGATAGTCGACGGGTGGCGTTCTGAATGGATTTGGATTAACCAGATATTGCTCTATACCATAGATGCCGTTTGCTAACACAAAAACCACTGTGTTTTGCCCATAAGCGTGCTGGTCTGCAACAGCCTGGCAGGTTTCATGAAAGGCACCATCACCAACCACCACGATAGCTCGTTTATCAGGAAACGCACACTTAATGCCAGTGCCAGCAGGGACCGAATAACCAATCGACAGCCACGCTGCCTGAGCGACAAAGCCATCCTGAGTCGGTATTTTAACGCTTTGTGCACCAATCAGTGGGAATCCGGCATCCACTGCCAGGACATCATCCTCATCCAGCCATTGGCTCAGGGTGGCGAAAAAGCTGTCATAGCCAAGTTGTGACTCAGCCGATTGACTCTTAAGTACAGGCTTATCCATACGTAAGCCTTTTAGATTAGCACTTTGCTGCTGTGCCAGCGCTGTAAACTCACAGATCAGACACTGCAGATAGTCAGCCAATGTGGCTGACGCATAGTAGGTTGCGCCAACGTATACGCCGCCCTGTGCGGCAAGGACGGTGCGGCTGCTGCGAATATCCTGATTGCCCGTGTCCTTACCTGTCGTCCAGGCGCCAACTCCGACCAAAACGCCATCGTCCCCAACCAGTGACGCTACCTCTGAGGGCGTCAATGTGACACAGCCTTCAAACCAGGGGTGGGTTTCTGCAATGACTGACTTGCTCAATGCGGAGGTGACAAAATGAATATGTCCTTCCGGCACGGTATGATTGCGGTTTATGACCTCGAGTAACTCTAAAAAGATATCCTGCAACCCAAAACGTTGCAGCTCTACGCCAGCCCAGAAGATACTTTTTGGCTGACTAAGCATTAATTCGATAGTCGCTTTGGCTGCCTGTTGCGCTTCACTGACCGTAATGCTGACGGGGTTATTAAGTGCCAGGGGCTGAGCCGGTTTAATACATTCTGCCCGCCAGACATCTTCACTGACTTCAAAGTAAACCGGTCGGCGCTGCGCCAACAATGCAGCCAGTGCCGAATCAATCTGGTAGGGCGCCTGGTTAGCATTCACAATACGCTCCGCTGCGACCGTTATGGGGCGAAACATGTGGATGTCGACAAACTCATACCCTGTGGTGTGTGAGTATAGCAGTCCGGCATTTTTTGAGATCTGATCTTCTTTGTTAGTGGGGGCACCATTTATCAAGATCACCGGTACCTGCTCCACAAAGGAACCTGCAATGGTGTTTAACAGGCTGAATGCACCAACACTGTATGTGACATACAAGGCGCTGGGGCCTTTGAGCCGGGCATAGGCATCTGCCGCAAAACCCGCACAAATCTCATTGGCATTGCCACTAATTCTTATAGGGGAGTGCTGATCAGCCAGTATGGTATCCAGCAAAGCCGCGGTGTAGTTACCTGCAACACCAAACATTTGCTCAACACCAATTTCTTCCAGCCGCGCTTTAAAATAATCGGCAACACTAAAGGTTGAGGTAGCTTGAGTCATCAATTGTCTCCTTAAGCAAGCTGGGCGGGCTTCCCCCGCCTTTGGAAGGAAAGGCACCTGTGTTGGTGCCCGGTGCAGAGCTACTTACGGTCAAAGTAACTGAGGTTAACACCCAGAACGTTTTCAACTTCCGACTGTTTCTCGATAGGTGCGCTACCCGTTGAGAAGTTAGGCTCGATGTACTGGTTGATCAGCTTGCTGGCATTTTCCTCATAGGCGACTTTAATGGCTTCTGACGAACTAATATGTGTTGTTTGCTCGTAGACCTCGCTCAATGGCTGTAGCCCAAACCCTTTTGTGAGCGCCAGATCGGTCGAGCGCAATGCGCCTTCGACCCATCCCTGGTAATCAGAAAAAGCTTCACCGCAGGTAAATAGGTTAGGCAGAGGCTCAGTCAGTTCTTCCATTACTTTTTTATCATCGGCACCCACTGCCCACTGGTGCACTCCGAAACCAAATTGCTGGCTGGGTGGTACATCAAAGCGGACACCGCCTTGCCAAATTCGGGCGCTGGTCAGAATTGGCTCCGGTACATAGTGTGTGTTGAAAATATCTTTGAAAAAGCGGGTGGCTTGCTCGACCACGGCCGTTGAGGCCGGGTAGATATCACCCGGGATATCGGTGACATACTGATCCTGGTGTGGGTGATGATAGGTTTCACCAATGTTTTGCAGTGCACTCCAGAAGTTAATGTTCAGATAGTCGCAATAGATAGTCAGGGCTGCAGGGCGCTCATATTTTTCATTGCTAATATGATCCAGCTTGGCTTGCGTGCTATCACTTGGGTCGGTTTTGCGCTCCTGATACATCAGGGCCGCGACCAGCTCCTCGTTGACTGCATAAAAGGGGTAAACAGAGCCGGTGGGCAGATCCGCAAAGTTCGGGCCAAACTCAACCGCCGGGCGGCCTGTTGTGCCGCGTCCCCACCAGGCATTGTCGTAATAGAGATTAATCTTCAGCAGCGGCTGGTTCGAGGTGGTTTGCAGGGTATTCCACAGTTGTTCTGAACGCTCCTTATCCAGAGTATTAAACGCATTAGAGCGAACAAAAAGTTTTTCCAGTGCCAGGCGAGGAAGCGCTAAAATGACTTTGTCGGCTGTGACTTTACCCTTATGACTACGCCCGTTTTCATCGGTGTGCAGATAGTGCAGTTCGTAGCGGTTGTCCGCCTCAAGATAAGAAATTTCCTCAATACTGGTTTGCAGGTGAATGTTGTCCGTGCCTATTTTGTCCACAAGCGCATTTGGTAGGGTACTGAATCCGTCTTTGAACGTTTTAAATTGTACGCCAGCCGGGAAATCTTCCAACAATTGATAGGCTACCCCCGCATTCATTTGAGATAAAAAAGTGCCATTAAAGCCAAGTACCCGATACAGCATATTAATACATTCCTGAGAGTAACCCATAGCTGTGTAAAGATCCCACAGGGTCCACTCATTGAGTGTTTTACCTTGCCACTGACATTCGAGACGGAACGCTTGCCAGAACTCAGGGCCTCTGACTTCGGGACGTGCCTTAAATTGCGGATTGGCCTGCAATATCCGATTGAACACAACATTGACAATGTCTTTTGGGTTAACCCCTTGCTCAGATGGGGCCAGATTGTATAGTTCCGACCAAATCTTGTAATTGTCTTGTGCAGCGGTATTCACGCTGAAGCTTTTGCCACGGAAAAACAGGCGATTATCACCACCACTGTTCATCGGGAAAGGGACTATCTGATCCTGCAGATCGAGATTCAGAAACAGCGCCATTAAATCGTCCATGCCGTCAAATAAAAAGCGCATCCCCCCTTGCTCTTCTTTTACCGTGATAGTGGGTGGAGTATTACTATGCTGATTTTTGAATTGAATTAAATCCGAGTCAAGCCGGCCGCCGGTACGATTGGAGCGCTCAAAGATGGCGAGCTTTTCACAGTTTGATTCATTTTGCAGGCGCCACGCACTGTATAGCCCGGCCATACCGGCCCCGACAATGGCGACCTCAAGGTGATTTGGGAGGCTTTTATCATCGATTTCATTGCCAAAAGAATAATGCGTCATAGTAGTTCCTTAGTTTGTTATTTACCGTTTTTGTCACAAACGACGGCAACAATCTGTACGACGACTTCTGTTCAATTGTGTGGACTTGTTTTATTTGCCTTTCATTAAATAGGGTTGAAAGCATGAGAGGGCGCAAAATAATCAAGCCTTATTACAATGCTGACACCAAAAAGACATAACCCATATCAAATGTAGCACAAGGGTTAATTTTTATGCTGTTTGTATTCAATAAATCACATTGAATAGACTATGCTGTTGAATATTTTAAGGTTAAATTTATCCATTAGTCAGGTCTTCTGTCGCAAGTCTGTTTTTCAGGGACTTGAGCCTGACGGGGAAATATTGCACACTCGTGATGGGAACACCGACACCAGCGGTGTGTGTACTGTGAATCTTAGAGATGGACCTATGCGTTATCTGCTCAACAATGTCGAGGTAGACCTGGTTAAAGGTACGGCAACGACCCGTGATGGTATACAGGATATCAGAGCTAAGACGCTGGCAGTCCTGCAGATACTGATTCAAGATTCTGAGCAGATTGTGACCAAGGCACAGCTGCTTGATACGGTGTGGCGAGGGGTTGTTGTACAGGAGCAGGTACTGGTGCAGTCCGTTCGCGAGCTACGGGAAATCCTCGGTGCAGACGCCATCAAAACATATCCGCGTATTGGCTACCAACTGACCTTAGTACCGGTGCCGATAGGTATCTCAAGTGCAGCTCAAAAATACTCTGTTGCAGTGTTATTGAGTGTCTTGGTATTGGCGATGTCCTGGGGACTGCTGAGTAAGTGGTGGGGTGCAGAACTATCATCTGACCGTTACCCTACCGTCGCATTTTTACCAGTCGACAACGCGATACTTGACGATGTTCATGCTGCGGTCCCCCTCACAGGGCTAACATATTTGAGTGAGCATATCCAAAAAGAGTCTGCGTTGCCCGTTGTTACAGCTGAGCATGTGCTGACCACCCTATCTCATAGCCCCTGGTATTCTGATGATACTGCACAGATCAGATTATCGCGGCGACAAGACGTCCTGCAACTTCTGGAGCGATTGGGCGCTGATCTGTTGGTAGAAACACGTCTGAGTGGCTTTCCGCAAGACATGCAATTGCAATATATCTTGCACTTCAAACACAGTGAAGAGCAGGGGGTCGTGTTTGCTGCCAGCCCTGAGCTTGCTTATCAGGCTCTGATAGCACGATTGACGACTCGTTATGGTGAACTATCACAGGCCTTGCACACGCAGCGAGATTTGGATTTTAGCAATGAGGCATTTGCCAGAGGGGTGCAGTTCTACCTGTCGCGCAATTACCATCAAGCGATCGCTTTATTACGATCTGCACTCAGTCACTCTGACGACCCGTTAACTGTCAGACGTTATCTTGCTGCAAGCCTGGCAAACCATGGAGACGTTTCGGCTGCTCTGGCTTTGCTGCAGTCTAATATTGCCGAACAAGGCACCGATCCAGTCACCCGCCGTGAGCGGATGCGGGCCAACCTGATGATTGGTTATTTATTAGTTAACTGGCCGCAGGCAGATGACCGAGATCAAGAGCTTGAACGAGCACAGCAATATATTGCAACCGCTCATGAGCAGGCCACGGACAATGCAGACCAGTTGTTTATTGCGTATGCACTTGAAGAGCTGGGCAAGATTAAGCGTATTCAGGGCAGGTATAGCGAGGCGTCTCGTTTGCTACACTCGGCTTTGAGCTACCATCAGCGTTTCGACGCTATCTATGGTCAGACTAATGCACTCATAGAGTTAGCCCGAATTGCAACCGAACAGGGAGAACACAAAGAGGCTGCACGCTTGTTTGAACAGGCGCATCAGGTGGCAAAGGCGAGTAACGCTATCCCTAATCAGATCTGGATCTGGCTGGCTGAGGCAGATCTGCTGCGTCAGTCACAGCACGTAGAGCAGGCACATCGACTGGCATCACGTGCCAGAGTTCTTGCGCGTGATGCCGATGACCCCGTTTTGATTGAGCGGGTTGAGGCCTGGTTTGCCCGGGCGCCTATATACACAGTTAATTGATAGTTTACGCCTTAGATAGTCTGCTCACAGGCTGCAATAGTCCGCATACTCAGACGGGGCTACGGTGTCTTTATATTTGATATTTTGGCTTCTTAACTGCTGGACCTGTTTGCTTACGTCATTGACCGCAACAATGCTGTCTTTAACAAAATAGACCCAGTCAACATCCTGATAATACTGTCGCATTTCATTGGAGTTAACGATTTTATTAGGATCAAACCACTGGTTAAAGTTTATCGACATTGCGACTTCCGGATAAACATCGCTGCCATGTTCTGCGTACAACTTACCGTTGATGTAGTATTTTAAGGTCTCATTGCCCACCTGCAGAACCAGTGTATTCCATCCTTCCAATGGGGTTATGTCGTAATCGTATGCATTTACTTTGGTCCAGGGCGTAAGCTGGAAGGTTTCCCAGGAGGTAGCAAACAAGGCGTGTCTGTCGGTACCCCAGCCCCCATTGGGCAAGTATTCAAAGTCCATTTCACTATAGTTTTTATCCATAGGTGCGGCCAAAGGGCTGATAGCATAGAAAGTCTGGATAACACCATCTCCATCGGGCCCGTACTGTGGCTTGTCAGTGAAATATACCCGGGCAGCATAGGTGCCTTCGAGATATTTCCGCTTGTGGCACACTTGTACATGACGGGTATTTGCTGCGCTACCATCCGTTTTAGATGTTAAGCGCATGACACGATTGTCAGGGCTATGTGGGTCGACATGAAAGCTCACACCTTCGTGCCACCAGGTTGCATTTTTGATCCCCGGGTGGCCGGTGTCGGAGCGAAGTTGCCAGCCGTGCTTTTGCGCCTCAGCAAAGCGTGTATAACTGAAATCATCAAACATGATTTCAGAGGGTTGTGCACCCAGCGGTTGACTGGTGCAGGCTATCAGCATACTGGCACCTAAGGTGGTCAGAGAAAAAAAGAGGGGGTTTTTCATCACGTGTTCCTTATTGTTATTGGACAGGAACAGCGTTGACTGGAGAGAGGAGATAAGCCAGTTAAAAATGCTTAAATTAACCGTGCGGGCATATTAAAAAATATTAAATGGTTGATTTTTATGAATTGATTTAAAAAATGAGCCTTAGCTCTTCCTTAAGCAGGCTCATTGGGCTAGTAAGCTTTTTAATTTTGTACGTCGACTTCCTGGCCATTGGTCAGTCGCTCGGCTCCGCGTACCGCGACTCTATCTCCTGCAAGCAGCTGGTGGTCCGGTTTAGGAGCAATTGCAACCAATTTGCCCTGACCTTTACCAACTGTCACCGGCACCTGAATAGCAGTGTTGTTGTCTTCAATTTTGACTACATGGACGCCCTGCTTACGCAGGATGAGGGCATCGCGATTTACCAATAATGCTTGTTCGCTGGCGGCCAATGGTACTTTGACATCGACAAGTTGCCCGACAGCCCAGAGGTGTTTGCTCGCTGGCACATTTTGTTGCGCTAGCATGGCACGTACTTCAAAGGTCTGTGAACGAGGGTCGGTGGCTGGTATCACGGCACTGATACGCGCGGAAGCGGTCTGTGGGGCATCCAGATTGCCTGCGCTGACGGGAAGTGTCTGCCCGACGCTCAGATAGCTAAGATACTTGACCGGCACATAAAGGCGGGCTTCTAGCTGATGTATATCCACCAGGTTGAGTAACTCGTCAGCCCGGCTCACATCGCGACCTGCACGGTGATAGCGTTTGCTGACCGTTCCTGCAAACGGGGCCTTAACGGTGGCACGGTTGAGTTTGTCTTCTATCACTTTGAGCTCAACCTGCGCGAGGGCAATATCAGAGCGTACCAGGTCGTGTGCATTCTGGACCTTGTCGACCTGACTGGCTGCGGCACTGCTGGTTTTGGCCAGCTCTTTGAGGCGTGTCAGCTCCTGTTGCTGAAAACGCAAATTAATTCGAGCGCGCTTGAGCATTTCTTGCTGGCGTGCCTTTTCAAGCTCAAGAGGGAGTGTATCCATGCGCACGAGTACATCACCTTCAGCAACTTCAAGGCCAGGCTCGGCAACATATTGCAACCGGCCTGTTACGCCCGCAGTAATCACCATATCGCGCTTGCCATGCAAGGTACCATTTACTGCCAGCTCACTGGTGAGTTGACCCTGAGACACAGGCTCTACAGCGACGGGTTGTGCGGCATCAGCCTGCTGACTGAAGGTTACTGCACCGGCGACAATAAGGGTGACCAGTGCGCATTTAAATTGATTTGCAAACATAAGAGTCTCCTATTGATTCGCGACCAGGTTTAACTGAGGTTTAGTGTTGTTATTAGCTTTAGGGGTTGGTTTTTTATCACTGCCAAGCTGTAACAGACTGGGCATGAGTACCAGGGTAAACAAGGCACTAATTGCCATACCGCCGACGATAACGGTCGCCAGGCCGCGATAGATCTCTGATCCCACGCCAGGCATCAACATCAGAGGCAGCATACCGAAGAGGCTTGTCAATGTACTCAAATAAACAGGACGCGCACGCATCAGCACTGCTTGCTCAACTGCATCGCGGCGGTCCATTCCCTGAGCCTGCGCATGACGCGTTTGGTCGACAAGCAAAATGGCATTATTAACGACCAGACCCAGTAAGATAATAAAGCCTATCATGGTAAGTAGATCTAAAGACTGAAAGGTAAACAAGTTCAGGACATAGAGCGCCAGTACACCACCGGCAATGGCCAATGGCATCACCAGTAGTACCAAAGCGCTGTCACGAACTGACTTAAATAATGCTGTCATCAGTAAGAACAAGATAAACAGGGCGAGGAAGAAGTTAAGGGTCATTTCCTCGATAGCACTATTCATTTTCTGGGCATTACCGCCAAGAATGACGCCGGCTGTTTCTGGTAACTGAGCTTTGATTTTAGGCATCACCTGCTCAGCCAGAATCGCCTGTGCCTGTTGGAGGCTCATTTCAGCGGGCGGCGTGACTATGATACTGACAGTACGACGGCCGTTGATCCGTTGTAATTGACTGGGTCCAACAGTGCGTGTTACTTCTGCAAGCTCCCCTAAGGTCTGGATCCCAGCATCTGGTGTGAACAAAGGCAGTGCTTTAAGCTCTTCTGGAGTCTGCCAGGCTTGAGCACGCAAAATCACGTTCATCCGTTCGTTACCGTTAAAATACTCGTTAATAAACAGGCCTCCGGTAAAGGCCTGAACAGCTTGAGAGACATCCTGACGGGTCAGTCCCGCTTGGGTAATTCGCCGATCATTGGGTTGCAATCTGAGTTCAGGCTCTGCCATATCGAGACGAGGTTGTGGTCGCGCTGTAGCGTCAGGCATAGCGGTTTGCACTGCCTGTAGTGCTACTTGAGCACCAGCGATAAGATCGTCCATATTCGGTCCGGTAAGCTCGATATTGATGTCGCGACCGTCACCGCCATTAGCAATGTTGATCATCGACCCGCGGAAAAAGAACACCTGAGTATCGGGCAGGTCGACAAAAATTTCTTCTCGGGCAACCTGCATAAGTTCTTCAACGCGTTGTGGATCGGCTGAATAAATAAAGCCACCAGCGTTCGCACCAAAAATATAAAAATTGAAGTCTTTGATACTCGGTTGTTTTTCGCCGTGATAATAGGGCATCAGGCGCGCACGGACTCGTTTGAGTAATTCATCCTCCATATAGGCCATGTTTCCACCTGGTGGGGTAATGAGATTAAAGAAAAAGCCGTCGGTAGGCGCGCGGGGCATGAAGTCCGTTTTCGGTAACATAGTGAAGGTCACTATTGCGGAGCCACCCAGCAGCGCACAGACCCAGCCCAATTGTTTGACCTTGCTGTTAGTCAGGCGCATGATCAGAGTTGTCAGCTTTTGCCAGTAATGCTTATACGGATCGGTTTGTGTTTTGCTATCCGGCAGGTATCGATTGGCCACAGGGATAATGGTCAATGCACAGACCATGGAGGCGACTACAGCGATTGAGAGTGTCAGAGCCAGGTCGGAAAACAGTTGCCCCTCAATGCCCGCCATAAAGAGAATGGGGAGGAAGATAGCGACACTGGTCGCGGTAGAGGCAAATAAGGCGCCGGCTACTTGCCCCGCACCACGTAACGCCGCTTTGTAATCATCAAAGCCATTGGATTTCAATCGGGTAATGTTTTCCTGCACGATAATTGCGGCATCTAATACCAGACCAACGGCAAACGCCAGGCCAGCCAGTGAAATTACGTTAAGACTGCGCTCGAAGGCGCTCAGTGCCAAAAACGCGACCATCAGAGATACTGGGATAGTCGCCGCTATGATCAGCGTGGTTTTTATGCCTCTGAAGAACAGCCACAGAATGGCCAGCGACAGCAATACACCGAGTCCGAGGTTACTCTTGACCAGTAGTAAGGCATTGCGGATATGGACGGAAGCATCATAACTTAGCTCAATCGAAATGCCAGCTTCAGGCAGAGGTCCTGCGTTTAAGTCATTGATGGCCTGATTGATGCCGTCGAGCAAAGCAACCGTATTGGCACCGTTTGCTCTAGATACCGTAATATAGTAGGCCGGTTTACCATTTCGGCCACTCATTGCCCGGCGATCTGAGTAAGTTTCGGCGACCGTGGCGACGTCACCCAAATAGATAGGTCGCTCCTGAGAGTAGCCAATACGCATTTGCAGCATATCTTGCAGGTCATATTGGCCAGTAAAGCGCACGGTATACTGGCGTCGGCCAACGTCTGCCAAGCCTCCCGAGGTATCTCTGGAGCTTGCAAGCGTTTGTCTGATCTGTCCCAGTGAGATCCCTAATGCGGCGGCTTTATGAGGGTCAAAGGTGATACGTAATTCTTTTGGTCTTTCACTGGCCAAGTTGACTCGGGCCACGCCGGGTATGCTTGCCAGACGAGGTTCAATCAGCTCTTCTATAGTTTTTTGAAACTGAGCCATGTCCAGGTCTAAGCCATCCCCCTCAACGTTGAGTGGGGTTACGAGTAAGGAGGCGGCATTGGGGCCGGCTGGTCCACCATTGCCGCCTGCACTGACAACCGGATCAATGGCATCCAGCGGTAGCGGTGGCGCCTGATTCAGGTTGGTCAGGACATCCAGCATGGCTTGCTGCATATCGGTTCCGACAGCAAAAGTTAATGAGATAAAGCCGTTGCCTCGGTTTATAGTGGTATTAACTTCCAGCGCGCCTGGGGTATTTTTAACCGCGTTTTCGAGTGGCTCAATGATCACCGACTCAATCTCTTCGGGTGCAGCTTCCCGCCAGCCAGAAAATATGGTTATTTGTGGTTGTTCTATATCTGGTGTCAGCTGGATTGGTAACTTAAAAATACTGAGAATGCCAAACAGTATTAGCAGCACCAGGATCACCACGACAGCAGCGGGGTTTTTCAATGAATTGCGTGTCAGGTTCATAACAACGTCCAAGTGTTGATCTTCACTGTGCAGTTTAATGAAATGACAAAAAACTGCTAGCGGCAGGTAAGTAGGTATTTTTGAAAATCACGACAAATAGCAACATATTAGCGGTGATTTGCTATGTCGTAATACCTTGTAACGATTTAACAGAGTCAGACACAGTTTAAATACCCATCTGAAGTCGCATTTTGGCTGTTTTTTAGACTGTGGCCAGTTCAGGGGCTGTGATCTGATTGACGCTGAAGTTGAATGCCGGGTACCTGACGGTTGGGTTATTATTTTCTCGATTCACATCAAAAAATGTCATGAAAAAATTCATTAATTGACTACTTTTTGACAACAATTTCCGGTAAGCTGCGCGCGCATTCTGGAGGATGCCCGCATTTACCATGCAGGGTTTCGATCTAACCGAGATAAATTGAGCTTAGAAGGAGAGTTGAGATGTTTGTTGCGTTGAAGTGGGACCATCAGATTGGTGCCCATTTTGTTTCCTGGATTGTGGTTGAATGTTCGGCCGTAAGAGAAAAGTTTGGTCTTCCGCAGGCCTTACCACCACGGCGTGATGTCGCCTATTTTGTTGATCCAGCCACTGCTGAGGAAGACGCAAAAGCCTTTGCTGATTATAAAAATGGTGTGACCAGCATTGAGAGTTGTGCAGATTATGCCCCTTATTTGTCTGATCATCATGGATTCTGCCACTATAGCTGGGACCATACTTATCTGGAAGAGCTGGTGAAGCATGCCGTGTTGTACTGGGAAGATGGTCAACATAACCGGCCCGAGCCGGTGCGCGACGATGTCGCTTATTTCGCTTGCCCGAGAGACTCCGAGTCTGATAGCCGATTTTTTGCACAGTATAAGCTGCACACATCCACTGAGGCATTCGCAAAGTCAGCTTAAGGTTGCACAGAGCAAGCCCGCACTATCGCGGGCTTGCAAGAAAGCTACTGTGCCGCTAACACGTCAGCGTTAGTGAAAGTAGGATATCCCGTGGGTTTGAAGCGGTTAAGGTTAGTTAAAAAGCGACTGTCTTTGACGGGTAGGGTCGCTGAGCCATAATCGTATTGATTTAGCTTATCGCGCAAACCTTGATTATCTATGCCATCTCCGGACATTTCGTACCAGCTTATGATGGCCGGTGTGACAAAGCGATTGTACCCATTCTCAGCTGCTTCATTCGATTTTGCAAAACGAAATGCGTGAGTAAGAATACCGTCCTTGTGGTAGACAATTTTCAGGTGTCCATTTTCAAAGGGTAATTCGTTAGCTGGTTTAGTATACAAATCACCGTGTGCACTGTAGCTGCCGTGTGTGACCTGGCCGTCTTTGGTCCATACTGCGGCATATTCCCAGTCATGACGGTGTCCACCTCCAAAGTAGGGGAATACCTGGTCCTTTTTGAAATACATAGCATAAAAGTGACCACAGTATCGACCTTGCTCGGTTTCTGCACAGGCGTATCGGTGTACGGTATTAGAGGTGGCTAAAAACTGGCTGTCTCTGCAACTGCCACCCAAACTACCCGAGGTTTTCAATCCTGCATTCTGTTGTCCGGTCCTGCTGATCCCAGCGCTTGGCAAACATCCATCTCCATCAAAATCGAATACGGGCTCTGTACCGTTGATCACATATCCGTCTGGTAGCGCTTGATCAAGTGCGGCGAAGTCATTGGCCAGCGCACCACCGCTTAACAAGGTGGTGGCGACAAACAAGGCAATAGCACGTGGATGATTTGTTGTCATAATTGTTCCTTACATCATAGGGCGTTGTCATTGTGAGGCGACAATATGACACATGGGTAAATGGTATGTGAAGTTTTTTGTTCTTTTAAAGTTAACTAACTTCCGTATCCAGTTTTTTTGTGAAATCGGCCTGAACTATCTCAAGTGCGGCCAGCACCTGCTCCGCAGGCACTTCGTTTTGCTCTAGCAACATGATCAGGTCTACGGCGAGCTTGATGTGTTCAGGTGCGCTTTCAAGTGTTTTTTGGGTCATGGTTGAAATTGTTTCTTTTTCGCGATTTGTGCCAGTGCGTAATCCACGGCTTCTTTGACTTTGGCTTCCATCTCAGTTCTTTCGTCGGTGGGCAGGTAAAACTCCATGTCTACGTCATAACGAATGTAACGAGCTGGCAAACGGTTTAATGCGGTACAACACAGGTCTGCCATCACGTCTTCATCGTATTTATGGTCAAGGCCTCGTTCTTCAATGTTTTCGAGCACAATTTTCTCGTAATAATTGTGCAAATCATCATGAAGTTTCATTGTAGTGCTCCATTTTGAAGTTATTGTAATTGTACAACATAAACCACCTCTGTGGTTAATGCTACCAGCAATTTTAAAACCTGCAAAATGCCACTTTATGTGGCGAGTTTATTGTGCAGAGGGTGTGTTGAAGCGTTCTGGCCAGACTTGCTGCAGCGCGATAAACAGCTGCTTATGTACCTCAACCAGCCGGCTGATATTACGCTGATAGCCACCTCCAAGTACCGCCATAAGAGGGATTTTATGTTGCTTTGCATGTTTCAACACCTGAATATCCCGTCTCAGTACGCCCTCCAGGCTAATGTCTAAATGCCCGAGCTCGTCACGGTGATAGATGTCTGCTCCTGCGTTATACAGTATGATGTCGGGTTGATGAAGACGAGTACACAGGCTCAGGGCTTCATCTAGTGTAGCGAGGTAAGTGTCATCTGAGCAGCCAATGGGTAAGGCAAAATCGTAGTCGGACGCTTGCTTCAGCTTGGGAAAATTCTGCTCACAATGGAGCGAGCAGGTAATTATCTGCGTATCTGTTGTCAGGATCTCAGCACTACCATCACCCTGATGCACGTCACAGTCCAGCAGTAATACCGTATCGGCCTGTCCGTTGTTGATAAGGGTTCTGGCGGCAATGGCGAGATCGTTGAAAATGCAAAAACCGGCAGCTCTGTCGCTGAAGGCATGATGGTACCCGCCACTAAGATTGGCAGCAAAGCCGTTACTCAATGCAACCTCCGTGGCTTCGAGTGCCGTACCGATGGAGCGTAGTGTTCGTTCAACCAACTGTGGCGACCAGGGAAAACCCATGCGCTTAATAGCAGCAGCTGACATAGTGCCGTCAAGAAATTGTGCAACATATTGCGTATCGTGGCACATCATGAGTTGCTCTGGTGTAGCAATACACTGTGATTGCGTGAGCCATTGTGCACACGATGTCTGTGTTAGTTGCTGATAAAGCAAGCGGTATTTATCAATAGGAAACCTGTGCCTTGGCGGTAAAGTGAGATCACTGTAGCTGGGATGATAAAACAACATAGAGGGGCTATTTTCCAAATCAGAAGCGGGTTTGTTTTTCTTTTTGCTGGATTTTATCCTCCGTTGCGCTGATGGCTTTGCGGCAGCGCCCGAGCCGGCCATGTAGCGCAAGAATTTCTTTATTTAGCTGACTGGCCTGCTCTGGCGTTGCTTTTATCAGCTGATCCTGGCGCAGCGAGATCATTTCTTGCAGGCGCCTTTCAAATTCATGGTTTTGGGACAATTCCTGATAAAGTTCATGGGTAGGTTGCATGATCTTTTTGACGGCCTGACGGAAGACTTTTGCCTTCTTGTGGGGCTGAAAACGGTTTTCTTTCGCCCACACGGGGGTTGATTTCAGCACTTTAATGATGGCTTCAATCTGTTCACCGATGTGTTCTACTGCATATTGCAGCGCATGGCGTTGCGACTGCGGAGGTAAATGTGCCAGCGCTTCTTTGACTTCATCTACATAGTCGCTGAGTTTGAGGCTTTTACTACGAAACACATGACTGTCAAATAGGCTGGGTTGTGACTGAATATAGCGGTTTTTATCAAACCATTTTGCGTTATCAAACTGCTGGGCGTGATGTTGCAACTCTTCAACGCGCTGCCTGAGTTTATCCAGTGGCTGACTCATACCATATAGGCCTCAAAAATAAGTTTTGCTGTCAGGATAATCACCACAGTATTAAACAGGGGTTTGATCAACCGACTACCAAACTTTATCGCTGAATGCGCCCCAAGCCAAGCACCCAGCATTAAAAATGCGCCCATAGCCAGGCCCAGCAGGTAATTCACATGACCCAGTGCAACGAAGGTGATCAGGGAAATAAAGTTCGAAACAAAATTCATCGAACGTGCAAGACCACAATTAAGCAGCAGGCTCATCTTATACAGCATATCATTGGATGCGGTCCAGAAAGTGCCGGTACCGGGGCCCGCCAGGCCATCAAAAAAACCTAGTGCCAAGCCTTGCAGCCACTGTTTTACCTTAAGTATGGCGGTTTTTTTGGGCAAGTCTATGGAGTCGCTGTGACTCATTTTGCCAAACAGACTATACAGAGCAACCAGCAAAATAATGACAGGAATAAGCTTATTCAGGAACTCAATACTGAGTGAGTCGACCAATAAAGTGCCTAATGCGGCGCCAATGGCGGTGGCCAGTACGGAAGCTGCCCAAAACCTCGGGTTAAAGAGGTTTTTCTTGTAATAAGTGAAACTGGCGGTTAAGGAGCCAAAGCTGGCCGCAAGCTTATTGGTGCCCAGTGCCATGTGTGGAGGCAGGCCAGCAGTGAGCAGAGCAGGTACAGTGAGCATACCACCACCGCCGGCGATCGCATCAATGAATCCTGCTGCTAGTGCAACTGTACATAACAACGCCAAGGTGGCTGGGTCTAAAGCAAATTCGAGCATGGATCAGTCTATTTGTTTCGCAAAGGGTGGCAGCGTGTCCAGCATCGCCTTGCCATATCGTTTGGTGATCAGGCGTCTGTCGAGTATGGTGATGCGGCCAGAATCCGTTTCTTTGCGCAGCAGTCTACCACAGCTTTGGACTAATTTCTTGGCAGCATCTGGCACCGTAATCGATAAAAATGGATTTCCTCCTTTAGACTGAATGAATTCAGCCTGTGCCTCTTCAACTGGTGACGTGGGAACTGCAAAGGGGATCTTAGTGATCACCAGGTTCTCCAGGTACTTGCCTGGCAAGTCTAACCCCTCAGACAAACTCTGAGTACCAAATAAAATACTTCCTGCGCCCAAATCAATGGCGGCGCGGTGGCGTTTAAGCAGCTCTTCTCGAGACAGTTCGCCCTGCACCAGGATCTGCCAGTTTTGTTTGCGCAGTTTGGCAACCACGTGATCCATTTGCCAGTAGGAAGCAAACAGCACCAGGTTGGCCTTTTTCTTGTCCAGGTAGTCGGGCAGCGCTTCTGCAAGATAATCACTGAAGGCTTTGTCTGTAGGCTCCGTTTTGGTCTGTGGAATATGCAGTTTGGCTTGTTTGGCATAATCAAAGGGAGAGTCGGCTTTGATATATTTGACACCTGGTTCGTTACTGAGTCCGCTTTCTCGCGCAAAGTGGTCGAAGTTACCCATAGCACTGAGCGTGGCTGAGCATAACACCGCCCCGGCACATTCGCGCCAAAGGTTATCTTTTAGATAAAATCCCACTTCAATGGGACAGTCACACAATAGGTAGTCATGATGGTGTTTGTAGTCCAGACGTTTTATCCAGCGCGCGTGTGGCGTGCCTTCACCTTTTGTGGCATAGCTGAACCATAATTTATTGAGCTGCTCCAGGCGGTTAATATACTGACCGCTCTCCGCCAATATAGGATCGGCAAGAAAGCCCTGGACGTCACCATCGTTGACATCCAGGGTCAACGCATCATGCATTTTACTCAGTGCGCGCAGCGCATCCTGAGTAGCATCAGCGATGTCCTTGGCACGTTCTTTGAGCTGCTCCGGCACTTCACCATGCAAAAAACGATGGGTATCATCATCGTTGTAGGTGTAGTCAGATTGATCCAGCATGTCTCTGACCTGGCGGAGTACTTTACCCGCATCATTGGCTGCGTCATTGAGTTTGAAATTTTGCCCGATGGCTTTTTGTGACACCACAACATTGGCCATTTTACCGCTGAACTTGAGCAGTTTGTCCAGCCACTCTATCGTACCTTTAATTGTTGCTGCTGCGGATGAGAAGTCCCGGGTAATATGCGGCAAATGGTGGGCCTCATCGATAACGTAAAAGGTCTCTTCCGGGTCACTCAAAATGGTACCGCCACCGAGTTCCAGATCGGCAAGTAAAAGGGCATGGTTGATGACCAGTACATCCATTTGCGCGATTTTTTGCCTTGCCAGATGAAAAGGACACAAGTTGTGAGATTTCAGCTGGCGCTGACAAGCATGTTTGTCGCAAGCGATGAGGTTCCAGACTTTGTCTGGGATGGTATCGGCCCAGCTGTCTCTGTCACCTTGCCAGCGTTTATCCTGATAGGCTTTTGCCAGTTCTTGTAAGCAGCGCTGTTCCATTGCCGACAAAGGTGAGCTGGTTGTAGGCATCAGGGACATTTGTGTTTCTTCGCCGCTTACTGCGGCCAATAGCTTTTGCACACAGATATAACGCTGGCGACCTTTCACTAGATCAAATTTAAAATCGAGGCCGGAGTGCTCTTTAAAAAAGGGGAGTTCCTTATTGAGTAATTGTTCCTGCAGCGCAACGGTGGCAGTGGATATGATCAGTTTTTTCTTTTTTGCCAGTGCCATGGGCAGAGCCCCCAAGCAATAGGCCAGAGATTTACCTGTTCCGGTCCCCGCTTCAATCACACAGATACGTTGAGATTTGTGATAGTCACCACCGAGCGTTTTGGCGATTTCTGCAACCAGATAGTTTTGTCCGGCGCGAGGGCGAAAACCCTCGAGTTGTTCAGCTATGTTGGTGTGCGCCTGACGAATGGTTTTTTTTAGAGAATCTGACAGCATGTAGGATCGCTTAAGCAAAAAAGTATGGATATAATTACAGGTATTCTATTCTAGGCGGGGATCTCCTTTGGCACAAGCGGTATATCAGGGCTTTATCCTTTCACGGCAACAGATCCATTTAAACAACCGATTGCACTTATGTTACTGGTTGAAATCTGCACAAGGGTTATTGAAAGTGATCACTGAGCCGCAGCAGGCGGTCTTGTTTATACGCAGTGCAGACGCTAAAAGAGCGCAAACCCGCATAGCTGAATTCACCTCAGGAGTTGAATTTAAACCACTCACTCTCAAGCACCTCGACCAGTCACCGGTTAGCGCTCTTTACTGCTCAAATTTAAGTGATTTCTATCAATGTAAAGAGAGTTTGACCGACCACGTTACTTTGTATGAGGCAGATATTCGCCATGCTGACAGGTACCTGATGGAGCGGTTTATTCGCGGAGGTGCCTGGGTATCTGGCCAGGCAGTAGAAAAAGCCGGATACATAGAAATCCGACAGGCTCGGTTAAAGCCATCACCGCATTTTGTCCCTAAGTTGTCTATGTTGTCGCTGGACATTGAGTGTAGCGGGGAAGGTGTGCTGTTCTCTGTTGGGCTGGTCACAGAGTCACAACGGCTTGTAATTATGATAGGCGAGCCAGAAGTCGCCGAAGTAAATGTGCGTTGGGTTGCCGATGAATTATCATTATTGCAGGCTCTGGTTGAGGAAGTTAACCGCATGGATCCGGATGTGATCATCGGTTGGAACGTGATTGAGTTTGACTGTGCGGTATTGAATGAAAGGGCTGAAGCATTGGGCGTCTCACTCAGTTTTGGGCGAGATGGTACGCCCATGCAAGTATCGAAAGGGAACTTTACCCGGGTACTTATAGCGGGTCGGGTCGTACTGGATGGCATAGATACGATGAAAAATGCCACTTACCACTTTGAAACCTTTAAGCTGGCTTATGTTGCTCAGCAAGTGTTGGGGGCAGGTAAACTAATCGAGCAGGACGACAGGCTTGAAGCTATCATACGCCTGTTCCACCAGGACAAGCCGGCACTGGCGGGTTATAACTTGCAGGACTGTGTACTGGTTTGGGATATATTCACTAAGCTGTCTTTGCTGGAATTTGCTATTGCCCGAACTCAGCTAACGGGTCTGGAGTTGGAGCGTATGGGTGGATCAGTGGCTGCATTCACCAATTTATATCTGCCTTTATTGCACCGCAGCGGTTATATTGCGCCTAATCTGGGTGAGCATGGCCTGACATTTGACAGCCCAGGGGGCTATGTGATGGATTCACGACCCGGATTATATCAAAATGTATTGGTACTCGACTTCAAAAGCCTCTATCCCTCCATTATACGCACCTTTCATATCGACCCTATGGGATTGATAGAAGGGCTAAAATCACCCCAGGATGCTATTCCTGGCTTTAATAAAGGGGCTTTTTCCCGCACTCAGCATCATCTACCTAAGTTAGTCGCACAGCTGGCGCAGGCACGCCAGGAGGCTAAAGACCGGGGTGAGAAAATGCTGCAGCAGGCCATCAAGATTATTATGAATAGCCTGTATGGTGTTCTGGGGTCACGGGGTTGCCGGTTTTATGATCCCCGATTGTCCAGTTCTATTACCCTGCGTGGTCACGAGATTATGCAAACCACACGAGGCTGGATCGAAGAGATGGGGTATGAAGTCATTTATGGTGACACGGATTCGACCTTTGTATGCGTGCCTGAGTCTTTATCCGCGGCGCAATGTCAGCAACTTGGTGAAAGTCTGATGAGGGAGATTAATCTGCGCTGGGCTAAGCATATAGACAGCCATTTCAATTTGCCGAACTATCTGGAAATTGAGTTTGAAACTCACTATAGCCCTTTTTTTATGCCGACTATCCGGGGTCAGGAAACGGGATCTAAAAAGCGCTATGTCGGCCAAATACAGACAGAGCAGGGCACTGAGCTGGTGTTCAAAGGATTGGAAACGGTGCGAAGTGACTGGACTGAAATTGCGAAAGAGTACCAACAAGCGGTCATCAGGGCACTGTTTGATGGCCAGGATGTGGTATCTGTGACGGAACAGTATATTACCTTAATCAACAGTGGCCAGGCAGACAGCAAGCTCATCTATAAGAAACGCCTGGGCAAACCCCTTAACGCCTACGTTAAGAATATTCCGCCACATGTCAGGGCCGCAAAAGAGGCGCACAGCTTGGGTATCGACAGAGTGCTCGGTAAGGGGAGTCAGGTTGCGTACTATATTAGCAGATCAGGCCCTAAACTGGTAAGCGGAGCGTTAGCAAACCCCGATTACAGTCATTATATAGAGAAACAGATCTTACCTATTTATCAAATGCTGCCGGATATCGATCTGGAGGCTATCAGTTTACATGGCCAGCGCACGCTGGATTTGTCCTCAGATTTGTAATTGCGTGCAAGCGGTTCTTTAGCTGCTTGTAAGCAAATCTTTTTTTCAGTCTATTTGCCATTCACCAATAAAGATCACTGCATACAAAGCTTTATTTGAATGTAAATACATACTAACTTTTTTGAAAATGGTTTGTTTGGTTGATATTTTTTGCATAAAAAAACAGCGAACAGACTGAGTTTTAAAATATTTTTTTTAACCAAAATGCGACTTGCAATTCTTTCCTGGTACTGGTCCCTGCATTCTTTGTGAACAACCCCTTTGTGAATTCAATTAAAAAATGCATTTATTTTGAAGTGAGTAGTAATTAACTTTAAAGGCCTGTTAAATCATTGGGTTTTGATTGTGTTTTTGGTGTGCTTGTCTGTTAAGTCGTGGGGGTTTGACGCTTAACACAGGTCGCGATTAGTATCCGTCGCGAAAATTCAGAGCCTGCTGAAATTAGACCCAGCAAGCTCGTTATAAATACCAACAATACTCATGCTTACCGCCACGAGTAAGCCCAGGGAGAAAACACATGTTGAACACTAAAGTAACTAAGGCCGTGCGTTTAGCACTGGCATTTGGTGCTGCGTCTACGGCTGTGATTGCACAGTCAGCCTCTGCACAAGACGGTGCTGAAAAAGTAGAACGCATTGAAATCACAGGCTCGCGTATCAAGCGTGTCGACATGGAAGGTGCAAGCCCGGTTGAAGTGATCTCTACCGCTGAATTCGAAGGTCAGGGCCGAGTCTCTGTTGCTGAGGCACTACAAAGTGTGACTTCTAACAGCTTTGGCTCTGTTATCCCAAGTTCTGGTAACAGCGGTCAGTCGCAGTCAACTGTAAGCTTACTGGGTGCCGGTGCGGGCCGTACCTTGGTGTTGATCGACGGTAAGCGTATGGGTAGCTCACCTTCACTAAACGGTGGTGGTGCTAACCTGAGCTCAATCCCAATGGCGGCGGTAGAGCGTATTGAAATTCTTAAAGATGGCGCTTCAGCTATCTATGGTTCTGACGCGATTGCCGGTGTTATTAACGTTATCCTGAAAAAAGACTTCGAAGGTGTATCTTTCGATATCCAGGTTGGTCGCCCTGAAGCAGAAGGTGCAGACACCAAGCAAATGTCAATGGCATTTGGCGTAAGCTCTGACAAAGGTAATATTACATTTGTATACGACCACCAGCAGCGTAACCCAATCTTCTCTCGTGACCGTAGCTACACAGCGGCTTCTATGGAAGATAGAAATGGTGATGGCCTAATCTCTATCTACGACGAGACTGTGGGTATTAGCTACTTTGGTGAAACATTTAAAAAGAAATCAGGTGGTGGTTATATCGCCTCACCTAAATGTGATGAATTAACAAAAACCGTACCAGGCTTTGTTGGTGTGCTTGACCAAGGCACCAACCTAGGTGGTGTTGGTGGCGGTGAAGTCTGTGCTTATGCTCATGCAGATGTTTCAGCCAACATGGCATCGACTAAGCGCGATTCTGCGATGGCCAGTGTTAATTATGAACTCACCGATGAGTTAGAGCTGTATGCACGTGCAATGTTCAGCCGTAACGATTCATTTGGCCGTTATGCTCCGCCTGCTGACTATTTTGAAGATATGGCAGCGGACCACCCGTTAAACCCAACGGGTGAAGTTGCAAACGGCTATTTCCGCTGGTATCAGACAGGTAATCGCGATGGTGAGGTAACGGATTATCAGCAAGACTATACACTTGGCCTGAAGGGCATGTTTGGTGATACCGCTGAGTGGGAAGTGTCTTACCACAAAGCAAAGTTAGATTACCGTACAGCAGGTCGCTACTATCTGAGTGTTGCTGGTTTGTCGCACAATATTTTGAATAAAATTTCGCTTGAGTCTGAGCAGGGCAAGGCGAATATGCGTGCCACCACTTACACAGAAAGCCAGAGCGAACTGGATCACGTCTTTGCAGGTCTGGGTTTTGAACTGGGTGAGCTAGAAGCTGGTGCGATTTCGCACTATGTGGGTGCTGAATACTTCGATATGACGTTAGATCAACGTTACGACGCACAAAACGAAGCCGGTCTGATCGGCGGCGATGCTGGTGGTTCAGGTGCCGGTGAGCGTGATGTAACGGCAGTATTCTATGAAGTGGCATTTCCAATCTTGGATAATTTAACACTGAGCGCGGCCTATCGTTACGACGATTACAGCGACTTCGGTGGTGAAGGTAATCCAAGTGTGAAACTGGACTACCGCCCGATTGATGATCTGTTACTTCGTGCATCATACTCAGAAGGCTTCCGTGCGCCATCTCTGAAAGAGCTGAATGCAAAAGACTCTAAAGGCAGTCCGAGCGTGACTGACTATGTAAGCTGTGCAGCTCAAGGCACACCTGCTATCAAATGCAGCACGGTTGCAGTCAGTGAGGTGCGTAAGGGTAATGACCAGCTTGGTCCGGAAGAATCGACCTATATGAACTTGGGTGTGGTTTATTCTGGCTTTGAAGATGTCTCAATCAAAGTTGACTACTTTGAGCTTGAAATCGACAATGTCATTTCAATCATCACTGCGCAGGATCTGGTACATATTGAAAATGCCGGCAAGCTTGACGAAGTTCAGGCAAGATATTCATATGTTGGCATCGAGCGCGACGCTGATGGGGTTATCTCGAAGGCATATACTCAGTATGCAAACGGCGCTTCTATGTCTCGTAAAGGGTTCGATATTGACTTGTCTTACAAGCTAGAAACTTCGTTTGGTGACTTTAAGTTCAGAAATGTAACCACCTTGCTGACAGAAGTGGGTGAAGATGTTTACTTCACTGGTCCTCGTGAAGATGAGAAGGGCGCACCGGAAACACCTGAATGGCGTTCTCAGTTCACTGTTAACTACGCAGTTGATAATTACACAGTGAACTGGACCACAGACATCATTGCTGATACTTACGAGACGCAGTCTGTTGTTAAAGTCGATGGTAAAGAACCGTTCAATGTATACGATGGCTCGCTTCCGACTTACGTAACCCACAACCTGAACATGAAGTACTACAGCGATGGCTATGGTACGTTCACTCTGGGTGCACGTAACCTGTTTGACAAAGGCGTGGTATTTAATAGCCAGGGCTTCTACGAAGACTATGCTATCTACAATACAGGCCACATTGGTCGCGAAATCTTCGCCGGTTACAACATCAGCTTCTAATTTGCTGAGCAGTAAATAGAGCGTGAGTGCGCTTTAAGCGCGCCTTAAAATATAAAAATCCGACTTCAGAAATGAGGTCGGATTTTTTATGTTATCAACGCAGTTTCTCTAGCAAATTCTTCGCTAGTTTAAATGCCCATGGCCATATTATATGGCTCTGATCTTTCCACCTGCATAGTGGCTAGTTGCTTCCCGCTGGCAAATATCAGCACCTGTCAGAAATGTATCAAAATATGCGTTACTCTGGGTCATCGCTTTGTTTGGCTTCATTGAACAGTATTGCCATAGGTCAAAGATCTCACATGCCATTAACTTATGATATCCATATCGACGAAGACCGCCAAGTTTCATCTGGGATAGTGCTGGGTGGCGCTCGGGGCATAGTTGATATTGCGCTTCAGCGCGATTTTTCATTGTTCAAAATCTATATATCACAGGTCGCTGAACTTGCCGCAAAGCGACTAATTTGGCTAAGGTAAGGCGCCGGTATCGATTGAAGCAACAATCATTTTCCTGTTTGCAAAAATTGTAAAAGCTGACACTGAACGCCGTTTGGTTCACATGGTTAGAGTAAAGAACGAGCGAATCATATAAATATGTACCCAAATTGAATTTCTGTCGTAGATGAGACGGGCGCCGGGTGTCATTGTAAAACAGTCTGTTCGCATTTTCATGGCGGTGAAATCGCAAAATTGGACTAGTTGCGAATTGCGTTTATAACAATAATTTAACCATCAAAAAGACGCTATTAAGCGGTCTATTGTCCTTCCTGCAAGGTTTCTGAGCGCTAACTTGTCAAATGGCGTAAACCCTCACCCTGAATACATCGAACAGTCGTCAATATTGCCACCTTGTCATCAAGTTTTTGGTTGTTTTTAGAACAAAAAACAGACGGGTTCTGTGTAAAATAAAGTGTAAGATAATTTTTTTCTGTTATCTTTTTGTTTTTGAAGGGTTTTTGTGTTTTTTGTGTGGTATTTTTATTCCGGTTTTGAAAAAGGTTGTTGACCTTTTGTTTTTCATGCGATTAGTATGTTTCACCAATATGGCTAAAAGTGTAGTCACTTGTTACCCATATAAAAGTAAGAAAATACATAAAAACAATGCTTTAAAGAAATATTTAAAGCCAGGGAGAAAACAAATGTTAAATAGCAAGATCTCGAAAGCGGTCCGCTTAGCACTAGTATACGGTGCTGTGTCTGCTACTGCTTTTGCAGTAAACGCAGAAGAAGCAGAAGAGAAGATTGAAAAAATCGAAGTAACAGGTTCAAGCATCAAGGGTACTGACCTTGCAGGCGCACTTCCTGTTAACATTCTGAGCGAAGAAGACATCAAAGCTACAGGTGTAACATCTGTACCTGACCTAGTTGCTCAGATTCCTTCTATGCAGGGTTTCACTACTCCAGTATCGTCAGTAGGTGGCGGTGGTGGTGGTACTGCTACAGCAGCACTACGTGGTCTTGACGAAGAATACACACTAGTACTACTGAATGGTCGTCGTATTGCACCATTCGGTTCAACTAACACTGTTGACTTGAACACCATCCCTCTTGCAGCTATCGAGCGTGTTGAAGTTCTTTCTGACGGTGCATCAGCACTATACGGTTCAGACGCTATCGCGGGTGTAATCAACTTCATCCTTAAAGACGAAGTAGACAAGTCTACTGTTTCTGTTCGTTACGACCGCCCTCAAGAAGATGGTGGTGAGCAAATGAGCCTGAGCTTCACAACTGGTTTCGGTAACTTCGACCAAGACGGGTTCAGCCTTGTTGCTTCATTAACGCATGATAAAACTGATCCAATGCGTTCAAAAGACCGTGACTTTGCTAAGACAGGTCTACTTGAGTTTGAACACAACCAAAATCAATATTACTCAATCAATGGTTCTCCTAACTCTATTCCAGGTAACGCGCAAATCCTAGTTGGTGGCCGTGACCCAGAGACAGGTGCTTTGACTGAAGGTTCTTACTTCCGTTGGTTCACTCCACATCTTGAAGCAAATGGTTCATGTGCACCAGACACTGCTAAGCCGACTAACGATCCTCGTTGTCTGTTTGACTACACAAGTACTCTAGAAATCTACCCTGAAACAGAGCGTACGTCTCTTGTTCTTCAAGCTGACGTAGCGATTTCTGAGTACTTAACAGGTTTTGCAACGTTAACGTATACTGATTTCACACAAACTCCTCGTATCGCTCCAGAGCCTACAGGTTTCATCAACATCGGTATCGAAAGCCCGCTATTTGCTAAATATGGCGAGCCTCACCTGACTGATGACGAAAAAGGTAAGGTAACTGAGTTCCGTGGTACTTGGCGTGCACTACCAGGTGGTAACCGTACAACTGAGTGGTCTGCAGAAGCATTGAACCTGATCACTGGTGTTGAAGGTACACTTTTCGATAACATCGATTTCAACACTGCACTTGTATACTCTACTTCAGACCGTGAAGAGAATATCCTTGGTGGTTACTACAACGGTGACACATTTGCACCGGCAATTGTTTCAGGTCAAATTGATATCTTCACTACTTACGAAGATTTCATGTCTAACGCAGATGCTCTTAGTGCACTAGATGCATCTCAGTGGAGAGCACCTGAGTCTGTAACAAACACAGAGCTAGTTTCACTAGACTTCCGTGCTTCACAGCCTGTATTTGAACTGCCAGCTGGTGAAGTTTATGTTGGTTACGGTGCTGACATCCGTGAAAACAGCTACGAAAACCTACGTTCAGCTGAAAACATTTCAGATAAGCGTTTTGGTGACGGCGGTGGCGATTTTGACTACAAACTAGAGCGTCAATCTTGGGGTGCATTCGCTGAATTCCAGGTTCCTGTTCTTGAAAGCCTAAACTTCAACCTTGCTCTACGTTACGATAACGTTGGTGCAGTTGACGATACTCTAAACGGCACAACTTACGGTAAAGACGAAAACGACACAACTTACAAAGTTAGCTTCCGTTACAACGCGACAGACGACTTAGTTATCCGTGGTTCAATCGGTACTGGCTTTAAAGTTGCTTCACTGACTGACATCGCTCGTCCGCTTACAGCTTGGGGTGTAACAGGTTCTTCATTCACTTGTCCACTGCCTTCAACTGATTCTAAAGCAGTATTCTGTCCTGCAGGTGACACTCAGTACCAGAACAACATCAAGGGTAACCCTGACCTAGTTCCTGAGCAGTCTACACAGAGCACATTTGGTTTTGTATACTCTCCGTCTACAGACTTCACTTTCCAAATGGATTACTGGAAAGTTGAAATCGAAGATCAGGTTCAGTACCCAGACCAAGCTTACCTGTTCGCAAATGCTGACAAGTTCGCAGATTTCTTCTTCTTGCAAGCAAACCGTTCAGATCCAACGATTCAAGAAGTTGCACTTAGAAACTCTCCGATCAACATCGGTGAAAGTGTAACAGCTGGTATCGACTGGCAAGTAATGCTTACTAACGAGCTATCGTTCGGTGAGCTGAAAACTGTACTTCAAGGTACTTACATCACTGAGTCTGAGTACACTCGTCCAGGTGTTGTTCCTTTCGAGTGGACAAGCAGCCTAGGCCGTTACGGTGAAGACGAAGAAGTTGTTTTCCGTAATGTAATGAACATCCAAAATACACTAACACACGGTGATTTTGCTCATACATTACGCTTCAGCTACAAGTCTGGTTGGGAAGATGCGCCAACAACTGTTGGTGTAGGTACAATCAAAGAGCCAGTAATGGTTGATGGTACACCTACAACTGAACGCGTACAGCTACACATTCCTTCTTATGTGAAGACTGACTATAAGATTGATTACCGTGGCTTTGAAGATACAACTATCACGTTCGGTATCAACAACCTTCTTGACAAAGAGCCTCCGTTCTCACTTGCAGATCCAGAAGGCCACTTAGTAGGTTATGAAGGTCGTTACTATGACCAGTTCATGCGCACTTACTACATCAGCGTAGACTACTCTTTCTAATACTTTGAAAGTGTAGCATTCGCTCTCAAGAGTGAAATGAGATGCCAGTCAGCCTTGCTGACTGGCATTTTTTTTGCGCCGAGTCCAAAGTAACTCATTAACTCCAATAGGTTGGATAAATTTAGAGGTGTTGCATAAATGCGACTCTCATGAGTAATATTGGTCGCTTTTAGAGTTTAATATACTAGAGTTGTGTTGCTATATCTGCACAGGAAGGCAGCATAATATATGTAGCTATGTTTTCTTTTTTATATTTTATAATTCATTTGTTTTTATTGTGGAATAAATTATATCAACTTGCCCTGATTGAATTCTAAAACTAATTTTCTTAATTAAATGTTCTATTTTGAGGCGAGAAAATATCGTCGATAACACTGCTCTCGCGTCCAGCTATCGCTGAGGCGCCTACATATATGTAGGCGAGGAAAAATTTGCGAACTTATACCTTAGGTAAAGGTTCTAAATAAGAAATTGTTAATACCATTAGCGACATATTTGCTCCTTCAAATTGAACAGGTATTAAGTGAAATTGTTATAGATTTAAATTTTCACATAATTATTATGCAGGCTTTCCTGAATCATCACCTTGTTTTGTTAATTAATTGTTTTTTTTGATGAGCTTTGTATATCTCAGAGAGCATGCTCTGTAAGCAATTGAAATTTAATTTGGGGCGGGAGGCGCTAGTAAACATGATAAGACCACTAGCCGCGCTCTTTAATGACTGCGTCTACAGATGTATATAGAAGTGGGTATTGATTTAATTAATAGTCGGCTCCAGCCTCTCTGTTATTCTTTGTGGTTAATGAGAATAAAATTTCGCATTCTAATATGCAAAATTTAATGTTTGGTATCGTGTGTTGACAGTTGTAACAAATTATACTTATAGTAGTTATTGGTCGTGTATCTACAAGTTTTGGTAATGGTCATTTTAAAATATTATAAGTGTCTAGAATCAAAGGTTTAAACGATTTAAAACCTGATTTATACCTACAAAAATATAAAGGATGAAATATGAAACTTCAAATTGCTCTTTCAGCATTGGCTATGCTGCTTCTCAGTGGTTGTAATTCTACAAAATCAGACCAAACAGCTGACACTGGCTATCGTTGTAAACAAGTGCGTTCATTAGGTAGCAATATCCCTAACACTTATTGTTCGACCAAGAAACAAAGAGAGGAAGCTCGGGAGAAAGCTAAAGAAGCAGTTAGAAACTCTCGGCAAACGAGTGTGATCAGTGGTGGGAATGGCTGATTACGGAATTTGATTTTTTAAAGGAGATAAAAAAATGAAAATAGTGCTTCCACTACTAACTTTGGTATTTTTGTCTGGATGCAATACAACCTCATCGGAGCGCAATGCTGATTCTGGTGATACAGCTAAAGCTGGTTACCGTTGTAAGCAGGTCACAGCACTGGGTTCAAATATACCTAATGTTTACTGCTCAACGAAAAAACAGCGAGAAGAAGCCGCCCAACGTGGTATTGAGGCTACCAGAACTTCTCAAAGAGTAGGAAGAATAACGGGAGGAAACGGAAGCTGAATACTTGTTAATGATCAGAATCCGTGTAATCTTCATATAGCTGGAATTTGTTTTTAAATTCAGACAAGAAAAGGATAAATTATGAAAACTAAAATAGCACTTTCTCTTATCGTATTAGCTTTTGTAAGTGGCTGTAATAGCACAAGCTCTTCAAACCAAGTGGCAAAAGCAGATACTGGTCACAGATGTAAACAAGTTACCTCTCTGGGTTCGAATATTCCCAATGTCTATTGCTCTACCAGAAAAGAGCGCGAGGAAGCGAGAAAGCGTGGGTTGGAAGCACTTAAAAACTCTCAGGCAACAGGTCGGATAACAGGTTGCGGCTCAGCCTCTTGCTAACTTTTTAAGGTTAGCTTTGATAGCTCCACGCTTACAGGCCCAGAGTTATAACTGACTTCCGCTCAGTTATTTTGGTTGAAGTCAGTTCTGGGTCTGATTATTTAATGTCCACAACTTTACTGGCTTTCTTATATCTTATTTTAAACCCCGGCCAGGCAGGTAGTTCCCACCGTTTTGGTGCATCCTTTCTATTGCCACAAATGTACTCTAATGAAACGCGTTTTGCGCTAAAACTGTAAGCAACAAGCATGGTCAGTTCGGGCAATTCGACCTGGAGCGGATACTTTTCCATAAACGGATTGATAATCCAGTCCTCTATAGGTTGATAATAGAGGTCATCAACACCGATCAGCGCCAGATCTTCTTGTGTTTCAACACCGAGCTCTGTCAAAGTTTGGGCAATCCATCCGGACGCTTCTGGTTGTTGCGGTGCAATATTATGCTCATATTGATGGTAGAGGGCCTCGTACGCCAGCATGGTGCTCACTTGTTTATGAACCCCTCGAAAAGAAGGTCTTGCTCAATCAGGCTGACACACGCAGGAATGACCAAAGCACCTTCAGCGCGTTGGTTCTGCTTTTGCACAGATACGCCAGCATAGGTTTCTACCTGCTCAACCCATATTGCGCCTTCCTGTATATAAGCGCGCTCAAGAACAGTTTCTGTGTTTGCATGTTGAACTAATAAAGACATAGCCACTGGCGCCGACAATGTTGCTAATGTTGTAGCCTGCTTGACGCCTTTGCCCGCCAGAGCATAAGTATCCATTACTATCATAGCGTCACAGCTGTCGGCAATCCGTGATTCTTTGGCCGGTACGACTTCGCTGACGCCGTTGCCGAATGCGCCGCGACGATTGTGTCTTTTAATATATAACCAGTCCGGGCGAGCAGAAGCGATTGCTCTGAGTAGCTCATCTCGGTTATAACTGGCGGCTTTGTCGAGCGGTGGCAGGGAGAAGGCTTCTCTCAGTTGTGCGCTGAATTGTCGGGCTTCACGGATAGCATCTTCCTCGATACGCAAAAAAGGGGCCTTGCCGCGCACCAGTGCGATGATCAGTTCCAGATCACAGTTGTTTGGCAGCGCTTTGCAAAGTTGATCCAGCTGATCAGCATCACTCGGAAGCTGATAGACGCGCGTAGGTACAGACATCACCGCTACGGCATCTATCATTGCCTGACGCAGGCGGTTGTCCGGCATGCAGGTGATCAGGTGGCCGAGTTCTACATCTATCGGCAAAGGGTATAGTTGTTTACCGAGTGCAGTCGCACGGTTGTACTCATCTAGTGCGCCTATTTGTTGAAGCAGTGCAACCGCTTTTTGCCCGGAGCTTGCGGGTATGGGATCGATAAAGCTCAGTGTATTGATCCCATCAGCTGCACACCCCGCAGCTAGCACTAGCTCTGTCAGCGCTTCTCGTTGTACTTCGGGTGGAGTTCTGTCTATCAATGGGGCGTATTGCCCATACAGGCGTAAACAAAGTCCTTCCTGAGTGCGTCCGGCCCGGCCGAGCCGCTGCTTTGCCGAATCCCGACCGATTGCATCCAGACCCAGCACTGTTTTACCATTTCTAAGGTGGGTACGTCGTTCCAGTCCTGAATCAATGACACAGGTGATATTGGGAATAGTCAGAGAGGTTTCCGCTACATTGGTAGCCAGAATAATACGTTGTTGGTTCTGCTGTTGTAGCGCTCTTTGCTGATCGATAGGGGCACAGCCACTAAACAGAGGGATCACCAGGGCATCAAGTACTTTTAACTGGGCGGCACATTGCATGATTTCGCCTTTACCAGGCAGAAAAACCAGGATATCACCCGAAGTGCGTTGCAAAGCGTAGTCGCAGGCCGCTTTTACTCGCTCACTTAGATGGTCCCGGTCGGGCATGGCGCGCATGTCCTTAGCCAGAAAACGTTCTTCAACGTTAAACATTTTTCCTTCGGAGGTTAATAAAGGAGCATCTAAATAGCTGACGAGTCTGTTGGCTGACAAAGTAGCGGAGGTAACGACCAGTCGATGGGCTGCTTGGCGTTTCAACATCGCGAGTAACAAGTCCATATCCCAGCGTCGTTCATGGAATTCATCCAACATGACAACGGCGAAATCGCTTAGGCGATTGTCAAAGTACCAGCGCAATGCTACGCCTGGCGTTGCAAATACTATCTCAGAGTTTTCTTGAAACAGACCCTCAAAACGGATTGCATATCCGACCTGCTCACCAATCGGACTGTTTTGCTGCTGCGCGACATATTCAGCCAGCGAGGTACAGGCGATGCGGCGAGGCTGGATCACCAGAACCCGTCCTTGTTTGGCTGCCCAGACAGGAAGTTGCGTGGACTTTCCTGAGCCCGTAGCTGCGGCGACAATCACGTTGCCTCGGGTTAAATAGTCGCAAAACTGTGTTTTTATCTGTTCGATTGGCAGTGACATACGGAGTTGATACTGATAGATATTTTTTAGTGTGTCGGGGATTTTAGCAAATCCAGCTTGAAAAGGCTGTCAATTGGGCGCATCTCAGAATTAAATTATCAAAACGTAATTACTATGACAGAAATCAGTTTACTCATCGCCCTGGTCATGTTTTGTGTTATCTATTGGCGGTTTGATGACCTAAAACGAGCCTATTGGCGGCGCAAATATCAAGGTCAGTCCCTTAGCGAACTGGACAGGCAGGTGCTACTGAAATACATGCCGATCTATCGAAACATGACCGACCATGATAGAGCAAGATTGGAGCGCCATATTATGTGGTTTCTTGGTGAAAAACGCCTGTTGGGTCGTGACGGTCTTAAAACCAACCGGGCAATGGCTTTGATCATCGCGGCGGATGCTTGTCTTTTAGTGCTTAACCAGCAATGGCCGCTGTATCCCAATGTTAAAGAGATCTTACTTTACCCCAGCAGCTATTATGCCGGGCAGAATAGCCGTGACAGTGCTGGGTTAGTCAGCTTCCATACTGTGGTGCGTCAGGGTGAGTCTTGGCCAGGTGGCACTCTGGTATTAAGTTGGCATGATGTACTGGAGGGCAATCGTCTGCCTGAAGATGGTCATAATCTGGTGTTTCATGAATTTGCCCATCAACTGGACCAGCAAACTGGGCAAACCAATGGCACGCCACAACTGCCAAAAGGCATGAGTTACAAAAAATGGGGGGAAGTGCTGTCTCGGGCCTATCAGCAGTTGAAAACGCAACTGGCGTATCATATGCCACATGTAGTACATGAGTATGGCGCGACCAATGAAGCTGAGTTTTTTGCCGTGATCACAGAGACCTTTATCGAGAAACCTCTGCAATTGAAGCAGGAAAACCCGGAGCTGTTCAATTTACTGAGTGACTATTATCGATTCGATCCGCGAGATTGGCTCAAATAGCCGCAAAGAATACCATGTTGATAGCATTTTAATGGCAGGCATCGCTAAATTTTGTTGTGATGAGGTGACAATAACAACAAGAGACAATGAATGAACACTACAGTTAAGACGGTGCTTGCCCTGTCCGTTTCAGTGGCGCTAGGTAGCACCTGTTTGTCAGCCAATGAGTCGCCACAGTGGCAGGTTGATGCACCTCAAGGCGAATTCTTCGATGCAAACATCAGCGTTTCTCAGGGAACCTGGATGAATGTGGACGTCAGCCCCGATGGAACCACGCTGGTTTTCGACTTGCTCGGTGATATCTATACGATGTCAGTCAAAGGGGGCAAGGCGCGGCAGTTAACCTCAGATATTGCCTGGCAGATGCAACCACGCTTTAGTCCGGATGGCCAATATATTGCTTTTACCTCTGATCAGGGAGGCGGTGACAACATCTGGGTTATGAAAGCCGACGGCTCGCAGCAACAAGCTATAACCAATGAAACTTTCCGTCTGCTCAATAGCCCGGCATGGAGTCCGGATGGCAATTTTATTGTGGCAAGAAAGCACTTTACAGGCACTCGTTCTTTGGGAGCCGGAGAGGTCTGGATGTATCACAAAGCGGGTGGAAAGGGCATCCAGCTTACCAAGCGAGACAACGATCAGAAAGATCTGGGTGAGCCTGCGTATTCGCCGGATGGCCGTTACATATACTTTTCGCATGACGCTACACCGGGTAAAACTTTCCACTATTCAAAAGACTCTACTCAAGGTATCTACAAAATAAAACGCTTTGACACCCAAAGCGGGGAGATCGAGGTGATCCTTGAAGGTATGGGTGGAGCAATTCGCCCAACACCATCTCCAGATGGTAAGTCGCTGGCTTATATCAAGCGAGATGATTTTCAGTCTGCTTTGTATTTGTACGATTTAGCTTCAGGTAAAGAAACTAAACTGTATGCTCAACTTGATCGTGATATGCAGGAAACCTGGGCTATCCATGGTGTCTATCCTACTTTATCCTGGACCCCTGACAACAACAGTCTTATATTTTGGACTGGCGGGCAGATCCATAAACTAGATATAGACGATAAACGCAGTCGAGTTATTCCTTTCGAAGTACAAACCACGAAAAAACTGCAAAAGCCGTTACGCTTTACACAGGATATTGATGAACCAGAGTTTAAGGTGAAGATGCTGCGTCATGTTCAGGTCTCACCAGATGGTGAAACAGCGATCTTTGAGGCACTGGGGCATATATATAAGCGTGATCTGAGCAGTGGTAAGGTCAAACGCCTGACTCGTCAAAGCGAGCACTTCGAGCTCTATCCACAGTTTTCCCGAGACGGTAAGAAGATTGTCTATGTAACCTGGGATGACAAAAATCAGGGCAGCATTCGTGTGGTATCAACGCGAACTGGCCGCGGGGACACCCTGACACGTGAGGCTGGTAAATATATAGAGCCGACATTTAGCCCTGATGGCAAGCATGTCGTTTATCGCAAAGTTCGAGGTGGCAGCATTTTGTCTCGCGACTGGTCTTTGAACCCAGGGATCTACCGCGTATCCAGCAAGGGCGGTGAGTCTGAGTTTATCGCTGAGCAGGGCTTCCAACCTCAGTTTGGCAGCAGCAATGACCGCTTGTTTGTTATGGCAGAAGCACCGACTCCTGAGCTGAGGGTCATCGAGCTCGACACCAAGCAAAGCCGAACTGTGTATAAATCTGAGCATGCCACTGAGTTCAGGGTATCACCTGATGGCAAATATCTGGCCTTTGCCGAACGCTTCAAAGTATTTGTTACTCCGTTTGTCGAACGTGGTAAGCCAATCACTTTGAGTCATCAGGATAAGCAGTTCCCTGTTAAACAATTGTCGGAACGCTCTGGTGAAAACATCAGTTGGAATGGGGCCAGTGATAAGCTTTACTGGAGCCTGGGCCCACAACTGTATCATGCCTCGCTGGCTGGCATGTTTGATATAAAACACAATGCTGAAAGCGAAATCAAACTCAACACTGGTAGTGACATTAGTTTTACTCAAAAGATGGCTGAGCCCGAGGGCATGATTGCATTGGTTGGAGCCAATATTATCACCATGCGGGGGGAGCAGGTGATCCAGGACGGCGTGCTGCTAACTGATGGCAAACATATCAAGGCCGTCGGCAACAGAGCGGACGTCCGGATCCCTCGCAAGGCCAAAGTCATAGACATAAAAGGTAAAACCTTGATGCCGGGGTTGGTGGATGTGCATGCACATGGTGCACAGGGAAGTGATGAAATCATTCCTCAACAAAACTGGAAAAACTTGGCCGGTTTGGCACTGGGGGTGACCACTATTCACGATCCCTCCAATGATACAACGGAAATCTTCGCGGCCAGCGAGCTTCAAAAAGCGGGGATGATTGTCGGCCCACGCATCTTCTCAACCGGAACCATATTGTATGGTGCTAATGTTGCCGGATACACTTCACACATTGACTCTCTAGAAGACGCCAAATTCCATCTGCAGCGCTTGCAAAAAGTTGGCGCATTTAGTGTAAAGTCATATAACCAACCACGTCGGGACCAGCGACAGCAGGTTGTTCAGGCTGGTCGTGAACTCGGTATGATGGTCGTACCTGAGGGCGGTTCTTTACTGCAGCACAATTTGAGTATGGTCGTCGATGGGCATACCGGTGTAGAGCACTCTATTCCGGTGGCCAAAATTTATGATGATATTCGCCAGTTGTGGTCGCAAACTGAGGTTGGTTATACGCCAACTCTGGGCGTGGCTTATGGTGGGATCTGGGGGGAAAACTACTGGTATGACAAAACTGATGTGTGGAATCACCCTCGTCTGAGCAAGTTTGTGCCTAAATCTCAGCTACTGCCGCGTTCATTACGTCGTGTTAAGGCGCCCGATCATCATTACAATCATGTTAGTAATGCACAGGTTGCTGCTCAGCTACAAGACCTCGGCGTTATGGTGAATCTGGGGGCGCATGGTCAGCGAGAAGGGCTTGCGGCACACTGGGAAATGTGGATGTTTGCTCAGGGAGGGATGTCAGCACACGAGGTATTACGCGCAGCCACGCTAGACTCAGCACGCTACATTGGCCTGGATGAACATATTGGCTCACTGGAAGCTGGTAAGCTGGCTGATCTGATAGTGATTGATGGCGATCCGCTGAAAGACATTCGGGTTACAGACAAGGTGCAATATACCATGATCAATGGGCGCTTATTCGATGCGGCGACCATGAACGAAGTGGGTAAAAAGCAAAGAGATAAACTCTACTTTGAATAAGTGATACGACAGGTATAAAAAAACCGCTTCAGTTGAAGCGGTTTTTTCGTTTAAATCAGATTATGAAAAGCTGATCTCGCCACGCTCTTTGCGTCTGCCGTCACGCTTGTCACCACGTGGGTCTTTGAAGCTGCGCTTGCGATCACCTCGGCCTTCGCCACGTTCGCCACGACCTTCAAAGCGACGCTCATCACGACCGCCTGAACGACGTTCGCCACCGCGACGTTCACCACCGTTGCCCTGATCGGCAGGGTGCGTGCTCTTGGTCATCTTCATTGGGCGCTGACAAATGTAAACGCTTTGGAAGTGTGACAGCGTATCTGCCGGCATATCCTGAGGCAGCTGAACGGTGCTGTGCTCATCAAACAAACGGATTTCACCAATAAACTTGCTTGAGATATCAGCTTCGTTAGCAATCGCACCAACGATGTTCTTGACCTGTACGCCGTGCTCACGACCGACTTCGATACGATAGGTATCCATAGGACCGGTGTTGCGACGTGCATTGCCTTTGCGCTCACCACGCTCGCCACGTTCACCACGACGCTCGCGGTTACCGTCACGGTTACCATCGCGCTCGCGACGCTCACGTTGCACCTGAATTTCCTGAACTTTCAGCGGCGACTGCTGCTGTGCCAGGCACAGAAGTGCAGCGGCCAGCTCAGTTTGGCTCAGTTCCAGTTTCTCAGCCATGCCTTGTGCTACTTCACTGAAGAACTCGATGTCTTTGTGATCCAGCGCCAGGCTTAGTTTACTTTGTAGTGCTTCAATACGCTTTTGCTCAACGACTTTCGCGTTAGGCAGTTCAACCTGCTCGATATCAGAGCGGGTATGGCGCATGATGTTACGTAGCAGGTAACGCTCATTACCTTTTACGAACAGAATAGCTTTACCTTTACGACCAGCACGACCTGTACGACCGATACGGTGTACATAGGCTTCGCTGTCTTGCGGGATATCATAGTTGATAACCAGGCTCAGACGATCTACGTCCAGACCACGTGCCGCAACGTCCGTTGCGATAACGATGTCTAACAGACCACTTTTCAGACGCTCTACCGTACGCTCACGGGCTTGCTGGTTCATGTCACCATTCAGTGGTGCCGCAGAGAAGCCTTCGCGTTCAAGTAGTTCAGCAAGCTGAACAGTATCATTACGAGTACGAACAAACACGATAGACGCATCGTAGTCTTCCGCTTCTAAGAAGCGTACGATGGCTTTGTTTTTATGTGTCGTTGCACGCCAGTAAACTTGCTCGATTGTGTCAACAGTCGAGTTACGTGGTGTGATTTTTACTTGCTCTGCGTTATCTAAGTACTTAGAACAAATAGATTGGATCTGCTTTGGCATGGTTGCAGAGAACAAACAGGTTTGCTTCTCTACTGGTGTTTTTTCCATGATGCTTTCAACATCATCGATAAAGCCCATGCGTAGCATCTCATCGGCTTCGTCCAGCACCAAGGCTTTCAGATCCGACAAATCGATGGTCTTACGGTTAATGTGGTCAATCAAACGACCCGGTGTTGCCACGATGATCTGTGCGCCACGGCGTAGTGCACTCAGCTGTACGCCATAGCTTTGTCCGCCATACAGAGCCAATACTTCAACACCTTTGGTGTATTTTGCATATTGGTTGAAGGCTTCCGCGACCTGTAAAGCCAGTTCGCGTGTTGGAGTCAATACTAATATCTGTGGTTGCTTAACGGATGCGTCAACATTGTTTAATAGCGGCAACGCGAACGCCGCCGTTTTGCCCGTACCCGTCTGCGCTAGTCCCAGCACGTCCTTTCTTTCTAGCAATAACGGTATACATTGAGCCTGGATCTCAGAAGGTGATTGATATCCCAGCTCTTCGACTGCCTTTAAAATTGCAGGAGAAAGATCTAAAGATTCAAACGTGACTGGTTCTGACATTAATGCGCCTCAACAAGTTAAAAGAGGCGGCATTGTACAGCAAAGAAAAAACAATTGCTTGCATAAATTGGCACTAATTTTGTAGGTATTTGATATTGGTCAAAAAATAAACTTATTTATTTTTCTTGATTATTAGAATGGCAGATAAGTGGCTATTTTAAAGGGAAAATCATGCCTGAATTGCGGCTTAATGACGACTCAGGCAGGCGTAGTGTGACACTGTGTTACTGATACAGGCCCAGATTCTCTTTGGCATAGGCTTCAAATTCGGTAAAGCCACCAATGTGGTCTTGGTCAACAAAAATTTGTGGCACGGTTGGACAGGGCTTGCCTGCGGATTTTTCCAAATCGGCCTTGCTGACACCTTCTTTAATGATATCAATGTAGCGAAACTTAAAATCGTCGCGTTCATTGCTCAGGCGCTCAGCCAAGTCTTTTGCACGGACACAGTAAGGACAGCCTTCACGGCCAAAAATCACAGTAAACATAGGGTTCTCCAAATCATTGAGCTTGATAATTAGTATATCGGCCTGCAGGCAAAATGAAACCGTCAAAAACCGATGGCTATGATAGAGAAAACCGATGATGCTTTAGGAGCGATACACAGTTTTGATGAGGTGGTAACCGAACTTAGTCTTGACCGGACCATGGACTTCGTAAAGCGGCTTTTTGAAGACCACATCATCGAATGCTTTAACCATATCACCTTTGTTAAATTCGCCAAGGTCACCGCCCCGTTTTTTCGATGGGCATAAAGAATGCTGTTTGGCCAGTTTGTTGAAGTCGCCGCCTTTGGCAAGTTTAGCTTTAATGGCAAGGCACTCTTTTTCGGTTTTAACTAAAATGTGGTAAGCACAGGCTTTTGGCATGATTCAGGTCTCCGGACTATCAAAGGCGCCGATCATGCAAGGAGAAGGCCGAAAACGCAAGTCTCAATTGTCAGCTATCGGCCTTTTCAGGGGAGTGTTAGAAGGTCACGCTAAACCCAATCGACGGGCGGATTGAGAAATCATCTTCCTCTTCCTCTATATACAGGTCATTGACGGATTTAACTCTGTCATAATCCAGGTCGATATAAGAAATATTTTCCTGACCATAGGCGTTCATTAGTTCGAAAATTAATTTGCCATCGTTACCAAATATCTCAGTTTTTCTCTCAAACCGAATATCCAGTCGGTGGTAAATTTTGAAGCGCTCAGAGAAGGGGTCGCCATAAACAGGTAAGAAACGACCATCGTGATCAGGGTTTTCTCTCACACCAACAATGGGCGTATAAGCCTGACCACTGCGCGCGGTAAAGTTAAAACCACCTTGCCACTTTTCATTAATCTCATAGTGGAATACGGCATTAAATACCAGTGGTGTATCGGCGTAATAATCGCGGGTCACATTGCGACTCAGATCGGTACGTTCACTCTTTGAATAACTCAATGCTATCCAGCCATACCAGTTATCGGTTTTATTTTTGTTAATTAACACATCCAAACCATATGCACGCCCTTCAACCTGGTTACTATATAAGTCGTCGGCATTGGGACCATCATCTATGGCAAGTGGCAGGTCATCCATAGTCTTGTAATATCCTTCTATTGACCAGCTCCACTCGTCTTCGAGTTGCTGGCTGAATCCCAGTGTATAGTGATCCGCGGTTTGAGATTTAAGTTTAGGATTGCCTATTTCTGGCAGTATGTGTTCGACATTCTGCATGCGATTGTAACGCCCTGCTTTGGCAGTAAGAGTACTGTTTTCGGTAACGTAGTAGCTGATTGCTAAACGCGGTGAGGTAAAGGTTTCATCGGTGTATTTGTTATGCTGACTCTGCACTCCCAGCTCGCTCTGCCAGTCATCGCTCAGTTGCCAGATATGCGCGAGGCCAACAAAGCCACTATCGATGTCTATGCTGCGCTTACCGCTGATCCGCTCACCTTTTTTCAGGTCGCAGTCGGGATCTAATTCAGTACATAAGTACTGGAAAGTGTCGTAGCTATATTCTGTTTCGTTATCAAAGTAAGCGGCATCTAAGATCAGTTGATGGGCTGGATTAATACGGTAGTTCAGGCGTGCCTTGTAGGTATATTGTTTTTCCGACTCTTCTTCAAAATAGCCGGCAGATACCGTGGCGCGGCGGCCATATTCCAGTCGGCCTGAATGGTCCAGCGCACCTATACCAACACGCAGGTGTAACTTGTCATTATAGTGGTCCCACAACACGTTCTGACTATTGAACTCCCTGATAAACCGCGCGTCCCCCTGAAACTCCGGGGTCTTCTGCGCCAGTTCGGAGCGTTCGTTAAACCCGGCTGCAGCGGAGTCTTCTGCGCCGGTAAAGTTGAAGGTCAGGGTGTTGTTGGCGTTAATATCCCACAAAAACTTGCCCTGATAGTCGTGATCGTCCGGTGCATCATTGATGATCACACCAGTTGGTTCGCCATCGTCATCTTCAAGCTCCTCGCCTTCTTCAAAGAATAAGGGGAGGGTACTTTTTCGGCCCGAGACATAGAAAGCGGTGCTGTCACTCAGTTGTCCTTCAACGAATACGCCTGCGTTAAACATGGTCAGATCCAGCGTTGTGGTGACTGGCTGGTATTTGGGGTTGCGCAGTGCCACGTCAAAGACTGCACCGGTGGCATTGCTGTAACTTGTGCCATAGCCTGCAGAATAGAGCTGAAAGTCCTGGATAATATAGCGATTAAATATCGAGCTGCCGAAGTCATGGAAAATATAGCCCGCGGGCATAAAATCCACTTCAAACATATTGTCACTGGGAGAAGAACCTCGCACCGCTGGTGCACTCATTGAGCCGCCGGCTGCGACCACGCCAGGCAATGCGTAAACAGCGCGTAGTGGGTCGCCCATAGCACCGGGCATTTCTATCAATTTTTCTGTATCTTCAGTAATTTGAGAAGTAATAGAGCTGCGCTTGTAATGCACTTCGATGTGTTCTATGTCTGCGCTAGTATTTGCCTGAGCTTGTAGCGCCATACAAATCATAATGGGCGACAGTACAAATGGTTGTTTGAGCGAGCAGAGTGTCATGTTAGTCCCTTGTTGAATCTAAGCTGAATAAGAATGGGGACTAGTGTATGAGAATAAATCGTACCTTTGTTTTACGTTAGGGTAAGAAATTGTCGATTACTCGAACACTTTCTTACACTTAGCGCAGCTTGAATCAGAGTCTGGCACGTATCCCAAGCTCGCTGGAGTAGCCAACTGATCGCTCGACCACTTTCAGGTCATCTGATAATACATAATAAGTGGGATAGGCTTTGATCTTGTAATCGGAGGCAGTACTGCTATTGCCGAGTAAAACAGGCATGCTCAGTGATAAATCCTCTACAAAGGCGCTGACAGCGTCTGTGTTTTCAAAGTCCAGCGCAATGGCAACGGCATTCACTTTGCCCGCCTCATGTAGCTTGTTAAGATTTGGCATGCTGTATCGGCAAATACTGCACCAGGGGGCGAAAAAATAAACCACAGATTGCTGCCCTTGTAGCGACTTGATAGTGGCACGCTGTGTGGGTTGTTCTAGCAGGGGCAGTGCAAAATAGGGGGCAGGGGCTTTGCCATCGTCAGCTAGCATACCGAGTTCCTGGTAGGCAGTCACAGCCAGAAAAACAATGGCAAAAATAATGAGTTGTAGAACTGTTTTTATCATGCGCGCTCGCAAATGTTGATTCCCGAGCGCGAGTATAAATAAAAAAACCGCAACAACCAATCAGTCGTAGATGTTCTCTCCCAAATAACGCTTGGCTTTTTGGGGTTTGATCCGAGTCAAGTCAACTAAAACTAAGCCGTCGATACAGTTATTAAAATCAGGGTCTATGCTGAAACTCAGGAAATTTACACCATCGGGCTCACATAGTTCAGTATATTGCTTGAACAAAGTCGGCACTTGCGCGCCCATGTTTGCCATGATGTGTTTGAGTTCAGCAAAATCCTCTTTAATATCATGACCACAAAATAGCTGAGCAAAGGCTTGTTGCTGGGAGGGCGTAAATTTAAACTCGTTTTTCGGGGTCGCGAGGGAGGCCAAATTTGAAAAGTAATGCTGGTAATGGTAAATAAGCATAGCTTTGGCTTTATCTGGCAGCGCGTTGGATAGACTAACTGCACCAAACAGATAGCGATGGTGCGGATAGCGTTTGACAAAAGCACCTATACCATACCAAAGGTAGTCCAGGCTTTTGCGTCCCCAATATTTTGGCTGTACAAAGCTTCTGCCTAATTCCAGGCCATGTTCAAAATAGGGTTGCATATGCTCAGAGTAATTAAACAAGCTGGTGGTATATAGGCCTTCCGTACCCTGTTCATTGATGACGGTTTGTGCACTAGCCAGCCGATAGGCGCCGACCAGTTCAAGGTGTTTCGCATCCCACAACACCAGGTGTTGGTAGTACATGTCATACTTATCTATATCGCGACGCTTGCCACTGCCTTCACCAACGGCACGAAATGCGATTTCTCTTAATCTGCCCAGCTCACGGAAAATCGGTGAGCTACCCTGATATTGATACAGATATATCTGCATACCATCCTGGGTTTCCCCCAAACGCTCGCAGGTTTCAATGGCCTGTTTGAGCTCTTTTTTACACTCCGGAACTGCGATTGGAGACTGAGTCTTTAGAGGTAGAGACTTTTTCGAGGTTAGTCGGTAGAGTTGCTTGCGGATCAGGGCAACAACTTCTTTGTCTTTGAGGTTTTCCAGCAGATAGGAGGCGGGTGGAATACTGGCACCAATCTCGAATTCCAGGGACTTTTGGCGCTGCTTAAACATTTCTTTGACCAGAAGCAAGCTGGCTAAGGGTTTGTAAATCATTGAAGTGCCGTAAAATAGGGGGCTATTTTTGGCTTTGATATAGATGGGCAAAATAGGGCAGTTGGCCTTTTTGGCCATACGCAAAAACCCGGAGTTCCACTTGCAATCTTTAATACCTGTTGGCCCCAGGCGAGATACTTCTCCGGCCGGAAAAATAAGTAAGGCACCGTCTTGCTTAAGGTGGTGTTGAATATTGGCCAGCTCTTGTTTACGGCTTGCACCGGATAGATTATCTACCGGTAACAGCAGTGAGTGCATAGGAGTAATGGACATGAGCATTCTGTTGGCCACGACTTTTAAATCGGGACGCACCTGGGCCAATACTTTTATCAATGCCAGTGCATCTAATGAGCCAATTGGGTGATTGGCGACTATTACGACACTGCCTTCACTGGGAATGTGCTCAATTTGTTTGGGTTTAAAGCGTGCATCAAAGTCGAGCTCTTCCAAGACTTGTTCTACGAATTCAAGCCCCTGCAGGTGTGGGTAGGTATCAGCAAAGGCGACAAACTCCTGTTCATGAAGTAAGTATCCCAGACCCTTTTTTACTAACCCTTTTACTTTAGGTGAATTTTCTAATTGAGGCAGGTTTGCTTCAATGACCTTATCTACACTGATCATATTTCAATTCTCACGTTTTATAACCGCTTTTCATCAAGATTAAAAACTCTCCATGACAAACAAGTTGCAGCTGTATGTCAGTTTGATGGCTATCGTGTAAGTACAACTTAAGATTGGATTTTTGTTACAGTAGTGGCGATTGAAAAAGAATAAGGGAAAGAGCATGGCATTATTAGTCTGTGTAACGGGCAGAGACAACAGCAAACTGATGGCGCAGCTGAGAGTACACCTGCCGGGGGTAGACATCAGAGAGTGGCCTGAAGGAGGTAATCTGGCTGAGGTTGAATTTGTTTTGGCCTGGAATGCACCTGACTCTCTATGGCAACAGTTGCCTAATCTCAAAGTGGTTCAGTCCTTTGGTGCTGGTGTCGACGGTATTCCATTGTCTGAGTTGCCGCCAGAGGTCAGGGTATGTCGGATAGTGGATCCGGCGCTTGCAGACGATATGGCGCAATACGTGCTTGGGCATGTGTTGGCGCATAAGCTCCGTTTACCACTGTATTACCAACAGCAGCAACAGCAACTTTGGCGTCCTAAGCGGGCAAGTGGTGGTAACCGGGTCGGTATTATGGGACTGGGACAACTTGGTCAGGTGGTTGCCAAAAAGATGCAGCAAAACAACTTTGAAGTCATAGGCTGGTCCAGAAGTGAGAAAACTTTGCCGGGTATTTCACAGTTTTGGGGAGCAGAACAGCTTCATTTGTTTGCGTCACAGTGTGATTATCTTGTTTGTCTATTGCCATTAACACCACAAACCAGAGGGATTTTGGACAACACGTTATTTCAGTCGATGCCTTCGCATGGTGTCATTATTAACGTAGCCCGAGGTGCGCATATTAATGAAGCAGATCTGCTGCATGCACTGAATACAGAGCAGATAGCCGCTGCCACGCTGGATGTTTTTGTACAGGAGCCGGTTGCTGAGGAACACCCGTTCTGGCGCCATCCAAAAATCACGATGACACCTCATGTAGCAGCGCTGACAAGCATGAAAACCGCAATGGCACAGATTGTTTCGAATATGAAGGCAATGCAGAGCAATGAACCTTTATCTCATTGTGTTGACACTACCTTAGGTTATTAAAGGGCACGAGCTTTCTTTGCAGTCATTGAACGGAAAAAACGACCTTGACTAATGTGGCTGAAGAGTAACTATGGTTACTCTTCTAATGGGGCGTAAACACAGGATTGCCCCTTGTATAAAATACTGTATAAAAAAACATCTTGTGACATCTTATTACATTCAGTAAGTTATCAAAAAAACAATAATAAATGAGTCGCTCGTTATGAATAGTAACCAAGGTGGCGTGAAGTTATCCGTCGTGCTCTTGTCGGTCATTGTGTTGGGTGTTATGGCTTGGTTTAACCAAGCTAATGCTGAAGCGGTTCCTGCAGTCCAGCAAACCGAAGAGGAAGTCAACCTTATCGCTGAGGTTGACTAAGTGATAGCTGCTCACGCTGCTATCACCTTTTTGCATGTCGCTCTCGGTTCTCTACTTTTTTCTCTTCGCTTTTTTTGAGTAAAACATAGGTTGAGCCATTTCCCCCATGGCAACTCAAAGCCGAATGAAAAGCCAAAACCTGGGGCATCTCCTGCAACCACTTATTACAGTAGCTTTTCAAAATTGCCGGGAAAGGCTTACTTTTTAAGCCAATACCATGGCGTATTAGCAATACCCTGATACTGCGTTGATGACAGTCAGTAATGAAGTCAAAAAGAGATTTTCTGGCTTCTCGGAATGGCTTTCCATGTAAGTCCAGCGTTGCGTCTATTTGATATTTACCAAGCCTGAGATTTTTGAACACGCCTTGCTGCACGCCATCTTTTTTGTAGCTGAGCAAATCATGAGGGTCGAGCAAGTCGACATACTCAGTCGAAAGAAAGTTGGGATCGAAGTCCTGTTCCTGCTCTGCTGCTTCTCTGCGTGCAAGTTGTGCCAGAGTCGGTTCGTTTTGTTGACGTTTTAGTTGAGCTTGATTGTCTTGTGCCAAAGGGACAACGTCTCCCATAGAGGCAAGAAAAAGTTCTTCATCTGTCATGGCCATACTGCGTCTCCAAAACCAACGGGTGTGGCCAGATTGTAGCGCAGGCTAAGACATTAGAAAATATCTTTAGAAGCCTCTTCGGGGGTTTATAGCCTGCAACGCAAGGTATGTGATGGTGCAGGCTAGTTAAAACTAAGGCGTGTTGTACTGCTCGTGGGTAAAAAGCTTGAACAGATAAAATGAATTTATCAGAATTAAACCTAAGTTTGAAATCACTGAAGTATTCATCAGATCCAGGCTGAACAAGAGAAACAGGATGCTGCAGGTCGCCAATGCTGCACCGCGCAGCAGGGTCTTATGGTTAATAAAAAAGGCACCAAATCCTAGCACTAGCAGTAATAAATTAAGTAGCCAGTCAAATTCGTTCGGCATGATCGTCAAAGTACTCCAGGTTGTTCAATAAAGGGGCGCCATTATGCGCCCCAACCCCGGTCTCTTCAAACGAGTATTTTTATAATTTTCAGATTAGTTTTTCTAATCTAAAACTAGCTTTACAAGCGCCGAAATAAATCCTTGTTGCTCTATAATTTGATACTTCTGGCAGGAGTCTGGATCGCTTTCATCCTGACACAAATAGAGCGTATTTCGCTCTAAAGCTGGTCTGATATGCAGGTTTGAGTCGAACAAAATGGGCTGAACCCCAGGTAAACCTGGCCAATATACACTCTGTGCAACCAGGCCGAGCTTTTCGTAAGTGATGAGTTTAGGTTTGGGAAAAATGATAATTAGAAGCAGTATAATGGCTGCGACAATCCAACGGCTTTTATTTGGTCTAACTTCTTCTTGTTGTGCAGCAGCAAGTTGTGCCTGTTGCTGTTGTTGTAATGCTCGTTGTTGTTGAGGTGATAAACGTTTTTTTTGTGACGGTCGTTTTTTCTTGGACCTGGCATCTACCTGATTGAGTAGAGTTTGTTTTTTTGGTCTTTGTGCCATGCTTTGCTATAGCCTTTTGTTTGCAGGACTCTATAATAGTTCTATGCTAATAATAGCGCATTTCAATTGACTAGCCCACGGGAAAGGATATGGAACAACAAATCTCTATACTAATTGTTGATGACGTAGGCACTGTTCGCAGTTTCTTACATCAAACTCTGATGCATCTGGGGATCGATAATGTTAAAGAAGCATCGACTGCGAAACAATGTATTACCGCCTGTGAGGAACGTCACTTTGATATCGTTTTTTTGATATCGTTTTTTAGATATCGAACTACCTGACGGGGATGGAAAGGAGCTAATTGCGGAGCTTGCCGAGATTAATCCGGATATCAATGTAGTGATGGTGTCAGCACACTCAACAGTTGATAATGTGAAAGATGCAATTGAACGGGGAGCAAAAGGGTTTGTTGTTAAGCCTTTTTCGCCAAAGAAAATTGCGGCGATGCTAAAGAAGTTTTATCCAAAGCTAGAGTTAGCTTAACTGCTGGCTTATTATATTTGGTTTGGGCAATGAGTATTGACACACTTCCGTCCAGAGGACTTGTGTCTACTGCCTGAGTCAGCAGCGTAGAAGCTTTCTTCCAGACATAAAAAAACCGACTTACGTCGGCTTTTTCATATCCAAAACCACAATTATAGCGCTTTGATCTTAGCAGCTAGGCGGCTCTTATGACGAGCAGCTTTGTTTTTGTGGATAAGACCTTTAGTTGCGTAACGGTCCAGGATAGGTGTAGCAACAGCGAAAGCTTGCTGTGCAGCTTCTTTGTCACCAGCTTCAATAGCAGCTACTACTTTTTTGAAGTAAGTACGCATCATTGAACGACGGCTTGCGTTGTGCTGACGGCGTTTTTCGCTAGTGATAGCGCGTTTTTTTGCAGACTTGATGTTAGCCAAGGTATGCTCCTAACAATCTTAAAATAAGCTTAGTTTAAAGGCCGAGGAATATGCCCTTTTTATTCTTTAAAGTCAATAAAAATTCCCCTCGGCTGGTCAATTTGTTTGTGTATCGCGCTTGTCCCTAGCCCCTCGCAGCCATAAGCGGCTAGTTGGGTTGCACGATAGCTTGTCTGAAACGATTGAGTGCAATCACAGTCTCAGATCGTATACCAAGTCAGCACCTTTAGCGGCACACGGCTTGGCAGTCTGGGCGCATTGTAACAAATCCATAATCGCTCTACTAGAGTGTTTATGATTATCCACACAAACGAGCGTAAATATGCCTGGCTGTTGTGCTACGATTGACCCCAATTGATCAGGCTAATACTCGCAAAAACCCTCATTTTCGCGAGTATTTATCTTTATCTGATTGTGGCATAATTCCGCGCAAAAATTTATCTGAGGAAATGCAGTGGCGAAGGGGCTGTTTAAATCAGGCATGATTGTGAGTGCCATGACGATGATATCCAGGGTAATGGGATTAGTCAGAGACGCTGTGGTGGCAAATCTGCTGGGAGCAGGACTTGCCGCGGATGTTTTCCTGTTTGCAAACCGTATTCCGAATTTTATGCGCCGCTTATTCGCTGAAGGTGCGTTTGCACAGGCGTTTGTTCCTGTTCTCGCTGAGATCAAAGAACAACACGGAGATGACAAAGTCAGGGTCTTTGTTGCTCAGGCTGCAGGTACCTTAGGTACAATTCTAATGCTTGTCACCTTAGTTGGCGTCGTGGGCTCGCCAGTGATTGCCGGTTTGTTTGGCACCAGCTGGTTCATTGACTGGTGGCACGGTGGTGAAAATGCTGAGAAGTTTGTACTGGCGAGTGCATTACTCAAGTTCACTTTTCCCTATCTTTTCTTTATCTCTTTAGTGGCGCTCAGTGGGGCGGTGCTTAATGTGTACAACCGCTTTTCTGTGGCAGCATTTACACCCGTATTACTAAATATCAGTATCATCAGCTGTGCGCTGTTATTACATGACCAATTTGAGCAGGGCGCTTATGCATTGGCGATAGGCGTATTTCTGGGTGGCCTGGCCCAGTTCCTGTTTCAGTTGCCGTTTTTGGCCCGTCTGGGCATGCTGTCGCGACCAAAATTTGCCTGGCGTTCACCTGAAGTGGTAAAGGTGCGTAAGCTGATGTTGCCCGCCATGTTTGGTGTATCTGTAAGCCAGATCAATCTGCTACTTGATACTGTTATTGCTGCTGCGTTGGCAACCAGCTCTATTGCCTGGTTGTACTATGCTGACAGGTTAATTGAATTTCCATTAGGCCTGTTTGGTATAGGGATTGCGACGGTGATTTTACCTGCGCTGTCGAAATTGCACGCTAAGGACAGTATTGAGGAATTCCAGCAAACGCTCGACTGGGGGGTGCGGTTTGTCATATTTCTGGGGATACCAGCGATGGCCGGACTGATGCTGATTAGTCCATTAATTATCTCTGTGTTGTTTGGCCATGGTGAATTTAACCAGGGGGAACATGACAACGTTGCTGCCGTGAGTGGCGCTGTTACAGCGTACTCGGTCGGCTTGGTGAGCTTTATGCTGATTAAAGTGCTAGCCCCTGGTTTTTTTGCCCGGCAAGACACAAAAACGCCAGTTAAAATTGGTATCATTGCCATGTCACTGAACATGTTGTTTAATCTGATGCTCGCCCCATTTATCGGCTATCTGGGGCTGGCACTGGCAACTGCGCTATCTGCGACCTGCAACGCGGCCTTGTTATACAGGCAACTCAATCAACAGGGTGTCTACCGTGTATCCAGGTTTACCATTGCATTCACCGCAAAGTGTATCTTGTCCAGTCTCGTGATGTCCGGTGTATTAATATGGCTCAACCGCCAGTTGTCCTGGCAGGGGAATGACCTGATAACACAAATCGGTTTACTGGGCCTTCAGCTGGTGGCTGCAATACTGGTTTATTTTAGTATGATGTACCTGATGGGGGTTCGGTTGAGCACGCTTAAAGACAGTTCAGCAGCGCCTGTACAGCCTGCGTAGGCTTTATTCGCATTTGCCGGTAACTTGGGTATAATCGGGCTTTTATACTTCTTTAGTAATCACAGGTGTTAGTTGTATGCAATTGATCCGAGGATCCACAATATTCGACCCCACCATTACGGCTGTGTGTTGACGATAGGAAACTTTGATGGCGTGCACTTGGGACACACTGAGGTACTGAAAGGGTTAGTTGCAGATGCACACGCACACAATTTGCCGAGCACTGTCATGCTTTTTGAGCCACAGCCGCAGGAATTTTTTGCCAGGCAGCAGGCTCCAGCCAGGTTGACCCGGCTGAGAGATAAACTGGCGTTACTGGCAGATATTGGCATTGAACGTGTTATTTGTGTGAGCTTTAACGCGCGATTTGCTAATTTCCAGGCAGAAGACTTTGTGCGTGACGTACTGTGCACCAAGCTTGGTGTCCGAGCTTTGACTGTTGGTGACGATTTTCGCTTTGGTAAAGGGCGTGTCGGTGATTTCGCAATGCTACAGCGACTTGGCCCCGAACTAAATATGGACGTCAAAGATACACAGAGTTTCAGGCAGCAAAATAGCCGGGTCAGCAGTACGTTGATCCGTGCAGCACTGGCCGAGGGTGATGTCGCGCGTGCGCACGCAATGCTGGGCCACACCTATGCGATTTCGGGCCGTGTTATTCATGGTTGGAAAAAAGGGCGTGAGCTAGGTTTTAAGACCGCCAATGTTGCGCTTAAGCGTCAGGTTAGCCCTGTACAAGGGGTATTTGCTGTGCGCATAAATGTAGGCAATACAATGTACAAAGGTGTTGCCAATGTGGGCACCAAGCCAACCTTAAATGGCAAGCGAGCTTTGCTCGAGGTACATATATTTGAATTTGACCAGGAAATATATGGTCAGTTTATAAAAGTGGAGCTTCTTCATAAGCTCCGTGATGAACAAAAATTTGAGTCATTGCAGCACCTAACTGAGCAGATTGCTCAGGATGTCACTGCTGCAAAACACTTTTTTCAATAATTTTAAGTAGCCGATACGGAAAGTAAAGTAAATGAGCGACTACAAGCATACGTTAAATCTACCGGAAACCGAGTTTCCAATGCGTGGCAATTTGGCACAACGCGAGCCCAAAATGCTTAAAACATGGTACGAGCAGGATCTGTATGGTCAGATCCGTAATGCCAAAAAAGGTAAAAAGCCGTTCATTTTGCACGATGGTCCTCCTTATGCCAATGGCAACATTCACTTAGGTCACTCAGTTAATAAGATCCTCAAAGATATTATTATTAAATCAAAGACACTTTCCGACTTCGACGCACCTTATGTGCCGGGCTGGGATTGTCATGGTCTGCCAATTGAACTGCAAGTTGAGAAGAAAGTTGGTAAACCCGGCAAGAAAGTATCAGTTGCAGAGTTCCGTGAGAAATGCCGTGAGTACGCTCGCAAGCAGGTTGAAGGCCAAAAAACTGATTTTAAACGTTTGGGTGTGTTAGGCGATTGGGATCGTCCATACCTGACAATGAATTTCGACTTTGAAGCCAATGCGTTGCGCGTATTGGGCCGCATTATTAAAAATGGTCACCTGCATAAAGGTGCAAAGCCTGTTCACTGGTGTACAGACTGTGGTTCTGCGTTAGCAGAAGCAGAAGTTGAGTATCAGGATAAGCAGTCGCCAGCGATTGATGTCAAATTTGACTTTGTCGATGAGCAGGCACTGCTTGATGCCTTTGAACTGACAGAAGGACATCAAGGTACAGGCCCGGCAAGCACAGTGATCTGGACAACCACTCCATGGACTATGCCCGCTAACCGTGCTGTGGCAGTGCATGGTGCTCTTGAGTACGCTTTGGTGCAGGTTGAAGATGAGGGCAAAGAGCAGCGCATGGTGCTGGGTTCTGAGCTTGTTAAAGATGCAATGGACCGATTTGGCTTCCATCGTTACCACGTGCTGGGTTACAGCAAAGGTGCTGCACTGGAAAATCTGCGCGTTGCGCACCCTATCTATGACTACGATGTGCCGGTTATTCTGGGCGACCACGTAACAACGGATTCAGGTACAGGTATTGTTCATACTGCCCCTGGTCACGGTCCTGAGGATTTCGCAGCTGGACAGGCGTATGGCCTGGAAGTGGCAAACCCAGTTGGAGCAAATGGCGTCTTTTTACCAGACACCCCAATTTTTGCTGGCCAGCATGTATTTAAAGCCAATGAAGCCATCATTGAGAAGCTAAAAGAAAATGGCGCGTTGGTACATCATCATGCCATGACTCACAGTTATCCGCACTGTTGGCGCCACAAGACGCCTATTATCTTCCGCGCTACACCGCAGTGGTTCGTGAGCATGGATCAGGCTAACCTGCGTCAAGATTCAATGGCAGAGATTGCTAAAACCCAGTGGATCCCTGAGTGGGGTGAAAATCGCATTGCGAATATGGTTGAAGGCCGCCCGGATTGGTGTATTTCTCGTCAGCGCACCTGGGGTGTACCTATTGCACTGTTCGTTGATAAAGACACTGGAGCGCTGCATCCACAGACAGAGGCGTTAATTGAAGACGTTGCTAAGCTGGTCGAACAAAAAGGTATTCAGGCATGGTATGACTTAGAACCTGCCAGCCTGCTCAATGAGGCCGATGCACAGCAGTACGTAAAAGTGCAAGATACGCTGGATGTTTGGTTCGATTCAGGTGTAACCCACGCATGTGTGGTGGATGCTCGTGAAGAGCTGACAGGCCCTGCAGATCTGTATCTGGAAGGCTCGGATCAACACCGTGGCTGGTTTATGTCTTCGATGATGACGTCTGTGGCAATCAATGGTCATGCTCCTTATCGTCAGGTTCTGACTCACGGCTTCACTGTGGATGAAAAAGGCCACAAGATGTCTAAGTCTCTGGGCAATGTTATTTCGCCTCAGGATATTATGAATAAGCTGGGCGCGGATATTTTACGCCTGTGGGTAGCTTCAACAGACTACACTGCTGAAATGACCGTGTCAGATCAGATCTTTAAGCGCGCGGCAGATCGCTACCGCCGGATCCGAAATACCAGCCGTTATTTGCTGTCCAACCTGAGTGGCTTCAATCCTGCAACGGACCTGGTTGCTGTAGAAGATATGATTGAGCTGGATCGCTGGATTGTCAGCCGAGCTGCGCAGCTACAGCAGGAAATTGTCGAAGCGTATGATAATTACCAGATGCTGGTAGTGACACAAAAGCTGATGAATTTCTGTACCGGTGAGCTGGGTTCGTTCTATCTTGACGTGATTAAAGACCGACAGTATACCGCGAAGAGCGACAGTCATGCCCGCCGTTCATGTCAAAGTGCGCTTTACCATATTGCTGAAGCGATGACGCGCTGGATGGCGCCTATTATGAGCTTCACAGCCCAGGAAATCTGGGAAGTGTTACCTGGTGAGCGTGGTGAATTCGTATTTACTGATGTTTGGTACGATGGTCTTACCCAAGTGAGCGAAGGGCAGCTGAGCAATGACTTCTGGCAGGAATTGCTGTCAGTACGTGATGAAGTTAATAAAGTACTGGAAAGTGCACGTAAAGAAGAGATTATCGGTGCTACTTTGCAGGCCGAAGTTACGTTGTACACAGGCGGTGATTTGGCACAGAAGCTGATGACTTTGAAAGACGAGCTACGATTCGTATTACTGACATCAAAAGCGCAAGTAGAAGTTGTAAATACGAAGCCAGAAGCTGCCGTTGCTACAGAAATTGACGGACTATTCATTGCCGTTAAAGCCACACAAGCACCGAAATGTGATCGTTGCTGGCATCACTGCGAAGATGTTGGTCAACATGCAGAGCACCCAGAACTATGTGGTCGCTGTGTGACGAATGTCGATGGTGCTGGTGAACAGCGTCAGTTTGCTTAATTAGGAGTATTACATGACCAAATCGACCGAACGTAGTGGTCTGGTGTGGTTGTGGCTGAGTCTACTGCTGTTTGCAGTAGACTTCGGCACGAAAGCACTGGTGGTAGCAAATATGCGACTGTATGAGTCGATTGAGTTGCTACCATTTTTTAATTTTACTTATATGCATAACTATGGTGCTGCGTTTAGCTTTCTTAGTGAAGCGGGAGGCTGGCAACGTTGGTTCTTGAGTGGTATCGCAGTCGCTATTAGTGCTCTACTGGTGTATTGGCTTAAAAAGTTACCTGCAAAAAACTGGTTGCTGTGCAGTGCTTACGCTTTAGTGCTATCAGGCGCACTAGGTAACTTGTATGATCGGGTTACCTTAGGCTACGTAGTAGACTTTTTGCACTTTTACTATCAGGACTGGCATTACCCGGCATTCAACGTAGCGGATATGGCTATCGTTGGTGGCGCAGGTTTATTGTTATTTGACGCCATTTTTGGTGATAACGCAGATACCCAGGAGAACAAGGCATGAGTGAGCAGATAATAGGCCCACAGTCCGAGGTTTTATTTCACTTTTCAATAAAACTGGCTGACGGTTCTGCAGCGGACTCAACGAAAGTACATGATAAACCGGCAAAGCTCTTTATGGGTGACGGTAGTTTGACTGAAAATTTTGAAAAATGTTTGCTGGGACTGCGTGCCGGAGATAGTAAATCGTTTGAGCTAGAGCCGCAGGATGCCTTCGGTATGCCCAACCCGGACAACATTTATTATATCGACCGCAGTAAGTTTGGTTCTGAAACACCCGCTGAAGTAGGCAGCATTATTGCCTTTACTCAGCCTGACGGAACTGAGCTGCCAGGCCTGATCCGCGAGGTTGCCGGAGATTCTGTTACTGTAGACTTCAACCATCCTCTGGCCGGGCAAAAGGTGACCTTTGAAGTTGATATTTTAGAGGTGAAAAACTAATGGAAATCTTGCTTGCAAATCCACGTGGTTTTTGTGCCGGGGTAGACCGAGCAATCAGTATCGTAGAACGTGCCCTTGATATCTTTGAAAAACCCATTTATGTGCGTCATGAAGTGGTACACAACAAATATGTAGTAGACGGGCTGCGTGCCCGTGGTGCGGTGTTTGTTGAAGAGCTGGATCAGGTGCCAGATGACAGCATTGTGATATTCAGTGCGCATGGTGTATCTCAGCAGGTGCGTCAGGAAGCAAAACGTCGCGAACTAAAAGTCTTTGATGCGACTTGCCCTTTGGTCACCAAAGTACATATGGAAGTCACACGTGCAAGCCGCAAAGGCACGGAGTGTATCCTTATCGGACACCATGGACACCCGGAAGTAGAAGGTACTATGGGCCAATATAATAACCCAGCGGGTGGTATATATCTGGTTGAAACACCTGAGGATGTCAGTACGCTGGAAGTAAAAGATCCTAGCAACCTTTTTTATTGCAGCCAGACGACCTTGTCGGTAGATGATACTTCGGATGTGATTGAAGCGCTGCGGGAAAAGTTTCCACAGATCCATGGTCCACGTAAGGATGATATCTGTTACGCCACACAAAACCGTCAGGACGCGGTTAGAGACCTGGCTAACAAGGTCGACTTGCTGTTGGTCGTTGGTGCTAAGAATAGTTCTAACTCAAATCGCCTGCGTGAGCTTGCGGACAAAATGGGCACACGCGCATTTCTAATTGATGATGACCAATGCCTGAATGCGAGCTGGTTTGATGGTGTAAACAAAGTGGGTGTAACTGCTGGTGCTTCAGCACCTGAGGTGTTGGTGCAGCAGGTCATTGCCCGACTCAAAGCGCTTGGTGGACAAACCGTTGTAGAAAACCCGGGTCAGGAAGAAAATGTGGTTTTCGCTGTGCCTGTCGAACTTCGGTAGGTGCGACAGACCATGGATAAGTCAGAGGCGATTGGCCTGGGACTGCTAAAAGCCATGGTATCTGAGCGGGGCGTACTGGCTATGCTGATCGCCTCGCAATCTCTCTCCTTTATTTATACGCTCGCTGATTATGATGACTTCTGGCTGACTTTAGGGCTGGTGAGTTTATTCACCCATGGTAACGCTTTATTGTCTTTAGGTGTTATAGCTCTTATCAGCGCCTTTAAAGTGTCTAAACCGGCTCAAAATGGTGTTCTGGAACTGAGCATCGTCTTTATTGTGTTTATTAGTGTGTGTATTGGTCTGAGTATCGGGATCCAGTTTACGCCTCTGTCTTCCCATGTGCCGATTGATTGGGGTCCGGTATTTAGCAATAGCGCCATATGTTGTTTTGTTGTGGTGATCCTGCTGTACTTTATGTCGATCTACATTGACAATGTTAATGCGCTTGAGCTGGCTGCGCGAGCGGAAATTGATGCCTTGCAGGCAAGAATACGACCGCACTTTTTACACAATACGTTAAACACGTTGGCTGAATTAACGCATGAAAATGCAGCTGATGCGGAACAAGCAGCCTTATTACTTGCCCGCCTGATGCGAGTGTCTTTTGCCGAAAAAAAATGGCATACCATTGCAGATGAAGTGGCGCTAACGAAAGATTACCTTTGTCTGGAGCGTTTTCGTTTCGAGCAAAGGCTACAGGTTCAGTGGCTAATCGATGATGCCCTGTTGAGTGTGCCTATCCCGACACTGACGTTGCAACCTCTGGTCGAGAATGCAGTATTGCACGGCATAGAAAAGCGTGTCCAGGGCGGCACCATTACTATTCACATTGAAAAACGTGATAATACAATCACACTGAGTGTGACTAATCCCTTACCACACGTAACACATCACTCCAGTGGCAATGGGATTGCGACAAAAAATATCGATAAACGACTGTCACTCTATTACCAGCGCCGGGCAAGTTTGAGGATTGAGCGAGATAATGATAAATTCTTAGCTACCATTACTTTACCTGACACCGGAGCTTATGAATTATCTGATTTTGGATGATGAACCTATCGCCAGACGGCGGTTACGGCGCTTGATGTCGGAGTTTGAACATTTCACTTGCGTGGCAGAAGCGGCAGACGGTGAGCAGGCGCTGCAATTGTGTGAGGATACCTTACCCGAGCTGGTGTTTCTCGATATTGCTATGCCCGGCATTGATGGTCTGGAAGTCGCGGGTTTGCTCAGACAAAAAATGCCAGAATGCAAAATTGTTTTTGTGACAGCATTCGCTGAACATGCCCTGCGAGCGTTCGATCTGCTGGCAGAAGGGTATTTGGTTAAACCCATAGATAAAGACCGCCTGGTTGCCTTACTTGAACATATCTATGGCGAGAAAATGCAGCGTCTGCAATATCAGGTAGGCCATGATACGCGCTGGGTTGCGGTATCCGATATTCTGGTAGCCAGAAGTGACGAGCGTTATACCCACATTTATTTTACCGGTGGTGAGGCATTGGTAGATATTCCCCTAAAGAAGTTACTGGCAACCTATCCACGACACTTTGTACAGGTACACAGAAATACACTGGTGAAAAAGCAGGCGGTGTTGAGTCTGGAGTCCGTGGAAGGGAATCACAGAGTCCGGTTGAATGGCTTTGCTGAGCCCATTACGGTGAGCCGCCGGGCTGCGGCTAATTTTAAGTCGCTATTCTGACCATTAAACCCGACTGATTGACCGTTGAGCCCACGATCAGGTTCATGACGAAGTGATTCATTATATTATGTGATGGAGCAAACTGACTTTGAAAAATGATGGCAAGAACTGTGTGTAGTAACGCAAATCGCGGATTTACCCTCTTAGAAACGCTGATCGCTTTTATGGTGTTGAGCTTTGGCCTGCTCGGTGCTGTAGCACTGCAAGCGAAGGCAAAGCAAGCCAGTTTTGACTCTATGCAACGCGCAGCTGCTGTGGCCCTGGCTGGTGATATTATGCAGCGGATCCGCAGTAACGACACCCTCAATCTAGATACACAATATCAGCAAGTATTCAGCAGCACGGCGACTATAAATGGCAATAATGGCTGTTTCAGTAATACATGTACCAATGCTGAAATTGCTGCGATGGATCTGGAGCAATGGGTTATGGCCATACAAGCCAAAGAGAACACGGGCTCGCTTGACGATACTACTGTGTGTATTAGTACAACGCCGGTGGCCAATACGCAGGGGCGAGGCTTCAATGTGACGGTCAGTGTTGCCTGGGCAGGTCGTCAGGCATTTGTCATGAATGCTGCCAACCAGGCGATTAACTGTGGCGAAAACAATGACTATCGACGAGTAGTAAGCATAAACAGTTATTTACTGGTGAGGGACTGAAATGGGACGCTCAGGGTTTACGCTGGTAGAGTTACTGATCTCCATGTTTATTGGCGCTTTGTTATTGGGTGGCGTAGTCACAGCGTATGTCAGTATGAAAGTAACAACACGAGATACGATGGCGATTGGCGAGCTTCAGGAGGTTGGCAGGCTGACACTGACCTTGTTACGCCGTGACCTTGAGCAGGTTGGTTTCTGGGGCACCTTTTATGATAAAGGCCTGACCACGATTAATTCAACCAGTCCAGCGAATCCAACGAACGATTGTTTTGGCGGTCTCAATAATGGTAGTTTTCCCAATGCGGTACAGACGAACTTCCGCTCTATCTACGCGGAGCAAACAAGTGGTGCGGCGTTAGATTGCATCTCAGGGGCGCGTAACAATACAGAGGTGTTACAGCTTAAGTTTCTCGAAGGAAGGCAAATTACAGATTTCGGCGATGTTGAAGACAATCGTTACTATTTTATTGCACAGCAAGAACAGGGCACCTTTGTCGCCGGGGATAGTTTTGCTGGCATGCCGACTAACAACGCTACGTTGTGGCCCTACAGTCATCATGTTTACTATATCGAAGAGCAGCAAATTCAGATCAATAGCAAAACTATCACCACTCCAATCCTGATGCGCAGAAGACTGACCGTGAGTGGCGGGATGACCACAGAAGCTGTGATTGAAGGGGTCGAAGATATTCGCTACCTGTTTGGACTGGACACCAATGGTGACAGCCGCGTAGATACTTATCGTAGTACACAAGATATGACCGCTGGAGACTGGGAGCGCTCAGGTGGGATTCTGACCGTGCAGATCATCGCATTAGTCAGAGTACTTGAGGCTGATGCGGATCTGGAATTGAAAAGCCAGACTTATACCCTGGGCAATGACCCGGACAGACGAACCCTGACCTTTAATGACAATTATCGTCGGACGGTGTTCTCGACCACAATCCAACTCTATAACATGGGAATTTCAACATGGTAATGGCGCATAAACAGCAGGGCATGGTGCTGATTGTTTCTATGGTCCTTATTGTGGCCGTGATGAGCGTCGCTGTGACCCTGATGAGTAGCAGTACTATAGATATTAAAGTGACAAATGCCGCGCAAGAGCGTGAAGCTGCCGAGGCATTGTTGATGGGAGAAGTACAGCGCATTATTTCACAAGAGAAAGTACTGTTTAACGAAAGTGTTTTTCATGCCCGTAACGGCCAGTTTGAAAACGATGCAGGAGAGATGGTTGGCCGGGTGATCCGCAATGATGAAGAAATAGAACTGGAAAGCCTGCAAGCCAACCTCAACAGCGGTCAGCTGTTACTGGAGTGTCCGCGTGTTTTTAACTTCACTGCTGGACTAAGCTGTGTGATCACTGAAGTGGAAAGTACAGTGCAATATGGTGACCAAGCTCAGCATCAGGTGACCGTTGTGATTGGCGTTGCGCAGGAAGCGCTTAGCAACCTGGGGAATCAATAATGTGGTATAGACTATTAGGCTTGCTGAGTTGTATTTGTGTGTTCAGCATTCAGGCCGAGGATATCGAGTTATTTGTTAAACATGACATCTCTAACTCAGAAAAGTCACGAGTGCTGGTTGTTTTTGATACATCGGGAAGTATGGCGTGGGATGTGAAGGATGGCCAGCGGTGCTATGAGTATCGTAGAGGGCGGTTTCGTAGCATTGATTGCTTTGATTCTTCGCAGACCAGCAAACGTTGTTACAAGGTACGTAATGGCTGGTACCAACAATCAAACTGTGGCGATAGTCGCTTAAAGGTTGCACAGGATGCGATTACAACACTGGTAGATGACAACCCAGATTTCGATATCGGCTTAATGCGACTCTATTCCAGTTCAGGTGGATATGTACTTAATGGCCTGGGTACAGATACAACAACGCTAAAAAGTAAAATTGCTAACTTGCCAGCCAGCGGCAGCACACCTTTGTCGGAAACCCTGTGGGAGGCATATCTTTATCTAACAGGTAAACGGGTTCTTTACGGGCAGGATAAAAGCGACCGTGATCGCAGTGTTGAAAGTAATGGTTATTATATTTCGCCCTTTAAGCCGGATCCCCTGGCGCCGAAACGCTGCGACACGTCGACCAATATCATTCTGATGACAGATGGCGATCCGACCAGTGACTCAGCGCGTAATACGGATATCTATAATAAATATGTGTCTACGTTTGGCTCTGCGCCCAGCAGAGTATCCAACAACTACCTTAACTCACTCGCTAAAGTGATGAGAGGAACACCCGAAACTCAGGTCGATCTTTACCCCAGTACGCCGGAAGAACTGGACTTTGCCCGCACCTATACCATAGGCTTTGGTACGGGGATGTCCAATGCGGGCAAAACCTTGCTTGAGCAAACCGCTCTTGATGGTGGCGGAGAATACAAACATGCGAATACGGCCTCTGAGCTTTCTGAAGCATTGAAAGCCACCATTACTAACATTCGCGAAAAGAGTGACAGTTTTTCATCGCCTTCTGTATCAACCAGTAGCTCAGACTTGAGTCGCAGTGGAGACTCAATCTATTACACTATGTTTTATCCAGAAACCCACACCCGGTGGCGGGGCAATCTGAAAAAGCTCAAGGTGAAAGGATCTGTGATACATGGCATGGGAAGTAGTAGCCATGCCATTAATGAAGAGGGGGTTATCGCAGATAATGTCACCACGTATTGGTCTCAGCCTGGTTCTAAAGATGGCTCAAAAGTGGGGGTCGGTGGCGTTAACTATCAGTTATCACGGCAAACAACACGCAAGCTTTATTCAGACTATGGTAAAGGCACCTTAATGTCTTTTGACTATGCCACCGCATTGATCGCTGCGGGTGGTGACTTGTCAAAATTGAGCACCATGTTTTCGGTGGATAATGCCGGTCTGTTACCTGATGTGATTGACTGGTCCAGAGGGATTGACGTTAATGATGAAAACAATAACGGCTCAACCACTGACCGACGCGACACCATTTTTGGCGACCCCTTGCACTCAAGGCCCGTAACGCTGGATTATGGCAATGGCGACTTGCGAGTGATTGTGGGTACTAATGCCGGGTTCCTCCACATGTTTAAGGACAACGGCGACACCGTGACGGAGAGCTGGGCGTTTGTTCCCGGTTCCTTGCTGGACATACTCAGACCTCAAATGGTGCGCCAGGATGATACCAAGTTATACGGTATGGATGGCCCGATAACGGTTTATTTCTGGGACAAAAATGACGATGGTAAGGTAGGTAGCGGAGAGCGCGTTTGGCTCATTGCCGGTATGCGACGTGGTGGCAACGAGTATTATGGGTTTGATATTACGTCCCCTGATAATCCTAAGTTATTGTGGGGAGGACCTATCAAAGGCGGGTCTGCGCCCTATGAGCAACTGGCTCAAACCTGGTCTAAACCTTTGGTGACTTTTATTAAATCTAAACCGGATACGCCAGTTGTTATTTTTGGTGCCGGATATGATACCAATAAAGATAATGCGCTCTTTTCTGACGACAACGTTGGCCGGGGTATTTATATTGTTGACATAGAAACGGGTAAGCCGTTTTGGAGCCTGACTGCGGCTAATGGTTTCTCTGGCAAGCATAGTATCGCAGCAGACCTCAGCACCGTTGATTCTGATTATGATGGCTATATTGATCGTATCTATGCTTCGGATACAGGAGGAGGTGTCTGGCGCTTTGACATGCCCGGGACCAATCCAAGCGACCGTGAAACTCCCTGGACACACTTCAAACTGGCAGATCTTAGCGGAGACACGGACAATCACAAGCGACGGCTTTTCTACCGTCCGGTTGTAGCTCGCACCTACTTTTCTAAGGTATCAACTGAAACGGTAAATGGTCAGACGATCACTATTCGCAGGGACATCCCTTATGAAGGGCTACTGATTGGCAGTGGTAACCGAGCCAAGCCGACGTCTACTGCTGTGCAGGATTTTCTCTATATGATTCGGGATGAAAACACCAAAACACAATCATTTAGAGGGGACAGTGTACCGGCGACTATCACATCTGCAAACCTACTGGATGTCACCAGTGACCCCTTTTACTCTCGGCTGGATGATTTTGACCAGTTTGTAGAAAAAGAAGTTGAGCTGGGTTTGGCAAACGGCTGGAAGTTGGAACTTGCTGATGGCGAAAAAGCGATGGCGGCAGCAACCATTGTCGCCGGTGTTGCCTATTACACAACTTTTACGCCTGCCAGTGTCGAGATAAACGAGTGTTCTATCACTGCGGGCAGGGGAAGGTTATATGCGTTGCACCTGAACTATGGTATGCAGATGTTGGATCTGAGAAGTTTTCAGACTACCGCAGAAGTGCCGGATACACCCAGAGTACACTATAGCGAACATACCAATGAGGATGGCAGTACCACAATTAAAGCGCAGCTGATAAGTCCTATTGTGACTGAGAACAGTGACGATGTTATAGATGGCAAGATCCGGCTGGTGGAACCCGATGCTGCCGAGCCATATAGAAAGTCAGACGGCGGTGTCGGTGGTGTAACTGGTGAAAATGACGTACAAATCGAAATGCAAACTCGGTTATTGTACATATACAAAAAAGAAGAGCATGATGAAAAGAACTAATCGTACAGTATTGGGATTCACTCTGATTGAGCTGATGATCACCATCGCAATCCTGGGTATTTTAGCCAGCATTGCTTACCCCAGTTATTCATTGTATGTGAAGCGTGCAGCCAGAGCTGAAGCTGCATCCACTTTGCTTGATGCTGCGAACAAACAGGAACAGTATTTTGTGGACAACCGGCAATATGCCAGCACATTAGCTGAGCTGGGATTGCAAACCACAACGGAGAATGATTATTTTACCCTGACCATAGCACTGGGTGCGAACCTCAATACCTTTACAATTACGGCCACGGCATCGGGGGCCCACTTGAGGACGATCCCGATTGTACAACCCTAACCATCAATAACTTGAATATTCGGGGTAGTACAGGTAACTTCACCGCAGATCAATGTTGGGGGCGATGATCACTGCGATCTAGCCAGATGCAGGTCCTGTTTTCATTCTCATGTTGACTCAGATTTAATCACCGTGCACTGTGCCTGAATGAGCGCGTTGTGCAAAGCGCATTCAATATGAGTTATTGTACAGAGTTGGCCAATAAGGTTAGCTCAATTTGAAGGGACAAATATGGCGCTAATGGCATTTTGTCGTTTCTCTGAGTCTGCTTCGACCTACCACACTGACAGACAAAGCCAGCCCGATAGGATCTCCGCGAAGGCGTCTGGCACAGTAAACAAAGGTACCATTACCAAATCCTCTTAAAGTCCCTGTGTGTTTAAAGGTTATCGCTTTTCTGGGGTATTCTAACGTGTCGCTGGTCGTGATCCCCGACAATACCATTAGCTTGATATCTCCGTTATCGAACTGAGCGCGATCCTGATAATCGGTGAAAACAGTCAGCTCCTTGTGCCACTGAGTTGTACAGTGGCCGTTGACTAATGGACACATAGTGACAGGTGCATTGTGTGTGATAGCCAGCAACCTCGATAAGGTCAGGTGACGGTCGATGTTCAATAGCGCAGTTTTGGGCCTGTCTAATTCGGTCAGTGTGTGTATGGCAGGGGCCGAGAGTAGCACCATAACACCAAACAGCGCCATGCAAATGATCAATTCAAACAGGGTAAATCCGAAGCAGTTCCTTACATTCATGAGTATGCATCCGTGCATGAGTCATTATTCTAGCGTAGATGGGGAGCGCTATATCACAAGGAGTATGAATAATTATCATGGGCGGAGTTGGTAAGTATCAGTCCTTAAGCTTAATTCCGCGACCGCGGATGTACTCAGTTCAAAGACACTTATCTAAAAACCACAATGAAGCGATTAATTGCAGGTGAGCTGGGTATCACCGCGATAGAGCGCAGACCCCACAACACTTATCTCTAATTGTTGATTGGCAAAGTTGGTTGCAGAAGGGCAATAGACAAAGCTGCTGGCTTGCAGCATTGCTGTGCGGCCACTTGAATCAAAGCGTAGACTGGCACTTGGAAATGACAATGCGTCGTTTTCAGGCACGCGCTCCATCACACGCAACAGGTCATCGGCATCAGCGTTGTACGAGCCGTTGTTATTTCGGTCTAAAAACACTGTGATGCGGTTATTTTGCCAGTCGGTCAGGCAGTTAAAGTCGCTGTTGGTTTCAACCAGCGCTTGGCTTGCGGGGCAAATTACAATGATTTCATCTGTTGCAGTTGCATGTGCTCTGGCAAACGTGACAGTACGCTTGAGTTCCTGTAAGTAAGTTTCAGAGCGGGTAGAGCTTGAAATATTTGCCCCAAATGATAAGGCAATGGCAGATAGCAATCCCAAAATGGCAATCGTGACAATGAGTTCAATAAGTGTAAAGCCTCTGTGTTTTTTCATCGTGCACAACCAAAATTAGGAATAACTACTACTTATTATAGTGCGTCTTTTCGTGTATTAATTCAATCGCTTTGTTTGCCTTGTTTTGTTGGATTGTCTAAAATCGACGCATTACCAAAGGGATAAAAATCAATCATGAAAAAGATAGAAGCCATCATTAAACCATTTAAGCTAGATGACGTGCGTGAAGCCTTGTCTGATATCGGTATTACCGGTATGACTGTGTGTGAAGTTAAAGGCTTTGGCCGACAAAAAGGCCACACTGAGTTGTATCGTGGCGCAGAATATATGGTCGACTTTCTGCCAAAGGTGAAACTGGACATCGTTCTGGCCGAAGAAGATGTAGACCGGGCTATCGATGTCATTTTAAAAACAGCACAAACCGGCAAGATTGGCGATGGTAAAATCTTTGTCACCGAAGTGGAGCGTGTTGTGCGGATCCGTACTGGTGAAGAGGATGAAGAAGCGATCTAATATCAATTACACTTAACTAAGCAAATTGGTATAGCGAGTCATTGAGCTCTCAAGAAAAGACATAAAAACGCCGGGTACTGTAAGCAGTCCCGGCGTTTTCAATTGTTCTGTGAAGTATATTTATTGCTGACGTTGCTGGTTTTGCTCTTTGGCTTTACGGGCGTTGTCGCTGAGTTCCTCAAGACCAAGCATCGCGTAGCTCTTTTCCATCATCTCAAGTGCTGGAACCAGATAGCTGCTTTGTGAGAAATGTTCGACTACATACTTACCCCGATTAGCCGCAGCAAGATAGGCTTCACGCTCAAAGTAATAGTTGGCGACCTTTAGTTCATAACGTGCCATTTTGTTTAGCAACCAGGCAAGGCGCTTTTTGGCTTCCGGCACATAGGCGCTGTCAGGATAATTCTTTACCAGAGTCGACAAGTCCTGAAAAGCAACACGTGTTCGACTAGGGTCGCGGTCTGCACGGTCAATGCCAAAGTACTCCTGGAAGCCGTTTTCATCTGCCTTAATGTTGATAAGGCCCCGCATATAATACATGTAGTCAAGATTTTTATGGTTGGGGTTAAGGCGTAAAAAACGATCTACTGTCGCTAAAGCCTGTTCTGTGTTTCCTGTTTGATAAAAGGCATATACCAAGTCCATTTGCACCTGATGAGAATAAGGGCCAAATGGATAGCGTGAGTTAATGGCACTCAACAGCTCAATAGCACGGGCATATAAGCCAGAGTCGAGCGTTTGTTTGGCGTCTTCGTACAATGCCTGCACAGATTTATTTGGTACGCGTTCGATTTCTTCTTGTTCTGGGGCGGATGAGCAGGCTGCTAATCCCAATACAGATGCGCTCAATACGATTGCGAAAGCGCGTTTTCCCAACGTCTTTATCATTTTATTTTACTACCTTCGTTATCAGGCTAGGCCAAGTCGGCAAAACCGAGTAAACTATGCATTTATGCGATTCTAACCCAGTCGAGCATGGCTTGCACTGGTATTTTAGGTAAAGTTACACATGTCTGAGCAAATTTCTCTACAAGCCGATGTGCCAGTGGAACTGGGCGGTAAACGTCTAGACCAGATTTTGGCGCAATTGTTCCCCGATTTTTCACGTTCCAGAATAAAAACTTGGATCCTTGACGAAAAAGTCACCGTCAACGGTGACGTACTGGCGATCCCCAAGGAAAAATTGCTGGGTGGTGAAGTCGTTGCGGTGGAAACGCAAATTGAGGCTGAACGGGAGTACGAAGCGCAGGACATCGCGTTAGATATCGTTTATGAGGATGATGATATCCTTGTGATCAACAAGCCAATGGGTCTGGTTGTGCACCCTGGCGCTGGCAATCCCAATGGCACCGTGCTCAATGCATTGTTACACCACCACCCCGAGATCATCAATGTCCCGCGTGCGGGTATAGTGCATCGTCTTGATAAAGATACAACGGGCCTGATGGTCGTGGCCAAGACCATAGTTGCGCAAACACATCTGGTGAAAAACCTTCAGGCACGTGAAAACTTTACCCGTGAGTATGAAGCGATATGTAATGGCACTATGACTGCTGGTGGCATGATAGAAAAGCCCATAGGGCGTCATGCGACTAAACGTACGCATATGGCAATCCACGAAATGGGTAAGCCCGCAATCACGCATTATCGGGTTGCCGAAAAGTTTCGGGCACACACGCGTCTGCGTTTACGTCTTGAAACCGGTCGTACCCACCAGATCCGTGTACATATGGCTTATCTTAAGCACCCGCTGGTGGGTGACCAGCTTTATGGTGGCCGTCCTTGTCCGCCGCGCAATGCGTCGCCGGAGTTTCTTGATACGCTTAGGAGTTTTAAACGTCAGGCACTGCATGCGGTAAAATTGCGTATCGCACACCCAGTCAGCGGTGAGATCATGACCTGGGAAGCACCGATCCCGGAAGATATGCAGCAGCTTACTGCGGCATTGCGTGAAGACAGCAAGCAGAACCCACAGATAGACTATTAATATGCTCTACCCAGATTGGCCATTACAGGGCGTTGTTGGCGCACTGTCTACAACAAGACAGGGAGGCGTATCTGAGCCCCCTTTTGATGGCTTTAATCTGGCTTATCATGTCGGCGACGCGGCCCAGGCCGTCGCGCAGAACAGAGCAAAGTTAGAGGCTGAGGTCTCTTTGCCAATCGCATGGCTGGAGCAAGTACACGGTAACACTGTTATCCACGCTGATGATGAGTATGATATTGCTTCACTCCCCCAGGCTGATGCCATTTTTACCCGCTCTTCCAAATTCGCTTTGGCAATAATGACCGCTGACTGTTTACCTGTGCTGATCGCCAGTGAAGAAGGTCATGAAATTGCGGCGGTTCATTGTGGTTGGCGGCCATTGGCGGCCGGCGTTCTTGCCAAGACCCTCACGCATTTTCAAACGCCCGCAAGTCAATTGCATGTCTGGTTAGGCCCAGCTATTGGCCCTCAGGCTTTTGAAGTTGGCAAGGAGGTGGTAGAGCAGTTTGTTGCTCTCAGCCAGATACATAGTCACGCGTTTGTACGTCAGGAAAACGGTCAGTATCTTGCGGATATTTATCTTCTTGCCAGACAACAATTGAGTGAGCTAGGCGTCACCGCTGTGTCTGAACAGGCACACTGCACGGTAGCACATCCCCAATATTATTTTTCTTATCGCAGGGACCGTCGCTGCGGTCGAATGGCCAGTTTGATTTGGCGCAAATAAATCTCGCTCTTTTGCTTCACACACCTTGATCAAACTCGCTGTGATACCCATTTTATAGGTAACTAAGTTATTTATAAGGTTATTTAGGGTATGCGAATAGATAGGTTTACCAGTAAATTTCAAGCTGCGCTGTCCGATGCGCAGTCACTCGCATTAGGGCGGGACCATCAGTTTATTGAGCCTGTACATTTAATGTACTCTTTGTTGCAGCAAAGCGGCTCCAGTGTACGTGCACTGTTCGCCCAGGCAGGGGTCAGTGCCGATGAGCTGAACACTAAACTTTCTCAGGCCATTGAAAAACTATTTAAGGTTGAAGGAGTCGGTGGCGATGTACAGTTATCAAATAACCTCATCTCTTTAATCAATTTATGTGACAAGTATGCACAGAAACGCAAAGATAAATACATCTCTAGTGAGCTGTTTGTGTTTGCGGCATGTGAAGATAAAGGCCCGCTGGGTGATATCTTCCGCTCTTTGAATATCACTCAGGACAAAATTGAAAACGCCATTAAAGCTATTCGCGGTGGTCAGAAAGTGGATGATCCGAATGCTGAAGATACTCGTCAGGCACTGGAGAAGTACACGATAGATCTGACTGAGCGTGCCGAGCAAGGCAAGCTGGATCCGGTGATTGGTCGTGATGATGAAATTCGTCGAACCGTGCAGGTGTTACAGCGCCGTACCAAGAACAACCCGGTGCTGATTGGTGAGCCTGGCGTTGGTAAAACGGCTATTGTAGAGGGGTTAGCGCAGCGTATCATTAACGGAGAAGTGCCCGAGGGTCTTAAAGATAAGCGCGTGTTATCGCTTGATCTTGGCGCGCTGGTAGCCGGTGCAAAATATCGCGGAGAATTTGAAGAGCGCCTCAAATCAGTACTTAATGAGCTGGCTAAAGAAGAAGGCAGGGTGATCCTCTTTATTGATGAGATCCACACTATGGTGGGCGCTGGTAAGACAGATGGCGCCATGGATGCGGGCAACATGCTCAAGCCTGCGCTTGCGCGTGGCGAATTACATTGTGTGGGGGCAACAACACTGGACGAGTATCGCCAGTATATTGAAAAAGACGCTGCATTGGAGCGACGTTTTCAGAAAGTCTTTGTTGCAGAGCCAAGCGTTGAAGACACCATTGCGATTCTGCGTGGTTTAAAAGAGCGCTATGAACTGCATCACTCCGTTGACATTACCGATCCTGCCATTGTCGCTGCAGCGCATTTGTCACATCGTTATATCAGTGACAGGCAGTTACCGGACAAGGCCATTGATCTGATCGATGAGGCCGGTTCGTCCATTCGCTTACAGATAGACTCTAAACCAGAACAGCTGGATAAGTTGGAACGACGTATCATCCAATTGAAACTGGAAGACAATGCACTGGCGAAAGAAAAAGATGAAGCAAGCCAGAAGCGCCGCACTGAAATGCAAACCCTGATCCAGCAGTTGGAAACAGAATACCGAGAGCTTGATGAGGTGTGGAATGCTGAGAAGGCTTCATTACAGGGGACGCAGGTTATCAAAGCAGAGCTGGAGCAGGCACGTCTTGATTTGGATGTGGCGCGCCGGGCAAGCGATTTGCAGCGTATGTCAGAGCTGCAATACGGTCGTATCCCGGAGCTGGAACGCAAACTGGATTTAGCCTCTCAGGCTGAGATGCAGGAAATGAGTCTGCTGAAAAATCAGGTTGGTGAAGATGAAATCGCGGAGATTTTATCGCGCTGGACAGGGATCCCGGTGGCAAAAATGCTGCAGGGCGAGCGAGACAAACTGCTGCAGATGGAAGATGAGTTGCACAGAAAGGTCATTGGTCAGGATGAGGCCGTTAGTGCGGTGGCCAATGCCATACGTCGCTCTCGAGCTGGTCTGGCTGATCCTAACCGGCCGATTGGCTCATTCTTGTTTTTAGGTCCTACTGGGGTTGGTAAAACAGAGCTAACCAAGGCGCTGGCTGGTTTTATGTTTGATACGGAAGATGCCATGGTGCGCATTGATATGTCTGAGTTTATGGAAAAGCACTCAGTTGCACGCCTGGTGGGGGCACCTCCGGGGTATGTCGGATATGAAGAGGGCGGTTATCTGACAGAAGCGGTTCGTCGTCGTCCTTATTCGGTTATTTTGCTCGACGAAGTAGAAAAAGCGCACCCAGATGTGTTTAATATTTTACTTCAGGTACTTGATGATGGCCGTTTAACCGATGGCCAGGGGCGCACCGTAGACTTTAAAAATGCAGTGATCATTATGACCTCGAATCTGGGCTCCGATGTTATTCAGGAGCAGGCGGGAAGCAATGATTATGCCGTTCTTAAACAACGAGTTATGGATGTATTGGTGACGCAATTCAGACCCGAATTTATAAACCGTATCGACGAAACGGTCGTCTTCCATCCGCTGATTAACGAGCACATAAAGCAAATTGCAGATATTCAGCTATCAAAGTTGCGCCAGCGTTTGCACGACAAAGGATTTGGCTTTGAACTTACTGAAGGGGCGCTGGATAAGATTGCTGCGAGTGGCTTCGATCCTGTCTACGGCGCACGACCACTCAAACGTGCTGTTCAGCACTACATTGAGAACCCGCTGGCACAGCAGCTGTTGCAAGGGGATTTTGATGTCGGGGACGTGATTAAGGTGGATGTTGTTGAGGGCGACATCGTTTTCACGCGTTAGCTCCTCCATAATGGGCGGCAGTATGCCGCCCATACCTATGTAAATTCAACGTACTGAGGTTGGGGGTTTTGTTGTGATATGTTAGAGTTCCTTATCGCCACATAAACACGCATCTTCCATGGAAAAGCTCTTTCGCCAGTATGGCATTTTTCAATTTGGTGGCAGCACTGAACTGTGTGCTCAGGACCTGCCACTGACATCACCTAGCGATCAGCAGGTGCTGATCAAAGTTATTTCAACGTCAGTCAATCCCATCGATATTAAAACACGCAGTGGCCTTGGCTATGTTGCACAAGGTAAAGCGCCCGATGCGTTTTTGCCTCTGGGCTATGACGTCTTGGGCGAAGTCGTACAAACCGGTAAGCATGTTAGCGGATTTGAGCCGGGAGATAAGGTGATTGGCATGGCAGGCTTTGCCAGTCATCCAGGGAGTTATGCCAGCCATGTTTATGGCAACGCTGGTGAATTAATTAAAGTCGAGCAGAATGCAGAAGCCAGTTTGGCCGGTCTGTGTCTGGCAGGGTTGACTGCATGGCAGGCGCTGGCCGATTTCGACCCTCAGCGTGCGCCTGTGTATGTCAATGCAGCAACCGGAGGGGTTGGTCACCTGTTACTGCAAATTGGCAGATTACGCGGTTTTGATGTGATCCCCGTCAGTCGGCGTACTGAGCATCAGGTTTTCAGCACATTGGACTTTCAGGCCATCACGTTGGAAACGTATTTGTCAAAGCCTCGTAAGGGTCTCTTGATCGATTTAGTCGGGGCAGAGCTCGGGCAAAGTATGACGCAGAACCTTCTTGCTGGCTCTGAACTCGTCACTGTTCCCACGGTAACAAAAGATCAGGTGTTAGCAGTTGCTCACCAACAGGGGGTGAAGGGACGTGGACTATTGGTTGAAGCGAATCAGGCACATTTAGCACGTTTATATGAAGCAGTATGTGCAGACCAGTTGCAGGTATTGGTTGATCAGCGATTTAAATTAAGCGACATTCAGCGGGCGCATGAGTATGTTGAACAGGGTGCGCATTTTGGCAAAGTGATCATTACCGCTTGAGTATTCGTAATTTGCCCCAATTGACAGTAGCATTGTGTATTACTGAGCACCGGGCCTCGAGGTATTAGTTTTTGAAACAGTTAAATTTACAAGGCAAGTTAGAAGCGCTTGCGACATCGGCACATCGTAGCGCCTTGCGTGGTATAAAACGTGGGATTGAACGAGAAGCGCTGAGAATTAAATCATCCGGAGAGATAGCAAAAACCCCGCATCCTCGTGGGGCTGGTCATGCGTTGACACATGGTGCGATCACAACTGATTTCTCCGAATCTCTCCTGGAGTTTATTACGCCGGTCAGCGAGTCACCCGAGGAAACGCTTTCTCAGCTGAGAGACTTGCAAAAATATACCCTGAGCCACATGGGTGATGAGCTATTGTGGCCAATGAGTATGCCGTGCTTTATTCAACATGAAGACGACATTACTCTGGCGCAGTTTGGCCAGTCAAATATAGGTCAAATGAAGACCTTGTATCGGGAAGGCCTAAAAAACCGCTATGGCAGTATGATGCAGGCTATTGCAGGGGTACATTTTAATATTTCGTTTCCCGATTCTTTGTGGCAAAGCCTTCAGACACTGACGGAGGATACACGCCCTTCACAGGCATTTATTTCTGATCAGTACCTGGGTCTTATTCGCAACTTTAAACGTGAACTGTGGCTTATCAGTTATCTGTTTGGCGCTTCTCCGGCTTTGTGTCATTCTTTTTTGCAAGGCAAAAGCAGTGAACTACCATTTAAAAAGCTGGGGCAGGGAACACTTTATCTCGAGTATGGCACCGCATTGCGACTGGGCGACCTGGGTTACACCAACAGTGCGCAGTCATCACTGCGTGTTACCTACAACAGTCTGGATGAATATGTGGCTGGGTTGCAAAAGGCCATTCGTAGTCAATCTGATCTCTACCAGCATATTCCGGATTATCAGCACGAAATACCGAAACAACTCAACAAAAATATTCTGCAGATAGAAAACGAATTCTATTCGCCTATCCGACCGAAACGCAATGGTCGCTCTGGAGAAACCCCCACTCAGGCGCTGAGCCGAGGCGGCATTGAATATGTTGAGATCAGAGCGCTGGATGTCAATCCATTCAGTGAGACGGGGATTGATCTTGAGCAAATCCTGTTTTTGGATGTATTCCTCACATACTGTTTATTGAAAGAGTCTCCTGCACTAAGCTGGGAAGAGCAAAAGATCTGTGATCTTAATCTACAGCAGGTCATTAATGAGGGGCGTAATCCTGATGTGACCCTTCACAGAGGGACAGAAACAGGCTCTTTACAACAGTGGGGCCAGGACATTTTTGAACAATTGCATCGTGTTGCAGCTGTGCTGGATGAAGCTCATGGTGCTGAGCGTTACACACCCGTTATAACTAAGCTTAGTGAGTGGGTAAATCGACCGGAACTAACTATTTCTGGACGTATTGTTGATCAACTAGTCAGTCAAGCCCAGGACAGCGGTAAACTGGCTTTGTCGCTGGCACAGCAATACAAACAAATTCATGTGTCTGACGACTATCATGTATTTCAGCAAGCTGAGCTGGATTCTATGAGCGAGCGATCATTTGCGGATGAGCAAGACGTCGTTGCAAAAGACAGGACCACGTTTAACGAATTTTTGCGGGACTACTTTTCTCGGGCATAAAAAAAGCGCAGCCAGTAGGCTGCGCAAATAAATATCAGGGATGAAACAATGCTAAACTGCTGCATTCAGAGAGTAAGACCGGCACAATTTAGAAAAGTTCAACGAGTTCATAAAAAAATGAGAAAAAAAATAATTTTATTACCTTTGTTGGCTGCATTGACTGGCTGTGCTACCGCACCTCCGAAGCAACCTAATGATATCTGTAAAATTTTTGAAGAGAAAGACGATTGGTATTTTGATGCAAAAGATGCACAAGAAAAGTGGGGCTCGCCTAAACACGTATTGATGAGCATGATGTACCAGGAAAGCTCGTTCAGGCATGACGCCGCGCCTCCCATGGAGTACTTTTTATGGGTCATCCCTATTGGCCGAGCTAGCAGTGCTTATGGCTATTCACAGGCAAAAACACCAACATGGAGCGACTACATTCGCGAAACCGGTAATTCAGGTGCAGACAGAGATGATTTTGAAGATGCCATAGATTTTATGGGGTGGTTTGTCTATAAGACCCATAAAATCAACGGCGTTTCTAAGTGGGATGCCTATGCACAATATCTCAACTATCACGAAGGTTGGGGCGGTTACCGACGGGGTACTTATAAGAAGAAGCAATGGCTGATGAAAGTGGCCAATAAAGTGAAGCATCGTGCTTCGCGTTATGGCGCTCAGCTCAAGCGATGTGAAGCCGATCTCGATAAAAACTGGTTTGAACGTTTATTCTCCTAAGCGTTATTGTCATTAAGCCTTCCTTTTAAAAATGTGCAGCAGATAATTGTTCTGCTGCACCACTCTCAATACTTAGTTATAACATTGAGCAGAGTTGCAATTCCACGATAGGTCCGGGTAGCACGGAGATGTTTCCGGACAGTATTTGGTCGTGCATGAATAACTCGTGCGCGTATCAAAGTCTATCGGACAGCCCTGTGCTGTATAGAAAGTTCCTCCAGCAACGTGGGGGGTCATTTTTTCAGGTAGTAAGGCATTATCAGCAGAAAGGGCTTTAACGCTTTTTTTGCGTAATTTTAATTTCATGTTATTTCCCTAGTGGATCAGCAGGTAGTGTTGCGTGAAAATCGACAATCCCAGGTGTCACACTCATTATGGATAGAGGGCAGGCAGTTGTAGGTTTCGGCGCAGTTCAACGTTGTACAGGTATAGCTGGTACGTGTATCCCAGTCACTTGGACAATTTGAAGTCGGTGGCACACCACCCGCGATTTTTCCGGTCATTTTTACTGGTAACACAGAGTTGTCAGCTGAGAGTGTTTTTACTTTTTTTTTGTTGAGCTTAAGTTTCATATTAATTCCTTTATTGATATTAGCATCCGGTTTTGGAGAAACGGCAATCCCAGGACACTGGGCAATCACCGACAATAGTGTGTGGAGGTGGGCAGGTGTAGGTTTCGCATTGAGTTGATACGCAACCGCCGCTGGTCCAGCGATCCCAATCACTTGGGCATTCGAGTGTTACTAAACCACCGGCAACCTGACGTGTCATTTTCCCGGGCAGTACTGCGTTGTCAGAAGACAAAGCTTTCACGCTTTTTTTGTTCAATTTTAACTTCATTTATATTTCCTTGTTCATTTGAGTATGCCCATAGGCTGGGCTGACTTAGTTAACAATAATGAAATTAATTTGTACAGAATGTAGGCTGCTTTTTAAGGGGGAGTTGATATTTTTTTTGTAACTAAAAATAAAAAGCCGCATTACGCGGCTTTTTAATTAATTTGACTTGGCAGGTTTTTTCTTTTTATTGGGGTAAACTTTGACCACTTTGATCATGTTTTCCTTTATTTCGACCACTTCCATAGGGTAGCCCGCTATTTTCAGACCTAACTGTGTTTGTGGGATATCTTCAAGATATTCAACAATCAGTCCACTGAGGGTTTTTGGGCCTTCCGTAGGCAGATGCCAACGCATCTCTTTGTTCAGGTCGCGTACGTTCGCACCACCATCAACCATAACTGAGCCATCATTTTGAACGTCTACCTCGTCGCTCGGAGCTGGGGTTTTGGTTGTGGTAAAGTCGCCGACTACTTCTTCAAGGATGTCTTCCAGTGTTACCAGGCCCTGGATATCCCCATATTCGTCGACCACCAGACCGATACGCTCTTTGTTCTGCTGGAACTTCAGTAGTTGTGTATTGAGCGAGGTGCTTTCCGGAATATAGTAAATTTCTCGCACCGCTCGCAGCAGAGAAGGCTTGTCAAATTGCTCTTTGGTCAGCAGACGCAAAGCATCGCGTGAATGAATAAAGCCCACGGCGTCATCTATTTGGTCCCGGTACAGCAGTACCCTGGTGTGCTGAGCATTGGTCAGTTGCTTGGAAATGTCCTTCCAGTCATCATTGATGTCGATGGCATTGATCTCACTGCGTGGGATCATAATGTCTTCAACTGTCACATGATCTAAATCCAGGATGGAAGTCATCATATCCTGGTGGTTGGTTGGCAACATGGCGCCAGATTCATTGAGGACAGTTTTAAGCTCTTCTTTACTCAGGCTGTGTTCTTCTATCTGCTCCGGTGATACGCCAATCAGTTTCAACATGCCGTTGGTGATCCAATTCACGGTCACAACCACAGGGAAGAGTAGTTTTAGCAGGAGTTTCAGAATGACAGAGCTGGGAAACGCAACTTTTTCGGGATATAGCGCCGCCAGTGTTTTAGGTGTCACTTCTGCAAAGATTAAGATGACCAAGGTCAGAGCAAAGGTGGCAACCACAATACCTGCATCACCCAGCAAACGCATACCCAAAACGGTAGCAACCGCTGAAGCGGCGATGTTAACCAGGTTATTCCCGATTAGGATCAGACCAATTAAACGGTCCGGGCGTTTTAAAAGTTCGTCTACGCGTTGTGCCGACTTGTGTTTTTCTTTTACCAAGTGGCGCAATCGGTAGCGATTGATAGACATGATCCCGGTTTCCGAACTGGAAAAATAGCCCGAGAGCAGAACAAGCACGCCAAGAATAATAAACAAGGCGCTGGTTGATATGTCGTCCAACAGAGGATCCCTTTTTTGCTTACGAAGGAGTATTAAGCGTTAGCCAGAATTCAGAGTC